>DASTWZ010000009.1:0-248981 GCA_035765635.1 Opitutaceae bacterium
ATCGCATAAACTGGGTGTGCATCACTGCGGTTCGTTTTCAGCATTCAGCCATTCAGCCTTCAGCCTTGGCTTTCTTCAGCCTTCAGCATTCAGCCTTCGCTTTCTTCAGCCTTCCTCTTCATACTTGCGCGAATCTTTCGCCGCGGCGTTATTGGAGGGATGCTTTCAGATCCTCGTCTCGATCAATTGGCTGATGGGCTCGCTGGGTTTTCCACGAACTTGAAGAAGGGAGAACGCGTGCTCATCGACGCGTTCGATGTGCCGGACGCGATGATCATTAGTTTGATTCGCGCGACCCGCCGTCGTGGTGCGCATCCGTACGTCAGCATTCACCGCGCGCGGATCACACGCGAAATGACGGTGGGCGCGGTCGAGGAGCAGTATCAGCCGTATGCCGAGGTCGAGTTGATGCGCATGCAAAAAATGGATGCGTACATCGCGCTGCGCGGCTCGGATAACATTTTCGAGGCCTCCGATGTTCCGCCCGAGCGCGTTCAACTCGTCAGCAAGTTGATGAAGCCCGTCCTCGACCATCGCGTGGGCAAGACGAAGTGGGTTGTGCTGCGCTGGCCGACACCTTCGATGGCTCAACTCGCGGGCAAGAGCACGGAGGAGTTCGAAGACTTTTATTTCCGCGTTTGCACGCTCGACTACTCGCGCATGGCGCCCGGCATGGAGGCGCTCGCGGATCTGATGAAGAGCACGGATCGAGTGCACATCAAAGGCCCCGGAACAGATCTGCGTTTTTCGATCAAAGGTATCGGCGCCCAGCCGTGCGGCGGTTTGCGCAACATTCCAGACGGCGAAGTTTTCTCGTGTCCGGTGAGGGACAGCGTCGAAGGATTCGTTCAATATAATGCACCGACCGTTTATCTCGGTCAGTCCTTCGACAACATTCGCCTCGCGTTCAAGAACGGCCGCATCGTCGAAGCGACGTCGAACAACACGAAGCGCCTGAACGAAATTTTGGACAGCGATCAAGGCGCGCGCTACATCGGCGAGTTCGCCCTCGGCTTCAACCCGCACATCCAGGAACCGATGCGCGATATTCTCTTCGATGAGAAGATCGCGGGCTCTTTCCACTTCACGCCCGGTCAGGCCTATGAAGGCGTGGGCAATGGCAATCGCTCCCAAGTTCACTGGGACATGGTCTGCATTCAGCGTCCGGAGTACGGCGGCGGCGAAATTTGGTTTGATGGAAAACTGATCCGGAAGGACGGCGTGTTCATCCCGAAGCCTCTGCAGAAATTGAATCCCGAGTACCTGCTCGGCGGTTCGACGGCCGGCGCCGGCAAGACTGCTGCGCCGAAGCGCAAGTCGCTGCAGAAAGCCTGAGTGTCGGCCACCAGCTACACGGTTGGTCCTGAGGTTCGGCGAGCGCGAGCGGACAAGATTCTCGCCAGCGCGTTTCCCGAGCACAGTCGCACCGCGATTCAACGTGCGTTCGATGCGGGCCTCGTCACCGTCAACGGGGCTGCGATCAAACGCGATCACGCCGTGTCCGCCGGCGATGTAGTGGAATTTTCACTACCGGACACGCGCCCGTCGGAACTGAAAGCGGTCGATATTCCGCTGGATGTTTTGTTCGAGGACAAGCACCTGCTCGCGATCAACAAAGCGGCTGGGATGATCGTGCATCCGGGCGCGGGCACAGGTGAGGACACGCTCGTTCACGCGCTTCTTGCGCATTGCGAAGGCGAACTCAGCGGCATCGGCGGCGTGGAGCGGCCCGGCATCGTGCATCGCCTCGATCGTGAAACATCGGGTGTCATGCTCGTCGCGAAAACGGACGCAGCTCATCGCGGCCTGTCCGAGCAATTTTCCGAACGATCCTTGGAGAAACAATATCTCGCGCTCGTCAGCGGCGCGCCTTCGCTGCTCAGCGGAAGCATTAAGAAACCGATTGGGCGCAATCAGGCGCAGCGTCACAAAATGACGGTGGTCGAAGCAGAGCAGGGCGGTCGGGACGCGCACACGGATTGGGAGGTGGTTGAAAAATTCGCCGGGGTCGCCGCGCTGATTCGTTGCACGATTCACACGGGGCGCACGCATCAAATTCGCGTGCACATGAAATCGGCCGGACACGTTCTGATGGGGGACGTGGTGTACGGTTGGAAACCGGATCCGCGCGTGACGCTGCAGCCGGAGCGAGTGATGTTGCACGCCGAGCACTTGGTCGTGAGGCACCCGGTGACGGGAAAATCATTGGATCTGCGCGCGCCGATGCCTGAGGACATGACGAACGTCATCGCTGGGCTTCGCGAGCTGGGCCGCGCGGAGGCGGCCAAAGCTGCAAGGATCGCGCCGAAGAAGGCCAAGCGCCCCGGCCCGCACGCGTGATTGCGGGGAGAGGCGGTGGAAACGGGGGCGTCTCGCTTGCGCTCGACGTCAATGCCGGCGAGGACGCCAGCGCTCCCAGTCGCAAGCGTGCTTCCCTCGTATTTTTGTTTGCGCTTCCAGTGCCTTCTGCGCCTTGGAAAGGCGCATTCGGCGGTCCACCGCCGGGAATTTGCTGAACGTAGGCGTCTCGCCGACGTCGGGGATTTGCCGAACGTCGGCGTTCCCCCCGATGTCGGGATTTGCCGAGCGTCGGCGTTCCGCCGATGTCGGGGATTTGCCGAGCGTCGGCGTTCCGCCGATGTCGGCTACTGGGAGCGCTGGCGTCCTCGCCGACATTCTTACCTCGAGTCCGCGCCACAGGACGCGGACGGACTCGATCCCAGCATCGCATGCATCGGGACGGCGCGAATGTGCAGTACGACAAATACTGGTCACCGGTGCATCGATTGCTCGAGCAACTCAGCCGCCACGCCCCAGCGCAGATTGTATAAGGAATTCCAATACGCGCCCAAGCCGCCGACGTCGGCGACGGCGAGGACAGTGGCGATCGCGGTCGGGAAAACATCAGCGCGCGCCGCCGGCATGGCAGGGATGCGCTTCCTGTCGGTCAAGTCGCAGCGGCCGACATAATTCAGCAGCTCGCGTAGTTCGTCGACGGTGAGCAAGGTATCGCTCGTCGCGAGGGTCTTTCCGCGACGCTCGGCCAGAATCGCGCGAGCGGTCGTCAAGGTGCCGCCAGTCCCAATGGCCGCCGCGTCAGGCGGAAGATCGAAACGAAAACCCGATTGTCGAAGGGTCAGTTTCACGTGGTCGGCGACCGCCAAACGCTCCGCCTCAGAAAAAGGCCGGCTTGGATCGTTCACGCAGAGTTCCGTCAGGCGCACGCAGCCCAGCGGAAGGCTGATTGCCTGGGTGATCTTGCGCTCGCGAAAGGCGAGGCACTCCAAGCTCCCGCCGCCCAAATCGAAGAGATAAAAATTACGCGCCCCTGCCAGCGCAGGATCGCAGGTCAAGCCCCGCCCAATCAGGTTGGCCTCTTCCTCGCCCCCCAGGATGCGCACGTCATGGCCCGTAGCCTCGCGAATGGCCGCGACGAAATCGCCGCCATTGCGCGCGTCGCGCACGGCGCTCGTGGCGACCAAGACGATTTTTGCCGGCTCAAATGCTGCGGCATCCGCGACCAATTCCGCGACAGCAGCGACACCACGCGCCATGCCTTCCGCGCTGAGTTCGGGATTATCCCGGCTGATTCCGGCGCTGATGCGGGCGTCGAGTGTCTTGTATTTCAGAGCGGTGAACGCGCCGGTCCCCGTGCGATCCGCCACGAGAATTTTGATGGAGTTGCTTCCAATATCGATGACGGCGACGGGCATGATCAGCAAAAATATCAGAGAGTCAGCCGCGGGCGAGGCGATCAAAGCACGAAATCAGCCGGGGCGATCAAGACGACGAATTCGCCTTTCAGGCTCGTCTTCGCCAGGCGCGCGCGAACGTCCTTCGCGGTTCCGATCAGAAAGGTTTCGTGCAGCTTGGTCACTTCCTTGGCGATCGCCACGACACGCGCGTCGCCCAGCACGGCGACAATTTCGTCGGCGAACTTGTCGATACGATGGCACGATTCATAAACCGCCAGGGTGTATTCGAAATCCCGATACTTCTCCAGGAACGCGGTCCGCGCCGACGTTTTTGGCGGGAGAAATCCGGCAAAAAGAAATCCGTTTGTCGGCAAACCCGACGCGCTCAATACGGCGATGACCGCGTTCGCGCCGGGCACGGGAACGACGTCCAGATTTCTACGGCGGCAGGCGCGGACCAGACGAAAGCCCGGATCGCTGATCGCGGGCGTGCCGGCGTCGCTAACGAGCGCGATCGATTTCCCACTGGCGATTTCCTCGGCGAGACGTTCGCCGGCTTCCTGCTCGTTGTGCTCGTGGTACGCGACAAGCGGGCGGTGAATTCCCAGGCGCGTGAGCATCGCGCCGGTGGTCCGTGTATCCTCACAGGCAATACAATCCACCTGCGCCAGAATCGACCGAGCGCGCTCGCTCAGGTCAGCGAGATTGCCGATCGGCGTCGCGACGACGTAGAGGTGCGAAGCGAGCGGTTTGAGCGAGGCGTTTTCTTCGGGCATAAAAAATCCGGCTTGAGCAGCCGGATTTGAAGGAGTTTGGCGGGATTAGTGGGTCGCGCCGTCTTCGTCAGGCGAACCCATGCCGGGAATGCCGCCTTCCCAGCTGGCCGGCCGGTTCCACGGAATCGAGCTGTCTTCGGGCGCGCTGGAGCAGCCGGAGAAGAGCAGCCCGACAAGGGATACCAACAAAAGGGAAAGGAGGACCTTTGAGAATTTCATGTGACTGAAGTTAGAGAGTGGAAGAGGGCGTTCGCCAATCCTGATTTGCCATGGGATCGGAGGAATTAGACGAAATGAAAGCGGCGAGATTTGTTCCGGCGGACTATAGGAATTCGACTTTATCGTCCATTTGGTTGCCCACGAATCACACCAAATCCAAAGACTAATTTCCCACGGAAGGCACGGAAATCACGGAAGGCTCGAGCCAACGGAATTTCGGACTTTGAAGCCCTTTCCGTGGTTTCCGTGTATTCCGTGGGAAAGGGCTCGAGGTTCGATTTCGTGCGCTACGTAGGCGCTCAGATCGTGGAGCGTGCTACTTCGCCTGGTAAGTTGTCTCGAACCATGGCGTTTTCGCGGTGCGGCGGAGAAAGCCGTTGGCGGAGAGATGCTCCGCGATTTTGAAAACGAGTTCGGTTTGCTCGCTCGCGCCGACCTTGGCCGCCAGTGCCTCGGCCGTGAAGGCGGTCTTCGTGTCTGCCGTGAGCGCGGCGGTGATTTTCTGCTTCAGCGCGATCACGCCCGTCGCGGCCTTTTTGCCCGCTTCGACGCCGGGCTGGTGGTAGGCATTGATGCCGACGAGCGAAGCATAAAGACCGACCGCGCGCTCGTAGAGGGCAATCAACAGGCCGATCGTTTGCGGGGACACTTCGTTAACGGTGATCGTGATCGACGAGCGATCTTTTTCGGAAAGCGCGTCGCGCGTTCCGAGATAGAAACCCTGGAGGTAGTCGCCGCTGGTGATGCCCGGTTCGACTTCGAGTGCAGTCGGATTCGCGCGATCCTTCAGCACCTCGATGAAGGTGATGAAGAAGTTGTTCACGCCTTCGCGGAGTTGTTGAACGTAGGCGTGCTGATCGGTCGAACCCTTGTTGCCGTAAACGGCGATGCCCTGGTTCACGATGCGGCCGCCGAGATCGAGTTCCTTGCCGAGCGACTCCATCACGAGCTGTTGCAGGTAGCGCGAAAAGAGGAGGAGGCGATCTTTGTAGGGCAGCACGACCATGTCCTTGGCGCCGCGCGCATCGGTGGCGAAGTACCACATGAGTGCGAGAAGCGCGGCGGGATTTTCCTTCGTGATGTTTTTGCGCGTGACCGCGTCGACCGCGGCGGCGCCGGCGAGCATGCCGTCGATATCCAAGCCCTGCAGCGCCGCCGGCAGCAGACCAACGGCGGACAATTCCGACGTGCGACCGCCGACCCAATCCCACATTGGGAAGCGGGCAAGCCAGCCCTCTTTTTGCGCGGTTTGCTCGAGCTTCGAACCCGCTCCGGTGATGGCGACAAAGTGCTTCGCGAAATCCAGGCCCGCGGCCTTGAATGCGGCGGCGGCCTCGAGCTGGCCGTTGCGCGTCTCGACTGTGCCGCCGGATTTCGAAATGACGACGACGAGCGTTTGGGCGAGCTTTCCGCCGAGCGAGGCGAGCACGTAGTCCATGCCATCGGGATCCGTGTTATCGAAGAACGTCACGGCCATCTTGTCGGCGCCAGGTTGGCCGAGTGCGTGGTGGACAAATTGAGGACCGAGGGCGGAGCCGCCGATGCCGACCACGAGCAAGTGGGTGAATTTCCCCTTGGGACCACTGATCGCGCCCGAATGAATTTTCGCCGCAAAATCCTTGATCGCCGAAACGGTGGAGGAAATTTCGTTGGTCAACTCCTTGGTTGGCGCGAGCTGAGGCGCACGCAGCCAATAGTGGCCGACCATGCGGTTTTCATCGGGGTTCGCGATGGCGCCTTTTTCGAGCGCCGCCATGTCGGCGAAAGCCTTCTGCATCGGCTTTTCCATCGTGGCGAAAAACGTATTCGGAAAAGGAATACGGCTGATATCGAGCGCGAGACCGAGCTCGGAGTTCTGGTAGAAGTACTCTTTGAAACGTGACCAGGACATAGGGGGTTTGGTTAGGCCCACGAATCACACGAAAAACACGAACCTCAAACCTCGAGCCACTGAATTTTTTCCCACGGAACACACGGAAAACACGGAAGATTCGAACAACAGAATTTCGGATTAAAATCCTTTCTGTCCTTTCCGTGATTTCCGTGCCTTCCGTGGGAAATTTGGGTCTTGAGCTTCGTGTGATTCGTGTGATTCGTGGGCAAATAAAAATCAGAGGTTCTTGTCGGTGACGGCGCCTTCGGAGGCGGAGGTGACGAGCTTGGCGTACTTGGCGAGGACGCCGCGGGTTTCTTTCGGTTTCGAAGGCGTCCAGGACTTCTGGCGTGCGGCGATTTCGTTCGCGGGGAGTTCGAGCGTGATCTCGTTCTTCTCCGCATCGATGGTGATCTTGTCGCCATCGCGGATGATGGCGATGGGACCTCCGACCGCAGCCTCGGGCGTGATGTGGCCGACGACGAAACCGTGGCTGCCGCCCGAGAAACGTCCATCCGTGATCAACGCGACTTCCTTGCCGAGGCCCTTGCCCATGACGGCGGAAGTTGGCGCGAGCATCTCGCGCATGCCGGGACCGCCGACCGGACCTTCATTGCGGATGACGATCACGTGGCCCGCTTTCACGTGCCCATCGAGGATGGCTTTGAGCGCGGTCTCTTCGGCTTCGAAAACGATCGCGTTTCCAGAAAAGCGCAGGCCTTCCTTGCCGGAAATTTTCGCAACAGAACCCTTCGGCGCGAGATTGCCGTAGAGAATGCGGAGATGGCTGTCGGGCTTGATTGGATTGTCGAACGAGCGAACGACGTCCTGATCTTTTGGATACGCACCGACGTTCTTCAGATTTTCAGCGATGGTTTTCCCTGTGACCGTGAGGCAGTCGCCGTGGAGCAGACCCTGATCGAGAAGCATCTTCATGAGCGGCGGCAAACCACCTATCCGCACGAGATGAGCCATGCCGTATTTGCCGGACGGTTTGAGGTCGGCGAGCACCGGCACCTTAGCGCCGATGCGAGTGAAATCGTCGATCGACAGCTCAACGCCCGCTGCATGCGCCATGGCGAGCAAGTGCAGTACCGCATTGGTCGAACCGCCGAGCGCGATCACGACCGTGATGGCATTTTCAAATGCCTTCTTCGTGAGGATATCGCGCGGGCGAATGCCAGCTTTGAGCAGGGCGAGGGCGGCTTCTCCGGCGCGGCGGCAGTCTTCTTTTTTCTCATTGCCCACGGCCAGTTGCGCGGAGCTGTTGGGCAACGAAAGCCCGAGAGCTTCGATTGCCGAGGCCATCGTATTCGCGGTGTACATACCGCCGCAGGAACCTGGCCCGGGAATCGAACATTTCTCGACGGTGTCGAGGCCCTTGTCATCGAGCTTGTTCGCGGCGTGCTGACCGACCGCTTCGAAGACCGAGACGATATCGCATTCCTTTTTGTTTTCGGGATGAACGCCGGGGAGGATCGTGCCGCCGTAGACGAAAACCGAAGGGCGATTCAGGCGCGCCATGGCCATGACGCAGGCCGGCATGTTTTTGTCGCAACCGCCGATCGCGACGAGCGCGTCGAAACCTTCCGCGCCGGTGACCGTTTCGATGGAGTCGGCGATCACCTCGCGCGACACGAGCGAGTAGCGCATGCCCGGCGTGCCCATCGAGATGCCATCGGAGACCGTGATCGTGCCGAAGATGATGGCCTTGCCGCCCGCGGCATTGGCGCCGGCCTCGGCTTCCCGCGCGAGTTTGTCGATATGCATGTTGCACGGCGTGACCATGCTCCAGGTGGACGCGATGCCGACGACGGGCTTTTTGAAATCCTCATCGGCGAAGCCGACGGCGCGCAGCATCGAGCGATTGGGCGCGCGATCTGGGCCATCGAGGACGATTGAGGAGAACTTGCGTAGGTCGGCATTCTGGTCGGGCTTGCTCATGGGAAGAAACCGGAGACATGACCAAAGCGCCATGCGCCGAGCAAGGGCGGAGTTTGTGCGCGCGATCGGGGTTTCATGGTGCAAGGAGGCTCGCGAAATCGAGCCGCGCGGACGGATTTTCGAGATTGCTTCGCCGAATGAGCGCCGCATTCACTGACCGACTAATCCCGAATGGCTTTCAATCTGAAACTGGTGCTCAAGGCGCTGCTCTTCTCGACGGGGCAGCCAATCTCGATCAAAGACATTCAAGCTGCCTTTGCGCGGTTTCACGAGCGTGCCACTTTGGGAGTCGAAGAAGTCGAATCTGAAGCGCCGAGCGCGGCCCCCGCGCCCGAAAACGAAGGCGTGCAGGCGCCAGGAACGGCGACGCCGTTTTCGGCAAACGACGCCGCGTCCAGCGACGAAAGCGCGAGCGCAGGCGCGACAAGCGCGATGGGCGACGAACAATCGGCTGCGGCAAGCGCGCCCGCCGAATCCACGGCTGAGTCCGCAAGCGAAGTGCCGGCGCCTCCCGCTGCGCCGACCGATGCCGAATTGTATTCGGAAGTGCCGTCGTTGATCACTGCGACGCAGATTCGAGAAGCGATGGCGCAGATCGCGGAAGAGCTGCGGGTGGCCAATGATATTTACCTGCTGATCGAAGGCCCGACGGGTTACCGCGTCGTGACGCATCCGCGTTTTGCCGGCTGGATCCGTATTCTGCGCGACGAACCGCCTCCGGTTAAACTTTCCCAATCGGCCCTCGAAACACTCGCGATCATCGCCTACCGCCAGCCCGTCACGCGCACGGAAATCGAAACGATCCGCGGCGTTTCTGCGGAAGCTGGTTTGAACAAACTGCTCGAGCGCGAACTCGTTTACATCACCGGTCGCGCCGATTTGCCTGGCCGGCCCTTGCAGTACGGCACGACAGATAAGTTCCTGGATTTCGTCGGCGTTAAGTCGCTCGTGGAATTGCCCGCATCGGACGTGCTGTCGCCGCGTCAAATCGACGAGTGGCTGAAGAACGCGACAACCTCGCGACCGCCGAGTGACGCCGAAATGGGTTTGCCGCTGGAAGAAGGCGAGGGCACGACGCCAAATTTGGAAGAAGTCACCGTCGAGCATTCGCTTTCAAACGCGGAGTCAGCGCCGGAAACCGCTGCTTCCGAAGCACCGAGTTCGACCGAGGAGCCGGCGCCCGAACAACAACGTTCCGAAGACAAGCCCGCCTAACCGCTCATGGACCTCGAGCCGATCCGCCAGAAAATCGATAAACTCGATCATCAAATCGTCGACATTCTCAACCAACGTCTGGCGCTGGCCGCCGAGATCGGAAAGTTGAAGCGCAACACCGGCGGGCAAATTTATGTGCCGGAGCGCGAGGACGCAGTATTGCGGAAAGTAACGAGCCTCAATCAGGGCCCGATCAAAAACGAAGCGCTGCGGGCCATTTACCGCGAGATCATGTCGGCGGCGATCGCACTCGAGAAGCCTCTGCTCATCGCGTATTTTGGCCCGGAGGCGTCGAACACTCATGCCGCGGCGATGAAGAAATTCGGCGCGAGCGTGAATTATCACGCGATGGCTGCGATCGGCGACATCTTCACGGCCGTTGAAAAAGGCGAGGCGGACTACGCTGTTATTCCGGCGGAAAACTCAACCGAAGGCAGCGTGCGCGAGACGCTCGATAATTTTGTCGAAAGCGATCTGAAGATCGTGGCGCAGATCTATCTCGAGATCAGCCATGCGCTGATTTCGAACCACGCCGTCGAGGACATCAGAAAAGTTTACTCGAAAGATCAGGCGCTGGCACAATGCCGCAACTGGCTGCATCGCCATTTGCCGCACGCGCAATTGATCGATGCGCCGAGCACCTCGCGCGCGGTGCAGATGGCCAAGGAAGAACCCGGTGCCGCCGCCGTAGCCGCGGAGCTCGCGGCTGAACATTATGGCGTGCCGATCGTCGCGCGAAATATTCAGGACAAGGCGGACAACACCACGCGCTTCTTTGTGCTCGGGAAGAAAGCCTCCGGTTCGGTTGGCAATGGCCGCGACATGTCGAGCTTCTTGATCTCGCTCGGCGATGAAGCCGCGTCGCATTCGGGCGCGCTGCTCAAGATGCTGATGCCGCTGGCCGAGCGTGGGATCAACCTGTCAAAGATCGAATCCCGTCCCAGCAAGCGCAGGCCGTGGGATTATTACTTCTTCATCGACGTCACCGGCCACTTCGAGGACGCGAACATGAAGGAAGCTCTGGCGGAGTTGAAACGGTTCTGCCCGCTCGTGAAGTGGCTCGGCAGCTATCCGGTCGCGGGTTGATGTCTGGACGTTCGACTCCGCACGAAACCGATCCGGCCGGCGGTGGGCGTTTGTGCCAAAATCGCGCATCTCGGAAGGGCATTCGTGCCGTAACGGCGTGGCTCATTTTCGTCGGTAACGCCCCAGGCGGGTCTTGCCAGGCGAAGACCCAGTGGCATGGTAAGTGCAACGGTCCCGCATAAATGTCGTTCGTGCGTCACAATTTCCGGCACGGTGTGTCGATACTTAAGGCGGACGTGCTATAGTTTACACCATGGCCAGCCCTCTAAAATGTGACCTGTGTTCGAAGCCCGCTACAGTCCATCTTACACAGATCGTTAATAACAAGGTTCATAAGGTCGACCTCTGCGAAGAGTGCGCCCAGGCCAAAGGCGTGACCGATCCCAATGGGTTTTCGTTGGCGGATCTGTTGCTCAAAGCGTCCCTGAATCCGGAAGCCCCGGCGACCGGACTGCGTTGCGATCACTGCGGTTTTACCCAAAACGACTTCAAGAAGCACGGACGCTTCGGTTGTCCGCAGTGTTACGAGACCTTCAAGACGATGGTCGAACCGATGCTGGACAACATGCACAAGGGGACAGCGCACGCCGGCAAAGTCCCGCAAAAAGCACTCGATCGTAAATCGCTTCACGATCGTCTCAACCAACTCGAAACAAATCTCGACGAAGCGATTCGTTCTGAGCGCTACGAAGACGCAGCGCGATTCCGTGATGAAATCCACCAGGTCAAACAAGCGTTCGGACAAAAAGCCCAAGAATCCACCCATGACGATTGAGTCACTTCTTGCCGCTCAGTCGGAGCTGACCGATACGTCGAGCAGCAAGTGCGCGATTGTCCTGATGACCCGCATCCGCCTGGCGCGGAATTTGGCCGATCTGCCTTTTCCTGGCTGGGCTCGTCCGGCGCAACGCGAGTCGATTTTGGACGTCTGCCGCGAAGCGGTCTCGACGATGCCGCAGATGAAAAAATCGCTGAGCGTCGGCGTGACGGAATTGAGCGATCTGCAAAAGCAAATCCTCGTTGAACGCCACCTCATCAGCCGCGAACTCTCCGGCTCCAAGAGCGGCTCCGGCGTCGTCATCAGCAAGGACCAGGCAGTTTCGGTGATGATCAACGAAGAGGATCACCTCCGCATTCAAGTTCTGCGCGCCGGTTTTCAGCTCAAGAAAACCTGGAACGCGATCAACGACCTCGACTCCGCGCTCGAGGAGAAACTCGACTACGCATTTTCACCCACGCTTGGCTATCTGACGGCCTGTCCGACGAATCTCGGCACGGCGATGCGCGCCTCGGCAATGATGCATTTGCCCGCGCTCGTGATTTCCAATCAAATGGAGAAAGTCGTACGCGCGGTGAACCAACTCGGCATGGTGGTGCGCGGACTTTTCGGCGAAGGTTCGGACGCCAGCGGCAGCATCTTCCAGATTTCGAATCAGACCACGCTAGGCGAGTCGGAGGATGAAATCATCCGGCGCCTCGGCAGCGTGTTGAACTCGATCATCGAACACGAAATGAACGCCCGCCAGCGCCTTGTCGAAGGCGACGCGGCCAAGCTCTTCGACAAAATCGGCCGGGCCTATGGCATTCTGCGGAATTCGCACCTGCTGAGCTCGAGCGAGGCGATGAATCTCCTTTCACTCCTGCGGCTCGGTGTCGATCTAGGGGTATTCGCCGACGAAAGTCGTTCGACCATCGATCGCTTGTTCATTGAAGCCCAGCCGGGCCACATTTTGCACCTTTCGAAGTTGGAGTTGGAATCCAATCAGCGAGACGCGCTTCGCGCCGAGCGCCTGCGCACGGAATTCGCTGCTTTCGGCAAACCCAACTTCAGCCTGCGGCCTAACAACTAACCCAGTGCGCTGGAAAAACCTAAACACCAACATTAGAGTCCAGGAAACCCGCCCAATTTAAGACGACGCACCCCCCTCCCTTTATGGAACCGATGAACAACTTTACTCCGCGAGCCCAACAGGTGTTGGCGCTTGCTCGCAAGGAAGCCGATCGCTTCCACCACAATTACGTCGGCACGGAGCACATCCTGCTGGGCCTGATCAAGCTGGGCCAGGGCGTAGCGGTGAGCGTCCTCCAAAAAATGGGGCTGGACCTCGAAACCGTGCGCGCCGCCGTGGAAAAACAGGTTGGCACCGGCCAGGAAACCAAGACCACGGGCAGCATTCCTTACACGCCGCGCGTGAAGAAGGTGCTGGCCCTCGCCGGCAAGGAAGCCAAGGCGCTGAATCACTCCTACGTCGGCACCGAACACATCCTGCTCGGCTTGCTCCGCGAGGGTGAGGGCGTCGCCGCCCGAGTGCTCAAGTCGCTCGACATCGACATCGAACGCACGCGCAACGAAATCCTCCGCGAGCTCGATCCTCAATTCTCCGGCGGTGAAACTGGCGGTGGCGGCGAAGAAGCCGCGGCCGGCAGCCCGCAACGTTCCGGCGCCCAGCCGGAGGACAAGAAAGAGGTCAAGACCCCTGCGCTCAAGGCGTTCGGTCGCGACCTCACCGAACTCGCTCGCAAGGGCGAACTCGACCCGGTCGTTGGTCGGAAAAATGAAATCCGCCGCGTGATCCAGATCCTCTGCCGCCGCACGAAGAACAATCCCGTTCTGATCGGCGAAGCGGGTGTCGGCAAAACCGCCATCGTGGAAGGTCTCGCTCAAGAAATCGCGAGCGGCATCGTTCCCGAGATTTTGTTCGAAAAGAAGGTCATCACGCTCGACCTCGCTCTGATGGTCGCGGGCACCAAATACCGCGGTCAATTCGAAGAGCGCATCAAGGCCGTGATGGACGAGATCAAGCGCGCCAAGAACATCATCCTCTTCATCGACGAGCTGCACACCATCGTGGGCGCCGGCGCTGCGGAAGGTGCAATGGACGCTTCGAACATCTTCAAGCCCGCTCTCTCGCGCGGTGAACTGCAGTGCGTCGGCGCGACCACGCTCAACGAGTACCGCAAGTACATCGAGAAGGACAGCGCGCTCGACCGCCGCTTCCAGGCCGTGAAGGTCGAAGCTCCCTCGGTCGACGACACGATCCAAATCCTCAAAGGCATTCGCGCAAAGTACGAGGATCACCACAAGGCGATCTTCAGCGACAAGTCGCTCGAGGCCGCCGCGAAACTCTCCGACCGCTACATCACGGGTCGTTTCCTGCCTGACAAGGCAATCGACGTGATGGACGAGGCCGGCTCGCGCGCCCGCATCGCTTCTCTCAACCGCCCGACGGACATCGAAGATCTCACGAAGGAGATCGAGCAAGTCTGCGCGCAGAAGGAAGAGGCGATCGCGAAGCAACACTTCGAGGAAGCCGCCAAGTATCGCGACAAGGAAAAGCAACTCCGCGCCAAACAGGACGCCGCCACGGAAACGTGGAAGAAGGCTCGCGAGGAGAAACGCGTTCAGATCGACGAAGATCTCATGATGCAGGTCGTCGCCGATTGGACCGGCATTCCGCTCACCCGCATGGAAAAGAAGGAGAGCGAGAAGCTGCTCTCGCTCGAAACCGATCTGCAGAAGATCGTCATCGGGCAGGAGCTGGCAACCGTCGCCATTTCCCGTGCGCTGCGCCGTTCGCGCGCTGACCTCAAGGATCCGCGCCGCCCGATCGGGTCATTCCTCTTCGTCGGTCCGACCGGCGTGGGCAAGACCGAGCTGGCGAAGCAACTTGCGGCAAACATGTTCGGCTCTCAGGACGCCATCATTCAGATCGATATGTCTGAATACATGGAGAAGTTCGCCGTCTCCCGTCTGATCGGTTCGCCTCCGGGCTACATCGGTTACGAGGAAGGCGGCCAGCTGACCGAGGCCGTCCGTCGCCGTCCGTACTCGGTGGTGCTCTTCGACGAAATCGAGAAGGCCCATCCGGACGTCGTGCAACTGCTCCTCCAGATCCTGGAGGACGGTCGCCTGACGGACTCGCTGGGTCGTGTGGTCGATTTCCGCAACACGATCATCATCATGACGTCGAACGTCGGAGCTCAACTGCTCCAACGCCAAACGTCGATGGGCTTCGCTGCTGCGACGTCGAGCTTCAACGATCAGGAAAAGATGCGCGAAAAGGTGCTCGAAGAAGCGAAGCGCATCTTCAAGCCCGAGTTCTTGAACCGCATCAGCGAGATCGTCTTCTTCCGTCCGCTCTCGAAGGAAGATCTCTTCAAGATCGTCGATCTCGAAGTCACCAAGTTCGCGAAGCGCCTCAGCGAGCGCAAAATCACTCTGGAGTTCACTCCGGAAGCGAAGCTGCTGCTCATCGAGAAGGGCTACGACGAGAAGTACGGTGCGCGTCCATTGCGCCGCGCGGTCGAGCACTACCTCGAAGATCCGCTGGCCGAAGCGATCCTCCGCGGCGACGTGAAGGATGGGGAGCCGTGCATGGTGGTTCGCAATGGCGACAAACTCGAGTTCAAGCAAAAGGAAGCTGAACCGAGCAACCCGCCGGCGGACACGGGCGTCGCTTCTTAATTCCTATCGCGACCAGTTTATCGAGGCGCTCAGCAATGAGCGCCTTTTTTTGTCTTCAGAAATCGCGCACCGCTACTTCTGCCCCGTTTTTTGGCCAGCGTCCTTCGCCGCCGGAAAATTGAAACTCATGGTGCCTTTGGGCAGCTTGCCAATCAAGCGCCGTAGCTGTCCGGAGGCGGGATCGAAGAAGAACGTGGCCTCGATGAACTTCCCTTTGCCACTCGGAATCTGCGCCTGGTAGCGGTAGCGATAACGCACCAAGCCCGAGGGGCCGGTCGTTTTATCGGTCGGTTCGCCGAGGAGTTTCTCGATCGAATCGAGTTCGGGCACCGCGATCGGCTGGTTGTTAGTAGACACCTCATCGGCCGTGCTGACTTCGGCTTGGCGTGATTCTTTGTTGATGTGCGCTTTCCCGGTCGAGCGCAGCAGATCGACGAAGAGGGACTTCGGAAAAAATTCGAAATAGCGCTCCGGAATTCGCAGCGACTGCAGCTCGTGATCGCGCAGTTCGGCAAAAAGTTCGACGTCGTGTTCGCTCGATTCTTCGACGCCCGGCTTGGTTTGTTTCACCCAGCGCACATGCCAGCTTTCCTCGTCGTCGCCGCGTTGCTGGATTTCCTGCGGCTCAGCGCCGAGCCAGCGCAAATCGTCGCCCAGGAGCATCGGATGCCGAAAAATCAGGTGGATGCCGTCAGCTGTGTTCACGGCGAAATTCTTGTCGAAATCCGCCAGCTGATTTCTGAGCTCGAGCAGTCGCAGGTAAACGCAACCTCCGGCGAGGAGCGCGACTGCGATGAGAAGAACGGAAACGAGGAAGCGTGGGACAGAAGATCGAAACGTCACGACAGGGCAGGGCGGGGCCTAACGCTTGATGAAGCCCAGAAGATAAACGAAGATCAGCGCTCCCGCGATGGCGAAAACCAGTTGACCGAGAAATGTCGTCGCGACGATGCCGACCAGGCCGAAGGCAAAGCGCGCGATCACCGCGCCGGCGATGCCGACGATGATGTTTCCAATCGGCCCGAAGCCTCGACGCTTGGTGATCAATCCGCTGATCCAGCCGGCGAGCGCGCCAACGAGCAGCGTGATCAGAAAAGCTTCGAGGGTCATCCGCGCGCTGGTTGGAAATTATTTGGCCTTCTCCGCGGGCGGCGTGAAGACCATCTTTTGCACGATATCCACGAGGCGCTTCGTGAGGATTTCGTTTTCCTCTTCGGGCGTCTTGTTCCAGGTGCTGCGATCGAGGACTTTTTCCGCGAGTTCGATGCTGATGACGAAGACGTGCTGGTTCTTCACGAAGAGCAGGTTTCCGCGCTTGGCGACGGGCGGCTTTTCATCGGCGGCGAGCATCACGCGATTGGCGAACATCGTGCCACCGGGGAGCAGAGTGAATGCGAACATTCCGCCGCCTTGAAGCGACGGCCGATACCGTGCGCTCTCGATCGTTGCGCCGGGAAAGCGGTTTTGAAAATCGCCCATCACCGCATCGGCGAAAAAGTACGTCAGGAAATCTTTGCGACCCCGTGTGTCCTCTTCCCAGCGAAGCGTCGCATCCATGCCGAAGCAGGCGATGCTACAGTGCGTCGTGTAGTCGTCCTGAAACGTGACGACATAATCCGTGTCCGTGATGCGGCCGCCGAGTTCGGGGAGAACGGGAATCTCGATCTTGAAGGTGCCGGTCGGTGAAACGTAAACCTTGCCGCCTTCAATGTGGCCGATGATCGTCGGCGGCATGTCGGCTTCTTGAGCCTGGCTTGTCAAGGGGGCGGCGAGAGGCAAAGCGAAAGCAAGGACCGAAACGAGGGTACGAAGGGTCATGGAAAGGGATTTGTGACTAGCGGCCCGGCCGATAGTTTCAAGCTGTTGTCAGCTTCAACCAGAGCGCGACGGGAATGTCTTCCGCGCGCGAACGGGCGCTGAATCCGGCGCGTTCCAATTCGGCGAGCCAGGCCTCGCCTGTCGCGCCCAGGCGATCGCGGACGAGCGCGCCGAGTTGTTTCCGTCGCTGCTGAAAAATGCCGCGCACCGCTGCCTTGATCTCGGCCGGGAAAACCTGCGGATGCTCTTTTCGCACGAGGTGCAGCAGGTAGGATTCGATGTCCGGCTTCGGGTAAAAACAACTCGCCGGGACTTTGTGTCCGGGCGCGATGTTGAATGCCGCCTGAAGAAAAATCGAGATCGCGCTGAATTGCTTGCTGCCGTGGTCAGCGGTGTAGCGCTGGGCTGCTTCCTGCTGCAGCATCAGCACCATGCGGAGCGGTAGTGGTCCGCTCAATACAGCGTCCATCCACGGCGTCGAAATGGCATAAGGAAGGTTCGCCACCACCTTGTAGCCGCGCTCCGCCAAATTGGCGGGCAATTGCGCGAGCGGCTGTTCGACCGCGTCGTCTTCAATCAGGTGAAGCGTCTGCGGAAATTGTGCCGCGAGGGTCTGCGTGAGGTGAGTGAAAAGAGCGCGGTCCTTTTCGACCGCCCAGACATTCGCTCCCGCTTCGAGGAGCGCGCTGGTCAGCGTGCCCAGGCCCGGGCCGATTTCCACGACATCGTCGCCGGCTTGGACTTGCGCGAGCTCGAGCGATTTTCGCACGATGTTTCCGTCGACCAGGAAATTTTGCCCGAGAAAACGCTTCGGTTGATGCCCGAGTTGCGCGAGCAAATCACGAGTGCCCGACGGAGTGAGCGGCATGGCTTCGCCTTTTTAACGTGTGAAATGAGCCACGCGACCCGGTCTCACAGCGGCGCTTTTTCGCGGCGAAAGCCGCGGATCAACTCCGCGGGATTCTCGGCTTTCATCAGCGCTTCGCCCACGAGCACGGCGTGGGCTCCGGCCGCTTGCACGCGCAGGGCGTCCTCGGCGGTAAAGATACCGCTCTCGCTCACCGCGACGACGTCCTTCGGGAAACGCGGAATGAGCCGCTCGGACAAACTCAGGTCGGTCTTGAAGATGGCCAGGTCGCGATTGTTGACGCCGATGATGTTCGCTCCGTGCCGAACGGCTCGATCGATCTCGGCTTCGCTGTGGACTTCAAAAAGCGCGTCGAGGCCGGCGGCCTTTGCGCAGTCGTAAAGAATCCGGATCTCTTCGTCGTTCAGCGCGCGAACGATGATCAAAATCGCGCTCGCGCCGGCCTGTCGCGCCTCGGCGATTTGCAGCGGATGAACCATGAAATCCTTCCGCAGACAGGGGAGAGCGGGAGGCTGCGCGCGGAAGAGATGGGTGACCGATTGGAGATCGTCGAGGGTGCCGCCGAAGTACTTCGTGTCGGTGAGAATCGATAGCGCGCTCGCGCCGGCGGCCTGATAACGCGTTGCCTGGTCGACGGCTGAGGCGCCTTCTTTTATCGCGCCGGCGGAAGGAGAACGGCGCTTTATTTCGGCGATCACGCCGAGCTTGCCGTCCGCTCGTCGCAGAGCGGCCCGGAACGAAGGCGCGGGCGGCAAGGACGCGTTCAACCAAGCCAATTCTCCCTCGCGGACAGGCCGCATCAGCGGCGCGATTTCTTGCCGCTTCCAGGCCATGATCTCGGTCAGTTTGTCGGACATTCCCCGCAATAGCCGCAAAGTGCCGGAAAAGTCGCAAGAGCGGTTTTCGGCGTTCCCCTTTTGCGCGTGTTACCTCAACGTCTTTACCACATGAGCGCGATTCAGGATTTGAGAAAAACCATTGCCCGTCTGCGGGCTCCCGGAGGTTGCCCCTGGGACCAGGAACAAACGCATGCATCGCTCACGCGTTGCCTGATCGACGAATGTAGCGAATTGCTGGATACGATCGATCGGCTGGACATGCCGCACATGCGGGAGGAACTCGGCGACGTCCTGATCCAGGTGATTTTTCACGCCCAGCTCGCGGAGGAAACGGGGCATTTCGACCTCGAAGAAGTGGCGCGAGAAGTGAACGAGAAGCTCATTCGCCGCCACCCCCATGTCTTTGGCGACAACAAGCTGGAAACCTCGGAGCAGGTGCTCGTTCAGTGGGATGCGATCAAGGCGTTGGAGAAGGGCGGGAAGAAAACGGAATCCGTTTTCAAGGAGCTGCCGCCACGGCTGCCGGCCTTGATGTTTGCCGAAGCGATTTGGAAGCAGATCGAAAAGAAGAAGCTGCCGATTCCCGAAACAGTCGACGCGGATAAAATCAAGGAACTGGGCGCCGAATTGACCGACGTGGAACTCGGCCGGCGCCTCTTCGAGCTCGCAGCGGCAGCGCGGGCCAAAGGTCTCGATCCCGAAGGCGCTCTGCGGCTTCACGCGAGCGAGGTCATGCGCCAGGTCGAACAGAATGTCACGGCCCGCGCCTAGTTCGACGGCGGAGACGCTTCCGCCAGAGGTGCGGGAGGAGTGGTTGAATCCATTTCTTGAATACCTCGAAAAGGAGCGCCGCTACTCGGCCTACACGCAGCGCAACTATCGGCAGGCTTTCGAAGATTTCCATGCCTGGCTGCGGACGAGCGGACGCGGTAGTGCAAACCTGGATACGCTGAGCAACCGCGAACTGCGCGACTTCGTGATTGAGGCGCAGCATCGTTTCGACCGCCGAACGCTGCACAACCATGTGTCCGGGCTCCGGGCGTTCTACAAATTCTGGCTCAAGCACGGCCGCGTCTCGCGCAATCCGTGGCTGGGTGTGCCGCTGCCGAAACTCGAAAAACGCCTGCCAAAATTCCTGACCGAAGAGCAGATGAGGCGTCTGCTCGCCGGCCCCATGCGCCTGCTGGAAAACGAAAGCATCGATTCGTTCACTGCGTGGCGCGACCGCTTGATCATGGAACTGCTTTATGGAGCAGGGCTGCGCGTCAGCGAACTCGTCGGGCTGAATTACGGCCAGGTCGACCTCGCGTCGGGCATCGCTCGCGTGTTGGGCAAAGGCCGAAAGGAGCGGTTGTGCCCGCTCGGGAAAGTCGGGACCGCGGTGCTGAAAAAATTTCGGCAGGACTTTGCCCGGCGAACGGAATCGTCGGATCCGATCATCATTGCCGCGGACCAAACGCGTCTGTCAGTCCGCCACGTGCAGCTCATGTTGAAGCGATATCTTTCGCTGGCGGAGTTGCCGATGGATCTTACGCCGCATAAAATCCGGCATTCGTACGCGACACATCTGTTGAATGCGGGCGCCGATCTGCGTCTCGTGCAGGAGTTGCTCGGTCATGCGAGTCTCAACTCCACGCAGATCTACACTCATGTGAGTATCGCCCGCCTTCAGGAAATCTACGCCAAGGCGCACCCACGCGCCTGATCGCTGATTACAAAAGGCGCCGTTGCGCCGGAAACTGAAAACTCTTCAATAGTTTCCTTAGGTTTATGTCCGCGGCGTCCATCGATCTTTCCGACCCGTTGCCCTCGTCCGACACGATGCGCGGCCGCATTCTCCGCGCCGCTCGCGAGCATCTTTTCAACATCGGCTACAACTCGTTCACGATGGACGATCTCGCGCACGAGCTCGGCATGAGCAAGAAGACGCTCTACCGCCATTTCCCGAGCAAGGAGGCGATCGCCGATGCGATTATCGAGCACATCGCGGCAGCCATGCGCGCGCGTCTCGATCACATCACGACAAGCAATCAGCTCAACTTCGTCGAAAAGCTCTGCGCCATCATCGACACGGTGAGCGCAGTGGCCTTCGTCCGCGCGTCGCCGCAAGCGCTGCGCGATCTGCAGCGATTTCTCCCCAAGACCTACGAGCGGATCGAGCGACTTCGCGCGCAAAATATCCCCTTGTTTTTCGGACGTCTCATTCGCCTCGGCATCGCGGAAAAGAAGGTGCGAAAGGAAATCGATCCCGAATTCGCCGTGTTGTTTTGGCTCAATGCCGTTCGCGGTCTCATTCAGCCGCAGGTGCTCGAGCAAACCCAGCTCACCCTGAGCCAAACTTTGCAGCACGCTGTGGACATTTTCTTCAACGGCCTTCTCACCCCGCGCGGGCATCTCGAATATGAAAAATCGGCTTTATCCAAAATGCGGAAACGGAACTAGGTCTGCGCTGCGGCGCTGGTTGATCTGCGGTGTTTGCGTGGCGCAGCTCTTCGTGCTCGGCGCGTGCGATCGGAGCAAATCCGAGCGCGAACACGCGATGAAACTCTCGGGAAACATCGAGGTGGTCGACGCACAGTTGGGCTTCAAGATCGCGGGACGGGTGGCGCAACGATTCGTCTCCGAGGGTGAACGCGTCACGGCTGGCCAGCCGATCGCGCGGCTGGATTCAGTGGAGCAGGAGCAGCAATTGCAGCTTCGCAAAGCCGAGCTGGCGGCGGCGCAGGCCTCGCTCGCGGAACTCGAAGCGGGTTCGCGTCCGCAGGAAATCGCCGCCAGTGAAGCGACGCTTCGCAGTATCGAAGCTGACCGCGATCGTTTGAAACTCGACTTCACGCGTAGCGAGGAGTTGCGCAACAAAGACGTGATTTCCGCACGCGATTTCGAGGCGGCTCAGGCGCAGTTGCGCGTGGCGGACGCCCGCGTTCACGAGGCGGAGGAGCGCTACAAACTGGTCAAGGCAGGACCCCGCATCGAAGAAATCGAGCAGGCTCGCGCGCGAGTGCAGCAGGCCACCGCGGCAGTCGCATATGCCCAGACTCAAGTGGAGAACACCCAACTCGTCTCGCCGCTGACGGGTGTGGTCCTTTCCCACAATATCGAGGCCGGCGAATTCGTTTCACCTGGCACGCCCGTCGTGACGGTGGCCGACCTGGCGCATCCCTGGGTGCGTGCTTACATCGAGCAAACGGAGTTGGGCCGCTGGAAGCATGGGCAAAAGGTGAAGGTCACGACCGACTCGTATCCAAATAAAACTTACGAAGGCACGATCGGCTTCATCGCTTCGGATGCGGAATTCACGCCCAAGACGGTGCAGACGACGAAGGAGCGCGCGAAGCTCGTTTTTCGAATCAAGGTCGATGTCGCAAATGTGAACGACGAGCTGAAGCCCGGCATGCCGGCCGACGTCGATGGAACGCAGCCCTAACGCGCCAAACGGAACGATCCTCGAGTGCCGCGCCCTGGCGCGCCGCTTCGGTGAGACGCAGGCGTTGCGCGGTCTCGATCTGGAGGTGCGGCGCGGCGAAATTTTCGGGCTGGTCGGACCCGACGGCGCGGGGAAAACCACGACGATGCGCATTCTGGCCGGAGTGCTGCGGCCGACGTCCGGCACGGTGCGCGTGGACAATATCGATGTCGCGCAAGATCCGGAGGCGGTGAAGGAGCACATCGGCTACATGAGCCAACGCTTCGGTCTGTATCCTGATTTGACGGTCATCGAAAACATCGAGTTCTACGCCGACTTGTATTCAGTTTCTCGTGACGACTTGGCCTCGCGGATCGAGACGCTGCTGGGCTTCAGCAATCTGACGGCTTTCAAGAAACGCCAGGCGGGAAATCTCTCGGGCGGAATGAAACAGAAGCTCGGACTCGCTTGTGCGCTCATTCACACGCCGAAGGTTCTTCTCCTCGACGAGCCCACGAACGGCGTCGATCCCGTTTCGCGCCGCGACTTCTGGCGGATTCTTTACCAGCTCGTGCGCGAGGGCGTGACGCTCTTCGTTTCCACGGCGTATTTGGATGAGGCCGAGCGTTGCAATCGCCTCGCGCTGCTTCACCAGGGTGAACGACTTGGCGTGGGCACGCCGGATGAAGTGAAACGATTGATGCGTGGTTCGCTCTGGGAAATTTTGAGCAAGAATCCGCGGGAGACAGCGGGTCAGTTGCGCCACGCTATCCCTGACGCTTCGGTGGGGCTGTTTGGCGAGCGCGTGCATCTCACGCTTCCGACCGCCGACAAGGACGAGGCTGCCGTGCGCAGGAAAATCGAAGGCGCGGGCGTGAAGGTCGATTCAGTGCGCACGATCAGCCCATCGCTGGAAGACGTCTTTGTCTCCGTGCTCGGCGATCGGCCTGAGGGATCGCAGCGCGAAAATGAAGCCGAGGGGCACAACGACCAGCGCAGCAAAGGATCACGGCAATGAGCGCGCGTGACACAGCCACCGATCGCCCTGCCGTGATCGAAGTCGACAAACTGGTGAAACGCTTCGGCCATTTCACGGCGGTCAACGGCGTATCCTTTTCAGTACTACGCGGCGAAATCTTCGGGTTTCTCGGGCCGAACGGCGCGGGCAAATCCACGACGATTCGCATGCTCTGCGGGCTGTTGAAGCCGACGGAAGGCACGGGCTCGGTGGCGGGCTTCGACGTGCTGACGCAGACCGAAGACATCAAGGCCAACATCGGCTACATGAGCCAAAAATTTTCGCTCTACGACGAACTCACCGTGAGCGAGAACATCGATTTCTACAGCGGGATTTATCGCGTTCCGAAAGACAAGAAAGCGGAGCGAAAAGCGTGGGTGCTCAAAATGGCGGGATTGGAACAACACGCGAAGAGCCGCACCGCCGATCTCTCCGGCGGATGGAAACAACGGCTGGCTCTCGGGTGCGCCGTGCTCCACGAACCGAAAATTTTATTTCTCGATGAGCCCACGTCCGGCGTCGATCCGATCAGCCGCCGGCAATTTTGGGATTTGATTTACGAGATGTCGTCGCGCGGAGTCACTGTGCTGGTCACGACGCACTACATGGAGGAATCCGAATACTGTGACCGGCTCGGCGTGATTTACCGTGGTGAACTCATCGCGCTCGGCACGCCGCGCGAATTGAAGACGGAAAAAATGCCTCAGGCCGTGATCGAAATTATCTGCGAGCGGCCAAGCGACGCGATGGGGGCGTTGGAAAAAGAACTCGGGTTGAAAGACGTGGCGCTGTTCGGCCAGGGACTTCACGCGGTCACATCGGAACCCGATGCGTTGAAAGAGAAGCTGAAATCATTTCTTCCCGCGCACGGATTTCCCGTGCAACGCGTTGAGCAGATTCAGCCCACGCTCGAGGACGTGTTTGTCTCGCTGATCGAGACGCGCGACCGGGAGGAACAACCGCAGACCGTGTTCAAACAATGAGTCCGCGCCGAATAAAAGCCGTGCTCCGCAAGGAGATGCTTCACGTGCTTCGCGACCCGCGGAGCCTGGGGATGGCGATCGGCATACCGATGTTGATGATCGTGCTTTTCGGATATGCCCTAACCGTCGATGTGGACCACGTTCCGATCGTGGTCTGGGATCAGAGTCAGACGCCGCAAAGCCGGGATCTGATCAGTCGTTTCACGGCTTCCCGGTATTTTGATTTCAAGGGCCCGGCGTCGAGCTATCGCGAGATCGAGCGGCTAATCGATGAGCGGGCGGTCTATCTCGGGCTGACGATTCCGGGCGATTTCGCGCCGCGACTCGCGCAAGGCCGGGCGGCGCCGGTCCAGGCGTTGATCGATGGCAGCGACAGCAACACCGCTGGCATCGTGTTGGGCTACACTCAGGCGATCACCGCCAGCTACAATTCGGCTGTATCATTGAATCAACTACAACGGATGGTCGGCCAGACCATGGTGCCGACGGTGGATGTCAGACCGCGGATCTGGTTCAACCCCGATCTCGAATCGAAGAACTTTATCATCCCGGGAATCATCGCGGTCATCATGGGATTGATTGCGGCGCTGCTGACGTCGCTCACGGTCGCGCGGGAATGGGAGCGAGGGACGATGGAGCAGCTCATTTCGACGCCGATTCGTCCGGTGGAGTTGGTCATCGGAAAACTCATTCCGTATTTCGCGATCGGCATGCTCGATGTGCTCATCTCGGTGCTGATGGCCGTATTCATTTTTCAAGTACCTTTGCGCGGAAGTGTGCTGCTGCTGTTTGGCACGGCGGCGATTTTCATCGTGGGGACGCTCGCGCAAGGAATGGTGATCAGCATCGTCGCGCGCCAGCAGCTGCTCGCCAGCCAAGTGGCGATGATCTCCACGTTTCTCCCCGCGTTTTTATTGTCGGGCTTCATGTTCGCGATTTCGAACATGCCGGTGCCGGTGCAGCTTTTGACGCGAATCATTCCGGCGCGGTATTTCGTTTCGCTCGTCAAAGGAATCTATCTTCGCGGTGTCGGGCTCTCGACGCTGTGGATGGACACGCTGTTTCTCACGGCGTTTGGCGTGATCGTGCTTGGGCTGGCGATCGGGAGTTTCAAAAAGCGACTCGGGTGACCTATGTGGGAACGCATCGTCACGATCCTTCGCAAAGAATTTCGCTCCGTGCTGCGCGACCCGCGGATGCGCCTGGTGATTTTTGCGGTGCCGGTGCTGCAGACCTTGATCTTTGGATATGCGGTCACGATGGACGTGCGCCACATCAAGCTGGCCGTGCTCGATCGCGATCAGACGTCGGACAGTCGGGAACTCGTGAGCCGTTTCTCGGCGTCGGGGTATTTCGATATCGCGCGATTTGCGAAGAATGAGCGCGAGCTGCGCGAAATGGTCGATGCGGCGGAAGTGAGCGCGGCGCTGCAGATAGATGCGGGTTTCGGCGGCGACCTGCGCGGAGGGAGGACGGCGCCGGTGCAGCTCATTGTGGACGGCTCGGATTCGAACACGGCGCGGATGGTCTTGAACTACAGCACGCTGATCGGCGCGACGTATGGGAATGATTTGCTGCTCGAGCAAAGCGCGCGCCGGCTGGGCAGGCCGATCGCCATCGGTCAGGTCGATTTGCGAAGCCGCACCTGGTTCAACGAGAATCTCGAAAGCCGAAATTATTTCGTGCCCGGCGTGATCGCGACGCTGGTGATGTTGATCAGCCTCATGCTGACGGGCATGGCTATCGTGCGCGAAAAGGAGGCGGGGACGATCGAGCAGATCATGGTCACGCCGATTCGCCGCTCTGAATTCATCTTGGGAAAGTGCGCGCCGTTTATCCTCATTGGATTTTTGAACGTCGTGATTGTCACGGTGGTCGCGGTGTTCTGGTTCGATATTCCGATACGCGGGAGCTTTGGGCTGCTGCTCTTGGGAACGACGTTCTTCCTGCTGAGCACACTCGGCGTCGGGCTGTTTATTTCAACAGTCAGCCAGACTCAGCAGCAGGCGATGATGACGACCTTCTTTTTCTTTTTCCCGGCGATGCTTTTGTCGGGATTCATATTCCCGATCGCGAATATGCCGGAGACGGTGCAGTGGCTCACGTTTCTGAATCCACTGCGGTATTTTCTCATCGTGATCCGCGGCGTGTTTCTGAAAGGCGTGGGTTTCGACGTGCTCTGGCCGCAATTGCTCGCGCTTTTCGTGCTCGGGCTCTGCGTGATGACGTTCGCGGTGAGTCGCTTCAAGAAGACGGTTTCGTGAGGTGATGGGAGCCCACGAATCACACGAAACACACTAAATGACCGAACCATTTTCCCACGGAAGGCACGGAAAACACGGAATAAAAACCGAATTCAATTGTTTGAGCCATTCCGTGTTTTCCGTGCCTTCCGTGGGAAACATTCAGTGGCTCGATTTCGTGTGCTTCGTGTGATTCGTGGGCCAAGTTTCAGGGATCGTCATTGGTCTTCCGGCCCATTCCGCTGCGCACGAGGGGTGGGTAGAATTCGGGGAAATTCGTCATGCACTCTGCTTCTCTTCCCCGATCTATTTCCCTGCTGCTTGGCCTTGTGGCGATCTTGTTTTGGATTTCCGTCGCGCGGGCGACGACGCCGGAGTTCGCAGGCTATGACCGGTTTCTGCAGGTGAAGGAATGGGACGGCGTTTTGGCGACGCATGCGGAAAGTTCGGGTTCGCGCGAGTCCTCGGGCACGTTCACGACGTACAGTAGCGCGATTTTCGTGCAGGGGCGTTTTCATCTCGAGCCGCATTTCGACAAACGCGGCAAGAAGCAGATCGGCTGGAAAGGGAAGGGCGAAGCGGCGGTGCGCGTGAATGGGAAACGCCGCGATGTGAAACGCGACAGCACCGTCAACTACACGTATGCAGGCGATTATATAGACCGCTTCACGGTCATCATAGACACCCTGGATTTAGCCAAAGGAACTTATCAGATGATGGTGTTGATCGATGATGCGCAGGAGCAACCGCATCACGGCCATGCGATCCACGTTCACTCCGTGAGCGTCTCTTCGGGCGGAACGACGGTGAGCGATGGAATCATGTCAGGCCACGGCTGGGCGAACGACGCCGGCGCCGGATTTTCGCGGCAGAGCAATTTTCCGAAAACCTCCTTCATCGTGAACGGAACGATGATGAGCAAAAACGACGACTTCCTGAGCGTGAATGGCGGGCATTGGGCCACGAATTGGTCGCTGAAACCGGTCGGCGAGGAGTTTGAAGATCCCCTCAAGGCCGTGGCGGGCGGGCCGTACACGGTCGAGCGCGGCGGAAACGTCAACCTCGATGGCTTTCTGAGCACGGGGAAAATCAAGAGCTATCGCTGGACCTTCGAGCCGATGGACACGAAGAGCGGCATTCCGTTTGCGGCGAATGCGGTGAAGAACGAACGGCGTGTTCCGCTGACGGTGCTGGCGCCGGTGCGAGCGACGCTGACCGTTTCGGACGGTGAGAAAGAGGATTCGGATTCCGCGATCATCAATGTCACGCCGCGCGATTTCGAAACGATGTTTGTTCATCGCACGCAGGAGCAACTGCATCCGCGCTCCATTCCGCCGCGACATGTCGCGGGGCACGATATGGTATTCGCAGGCGGAGAGAACGTCTGCGCGTTCGAAACCTACGGAGGCAATGACACGATTCATATACTGCATCCCGGCGCGGTCGGCGGTTCGTGGGATGATCGCGGTTATATATTGAAGCAAGTGCACGATGCCGGAGGACCTTTCGACGGCATTTGGTATATCGACAGCTACAAGCTCCGCATCGAACGCCAGGTGCTGATCAATAAATATATTCTCCCGAACGGGCCCGCGCCGGTGCGCACGACCACGCCGTTTTATGAAACGAACAAGCAGATGGGCAACGCGGTGGATGACTATTTGAAAGCCGTTCGCCGGCACGAATTGCTGCACAGCGAACTGATGGAAAAATCACTCAAGGCCCAGGAGCCGGGCCGGAAAATCGAGGCTTTCGCCGCGAAGAACAAAGAAGAACTGAAAGCGAAGACCGACCAGATCATCCAGTCAGCGGAAGACACGATCGAAAAAGCATCCGCCGATCCGCTGCCGTCGGTGGGCTTTAAGGGCAACGTCGCGTTCCCCGACGACGCCACGGACAAGTACGGAAATTTCGAGATGTCGATCTGAGCTTGATTTCGATCAAGGCAGGAGGGGCGCGCTCCGCGTTAGGATGGGCGCGTCATGAAAACGCGAGTGTTTGCAGAGTTCATCTTCGACCGCGCTCTCGAGCGGTGTTCAGGGAAGGCGCGGGTCTGTCTCGCGGTTTCCCTCTTGAGCGCCGCGACGGGGCTTCGCGCGGCGGATTGCGCCGACTGCGAATGCGTTGAACTCGAGCGCGTTGTCGTGACGGCGCGACCCAGCGAGCGTCCTCTCTGCGTGATGACGGATCCGCGCGCGGCGGCGCAGCCGATTCCGGCGCAGGACGGCGCTGAGGCGTTGCGCGGAATTGCCGGCATCTCGGTGATCCGGAAAGGCGGCACCGACGGCGATCCGGTGTTGCGCGGCATGGCGGGTTCGCGGCTCGGCATCCTGCTCGATGGCGAAAATATTCTGGGCGGCTGTGGCAACCGCATGGATCCGCCGACGGCGTACGTTTTTCCGTCCGCCTACGATCGCATCACGGTTTTGAAGGGGCCGCAGTCGGTTCTTTATGGCCCGGGAAATTCGGCGGGGGTCGTGCTATTCGAACACACACCGCGGCGTTTTGCCGTACCTGAGATTAAAGCGTCCGGCTCTTTCACGCTGGGCAGTTTCGGGCGGAATGACGAATTCGTGGAAGTCCGTGCGGGCCAGCCCTTGGGTTACGTGGAGGCGGCGGGGACGCGGACCAGTTCCGATGATTACGAGGACGGAAGCGGACGCGCCATCGCTTCGGCCTATGAGCGTTGGAGCGCGCGGGTGGCGGCGGGTTGGACGCCCGATGAGAGCACGCTCGTCGAGGTCTCCAGCATCGTCAGCGATGGCGAGGCGGCCTATGCCGACCGGTCGATGGACGGCTCGAAGTTCGCGCGGCGCAACGTCGCTTTGCGCGTGCGGCGCACCGCGGTTTCGCAGGCTGTGGATTCTGTCGAGGCGACGATGTTCGTGAACGCCGTCGACCACGTGATGGACAACTTTTCCCTGCGCACCTTCGTGCCCTCGATGATGATGCCGGGGCGATCCGCCTCGAATCCTGACCGTCTCACGCTGGGCGGCCGGTTTCTCTTGAAACTGTTGCCGGATCTCGAGCATTGGCGCGTGACGGCCGGGACGGATTTTCAGGAAAACCGCCACCGTGTTCGCTCGACGAGCGACGAGCAGGTCGATCCGTATGAGGTGAATCCGCGGGTCAAGGATGCCAGTTTTCAAGCGACAGGCGTGTTCGGCGAGGCGACGTATTTGATCGATGCGGAGAAGCGCATCGTGTCGGGCGCGCGGATGGATTTTTGGCGCGTGCAGGATTTTCGAACTCGGGTGAGCACGAGCATGATGAGCACGGTGGTGAATCCGACGGCCCAGCAAACGCGGCACCGCGAATTGCCCTCGATGTTCATGCGCTACGAGCAGGATTTTCTTTCTGGCGCGACGTGGTTTGCGGGGGTGGGACACGCGCAGCGATTTCCGGATTACTGGGAGCTTTTTTCGAAGGAGAGCGCGAGCAGTGTCAGCGCGTTTGACACGCGGCCCGAGCGCATGACGCAGGCCGACGTCGGGGTGAATGTCATCCGCGGCAAAGTTCGGGCGTCGCTCTCGCTCTTCGCCAATCACATCGACGATTTCATCCTCATCGAAACGGGAGTCGTGAAGCCCGCGGGCATGATGGGCACGCGCCAAGCGACGATTTCGCGCAACATCGATTCCAACAGCATCGGCGGTGAGGCGAGCTTGGCGTGGACGTTTGTTCCGCGGTGGACATTCGACTTTTCGCTTTCCGCGGTGCGTGCGGAAAATGCCAGCGATCACATTCCGCTCGCGCAGCAACCGCCCGTGGAAAGTCGCGTGGGTCTGAGCTATGCCACCTCGCGGTGGAGCTTCGGCTCGCTGGTTCGGATGGTGGCGCGGCAGGATCGGTACGCGTTGAATCAGGGCAACATTGTTGCGCAGGACCTCGGTCCTTCGGCGGGGTTTGCGACGTTTTCGCTCAATGGCGCGTGGAAACCCTCCGCTCATTTTCAGGTGTCGGTGGGAATCGACAATGTCCTCGACCGCACCTACGCGGAGCACCTGAGTCGCGGCGGTGCGATGATCGCAGGCTTCCCACCGCCGACGCTGCGGATCAACGAGCCGGGCCGGACGATCTGGACGAAGCTGGATTTCAGGTGGTGACGCTTCTCGGTCAGAGGGCGTCGCGCAGCGCGGTCAGCGCTTCTTCGGTTTTCCAGCCATTGCCGCGCCAGAGGTGACGCACGCGACCGTCGGGGCCGACCAACGCGGTGCACAGCGTGTGGTCGAGGGTGACGCCGTTGCGCTCGGTGTAGACGGCGAAAGCCTTCACCAACGCGCCAATGTCTTCGCGGCTGCCGGTGACGAAGCGCCAAATGTCGAAGTCGGCCCCGAGAGTTTGCCCATAGTTTTTCAGGATCGCAGGCCGATCGAAGTCCGGATCGAGCGTGACACTGAGAAGGCGAGCCCTCGCCGCCAGACGCGAATCAGCGAGAATCGCTTTCTGCAATTCGCCAAAGCGCAGAGCCATGGCCGGACAGAATTCCGGCACGGGACAGCGGGTGAAAATAAACGTTACGACGGTCGCTTTTCCTTGCAGCGCGGCAGAAGTCAGCGCTGCGCCATCCTGATCCAAGAGCGTGAAAGCCGGAACCGCGTCGCCCTCGCGAACGCGTCGGACTGAAGCGTTGTTGTTTGCCCTGGGCTGCGCCGATAGCGATGGCGCCGCTTCTCCACCAATCACCGCGAAATTTGTCGCGAACCAATCGCTGTTACCGGTGTGCAGCTTGAAGCGGACGCGATCACCCGGCTTCAGTCCGGCGGCGTCGATCGGGTCGGCGATTTTGAACGCCATCGTCATCGCGGGCATCACGCCGGGAATTTCCTCGTGCGCGATGCGGAGCCGGTGAGCGTTGTCGAGCGATTCGCGAATCACGCCGCTGACCTCGTAGATTTTTTCGGCGGCCGATGCTGAGGAGAGAACGCCAAGCATGGCGGCGAGGAGCATGATGGAGCGGGAAGGCTGCATCGACGCAGTATGCTCGGTCTAACGCGTCCGCGCCTTGATCAAGCTCAAGGTCCGACGCGTTCGAGGCGTCTCACGAAATCGGGAGCAACCTTGACCCGGATCAAGGCATGCCGAGGCGAGCCCGGGTATCTTCGACGCATTCTCATGAAGACCAAATCCGCTCTCTTCTTCGGTTCGGTACTCGCAGGTGGCCTTCTCCTGGCTGGCTGCGGAAAGACCGACAACGCCGCCAACACGGCCGCCACTCCGCCGCCGGCCGCCGCCAAAGCACCGGTCGCCGCCGACAAGCCCGCGACAGGTCGAGCGATCGCCATCACGGCCAACGACACGATGAAATTCAACGTCACGGAACTCCACGCCAAGGCGGGTGAGGCGCTCGCCGTGACTCTCACGAACGAGGGCTCCGTGCCGAAATTTTCGATGGGGCACAACTGGGTCCTCGTCGCGGAGGACACGGATCTCAACGCGTTCGCGGCCGACTCCGCGACCGCCGCCACGACCGAATACATTCCCGCTTCGTTCAACGACAAGGTGATCGCCGCGACCAAACTGCTCGGCCCCAAGGAAAGCGACACGGTGCTTTTCTATGCGCCGAAGAAGCCTGGCCATTACCCATTCCTCTGCGCCTTTCCCGGACACATGCAGGTCGGGATGAAGGGCGAGTTGATCGTCGAATAACCCGCTTTGTTCACCCATGAAATCGATCCATCAGCTCATTCTTGCCGGAGCATCGGCGGCGGTTCTCGCCGTGCTCTCCGGCTGTAATCCTCCGGGCAAAAACGCCGCGGCCGCGTCGGGTAAGACGGCCGGCGTCAGTTCGCCCGCGGCTCGCACCTGGGTCGCTCCCGGCGATAAGGACGAATTTTATCTGTTCTATTCCGGAGGCCATTCCGGTCAGGTGTATGTCGCTGGACTTCCGTCCATGCGCCACATCACGACGATTCCGGTCTTCGGCAAGTATCCGGGTACCGGATACGGCTACGACGAGGAGACGAAGGCGATGCTCGGCGATTACACCTGGGGCGATGTCCATCACCCGGGACTGTCGAAGAGCAACGGTCTCTACGACGGGCGCTGGCTGTTCGTGAACGACAATGCCAACAACCGCATCGCTCGAATCGATCTGCGCGATTTCAAGACGAAACAGATTCTCGGTCCGATCCCGAATTCGATGGGCAATCACGGCTCGTCCTTCGTGACCGACAACACGGAATACGTGCTCGTCGCGACGCGTTTTTCCACGCCTCTGCCGAAGGGCCGCTACGCCGATCCCGCCGATTACGAAAAGGAATTCAACGGCGCGGTCAGCGGCATCAAAGTCGATGCGAAATCCGGCACGATGAGCGTCGGCTGGCAAATCCTCACGCCGCCTTTCGACTGGGATCTCGGTTCGACCGGCAAGGGCCCGAGCAGCGGCTGGGCTTTTTGGACGTCGTACAACACCGAGATGGCGCACGATCAGTTGGAGGCCAACTCGACGCAGAAGGACCGCGACTATGCCGCAGTGGTCAATTGGCGCGCCGCTGAAGCCGCGGTGAAGGAAGGCCGCATCACGATCCTCGACGGCGTTCCCATGATCGATCCGGCCAAGGTGCCCGGCGTTCTCTATTATTTACCCGTCCCGAAATCGCCGCACGGCATCGACACGGATCCTTCGGGCCGCTGGATCGTCGCTTCAGGCAAACTTCAACCCGTCGCCTCGGTCTTCGATTTTACGAAGATTCAAGCCGCGATCGAGAAGAAGGATTTCGAATCCGAGTTTCGCGGCGTTCCGGTGATTCGTTATGAATCGGTCGTTGAAGGCGAAGTGCCGGTGGGACTCGGGCCGTTGCACACGCAGTATGACGGCAAGGGCAACGCTTACACCTCGCTTTACATCGAGTCCGCCGTCGCGAAATGGAAGCTGCCGCCCTGGACCGCGGAGGAGCGCACTGACCTGAACAAGGTGGTGACGGACAAGATCGCGGTGCACTACAACATCGGCCATCTCGTCGTCGGCGGCAGCGACACGACGCAGCCTTACGGAAAATATCTTGTCGCGATGAACAAGATGTCGAAGGGCCGGCACATTTCGGTCGGACCTTCGCAGCCCGAGGACAGCCAGTTGATCGACATCACGGGCGCCAAGATGGAGATGATCTATGAATCCTTCACGGAACCCGAGCCGCACTTTGCGCAGATTCTGAAGGTCGATGCGATCAAGCCGATCGAGGTTTATCCGAAGGCGGAGAATGCCAACCCGAACGCGGTTTGGGACGCGAAAGACACGGGCGTCACGCGGCGGGGCAATGTGGTCGAAGTGAAAATGATCGCGATCCGCAGTCACTTCACGCCCGACAAGATCGAGGTCAACGAAGGCGACGAACTCGTGATTCATGTGACGAACGTCGAGCAGACGCCCGACATGATTCACGGCTTCGGCATCGTCGAACAAAACGTGAACCTCGTGATCGATCCGGGCGAAACCAAGACGGTCCGACTCCAGATGAAGAAACCCGGCGTGTTTCCCTTTTACTGCACAAACTTCTGTTCGGCGCTGCACCAGGAAATGCAGGGCTATCTCGCGGTGAAACCCGTCAAGCTCGCCGCCCAGTAATCGTTCACTCAATCGCGCGGCGGCCGCCGCCCCGAGACCGCCGCGCGTTAACCTGGCTCATGTCATGAAAAAATTTTTCCAACGGGAATATCTCTTCCTTCGCCGATCGCTCAATCTTCCCGCGCGGCTCCTGCTCATCGTGGCGGCGGTGGCGGTCCTCGGGGCGATATTTCTTCCGCTTTGGCAAATCAGACTCGTCGCGCCGCAGTATCAGGAGGGACTCGCGATCAAGATCTACGCACACAAACTTGTCGGAGGAAACGGAGGTCAGGATCTCAACGAGATCAACGAGCTGAATCACTACATCGGGATGAAGCCGATCGTGCAGGAGGACTTCGTCGAGATGAAGTGGCTGCCTTTCGCCTTCGGCATTTTTGCCCTGCTCGCGTTGCGCGCCGCCGTGGTGGGCCGGATGCTCAGCCTGGTCGATCTTGGGGTGCTCGTGCTGTATTTCGGCACGTTCTCGCTCGGGAATTTCTACTACCGGCTCTATACTTACGGGCACACGCTGGATCCGCGCGCGCCGATGACGATCAAGCCGTTCACGCCGATTCTCGTCGGCAGCCAGCAGATCGCAAATTTCGTGCAAACCAGTTTGCCGCAGAGCGGCGCGCTTTTGCTCGGTTTGTTTCCGGCACTGATCGTCGCCGCAATCTGGGTTTCCCGGAAAGAAGAACCATGAAACGGCGCGGCCTCATCGCTTTCGTCTGCGCGAGTCTGACGGTGTTGTCGTCAGCCTCAGTGTTTGGAGGCTCGCTGGGCGACGAGCTTCGGGCGCGAATCGCTGCCGCCCCATCGGGCGCGACGATCCGCGTGCCGGCGGGCGATTACCGGGGAACGTTTGTCATCGAGCGTTCGCTGCACCTGGTTGCGGAGCCCGGCGCAGTTCTTCATGGCAATGGTCAGGGGAATGTCGTGGCGGTGCGCGGCGCTGACGTGGAAATCTCCGGCTTCGTTGTGCGCGGCTCGGGGCGAAATCTTTTCGACGACAACGCCGCCATCCACATCACCGGAGCGCGCGCGTCCATTCACGACAACCGAATCGTCGACATGCTGCATGGCATCTATGTCCGCAAGGCGAACGACTGCCGGATCGAGCGAAATGTGATTTTCGGAGATGGCGCGTTGAACGATGCCATTGCCGATCCGGTGATCGCGGGGCTCAAAGCAGCGGATGCTGCGAGCGGTGATCTTTGCAGCGTGCCTGATTCGCAGGATCGGCGCGGGAATGGGATTCATCTCTGGAATTCCTCGGGCCACCTCGTCGACCGCAACACGATCGAAGGGACGCGGGATGGAATCTACTTTTCGTTCACGCGGGGCACGCTCGTGCGCGGAAATCGAATCAGCCATGTCCGCTACGGCCTGCACTACATGTACTCGGACGAAAATGTGTTCGAGCGAAATGTTTTTTCGGAAAACGTCGCTGGCGCGGCGCTGATGTATTCGAAGAAACTCTTGCTCCACGAAAATCATTTCGTGGCGAATCGCAGTCACCGCGCTTACGGGCTGCTCATGCAGTCGATCGACGCCACGCGCGTGGAGCGAAATGTGATCGAAGGAAACACCGTCGGCTTGTTCCTGGAGAACGGAAACAACAACACGATCCAGGGAAATCGTATCGTGGGAAACTATGTCGGGCTGCGGGTGAGCGACAGCACGGCCGACAGTCGCTTCTTTGAAAACGTTTTCCTCGGCAACATTCATCCCTTGGAAACGAGTGGCAGCAACACCGCTAATCTGTGGGCGGTCGCGGGTCGCGGTAACTACTGGGATGACGCAATGGTCTTCGATCTGAATCGCGACGGCGTGGCGGACCTCCCGCACCGCGAGCCGGACCTGTTCGGGGCTTGGCGGCGCGACTTTCCTGTGATCGGGCTGTTGTCGGCGAGTCCTGGCGAGAGATTGCTGCGGGTGATTCACAGCCGGCTCGCGTTGCCTTGGCTTTCTGGCGTCTCCGATCCGCGGCCTCTCGTCGCACCTTCCACACCATGATTCTTACGCGAAATCTGCAAAAATCTTTTGGCGCGCGTTCGGTTCTCGCCGGACTCGATCTTGTCGCCGAGCCGGGCGTGATCACGTTGCTTGTCGGCGCGAATGGCGCGGGCAAAACGACGACGCTGAGAATAATCGCCGGCCTTGCGGAGGCGGACCGAGGCGCGGTGGCGATCAGCGGGTACGATCTGAAACGAGCACGGCGGCAGGCGCTGGCGCATCTCTCGTTTCTGCCGCAGGCGCCGCGCTTTCATCCCCGGCTCACGACGGAGCAAGTCGCGACGTTCTACGGGCGACTGCGCGGGCGTGATCGAGTCGCGATCGAGATGGCTCTTGCGGCCTGGGGATTGACGAAGTTTGCGGCGATGCCGACCGGCAACTTGTCGGGTGGGCTGCGCCAGAGACTGGCCCTCGCGGTTTTTGCGCTGGCGGATGCGCCGGTGCTGGTCCTCGACGAGCCAGGTCTCAGTCTCGATCCCGAATGGCGGCGCAGGCTGCAGGATTTTCTGAGAGTGGAGGCAGCGCGTGGCCGTACGGTATTGGTCGCGACCCATCTGCTCGGAGAATGGGAAAGAAGCGTGAATCGCTGTCTTGTTGTCGCGGAAGGCCGCTGCACCGGCGAACTCCCGCCCGATCGCCTGCGGGAAGCGTTTCCCTTCCGCGCCTCGCCGGAGGAATCACGAGCAATCGCAGTGTGTGCCTGAACGCCAATATGAGGATTCTCGCGCCACCGCTGGATGTGCCTGATCGGCTTTCGAAGACGCCGGTGCGCCTGCCGCACGGACCTGGATTTTCGCTATGAATACTCGCCGCATTCCATCTTTCTTCTCCGTGGCGCGGACTGCCGCGGCGCGAGAATTTCTGAGTCATCGATTGAATCGGTTTTTGCACGCGCATGTTCTGCTGGTGGTAGCGGCGGGTTTTTTGCCGCTGCTGACTCCGGGCGACGTGCTCGCGCGAGGCGCGTCGTGGTGGCTTTTGCACGCGGTGCTCTACACCATCACGCTTTCCGCGCTTTTGCTCGGGCTGAGTTCGGCGCATGCGGAAGCCGATGAGTTTACCTGGTTACTCGGTCAGCCTGCGGGCATTTGTCCGTGGTTGGCTGGCAAAATCGCGGCGCTGGCGATTCTCGCGGCAGGGGCCGCGGCGTTGTTGGGTTTGCCGACAATGTTGGCCGGAGGGGGCTCGCGGGAATTGTTGCTCACGACGGCTGGCGCGGCGGGTGTGAGCGTGGTGTGCGCGCTGGCCGGTCTGGGGCTGGGCTTTTGGGTGCGGGACGGCGTCCGGGGACTGATCACTGCGCTTGCGGTGTGGATCGTGCTGTTGTTTGGAACGGATTTTCTTCTCCTCGCGTGCGCCGGTGCAGCAGGCACGCAGGCGCATCCCGACCTGTGGGTTGCGGGCCTGATGATCAATCCGCTCGATGCTTATCGCGTCACGATCCTGTTTGCCGTGGAGCGCGCTGCGTTTAGCGGAATCGAAGCCGGACGGCTCGTGGGATGGTGGGTGAGCCACGCCGCGCTGTGGCTCGGAGCGATGCTAACCGCGTGGCTGATCGCCGCATCCTCTGTGGCCTGGCTCGGAGCGCGTCGCCGGGTGGATGGGTGACGCGTGTCGTGTTTTCGAGCGATGAACTTCAAAAAAGGTGAGAAGTAAAGCATGACCCCTTCGATTATTCCTTGAAGGTTGGCGGTAACGCATGACCCCTTCGCGGACGCCCTGTTTTCTAGCGAAGAAATTCAAAAAGGTGAGAAGTAAAGCCTGACCCCTTCGGTTATTCCCGCGTGGTGACGGCTCGCAACGGAGCGCCGGCCCGGAGGCCGGCGCGCCCTTGGCCGCCGAGTACCTCAGTCGTCCAAGCTGCCCAGGCTCAGGTTGACGTTGGTTCCGGTCAGGCCACTCGCTTTGTCGGAGGCCACGAGCACGGCCGCGTTGGCTACCTCGGCGAGCGTCAGGCCTCGTCGCGGGTGCGTGCTGTTCACGAGATAGCCGACGAACTGCTCCCAGGTCATTTTCGACTGCTGGGCTTTCAGCTCGAACACCTTCGCCATTGTTCGTGTTTCCGGAAGGCCGTGAGCGCGCAGGCTCACCACGCGAATGCCATGAGGCGCCAGCTCGCCCGAGAGGCAGCGCGTGAGCGCTTCCTTGGCCGCTTGGGCCGGGCCATAGCCTCCGTTCAACGGGTAACCGATCCGCGAGGGAAGGGCGGTCACCGTCATGATGACGCCTGATTTGTTGGGAATCATGCGCCGCGCCGCCAAACGCGCCGTCAGAAAATAGGACGTCGCGTAGTTTGTCAGCGGCAGGGAGAACTGCTCGGCGTCCAACGTTATCAACGGTATGCCGAGATGTTTCGCGGTCGGCAGGCCGATCGCGTTGAACGAAATATCAACGCGCCCCGCTTTTCCCGTCACGGTTTCCAGATGGTTGTCCACCTCCTGTTCGTTGAGGGCGTCGACTTCCGCGACTTCGGCGGCGCCGCCGGCGGAAATGATTTCGCTCGCGACCTGTTCAACCGATTGCCGTTGGCGCCCTGTCAGAAAGAGCCTGGCGCCCTCTTCGGCAAAGGCACGCGCAACGGCACCGCCAATCGCGCCGCCGGCTCCGTAGATGACCGCGACTTTGTTCTCTAATGTCCTGCCTGTTTTCACTCGTGATTCCATAGTTGAGGTTTTTTGCGCCCGAGTGTTTCGCGGGCTTCAACCTCTTACTACGGACGGAGCGGGTCGCAGGATACGTCGCCCGTGCAGCGAGGCCTATGAAGATGCATCCGCATTGTCCTCGTCGACGTGCAGGGCAGCAGCGGCAGAGACGAGCCATGGACAAAACCAATAATCTCTGACGTCGACAATGCGCCCATCCCGAACGGAGAGGCGCACTGCAGTCCGCGCGATCCATCCGTCGGCTCCCGGCTGCTGGATGATGACCACGGCAGCGCCGTCCACTTCGCCCACGGCCATGCGCCACGTTCCCGCGATCCGGTCGTACGTGCCGAAATACGGAGATTCCTTGAGGAGCCCGGCGAAGCGATCGACGACCAGAAGGCGAGCATCCGCCGCGATGAGCTCCCGAACGCCCGCCCAATCCCGTCGGTTGAAACGCTCGACGTAAAGACGAAGCAACGCGGCATCCTCGACGGCGATGGGCGCGCGCGCTGGCTGCCGACTTATCGGCTGTGCCGCGAGTTTGGATCGCCCGCGATGGAGCGCCGCTTTCACGCCGCCGACCGTCGATTCGACGAGCTCGGCAATCTCCTCGAGCGAGTAGTCGAACACATCCTTGAGAAGCACACACGCGCGCTCTTTCGGCGGCAGAATCAGGACCAGATGCTCGACGGCAGTGCCGAGTGCGGCGCCGATCGGCTCGACGGGCGGTGTGAAGTCTCGTTCGACGACCGCGATGCGAAACAGCCAGGGCTCGAGGCGTCGGGTGTCGTCAAACGTCTCGAGTTTTCGGTAGGCCTGGAAGAGCGCCTCTTGAACCACATCTTCGCCATCGAGCGCTGACCCGGTCATCCGGGCGCAATAGCGGTGCAAGCTCGGTCGCACCTGCGCGATGGTCTCGAGAAACGCGAGATAGCGCGCTTCGAGTCTGCCCGCCGGCACCTCCTGGCCAGAGGCGCCGTTGTTTGGGGAAAGGTCGTTTTTCATGCGTTGTCGTAATCAGTACGCGAGCCACCCGGAAAAGGATACGTGCTGAGACGCGGCGAGGCAGTTATTTCCGCGTCGGAGACGATCGCCAAATCATGTCTGGCTTTTCTGGTCGGTCTCGGGAGGTCGCGGCGCTAAATTTTATCGACCCGTATTCCAGCAGCCCGTGTGAGGGCGAGTTGGCGGCCGTCGCATGTCAGGAATGTCTTCGCTTGAAGGCTGACCGCCGCGGCGATGTGCAAAAGATCCAATGAGCGTACTCCTAAGGTTGTGGTGCGCCTGGCGCTGAGTGTCTCCGCGATCGCCATTACATCAGACCAACCGAGCGTCGTTTCGACGAGATTGCCTGCGGCAAGATCGTTTTCAATGCGAGCGAGTGCGCTGTTGGCGTTGGTCTCAGAGCAATTTCCGCGAAAAACGGAGAGTCGGATCGCATTGTGCAGTTCGCAGCGCTGCCACGAGGTAAGAGCAAGAGGCGTTGGATGCTTGGATAAGTACGCAACGGCCGCGGCGGTATTTGCGTCGTGCAGGACCAAGGAAAACAGGAATGACGTGTCTGCGTAAACCATCGCCTCGTTCAGTAGCGGTCACGATCCTGCGCGAGCATGTCGGCACCTGAAACTGCCAGCATTGGCTCTTTTTGAAGTTCGGCCAGACGGGCAGACAAATGCGCCCAGGGTTTCTGGCGTTTCGATCGATTTGCGGCAGGTGGTGGCGTCAGCGTAGCCACCACTTTTCGGCGCGACGTGATCGCGACCGTCTCGCCGTTTCGGATATGTCGCAGAACTTCAGGGAAAGCATTTCGGATTTGGCGAACCGTAGCTGTTTTCATGTCTCACGAATATGTCTCACCGAGCAGTGAGGTCAAGCGGATGGATGCACGCTGCTGCTGCCCTGTTGATCGAGTCCGTGCGCGCCTTGTGGCGCGGACTGTAGAAAGAAAATGCCGGCGTGGACGCCAGCGCTCCCAGAGCCTCTGCGCCTTGGAAAGGCGCACTCGGCGGTCGAGCGTTGGGTGGTCGCCTGGCGCCGGGATCGGCCGAACGTCGGCGTCTCGCTGATGGCGGGGTATCGGCCGAGCGTCGGCGTCTCGCCGATGTCGGCCACTGGGAGCGCTGGCGTCATCGCCGGCATCGATGTCAGGGTGCTTCGCGTTTGAGCTTTTGTAGCTCGAGTTCGAAAAATTTCCGACGCGGAAGAAGGGGAAGCGCGGGCGTCGGTGTTCATTGTTCATCCTCCATGGATATTCCACGATGAACTTCGGATATGTTACTGAGCGCGCGGGCCGGATTCTATTTGTTATCGGTTTGGCGGGGCTTGGTCTGTTGAGCCTCATTTATCGGGACTTCGCTTTGGTTTGGCAGCCGGTGCCGGACAACTTTCCGATGCGGTCTTTTTCCGGAGCTTTGTCCGGCGCGATTTTGGTTCTAAGCGCGTGCGGGCTCGCGGTGCCGCGCACCGCGAAAATTTCCGGGTACGTGCTGGCGGTGTTTGTTTCGTCTTGGTTGCTGTTGCTCCAGGCTCCGAAAGTTCTCGGCGCGCCGAGTAACGCCGGTGTGTGGCTCGGCTTCGGCGAAAATCTTCTGCTCGTCTGTGGAGCCTGGATCATCGCGCTTCGGCAGCAGTCCAGGCGTGAGGGGCCATTGAACGCCGCCTCCAGTTCATCCAATTCATCGAAGGCATCCGATTCCTCCGATCCGGCGAATTCGATCAGAGTCTTTCAGCTGCTGTATGGACTCTCCCTGCCGATGATCGGGATCTCGCATTTTGTCTACCGCGACGCGACCGCGGGGATGGTTCCGGCGTGGTTGCCGTGGAGAATGGGCTTTGCCGTGTTGACGGGAGCGGGCCACATCGCAGCTGGGATCGCGATATTGATTTCAGTCTTTCCCGCGCTGGCCGCTGTTCTCGAAGCCGGCATGATCGGCGCCTTCGTTTTACTGCTACATCTTCCCGGCGTTGTCGCTGAGCCCTCGAGCCGGATGCAGTGGACCATGCTCGCGATTGCCACGGCTTACTGCGGCTCGGCCTGGTCCGTCGCGAGTTCCCTGATTGCGCGCAAGGGTTCGGGTTAAGCCACGCCATACGCGGCTCGGCTGGGACGCCTCGCCCTACCGATGAGGCGTCTGAACGATATTCCATCAAGGGAAGACATTCTCACGAGCCGGCGTGGCGAACTCTCAGGTGTTCTCGGCTCCGAGGGCGCTCTGCAACTGTTCAGGCGTCAGCGCGCTCACGACCACGTAAGCGACGCTGCGATCGGACCACGCGGTAAAACTCCAGTTGCCGTGGCGTAGAACCTTCGCCGCATTCCGCGGCGGAGCGGGATTACGCAGGGACCGCGGGTTGACGAACACGACGTGAACCAACTCCGTTCGTTTCCCACCGGCCACAGCCGTGGTGCCATCCACTTCGACCTTGAAGCATAGCATGAACGCCGTTTGCCGCCCGATTTTCAGCTTGGCGCAGCCCACCGATGGAAATTTGCCGAGCGATTCGGGAATTTTAGACGCCGCCGGGGCGCCGTGTTGCACCAACCATTCACGCAGAGCCGCGCTGTCGGAGGACTGCCGATCGAGCTGCGGCTCCGACGCGGCAAAGAAAGTTTCGACCGCATTTTCCACGTCGGCCACTTCGATCTTCACGGCGTAGTGCCTGGCCGAATACACGCTCACGACCGCGATCAGCATGGCTGCCACTGCTAAGATGAAACGCCAGCGATGTCGCGTGCGACGCTCCAACGATCCGCGTGCAAGTATCCGGCGCGTCGCTTCGTTTGAAAGCGACTGCTCGGCGTAGTGCCGGCGCAGTCTTTCAGGGAGGTCGCTCATGTTTGGTAAAGGTTCAACGGTAACCGGCCGCCGATGATTGCAGTTTTGCTCAGTCCTTTTGCAAGAGATGCAGTTTCTTCATCGCGCGGCTGACGAGGCTCAGGACGGTGTTACGAGGCGATCCGGTGAGTCGGGCGATTTCTTCGGCGGTGTAGCCTTCGACGTGGTGCAGAAACAGCGCTTCCCGCTCCACCGGCCGAAGGGCTTGCAGCAAGGTCGTTAGATCTGTCGCTGTGCCAGCGAACTCGGGAACAGGTGTGCAGAGATCGCTGCTGACCTCGTGAAATGGGATCAACTCCTTTCCTCCGCGGCGCCGCGTCTGGTCGATAAAGGCATTGCGAATCGCGACAAACAGGAGCGGCCGTGAAGCGACTTCACCATAGCGCCGGGCAATTTTTAACCACGCTTCCTGCACCAAATCCTCTGCGTCATGCGGGTTGTGCGCGAGCGACAACGCGTAGCGAAAGCCGCACTGCAACAGCTCAGCCGGCTCTTGGTCGTCCTCGGGGTATTCGGAAGAAGAATGATCCAACGCAGCATGAGAGGCGAGGGACCGGGGAAATATTCCCGGCCAAAATCAATCGGGATAAGCGCGAACATTTTTCGGGGTGCGCCGCAATCATCCGTGCGTTCACGGCGTTCATGGTGAATGAGGCCGACTCGTTCATGACCGGCCCGCACAACTGCATCCACAACACCTATGAAAAAAATTATCCTGCCGATCTTGCTGTTCGCCGGGGCGCTTTCCGCCTCGGCTTTTGATGTACGCATCACCATCGAAAATCGCGCGTCGCAGTCGCCGGTCGGTTTATATTTCGGGCCGGTGTGGCTCGGTTTTCATGATGGTACCTTCGATCTCTTCGATCCCGGCACCATGGCCTCTCCTCAGATCGAGCGGCTCGCGGAATTGGGCGACAGCTCGCTGGTCAACACCTGGTTTGCCGGCGTGCAGCCGACCGGGTTCAGCACCGTTTTGAACGATCCCAGCGGACCGGGGCCTGGTCTCTATGCGCCGGGAGCGACGAGCTCCGTGACCGTGAGTCTCGATCCGTTGCAACAACGTTACCTGAGTTTCGGCACGATGGTTGTGCCATCGAACGACTCGTTCTTCGCAAATGCCTCTCCGACGTTCGCTCAACTTTTCGATTCCCTGGGAAATTTTTCCGGATCTCAGAGTTGGACACTCACGGGAGCAAACGTCTGGGACGCCGGCAGCGAGGTGAACGAGCCGCTCAACGGCGCTGCCTTTGTTCAGGGCGTCGATGCGATGACCGGTACATCCGAGGGCGGGCTGATCCATCAACAATCCCTCGACGGATTGGATAACGATATCGGCCTGACCAACGGAGCGGGCCAAATCGTCGGCCGGGCTTTGACGGAAGAACCTTTTCTGCGAATCAGCGTGACAGCTGTGCCAGAGCCCTCGACGTACGGCGTGATCGCAATGGGCGTCCTCCTGCTCGGCGCGGCCGCGCGGCGTTTTCGTTCGGCCAAGCCGAAAGCCTGCTGACCAGGCGATAGCTGGCAGGTGATTTCGCGCCGGACTTTGCGCGGCGAGCGCTCGAGCGTGAGCGCTGGCGCAAGTTCGGCGCTCAACTTGTGCCCTCAAAAGAGAGCATCATAGTTGGTTTGTGGTTCTTGCCTCATTGCTCCCTCGCCCGCCTGACCCGTCGATGTGCATCTCCGGGCCGGACGGAGTGGTTATGAATTTGGGTTGGGACCTCCGGCTCGTTCTGTTCTCGGTGGCAATATCGGTCGTGGGCTCCTTCGTGGCGCTCGAATGCGCTCAGCGGATGAGGGTCGCCAGCGCGCGAAAGGACCGGCACCTTTTCCTTTTGCTCGGGGCGGGACTGATGGGACTCGCGATCTGGACGATGCACTTCATTGGCATGCTGGCGTTGAAAGTGCCGATGCGGGTGAGCTACGCGCCCGGCGGGACAATAGCCTCGATCATCGCTGCCATCGTCGGAGCCGCGCTCGCGTTTGTGATCATGAGCCGAACGAAAGTGGGCTGGTTTCATGTCATCACGGGCGGCGTCGCGATGGGTGTGGCCATTGCGAGCATGCACTACATCGGCATGGCCTCGATGCGGATGGGCGCGGCGATCGATTACGAGCCGAAGCGGTTTGCGCTATCGATCGTGATTGCGATGGGCGCCTCGGCCGGCGCGCTGGCGATTGGTTATGGTATCGCACCGACCGTGCGTGGCGCGTTTTGGCTAAAAGCGGCGAGTGCGCTTGCGATGGGATTTGCGATCGCGGGCATGCACTACGTGGGCATGAGTGCAGCGCGATATCGCGCGGCGACCCTTGCGGAAGCCAGAGACGCGGAGCCGACGGTCGGCCAATTCTCCCTGCGCGATGTCGTGACCGTCGCCGGAATCGTCTTCGGAGGCGCGCTCATCGCGCTCGCTTCGCGCGCCGCCGTGGAGCGGGAGCGCGCGCTCGCCGCTCACCGCGAACTTGCGGCCGAGTTGGAGCAGCGAGTGTTCGAGCGCACGCGCGAGCTGGAGGCGGCCAACCGCGACCTCTCATCATTTTCCTATTCGGTATCGCACGACTTGCGGAGTCCGTTGCGCAGCATCGCCGGATTTGCGGAAACGTTGCGCGAGTCATGCGTAAATAAACTCGACGAATCAGAGCAGCGATACCTGCAGCGAATTCAGGCTGCCGCTATACGGATGGATGCGCAGCTCTCGGGCTTGCTTAAACTCGCCCATGTGTCCCGCACTCCACTGGAACGGAGCGAGGTCGATTTGACGGCGCTGGCGAGAGCCATTGTGGCCGATCTCGCGGGTCAGACTCCGAATCGAAAAGTGGACGTGGTCATCGCCGACGGACTGCGCGCCTGGGGGGATCGCGCGCTGCTCACGTCGGTGCTGCAGAATCTTCTGGCGAACGCGTGGAAATTCACCGGCCAGGTCGCGATGCCGCGCCTCGAGTTTGGCGCCGTCGAGCGCGAGGATGAAACGGTGTTCTTTGTCCGCGACAATGGCGCGGGCTTCGAGCCCACGCGGGCCCAGAAGCTCTTTGGCATGTTCGAGCGTTTGCACGGTCCCAAGGATTTTCCGGGGCTTGGAGTCGGCCTCGCGGTCGCCAGCCGAATTGTCGAGCGCCACGGCGGACGGATCTGGGCCGAGGCCGCGGTCAATCGTGGCGCGACGTTCTTCTTCACGCTCGGAGCAGAAGGTGCAGCGACGGTCGCACCCGAGCCGTCTCTGCAAACGCGTTCCGTGGAATTCGCATAAGGCGTTTGGCCACGTTTTTTTTTAGCCGCAAGGAGGCATAGCGCGGCGAAGCCGCGCTGCGGCTTTTTCCGCGGCTTCGGCGACGCGCCGCCGGTTTTCCTCGGCGCGTGCGCGCAGTCGCTCTTCGACCGGCGTGGCGAAGACTGCATCGCCGAGCACGCAGCCGGGCCGGCCAGGCACGCAGTCGGTCTTGAGCCGACGGCATCCTTCGTTGCTGATGTCAAAATGAGGGCAGGCAAAGCTCATGGCTCCTCCTTCCAGCCGAGCGCCCGGCGCGCTTCCGCGCTCAACATGCCGGTGTTCCACGGCGGTTCGAAAACCAGCTCGACCCGGCTGTTTTTCACGCCGGGCAGAGCCCGCAGCGCGGCGCGCACGCCCTCGTGAATCCAGCCTCCGGACGGACAGCTCGGCGTCGTCAACGTCATGATGACCGTCACGTCGCCTTCGTTGCACGTGACGCTGTAGATCAGTCCGAGATCGACGATGTTGATGCCGAACTCGGGATCGGGAATTGCGGCCAACGCCTCCCAGACTTCGGCGGGCTGTAGCATGGAATCATTCATGATCTTCAAGTCGATTTCGACGTTGGCGCCGGCTGGAGTTCCGGCCGCCAGAGGTGGCGCATCACGCCCAACATATCCGCGAGGAAGAAAGCCACTCCCGCGACGAGGAGCCACGCGCCGGCGCGAAGGAGGACAATATTCAGTAGCCACGTTCCGGCCAACAGCGGGATCAGCGCCGCGCCCTGCAGCGTGAAGGCCGCGCGTTCCAAACGCGGGCTGGTCAACGCGCCGGCGGACGGCGTGCGACCGCGACCGACGTGAGGGCCGTAGGCGCGCATCCACGTCAGGAACGGCACGATCTTGCAGAGCATTCCGGCGATGCAGGGAAGCAGGCCCATGCCGAGAGCGAGCACAGCGTACACCATTGCGCCGAAACCTCCTGGCGCAGAGCCCCAGGGCGAACCGGGCGCGACCAGAATGACGCCGGCGATGGCCGCGGCGCAGAGCGCGATGCCGCCGAACAGAAACACCCGAAGCCCGATGTCGATCTGTCGTTTTTTCCGGCTGGCCATGGCGAGTCCGAGTCCGATCGCCGAGCAAAGAACGCCGCTCGCGATTGCGCCGGCTCCGATCAGCGCGATCCACGAAAGGTGCCAGGCGAGCGCTGGCGCGAGCACGAGCAAGCCGCCCTGCACGAGCCATTGACCGAGTTTGGCCAACCGCCAGTCGCGCACTTCGCCCAGCGTGAACATCGGCACGAGCTGGAACGAAACGCCCTGCAGCAGTGTGAGCAAAAAGCCCACCAGTCCGAGGTGCGCGTGGGCCCGCAACAAGGCCGCGGGATCGAGCGGGATGAAACCCCAGAATCGGTTCGCGGCCAGAAGCAGCCCGATCACTACGGTGAGAAGAATCCATCCGGCGGAGAGCACGAGCGAAGCGGCGACGACGCCCGTGCGGCCGGACTGCCTAACTGTTCGCCAGACATTCACGCTGAAGAGCAGGATGCCCAGCGCGACGGCTGTGCCGAAATGGCCGAGGAGTTTCAGATCCCAAAACCAAAACGAAAACACCATCCCCGGCACGCCGGCCGCGTGCAGGCCGAAGTGCCACCAGCCATGGCGCTCGCTCGCCAACGTGGTGCCGAGCGCGACCGGAGCGAGCTGATAAACGGCGCCGCACGCGACGCTCACGAAGAAGCCGAGCACCCACGCGTGCGTCAGCGCGACGACGCGTGGATGGACATGCGGCAGCGCGAGCAGGCCCGGCGAAAAAGCGAGGAGGAGCGTCGCGACCGCCAGCCAGGCGAGCGCCAGACCCATGAACGCGAGCGGCAGCCGGCCCTGTGTGGCGAGCCAGCTGCCCGACATGAGCGGACGCGAACTCGTCGCGGCCGAGGCTCCCGTTCCTGCAGTTTTAGGAACGCTCGAGGACGGTGAGCCAGCTGCCATCGGATTGTTCGTTGCAGTCATAGCGGAAGCCACGCTGCGTCGCTTCGCCAAAAAGATGGCAGGGTTCGCGGTCAGTGATGGCGCGGAGGCGAGTGGCCGCGGGAAGAGACTCGAGCGCGTCGAGAATGCGGATCAGCGGCTCCGGCGGCTCGAGACCGCGCGCGTCGATTTCCCGCACATCGGCCGCGATGCGAGAAGGCTGGGGCGATGTGACGACGGTCTTTGCGGCGGGATCACCGAGGGCGCGAAACTTGGCGATTTTAACTCGAAACTCCTCCGGGCCTTTTTCGAGATATTCCCACGAAAATGCGTCGGGAAATTCCGCGGTGAACTGGTAGCGCAGCGGCACGGGATCGTGGTCGTTGAGCAGGATGAAGTAATCGCCGACCGCCAGATCGAACCAACGCTGAAAGATCTGCGCATGCTTCACGCGACCGGGAATCAAGCGGACATCAAAGACCTTGCTGGCGTCCGTCGCTGACGACGTGCCGCGCGATGAACCGTCGTTCGCGTTCGTGCTGCCGTTCGCGTTCAGGACGCGGGCCAGGCGCGTGATTTTAACCTGAAATTCCTCCGGCCCGCGGAGCAGATATTCCCAGGTGAAAACGCCGGGAAACTGCGCTTGGAACTGGTGATACAGCGGGATCGGATCGTGGTCGTTGACCAGAACAAAGTATCCGCCGATGGGCAGTTCGGTCCAGCGCTGGAAGATCTGCGCGTGCTTCACGCGGCAGGGAATTTCGCGCACGTCGAAACGTGTCGGGTCGATGGATTCGGATGGGTGTTTCGTGTTCATGTTGGATGAAAGGGTGAGACCTAGGCGGAAGCGTTGCCGCCGACCTCGGTGCCGAGAGTGAGCAGCATCGAGAAAGGGCCTGCCGCCGCGCGCACGGCGTGCGGATGATTGGGCGGGAGGTGCAGCAAGGCGCCGGTGGCGAGCCGCTGCCATTTTCCCGCGAAGAAGAAGTCGCAGGCACCGTCGAGGATTTGCACGACAGCGCGGCGGCGATTAGTGTGAGCGGTCAGCTCCTGACCGTCCGCGAAAGTAAAGAGCACGATCCGCAGCTCCGGCGTCTGCAGCACGGTTCGGCTGACGATTCCCGATTCTGAAACCTGGGTGAATTCGGCCAACGTGAGTGCCGCCGCGGAGTCAGCGGCAAGAAGGGAGCGTGTGGACATGCGGCCATACTAGGCCGCCCGCCCTCCGGCCGCCTTGATCTGCATCAAGTCATCGAATTTTTCGCCGCAAAAAAGATGGCGGGCGGTTGCCTGCGACCTCACGAAGGACCGAATCATTTTGCCCACGAATCACACGAAGAACACGAAATGACCGAACTATTTTGCCCACGGAATACACGGAAATCACGGAAACAAAAAATCCCTTCCGTGATTTCCGTGTATTCCGTGGGAAACTTTCTGGTTTCGTGTCCTTCGTGTGATTCGTGGGCAGCCCTCCACCATTAAAAATTTCCAGAGATGAATCCTTCCTCGCGCAAAGTTCGCACGCTCGACGTTCGGCCGCTCATTGCCCAGGGCGAGGAGCCGTTCCAAGAGATTATGGCCACGCTGGCCTCGTTGGGGCCCGCAGAAGACTTTGTGGTGATCTCTCCGTTTCTGCCTTCGCCCTTGATCGAAAAACTGCAGTCCGAGGGCTTCACCGCCAAACCGGTGCGGCATGGCGATGGCTCATGGCGAACTCATTTTTCAAGGCCGTAGCGCGAGCGCGCGTTGCGCCAACAACCAGACGGAGCTTCACTCGAATCATGCCGACCAATGTCGTCCCTTTGCGCAACGTGGCCGTGGCCGCGACGCTCCGTTCGTGCCAGCTCTTTTTCGGATTGCCGCCAGCCGACCTGGAGGAGATCGCGAAGTTTTCGCTCATGCGCAACGTCGCGAAGGGCGCGTATCTCTTTCGCGAAGGAGACCGCTCGGAAGGCTTCTATGTCGTCCAGCGGGGCGCGATCAACGTGCACCGCGTCAGCGCCAACGGGAAGGAACAGGTCATCTATATTTTCCGCGCCGGTGAATCGCTCGCCGAGGCGTCGCTCGCCGGCGAGCGCGGGTATCCGGCCAATGCGCGCGCGATCGAACCGTCCTCGCTTATCGTCGTGCCGAAGGCGCCGTTTCTCGAATTGATCGGACGAAGGCCGGAATTGGGTCTGCGAATGCTGGGCTCGATGAGCCAGCATTTGCGCGTGCTCGTCGGCTTGGTCGAAGATCTCACGCTGAAGGACGTGGAGACGCGACTGCTCAATTGGGTTCTGAAGCGTTGTGCGAATGACGCGACCGGTGCGGTCGACGTGGAATTGGGCATGGCGAAACGTGTCTTGGCCGGCCAACTCGCCGCGACCAGCGAGACCCTTTCGCGCACCTTCGCAAAGCTTCGGGACGAAAATCTGATGGACGTGCGCGGCTCGACTGTCCACGTGCCCGACATCGCACGCTTGCAAGCGCGCTTCCGACTGCTGCTCGGCGAGGCTTAGAGCGTATAAAATTAAGCTGTAGCCGCGAAAGGCACAGCGAGGCAAAGCCTCAGGGTTCGATCACGAATATTTTTTTTAGCCGCGAAAAGGCACAAGAAGCGCAAAGAGGATTTTTGTTAGGCCGACGCGGCTCAGACATTCCTCGCTCGGGAGCGGTCTGGTATTTGGGTTTGGAGTTACAAACCAATACCCCAACCGCGTTCTGGAGCAGCTGCTGCGAGCAACGTCGCTGAACCAAAACCCTCTTTGCATTTTTTGCGCCTCTTTGCGGCTACAGGCCTTTGTTTGAACTGTAGCACGTAGATTGGGGCCAAGAGCGGCTCGGCACTCAACGATCGAGGAGAGCGGTTTTTGAGAGGGGAGCTGGCTGCGGCGAAGCTTGGGTTGCTCGGATTCGCAGCCTCGATGGATCGGTTTTCGGGGCGAGTCATTCCGCGCATGAACGCTTATGACTACGTCTCCTGCTTCTCTGCCCCGCAACCCAACGGCCCAAGGCCAACGTCGCCGCACGGCGCCGGCCAGCGGCTCCTCCGCGGAAAGCCGTTTTCTCACTCGAATCATCTGCGAAGCGCCGGCGGAGTCGGCGTTTCTCGATTGGACGCTGCAGCTTTTCCGGCAGCGATGGCACGAGAGCCGCCTACGCGAGGCGAAACTCATCCGCTTGAGGGGCGCGCGTTGGATGGTTTCCATCGGCGCGTCGTCGGAGAATGGTCCCGCGCTGGATGGCGTTCGAGGCGATGGTTACGTGATCGAGCATTCTCCGCGCGGCGGTGTGCGGGTCGCCGCCAAAACTGCCGAAGGTTTGGCCTACGGTCTTTTTGGACTGCTCGAAGAACGCGGCTGCGGATTCTACATGGGAGGCGCCGCCGCGCCGTTGGAAAACTGGGCGCCCGAGCGGCGATGGATTGGCCGGCGTGTGTTCAATCCGCAGTTCGCGATGCGCGGGCTCTTGCCGTTTCACAATTTCGGCAACGGTCCGACTTGCTGGGAGGCGGAAGATTATCGGAGCTACTTCGATCAAATGGCGGCGCAGCGCATGAATCTCGTGATGCTGCACGCGTACGACTACGAGCCGCATGGAGCGTTTCGTTTTCGCGATGGCTGGCTGCCCGGAGACGTTCGCCGCAACCATGTGCGTTTTCGCGGGAAGGAGGCGTTGCCGGTGAACGCGTTTCCACGATGGGCCCGAAAACTATTTCCGCATCGCCAATTTGGTCCGCCGGACGTGAGAGGCACCACGACGCTCGAAGCCTGCATCGAAAAATCGCAGCGCCTGATCAGCGACGCCTTTGTCCACGCCGGCAAACGAGGGATCAAAACCTGTTTCGGTTTTGAACTGCGCGGCGATCCGCGCGCGCCGGAAATCCGCGAGCGTTTTCTCGCGCGGATCGATCATGTGATCGAAACCTACCGCCCGGATTTTCTGGCGCTCTGGCAGAAGGAAAACATGGCGCAGATCGGGTGGACGCTTCCTGTGCAGGGCAGCGGTTGGGAAGGCGAGTGGCGTCGTCATGCGTCATTGCTCACGGGTCTCGGCGAGCCGCGGCGCGGCTTGGAAGTGCTCAGGCTGGTGGAGTTCCTGAACCTCGCGCATCGCCATCTGGAACGGAGTGGAAAGCAAACGCGTCTGGTCCTCAGCGGATGGGGCGGCGACCAATGGATGTTTCTGCCGGAGATGTTCGGTGCGCTGCACGCGCTGGTGCATCCAAGCGTGATTTTTTCCGCGCTCGAAAATCTGGATGTGAACCGCTCGACGAAGGTCGCGGCGGGCTATGCGCAACTGCCGCCCGAGCGGGAGCGCTGGCCGATTCCCTGGCTCGAGGCGGACGCTGGTTCTCATCCGTCGCAGTGGCATCCGTCGGCCAGCGTGAGCGCCCTCGGGCCTGTGCTCGCCCACGCCGCGAAGAGCGGTTGTCAGGGCGTGCTTGGGATTCACTGGCGGTTCAGTCGCGAGTTGGAATGCGAGACCGCGCGTTTCGCCCGCGCTGGTTGGCGCAACGAGAGCGACGCGGAATTCTGGCAGGCGTACGCGTCACGTTGTTACGGCCTGAAGGCAGGACGCGCGATCGCCGGTGACCTCGCGAAATTGAACGACCTTGGTCCGGCCTGGACCGGCCTCGCGCCGCAGGTCGAGTGTGTGCCGTTCAGTTGGGAGAGCATCCCGGAAATCAAACTGCCGCAGACATGGCGCGAGCGCTGGCGTGCTTTTCGCGACGCCGTTCAGGCGGTGCGCCCCGCCATCGTGCGTCACGCGATCGAGCCGCGATCACCCATCGCGACGCTGGATGCGGCGTGGTTTCTCGGAAATTGGATGGAAGACGGCGGCTTCGATCCCGCGGGCAAACGGCGGTCTCTCGACGCGATTCGCCAGAGCCTGCAACGCCAGCTGACATCCAACGCGGCGAAGCGCTGGCCGGAAAATGGTCGCGAGCGACTGAGCGATCTTCTCGCCACGATCGAGTTCGTCCTCGGCTTCGATCGAGCGGCGCAGCTCATGAAGCCCGGCGGCGCGGTCTGGGCCTTGCGCGAGGAATCACTCCTGCATCGCGGCCTGAAAGCGCCGGCGCACGCGGCAAAACTCGCGCGGCGGGCTTTGCGGCTGATGGCCGAAGAACCTTTGCAACGCGCGCTGATGGCGTACGCGCGGCAAGTCCGCACGACCAGCCAGCGCGGCAATCTCGCGAGAATGCTCGACGAAGCCTGGGCGGCGTGGGAGGCGGCGCGAACGGAACTTCGATCGATCGCGAAGGCGAAGTAGGGCGGATTGATTTGGCACACGAACCACACGAAAGACACGAAACTCGAACCGCTGATTTTTCCCACGGAAGGCGCGGAAAACACGGAAGGGTTCAAACATCTTAAATTCAGATTCGGAATTTTATTCCGTGTTTTCCGTGCCTTCCGTGGGAAAAATTGCTGGCTCAACGATTGAGGAACAACCCTTTTGAACGATGGAAACGGCTTTCCGTAACGTCCGACCGGTGCGGGACCCCACGTCTGAGTATCAAAACCGCAACCAACCCCAGAAGAAATGAAACACCGTCTCCGTCGGTCCTCCGTCTTTCCGACCCCACCCCTCGTGGGCGTCGTTTTTATTCTATCAACCGTCTTGAGCCACGCGCAGGATTCGCGAAAGGAGAATGAGGGCACGATCGAGCTCTCTCCTTTCGTCGTCACGAGCGACAAAGACCGCGGTTACACCGCTGCAAGCACGGTGGCGGGCTCGCGCTTCGAAACATCGTTGAAGGAAACGTCGGCGGTCATCGGCGTGCTCAATCGCGAATTTCTCGACGACATTCAGGCGACCGACATCGCCCAGGCCGCGGCGTGGGGCGCGAGCATCTACACCGCCGGCTCCGAAGACCAGTTCGCCACGCAGGGCTTTCAGCCGAACGTCACGTTTCGCGGCGTGACGGGCAGCGTGAATTCGATCGCGCGAAATTATTTCCCGACGGTCATCGCGGCCGACGCCTTCGAGACGGAGCGCATTGATCTTTCGCATGGTCCCAATGCCGCGCTCTACGGCGAAGGCACGCTGGGCGGCGTGGTCAGCGCGACCACGAAACGCGCAATGCTGGGCAGGAGTTTGTATCGCGTCTCGGCGCGCACCGACAGCGAGGCGAGTTTCCGCACGACGGTGGACATCAATGTTCCTGTGGGCGGCGATGCCGCGCTCCGCTTCAATGGACTGCGCGACCGCAACAACGGCTGGCGCGATGGAAATTTCTCCAACAAGGATGCTCTGCACATCGCGGGGACCTGGCGGATTTTCCGCGATACCAATTTGCGCGGTGAAATTTCCGCGGGGCACGCCGAACGCGCCGCGCCCGTGGAGAATTTTGGCGAGCGCATTTCGAATTGGGATGGCGTGACCGGCTACACCCAACCGCGCACGACCAACCTGCCCTCGGGTGGCACGGTCGGACTCTCGAACACGGTCGATTATCTCGTTTTCACGAGTGGCGCGCCGGAAATCGGCGTGACGAATCTAAAAGGTTGGGGCCGTTCCGAAGGCGCGAATCAGCCGATCAATCCCGACCCTGCGGTGAACGCGAAATATTTTCCGAATCGCCCGGGAAAATTTCCCGTATTGCCCAGTCGTGAGTTCACGATGAATCCCTCGGACACGCCGATGGGCGTGCAGAATTACCGCGTCTTCGCGGGCTATCTCGATCACACGTTCTTCGACAAACTCACGATCGAGATCGCCGACCAATATCAGTACAACTCGATCGACATGTGGCAGAACGTGCCGACCACGTTGTACGCGGACGTGAACAAGGTCCGGCCTGACGGATCGCCGAATCCTTACTTCGGCCACTATTACGCGGACGTGCCGTATCAATATCAATTGATCCGCTACTGGACCAATGACGCGCGCATCATGGCGGGCTACACGTTTGGCGGGAAGAAATGGAACCAGAAGATCATCGCGCTTGCGAGCCAGCGCCGCGACTTCAACACGCTGACTCGCCGCCAAGTGGTGCGGCTGAATGGCAGCGATCCCTCGATCCTGAGTTCGGCCAACACGGTTTACGTGCGGCGTTACATGGATGACGAAAACGGTCCGATGGGCGTGCCCGAGAGTTCAAACGGCATCGATGTCGGCTGGCGTCCGACCTACATCCAAAAAGCGCTGGTGCGGACGAACACGCTACAGGCCGGCATCACGGGACGTTATTGGGATGGAAAAGTGAACACGTTCCTCGGCACGCGGTACGATCGCTGGAAACAAGACATCGCGGACAAGACCAGCGCCTTGGTCACCGCGGATATTCCGCCGGCCTATATTTGGCGGTCCGACGATCCGGTGCGGAACGCCTCGAGCGATCCGAAGATGAAGTATCCGTACGAATACGGCATTCGGAGCAGCAACGCCGGCGTGGTGTATTTCCCAATCAAAGCGCTGGGCGTGTACGCCAACTACTCGGAAGGATTTTATTCGCCGGCTGGATACAACAGCACGTTGCAAGGCGGTCAGATCGAGCCGCCCGACAGCTACGGCTATGATTTCGGCATCAAGCTCGACCTGTTCGACGGCAGAATTTCCGGCAGCATCAACCGCTACCAGAGCAGCCGCTCGGGCTACGACAGCGCAATGTCCAACCTGGCCGGTTCCCTGCGCACCCTCTGGGATGCGACACGGCTGAGCTATCGTTCCGAAGCTGCCGCAACCGCCGACCCGGCCAAGGCCGCTCAGTTGAACCAAGCCGCGGACTTGGCGGACACGCTCTACAACGATCTCCCGCAAAACTACACCGACAAGCGCAACATCGACGCGAACGGCTGGGAACTCGATCTCACCGCCAACTTCACGAAAAACTGGCGCGCGATCATCAATGCTTCGGTGACGGATAACAAACTCACCGGCGCCTGGGTCGACACGCGGGCCTACTACGACGAACACGTCGCCGAATGGCGCGAGCGAATCGCCAGTCCTTACACCGACCTGAAACTCGACACGACGCTGACCAGTCTGGAAAAGACCTTCGCGGACAACGCCGACGGTCGTGCTCTCACCGGAACGCCCGATTACACGGCGAACTTCTTCACCACGTATCGCATTCCCGATGGACGGCTGCGCGGCCTGAAATTCGGCGGCGGCATGCAGTTCCAGGGGCCGCGGATTATTTCGGTGGTGCAAGTCTACGATCCCGTGCGCAAGACCTTCGTCATTCCGGATGCGCTCGCGAGCGTGAAGTCGGAATCCACCGCGCTCGCCACGGCGATGATCGCTTATGAGTTCAAACTCTTTCACACGGACTTCGTCGCGCAGCTCAACGTCAGCAATCTCTTCGACGAGGACAAAGTCGTGTACACCAACACCACGAACTACACGTACACCGACAGCACCGGCGCCACGGTCGGGCAGCAATGGCCGACACGCTTCCGTTACACGCCGCCGCGCAGTTTTGTCTTCTCGCTGACGGCGACGTTCTGAGCAGAGTTCGTTCGAGGTTTTTGTTTTTGCCCACGAATCACACGAATCACACGAACGACACCCGCGCAGAAAAACATTTTCCCACGGAAGACACGGATGGCACGGAATGGAAAATCCTTTCCGCGCTTTCCGTGTGGTCTGTGGAAAAAATGGTTTGGTTACTTCGTGTGCTTCGTGGGCGAATTGTCCGTGTCGTTCGAGGCAGCTCTGCCGCGCTGCGTCCGTTGTTTGCCTGCACCGTGTTTTTTGGGAGCGCTCGTTTTGTGGGGGCGTCGGAACAGGCGGCTGACGAAGTGCAGGTGACGATCGTGCCGAAGTTGTACGACGCGAATCGGCCCGAGGCGTCCCCGCATTTGACGGCGCTGATGAAGGAGGATCCGCGCCTGAAGATCGAAATGTGGAGCGGGCTCTCGCTTCGCTCGGGCAACGGGCGCGCGCCGATCATCATGGCGATCGCGGGAAACACGGCCCCGGACATCATGGAGTCGTGGTTCCACATCATCCGGAACGACGTCGACCAGGGTTTGCTTTACCCGTTGAACGAGTGGGTGGGGGACGATCTCGATGGCGATGGGCTGATCAGTCCGGCGGAAGCGAAGTGGAGCGGCTGGAAAAACATTCCGGAACTCTGGCGAAAGGTGGCGACGCGCGACGGGAAAGTTTACGGCATCAAGCAGGCGAACGACGCGATTATGGGGATTATTTTTCGCACGGATCTGGTGCGAAATGCCGGTCTCGATCCGAACAATCCGCCGAAGACCTGGGACGAATTTTATGAATGGTGCTTGCGGCTCTGCGATCCAGGGCGGCCGGTCGCGGGCCGCTCCTACAACGCGGGACAAAAAGCCATCGCGCTCGATCCGTATGGCTTCGCCTGGATCCCGTGGATCGAGGCGGCGGGTGGAAGCGCGGTGGTGCAGACGCGCGTCGATCCCAAGACGGGGGTGAGCCACACGTTTCCGCTCGATGCGCGCGATTTCCGAACGTCGGACGGCGCGGACCTGTCGCAGGTGAAGCCGGTTTTTCGCGCGAGCTTTGACTCATCAGAGGCGTTAAAGGCGGCGGAGTTTTTTCATCGTCTGCGCTGGGGCCCATGGATTTACGACGATGAGAGCGGCAAACCGGTCGGGCTGACCGAGACCGATGTCGCGGCGGGTTTCGTGCAGCGCGATGGACGAATCATTCGCTTTCAGCCGACCGACGTGAGATGGGGCGTGGCTCAGTCACAGTCCGGCGCGCGCGGCACGCCGCAACGCGAATATCTGGGTCGCGGCGCTGCGGTGATGGTGACGTGGTTCGTGCAGGATCTGCTCAACTTCGGCGCCTCTTCGGGCGTGGCTCCTGAATTGCTGAGCTGGTTTCCCTTTCCCTCGATCGACGCTTCAAAGCCGCGCGTCGTGCAGATCCAATCACATTTCGCAGCGCTCACGAGCAACGTCGCGCAGCGGCCGAAGGCGGAGCGCGACGAAGTTTGGAAAGTGCTGCGCACGCTCACGGGGCCCGCGGCGAAAGACGAGATGACGCGCACGATGGTGGTGTCGGGCTTCGCGCGATTCGTGAATCCACACGATCTCGAGCGCCTCGGATTCCACGACTACCTGCGCGACGTGCCGGCGATGATTCGGGAATACTATCGCGAGATCGAGACCGGCGAGATCAAGACGCACACGGAGCCGTATCAAGGTTTCTGGATCACGATGGACGGCGCTCTGAATCGCGAAGTTCTCGGACTGATCCTGGCGGAGACGGGGCGCGATTTCGATTATCGCTCGGCGCTGCAACGGGTGACTGCGAAGGCGAATGGCGGCGAAATGTTCGGGCGGACGGAGGCGGAGCTCAGTCGCTATCGCACGCCGGCCCGGATCGTCTTTGCGATCATTGCGCTGGGAGTCTGCACGATCGTGTGGCTGTTGATTCGTTCACTTTCGGATCGGGCCAAAGCGGGCGCGCGCGGCATGGTTTCTCATCCGTTGAAGGCGTGGCTGCTGTTGTTGCCCGCGCTGCTTTTGATCGGGCTGTGGGGTTATTATCCTCTCGGGCGCGGGCTCGTGATGGCGTTTCAAAATTTCCACATCAGCGGCGAGAGCACCTTCGTCGGGCTGGACAATTTCATCGGGCTGGCGCTCGACGAATCCTTTTGGGCGAGCATGGGGCGCACGCTGTATTACGTCGGCCTTAACCTGCTCTTCTCGTTCACGGCGCCGATCATTTTAGCGGTGATGTTGTCCGAAGTGCCGCTCGGAAAGACGTTTTATCGCACGCTTTTTTTTCTTCCGCAGGTCACGAGCGGCCTGGTGGTGGCGCTGCTCTGGAAGTTGATGTACGCGCCCGATCCGACGGGTATGTTGAATCAACTGATCGCGCTGCTCGATCGTCTGCCGGGCGTGAACATCGGTCCGCAGTCGTGGTTGTTGGATCCGAAGCTGGCGATGCTTTGCGTGGTTGTGCCGACGGCGTGGGCGACAGCGGGAATGCAGAGCCTGATCTACATCGCGGCTTTGAAAGGCGTGCCGGAAGAAATCTATGAAGCATGCGAAATCGACAGCGGGAGCATTTGGACGAAGCTGCGCCACGTCACGCTGCCGATGCTGTTGCCGCTGATACTAATCAACTTCGTCGGCGCGTTCATCTCCACGTTTCAGAACATGGGAAATATCTTTCTCCTGACGTTCGGCGGACCGGGAGAGTCGACGATGGTGGTTGGGATGCGCGTGTGGATCGAGGCCTACAACAACCTGCGTTTTAGCGTCGCGACCTCGATGGCGTGGGTCATGGGCGCGGCGTTGATCGGCTTCACGTTCGTGCAGATGCAGCTCCTCAAGCGGGTCGAGTTCCGCAAAACCGAAAACTAGCCATGGCGCTTCTTTCCAAAGTTGGGCGCCGTAATTGGTCGCAGCGCGCGTTCGTCGTTTTTCTCTATCTCGGCCTGACGGTTTTTGGCACGACGATGGCGATTCCGTTCTTGATCACGCTGACCAGTTCGGCGTCGAACGCGTTCGACTACGAGCGGTTCTCGATCGTGCCGCGCTCGCTCTGGTCGAAAGAGGATCGCTTCGTCAAAGGCCTCGCCGGATTCATCAACCGTTATCCCGGCTGGTTTACCGTGCTGCAGGATAATTTCCGCGAAGCGCCACCGCAGTGGACCTCGTGGCAATCGATTGGGCTGGATGCGGCGGGCGTCGATCGCGTGGCGCGTTTCTATCTCGAAGCGAAGCAGGGGCCCACGTCCGAGCAGCGGCGCGCGCAGGCGAGAGACTATGCGGAGTTTGTTTACTCGTATCCGCTCGACGATTCGTTGTGCGCGTTCAGCGACCAGGAGGCGGCGCGATATATCGTGTGGCGCTATGAACAGCGCTGGGCCGACGCACATCCGAAGGACGCGGCGCACGCCTCGTCAGAGCAGCGCACCGCCGGCATGCTCGCGGAACTCTCGCGGCAGTGGGAGTTGCCCGTGACGAATTTGGTCACGCTCGGTTTCGAGAACGAAGTTCGCGCTCCGATTGGCCAGCAATCGTGGGTCCCGCCCGCGACGGCGAAGCAGGCCGACTACTACGCGTTTTGTCAGGCGCAGCGGAGCGGTTTTTCCACGCCAGGCGTGTTGAAAAAATGGAGGCGTTTTCTGCGCGGCCACGGGTTGGCACCGGCGGAGGTCGAGCGTCTCGTTCCGCTGCCGGAAAATGCCTCGGCTCGCGAGGAGGCGTTGTGGCTCGAGTTCGCGCGCGACGTCGCGCCGGCCTCTCCGGTTATGCCGTTTCCGATGCGTCTCGTGTGGCTGCAGTTTCTCACTGGCGAAGACGTGCGCCGACGCCTCGCGCTGCCAAACGACGAGCAGTTCGATATCGCTCGGTACAACGCGCTGGCGGGAACGGACTACGCCTCGCTGGCGGACACGCCTTTTCCGTTGCCAGCGGAAGGCTTCGCCGGGCTGCGGCCGTTGTGGCGCGAATTTGTGGAGAACCGTTATCCGCTCAGGCTGACGCGCATCGTCGTCACACCGGAGCTGCAGCGGCGCTTCGAGGAATTTTTGCGCAACAAGTATCGCAGTCTCGAAAACATCAATCGGCTCCTCGGCGGCGCGCATCGGTCGTGGGAGGAGTTTCGATTAACCGATCGTCTGCCGGCCGGAGCGGAAGGCGGTCGCGTGGGCGAGCGGGAGCTGTGGATGAACTTCGTGAAGAGTCTGCCGGCGGAGCTGCGCGTCGTGGAATCGTCGGAAAAAACCTATCAACAACTCATCATCGCGCGATATCGCGACGTGGCGGGAATCAACCGCGCGTATGGCTGGAATCTGCGCTTGGTCGAGGAGGCGCGCGCGCCGTTCGATCAGGCTTATGCTGCAACCTATGAAGCCAATCGCATGGCTTTTGCCTGGGCGCCGCTGGTGGAGAACTACAAGACCATCGTGCGATTTTTGCTGCGCCAGGGAAACGCGATCAGCGTCACGCTGTGGCTGATCGTGTTGAGCATCGCCACGGCGCTGACGGTGAATCCGCTGGCGGGATATGCGCTGTCGCGGTTCAGCCTGCGAAACAAGGACAAGATCATCTTGTTCTGTCTCGCGACCTCGGCGTTCCCCGCGATGGTCAGCGCGATTCCGGGTTATCTTTTGATGCGAGATCTCGGGATGTTGAACACGTTCTTCGCGCTCGTGCTGCCGACGGCGGCGAACGGCATGGGTATTTTTATTCTGAAGGGATTTTTCGATTCGCTTCCGCAGGAGCTCTACGAGGCGGCGACGCTGGACGGCGCGAAGGAATGGCAGGTGCTCGTGCACATCAGCTTGCCGATGGTGAAACCGATTCTGGCGATCAACGCGCTGAATGCTTTTCTGGCCGCGTATGGTGGCTGGGAGTGGGCGTTGATCGTCTGCCAGGACCATCGCATGTGGACGATTTCAGTGTGGCTCTATCAAGCCAGCGATTGGTGGGTGCAGACCCCGTGGGTGACGTCCGCCGGTTTCGTGCTGGTATCGATTCCGATCCTTGTCGTTTTCCTCTTTTGCCAACGTATCATCCTGCGCGGAATCATCATCCCCTCGATGAAGTGAACCGCGAAAAGGGATCAGATTTTTTTTAGCCGCAAGAAGGCACAGGGATGACGCAAAGAGGGATTTCGCGGACTGAGTTACTCAGTCATGAAGATGCCCTTCAAATTCGATGGGATTGGAACTCCAAACCAAAATCTCAGACCGTTTTCGGGAAGGGAATGTCCGAGCGAAGCACGTCCGCGAAAATCCATTTTTGCGTCATCCTTGCGCCTCCTCGCGGCTAAAAATGCCTTAGAGGGACTCAACGATCAAGCCGGCACGCGATTGTGCGCGGAGCGGCGTTTGCCGAGGGTCGGGGCAGGCTTACCCCGATTCGATGTTGTCCCTTTGTTCTTCTATGATCCGCACTGCACCGATTCTGGCCGTTGCGCTCGCGGCGCCGGCCTCGCGCGCTGAGGTGAAGCTCGCGCCGCTCTTCGTCGATCACGCTGTGTTCCAGCGTGACGCTCATGTGCCCGTCTGGGGTGAGGCGACGCCGGGCGAGCGGGTCACCGTTTCGTTCAAGACGCAAACGGCCGAGGCGACCGCGGATGAGCACGGTCGCTGGAGCGTGACGCTGGATCCGATGAAAGCGTCGAAAGAACCAGCCGATCTCCTGGTCAAAGCGACAAACGAAATCCGCGTTTCGGATGTGCTCGTGGGCGACGTCTGGCTCTGCTCGGGCCAATCCAACATGGAGTGGCAGCTCGCACGCAGCGATCATGGCGCGGAGGAAATCGCTGCGGCCAATTTTCCACTGATCCGCCAGTTTCTCGTGAGCCGTCAGCCCGTGTCGCTCGACCAGCTTCAGCAGCGCGAGACGTGGAGTGTCTGCAGCCCGGAGACTGCGGGGGATTTCACCGGCGTCGGTTATTTTTTCGCGCGGGAAATTCACCGCGATCAGGGCGTGCCGATCGGATTGATCAACAGCAGTTGGGGCGGCACGCCGATCGAGGCCTGGATGAGCGACGAAGCGCTGATCTCGAATCCGGCGTTTCAAATCGTGTTTCAGCGCTGGGCCGACGAGATCGCGGCGTTTCCCGAAAAACGCCGCGCGTTCGAGCGCGCACAGGCGGAATGGGAAAAACGCGCCGCCGCGGCCAAGGCGAAAGGCGAAGCATTCCATACAGCGGCGCCGCGTGCGCCGGGCGGCTTGTGGGACCAGAACAAACCCTCGCGCCTTTTCACGACGATGATTGCGCCAGTGATTCCGGGCGCGGTGCGCGGCGTGCTCTGGTATCAAGGCGAGACGAATGGCGGGCGGCCGCGGGAATACGAAGCGCTGCTCAGTGCCATGATGAGAGATTGGCGGCACCGTTGGGGTGCCGGTGATTTTCCGTTCTTCGTCGTGCAATTGCCCAACTACGCCTCAGGCGACGCAGCGGGCACGGATTGGGCGCGGTTGCGGGAAGCGCAGGCCAACGCGGTGCGGACCGAGCCGAACGCGGCCATCGCCGTGACGATCGACATCGGCGATCCGAACGACGTGCACCCGACAAATAAAAAAGACGTGGGACACCGCCTCGCGTTGCTGGCGCGCGGGAAAGTTTATGGTGAGTCGATCGCGTGCGAGGGACCGATTTTCGCGGGCGCCACACCTGAGGCCGGCGGGATGCGCGTCCAGTTTCGCCACGCGGAAAAATTGCATGCGCGCGACGGCGCGGTGACCGGTTTCGAACTCGCGGGAGTGGACCAAAAATTTTTCCCGGCGGAAGGAAAGATCGACGGTGAGTCCGTGCTGGTCACCAGCGCACAGGTGCGCACGCCCGTCGCGGTTCGCTATGCCTGGCGCAACGCACCGGCGGCGAGTCTGTACAACGCGGCGGGTTTGCCCGCGGCTCCTTTTCGCAGCGACACGTGGTGAGGCGAAACCCGCTTCGATCCAGTCCAACCCCTCGGCCTTTTGGGATTTTCGCATGAAGCAGCAATCTTTGACCGGCAATGCCTGGAGCTTTCGTCTCCACAGCCACGCCTCGACATCGGCGCAATCGGCGCGAGACGGTGCGCTCGGAGTGGGCCAATTTCGCAAGGCGGGCGACACAGACCGGAGTCAGGATCTGGCGCCGCGCAATTGGCTGCCGGCCGAAGTCCCTGGCTGCGTGCACAAGGATCTCCAGCGAAATCAAATCATTCCCGACCCCTTCGTGGGCACGAACGAACTCCGCCTGCAGTGGATCGAAGAACGCGATTGGGAATACCGGCTGCGCTTCACGCCGCGCGCCGAAGTCTTGGACGAGGACGTAATCGAACTGGTCGCGGAAGGCGTGGATACGTTCGCCACGTTCACCCTGAACGGAGTCGAGATCGGCGAGACGGAAAACATGTTCACCGGCTATCGGTGGAACATAAAGCGTCACCTGCGGCGCGGCTCGAACGAGCTGCGCGTCGTCTTCAAAAGCGCAATGCGCTACATCCGGGAAAACGAAGCGCGCTTCAAACCGCCCTGTGAGTTCAACGACCCGGTTGGCGGCGGCATTTTGGTTCGCAAACAACAATGCCAGTTTGGCTGGGACTGGGCGCCGCGCTTCGTGACCTGCGGTTTGTGGCGCGAAATTTTTCTCGAGGGCTGGTCGGAGAATCGTTTCGCGCACGTCGAGGTTGTCCAAAACCATCCGTCGTTGGAAACGGCGCGTCTTCGCCTGAAACCCAAGCTGCAGCGCGCCGCACGCGGCTTGATTTTCGAGGCCACGGTGATGCTGAACGGACGTGTGGTCGCGACCGCGTCAGGCACCGACGAGGTCGAGGCGGAGGTTGCTTCGCCGGAATGGTGGTGGCCGGCGGGACTCGGCGGGCAGACGCTTTACGATGTCACGCTCGCCGCGAAAACGCCTGGAGGCCGCACGGTGGCGGAGTGGCATCGGCGTCTGGGCCTGAGGACCGTGGTGCTCGAGCGAGAGCCAGATCGCTGGGGCGAATCGTTTCGTTTCGTGGTGAATGGTCGGCCTATCTTCATGAAAGGCGCCAACTGGATTCCTGCGCACAGTTTTGTCGGCGGGCTGGACCGGGCGCGGTATGCGCGCGATCTGCGCGCCGCCGTGGAGGCGAATTTCAACTGCCTGCGGGTCTGGGGCGGCGGCGTTTACGAGAGCGAAGATTTTTATGATCTTTGCGACGAACTCGGTCTGCTCGTGTGGCAGGACTTCATGTTTTCCTGCACGCTCTATCCGAGTGACAGGAAATTCCTCGCGACGGTCGAAGCCGAGGCGGTTTATCAAGTGCAGCGGTTGCATCACCGCACCTGCCTCGCGCTTTGGTGCGGCAACAACGAACTCGTGCAGGTGAACCGCTCGCTGCAGAAGGCGAAATATCGGCGCGGCTACGAAAAACTTTTTCATGACCTGCTGCCGCGGGTCGTCAGCGAATGGGGCGCCGGCGCGGGCTATTGGCCGAGCTCGCAATGGCGCGGCGACTGGAAATACGGGAACGATCATCCGGAGGGCGAGAGGCGCGGCGACACGCATTTCTGGGAGGTGTGGCACGCGCGCTGTCCGGTGCGGGATTACGAAAAATGGAATTTCCGTTTCGTCTCCGAATTCGGGATGCAGAGTTTCAGTTCGCCGAAAGTGCAGGCGACGTATTGCGCGCCGCACGAAACCAATCTCTTCGGTCCGGTGAACGAGAATCACCAGAAGAACCGCGCGGGAAATCAGATCATCCTGGATTACGTTTTCCGCAGATACCGATTTCCGAAGGACCAGAACGCTCTCGTGCATCTTTCGCAGTTGAATCAGGCGTACGCGATGCAGGTGGCGGTCGAGCACTACCGTCGACTCATGCCGCGTTGCATGGGGACCATTTATTGGCAGCTCAATGACTGCTGGCCTGTCGCCTCGTGGAGTTCGATCGAGTTTACTGGCAACTGGAAGGTCCTGCATTTCGCGGCGCGGCGTTTTTATGCGCGGGCTTTGATCACGGCGCAGGTGCCGGGCGAGGAGACGGCGATCACTGGAAATTATCGGCGTTCCACGGTTGACGAGGTGCATGTTTGGACTGTGTACGATGCGCCGGTGAACGCGGCCGCCGAGGTGGAATGGGAAATCTATCACGTCGATGGCCGATCCCTTGGGCGCGATGGAAAACGCGTGCAGCTTCGTTATGGAGAGTCTCGCCGTCAGTGTACGGTGAAGCTGCGAAAGCTCATGGCCGAACATGGACGCGACAATTTAGTCATGCGGATTTCGCTCGCGATCGATGGACGCTGCGTGAGCGAAGACACGGTTTTTCTCGTGCCGCCTCGTTTCATCGAACTCCCGCGCGGTGCGACGCAGGTCGCGATGCGCCGTGTCGGGGATGAACGCCATTACACGCTCACGTTCACGTCGGAGGTGTTTCAGCATCGCTTCTGGTTCGATCTTGGGGACGGCGCGTACGAGGCGTCCGACAATTTCTTCGAGCTCTATCCGAAACGGCCGAAGACGATTCAGATCACGCTGGCGCAGCCGCTGTCCGAAGCAGAGCTGCGCGATCAACTGCGCTTCGGATCACTCGTCGATAGCTATGTGTGAAGTTGAAGCGTTTCGGAAAACAACGAGAGAAGTTCCTGCCCTCCGACCTACGGAGCGCCAGCCTCCGTCCGGCTTGCAACGGAGCGCCGGCCTCCGGCCGGGATACCTATCTAGAGTCCCGCGAAGCGGGACGGACTTATTCGAAATGCCAGCCGGAGGCTGGCGCTCCGTTGCGAGCCGTCGGATCATTAGCTTTCCCCATAGGTTAACGGCTAAGATGAGCCACTAAACAGACATCTTTTTTCATGCTTCTAAGAACCTTTCTCATCCTGTGCTTCTTCTCATCGAGCCTCTTCGCCGAATCGGCGAAGGAGTACGATCTCGTGATCGTCGGCGGGACGCCGGCGGGGATCACCGCGGCGATTGCGGCTGCGCGCAATGGCCGCACGGTCGCGCTGCTCGAGCGCACGGCGCACGTCGGCGGGCTTCCGACGAACGGGCTCGGCGCGACGGACATCGGAACACGGGGCACGACGGCCGGCCTGTTCGGCGAATTCGTGCGCCGCATTCGCGCGTATTACGTGGAGCACTACGGTGAGAATTCGCAGCAGGTGGTGGACTGCAGCGACGGATACCACTTCGAGCCGAAGGTGGCGGAAAAGATTCTGCTGGGAATGTTGGCCGAACAACCGGGCATTGAAGTGAGGTTGCGACGGCAGTTCGACGCGGAACCGGAAAATGTGACTTTCGCCAACGGGCGAATTGCGGCGGTGAATGTCATCGATGTCGCGAGCGGCGCACATGAATCGGTGAAGGGAAAAGTGTTCATCGATGCGACCTACGAGGGCGATCTCGCCGCGGCGGCCGGCGCTCTGTATCGACTCGGACGAGAAGACCGGCGCGAGTTCAATGAAGCCACCGCGGGACGCCTTTATGCCGCGTGGGCCTCGCCGCTCGGGCCCGGGTCGACTGGTCTCGGCGACAATGCGGTGCAGGCCTACAACTATCGGCTGACGCTGACCCGCGCGGAAAATCGCGTTCCGGTGGCCAAGCCTGCGACGTATCGGCGCGATGAATACGTTTCCTTGATCGAGGATATCCGGCTTAACCGTGAAGCTTCGCCCCGTCCGCCGGCGCCGCAGCGCGCGCGAAATCTCGGCCGCATTCTCGTTCTCACGCCGATGCCGAACGGCAAGACCGACGCGAACAACCAGCACGCCGCGTTTTTGTCGACGGATTTGCCCGAGGAAAACTGGCCTTGGCCGACCTCCTCGTGGGACTGGCGCGATCGTTTCGCGAAGCGGTTGAGGGACTACACGCTCGGGCTGCTCTGGTTTTGCCAGAACGATCCGGAGTTGCCCGCCGATTTTCGTGCCGCGTGTTCGGAGTGGGGTTTCGCGCGCGACGAGTTCGAGGACAACGGAAATTTTCCGCGGCAAGTTTACGTGCGCGAAGGGCGGCGCATCACCGGCGAATATCTTTTCACGGCGCATGACGCGCTTCCGGTCGAAAAAGGAAAACGGGCGCCGCTCCATCGCGACAGCATCGCGGCGAGTCATTACTCGCTCGACTCGCATGCCGTGCGGAAGCGCGAGCCGGGCCGGGTGCATCTCGATGGAATGTTTTCCTGGGGGACTGTTCCCTACACCATTCCGTTCGGCGTCATGGTCCCGAAAAATGTCGAAGGATTGCTCGTGCCAGTCGCGGTCTCCGCGACGCATGTCGGGCTGAGCACGCTGCGGATGGAGCCGTGTTGGATGTCGCTGGGCGAAGCTGCGGGTTCGGCCGCGCATCTCTCGCTGGCCGAGGGCGTCGTGCCGCGGCAGGTGAACATCGCGGCGCTGCAACGTGAGCTTCTGGATCGGCATGCCGTGTTGATTTATTTCCGTGACCTCGCGCCGGGAAATCCAGCGTTCGAGGCCGCGGAGGTGCTTGGTTTGCGCGGAGCGATCGAGGACTGGACGGTCCGGCCTGAGGCACCAATCGACGCGACGGTGGCCGCGGCGTGGCGCGCGGCCTTGGAGTTGCCTCCGGCGCCTGCGCCCGCCGCGGATGCCCACATGACGCGCGGCGAATATCTCGCGCAACTTTGGAAGGAATGGGCGCGATGAAACGTTGGGTGATTCGGCTGATTCGACTGCTTCCACTTTTAGCCGCGATGAGCATGAATCCGCTCACTGCCAATTCTGCGACACCGCAACCGGCGCAGTCCGCTCAACCCGAGTTGGCTTGGCATGACGTGGCCGGGTGGGGCGTTGAGGGACGCGGCTGGAGCGAAGGCTTCGATGGCGTGTACGATCGGTTGCCGGCGCGAGCGAAGACCAAGGTCGATTCGGGAATTTGGGGCTACGCGCGAAACTCCGCGGGATTGAGCACGGAGTTCTACACCGATGCTGCGGAAATTCACGTCAGGTATCGACTGAACACGCCGAATCTCAGCGCGTTTCCGGACGTGTCGAACACGTCCACGAGCGGCGTTGATCTCTACGTGGCCGTGGGTGACGGCGCGACGGAGGCACGGCAGGCGTGGCGCTTCGTCGTCGGAAACAAGCCGCGCGCGAGAGACGTGAATGACGTGCTCGCGAAAGGCATGGCGCCAGGACGGCGGCGGTACCGGCTTTATTTCCCGCTCTACAACGGAGTGGAAAAACTCGAGATCGGCGTGCCGCAAACCGCCTCGTTCGAGCCGGTGCCGCCGCGGAATAAAAAGCCGATTGTTTTCTACGGCACGTCGATCACGCAGGGTGGGGTGGCGTCGCGCGCCGGGCTGGCGTTTCCGTCGATTCTCGGGCGGAGGTTGGGTGTTCCGATCGTGAATCTTGGCTTTTGCGGCTATGGTCGGATGGAGCCGGAGTTGGCTGACCTCGTCGCGGAAATCGACGCGAGCGTTTACGTGATCGACGCGCTGCAAAACATGCCGGGCGATCAGGTGGTGCCGCGCACTCGGGCCTTCGTCGCGCGTCTGCGAAAAGATCATCCGCAGACGCCGATTCTGCTGGTGGAGTTTGGCGAGCATCCCGTACCGGACATTTTTCCCGCCGAGACCGCCAAGCGCGCGAAGCTCAACGCCGCGCTGCGTTCGGTCTACGAAGAGCTGACGCGCGCCGGCGATCTGCACCTGCACTATCTCGCGGGTGGCGCCCTGCTCGGCAGCGACGGCGAGGCCACCGGTGAGGGCCTGCATCCGAACGCGATCGGCATGCTGCGCTACGCGGATGCCTACGAGCCCGTGCTGCGAAAAATTCTGAAGCGAGGCCACTAGGTGAGGGCGGTGGTTTTGAATACCTTTTTTAGCCGCAAAAAGGCGCAAAAAGCGCAAAGAGGATTTCGGATTTGCGACGTCGCTCGCAATGGCTCCTCCATAACGCGGTTGGGGTATTGGTTTGTAACTCCAAACCAAAATACCAGACCGCTCCCGAGCGACGAATGTCTGAGCCGCGTCGGCCTAACAAAAATCCTCTTTGCGTTTTTTGAGCCTCTTTGCGGCTAAAAAACTCACCGTCGCAAACCCGAAATCCTCTTTGCGCTTCTTGAGCCTTTTTGCGGCTAAATCCGAACTCGTCGTTCAACGGCGTTTACTTGACGATTGAGTAAACCGTCCGTTGCGGCGTTTACGCGGCGCGGCTTCTTTCAGATTTGCCTGCTTTCTTTTCCCCTTTTTCGAAATGTCGTCCGATCTAGCCCCTATCCTCGAGCAGCGCGCGATCGATGTGCCGGTCGGTCCGGCGCGCGAGGAACATCGCTGGTTTTCCCAAGCACGTCTCGGGATGTTCGTGCACTACGGACTGTACTCGCTGCTCGGCCGCGCGGAGTGGGTCATGTACCTGGAAAAAATTCCGCCTGCGGTCTACAACCGGCTCGCGGCGGATTTCACGGCTCATGCCTTCGACGCCGACGCGCTCGTTTCGCTGGCGAAGCGCGCGGGCGCCGGTTACGTCGTGCTCGTCGCGCGGCATCACGATGGATTTTGCCTGTGGGAGACGGCGACGACTTCCTTCAACTCCGTGCAGAGCGCGTGCGGGCGCGACTTGGTGCGCGAGTATGTCGACGCCTGCCGGCGGGCTGGCTTGCGCGTCGGCCTGTACATGTCGGTGATGAGCTGGCAGTGGCCCGCGATTTTTCAGGGACCCGACCGCGATCCGCAGGGCTGGCGCGGCATGGTCGACGAATTGCATGCGCAATGTCGCGAGTTGATGAGCCGATACGGCCAGATCGACGTGCTCTGGTATGACGGGTGCATGGTGCCAGGCATCTCGGATCCATCGATGATCGCCGCCGCGTGGCGCGCGACGGAGCTGAACGCGATGGTGCGCTCTCTCCAGCCGCACATTGTGATCAACGATCGAGCCAGCCTGCCGGAGGATTTTTCCACGCCCGAACAGCATCTGACTCTGCCGCCAGCCGGGCGCGCCTGGGAAATGTGCATGACTCTGGGCAACTACTGGGGCTGGCACCGCGAGGATCGGGAAACCAAGCGCCCTGCAGACCTGATTCGCCAACTCGTCCACTGCGCCCGCTTCGATGGCAATCTGCTGCTCAACGTCGGTCCCGAGCCCGAGGGCGCCGTTTCAGCCGCGCAGGTGGAAGCGCTCGAAGCGGTGGGACGCTGGATGGAGCTGAATGGTGAAGCTGTGCGTGGCACGCGCCGCACGGCGTACACCGAAGCGGACCATCTCCTCGGCCCGGTCACGGCGCGGGAGAAGACGCTCTATTTTCACGTGTCGAATTTTTCCGATGTCGAAGCCCGCATCGCCGGACTCGGCCGCGGCACGATGCGCGCACGCTGGCTCGCGGAACGAGCCACGATCGCAACGACTCGCTTCGACGATGGCACGGCTCTGCTCACCGGATTGCCAGCCGTCGCGTTTCACAGTGCGCCGCGCGTGATCGCGCTCGAGTTCGACACGGCCGCGCCCGTCGATCGACCGCCCGCGATGCTCGTCGAGAAAGACACGGGCCAGTACGCCCCAGCCGAAGCCACGGTGCATCGGCTTCGCGCGTCTGAAACGATCGAGCTGAAGCGCATGCAAGAATTGAAAATCGTCACGCCCGTCGCGGGACGTTTCGTGTTGGAACTCGCAGCGCAGGCGCCGAAGGCCACGCCGCTTGTTCTGCGTCTCGACGGCCGATCGATCAGCGGCGATGCCGTCATCGTGTGCGGTCACTATCCGAACACGCTGCGTTCCGCGCCGCTCATGCTGGCCGCCGGCGAACACACGTTGACCGTTTGGAGCGCGACCGCGCCTTTCACGCTGCTCGCGTGGCGGCTGCAGCCACTCTGGCGAAAAATCGAGGCGGAGCATTGGCTGGCGATCGGTCCGTTCCCTTCGCGTTTTCAGATTCCCGAATCGATGGACCAGATTCGCGAGGCGATGCGCTTCGTGTTTCCACCCGAACAAAAAATGTCGCTCGACGGCGTCGTCGCGGGTTTGGGCGGACGTCCCGTTCGCTGGTTTCCTGCGGAGACCAGTAGCGGCGCGTCCGTCGACTTTACTCGTCGCGCGTCGACCGCGGGCAATGGTGTTTACTATGCGCGCACGACACTGGTCTCCGCCGTGAGGCGCCACGCCGACGTCCTGATCGGTTGCGATTGGTGGGCGAATCTCTTCGTCAACGGCGAGCTGGTCGCGAGCGATCGCGATCCGGCCGCCTTTGGGACGGACGGCTCCTGGTTCAACGGTTGGAAGCCGATTCACGCGCGCGTTGCGCTCGAATGCGGCGAAAACGAACTGCTCGTGAAATGCCATCAGGGACGCGCAGGAAACTGGTTCACTTTCTTTCTGCAGGAGGCGGACGACCTGCGCATTGGCCAAGCTGCCCGTCACGCTGACACTTTTTCTCTCTCGCAATGAAGAACCGAATTCGTCTCGGCCTCTACGGCTGCAACATGTATCGCACGCGCGACCTGGTCGAAGGCGCGCGTCTCGCCGCAGGCGACACCGTGGTCGTGACGGCATGCTTCGATATCGATCGAAGCAAGGCGACGCAGGCCGCGGAGAAATTCGGCGGCACAGCGTTTTTCACCGAGGAAGAATTTCTCGCCTGCCGCGAGGTCGACGTGGTGCTCATCAGTCTGCCCGCTTATCTGCACGCCGACGCTTTCGCGCGCACTGCCGCAGCGGGAAAAGACATCTATCTCGAGAAACCCATCTGCGTGGACTTGGTCGGACGGGAAAAGATTCTGACCGCTGCGGAAACGTATCCAGTTCGTTGTTACGTCGGTCTCTCGTACCGCTATGTGGCGCCGTTTCAAAAAGCGGCTGAAATCCTGCGCCGTCCTGAGGCGGGCCGCATTCTTGGCGCGCACCATCACTGGCTCGCGCCCGCGGGTAAGACGCCGATGTTGCCCTCGCAGATGGGCTGGCGTCACAGGTTCGAGCAATCCGGCGGACAACTCATTCATCACTGCTGTCACTTGCTCGATTGGTTTTGGTGGATCGGCGGCGCGATGACGTCCGTGAGCGCGTCGGCCTACACGCCGCCGGGCGTTGAGATGCCGCATGAGGAGCGCGAATTGACGGCGGCGTTTGCCTACGAAAAAGGCGGGTTGGCGGTTTTCAATTTTGCCCAGAACAGCCACCGCAATGTGCAGTTCGGCACGATCCATGCGGAGAATCTCGGCATCGAATATCAGTGGGGACACAACACCTTCGTTCGCGTGTTTCGCGATCGTCCTCGCGCGCCGGAGGAAACGTACGAGTGGTCACTTTCGAACGCACTGGGCGACGGCGGCGACTCGGATCGAAACCGGCTTCAGATGAAGGATTTCATCGACGCGTATTTGGCGGACCGGCCGATGCCGATTCGCATCGAGGACGGCATTCGTGTCTTCGACTACGGCTGCGCCATTCGCGAAAGTTATCGAGCGGGACGCCGGGTCGATGTGTCGGCGGCCGGACGCCGCAAATTTCCTCTGAACGCATGAAGCGCCATTCTCTGCGTCTCGCGGTGATGTTTAGGAATTCGATGGGTTTTTTTGCCCACGAATCACACGAAGCACACCAAATCGATCCTCGATCCATTCCCACGGAAGGCACGGAAAACACGGAAGCGCAGACAGCATGGAGATTTGGTTTTCCAATCCTATTCCGTGCCTTCCGTGTATTCCGTGGGAAAAAATTCAACGGATCGATTTGGTGTGGTTCGTGTGATTCGTGGGCAAAAAATGGTTTTCGTCGTTGGTTGTTTCTGTGGGCGTTGGCATTGGCGATCTCGCCTTTGACGACGGTGGCGCAGAGTGCAAAGCCGACTGGGTCGCACTCGGGAACGATCCACGTCGAAGGGTGGAGCTTCGTTCGTTCGGAATTGGATTGGTATCCCGGCTCTCATCCGGAGGAGCAGCGCAAAGCAGGGACGCTCGACCAAGTCGGCGGCTGGACGGAGTACGCCGTCACGATTCCGAAGGCGGGCTGGTATGAACTTTGGCTCAAAGGCGTTGCTGCCGAGGGTGCGCGCGATTTTTGGCTGGATGGAAAACCACTGCTTTGGCTGACGACGTCCGACGGGGAGCGCGATGCCGAGCCGGGCAAAACGGGTTGGTTCAAAGAAGCGAATTTCTATTTCACAGCGGGCGCGCACACGCTGCGTTTTCGCCGGCTCATTTATCCCGCGCAATTGCCCTCAGCCTTCGAATTGAGGCCAGCGGAAAATCGCGCGGAGTCGAGCGTGCGCATCGTCGATGCAGGCAAGAACGCGGTGCGCGCCGGAGAGCGGCTGCGCATGACCGTCGAGGGCGGCACGGCGGAGGCCACGACTTACGAGCTGGTCGCGCAGGATCGGGTGGACGGCTCGATCACGCGGGTCGGCGAAGTGGCATTTCCCGCGATGGCCGCGCCGGTCAGGAAAACCGTCGACGTGGTATTCCCGCGGCAAGGCGCGTTTCGTCTGCTCGGACGCGTCGCGGGCCGGTTGCTGCGTCCCGCGGATTTGAAGGGCGGCACCATCGTCGCCATCGACACGAAAAATCCTCCGGCGCCCGCAGCTGAATTGAAGACGACGAGCGTGCTCGACATCGACTGCACCGCGACGCCGCCGAAAGAAGGTTTCTGGGAAAAAGATGGACCCACGCGCGTGGTCGACTCGCCGCTTGGACGCTACCGGGAATCCTCGGGCCGCGGCAGCAACGCGGAGTGGGGCACCGACGGATTTTCCTATCGTTTCGATCTGCCCGATACGGACCACCTCTATCGGTTGACGGTCGACTATCCGGACAATGATCGCCGCACGATGGGCTTCTGGATCAACGACGGACCGGCCGTGCAGGCCAATCATCTGGGCGTCGTCAACACGGGCGGCGTGGAAACGGGTGACCACTATCCGTTGAGCGGAAAAATGGCGACGCACCAGGCGTTCTTTTATCCGCGCAACAACAAGGACGTCGTGATCGCCGTGTTCAGCCTCGTGCCGGGAACGAAAGCCGCGGCGGCGCGCATCCGGATCGATCGCGTCGATTCGCCGCTGCCCGCGGCGCCACTCGGAAAGAGCGGCGGCCGCAGCATGGGTTTTTATTTCGAGGAGAATGGGCGCTGGTTGCGCTTCTTCGGCGGCACGAGTCGCGATCCCGAGGTGCAGGTGAAGACGATGGAGCGCTGGGCGCAGTGGAATCGTTCGCTTGGGGCGAACCTGATGTATCCGACGGTCAACGCGTATCAGGGAAACCATTTTCCCAGCCACATTCTCGATGGGTATTTCAGCACACCGCTAAACGAGACGCGTCTCGTCGCGCTCGTCGCCGAGAAATATCAGCAGCAGTTCATTCCGGAAATTTTTCTCACCGGTCAGAAACTTTTCGACTGGCGAGTCATGGGCATCCAGGTCGTCGACGAACGCGTCAACGGACGCACGGTGCAAAATCTCCAACTGCCCTTGAGCGCCGCGGCGGCCGACTACGTGCTGCGCGACCGGGACGGCGGTTACCGGTTCAGCTCCGAACCCTTCGTCTACAACGCGCTGAATCCGCGCGTGGAGGAAATGTACATCTCTGTCTTCGGCGAGTTGGCGGATCTCCTGAAAGACTGCGACTCGTTCGCCGGCATCTCGTCGCGCCTGATGCTGAGCTGGCAGCACCAGGGGTGGAACGCGCTGCCGGGAATCAACTGGGGTTATGACGACTGGACCGTCTCTGCATTCGAGCACGACACGGGATTGAAGGTGCCGGGCGCGGCGAATGATCCGGGACGTTTTCGCCAGCGTTACGAGTTCCTGACCGGGCCTCAGCGCGAGCGCTGGATCCAGTGGCGCTGTGAGCGGTTGCACGCGTTTCACCTGCGACTGCTGGCGCGAATTCGTCAGGCCAAGCCGAGCGCGAAATTGTATTTCACCTATCATCGGCCTTACGCGAGCGACGTCTCGACCAACGACGTTGTCGGGCAACTGCGCGATCTCGGAATCGATTGCAGTTTGTACGCGAACGAGCCCGGCGTCGTGTTCGTGCCGGTGGCGCTCTACGGGCGCCGCTTCTCGACACCGGTGCACGACGCCGATGCGGCGGAGCCAATGTTCGACGAGCGCTTCAAGGAAGTCGCGCGCCTTGGAGGTCGGGGTTACGGGATGGGCAGCGTGTACTTCGAGGTGAATCGCAACCTCGACTGGAGGAAATTCGGCGGCCGCCCGAACGCCGCGTTCGATGCGTGCACGCCATCGGGCGTGAACGAGCGCGAGCTGTTCGCGCTGGCTCTGGCGGATTCGGACAGCAGCGTGATGGAGAATGGCGGCAACGGCTGGTTCTTCGGCACGCCGGCCGTGCTGCAGCCTTTTTTGCGCGAGTATCGCGCGTTGCCTGCCGTGGCGTTTGACCGTGTCGCCGGTGCGGTCGATCCGGTCGCGGTGTGGCAGCATGTCGATCGCGACGGCGCGCTCTGGTTTTATGCGGTGAATCGCCTGCCGGTTGCCGTGACGGCGCATCTGTCTCTCGCCGGAACGAGCGAGGTGCGGTCTGCGGCGGGAGGCGACGTGCTTTCGCTGCGCGATGGCGCACTGTCCGTCGCGCTTGAGCCTTTCATGCTGCGTTCATTCCGGGCAACTGGCGGCGGAGCTGGCGGGAAAGTGACGGGATGCCGCGTCGACACGCCGCAGGATTTTATCGCCTCAATTGAGCCACAGATCGCGAGCGCACGCGAACTGCGCGATGCGCTTGAAGCGCGTCGAGTTATTCCCGAGGCGACGGCGCAAGATGTGGCCCTCGCGACGAAAGATCTGACCGAGGCGATCGACGCGTTTCGCGGTGGTCGGTACTGGAAAGCGCACAGCCAACTCGAGCGACTCGCGGTGGCGCAGGTGCAGTACGCCAGCGGACGTTATCTCGATGGCGTGTTGCAGCGCAGCGTGCCCGCGGGCGTGCCGAATTTTTCCGAGACGCCGCCGAAGGGAATGCGCGTTGTTCTTTCAAACGAGCCAGAGGACGTGGGACCTGTGCTCGATCTGGCCTATGATGATTCGGGTGCGCTTTGGATGAGTTCGAATGGCCGCGTCGCTGAATTCGGAGCGGACGGAAAATGGAAACGAAATGTCTCGTTGTTCCAACCGTACGAATTCGACGATGGCGACAATCGCCGTCCTACGCTGGCGCCGCGTTATGCGTTCAACGCCGCGGTGCTGCGCGTCGCTGCGAATGGACGCGTCATCGCGCAAGAAGGCACCGATGCGCCCGTTGCTTTCGCCATGAAACAAGGACGCGCGGAACGCTTGCGCCTTGGTTCGAGCTACGCGGTGTCTGGCGAGTCGCGACTTCTCGCGGTGGATGCGAAAGGGCATGCGTTGATCTCGCGGAGCGAAGGCAGCGAGCAAGGCGTGTACGATTACAGTCCGGACGGAACGTTGAACGCGCGCGTCACGGCGTTTGCGGCGGAAGCGGGCGATGTCGACTCAGCAGGGCGTCTCTATCTCGCCGCCGCCGATGGCGTTCACGTGCTCGACGCGGCGCGGCGTGAGATCGCTCTTGTTGCGGAAAAGAACGTTCACCATCTCGCGGCGGCTCGCGACGGCTCGGCGATTTATTTGGTCGTGGGTGATGGCCGGACGCTGGCTGCATTTCGCCGAAGCGAAAAAAGCGGCGACGTCTACGCGCTAGCCTGGCGCGAAACGTTGCCCGGTCGCGCGACCGCCCTCGCGCGAGGACACGGGCAAGGACAGAGCACAACGCTCGCGATCGCCTTCGCTACCGAAGCGAACGCCGCGAGCGTGCAGGAATTCTCGGTGAGTGGTGGCTTGAGAAAAATCCGCGACATCGTTTCCGCTCCGGTCGCGACGAATGTTCGGCTCTCCGGCGAGTTCGCTTCGCTTAAAATTTGCGAAGGCACGCTGTATTTGCGCGACTCGGACGGGCTTCTCCGCGTGCGGCCCGCCGGTCGCGACACGTCCGAGCAGGCTTCGCGGGTGGTGTTGCCGGACCTGAAATTCGACGCCTTCGCGTTTGGTCCCGAAGGCGACCTTTATCTCGCGGTCAACACCCTCGACAACAGCGCCGCGCCTGCGGTGTATCGCTGTCGGAAAAAGGGCGAGAGCTGGGGCTCCGCCGAGCGTCTCGAAACGAATCTCCTTTTTCCTGAAACCTCGGAGCGCGTGATTGATTTCGCCGTGCAGCGCGACGGAAAGCTCGTCGCATTCCTGAGCGGCGCTGCGGGCGCGAAGAGTCCGAACTACACGCCGCGCGCGCTCCGCGTGGTTCGTGGAGCGCCGGGCGAAGCGCGTCAAACGCTGTTGGAATTTGAACAACCCGCCGAGTGGCCTGTGGTCGGAAGCGTGACGGCGCAGCCGGACGGCTCGCTGCTCATCGCCGGTGGATCGGGCCGCGGAATTTGGCGCTTCGACGCGAATGGTCACGAGACCTGGGCCGCCACGCGGGCGAAGAGCTGTCCGCCGGGCTATGTCGATCTGCGTTGCCCAACCTCTGCCGCCGCGACCCGCAACGGTGAGGTGTGGAGCGTTGATCCGACGCGCGATCAGCTCTTGCGTTTCGATGCGAACGGCAAATTCCAGGCAGCCCTCGGAAGTTTTGGCGAAGATTCGTCGTCGGAACGTCTCGCGCTGAACCAGCCCTCCAGCGTCGCCGTGCTGGCCGACGCGGATGGGCGCGAATGGGTTTTCGTTGCCGATGCGGGCAATCGGCGACTGCTCAAATTCCCCGTGCAGCCATGACCGCCACCTCGATGCGTGTCGCCGGCGTGCGACTCTATTTCATCCCGGTTCAGACGAGAGTGCCGTATCATTTCGGCACGGAATCGATGTCGAGCGTCGTCTGCGCGCGCGTGGCCGTGCACGTCCGCGATGCGCAGGGAAACGTGGCCGTGGGTTGGGGCGAAACGCCGCTCAATGTCCAGTGGGTTTGGCCCGGCGCGCTCTCGCTCCGCGAACGCACCGACGCGCTGCAGGCGTTTTGTCAGCGCCTCGCGCGTGCTTGGAGCGGTTTCGCCGCCGAGGGACATCCACTCGAAATCGGTCACGCCTTCATCGAGGCGGAGCTGCCCAGGCAACGCGCCGAGTATAATCAAGACCGATCTGCTGGTGCGCAGATGCCGTGGCTCGCGGCGCTCGTGTGCTGCTCGGCCTTCGATCTCGGGCTGTACGACGCCTTCGGCCAGCTCGTCGGCCGGCCCGTGTACGAGGCACTGGGCGCGGAATATTTGCGGCGGGATCTCGCGGCGTACCTCAAGCCAGCATCCGGCGCGCGCACGAATTTCGCGGAACGTTACCCGGCGGACTTTCTGGTCTCGCGTCCGCAGCGTTTGCCGGCGTGGCATTCCGTCGGCGGGACCGATCCGATCGACGCGGCCGAGCTGACGGGGCGCGAGCCGGCCGATGGCTATCCGGTTTTGTTGCGCGACTGGATCGCGCGCGACGGATTGAAATGTCTGAAAATCAAACTGCGCGGCCATGACGCCGCGTGGGACTACCGGCGTTTGGTCGAGGTCGGGCGGATCGCGATCGAGGGCGGCGTCGACTGGCTGTGCGCCGACTACAACTGCACCGCGAGCAGCGTCGAATATGTCGCCGAGTCGCTCGATCGCCTCATGCGGGAAGAGCCGCGAATTTTCGGGATGTTGCTCTATGTGGAGCAGCCGTTCCCGTACGAACTTCAGGAACATCCGCTCGACGTGCACACGCTCGCGGCGCGCAAGCCGCTCTTCATGGACGAGAGCGCGCACGACTGGCGGATGGTTCGTCTCGGTCGCGAACTCGGTTGGAACGCCGTCGCGCTGAAGACGTGCAAGACTCAGACTGGCGCCTTGCTTTCGCTCTGCTGGGCAAAGGCGCACGGCATGGCGCTCATGGTGCAGGATCTGACCAATCCGATGCTCGCCATGATTCCGCATGCGCTTCTCGCCGCGCACGCCGGGACGGTCATGGGCCTCGAGACCAACGCGCCGCAATTTTATCCCGACGCCTCGCTGCCAGAGGCGCGCGTGCATCCGGATCTCTATCGACGCCGCGGCGGATCGATCGGCCTGACCTCGCTGGATGGCCCCGGATTTTCGTATCGCATCGGTGAAATCGACCGCCGTCTGCCGGCGCCGGTTCTCTCTTTGGGAGCGTCGTGATGCGAGAGAAGAAACATGGTCTGCGAATCGTCCGTTCACCTGCGCTGCTCGTCATCGTGTCGCTGATGTCCTCGATTGTTACCGCCAAAGATGAGCCACGCGCAACTGCGGTCCATGTGTTGCGCCGAGGCGACACGCTCGTCGAGGTGATGGATCCGAATGCGCCGGACCGCTACAATGTCGGCACGCGTTTTTCTCCGGTGGCCAACGTGCTGTCCGTGCGCGTCGGGGAAAAACGTTTTTTGTTCGCTCCCGCCGCGCACGATCCGCTCACGGAAAACGGCGGACTGGCGATGGAGTTCGATCTGCAAACTCGGGGTGGTCCGCCCGGCTTTTCCGAGGCCGGGGTTGGCGAGGGATATCTCAAGATCGGTGTCGGAATCCTGCGCAAGGAAAGCGCGAGTTATAATTTTTTTGCATGCAACGAGTCGATCGAACGCGCCCGGACGCGCGTCGAATGGCGGACCGACTCGGCCTCGTTCGAGCAAACCTCGCCCGCAGTGAACGGCTATTGTTACGCGCTCGCGGCTGATGTTCGCGTTCGGCCTGGCGAGGTCGGAATCGAGTATCGGCTGACGAACACGGGCGCGAAGGCGTTCGCCACCGAACAGTACGCGCACAACTACTTTTGGTTCGACGAAACACCGGTCGGGCCGGACTACGCGCTGGAGTTTCCGTTCGACATCGATGTGTCCGGAGCCGCGCCGAGCGTGGCGAGCGTCGCCCGCGTTGGACGTACGCTGCGGATTTCCGCTCCGCTGAGTGGTCCGATTAATCTCAAGATCACTCGCCAGAAGCCCAGTGCAGAACCGGAGGCTGTCGTGGTCCGCGACCGCCGCAGCGGCTTGTCGGTCGAAGCCAGCGTGTCGCGACCCGCGGCGCACATCTCCCTTCACGCGACGGAGCGCTATCTTTGTCCGGAACAGTTTGTTGCGCTTCGCCTGGCCCCCGGTGAATCCGCGGCCTGGACCCGTCTTTATCGATTCAATCACGACGCATCCGTTCACGCTGCGTCGAATCCTTCGCATTGAGCTGACGTCGGGAGCGTTTCCCGCGCGGCCTTGTTTACCTATGCCCGATAGTCTCAATCCACCGCCTGCCTGGCTTCGCAACGCCGTCTTTTATCAGATCTATCCGCAGAGTTTCTACGACTCGAACGGCGACGGGATCGGCGACCTGCAGGGGATCATTCAGAAACTCGATTACGTGAAGTCGCTGGGCTGCGACGCGATTTGGCTCAACCCGGTTTTCGTGTCGCCGTTTCGCGACGCGGGCTACGACGTGACCGATTTCCGAAAAGTCGATCCGCGCTATGGCACGAACGAAGACCTCGTCGCGCTTTTCGAGGCGGCGCATCGTCGCGGCTTGCGCGTGGTGCTTGACCTCGTCGCTGGTCACACATCGATCGAGCATCCCTGGTTTCAGGAATCGATGAAGGCGGAGCGCAACGACAAGACCGACCGTTATCTCTGGGTGGAACCGGTCTGGCGCGACGCGCCGAAAGCGCTCACCACCATTCGCGGCTTCGCCGAGCGCAACGGCTCTTACGTGACCAATTTCTTTTGGTGCCAGCCGGCTCTGAATTACGGCTACGCCGATCCCAATCCGGCCAATCCTTGGGAAAAGCCGGTGGATCATCCGGCCTGCCAGGCGACGATCCGCGAGCTGCGCGAGATCATGAAATTTTGGCTCCTGCGCGGAGCGGATGGTTTTCGCGTGGACATGGCGCAGTCACTCATTCGCGGCCACGACGAGGCGAAGCGCGTCGCGGAAATCCAACGACTCTGGCGAGGCATTCGCGCCTGGATGGATCGCGAACATCCGGAGGCAGTGCTGATTTCCGAATGGTCGTTTCCGCAGCACGCGATCGGCGCGGGTTTCCATGTGGATTTCATGCTCCACTTCGAAACGATCGCGTACAACTCGCTCTTTCGAAATCACTGCGAGGAGCTGATCACGGGGCTGCCGCGCGGAAATTCGTATTTTCATCGCGCGGCCAACGGCGACATTCGCCTGTTTCTCGACATTTTTCTGGAGCACTACCACGCGACGCGCGGCAAGGGCTATATCAGCATCCCGACGGGAAATCACGATGTGCCGCCGCGCCTCGCCGAGGATCGCACGCCCGACGAGTTGCGCTGCGCGCTGCTGTTTCTTTTCACGCTGCCGGGCATCCCGTTCATCTACTACGGCGACGAAATCGGCATGCGCCACGCCTACGGGCTGGCGTCGCATGAAGGCGGTTATGAGCGGACGGGAGTCCGCACGCCCATGCAGTGGGACAACGCTCCGAACGCGGGCTTCTCCAGCGCGGAGGCTTCGCAACTTTATCTTCCGGTCGAAGCGAATCCGGAAGAGCGCACGGTCGCGGCGGCAGAGCAGGATAGAGACTCGGTGCTGCATTTCGTGCGCCGCCTCGTGCGGTTGCGCAAATGTTTCCCCGCGCTCGGCTCCGACGGCGATTTTCAATGCGTCTATGCCGAAGGCGGAGCGTACCCGTTTGTCTTCGAACGATCGGCTGGCGGAGAACGTTTCTGGGTGGCGGTGAATCCTTCCGGCGCCGCGCGTGAGGCGTCCTGGGAGACCGATGCAATCGGCGCCGAACGGTTGGTGGGCGAGCGCGGCACACTGACGTTCAAGAACGGTTTTGCCCGCGTGACGACGCCCGCCGGCGGCTACGGCCTGTGGCGGATTAGAACAGCGGGCGGTGCCGCAACCGGCGAGGCCGCCGCGGCGAGCGCGTGAGAGCCGTCGTGATGCGACATCGAACGCGAACGCAATGAGCAGCAGCGAACATCATTTGTCGTTTGACCGGCCTGCCGGCGATGACTGGACGGCAGCGCTGCCGATCGGCAACGGTCGCCTCGGCGCGATGGTTTTTGGCAACGTCGAACACGAGCGCATTCCGCTGAACGAAGACTCGCTCTGGAGCGGCGGTCCGCGCGACCGCATCAATCCCGATGCGGCCGCGGCCGTGCCGGAAATTCGACGACTGTTGAGTGCCGGCCGCATCGCTGAAGCCGAAGCACTGGCGCACGCCGCACTCGCGGGAATTCCCGACAGCATGCGGTGTTACGAGCCGCTGGCCGACGTGCTGCTGGAGTTCACGCATGCGACGGTGGACGAATACATTTTTAGCCGCAAAGAGGCACAAAAGACGCAAGAAGGAGTAAGGGATGGCGGAAGGATTTCCGAGGTAGGGCGAGACCTCAGGGCGAGCCGTGACGTTGAGTCCGCGTCTGCCTCCGTCTATGAGCCATCTTTTTCCGAGGGTAGGGCGAGACCTCAGGGCGAGCCGAATGCTGAATCCGCGTCTGATTCTGTCCATCGACGTTATGCCTCCGAGGTAGGGCGAGCCGTCCCAGGCGAGCCGCAGGCGTGGCCTAACGCTAATCATGAGCCACGCGAAATCGCATCATCCGCTGTAAATTCAGCGCTGAAAAACTACCGACGTGTCCTGCACCTCGGCGACGCATTCGCTGAGGTCGCTTACGAATTTCACGGTGTGCGGTATCGGCGACGCTATTTCGCGAGCTGCGCGGATGGCGTAATTGTGGCGTTATTCGAGGCAGACGCTCCGGGCTGCATTTCGTTTCGACTTCGCATGGAACGTGGGCCGCGCGAAAGCTATTCCACGCGTTACGCGGATCGCGTGATCAGGAATCCCGAGGACGATGCGGGTCTTCTCCTCACCGGCCGCACCGGCGGCGAACCCGGCTTGAATTTCGCGCTCGGGGCGTGCGCGCGACACGACGGCGGAACCCACCGCATCATCGGCGAAACGCTGATCGTCGACGGCGCGAATTCCGCGCTGCTCATCTTTGGCGCGGCGACGAGCTTCCGCACGTCCGATCCTTCCGCCGCCGCGCGTGAAAGCTGTCGCGCCGCCTCACTCAAGCCCGCGGCTAAACTCCTCGCGGATCACGCGCAACGCTTCCGCGCCGACTACGATCGCGCCGAACTCAGTCTGGAAACAAACGCCGCGCGCGAGTCCATTTCTCCCGCGTTGTACTTCCATTACGGGCGTTACCTTCTGATGTCATCGAGCTGGCCGGGCAGTCTGCCGGCGAATCTGCAGGGCATCTGGAATCAGGATTTCTGGCCAGCCTGGGGCTCGAAATACACGCTCAACATCAACCTGCCGATGAACTACTGGCTGGCCGAGGTCGCGAACCTCGGTGCCTTTCATCAGCCGCTGTTCGATCTTCTCGAACGCCTGATCGAGTCCGGCCGACGCACAGCTCAAGCGATGTATGACTGCCGTGGATACGTCGTCCATCACAACACGGATCTCTGGGCTGACACCTGTCCGACGGATCGCAATTCCGCCGCATCGTATTGGGTGCTGGGTGGCGCGTGGCTCGCACTGCATGGCTGGGAGCAGTTCGAGTATTCTCGCGACCCCGCCGCACTCGAGCGCGCCTACGTCGCACTCAAAGAAGCGAGTTTGTTCTTCCTCGATTTCCTTTCGGCCGACGCTAATGGCCGGCTCGTCGTTTCGCCCAGCGTTTCTCCGGAAAATAGTTATCGGTCAACTGACGGCACCTGCGCTGGCCTTTGCAGCGGCGCCAGCATGGACGCTCAAATCCTGACCGAGCTTTTTCAGGCAACGATGGAGGCGGCTCAGCGAGTGAACACCGACGCGGAATTTGCGCGCGAACTCGCGACCGCGGCAGCGCGTTTGCCGAAACCGGAGATCGGCAACGACGGAAAACTGCTGGAATGGCTTCAACCGCGTGAAGAAGTGGAGCCGCTTCATCGGCACGTGTCGCACGCCTTCGCGCTTTTCCCTGGAAGCACAATCACACCGCGGCAGACCCCCGCGCTGGCGAATGCATTGCGCCGCACGCTCGAGGCCCGCGGTGACGAGGGTAGCGGTTGGGCGTTGGCGTGGAAGGCCTGTCTCTGGGCGCGGCTCGGCGACGGCGACCGCGCACACGCGTTGTTGAAAAACTTGCTGGCGCCTGCGTCGCCGCCATCGGCAGCGAACGCCCACGATGCGACCACCGGGAGCGCCGGTTCGTACGCGAATCTGTTTTGCGCTCATCCGCCGTTTCAGATCGACGGCAACTTTGGCGGTGCCCGAGCCATCGCCGAGATGCTGATGCAGAGTCACGAATCCGAACTGGATCCCATTAACGGCGAACGGCTCCCAATCGTGCGCCTGCTGCCGGCGCTGCCTTCGCACTGGCGAGGCGGTCGAGTGCGGGGCTGGCGCACGCGAGGCGGGTTCACGATCGATTTTGGTTGGCGCGAAGGTGTGCTGCGCGATGTGCGTCTCACTTCGGAACGCGGCGGGAGCTGTTTCCTCGAGGTGGATGACCTGCTGTCGCGACGAGTTGCAGGCCTGCGCCGGAAAATCGAGCTACCGCCCGGCAGCGTTTTCACCTGGGGCGATATCGCTGAAGTTGACGGTGGTTCGGGCGAGGCAGCGGCTGCAAAACGAAGCGCGGCGGACACGGAGTTTTTCAGAGCATGAACCTTTCGACGCTAGATATTGTGGTGGTGGCGGTCCCGCTCGTCGCGGTGATCGCGGTCTCGATTTTTTTGCGACGCTATATGCGAAGCGTCGCAGATTTTCTCGCGGCGAGCCGGTGCGCGGGGCGCTACCTGATCAGCACAGCGCTGGCCGAAACCGGCTCGAGCGTGATGCTGATGATCACGGCGCTCGAGGTGTTTTCGAAAACGGGGTTCTCGCTGAATTTCTGGAGCACGGCGCGCGATATTTTTTATTTCGCGATGTCGATTTTCGGACTGATCGTCTTCCGTTTTCGCGAGACGAGGGCGCTCACGTTTCACCAGTTTTTCGAGCTGCGTTACAGCCGGGGCGTGCGCGTGCTCTCCAGTTTTCTCGCGGTGTTTTCCGGGATTTTGAATTTCGGAATTCAGCCCGCGGTCGGCGCGCGGTTCTTCGTCTATTTCTGCGGACTGCCAAACCACGTGACGCTCGGCTCGATGACGCTGCCGACGTACGCCGCCGTGATGGCGGTGCTGATGGCGATCTCGCTCTATTTCGCGCTCTCCGGCGGGCAGATCAGCGTAATGGTCACGGATGCGATCGAGGGCGTGATCTCGGCGTTTTTCTATCTGGCGATCGCGGCATTCATTCTCTGCACGATTTCGGTTTCCGAGATGCGCGAGGCGCTCACGTCGAATGGTCCGGGGAAATCGTTTCTCGATCCTTTCGACATCGGCAACCGCACCGATTTCAACGGCACCTACATTTTGCTCAGCATGATCTTGAGCGCGTATTATTATCGAGGCACGGCCTGGCAGCAGGGTTTTGCGGCGGCGGCGAAGAGCGCGCACGAAGGGCGGATGGCGCAGATCCTCGGGACGTGGCGCGGATACAGCTACGCGGCGATGGCGGTGCTCATTTCGTTGGCGGCGTTCACCGTGCTGCATCACACCGATTTTCAGGCGCAGCGTCTCGCCGTGCAGCATGGGCTGGCGACGATCGACAACGCGCAATTGCAGACGCAAATGCAAATGCCGATGGCCCTCGGCGTTTATCTCGCGCCCGGAATCAAGGGCTGTCTTCTGGCAATCCTTCTCTTCGGCCTGCTCGCCGCGCAGGGCGTGCAGTTGCACGGCCACGGATCGACGATTCTCCAGGACGTGGTGATGCCGCTGCGCAAAAAACCGTTCGCGCCCGACCAGCACGTGCGGTGGTTGCGCCGCACGGTTTTTGGCGTGGCGGCCTTCGCGTTCGTTTTCAGCATTCTCTTCAAGCCGGTGGATTATCTGGCGATGATCGTGTCTCTGCTCGGAGCGATTTATCTCAGCGGCATCGGGCTCGTGGTCTGGGGTGGGTTGTACTGGAAGCGCGGCACGAATGCGGGCGCCTGGACGGCCCTGACCGTCGGCGCGACGCTCGGCATTTCGTTCAACCTGATGCAGCAGTTTTGGCCCGCGTTGGATCGCTTCCTGGTTCACGCTCTTCCGAGCGGACCGATCGCGAGCTATCTCGCGCGCTTTCCAGAACGTTGTCCCTTCAACGGCGTAATCTTGTCGGCTTTCACCGCGCTGATCGCGGGCACCGGCTACGTCGTGGTGTCTCTGCTAACCTGCCGGGAGCCCTTCAATCTCGAGAAGATGTTGCACCGTGGAAAATATCGCCTCGAAGAAGACGTGCGGCCTGAGACGCCGGTGCGTCGGAGCTGGCTGACGCGTCTGCTCGACATCGATCACCATTTCACGCGCAGCGACAAAGCGCTGACCATCGGCGTGGCGGTGTGGGCGGTGTTGTTGAACGTGACGGCGCTCGCGGTGCTGGCGTGGACGTTGTGTGTCGGCCGCTTGTCGGAAGATTGGTGGTTCCACTACGCGATGGTCACCTCGGTGTGGATCAGCCTCGGCATGGCGGTGATCACCACGGTGTGGTTCACGATCGGCGTCGGTCGAGATTTGACGCAACTCTTCCGGCAATTGGAGACCGTGAGACGAAATGCGGTGGATGACGGGATGGTGACGTCTGGAAATTCCGCTTCGGAAACCGACGACAAGACGCGGACCTCCGCGGCGTCCAGTTAAGCCGCGCATCGGCGTCGCGTCGGCTAGCTCCAACGGAGCGCCAGCCTCCCGGCCGGCTTTCTAATCTAGCGTCCCGCGCAGCGGGACGGACTTGTCGATGGCCAGCCGGGAGGCTGGCGCTCCATTGGACGTCCGCCGTCCTAACGCGCAAAGTTCGACCGTGAGGGCCTGCCATTCAGCTCCGAATATTCGCGCTCTCTTCTGGCAGACGCTTGATCGTCGAGCAGGTGGTGATACTTCGAGCAGGCAGGACGACTGAAATCTTATTCGCGCTTTCGTTGAGGTAAGACGCTGCTGACGGCTGCAGTTTGAAATCGGAGCGGCGAACAGCGGCCTCCGTCACCTGGTAAATCCACAGCGGTCGAGTGGGCCACGCAGCGGCGGCTCCGGACAATTCGACGACCGCTGTTACGTCCTCACTCTCCAGGTTGAGCAGAAAAATCGTGAGCTCGCCTGCAGGGCTCCGCAAAGCCGTCGCCAAAATCTTTTCGCCGCGCTTCGTGGAAATCGAGGAGCCGCTTCTGCCTTTGTTTCCGCCCAGACTTTCGATCTCGAGGATCGATGAGTGCTTCGCCGCGAAGCGCGTGATCACGCCAAAACCAAAATAGGCCGTCGATTCCGGTACGACCCTGTCGAGATATTCCCAGCGCACGGGATCCCAGGTCCGAACGAGCTGCCAGCCGCCGTCGAGATCGCCGCGGTTCGCGAAGCTCCAGCGAATCATGCCGTCGATGCCGGCATTGAGTCCGGTGAGAATTTTTTCGGCGTTGAGCAATTGCGCCGACCACGAGTGCGGGGCCTCGGATTCCGGACCACCCAAGGGAAAATTTTGGCCGCGATAATCGGCCATGAAGAAATGCCCGAATTCGCTGATGAAACGCGGCACTCCCGGCCGATCGATCGCGACGAGTTCGTCGAATTTCTTCGGCACCTCGCCCTCGTAGGCATGAAGCGAAAGCGCGCCGATCGCCGGATCGTGCGGTTCCATCCCAGCCCAATCGAGACCGTGCGTGTCCGGCCCGGAAATCGCCAGATCGCTTAGTCCGCGTCGATCGAGTTCGGCGCGCAACGCTCGCACCGCCGGCATGATGCTGTCCGGCTTTCCGTCTGGACCCAGCCACCAGCAGCTTCCGAAACCAGGCTCGTTGCTGACGGCGATCCAGCGAATGCACGAGTATCCCTTGGTCTTGATCAGGTGCTCGAGCAGCGTGGCCAGACCATTGGCAAAATCGGCGACCGACCGCGGCGAACTTTGCAGCCGGCAAATGCCCGGATGCGAATTCCACGCGACGTCCTGCCACATCTGCGTGAAAAACACGTCCGCCGCGTTCGCCTGGCATGTATCCAGAATTGAATACAACGCCTGCATTTCCTCGTTGTGCCAACTGAACTGCTCGCGCTCGGGCTCATACATCCGTGCATCGATTTCGACGCGCACAAAGCTGAGGCCGAGCCACTCGAAATGTTCGCGAAGATCGCGCCAGGCTTCCGTCTTATGCGACGGCGGATTGCCGCCAAACGCGCTGCCTCGGCATGTGCGGTTGTCCCGCTGAATCAGATCCCCGTACCAAAATGTCGTCGGGCCAATCGCGTGCCACGAAGCACCCAAGCCCGCCGCCATCGTGTGACGAACCCGGTCCAGGTTAACGCGTATCCGAATGGCATCGGCTACCGCTGTGCTATCGCTCGTCGAAATTTTCCCAGATCGATTTTTTGTGCCCACGAATCACACGAAGCACACCAAGCCGGACCAAACAAGAATTCAAATTTCCCACGGAATACACGGAAGACACCGAAGACACGGAACTGAAACAGGCTTAAAAATTCTCCCGCCTTTCCGTGACTTCCGTGTATTCCGTGGGAAAACTTCTGTGAATCGAAATTCGTGTGATTCGTGGGCACAAAAAACTCATTTCGCCCGAGTGGTACCTCCATCGTACCACTTGCCCTCGATCAACAACACCTTCGGCGGCGTGGGCACGCCGCGCTCGCCGCAGCGCACTTCGGAGACCACGAGTTCGACCGCGGCCGACGCGACGCCTTCGTAGTTCTGCACGATGCCCGAACAAAGCGGCTTCACGTCGATGTCGACGTCGAGCGCGGCGAAACCGACGTCATCCGGCACGCGCTGCTTCAACGCTCGCAACCACGAGACATACGTGGCCGCGGTCGGACTTTGCGCGATCACGACGTCGGGCTTGTGGCGCTTGAACCACGCAGAAAATTCCTGCGCGGTGATTTCTTTTTGCACCAGCACCGGCACTCCGGAACTCAGGCCCTGGTCTCGCGCGATGGTGAACGCGGAGGAATAATGAAACTGGGTGCGCTCATTCGTCTCCTTCTCCAGCACCAGCCCGGGGTTGGTGTACCCGAGTTCGCGCAGATGGCGGAGCAGTTGAAACATCTCCTGGTATTGATGTTGGCAGACACGATGCAGCGGGACCCCGACGCCGTAGCCGATCGTGACGGTCGCAAACGGAGAAAAATCGAAATCGATCGTTTCCATGCGCACCGGCCCGTCCACGAGGATGAGCGCCTTCACGCCGCGGGCGACGAGGATGTTGCGCAGCCGCGTCGGACTCACCTCGCCATCCATCAGCACGAAATCCTCCGTGCGATAGCCGAGTTCCTCTGCGCGCCCGGCGATGCTGCCGTGCAGCCGCCGCAGAAAACTGTTCACCTTCCAGAGCGACGGGTCGCGATGCAGCGTGAGAAGCCCCAAGGTCGAAACCGACCGCGCTTCGCGATGCTTGCGCAGGTATGTCATCAGCCGGCTCAGCTCCGGGTCGGGATGATAACCGAGCGACTCGGCCACTTTTTTCACGCGAACGCAGGTCTCCTCGGGTATCGACGGATCGCCACGTAACGCGAGCGACACGGCCGATGCGGTGAGGCCAGCTTTCGCTCCAATCTGTTTCAGGGTAGGGGATTTTCTCTCGCGACTCACTCAACGGTTGAGACTGAGCCCCGTTGCGGGCCGCGCAAGGCGCGTTTTGTGAATGGGGCCACGAAATGCATCAGAATTTTCTTAGCCACAAAGAGGCGCAAAAAAACGCAAAGAGGCTTCTGAGTCGGCGATGTCGCTGGAAATTTCCCGTCCACAACGCGGTTGGGGTATTGGTTTGTAACTCCAAACCAAAATCCCAGACCGCTTCCGAGCAACGAATGTCTGAGACGCGTAGAAGTGAAAAATCCTCTTTGCGTTTTTTTGCGCCTCTTTGCGGCTAAAAAAAATGACAATCGAAACACTACGCGCATTTGCCGGTGACTCCGCCGCTATGCCTTTTTGCGGCCCCGGATCGAGGTTCGTGTGCTTCGTGTGATTCGTGGGCGATCTGAATTTTATGAAACCGAAAATCGGCGTGATCATTCATCGGCCGCTGCGCGCGACGTTGTTCGACGACGCGACTTGGCAGCGGCTCTGCGAACTTGGCGACGTCGTCGCCACTGAGGCCGAGGCTCCGCTGACGCCTGCGGCCGCCGCCGAAATTCTTCGCGGCTGCGATATCGCCGTGGGATCGTGGTACGCGCCGCCGCCTTCCTCGGCGCTTCTCGCGGTCGCGCCGCGGCTCCGACTTTGGGAACACGTCGGTGGAAGCGTGAAACATTTCTTCGCGGAAAACTGGAGCCGGCCCGAACTCACGATCGCTTCCTGCAAAGCCGCGATCGCCGAGGGCGTGGCGGAAATGGTCCTCGGCGAAATCATCGTCGGCGTGCGCCGCATTATTCCGAACGCGCGGGCAAACCGTTCGAGCCTCGCCGACCGCCCGGCCAATCTGAAGATGCTTGCCTCGTGCCGCATCGGTATCGTGGGAGCGTCTGAAGTGGGCAAACTCGTCATCGAACGTCTGCGGCCCTTCGGCTGCGCGATCGACGTGTACGACCCGTTCGTCACCGCAAAGCAGGCGCAGCGCTTGAATGTGCGACTCGTGCCCAACCTCATCGATTTGTGCCGCACGGCGGATGTCGTGACGTTGCACACGCCGGCTCTGCCCTCGACGCGAGCGCTGTTGAACGCGACGCATTTTCAGGCGATGCGCGACGACGCGATTTTCATCAACACGTCGCGCGGCGAATGCATCGACGAAGCGGCCCTCGTCACGGAGTTGGCGAAGGGAAGGCTTTGGGCGTTTCTTGATGTTTCGTTTCCTGAGCCTGCCGCGATCGATAGCCCGCTGCGCCGTTTGCCGAATGTTTACTACACGTCGCACCTGGCCGGCCCGGCCGCCTTCAACATGGGCCAGCGCGCGCTCGCCGACATCGAGGCTTTTCTCGCCGGAGGTTCTCCGCAGTGCGTCATCACGCGCGACATGCTGGAGCGGATCGCATGAACATCACGTTTTCGATTTTCCCAAAATTTTTTCGCGGCCTCAGTCTCGACGGTCTCGTGGAACTCGTGCGGAGCTCCGGCCTGGACACGACGAATCTCGTGATTCGCGACGGTTATTGGTGCGAGCCGGCGAAGCTTGCGAGCGACGTGCCCCGCTTCGTGCGCCACATGAGTGAAGCGGGATTGAAGGTGCGCTTCGCCACTGCGTGCTACTCGCTCGCCGACATCGCGCGCGATCCGAGTCCGCTGCAGATCCTCGCCGATAATGGCATCGAGGAGTTTCGTCTCTCGTATTTCGAGATGAAGCAGGGCGACGTTCGCCTCGCCCTCGACGATGCACGTCGCACGACAGAGCGCATCGCCGCGATTTGCGAACGCCATCGGATTCGCGCCATTTACCAGGTGCATCACACGATGCTGATCTCGAGCGCCACCGCCGCGTACGACTTGGTTCGCGGGTTGCCCGCATCGGCCGTCGGCATCGAACTCGATCCAGGCAATCAGAGTTTCGAAGGCCATGAGGAAACACGGAAATCCGTGTCGTTGCTCGGCGAATACCTTCGCGCCTTCGGCATCAAAGACACGCGTGTGATTCGAGACGAAGCGCGCCGCGCGGAGCCGGACAAAGGTTGGACGCGGGATTGGTGCGGTCTGCCAGACGGCGTGGTCAACTGGCACGAGGTCGTGCGTCCGCTCGTCGCGAGCGACTGGTCGGGCACGTTTGTCTTCATGCCGTTCTACCACGAGCACGAACCCGCTGCGCAGGCGCGGGTGTTGAAGGATGAAGTCGCCTACCTTCGCCGCGTCCTCGCTGTGGAGATGGCCGCCAGGAAATCATGAATTCGTGTTCGCTCCGCTTCCGGCAAATTCATCTCGACTACCACACGTCGCCGGCGATTCCGGATCTCGGCAAACGCTTCGATCGCGCGCGCTGGCAGAAATGCCTGCAGGACGCCGCGGTCGATTCGATCACGTTGTTTTCGAAATGCCATCACGGCTGGAGTTATCATCCCACGCGGGTGGGCCAGATGCATCCGGGGCTGTCCTTCGATTTGCTTCGCGCCCAGTACGACGCGTGCAAGGAAATCGGCCTCAACGTGCCGATCTACCTCTCGGCCGGCCTCGATAATCTCGCGTCGTACGAGCACCCGGAATGGCGCGAGATCGCTGCGGACGGAGCGTACGCCGGCGGCTGTCGCAGTCCGCTCGAACCAGGCTTCCACAAGATGGATTTCCTCTCGCCGTATCTCGACTACCTCTGCAGGCAGATCGAGGAAGTCGTGAATCTGTTTCCCGACTGCGACGGCATCTTTCTCGACATCGTCGGCCAATACCCAGGGTGCTCGCGTTGGGCGCTGGATTTCATGGCGAAGGCCGGCCTCAACCCGCGTTTGGAAGCGGATCGCCAGCGCTGCGCGGAAGCGGCGTTGACGCGTTATTACGAAGAGACAAACGCCGCGGCGCGCGCGCGGCGGGCCGACATGCCGGTGTTTCATAATTCAGGTCACATCACGCGCGGCCGGCGCGATCTTCTGGTTTATCAGAGCCACCTGGAACTCGAGTCGCTGCCAACGGGAGGGTGGGGCTACGACCATTTTCCGGAGGGCGCGTCCTACGCGGCGCAGCTTGGCCTGAGCTATCTCGGGATGACGGGAAAATTTCACACGACCTGGGGCGAGTTCGGCGGGCTGAAGCATCCGAACGCGCTGCGCTACGAATGCGCGGCGATGCTCGCGTTTGGCGCGCGCTGCAGCATCGGCGATCAGCTGCATCCGGACGCCGAGCTGGATGCGAGCACCTACGAAATCGTCGGCGCGGCCTATCGTGATGTGCGGGCAAAAGAACCCTGGTGCCGCGACGCGGAGCCGGGGGCGCAATTTGGCGTGCTCTCCAGCGAAGCCGAGCATCCGGAGACTCGTCGTCGCAATGTGCCAGACACGGGAGTTGCGCGCGTGCTGCTCGAGGAACACCAGCTCTTTCAATTCATCGACCGAGACAGCGACTTCGGTCGTTACGATGTGATTGTCGTGCCCGACGACATTCGAATCGATCAGCACTTGGAGACGAAGATCTCCGCGCATCTCGCCCGCGATGGAAAACTGGTTCTGTCTGGTCAAAGCGGGCTGCGCGAAGACCTCTCCGGTTTCGCTTTCGATCTCGGCGCCGAGTGGCACGGCGAGAGCGCTTTCACGCCGGACTATGTGCTGCCGGCCGCCGAACTTCGTCCAGAATTCGTGCACACTCCCTTCGTGCTTTATCCGCGTTCGCAGCGTTTGCGCGCGACAACCGGTCGGAGTCTCGGCGAGGTTTTCGATCCGTACTTCAATCGCACGCTGGAACATTTCTGCAGTCACCAACATGCGCCGGCGCGCCGCGAACCTTCCGGTTACGACGCGGGTGTGCTTCACGGAAATATTCTGTATTTCGCGCATCCCGTCTTCAGCGCGTATCGCCGGCACGGCCAGGTGATTTGTCGGCAATTTGTCGGGGCCTGTTTGCGGCGGCTGTTGAAAGGCGAGACGTGGATCGAGACCAATTTGCCGTCGACGGCACGCGTGACGATGACGCATCAGGCCGCGCAGCGCCGGTGGATCGTTCACTTACTATACGCGACGACCGTAAACCGCGGCGGTCCCGTTGCCGCCGGCGGTGGCAATACCGAGATGAGCGGCCAATCCATCGAAGTGATCGAAGAATTAATTCCGCTTCACGACGTCAGACTCTCCGTGCGCATTCCCGAGCACGTCGCGCGCATCACGCTCGAGCCGCAGGGAGCAGCGCTCGCTTTCGAACCGCACGCCGGACGCGTTGAGATGACCGTGCCGCGGTTCGAATGCCACCAGATGGTAGTGCTGCACACGCGCTGCTGAAAACGATTTTTTTTTAGCCGCAAAGAGGCGCAAAAAAAGCAAAGAGGATTTTTGTTAAGCCGACGCGGCTCAGACATTCGTCGCACGAGAGCGGCCTGGTAGTTTGGTTTGGAGTTACAAACCAATACCCCAACCGCGAGGAGCGCCGGCAACCTAACGGATCGCGGACTCCAAAATCCTTTTTGCGTTTTTTTGCGCCTCCTTGCGGCTAAATCCGACGTCTCCGTTCGCCATTTCGGCCCGACTGTCGCCGGAGGGACTTAACGATCAAGTCAACGACGCTTTGCTCCAGCACGCCGCGGACGCGACAACGCCGATCCCTGAGTTTCGCTGGTTTTTCCCGGCGCGTCCCCTGGTCTTGCCGACCTCACGCCGGAGAAGGCGAGCGATCAATCGAAAGGATATAGCTTATGTCTCCGTCTACCCCGCGGTCCTCTGGCCGCTGTTCGTCTGTACGGTCCAGCCTCCTTCGCTTCGCCGGTTCTCCGCGAAGATTTCCTGTCCTCATAGCAGCTCTCACGGTCAGCGCGTTTCTTTTCTCCGCTGAAAGCTCGGCCTTCGGAACGACGTATCCCAACATGGCCAACATCGCGCACCCAAGCCCGGAGCCGGCGCTCCCGTCGGGGATGGATCCGTGCTTTCATCCGCCGGTCAATAACGGCAACCCGGCGGCAAACACGCCTATCTTCGCCGAATGGATTCGCGAGGCCAATCCCGGCGACGCCGTGATGGCAACCGGCGACCAGCTCTCGCGCTACACCGGCAACGACGAGGGTAAAGACACGCGCTTCGTGGTCTTCGGACAAAACGCCTCCACTTCCGCGGTTCTCGACGCGCCGATTCAACGGCTCGACGGCACCAAGACCGCCTTCGTCCTCGATCCGGCACTACCTACCAAGACCATGTACTTGGTCTGGCCACAGAACCACGAGGGCTACGGACGTCCTATCGCCATCAATCAAACCGAAGCCTGGTGGGTCGGACCGAAGACAGCGAAGGCTGGCCAGACGATTTCGCTCTACGGCCGCAATCTCTCCCACGAGGGCGGCACCACCGCTGCGTGGATTTATATCAAGCCCGCCGGCAGCGCCGGCCAGTGGTGCAGCGTGGTCTCGGTCAATCCGTACCGCGTGACCTTCGTCGTGCCGAGCGGACTCGCGAACGGCACGTATGAAGTCTGGGCGCACAACGGCCACGGCGCGCACTACGGCTGGAGCGGCCCAGTGTCGCTAACCGTGAACTCGGGCATCACCTGGACGAGCACGGTGTACAACGTGAAGACCGATTTCGGCGCGGCGGGTGACGGGACAACCGACGACACCTCCGCAGTCACCGCGGCATTCACCGCCGCCGCGGCTTCGCCGTATTCAACAGTCTATTTTCCCACGGGCACGTACAGCGTGACCGGCACCCTGACGCCGCCGTCGAACGTGCGACTGCTCGGCGACGGCAAAGCCGTATCCACCATCATCGGCGCACAATCGCAGACGAGCACGCTGGTGTCGTTCGCGTCGGGCCGCACCAATATCGAGGTGCGAGATCTCGCATTGGACACCGGTACTTATCCCGTCACGGGCGTCACGCCGTGGACGCGCGTGCTGCTGGGCTTCTCCGGCGCCACGAATCTCCGTTTCGAAAATGTCGCGTTGCTCGCGAAGGGCTACAAGGGCGGCACGGGAGGCACCGTCTCCGATTGGCTGGCGCTCACGCCATCGACCGCGATGAACACGAATCTCGCCTTCGTGAGCTGCGATCTCACAGGTCAACTGTTCAACCTCATCGGCACGCAGGTCTTTTTCGAACAGTGCCACATGTACGCCATGAACGACGGCAACATGGTGGAGTTGTCCGGCTCGAGCGATGTCAGCGTCACGGATTGCACGTGGCAGGATTTCGACAACTCGGTCGACAAAGCTCCACCCAATGGCTGGGGTCTCGGCCGCTTCATGATCGTGAGAAATCCCTCGAAGCAGTATTCATGGAATCACTACTACGGCGGAAACACGGTCACGAACTCCGGCATCCGTCTCTCGGCCAGCTTCGCGAACTACGGCGAGATTTTCCTCTTCGAATACAATCAGGCGAACTTTGACGGATCGCCGGTTTCGACGACCGCCACGACCGCGACATTTTCCAGCGTGACCGACAAGGTCGTGCCTGGACTTGCCGCCGTCATCATTCGCGGAAAAGGCCTCGGCCAGATCCGCCGCGTCACGAGCGTCAACGCTACCACCGGCCAAATCACCGTGAGCCCGGCCTGGAATGTTATCCCCGACACGACCAGTCGCATCGCGCTTCAATCCGCGCTCGCGCATGCGGTCATCCACGGCAACGCGATCGACGGCAAGAAGGCCAACGTCGATTCCACGAAGAGCACCGCCCAAGCCGGCGCCATGCTCCAGGGCTGTCTCGATATCACCGTCGCCGGAAACACGATTAACGAGTGCCGCATGGGCCTGAATCCGTATTCCTACGGACAGAATCCGACGTACGCTCCGGTGCCGGGTTTCTTCCAGCTCTATCGGGACAATACGATCAACTATACGCTCTCCGCGTTCCAGGATCGCTTCAACGGAACGGGCGCGACCGTGGCTCAGGATGACACGTTATATACATTGGCGCACGACTTCCGGCACAACACCGTGACCAATACGCTGACGCGGTCGTTGGAAGTGTATTTCAACACCACGACGGCGTCCGACGTCTACTACACGTCGCCGACGATGGAAATGGTGACGATGCAGCACAATGAAATCACCGACACCAAACGCGGCTACGGCCGCACCGGCACGCCTTCGAAGATTGGATCCGTGCTGCTGCTGAACAACGACATCGATGCAGGATCGATGGCGGGTAGCGCCGTCTATGCGGCGTTCACGCCTTTGTCGGGCAAACCGGCGCAGGGCGGAAATGTCTATACCAACTTCAGCACGGTTTATAGCAACTACCCGGGCTCTCCCGTGTACGCTCCCGTTCTGGAGCTTCCTTATCGCCGGCTCACCCTCGAAGGCACATCCGGCGGCAGCACGGAAACAGGCACGCTGCTGATTTGGAATTCTGGCACGGATACGCTGCCCTGGACTGCGGTGAGCGATTCGGCGTGGCTCAGCGTCTCGTCCACGAGCGGATCGGTGCTCGATCAAAATAGTTCCGCATCGGTGACGCTCACGGCTAATCCTGCGTCGCTCTCGCCGGGCACTTACACCGGCACGGTGACCGTGACGTCGACTACAACCTCAGGAACGCAGGTGAAAAAAATGACGGTGGAGTTTATCGTCACGCCTTGAGCCACGGCGCTCCATCCAATCCAGCGTAACAAGAAAGAACGCGCGGGTTCCCAGCCTGCCAGAAACACATGATCAAATCCGGCCTCTGGCAGGCTTGGGAATCTCCCGAGCTGACTTCGCTCAACAAGCTCCCGCCGCGCGCGACGTTTTATCACTTTGCGCAGCAGGAGCAGGCGCTGACCGGCCGCCGGGAGGAATCCTCCTGGTGGCACTCGCTCGATGGCCGTTGGGATTTCCGTTTGGCGGAAAATCCCGACGCCGCGCGCGCGTGGCTGGAAAACCGAAACGCGAGCGACGATAGCGGCTGGGGCGAAATCACCGTTCCCGGAAACTGGGAAATGCAAGGCCACGGCCGGCCTCACTATACTAACATCCGCATGCCGTGGCCCGAATCGCCACCGTGCGTTCCGAAAGCGAATCCGACGGGCATTTACCGTCGTGTTTTTGATCTGCCAAAAACCTGGCGAGGCCACCGCGTCGTCGCGCATTTCGGCGGCGCGGACAGCGTGCTGGCCGTGCAGGTGAACGGCGTGCCGGTCGGCGTGAGCAAGGACTCACGTTTGCCGGCGGAATTCGATATCACCGATGCGCTGAAAGCCGACGCCCCGAATGAATTGATCGCGGTCGTGATCAAGTGGTCGGACGCCAGTTTCATCGAAGATCAAGACATGTGGTGGCTCGCGGGCCTCCATCGCGAAGTCTACCTCTTCGCCACGCCAGTCACGTATCTCGCGGAGATTCACGCGCGACCGATCGTCGATGTGAGCGAGGAATCCGCCGAGTTGCGCGTCGAGGTCGAAGTCGGCTACCGCCGCACGCTGCACGATGACGCCGTGGTCGAAGCGCAGCTCTACGACCGCGAAGGGCGCAGCATTTTGCCGAAGCCGCTCGTGCAACCGGTATCCACCGCGCGCGACCCGCTGCGTTTCGATCGTTGTCGCGCCAATCTCCGAGCTGCGCTGCCGTACGCGCGTTTGAGGCTCTGGTCGCACGAGCAACCTTATCGATACTCGCTGGTGGTGACATTGCGCAGTCCCGACGGCGAAAGCCATGCGCGCGTGACGCTCGGATTTCGTCAGATCGAAGTGCGCGAGCGCAACCTGTTGATCAACGGCCGACGCGTCCTGATCAAAGGCGTCAATCATCACGATCATCATCCCGACCACGGAAAAGCCGTGCCGCTGGCGACGATGGAGCAGGACGTGCGTTTGATGAAGCAGTTCAACTTCAACGCCGTCCGCACCTCGCATTATCCAAACGATCCTCGCTGGCTGGATCTATGCGATGAACACGGCCTCTACGTGATCGATGAGACCAACATCGAGGCTCACGATTTTCACAACGAACTCTGCCGAAATCCGCGCTACGCGACCGCCATGCTGGATCGCGCGATGCGGATGGTCGTGCGCGACAAACATCATCCGGCGATCATCGCCTGGTCTCTCGGCAACGAAACCGGATACGGCCCAAATCACGACGCCGCGGCGGGCTGGATTCGCGGCTACGATTCATCGCGACCCGTGCATTACGAGGGCGGAATTTCCCTCGGGCAAAGCCACCTCACGTACGCGCACGGCTCGCGCGTGACGGACATCATTTGCCCGATGTACGAATCGATCGAGAAGCTCATCGAGTGGAATCGTCTCGTGCGAAACGAAGTTCGACCCGCTCCGTCGGTCGCGACAATGCGCCGCGCCCTCGAAATTGGCGAACGGCACGCGCGCCACGTCGCGCCCGGGCGGGAGCGGCCGCCGCTGCCGGTGACGCTCGATCCGCTGGAGCGCCCGGTCATCCTCTGTGAATACTCCCACGCGATGGGCAACTCGAATGGTTCGCTCCACGAGTATTTTCAGTTGTTCAAAACGATCCCAGGTCTGCAGGGCGGCTTTATTTGGGAATGGGTCGAGCACGGCCTGCGAAAAACCACGCCCGACGGACGCGAGTTTTACGCTTACGGCGGCGATTTCGGCGACGAGCCGAACGACGCGAATTTCGTGCTCGATGGTTTGGTGTCGGCTGACCGCGAGCCGCATCCGGCCGTGTGGGAGCACAAACATCTCGCTCAGCCGATCGCGATCGAACTCGTCAGAGCGGCGCCGTGCCAAGTGCGCGTGCGCAACGAACATGATTTCATTTCGCTCGCTGATTTTCACGGACGTTGGGAATTGCAGATCGACGGAGTGACGAAGAAGCGCGGTCCGTTGCCGAAACTGAATCTTGCGCCCGGCGCCGAGGCCATCATCGCGCTGCGCCTGGGATCGCTCCCGGCGAACAGCGACGTGCGGCTCCTGGTGCGTTTTTTTCGCTCGAAGGAAACGAGCTTCGCGCCGCGAGGTCACGAAATCGCCTGGCAGCAACTCACACTGCGCGCTTTGCCGCGTGCTGATCGGTCAATGGCGGCCGACGCGCGAAAAACCAGCCGCGCTCGGCCAGCGCCGCGCGAGATCGAGGTGCGCGAAACCGGCGAACATCTGCATGTGGCGACGGACGGTCTCGCTCTCGGTTTCGAACGCAGCACCGCGACACTGTATTCGCTAAGTCACTACGGCCGCGAATTGCTCGCTCGCGGACCGGCTCTGCAACTGTGGCGCGCCGCAGTCGACAACGACGGCATAAAACTCATGCCCGGCCAGGAATCCAAACCACTCGGAAAGTGGCGGACGCTTGGCGTCGACCGGCCGCTGCAGAGCGAGCCCAAGGTTTGCTCCTGGACGCGAAATCGGGCCGGGGATGTCGTGGTCACTCTCGTTCACACCGCGGCAGCGCCCGCCCCAGGCTGCGAGTGGGAACATCGGCAGAGTTATACTCTTCGACGCGCGGATGGCGCGATGCTCGTCGAGCATCGGATCACGTTGGGCAAACAGCTCGTCGATTTGCCGCGTGTCGGCATTCGCTTCGATCTCGTGGCCGGCTTTGAACACGTCCGTTATTTCGGACGCGGTCCTTGGGAAAACTACTGCGATCGCTTCGCGTCCACCTGGACCGCCGTGCACGAGAGTTCTGTCGACGAACTTCATGTACCGTACGGACTCCCGCAGGAGAACGGACATCGTACCGGCACGCACTGGCTCGAGTTGAGCGGGGAGGGCGCGAGTTTGCGCATCGGCGGTCTGGCGCCGTTCGAGTTCAACGTTTCCCACCTCACGGCGGACGACCTGTTCGCTGCGCGGCATCCCACCGATCTGAAGCCGCGCCCCGAGACGATTGTTTACCTCGATGCGGCGCACCGCGGCGTCGGCTCGGGCGCTTGCGGACCCGACACGCGACCGAAATTCCGCGTCGCCGGTTTCCAGCACGCCCTGCGTTTCACTCTGCAAATCTCTGAGCCTTCGGCTTAATAAATATCCTCTTTGCGTATCTTGAACTGCTGTCCTGCAGAATCGCTCAATTCCGCGAGGATTTATTTTCCCCACGAATCACACGAAGCACACGAATTCAAAAAATTTCCCCACGGAATTACACGGAAGACACGGAAGACGCAGAAGGCATTTTCAGTTTCCGTGCCCTCCGTGTATTCCGTGGGAATATGATCGGGTCATTTCGTGTGCTTCGTGTGATTCGTGGGGAAAATAGGTTTGGTTGCGGCCTCGCCGCGCTATGCCTCTTTGTGGCTAAAAAAATGGTCGTGATTGAAACCCCGTTTTTCCCATGAGCTCTTTTGGCTCCAGTCTGATCGCTCCGCTCACGGGGCTCAGCCGTATTCTGAACGTGGATACGCGCTCGATCACTCCGGAAAATCCCACCGGCGCGAAGGGCGGGGGCGCGCAGGCTGACCCGGTTGGAGCCGATCATCCGGCGCGTGAACTCGGCCGCGGCTGGAAATGCCGGCCCTACATCGTGATCAAGTCCGGAGAAACCGCGGAACTTGCCTCGATCGACGGCCCTGGCGCGCTGCAGCACATCTGGATGACGCCCACCAGCGTATGGCGGGATTTGATCCTGCGTTTTTATTGGGACGATCAAACGCATCCATCGGTCGAGTGTCCGGTCGGGGATTTTTTCGCGTGTGGCTGGGGAAACCGGGAGAACTTCAATCCCGTGGTCTCCGCCGCGGTCTGCGTGAATCCCGGCAGCGCGTTCAACTGCTATTGGGAAATGCCGTTCCAGCGTCGCTGTCGGATCACGATGGAAAATCGCGGCGTCGCCGACTCGGTGCTGTTTTACCAGATCGATTACGCGCTCGGCGCGGTACCCGATAACAGCGGGTATTTTCACGCGCAATTTCGGCGGGTGAACCCGTTGCCGGAAATGCAGCCGTACACGATTCTCGATGGCGTGCGCGGGGCGGGACACTACGTCGGCACGACCATGTGTTGGGGCGTGAACAACGATGGCTGGTGGGGCGAGGGCGAGGTGAAGTTTTTCCTCGATGGCGACGCGCCCGATGCGCCGACGATCTGCGGCACGGGCACCGAGGATTATTTCTGCGGCTCCTTCAATTTCGAAAACAAGCGCGAGAAACGTTATCAGGAATTCAACACGCCGTACGCCGGAATGCCGCACGTGCTGCGACCCGACGGCTTGTATCGCTCGCAACAACGCTTCGGGCTGTACCGCTGGCATCTGCTCGATCCCATCCGCTTCGCGAAGGATATCCGCGTGACCTGCCAAGCCCTGGGCTGGCGGAGCGAGCGTCGCTTCCTTCCGCTGCGCGACGACATCGCCTCAGTCGCTTTCTGGTATCAACAGCTCCCCACCATTCCTTTTCCCCCGCTCCCGACGCGGGACGCTCTCGAAATCGTCTAATGTCGGCGGCGTGAGGAAGCGGTCTCGCATGAAGACGAGAGTCACGATCAGCGCGAAGGTGAAGAGGGCGGCAAGAGTTAGAAACACGACGCCGTAAATCCCGGTCTGCTGCGTGATCGCGCCGGTCTTCTCCGCGTGGCAGCTTTCAGGCCTGAAAGCAGGGGGATCCCCCCAGACGGCGCTCACGTTTACCGTTCGTTAACTTTGATTTCCCTCAGGCGCGTCGGCGCGCGGCCGATGAGAAGCCATGTTTGTTCGCGCCTGCGCGTCCTCATTTTTCACGGTCATCGGAATTGTCGCGATCTCCCTGTTTCACGCTGCGTCTGCATCAGCCGCTCCTCTCGAATTGACCCATTCGACCAGCGAAGCGGACGGTGAAACGGTCATCACTGTTCCCGGAAGTGAAGGCAGCGACTGGCAGTTTCAATGGTTCATCGACGGCGTGGCGCAAACCAGCACTCCCGTTTCCCACACGGGGCAGCTCGTGATCTATTTGGACAAGGTCAGCCCTGGTCGAACCTTCAAAGTCGACGTGTACAAAAACGCGGTCGCGACCTCGAGCGAGCCTCTCAATCTCGGAAACACCACGGACACCAGCTCGGCCGGCGGATCGTCAGGATCCGACCTCGGCAAGGGCGATGAACCCAGCCCGTCAGGCAGTGATTCATCCCCAGCGCCGCAAGATGACACCACCTCTGATCCGGAGGAGCCAGTTACCGGAGCCCCGATTTCAAGCGGTTCGGCCCTGATCAATTTATCGACCCGCGCATATATTACTCCCGGCGACACGCTGATTGCTGGACTCATCATCGCTGGCACTGAGCCCAAACCAGTTTTGATCCGGGCAATCGGCCCCACGTTGAAAAATTACGGCGTGAGCGACGCTTTGGAAAATCCGACTCTGACGCTCTACAAAGGCTCCGACATACTGAAGCAGAACGACGACTGGGGCTCTTCGGGTTCAAGCGCCGTGAGTCAGGCAAGCCAAGTCGTACAATGCTTCCCGCTCGCGAATGGCGGCCGCGATGCCGCGCTTTATGTCGTCCTGCCGCCAGGCGCGTACACGGCTCACTTGAATTCTGGAGGCGCTGGATCGGGAACGGCGCTGATGGAGTTCTACGACGTCAATCCCAGCGCCGCCGCGACATCTCGTCTTTCGAATATCTCGACCCTCGGGACCGTCGGTTCGGGAGATCACGTCATGATTGTCGGCTTTATCGTCGAAGGGGATCGGCCAAAAACCATTCTCGTTCGCGCCCTCGGCCCCGCGTTGGCGAGCTACGGCGTCACCGGATTCATGGCTGATCCCAAGATCACGGTTTTTTCCGGAGACAGCGCGATCGCTTCGAATGACAACTGGACGGAGCCAAGCACCGGCGAAAATGCCGTTGCCGCTGTGACCGCACAAATCAACGCAGTCCCACTTCCGAGCGCGGGATTGGATTCGGCTCTGTGTCTCACGCTGGCCCCGGGGGCCTACACGGCTGTCGTCACGGCGGGCGCCACCGGGAAATCCGATGGGCGCGCGCTCGTCGAAGTGTACGAAGTGCCCTGAACCGCCTCAGCGGATCGTGGTGTCACCCTGATTGTACGAGTAACTCACGTTGCGGCTGAACGGCAGCATCTGGGAGATATATTGCTGGACCCACAGATTCGCTTTCGCGACAGAGGTTTTGGGGACCAGGACGATATCTTGGGGCGAAACGATAAGGTCATTTCGCGTGGCGCCTTTCATCACGAAATCATTGAGATTCGTAATATAAACAAACACGTCGTTGCTCTCGTTGCGGTGAATCAGCACGACCTGTTTCAGGCTCCCTGTATCCATGACGCCGCCGGCGAGCGCCAATGCCTTCAGCGTGGTGAGCGCATTAGTGACGGGGTAGGCGCCGGGACGAACGACTTCGCCATTGATATAAACGACGCGCGCGTCGGACGCTTCCAAAGTTACCTGCACGGCGAGCGGGTTCTTGTACCGCGCGTGGACGAGTTCCTCGATCGACTGCTGGAGGCTTGCGACCGTTTTGCCCTCGGTGCTGATGTAGCCTACTTCAGGCAGAAGGACTTTGCTGTCGCTCGTGACCGCCACGATGGAGTCGTAGCCGATTAGACGCCGGTTTTCCGTGATCTGAGTCGGCGAAGCTTTCGTGCGCGTGACTTCGGCGCTCAAGGTATTGCCAAAGGCCTTGGATGCGGCCTGCGACAGGGTTTCGGAAAGCTCTCCGATAGTGAGTCCACCTGCTTTGAATGATCCGAGTTTCGGCACCGAAATGCTTCCATCGGCCTGCACGACGGCTTCGCCAGACAGCTCGGCCAACGAAAGATTCGAGTGCGTGACCATCACCGACGAGGCGGGCTGATTGACGCGCTCGCGATAAGCCTGGTCGATATCGGCCGCGAGTTCCGTGGGAGTTTTTCCTGCGGCCACCAGCTCTGCGACGTTCGATAACGTCACTCGTCCGTCAGGGCGAACCACGACGGTGGTGTCCAACTTCGAGTCCGCACCAAAGTGCAGCGCGAGTTCATCTCCGCGCATGATATGATACTGCTGCGAGCTGAGGCTGAATTGGTATGTCGCAATATCGTCGGTCTCGAAAACGGGACTCTGCGCGGGCGCATTCATGGGGAGAACACGGATACGCAGTTTATCCGTCGGAGAAATTTGCAGCGATGAGGCGCCTGTCGGCAGCGAGGCTGCATCCACGACCGTGACGGGCTTCGCGTCATTGCGCCGAAGCGTCACGCTCGCCTTTTCCGGAGTCGAAGCGCAACCGGAAAGGATCAGCGCCGAGAGAACGGCGCCATTGATGAGGCAGGATTTGGTCGGGAAAGACCTTGGTTTGAGCGTTTGGATCATGGCTTGGCGTTCATTTCCACCGTGACGATGGAATAAGGCGGTAAAGTGAGTGGGCGGGAAACTGCCACCGTGGCTTGTGCGATCGAAATCGGCTTCTTCAGATCGGGGCTGATCTGCGGCTCCTGGTAAAGATTGGTTGGGATTTCGTCGGGCAGATCGCGTCCATTGTGGTCGGTCAAACCCGGAGCTGAAATCGTCCAGGTTGTCGCGTTGTCCGCCGCTTTGAACGATCCGGTTTTCAGCGCCACCTGATGCACCGTGTTCCAACTGCGGTTCACGAAGTTCACGTAGAGCTTGTTTCCGCCGTCGTTGAGCGAGGCCGACACCGTGATTTCAGGGACCGCGTTTTGAGCCGCGAGAATGCCTACCGATTTCACATTGTATTTCGGGCTGTCGACCTCCGCGGACACCAGCCGCGTCCCGAAATGTTGGGAAAACAACTGGATGACATAGTAGGGTACCTTGGGCTTTTTGTCGTAGCCAACCCAGCCCATGAATGAACGGTCGGTGAACTTGAAATAATTGGCCAGAGTCACGCGCGGCTGCCCCATGAACACCTGCATGACGCGCGCAAGATAGACCGCTGTTCCCATGGTCTTCACCTGATCCACTTCGGCGGCGTCATTGGAAAACAGCGCGCCCCACTCGGTCACCGCGATTTCTATTTTCCGCTGCTTCTCGTGCTTTTCGATCTCGGCGGTGAGAGCGGTCAGACTCTTGTCCACCGCTTCAGGCGCCGCCCAGAGACTTTGATAAATATCTTTCCAGCTATTTCCCGTCTGGCCGAAGGTCATCGGGAAATACGCATTGTGGACGGCGTAGTAATCCGCCTGGTCCGCCACCTTATCGAGGACGGTTTCGTTCCAATCGGGATAAGGCAGGTTGACGATGCTGGAATTGGCCGTGCCGATCGCGATCAATTTGATGTTCGGATCGATTTTCCTCATCGCCGACGCGAAGGACAAGAAGCGCTCCGCGTACACCTGCGGTTTGACGGTGATGACCTGCTTGTCGGTTGGATTTCCCGGCAAGTACAATTCGTTTCCGACCTCCCAAAGCGAAACGTTCGCCGGAGCAGACAGACCATCCGCGGCGCGATCGCGGTTGTTGGGCTGATTGCAATAGGCGACCCAATCCGCGGCCTCTTCGGCAGTGCCAGTTCCCGCATTCACGGTGATGAGCGGCCGCGCTCCAACCGCGCTACAAAAGCGCAAGAATTCCGGTGTTCCGAAAACGTTGGCCGATTTTCCAGAGTCCGTGGGGTGCTCGCGCACAGGACGCTTCGCGACCGGTCCAATCCCATCCCGCCAGTGATAGTAATCGGAAAGCGTGCCGCCCGGAAAACGAATGTTCTCCACGCCTTGAGCTTTCGCCAAATTTACCCAATCGCTGGAAACCGATCCGTCCGCCGCGCTGATGCCGTTGGCGGAGTTAAACCACTCCAGATTCGTGCCGAAGAGGCTGCGCGGGATGCTGCGGACCACTTTGGTCGTGTCGACGCGGCACTCCATGACGTTCGCGGAGAGCCGGTGATCGTTTGGAAGATCGCCGAGTTTTGCGCGACAAGCAGGAGAGGCCAGAATGGCCGCCGCGCTCAGGGTACCCGCGAAAGATCGAATGTTCATGAAGGACATAGACGATTTGCGCTCGTTTCTGGAGTGCAATGGCTGGTTTTCGGCGGACTGAAAATTACGGACGATTGACTCGTGCATCGAGAATGGCGTGGTTCGAGGAGACAGCGAGGCGGCGCCGGACGTTTTCGGCGAGTTCGCCGATGCCTGGGAAATGCAGCATGGAGTGGTGATCGCCTTCGACCTCGAAGTAATCAACCGGGCGATCCAGCAATGTTTCATAGTGGCGCCGCGGATCTCTTTTCGGCGCGATGCGGTAAAACGAATCGCGCGCCAGCGCCACGACGACGGCGCCGCTGTAGTTGCCGAGTTGATACCGGCTGTGCATGTCCCGCGCCTGGTCGTAGGAATGGCTGATGCGCTGCCGCACGATCAAGGTGCGGCTGAAATTCCTGATCTTTTCGGCGAAGTAATCGACCTTCTGCCTGAGCGGCATGCGCAGGAATCGGCCAAAGTGATAGCGAAGCCGATCGCGCCCGAGAATTTCGCCGGAGAAAACATTGCTGACGATAGGATCGATCAGAACGACTGTTTGGACCACTTCTCCGGAAGCCTGCATCTGACGCGCGGTCTCCCAGATCAGGAGGCAGCCAAAGCAATGTCCGGCCAAAACGTACGGGCCATGCGGCTGGGCCTTTTTGATCTCAGCGATGAAATCTTTCGCGACTTGCTCGACGCTCGGGAATTCGCCTTCGACGGGCGTCGCGTCCAAGCCGCGGGCCTGCAGTCCATAAACGGGCTGATCGTCGCCGAGCGCCTGCGCAAAATCCTGAAACACGATGGCGTCGCTTCCGCCTCCCGGAACGCAGAAAATCGGCGTGCGCGCCCCTGATTTCCTCAGGGGAAGAACAGTGCACGCGGGTGCGGTTGCGGAATCCCGAGTCAGCAATTGCGCGAGCGTTTCGATCGTCGGCGCCTGAAAGAGCGTCGAAAGCGGCAGGGACTTGCCGAATTCTTTTTCGATGTGCGCGAAGATTCGCGCCGCGAGGAGTGAACGCCCGCCGATTTCGAAGAAGTTTTCGGTGACGCCGATTTCGGGGCGGCTCAAAACCTCCTGCCAAATGCGAGCCAGCTTGGCCTCGTTCGGATTTCGCGGGGAAATGTGAACCGAGGCGACGGCTGCGACACTGATCCCGAGCCGACGCTGCATCAGGGCGTTCTCCGCATCGAGACCGATCAGATAGCGGTTTGGCGGAAGGCGGGTGCTCAGCTCCATCAAAGCGATCGCCTTGTCGACTGACAGGCTCAGAAATCCGCGCGCCTTCATGGCATCCGAGGAAGTTCCCCGGCCCATGCCTGTTCCAGTCCAGAGAGACCAAAGCAGATTGTAGCTGCGCCGACCCCTCGAACGAGCCTCGGCACAAACAGCATCCAGTGCCGTGTTCGCCGCGGCGTAGGCGCCCGTTCCGAGAGCGCCAAATTCGCCGAGGAGGGAAGAGAAATGCACCGTCGTGCACGAATCGAAGGCCTGCACCGCAGCCTCCAGGACGGCGCCAACCCGCGCCTTGGCCTGAAGCGAGAGAAGGAGCCCTTCAGCGGTTTCGGCGAGAAGTTCCTTCTCGTGATACTCCGCGGCGAGGTGGAGGGCGACTTCTGGAGTTCGCCCGAAAGCTTTTGTCGCCTCGAGAATCGCGCCTTCCACAAAACGGAGGTCCGCAAGATCGCCCGCGGCGTAGCGCAGGCGTTCGCCGGCTTGGTCGATGAAGTCCTTCGACTCGTCGGAAAGGTTGTCCACCTGCGTGCGTCCAAGACTCAGGATCCGGGCGTCGTATCGGGAAAACAAATACGGGATCAGTTGACGACCGATGCCGCCCAATCCGCCGGTGAGAACGATGAAGGAGCCGGGACGCGCAAACGAATGCTCTGCGGCCGTGAGGGCCGGGGCGTTTTCGAGAGTCGGCAAGTAGCGACTGCCGTCGCGAACCGCGACTTCGTTCGTCGCAGTTGCGGAAAGTTCCGCGATGATCGCCTGCGCGGAAGCGACGCCATTCGCATCGCCGAGATCGAGCAAGGTGGGTTCGACCCAGCCGAGTTCGTGCGGCAAGGTCGTCAGGATTCCGCAAAGGCTGCCATGTTCCGGGCGCACGATTTCGCCAGGCGTGACCGCGAGAATATTTCGCACGGTCGCGATCAGGCGAACAGGCGCTCGATCGTCGGGTGGATTCGGCCAGGCCTGCAGCAATCGCAGCAAAGCACAGGCGCCGCGCGACTGGGCCTCGAAAAGTGAGGCATGCCGTGATGAATCCGAAGCCTTTCCGACGGACGTTTCCCTTCGTGGCGCAGTTTGCACGTTAGGCCACGAAGATTCGCTCGTGGGCTCGCAGCTCCACCCGTGCACGACGTGGGTGATCGTGCGTTGTTTGCTCATCAGGTTGGCGAAGAGCGCCTGAAAATCGTCAAAACGGTTTGGATCGAGAACAAATTCCTCTCCGCTCTTCGCGAAAGCATCGCCGGTGCGCACCGCGATCACCGACGCACCGGCTCGATGGAGTTCACTCCGCAGATCACTCAATTGGCCTTCGTCGGCGAGAACGAGAGCGCATGCACCGGTCGGCAAAGGGCGAGCGTCAAGGGGAGCAGCGCGCCACGTTTTTTGATGAATCGGGTGGCCGTTTCCGGCGTTGCTGGTTCCGACAGCACATGATGCCAGCTGACCGTTTTCGAATCGCTCGCGAAGGATGCTTCTCTGGATTTTGCCGATGGCCGTCTTTGGAACGTCATCTTTGTTCAACGGCACGATATAATCCGGAGAGACGCCGCCTTTTTTGGCCACTTGCGCGCGCAACATTTCCACGAGCGCCGGCACGTTCGACTCCGGCCTGGGACAGAAGAAAAGCGCGAGCTTGTCCGTGTTTTCATTGGGCTTGCGCACCGCGCAGGCCGCCGTGAACGAAACTTCGAGCCCGGGAACTTCCTCCGCGATCGCTTCGATTTCGTGGCTGTAGAAGTTCACGCCATTGATGATAATGACGTCTTTTTCGCGGCCCGTGATCGTGAGATTTCCGTTTCGGATGATGCCGAGATCTCCGGTGATGAACCAGCCGTCACGGGTGAACGCCGCTTTGTTGGCCTCGGGGTTGTCGTGATAGCCCTCGGTGATGCTCACGCCTTTGATTTGAAGACGTCCGATTTTCCCTTCCGGCTGCGGGTGGTCGGACGAATCGACAATTCGCAGGGCGACGCCGGCGATCGGTTTTCCGACGTTGACGAAAAGATCGTCGTCCGAAGTCGAGGCGAGTGTGAATGCGTGGTTGTAGGTGACCCCCGAAGAGGTCTCGGACATTCCCCAAGCCGGCCGCATCGCTGTCGGTGGGAGACCATGCGGGAGGAGCAGTTCGATGAAACGTCGGGCGGTTTTGGAAACGATGGCTTCTCCGCCGTTCAGAATGAAACGCATCGAACTCAGATCGCGGCGCGCCGCGCCGATCTGTTCGGCGACTTCGTTGACGAGACCGAAGGCAAAGTTAGGAGCCCAAGTGATGGTTGCGCGGAAGCGTTCGATCCAGTCCAGCCATCGCAATGGCTGCTGAAGCACGGCCTCGGTTGGGGCATGGAACTGGTTGCAGCCTGCGACCACATCGCGCAGATGGAACATCACAAGTCCGCCGACGTGATCCAGCGGCATCCAGTTGATGGATACATCCCGGTCATCGAATTGACAGGACGCGGCCACACTGGCGGCCCACGCGAGCAAACTCCGATGGGTCTGGCGCACGGCTTTGGGTTTCCCGGTGCTTCCGGAGGTCAACAGAAGCAGTGCCACATCGTCCGAATCCGGCCTCACGGCTGGATTCGCTCCGCCTTTGCGCAAAGCTCCGGCCGAAAGCACCTGCATGCCGTCCAGCTTTTCGCGGAGAGCAAAGGCCTGCACTCTCGCGGCGAGCGTGTCGGAAGCGACGATGCGGGGATGGCCCAGCATTTCCCAGACGTTCCGAAGCTTGGCTAAAACGCTGTGCGCCTGTTCGTAGGTGGGCGAGATCGACACCGGAACGGGTACCAAGCCGCTCAGTTGGCAGGCCCAAAAAGCGGTGATGAAATCGCGATTCGCTTCGAGCTGGAAAATCACTGTCTCGCCTGGCTGCGCACCCGTGGCGGCGAGTCCGGCGGCAACCCGCATCGCCTCCTCGAGCAGTTGCGGATAGGTCTGGCGTTCAACCTGGCCGCGCGCATCGAGATAGCTGACGCCATTTTCCGGAAAGAGTTTGGCGGCGCGTTCCAGCGCTTGAGCGAGATGCGCGGGGTGATCTTCGGACAGCATCAATGCCGGGCCCTGGCTGAGGGCAGTAAGGGGTGTCGGAATTTCAGCAGCGGATACGGGCAGGCTCATGAAAGAATTCGGGGGAGTTCGGTTTTGATGCGCTCTGCCGGGTAGCAAACGAAGCCGGAGGGCGACAGCCCGCGCCAGGGCTCCGCATTTTCCGCTGCGCCAAAAACGTGAACGGGTGCGGACGTCGCCGCCAATGTCGCGTCGCCATAGCGGCATCCCGCGGCGATCAGCGCCTTGGGCAAGGTCGTCTTCACGCGGCGCAGAAGGCGTTCGTAGAATCGCGGGCATCGAACCTCGCGCGGAAGAAAACGCAGAGTGCCATCGGCTTGGTTGAATTGAAAAAATTCGGCGGGCGGCGGATCGATGAGAAAGATTGTCTCCAACTCTGTTTTGAGCAGGCGCGCAATTTCCCAGGCGATGATGCAGCCGAAGCCGTGGCCACTGATGCGATAGGGACCACGGGATTGCGTGGAGCGGATCTGTTTCACCAGTTCGATCGCGGTGCTTTCGATCGCCCGGACGGGGACAGCGGCCTCACCGGGCACGTCCACTTTCAAGGAATAGACCGGCTGATCTTTGCCGAGGGGGCGCACCAGGTCGCGGTACATCAGGTTGTTGCTCTCTCGACCTGGAATGCCGAAGAGCGGGCGTCGCGAGCCCTTGGCCTGAAGAGGAATGATCCGGCTCGAGGAAACATTGAGCAGCGGGGCGCGAGTCTTGCCTTTGATCAACGTCGCCAGCTGCTCGATCGTGGAAAACGTGAACAGTGTGGCCAGCGGCAGGCTCTTGCCAAATTCCTGATTGATGCGGGCAAAAAGGCGCGCGGCCAGAAGGGAGCGTCCTCCCAATTCGAAGAAGCTGTCCTGCACTCCGATTTGCGGGACTTTCAGAAGCTGGCTCCAAATCTCGACGAGCTTGCTCTCCACGGCATCGCGCGGTGCGACAAAAGTCTTTCCCGCTTTCGCCGAGGCTGATTCGGCGGTTAGTCCAAGAAAGGGCGCGAGCTGACGATTGGCAGCATCAAGACCGACCAGAATCACCGGATCACTACTGCTCAGCGCAAACTTCAACGACTCCCAGCCCTGGGCGGGCGATATCTCCTGAAACCCTTTCGCCCGCAGCGCCACATTGTCTTTCAGCCCGTGGCTCATGCCCAGATCGCTCCACGAACTCCAGAGGATGCAATGCGTGTTCGCCGCGCCGGTGCGCGAACGCTCACGCGCGAGGTTTTCCAGGTAGTGATTCGCAGCCGCGTAAGCGCCGGTATTGAAACCGCCAAAGTAACCGAGCAGGGACGAAAAAAGGACCATCAACGTCTCCGGTTTGTCCCGCAGAAATTGGGACAGAACGGCTGCGCCTCTTGCCTTCGCCTCGAGGGCTCCGGCGAGGCCGCCGGGCGTCTCTTCAGCCAATGCGCGCTCGTGATACTCTCCCGCGAGGTGGATCACGCCGTCGGGAAACCGGCCGAAGCACTCCTGCGTGCTTTGCCACAATCGCGGCCATGCAGACGAATCGGCCAGGTCGAGGCGCTCGTAATTGACGGAACCGATTTCCCGCAGGCGTTGCAAAATCTGCGCGCGCTCCGGCCTGAGTTCATCCTCCGAAACGCGCCCCGTGATGACGAGTCCGGCGCCGAACTCGCGGAGCAGTTTCTCCGAGAGAACCGCTCCGATGCCCCCGAGTCCTCCGGTGATGACGTAGAGCCCGCCGCTCTTGAATTTGGATCTCTTCGCGGACTCCGCTTGCTCCGCCACGGCTGCAAGCCCAGCCACCCAGCGTCCGCTCGGGCGCAGAGCGACTTCCATCGCGGTTTCTTTTGCGGTGGCTTCGGCGATGAGAGCCGTGACGATTTCGGGTCTAGCCACCGCTGGAATATCGACGTGGCTCACCTTGAGTCCGGGAAGCTCATGCGGGAGTGTCGCGGTTAGTCCGAGAACGATGCCCAGACTGGGATAAACAGCCTCCGAGGATTGGACGGACTGGCTGAAAGAAGAAACCACGAGCAGCCGCGAATCCGTGTCGCTCGTTGCCCACCGCGAAAACGCGCCGGCGAAGTGGAGCAGGCTGTTCGCGCCACTGCGCATTTTTCCGTCGGACTCCGTTTCCTCCTCGGCGCCTGGAGCATTTTCGACGTGACTCCAGAGGTGAACGAAAACGCAGCGTGCCTTCGTGCCATTGAGCGTCTCGAGCAGTTTGTCGTAGTCGCCAGCCAAAGCCGGATTGATGACGAAAGCGCGCGGAGCAATCGGTTCGAACGACGGACCGGCATCGACGGTGACGATCGGCGCGCGGCGCTCCGCGATACGACTGACGATCTGTTCACTCAATGCGGACGAATCCCGAAAGATGACCCAAAGGGTTTCGCCGGCCTCCAACGTCTCGTCTTTTTCCACCGGCTTCGCCCGCCAGTCGCGGCGGAAGAACCACGAGGGCAAGGTCGTCGCGGCCAATTCGTTTTCGAAGACGCCCGCCTCGAATTGCTTTCTCAATTGCGCCCGCTGGATCTTGCCGATCGCCGTCTTCGGAATTTTTTCCTTAGGCAGCGCAATCAGGTGATCGATCGAGACACCTTGTTCGCGGAGCACGGCTGCGCGAATTTCCTGGCACAAGTCCCTCGGGGATATTCCAGCGTTCTCAGCCGGACTGAAGAACACCGCGAGTTCGTCGGTATCGTTGCCCGGCCGCCGCACGGCCGACGCAGCGGTGAAGGAGATTTCGAGGCCGTTTACCTGCTCCGCCACCGCCTCGATTTCATGGCTATGAAAGTTGACGCCGTTGATGATGATGACGTCTTTTTCGCGGCCGACGATGGTGAGTTCGCCATCGCGAACGATGCCGAGATCGCCGGTCTTGAACCAGCCATCCGCAGTGAACGCGTCCGCATTCGCCTTTGGGTTCTTGAAATAGCCGGAAGTCACGACGGCGCCACGCACCTGCAGGCTGCCCGTCACGCCCTCCGCCACAATTTCCCCTGAAGGATCGACGATTCTGATCGAGAGGCCGGGAATGGGACCGCCGACACTGACGAAAGTGTCGGAATCGGAGACCGTATCCAAACGGAAACGGGTGAAGTAGGTTGTTCCCGAGGATGTTTCCGACATGCCCCAAGCCGGACGCATCGCGGTCTCGGGCAATTTGAAGGCGGCCATCAACTGGAGAAAACGCCTCGCGGTGCGACTCACCACCGCCTCTCCGCCGTTGATGGCTTGGCGCAAACAGGAGAGATCCCACGTTTCGCCGGCAAACGTGTCAGCGAGATCGTTGATCAGGGCGAAGGCGAAGTTGGGCGCCCACGTGCTTGTGGCTCGATACCGGTGCATCCATTCGAGCCAGTTGCGAGGATTCTGGAGGATGGACTCCGGCGTGACGTGGACTTGGTCCGCCGCGATGAAAACGTCGCGCAGGTGAAACATCACGAGCGCACCCACGTGATCCAGCGGCATCCAGTTGAAGGAAATGTCGTCCGCTGTGAACTCGTTCGCTTGCGCGTTGCCTGCCGCGTGTTGGACCAAGTTCGCGTCGGACAGCGCCACGGCTTTCGGCATTCCCGTGCTGCCTGAAGTGAGCAGCAAGACGGCGGTCGCGCGCGGGTCTCGGTTTTGGCGTGCGGCGCCAGGGTTTCCATTTCGCAGCGCTTCGACCGATTGAATGGTCCAATCCGCAAATTTGTTTTGTCGGCCTAGCGCGCGCAGCCCTTCGACGCGGTCCGCGGAGGTGAGGATCATTGGCCTTCCGAGCACGTCCCAAGCGTTCTGAAGCTTGGTCACGGCGGCATGCTGATGATCGTAGGACGGCGGCAGCGAGGTCGGCACCGCCACGAATCCGCCGACGAAGCAGGCCCAGAGTGCGGAAAAATATTCTGCACTTCGCTCCAGTTGAAAAATGACTAGGTCGCCTTCCTTGACGCCCATATCACGCAGCCGAGTCGCAATGACCTCCGCCTCGCTGAGCAGAGCTCGGTAGCTTTGGCGTTTTTCCGTGCCATCCGCGGAAAGGTGGATGAGCCCGCGGCTTCCATTTTGCGCCGCGCGCACGAGGAGATCGACGAGCAAAGTGTCGGGGGCGGGCGGGTTCGACAGAGCCGGGCCGTCGATCAGGGCGAGGGATTGTCCCGCAGCGCTGATCGGTTGGTGATCTGAAGCCAGGGGCGCGCTCATTCGCTCCCCCTTGCGGAGCCCTCGGTGAGGCAGGTGTTGAGGTGCACGGCGAGATCGCGCACGTACGGCTTCTGCAGCATCGAGGCGTGATCGCCTGCCACCAGACGCACATCGGCGCCTCCCTCGGCCTTCGCTTTCCAGAACAGTCGCGGATCACGCGCCGGACGAGATGTGAAAAACGAATCCCGCGCCATCAACAACGTCAGGCTGCCGGCGTACGGTCTGACTTTGTAGCGACGATGCAGTTCTCCAATGCGCGCAAACGACTCGTGCAGGCGCCGGCGCGACTCCTTGGCTTCGCGATAGCCGACGAGCCGGGACCACACGTAATGGAATTTCGAATACACAGAACGGCCGCGCATCTGAGCCCAGTGGTGAGCCAGCTTTTCCGCCCGCGTGATGCGCATTTCGGTCGGAAGCGTGGCGCCCACGACCGAGTCGATCAGTCCGAGAAAGCCGACCTTCTCTCCCTGTGAGCGAAGAATCTGCGCCACTTCATAAACGAGAAGTCCGCCAAAGCAGTGGCCCGCGAGATGGTAAGGCCCGTGCGGCTGGATTTTTTTGATTTGCGTGAGGAACGCCTGCGCGATGCCGCTGATTTCTACGAGTTCGGTATCCATGCCGGTGGCGTCGAGTCCGGCGGCCTGCAGCGCGTAGAACGGGCGTTCCGAGCCCAGTTCGGCCGCCAAGTCGCGAAAGACAATCGCGTCGCTGGCTCCGCCCGGGACACAGAAGAGCGGCGGAAGCGATCCATTCGGCTGCAGCACATCGATTCTACAGATGGAATCGGCGGGCTGGCCGGCGGCTTCGAGTTGGGCCGCGAGCGCGGCGATCGTGGGCGCCTTGAAGAGCGTGGCGAGAGGCAGCGCTTTGCCCCACTGCTTTTCCATGCGCGCGAAGATGCGGGCCGCGTGCAGCGATTTGCCCCCAATCTCGAAAAAATTATCGGTCACGCCGACGTCGGCGCGCTTCAATACTTCAGCCCAGATGCGCGCCAGCTGTCTTTCGGTTTCGCTGCGTGGGGCGATGCGCGCGCCGACGGTTTCGCTCGAGGCGATTCCGCCGGACTCCTGGCGGATGCGCAGATGCGCGTGGTCCAAACCAATCAGCACATGCGCATCGGCGCCGCGCAGCGTGGACAGCAGCGATTGCAGACCAGACTCCAGATCGATCTCCAGATAGCCCTTGGCGCGCGTGGCATCGGCATTGCCCAAGCCGCGATTCATGCCCCGATCGGCCCACGTCGACCAGCCAAGTGAAAAGCTATTCTTGCGTCCGCGACGGCGCAGTTCGTGAACGAATCCGTCCAATGCGCTGTTGGCCGCGGCGTATCCGGAATGCAAATACCCGCCAAAGTAACCGAGCACGGACGAGAAGGCCACGAACAGCGCGTCCGGATTTCCGTCGAGATGCCGCGCCAGGTTTTCAGCGCCTGCCAGCTTGGGCGAGAACGCCGACAGCAGGGAAGCCTGCCCCTCATCATGAAGCGCACCGGGGCGATAAACACCGGCCAGGTGGAAAACACCGTCGAGCTCAGCCTTGGCGGTGGTCGTCGCGGCGCGAATCGCGTTGTCGACAGCCGCAGCATCACCGACATCCACCGAGGCATACTCGACCCCGCGCGCGATGTCTTGCAGCTCGGCGACGAAGGCCTGTTGTTCTGGCCGCAAGCGCGCCCACGCGGTGCGCCCGAGCACGAGAACCCGCGCCTGCTGTTCTCCGCAGAGATAACGGACAAGCTCACAGCCGATGCCGCCCAGGCCGCCCGTGACGCAATAGAAGCCTCCTTTTTTCAGGGGAAGAGGAGAACTGCCACCGGCGTCCGACACCGATTCCAGGCGAACGACGAGGCGTTCGCCGCCGCGGAAAGCCACTTCGCGAGCGCGACAAGGCTGGGCCAGCTCGAGTGCGATTGATCTCAACTGCGCATTCAGGTCCGCGTTGGGCAGATCGACGATCGAGGCGGAGAGCCACGGCATCTCCTCGGGAAGGCTTCGCAGGAAACCTGTCAGCGCGGCTCGCTCAGCTTGAATCACGTCGCTCTGCCGCACGGCTTGCGAGCGAGTCGTGAAAACGCGCAGCGAGCACTTGGTTCCCGTTTGCTCATGCTCACCGAGGGCCTGAGCAAAATACAAGATCGAGGAAAGTTCGGCCAGTGGTCCGCCAATCCCAGATTCAGCGAGGCTCGCTTCGGACGCTGTCCAGAAGAGGGCGATGTTTTCCGGATAACCGTCCCGCGCGATCAGCTCCGCAACCAGTCTCTTGTAGTCCCGCGCCGTGTTCAGCTCGGCCGTGTGACTGAAGGTTGCGCCAATCGCGAAACTCGACCCGTGACTGACGATGTGACTGCGACGTCCCGGCTGCAGCGACGCGAGTTTCACGGCCGCGTCCGACTGATCGCGGTTCACCAGGATCCACTGAACGGAATTCGAAGTCGCGGGAGAAGCGTCGATGGGTTCGAGCGTCCAACTGCGGCGCCAGAACCACGAGGGCTGGGAAGGGATCGTGATTTCCGATTTGAGCAGACCGTTCTCGAACGCCTGTCGCAATTGGCTTCTCTGGATCTTGCCAATGGCGGTCTTGGGAATCTGCGTTTTCTCCAGCGCAAGAATCGTGTCGGGATTTGCGCCGATGTGACTGATCACCGCTTGCCGAATTGCTCGCTCCAACGCGGGCAGGTCGCCGCGGTGACTGGGATGCGGGCAATAGAAGATCGCCAGTTGGTCGGTGTCCCGCGCGGGAAGGCGGACGCCGCAGACCGCGGTGAAGGAGGTCTCGACGCCGTCCACGCCTTCAACGACCGCCTCGATTTCGTGGCTGTGATAGTTTGCGCCGTTGATGATGATGACGTCTTTCTCGCGCCCCGTCAGCGTGAGACGTCCATCGCGCAGCACGCCGAGATCTCCGGTCTTGAACCACCCGTCGCTTGTGAACGTTTCCTGATTCAGCGTTGGGTGGTTGTAGTAACCATTCGTCACCGTGATGCCTCGCACCTGCAGGCTGCCAATCTTGCCTTCCGGAACTGGCGCATCGGAACGATCGACAATGCGAATCGAGACCCCGGGCACGGGAAGACCGACTTCGACAAAGGGATCGGCGTCTGTCGTGCGATCGAGTGTGAAACGATCGGAGAACGTCACGCCAGACGAGGTTTCCGACATGCCCCAGGCGGGACGCATGGCCGTGGGCGGAAGTCCATGTGGGACGAGCAGCTCGATGAAACGCCGCGCGGTCTTGCTCACGATCGCTTCACCGCCGTTGAGGATGAAACGAAGCGAGCCGAGCTGCCAGCGCCGGGGATTTTGGTCTTCGAGTTGATCGTTAACCAGACCGAACGCGAAATTCGGCGCCCACGTGATGCTGACTTTGTAGTTGTGCATCCAGTCGAGCCAGCGAAGCGGATCGGAAAGGATGTAATCGGGACGCAGCTGAAGTTGCCGGCAGCCGATGCACACGTCGTGCACGTGAAACATGACGAGTCCGCCGACGTGATCCAGGGGCATCCAATTCAGCGAGATGTCGTGTTCATTGAAGGCGTTCATCTGGGCCGTCGCCGCGGAGCGTCCCAGGATGTTGCGATGAGTCAGTTGGACCGCTTTCGGCGTTCCCGTGCTGCCGGAGGTGAGGAGCAGGAGCGCCAGGTCGTCGAGTTGACTCGGGTGAAACGTCGCATCCGCGGGATGCCGCCGGAGCGTATTCACGGTCAGGATACGGAAGGACTTGTCCGCGCTGACCAGAGACTGCAAGTCGGGCGCGTTCGAGTCGGCTGCCAAAATGGGCGGATGATCGAGAAGGCGCCAGGCATTGCGCAGCTTGGCCACGGTCGCATTCTCGGCGGTGTACGCGGGGGGAAGTCCGAGAGGAACCGGAATGATTCCTCCGAGCACACAGGCCCAGAAGGCGGGGATGAAATCCTGGTTGTGCTCCAACTGAAACAAAACATGAGCCCCGGCCTTCAGACCTGCTTGCCGCAGCCCTCCGAGGATCTGCTTCGCCTGCTCCAGAAGCACAGGGTAGGTCAGCCGGATTTCCTGACCATCCGCTTGCACGCAGATCACCTCATGCGAGGGAAAACATTTCGCGGCATTCACCAGCGCCTGTCCAAGCGACGCGAACTGCTCGGGGTGACGCACGGACTCACCATGGCTGACCGAGAGGCGGGGTGACTGGAGCGAATTGGACATGTGAGTTGAAGGAGGAAGCGGATTAGGAAGTCCGCGTAAGATGAGCAGGCACGGCCGACAGGTGCGGAGCAGCCGGAAGCAGTTTCTGGTATAAATCGGCCATTTCGGCGGCCGTTTGATCCCAAGAGAAGGTGGCGGAGCGTTGCAGCCCGGCCGGGATCAGCCGCGCACGCAGGGGTTCGTCGGACGCGAGTTGCAGGAGTTGTTTGGCGAACGCGCCCGGGTCGAGCGTGGGAAAGAACAGCGCCCGGTCCTCCAGCAGTTCGCGATGGACGGCCAACTCGGATGCGAGGACGGGAACGCCGCAGGCCATCGCTTCCAGCGCCGGAAGATCGAAGCCCTCGCCGCGCGAAGGGGCCAGAAACACCCGCGCGTGTTGCAGCAACTCGAGGCACTCGGCATCGCTTCGATAGCCGGTCCAGCAGATCGTGTCCGTCACACCCAGGTCTCTGCTCAACTGCAATAGAAACCTGCCAAACTCGGGATCGCGGCTGATTCCGGAAACCACGAGCCGCAGCGGGGAAGCTGGCTGCGTTTTTCGCAGCTCAGCCCATCCGCGAATCACGGTTTCCAGATTCTTCCGAGGAGAAATGGCTCCGAGGTAGTAGGCATAAGGCCCAGCGATCTTCAGCTCGCGGTGGAGAACTCCAGGAAGCGCTTTTGACGCGGGCCTAAAATGCTCTGCCAATATCCCATTGTAGATCGACGACACTTTTCCGCGACAAAAAGGAAACCGCTCGACGATCTCCTGGCGCACACTGTTGCTGACCGTGAGCACGTGATCGGCGCGGCGCAGGGTCCTGGGCGTGAGGACGCGCACGATCCTGTCCCTCATTCCCGCGTGATCGGCTGGATGTGTGAGTGGAAGAAGATCGTGAACGTGCGCGAGGACGCGGCAACCGGTGAAAGGCGGGGCGATGCGCTGGACGTGCAGCAGGTCGAGTCGTTGCGAACGGGCGAGGACGGGCAGGACGAACGATCGTTGAAGCAGCGGATCGGAAATGCCGACGCGCACGAGTTTGACATTGGGCGCGACGCTGAAATCCGGCTCGTAATCCCGCTTGATGAAGAGCGAAAACCGAACGTCCGGCAGCAGAGGCGGCACGCGTTCAGCCAGCATGCGAACGACGCGCTCCACGCCGCCCACACGTTTTCCCAACAGATGTGCGTCAATTCCGACGTGCATGCGCGGAATCGAGTTCGCCGGCGACTCCGAGGATATCCGCCAGACATTTGAGGCTTACATGAAACGAGAGACGACCGCCGTGCGGGCGTACGATCAAACGCAGTCCGCGCAAGGCGACGCGAGCCGCCAGACCCGCCGCCAGCGAGACGCGCGCGAATGCGCGCCCTGCCGGGCCGGTGGATGCGTCGATCAGCCGCAGAAAATTGCGCTGTTGGAGAACACCATTGCGGATGACGATTTGGTCCGACTTGGAACTTCCGCCGCAGAGATGTTTGATCGCATGATCATCGATGCGGTGAATGGTCCAGCCGGCGTTCACGATTCGCCGGCAGAGATCGATGTCCTCCGCATAGAGGAAAAAAGCGGGATCGAAGCCGTCGACGGCCGCATAGGCCTCGGGACGAATCAGCATGCAGACTCCCGAGATCCAGCCGACCTGCATTTCGCGACCGAAACTATGCTCGACGAAGATGCCGGCGAACGAACGCGAGCGCGGAAAAAGCGAAGAGAGCAGCAGCGATTGGTTAAACACCACGCGGGCTGTCGGCAAATGCCCGTAGGTCTTCGGCTGGCGTGTTCCATCCATCAGGCGCACCAGTGGCGCGACGGCGCCCGCACGCGGATGGCGCAGCATGAAATCGCGCAGCTTTCCGGGTGTGTCCTCGAGGAGCACCGTGTCGCTGTTGAGAAGAAGAACGAACTCGCCACGGCTGATCGCGAAGCCCTGGTTGTTGGCCACGCCGAAACCGGGATTGTTTTTGTTTTCGATCCGCCGCACTTCGGGAAACTCGTCCCGCAGCATCTCGACCGATCCGTCCGCCGAATTGTTATCGACCACGATGATCTCGATCTCCGCGCTTCGAGCGTAGGTGCGGATCGACGCCAGACAGTCTGCGAGCAACTGCCGCGTGTTGTAACTGACGATGATAATGGAGATGGCGGGTGTCGCATCCACGGTCGGTCTTACTCCTCGGAATGCGTGAACTCTGGCTCCAGGAAGAACGTGAACGGAGGCACATCCTCCGTGACCACGGCGCTGGCTCCGATGAACGAGTTCGCCCCAATTTTCACCGGACCGATGATGCGACTGCCACAGCCCAGAATGATGTCGTCTTCGATCACGATGCGTCCGTCACGGGTCACGTCTCGCGGATCGAGCATGACCGTGTTGTGATGCACCAAGTGAAGATTCTTGCCGGCGACGCATTCGTCGCAGATCGCCACGCAATTCGGATGATAGATGATGAATCCCGCGTCGATTTGCGCGCCTGATCCGATATCGATCGAGAAGCAGACGATGTTCACGTAACGCAGGAATGTCGCGATGCGCCGAAATCCTTTTGCGTGAACGAAGGCCTGGAGGCGAAAAATCAAAACGGCGAGTGCCGGCGGATCGAAAAGCACCTTCAAGTAAGAAATCCAACCGTACCGTTTCCCGGACCGCTCGGCGCGTTCGCGAAGATCCTGCGCGATCAAAAAGCGTGTGCGCGCAAACGTCATGCGACCTCCGCCATGCTCCGCGCTTTCAGGTGCCTGCCGTGCAGCACGTGTTCGTCCGGAATGGACGCCGCGACAACGGTGTTTGGCGCGATAAAAACGCGATCGCCAATTGTCAGGTTGCCGATGATGCGCACGCCGGCGCTGATCACGACATCGTCACCGATATCGATGTAATCATTCACCACATCGAGACCGGGGCGCGGTCCGATCGTCATCGTCACTTGGTGTGCGACGGTGCAGTTCTTTCCGATGCGCGTGTGATTGTGGATCATCACGCCATTCGGGTTCAGCATGATGAAGCCTTCTCCGATCGTGGCGTCGGCCTCGATCTCCGTGGTGAACAGCACCATGTTCGCGATGCCGAGCAGCTTCGTCAGCGGGCGCAGTCGCTTGCCGTACAAAAATTTTTGCACACGAAAGATCAAAAGCGCGATTCCGGCGGGAGAGAACGCGATGGAGAGCGAGGAGCCCAGCCCCGGCTTGCGTCGCTCGTACGCGACCCGACGCCGGATATCGGACTTCATCAAACGAATGGTTTCGGACCAGGTTTGCATGTGGTTCAGGTTTTCCGTGCCCGCAGGAGCATGTTGATGCCGTTCCATTCCTCTTCGCTAAGCGCGCCGAGGAGCTTCATGGCCGAGATGTAAACGACCAGGCCGACAACGGCCGCGAGCGGCCAGTAGGCGAGAGGTATCCAGAAAACAGATACCATCATGATCCCGGTGGCCACGACCGGCCGCCAGACCAAGGGGAGGGGATTGATTCCACAGAGATGAGGCGCGAAGAGGACAAACCGCGCGCTGAGTTGGAGGAGGCAACCGCCCGCCAGGCCGATCGCCGCACCGCGGACGCCCATCGTCGAGATGCCGCCAAAGAGCATGCCCAATGTGGCGATTGCGCCGATCGCCACGGTCTGCAGATCGTAACGCTGTTTGCCGCAGGCCACGATCGCCGACGAAAGCACTTGGTCGAATGCCATGAAGACGCACAGCCAGATGTTGATCTGCAGCAGAGGAGCCGCCGCCACATACACGTCAGGATTCCTGAAGATCACGGCGAGAAGTGGTTTCGCGAGCAGGGTGACAAGTCCCGCGACGGGCAGCGTGCCCATGGCCATCATCTTGATTCCGTCCTGCGCCGCACGGCTCAATAGCGTGACCGAATCCTTGGCCAGGAGGCTGAGCCTCGGCATCAGATTCGCCACGATCGCCGTGGGCAACAACAGGGCAATGTCGACGATGACGTAGGAAGCGCCAAATTGCCCGGCCGCGCGATCGCCCTGCATCCACGGCAGCATCAGCGGAGCGGCAAAACGTGAGATCGCGACGAAGACCGTGATGCCCGCAAACACCGGCACCTGGGCGATGATGCTCTTGAAGAAATTTCGCTCGAACCGCCACAGGCCGTTCGCCGCGTCCCGCCGAATACACAGCCAATAAGCGATCAGAACCAACCAGCGCACAGCGACGAGCACGGTGATAACTGTCAGGATATCCCACTTAAGGAGGACAAAGATCGCGCCGATCATCGTCCGTCCAAGCGTTTCAAGGGCCTGGAGAACGCCGAGCGAGGCGGTCTTTTCCAGGCCGACGAGGATGGGTACGAAGCAAACGTACAACGCCGTCGCCGGCATGGTGCCCGTGATGATGACAAGGCCCTTGGAGACTTCCGGGCTGTAGCCGCCGAAGCGGGAAAGGCCGAGCAGCACGAAGCCGACTGCGACACTCACAACGAGTGCGAAAACGGCGCTGTGAAGGAGATACTTTTTGATCTCGTCTCGATGCAGCGAAATCTCGCGCATGAGAAAAATCTGCAGCCCGAGCAGAGGGAAGAGCTCCGCCACGAGAAAGAAGGAAAAAAGCGTGCGAAACACGCCCAGGTCGCCGGCGCCTCGATGGGCAATCAGCCAGACCAGGATCAGTCCACTGAGTGACGAGACTAGCCTTCCGCCCGTGAGAAGGAGACTGCCACGGATGGGACTGGCTTTGCGGCCGCTCATGCGAGGATCTCCCGTTGTGCCGCGAGTTTTCGCTCGTTGGACACGATCTGGTGGAGCGTCAGCAACAGGGCATTCGCCAGAATGAGGATGAGCACGGACTTGTCGTCATACGCGAGTTCCAGCATGAAATAAATCTGCGTGGCGATCGTGGCGCCGAACAAACCGGCCGCGGACCAAAACAGAGCGGGATCCGGTGTCTTGAGACAGTCCCATGCCGTTCGGAGGAGCCGCCATTGGTACCACGCGAAAAGCAGCAGGCCGATCACGCCGAGTTCAACCAGGACCAGGAGGTACTTGTTGTGCACCTGTAGCGGCACGATGATCTGTTTGCCGTTGACGACGCCGTTGTAGGATTCGAGCCCTTCGATGGCCCCGTAAACCCGCGGTTGGCCAGGAGCCAGCCAGGAGGCGCTTTGCTGATTCAGTGAACGGCCCGCCAAGCTCGCCTCGACAAAGTTTCCCGGTCCGGTCCCAAGAATCGGATGCTCGGTGCTCAGCCGGAAGGACGTCATCACCATGCGCAGCCGCGAAGACGAAGCGCCTTCGTCGCCTTTGAAAATGCGGTCGAGAACCGGCTGAATGAAAATGCCGAGAACCACCGCGGCCAAGGCCGCCATGAGTCCCAGCCCCATCCAGGTTCGCCGGCGCATCCTCTTGAAGAGAACGGCCACCACCAGGATCGAGACAAACGCGCACACGCAGGCGACCCAAGCGGTGCGCGAGAAAGTCACGAGCACGGCCGACATGCTGGCTGCCACCGCGCAAAGCGAACCGATTCGCCAAAGCGGATTGCGGACAAAGGCGAGCCCGAGAATTGGCAGGGTGAAGAAAACGTGCAGACCGGCTTGTTGATTGACTTGGCCAAACGTGCCGGACGCGCGGACATGCAGCGCGCTTTCGCCGCCGCCACTAAAATTGATGAGCGGTAAACTCGAGGAGGAGAAAAGTGTGATGAAGCCGATCGGCTTGTGGAGTCGCCAGCTCACCCAGACGACGGCCGCCTGACTTGCGACGGCGAACGCCAAAGCCGCCATGACGGCGAGGAATTCGGCCCGCGTGCGAATCGCGGCGGGCAACACCAGGAGAAACGCGAGCATCTTCCACCAGTGCATGATTTGTTGAATGCCACCGATCGAAGGCGCGGTGAAAAACATCAGCACGACCCAGCAACAGATCGCCACGTACGCGGTCGCCGCGGAGGGCCAGGCAAAAGGTCTTTTTCGCGAGACGATCCATTCGAGGGCCACTCGGGCCAGCAGGAGATAGAAGGCCAGGTCCGAAGCCGATATCACCAAGGTGGGCGCGGGAAAGTTGGCGTGCGGAGGCGCCCCAATCTCGAACACCTTTTCGACGCTGAGCGGGTGGAGCAAAATCCAAAGGACGACGAGCACCACCCGTTGATTTGGCACGATCAGCAGCGCGATGCCGCCCGCGATCGCCATGTAGAGAGCGATCTGGTACGAGAGCTTGATGTCGGAGACGAGCAGGCAAAGGAACGCCAGTAACGCCGCCGAAATCACGGCGAGGATGGTTTCTCCTTGTTTGCTGCTGTACGTCACGATCGCGCAGGGTCAGCGGCTGAAAAAGAGCAACGTTCCCAGCCATTTCCGACCGAGAGTGCGAAGGTAATCGCTGGCACTTTCCAGAACATCGACGCGGGTCACACCGGCTTGCACCGCGAGCACCAGCAGATCGGATTCGTTCGCCAACGTGTGCGTCACGCGCCCCGTGTGAAGGCTGCCTCCATCGATGACGATGATATCGGCCTGACTTTTCAGTTGGGCGAGGACTTCGACCCAGCGGGCTTTGACGAAGCCCAGGGCGAGCGCTGTCTCCGCTTTGCCCGCCGGCAAAAATCGAAAGCCTTCGCTGTGCGCGACGAGCAGGTTCCCTACGGCGACGCCTTGCGACCCACGGAGAAGTTCCGCCATGCCGGCAGCCGAGCTGTTCGCCAGCGCCGTGCTGAGGTGACGCCCCTCGAAATTTCCATCCACCAGCAGCACGCGCTGAGAGGAACTCGCGGCGAGTTCACGGGCCAGGCGCAACGCCACGTCGGAGGCATTTTCATCGCTTCCTGCGGTGACAATATCGAGGACGCGGGCGCCATTTCCCTCCACTGCTTCGAGAGCGTTGAGAATTTTGAAGAACACCGCGCGATCAAGCGGAGCGCGGTCGTTTTTGTTCTTTGAGTCCTTGGAAATTTGACCGAGCAAAGTCGCACCCGTGACCGGCTCCACGTCCCAACGCGACCGGACTTTTTCGTCGATCGCGCTGGTGACTACGATCAAGCCGAGGCCAAGAATGGCGCCCAGCACGCCGCTGACGCCGACCGGCACGGCATAGCGCATCAGTTTCACGAGGCTCGTCACCTTCGGTGGCAGAGCTGGCTCGACGATGGAAAGGCCTGTCTGGTTTTTGCGGGCAAGTTCCAGGTTGAGGAGGGCTTCACGTTGGCGCTGTTTGACGGAGGCCAAAACCGAGTTGAGGCCATCGAGCGCTTCCTGTCTGCCGTACATCGCTTGTGTTTCCTCGAGCGTGCGACGCGCGCGGGCCAGTTCAGCGGAGTTCTCGCCATACACCCGTCGCGCTTCAACCAACGCGAGCTGCAAGTCCGCCACATGGCGGGCCAGGCTTTCGGTCAGAGGCTGCGAGCGCATGGACCGCTCGCTGGTTTCGGTGGCGCCGCCCAGATCTCCGCTGGCGAGGGGCTGTTCGGCGAGTCCCTTGATCTTGGCGCGCGTCTTGTTTTCCGCATCGACCAGGAGATCGTACGTCTGCTGGGCTTCCTTTTCGGATCGGAGATTGTGTTCGGTGATGAAGGCCTCGCACAACGCGGTCGCCATTTGCGCGACCTTTTGCGCGTTGGTCGAAGAAACATTGATCTCGATCAACTCGTCCTGACGGCCGAAGGGCCGCACATCGGTTTGCAGCGTCGTGACCTTGATCGAATCCTTCAGGTCTTTCGCCAGCATGGACCGGCTGAGGGCAGGATCCGCCACGCCGCCGTCATTATCCTTGGGCAGGAGCGGAGCTATCAGGCGAAAGACATACCGAAACAACACCTTGTAGGCAGGGCGCGCGACGTCCGCGTCTGTCACCCCGACGGTCTCGATCATGCGCGAGACCACGGGGACCGTCCTGATGAGTTCGGCCGATGCGGGGGCGGAGACGTCGGTCGTGTCCTTACCCGCGCTGTCGAGGAGCGGCGCGCTTCCATTCTCGTGGCGGATCAAGAGCTGACAGGTGCTCTTGTACACCGGCGGCACGAGCGATGTCAGCAGAGCCGCGACGAGCGGCATCACGAGGATGCAGACCAGCAACAAAGGCCAGCGCAGCACCAAGCGCTCACGCATTTCTTGAAACGAAAGCGTGCTTTCCGCTTCGGCGTTGGCGGCGATGATTCTGGCGGGATCGTAGGAAGATTTAGGCATGCGCTCTTAACTGTTCGCGAATTGAAGGCTGGGCTGTCGAACGGGTCCGTAAGCGTTCACGCCGTGCGAGATGAGATCGTCCACTCCATTGAAAAACTGAGACCAATCGTAGCGTTGCACATGTTCGCGTGCGGCAGCGCCCATCGAGCGGAGGCGTTCGGGATCTTTCGCCGCGCGGGTGATCATCTCGGACCAGGCTTGCACATTGTTCGGACGAAGCAGCCATCCGGTCACACCGGGGATGACGCTTTCGGAGGGGCCGCCTTGGTTGTTGGCGATCACCGGCTTCGAATGCATCATGGCTTCGAGCGGGGTGATGCCCCAATCTTCGTTCAGCGGAGTGAAGAGAACAGCGGATGTGCGCCGATAAAGATCATTGAGCACCTCGTCCGTTGGGCTGACGACGAACTCGATCCGCGGATCGCCCTTCGCGCGCTGTTGCAGTTCCACCAAGTGGCGGCGGCTCTTTTCGTCCACGAAGCCGGCGATCTTGAGTTTCCATTCGGGAGCCAGGCTGGCACCGAGGAAGGAATCGATCGCCAGGCCAATGTTTTTCGTCCACGAAATTCGTCCGGGCACGAGGAAGAACGGCTCGTAGGTCACATCCGAGGGTGCGGCTGCGTAGTCGATGCCGGGATAATGCAGCACCATTTTCCCGTCGTCGTTGTAAAGCCCGTGATCAACGATCCGCTCCTTCACTTCCAGGCTGGTGGCGACGACGCCACTGAAGCGCTTCCAGGCGATGCGATCGATGAAGCGGAAGCTGTGCTTGAAGGAATGGTAGGCGATCTTCGCGAGGAGCTTGCGGCTGCGGAGGGCTTCACGCGCATAAATCCGGTCGTAAACCGGACGCAGGGGAGTGGAGCAGATGCAGAAAGTCGGGATACTGGAATTGCGCAGAGTGGTGAGAGTTCCGAGGCCATCGCACCACACCACATAGGCGTCGAAGTCTTCCAAGGGCAGGCGCAACGTCGCGATCCGCGCCGCTGCACGCAAAACCGAGCCCATGTTGCGGCGCACACTGACGTTGCCGACCGTGACAATCTTGAAGTTTTCGAATTCCGGGAAGGTGTTGGCCCGGTCGTAGTGGCTCGTGAAAATCGTCCAGTCGTGCTGACTGCGAGAAATGAGCGCAGCCATCGAGCGCTCGATGCCTCCCTTGAGATAGACCCAGGGGTAGTAGACAGCTATCTTAAGTTTTTTCATGATGCGAAGCGTGGATTTGGAGGTAAAAATCTTCCTGGCGGCGGGCGATTTGGTCCCAGTGCATGGTCCGGGCGAATGCCTGGCCCTGTTCGCCCATCTGCGCGCAACGCTCGGGGTGTAGCCACAGCTCGGCCACCGCGTGCCCGAGGCCCGCTGCATCGAGCATCGGGGCGTGCACGGCCCACGGGTCCATGGCGATTTCGTTGAGGTGAGGAATGGAAAAGCACACGACGGGCTTTGCCGCAGCCATCGCTTCCAACGCCGCAATGCCGAATGTCTCGTAACGTGACGGCATTACCATCAGGCGGCATCGCTCTAAGATTTCGCGTTTGGCCGAACCCTCCACTCGGCCGATAAACCGAATGAGCTGCTGAAGACCGGCATCGCGGACCTGCGACTCGAGGCGCGCCCGGGCTGGTCCCTCACCGGCGATGACGAGAGGGATTCGCCGCGATCCGCAGACCTTCAGCCAAGCCTCGAGCAGCAGATCGAGACCCTTGTGCTCGATGTCCAGCCTCCCGAGGAAAAGGACATACTCGCCTTCCGATGACCGTTGGATGAAGGCCTGGTCGTCGACGCCGGACGGGACTTTGCAGAATGTCGCGTTGGGCAAAAACGGCTGCAACTCACGCCGCATCTCGTCGGACTGAACCATGATGTGCCGATAACGGCCGGTCCGGGCGACGCGTTTCATCCAGCGGCTGAAGGGCAGGTGATAACGTTTTTCCCACTGCTCGAAAAAGTACCATTGGACGTTCAGAATGACCGGCGCCTTTGTCCACCAGACCAAGCCATTGAATCCGACCGGCGGCGTGAATTCCTCCACGACGAGATCGTGCGGCATGCGCGCGATTGCCGGTCCCAGAAACGCCATGAAAGACAGGTGCGGGGAAAGGCCCCAACCCGGAATGCGCAAGCCAAGTCGGCGATACCTCACGCCCTCGCGAACCAACCTGCGTCGCGACGCTTTATAGACAGAGGTTAGGACGGTGATGTCGTGCCGCTTCGCCAGCCGCGAGTTGACGCTGAAAGTGCGCACGGGCTGGCCTCCGCGGAGCGGATTCTCGAGATCGTCTGTATCCGCGTGGACAATACGCAGACGTGGCAAAGACATGGCAGTCCTTTGGGCCGGAAAACCGGCACTCGCCGTGGAGCGAGTCGCCGGGAGTTGCGCTGGAACGCGTTTCGCGACGGGTTAGCTGGACCTGCGCCGGAGAACGCGACGGCTCATAACGGCAAGCAGGGCGCCGGCCCCAATGAGACCGTAAGTCGAAGGTTCTGGAACCGGTGACCCTTCCGCCGAAAAACTAGCGTAGAAGGCCAAATCGGCAGGCGTGCTGTTCCAGGCGGTCGAGCTCAGCAAGCTGGCGTCGGCGCCGTTGTTGATAAACACCGTTCCGCCTCCAGCGTAAGAGTCATACCCCGTGAACGCGATTTTTGCAGAGTCGTTAACGCCGTCGAAAAATGGCGTCTCGCTGAGAAAAAACACGTACTGCGCATTGCCGGCCAAGCTTAGGTTCAACGGGACCGAGACCGGGAAAAAGGAGTCTACCGCTGGGGTCAATGGAAGAGGGCCTGCTGAATACAGGAGAGGGCCTGTCGGGTGCGCGGCGACTGAATCCCATGCCGCCAAGTAGACGCCGAAGTTTACGTTCTCGGCAGCCGTATTGGCGATGGCGAAAGCGAAACTATCCAGATGCGTGAAATTCGGATCCACGGTGAAAACCTGGCCGATTGTGGCAAACCCCGGTTCGCCGAAAGGAGCGGCCGCAGTCACACCGTCCCAAGCGGGTGCGGTGGTAATAACTTGCGCGACGCCGGTCGAGACGCCCACAGCGGAGAGAGCTAGAATGAGTTTTGCTGGAAGTTTCATAGTAGAATTTGCTGATCTTCTCGTAAGAGCTGGTAAACCCTGGAACAGCCGCCAGTAAACAGTGGCCGCCTGCAGGGTCCAGAAATTAAACATGATTTGCAAAAGGGATAAATTTCGTAAGTCGCACATAAAGAATTATAAAGAAACGCAAGCGGCTAGGGGTTTCCCCGGATGTAGGGCAAGGTTGCCCCTGACCGGTTCTCGGGAATGAACGCGAAACAGCATGAAGGTGCTATTAACTTGCACCGCGATACGGCGCATTGCTGGTTTAAGCATCTCGGCAGCGACTTCGCGTGGATCGGCCTGAGATCGGGCGAACACCTGGGAAATGGCTCCGGAAAAAATACGGACGCGCAGCGAAATCTGGTGTCATTTCGCCGCGAGGCGGTCACGAAATGGCGTCAGCGGGTGATTGGCCGCTATCTTGGCCTGGCTCCTGAAGCGGTCGAATTTGAGACAACACCCGAGGGCAAACCGCTCCTTCGTGCAGAAATCAATTCGCAGCGTCTGTCGGTGAGTTTCTCCCAAACGGTCGACGCATGCGCGCTGATTTTGTGCCGTGAGCGCCTGGTAGGAATCGACGTGGAAAACGTTTCCACGGAGGACCTGCCGCTATTGGCGCAGACCTATCTGAGTCAGGCGGAGTTGGGAGCATTTCAGAAAGCCACACCAGCCGAACAGCCGCTGACATTCTACCGTTTCTGGACACAAAAAGAGGCGTACCTGAAGGCGCTGGGGGTTGGCTTGGACCGACCGCCGCGAGAAGTTGAAATCGTACAAACCTCGGTTGCTGGTGTGGTCTTCAGTGGCGACTCTCGGCTCTGGCAGCTAGACCACCTGAAGCCTTGGCCGCACACGCTGGCGTGCGCGCTAGTCGAAGGCGCATCCGTGGAAATCCAAACATTTTTCGGCGAACCCGCTCAGTAACCCGCGCCTCCAGCCAACCAAAACGAAACCAATATTTTCGTTTTGCGTGGCGCGGGCAGCGGCAGGGCAGTGCTAGGTTGCGAGGTCAGTTTCCCCGCAATTCCGGCAACAACTCAAACCCTGATCGTGCCGAATGAAAATGAAACCCCTGATATCATCACGAATGTTCGGAGGTCTGCTTGGCCTCCTCGTTTGCCTCGCGATAACACAACCCGCCCCCGCCGCTGTTCCTCACGTCGGCCTCAGCGGCCGTGCGTGGAATTCCGGCGTGTTCACTGGCAGCGGTGACGCCCCAACTTACAACGCGTTCTCCTCCTGGCGCGGAAAGCCCATCGATTCGATCCTGACTTTCCCGGCTCGGACCAACTGGAACGATCTGATGACGATTCATCCGGACGTCATCAGTTTTTCTGGCATTCGCATCATCGCCATACCGCCGGCGCCAGAGAGCCTCGGGTCAAACGGGCTCGTTCAAGTGGCCAACGGGCAGTTCAACTCCTGGTGGGCGAGCTACGGGACTTACCTGGCCAACAATGGCATGAACACCAACCGGACCGTGATCCGACTCGGCTGGGAAATGAACGGCAACTGGTACGTTTGGTCGGCCACGACGGGATTGGAGACGACCTTCATCAATGCCTTCCGCAATGTGGTCACTTCGATCCGCAGCACCGCGCCAAACGTGCAGTTCGACTGGTGTGTCAACAAGGGCAATCAAAGCAATACTAACGGCTGGGCGGCGTATCCAGGCGACGCATACGTCGATATTCTCGGCCTGGATATATATGATTTCTGGGACCCGAGCTTCACCGATGCGCAGTTCGCCGCCAACGCCGCCAAGGTTCCGAGCTTAAATGACATCTCTGCCTATTGCCGCGCTCATGGAAAGCAGATGGCTTTGGACGAGTGGGGCGTGGCTCACGATGCCCATGGCGGAAATGATAATCCGTTCTTTATTCAAAAAATCTGGGACTGGCTGGGCGCCAATACTGACATTCTCGCTTACGAAACATTATTCGATCACACCGGTTCTCCCAGCACGCTGGAGCATAAACTTTCGCCACCGGAAGGCTTGTCCTGGAATCCCAATGCCAGCGCTCTCTACAAGAGCCTATGGGGCAGCGGCTCGACGGTGACGGTGCCTGCCGCACCAACCGGCCTCAGCGCTCTGGCCGGCAATGCGCAAGTCACACTCTCATGGACCGCCAGCTCGGGCGCGACTTCCTATAATGTTTACCGGGGAACGTCGACAGGGGGCGAGAGTGCGACGCCGATCGTCACCGGCGTTTCAACGGTGACTTATACAAACACCGGTTTAACCAACGGCACGAGTTATTATTATAAAGTCAAAGCCGTGAACAGCGCGGGTACGTCTGGCTATTCCAATGAAGCCAGCGCGGTCCCCACGGCTGGCACCGCGCCACTGGCTAACGGAACCTACACGCTCGCTCCGGCAAATGCCCCAAGTCTTCGACTCGATGTCGCTGGCGCAGGCACGGCGAACGCAACGAACGTCGATGTGGTCACGGCCAATGGTGCGACGAATCAGCAATGGATCTTCACCAATCTTGGCGGAAACGTGTACCGCATCTCACCCGTACACGCTTCGGCGCAATGCCTTGACGTGAATGGTCAGTCGACCGCCAGCGGGGCGAACGTGCAAATCTGGCAGTATCTCGGACAACAAAATCAACGATGGGCGGTGAGCGGCGCCAGCGGCGGCTATGTGCTGATTCCTCAACAAGCCACCAGCTTGAGACTCAATGCCACGGGCACGAGCAGCGGATCGAACGTAAATCAACTCACGGCGAATTCTTCGACGGCTCAAACGTGGAACATCTCACCGGTTAGCGCGCCATCCGGTAACACGCACTCCGGCAGCTGGGCGGCCAAAGGTGTGATCCCGAGCAGCGCCACTTACGTTTCGCTTTATCAACAGGCCACCTGTGCTCAAAACACGACTTACGTGGCTAAGGTTTGGGTGAAAGGCTCCGGCAACTTCCTCATCAAAACGCTGAACAGCAGCTGGGTTCAGATTGCACAAACCAACTTTACCGCGACATCGGCGTGGACAGAGAAGAGCATCACGTTCACCACGCCCAACACGGCAAACCCCGGCGTTATATTTTATGTAGCCGACGCCGGCGGTAGTGGAACGCTCTATATCGACGATACGTTCATGGGACCAAGTGGGGGCAGCAACGTGCTGTCGAACCCCGGTTTCGAGAGCGGCAGCACGGGCTGGACGGTGAACACCCCGGTCTGGTCGGTGGTGCAGAATCCATAACAATAATATAATCTTGGTTGGGTCGAAGCTCCTTTCCTCGATCGGGAAAGGAGCTTTTTATTTATGCCGGATTGATGGCCCTGCGCTCCGTCAAATCGGCTTGGATTTCGGCGACTCGCTTTTCGTTCAGTCGATAGAAGAGAACCAGAATTATGGAGATAGTCCCGAAGATTGAAGGGACGATGCTTATGAGTAGAACCAGACCGTGCCGTACGCTCGCACTTTGCTGGACGTTAGGTATAAAGCCCGTGGCGTTTAGCATCCAGCCCACGACGACGCCCGCGATTGCCCAGCAGAATTTCTGAGACATGATGGAGGCGGAGAAGATCAGTCCGGTTGCCCGGCGGCCTCTTTTCCACTCACTGTAGTCAGCGGTATCTGCGTACATGGCCCACAATATAACCGAGAGCGGACCGCCGGCCAAACTACTAATAAAGTGAAGGCAGATCATCATCATGAGCTGCTCGGGCCCCAGCCAGAAAAAGCCAAGGCGTGATGAAATAGCCACGGCGAAGAAACCGATATAGGCCGCCTTCTTGCCGATGCGGTTCACGACCGGGCCAGTCGCCACGACCCCAATCAGCGCGCCGATCGATCCCGCGGTAAGAAAGACCGAAATGCTTTGATCGTACGTGTAGAGCTGGGGAGCGGTATTCCAAGGCAGGGCGAGCTGCTGGCTCCCTACAAAGTATTTTATATAATGAGCGCTAACCGTCGATTGCGTCGCGACAAACAATACGAAGGCAACGGTGGCGCCGACCAACGTCAGCCACGGTCCATTGCGAACCAGGTCGCCGAGGTCTTTAATCGGCGACGTCTTTTGGTGAACCGGTGGCGCGACGCGTTCCTTTGTGCCGATGAAAGCGATGAAGAAGAAAACCATCGCGGTTGCGGCGACGACCATCGCAGCGAGTTGCCAGCCGCGTTGAGGATTATCTCCGCCGAAACGGTTCACCAGCGTGAGAAGCACAGCCTGCACCGCAATGTTGGCCGCGAAGGCGAAGATGAATTTTACCGAAGAAACCTTTGTGCGCTCGATGGAGTCGGGCGTGATCACCCCGAGGAGCGCGGTGTAGGGAATATTGATGGCCGAATAGAGAGCCATCATCAGGTTGTAAGTCACATAAGCCCAAACGAGCTTTCCGGTCTCGGCGAGATGGGGCGTGGTGAAGAGCAGCACGCCCGCGACGGCGAAAGGCACTGCAACCCAGAGCAGGTAAGGGCGAAACTTTCCCCAGCGCGTCCGAGTGCGATCCGCGAGCAGGCCCATCGCGGGATCAAAGAATGCATCCAAGGCCCGGCTGATGCCCAACATGGTTCCGACCGCGATGGCGCTGATGCCGAAAACGTCGGTGTAGAATATAAAAAGAAAGCTGCCGAAGGTGGCCCAGAACAGACACGACGCGAAGTCGCCACAGCCGTAGGCTAACTTCTCTCTCAATGATAATTTATGCGAGTTCATGACCGGCGCGGGTGAGGGCATTATCGAGCACTCTCTCCAGTCAGCCGAACCACACCTGGAGGCGCGTAGTTCGCATTGATGTCATCCAGCACAAGAACCCAATCGGGACCGTAGCTGGGGCTTTTTATGTCATGCGTGGAATGACCCTCGATCATGCCAATCGACTCGGCAAAACCTGTTCGCGGATCATACCACCACCCTCGATACTGCGCTGCCGGGAGGTGCGTCAAATCGAGGGTCGCGGGCTGATCTCTACAAGGAAAGTAAATGAATATATATGACCCGTTTCCATCCCGACTCGCGGTCATATGTTGAGCCGGCGCCGGCGCGGCATTGCGCACCACAGTATCATCCGGTATCCGGCTAAAAAAGGGTCGAGACTCGATCAGCTGACGAAGATATATCATCTGTTGTGCGCCAGGCCGGACCATTGCGCTGATCCAGTCGCGATCCGCGAAATTGATTGGGGGATTATGTTTTCCGGCGAAGGCCCAGACGGCGTGGTGCCCGTAGGTCACGCCGCAAGCTCCGGCCAAAACTGAGCGGTAGCATTGCTTGCGCACGTCGTAGTCGCGGAAATAGCCGAGCGACGGATCCCACTGGGGCCAAGGACTCACAGGGTGATCTTCGTAATTGGGCTCCAGATCGAGCGTGGGTTTAGCCGGAGAGAGCGTAAAATCATGTCCGACCCACTCCCAAACCGGGGCGTCGTGGCCCTCGCCGTGGCCGCTCTGCATCGCATTGAAATCGAGCCATGATTCCTGGTGCAGATCTCCGGACGTAACTTCGAAACCACCAGGATGATAACTGCAGAGCGGATCTTTTCCGCTGCCTTCCGCCAGCCCGGCCGCCATCTCACGCCAGATCGGCCTCCAGTCGTAGTCATCGGCGAAACCCGCCGCGCGAGCATCTTTGCGCGGGTGTTTTGGATCGAGGCGGGAAGGGCGGTCGCCTCCGTGGAGCCAAATCACATTCGTTCGAGCTTTGAGCTTATCTCCCAAATACCGTCCGTAAGCTCGCGCCGCGGGAAGATTGTCGAGGCGAAATAAGCGCGGGCCGTCACCCCATGGGGCAGTCAACGCGTCACCCCAAGTGAGCATCAATGCGACGTACAATCCGTGATCGGCGGCTTCATCGACGATCTCCGTCACTCGCGCGAAATAGGCGTCGTTTGGACGGCTTGGATCATCGTCGGTGAACGGTTTCACCGCATCGCGAGAAGAACCCTCGAGGACGGTGGTCTGAATCACCGTGAACCCTTGGTAGGCCCGAGTTCGAAGATAGAAACTGGCTTCATCTCGAGTCGTTCCATGGATCAACCGCCAGGCCGTGTCGCCCATCCAGAAGAAGGGTCGGCCATCTGCCGTTTCCAGATAGTGTCCGTCGCGGTTGACCTGGATAGCGGGTAAAGAAACAGCAGCGCAGGCCGCTTTGGCCGTGCTGGTGGAGAGAGCAATGCAGAACAGGCTGGCGACGGCGACCCTGATGGGCGTCGCGAATGGCAGGAGTTTCATCGGATGGCAGTTTTTCGAGGATAACTTTTCCGCGGGGAGAAAGTATTGCGGAAAAGGCAGCAAAATGCGCGACAAGCAATGCGATAGTGGGCTCGGCGCTCCTGGCGATGAGCTCTCCCCTGGGGCAGTCGCTTAAAACGACACCCTATTTTTCATTTTAGGAAACTTCGCGACACCCCATTGGAGTTGCGATGAACCCGCTCGAATACGAATACCGCGAAAACGGGATGAGTGCGGAACGGAGGTCTCAGGTCGTTGCCTCGACGCGGATGTGCCTGCGCGTGCGCTTGGCCAAGATCGCACTGCGCACGCGGTCGAGGCAGATCGCCACGAAGATGATTGCGCTCGTGATCAGCGGATAAAAGTACGGGTCGGCATTTCGCAGCACGAGACCGTTCTCGATGCTTTGGATGAGCAAGGCTCCTATCAGCGTTCCCGGTAGAACGGCGCCTCGGCCGCCGAACAGACTGGTTCCTCCGAGGACCGCCGCGGCGATCGCCTTGAATTCATAGTTCTCCCCAAACTTCGGAGTGACAGCCCCGAGCTGACCTAACGCCGTGACTGCGCCAAGCGCAGCCGCGATTCCGCTGAGAAGGTAGGTCCACGTCAGGATGCGTTTTGTATTCACTCCAGCCTTACGCGCCGCTTCTTGGTCTTGGCCGACGGCATGCAGCTGCCGCCCAAATGGAGTGAACGAAAGCGTGATTTGCGCCGCGCCAGCAACAAGCCCGAGAAGCCAGAGCGCTGCGGGAATCCCGGCGAAACGCGCAGAGCCGACGCGCAGAAACGAATCTGGAAGGTTCATTGCCCGCGTCTCGGTCAGCCAAAGCGCGAAGCCGCGTCCGATAAAGAGCATCGCGAGAGTGACGATGAATGCGGCGATACGAGACCGCGCGATCAGCACGGCATTGATCGCTCCCCAGATGGCGCCGATGCCAAGCATCGCCGTAGCGGCCAAGGCGAGACTTTGCCCGCCGAGAAGAAGTTTTCCCGCCACGGCTGCAGCCACGAACATCGCGGCGCCGACCGACAAATCCACCCCGCCGGTCAGAAGCACAAAGGTCATCCCTGTCGCCACGATGCCGACCGGCGCGGCCTGAACGCCGATGTTGAGGAGATTTTCTTTGGTGAGAAATGCAGGTGTGCTCAGGCCAAAACCCGCCAGCGCCACCGCGAACAGCAGCGTGGGAGTTTGATCCAGCAATCGCCGATTGAACGATGCGCGCATCAGGAAAAAAGTTCAGCGGGCAACGCCGACTGGAGAATCCGTTCGCGATCAAACTCTGGTCGGGAAAGTTCGTCGCGGATTTCCCCGCGGTTCATGACCAAGACGCGATCGCAGAGACCGAGGAGCTCTTCGATTTCGGATGAGATGATCAAAATTCCCGCGCCACCATCGGCCAGCTCCAGGATTTGAGAGTAGATTTCGAACTTGGCTCCGACGTCCACGCCGCGCGTGGGCTCGTCGAGAATGAGGACGCGTGGTTGCACGAGGAGCCATTTGCCGAGCACGACCTTTTGCTGATTGCCGCCGCTGAGGGTTCGGACCGGTTGCTCGTCGCGCGCGTTTTGATTCAGGCGAATTCTCTCACGGATTTTCTGCAGCGTGGCCCGCGACATGGCGCGGTTGAGAAGTTTAAGCGGAGTTCGGGCAAAGTCTCGCAACGCGACCAGCATGAGGTTGTCCGCAATTGAAGCGTCGAGGCAGAGACCTTCGTGGCGCCGATCTTCCGTGAGGAACGCCAGGCCGCGGGAAATGCGTTCTGTCGGCGAAGCGCGATGCAGCGCTTTACCTTCCAAAAAAACTGCGCCCCGCGAATGCGGATCCAACCCGAAAAGGATGCGTGCGAGTTCAGAGCGCCCTGCACCCATCAAACCGGCGACGCCTAAAATTTCGCCGCGCCGCAGCGCGAAACTGATGTCATGAATCACCCGCGGCTCACCCAGGCCACGCGCCTCGAAAACGATTTCGCTGCGCGCCGAGCCGCGCCGAGAGGGATAGAGCTGGGTCAACGCTCGTCCCACCATCAAGACGACCAGGCGGTCCGCGGTGAATTCCCGAGTTGGCCCCGAGCCCGCGACAATGCCGTCGCGCAAAACCACCACGGAATCACAGAGTCGGAGCACGTCGCCGAGCTGATGGGAAATATAAATCATCGTGAGCCCGCGACGCCGCAATTGACCCATCACTTTGAAAAGTTGCTCACACTCGCGCGCACTGAGTGACGACGTGGGTTCGTCGAAAATGAGGATGCGTGCATCGCGACTGAGCGCTTTGGCGATCTCGACAAGCTGTCGCTGACCCGTGGATAAATTTTCGACTGGAGTGTCTGGTGGCGTATCGAGGCCCACCTCGCGCAGCAGTTCGGCGGTGCGTTGATAGATCGCGGAGTAACGAATGAAGGCTCCGCTGCGCGTGGGAAATGCCGTGAGAAAAATGTTCTCCGCAATTGTCAGGTTGGGAAAGAGGTTCAGCTCCTGATGAACGAAGGCCACGCCGGCGCGCGCCGCGTCCGCTGGTGTTCGCGGCGCGTGAGAAACTCCGCCGAGCAGCATTTGACCAGCGTCTGCCTGCACGCCGCCGCCGAGAATGTTCATCAGGGTCGACTTCCCTGCGCCGTTTTCGCCGACCAGGCCGAGGGTTTTTCCCGCTTCGAGAGCGAAGGTCACGCCGCGCAAAACGGGCACGCCGGAAAAACTCTTTTCGATGCCTCTGACTTCGAGTGCGAAAGTCATGTTTATTTCCGGCTGATCGTGAGGCGGCTCCGCGCCGCATCGAGCAGGGCTGCGGCCAAAATCACGCCACCCTTGACCATGGTGATGGTGAAGATCGAGAGGCTGAGCAGGTTCAAACTGTTGTCCACCAGCCTGAGGAAAAGCACCCCGCAGAGCGTCCAGTGAATTTTTCCGCGACCGCCAAAAAGACTGGTTCCGCCCAACACGGTCGCGCCAAGCACGTCGAGCAGCACGCGTTGACCCAAGACCGGTGACCCTGTCTCCGCCTGCGCGGTGAAGAGTATGCCCGCCACCGCCGCGCACACCCCGCAGATCACGTAAACCGCAAAGGTCATCCCCTGTATCGGAACTCCGGATACGCGGGCGGCGCGAGAGTTGAAGCCGATGGCCTGACACCATCGCCCGAAGACCGAACGGGCCAGCAGCAGGTGCAGCAAAGCAGCGATGACCGCGGTCAATAGCGTGGCAAACCACAGACTGGCCCAGAGGCTGGAAAATCCTTCGGGCAACCCGCCGATGTTACGCGATTTGGTCAGCCACACGGCGAAACCGCTTACCGCCATCATCGTTGTGAGCGTTAGAATAAAAGGCGGCAGCTTCAGCACAGTGACGCCGATGCCGTTGAGCGCGCCAACGGCTGCTCCACAGGCAAGCATCGCCAGCAGGGCGGCAGGCACGGCGAAAGCGCTGTCGGCGAGCCAGCCATGCGACGAGCTCATCATTTTCGCGCCAATCACACTCGTAAGTCCGATGACCGCCGTGATCGAAAGGTCGATTCCGCCGATGATCAGAACGACGGTCAGTCCTAGGGCGGCGATCGAAAGCGGCAGGAGGCTTTGCAGCAGGTTGCCCAAATTCTCCAACGAAAGCAGTCCTGGCGTGAAAGGCGCAAAGCTCGCCAAATAAACGACGCACAAGCCGAGGACCAGATAGTCGGATTGCGCGAGACGGCCGAAGAATTCCGCGGCGCCAGGCAGGAGCCGTGTTGTCGTCGGACGAGCAGAACCGCTTTCCATTGTCGGCTAATCCAACGGTCAGCGTTTTGAAACTTGCGCTCCCCACATCTGCGACGAACGCGCTGTGAGATTGTCGCGGTGAATCACGAAACCGGGGTCTTGAATCAATGGAGGCACGTCTTTGCCGGCGCGCAGATCGACGATCGCCTGCACGGCCTGCTTCGCTTCGAAGTAAACGTCCTGTACTCCCGTCGCGTCGAGATAGCCGTCTTTCAACAAGCCATAGGCCGTGGCGTCGCCATCAAAGCCGCCCAGAAGCACATGATCCGGGTCGCCGGCGGGCTTGTAGCGGCCCGCGCTTTTCAAAGCGCTTACGATGCTGGGCAGAAGAAAATCTGAACTCGTGAAAATGAAGCGTATGTTCGGATGCGATTGGAGCGCATTGACCACGCCGGCTTGTGCCTTCTCCTGACTCCACTCGGTGGGAACCTGCGCGACCACCTTTATGATCGATTCGTTGCCCTTGACCGCCGCTTCGAAACCATCGCGCCGGCCAACGGCATTGATGTCGCCCAAATCACCGAGAAGAATCATGGCCTCGTGTTGCTCTCCTGACTTTTTCGCGAGGCCGATGAGGTACGACGCCGTTTCCCGAGTAAGCGCAAAATTGTCTGCAACCACCGCAACGGATTTGGCCGAGCTTGGCTCAGCGGGGCGGTTAAACAACGCGATCGGAATGCCCGCCGCATTGGCCGCTTTGATCATCGGCAAACACGTCTGGGCGTCTTTCGGCACGAGGATAATGCCGTCGACTTTGCGGGTGATGAAATTTTTGACCTGCTCAAGTTGACGGTTCGCATCACCGTCCGCCACGGCCTCAAGCATGCTGTAGTGGCGCGCCTTCAATTCGGCACGAATCGCGTCCAGCCCAGCCACCCAATATTCCGTCTGCAAGGTTTCGAACGAAACGCCGACCGTGAGATTTTTTTCTCCGGGCGCGCCCACCGTGGCAGCTGAAGAATCAGATTTGCGGCAGCTCGAGACGAGCGCGAGGCCGAGCAAGCAGAGCAGAAGCGTAAGGGCTTTCATTGGTGGAATCGTGAGGACGACGCAGGAGTTCGAAGATTGGGGAAGCTTCCGAAACGGGGCGCTCAACGGAGTTGGCGAGAGAGAGGTTTTCGGGAAACCCGTTGCACCGCCAGTCCCGGAGCGCGCTCACGCATTGTCAATATTACATTGCTTTGGGAGCAGCGCGCTGCGTTCCACGCAATATGCGCAGAAGCGCTAGTCGGACAGCCGGCGTCGCTGGCGAGGTCCTGGTTCACGTCGGAGCATCGGTGTCATCGGCTGGAACGGCGAAACTGTCGTGGGCTGGTGCCGGAAAGTTGGCGGAAGAGCACGCTGAAGCGCTTGGCGTTGGGAAAGCCGCAGTTCTCCGCAATCTGTTCGAGTTTCGAATCGGTGGTGCGGAGGAACTCCTTGGCTCGTTCGATTCTCACGCGTTGGATTTCGGCCAGCACGGTTCGTCCCAAAGTGGCGCGAAAGCGCGCCTGTAGGGTTGGAATGGATACGCCACAAAACCGCGAGACGTCCGAGACGTAGGGATTCGAGGTCGCGCGCTGCCGGATAAATTGCAGCGCCCGCACCACGACCTCGTCCGTCACGAAAAGTGTGTCGGTCGATTGCCGTGCCGCCAACCCAGCGGGAGGAAGACGAATGCCTTCGCGCGCGGGTGAGCCGCCGCAAATCAATCGATCGATTTCCTGCGCCGCGGCATAGCCAATTTGGCGGGCGGGAAGTTTGACGGACGAGAGAGCGATCCGTTCGAATGCCACGAGGAAGTCGTCATCGCCAGCGCCGAGAACCGCCAGGTCCTCCGGCACGCGCCAGCCAAGCTCGCGAGCAGCGCGAAGGAGAAGCAGACCCATCGCATCGAGCACGGCGAAAACCCCAAGCGGGCGCTGTTGTCGAGAGAGCCAACGGAGAATGCGCGTGTATTCAGGACGTCCATACTTGGGCGGCATCAGCCGCACATCGACTGTCGCGCCGTTTTTCTCGACCACTCCGCGGAAGCCTTCGAGCCGTTCGAAGGTATAGCTCGAAACTTGCTGGCCCCAAAAAGCGAAACGCCGGCATCCGCAATCGCGGAGATGTTCTCCAGCGAGCCGTCCAACCATGCGGTCGTCCTGCGTGACGACGGGTAGGCGAGGAAGCGGCATCGTGTTCGATGTATTCACCACAGGAATACCGAGTCCGGAAAACCGGGCCTCGATGTTGGGCCGATGAATTGCGGCGATAATGCCTTGAACGTTGTCGCGCTGAACAAGAATGCGCAGATCGCGGGGCTCGTGCTCGAGCCAGCGGTCTACGAGTTCGAGCCGGCCCGTCTCGAATCCGTACTTGCGCACGCCGAGAATGACTTCGCGAAAGTAGGCCAGGTGGGTGTCGACCACGAGTTGAACTCGGAACGGCGGCGTGGCCGCGGGGGTGGAGGCACGTTTGCGCACGGGAATAAGGGGTTTTCCAAAACGACACCGTTATTTTCGTTTTGAGCAACGACCGAATTCTCCGGGTCGCTATTATCAGATCATCGTCTGCCCTCTTTTTCTCCCTAACCCCACGCCCCAAATATAATGAAGCCAAAGATCGCCATAGCAGCACGAACTAGCGCCCTTATCGCCAGTTCGACGCTGTGTTTCGTTGCCTCAGTAAACCTCCGAGCCCAGACCGCCGGCGCGGATCCGTCAGAGTCGGACACCGCTGAAGAAAGTGTCGTGCTCTCGCCCTTCGTCGTCACCGCGTCCGAAGAGCAGGGTTACGCAGCCAAGGATACGCTGGCTGGCACTCGCATCCGTACAGATTTGAAGGATGTCGGCTCGTCGATCTCTGTCATCACCAAGAAATTTTTGGAGAACACGAACTCGAAGCGAGCCGAGGACCTGTTGGTCTATGTGCCGAACACCGAGGTGGCGGGGCAGGGCGGCAATTATCTCGGGCAAGGCGAGGGCTCTTTTCTGACCGCTTCGAATTCAAAGCCAGTCGCCAACACGCGCGTGCGTGGCCTGGCCGAGGCGGATTTTACCAGGGATTTTTTCCTCTCGGACATCCCCATGGACTCTTACAACACCGGGCGCGTCGATTTGCAGCGCGGTCCCAACTCCGTGCTCTTCGGCATCGGGAGTCCAGCGGGCATCGTCAATAGCAGCTTAAACACCGCGGAATTTCGCGATGCCGGAAAATTCGAAAACCAAATTGGAAGTTACGGTTCGTCCCGCTTCACCTTCGATTATAACAAGCAGCTCTTGAAGCGTGAGCTGGCGCTACGGGTTTCGGCGCTGCACGACGACGAAAATTTCCGACAAGATCCAGCCTTCCGCGATGATCACCGCATCTTCTTCGCGGGGCGTTATGATCCTGCCTTTTTGAATGCAGGGTCGGCTCACTCTTCACTGCGGGTGAACTATGAGAACGGCAAAATCGATTCGAACATGCCGTATTACACTCCGCCGATTGATGGAGTCACGCCCTGGTACACCGCGCTTAATAAAGCGACTTACGATGCGGCGACCGTCGCCGTGGCTGCACAGACCAACCCATGGCTGGGTATCGTGGGAAACCGTGTCTATGACAGCACGATCACCGCGTTCAATGGTGGCCAAGCCACCATCGCATATCCAGTAAGTATCAAACAATGGCCCGGCACCGCGGCGATTCCGCCGGCCATCGTCGACAACGGAATGCGTGGCATTCGCTCGTACGATTCCTATGCCGGCTCCGCTGGTTTACCGTTCCAGTCGGTCGGGCCGTACAAGGCAAAGTCTCTGACTGATGCGAGCATTTATGATTTCTATAACAACCTGCTCGAGGGTCCGAATAAACATGAGTTTAACGACTTCGATGCGCTGAATATAACGTTCTCGCAGACGTTCTTTAACGATAAGCTCGGTTTCGAACTGGCCTACGATCGGCAAAAAGCGCACTCCGGCTATCAGAACTTCATTTCGACGGAAGCCACCATGCTCACCGTCGATATCATGAAGACGCTGCCCACGGGTGAGCCGAACCCGAACGTCGGTCGGCCGATGTTTGTTGGCGGTGGCGGAGGCAGCGGCGGCGGCTGGGACTACAGCACTCGCGACGTGAAACGCGCGACGGCCTTCGCGGAACTCAACTTTGCCGACTATTTCGGCAAGGACTCCTGGGCTGCGCGAATCTTTGGACGCAACACGTTCACTGGTTTGCTCACTCGGCAAAAGAACGATGATTTTAACGGTTACTACTCGCGGTACTATCTAGCCGATTCCTTCCTGCCCTACGCCGCAGGCGGGAGTATCGGGCAGTCAACCCGGGATAGCATGTTCGCGATTTATCTCGGCGCCCCACTCAGCGGAACGACGGCAGCCGGCGCGAATATTGGCGCACTCAAGAACACGGTGCAGGTTCCGGCCTCGATCCCGATAACACTCTATAACAACGAGACAAATAGCTGGCAGTCGGTCCCGATGGAAATCGTGAACAACGATCTGGCCTCCGACCAAGGTAAGACTTATCGCGGAGCGAGAAAGAATATAGATATCGTGGATACGTCCGCGATCGTTTGGCAGGGCCACTGGATTGACAACGTCCTGGTTCCGATGGTGGGCATTCGCCGGGATTCTCAAAAATTTCGAGACGCTGGAAATGTCCCGACGGTTCCTGCGAACGCGTACGGCAAGGGCGGTTTGGTGAATCCATATGATCCCTCCTGGAAAATCCCTGACGACGGAGTGGAAACGAAATTGACCTCGAAGACTTACAGCATCGTGGCGCACCTGCCGAAGTCATTGCGTCAAAAGTTGCCCGCCGGACTCGATTTCAGCGCGCTCTACAATCAATCGGAAAACTTCAAGCCCGACTCCGGTCGCCGCGATGTATTGGGCAATCCGATACAAAATCCGAAGGGCGAGACCAAGGAATACGGATTCACGATCTCGGCGCTGGACGAGAAAATTTCATTCAAGGTCGCGCACTATAAAACCGTCGTGACCGACGCTACGCTCAATGGCGGCGCTGGCATCAATAACAACTATCTGATCGGCGCGGTCGAAGCCTGGGGCCAAGCCGCGGCAGTAAAGTTCCGCGATTCCATCGCTCCCGGTGGCCCGGTCAATTGGCCAGCTACGGACATCTACGGCATCAGCAGCGACGGACACCAAGTCACCTGGCGCCCGGACGGTCCGCTGAAAGGCTCGGCCTCGGCCGGCTATAGCTACAGCCAAGCTGAACTCGATGCGACCTATAACAAGGAGAAGGCGTCGATCGATGCCTGGTTCGGGACGCAAGTTCCTGAGAGTTTCCAGCAAGCTTGGGCGCTGACCGATTACGCCACAGGTGGCGGCAGCACGAATTACGGTGCCTCGGGCCTGGTTGTCACCGGCACAACCATCTCCGAGGGATATGAGTTCGAATTGGTCGCAAACCCGATCCGCGGTCTGAACGTGATGATCAATGCGTCCAAAACCTCGGCGCAACGCACGGATTTGGCCCAACCTTATATCGATTGGATCACCAAGCGCTGGACGGAATTCCAGGGCCCGGCGGGTGACATGCGCCTCTGGAGCGGGGAAGACGACTACAGCGTTGGCAATGGTCAGAATGGTGAAACCGCTCGGGAGAAATATCGGCGTGAGACGATGGCTGGATATAATCTCTTCCGCGCGCTCGAGGGCTCCGATGTCCCGGAGTTGAAGCCTTGGGCTTTCAACGCGATCGCTTCCTACGACTTCCTCGACAAGGGATGGTTGAAAGGTACGACCATCGGCGGCAGCTATCGCTGGCAGGACAAGAGCGTCACAGGCTTTCCGGTAATAGTGAACTCGGAAGGAACCGAGGTCTTCGACGTGAAGCACCCATACATGGGCGACGCCACGTCTATATTCGATGCCTGGATTGGCTACGAACGTGAGATCACGCACCACGTGAAATGGCGAATCCAGCTCAATATAAGAAACGTCTTTGCCGACGATAAGCTTATACCGGTCACGGTCCAACCGGATGGCTCGCCCGGCGCTTATCGAATTCCCGAACCCAGGACCTGGACGTTGACCAATACGATTTCGTTCTAAGCGATAAAAGCCTTGCCGCGGCGGCGATCGCTGCCGCGGCGAATGTGAAACCATTACATAAATATATTCCGTAGGTCAAAGTAATGGATAGGGCAGTGGCGCCGAAGGGGAAATCGGCGCCACTTTTTATCGCAGGCGGCGAGTGATGCGCGGGGGTGAGAGCGAGACGACACGATTTTATGCATACTTTTTCCTTAACTTCCGCCAGTTGGCGGTTTCGTGACGCAGCCACCAAGGCGTGGTTTCCAGCCACAGTGCCAGGATGCGTTCACACGGACCTGCTTGCGGCTGGTAAGATCGACGATCCCTTCTTTGGAACGAACGAACTGCAGCTCGGGTGGATCGAACGGAAAAACTGGGAGTACGCCGCTGAGTTTAACGTCTCAAATGAGCTACTCCAAAATGAAGTCGTCGAACTGGTGTCGGATGGCCTCGATACCATTGCGACGGTGCGAGTAAACGGTCGCACGATCGGTGAATCGGACAACATGTTTGTCTCACATCGCTGGGATGTGAAACCGCTGCTTCGCGCAGGAAAAAACCAGATCAGCGTCTTATTCCGGAGCGCTGTTGAATATATAGAAAATACACGGACGGAATTTACCCCGCCAAAGGAATATTGCGATCCGGTCGGAAATAGCGTGCGGATTCGCAAACAGCCTTGCCAGTTCGGCTGGGATTGGGGGCCAAGACTAGTCACGGCAGGAATATGGCGCGATCTGCGGATTGAGGGCTGGAATAAGAACCGATTGGCGCACGTTAGAATTACTCAGCAGCACGACACGGACGATGACGGCAGCGTTATTCTTGCTTTAGCCGCTGAGCTGGCTCGTCCCGACAAATCGGTCGAGATCGAGGCAACGTGCTGGTTCGAAGGCCGTGAAGTCGCTCGCGCGAAGGGCAACAAGGACTCGCTGAAACTGAAAATCGCGGAGCCCAAACTTTGGTGGCCGGCCGGGCAGGGCGCTCAGCCGCTATATGATATTGTGATCAGCGGACGTCTCGCTGGTGAAGAAGTAGGTTTGATCAAGAAGAAGGTTGGGCTCCGCACGATCGTCCTTGATCGTCACGCGGACCAATGGGGAGAGACTTTTCAATTCCTGGTGAATGGCCGTCCCGTATTCATCAAAGGCGCGAACTGGATTCCGCCGCACAGTTTCGTGGCGAACTTGCAGCGGCGGGACTATGAGCGTGATTTGAATGCAGCGGTGGAGGCCAACATGAACTGCGTCCGTCTTTGGGGCGGAGGCATCTACGAGAGCGAGCACTTTTATGATATTTGCGACGAGCGCGGGCTGCTGGTCTGGCATGATTTCATGTTCGCTTGCGCGCTCTATCCATCCGATCGGAAATTCCTAGATTCTGTTAATCGCGAGGCGATAGATCAGGTTAAGCGAATCCATCATCGCGCCTGTTTGGCTTTATGGTGCGGGAATAACGAGGTGCCCCAGCTCAACGGCCAATATATGCGCGAGAAGCCCGCGCTGCGAAAAGGCTACGAAAAGCTATTTCATAAGCTTTTGCCCGAAGTGGTGGCGAGGCACGATGGAACGACAGCGTATTGGCCTTCCTCCGAATGGCGCGGCGTATGGGAAAGTGGACATTCGCTCGGTGAGAAATCCGGCGACAGTCATTTCTGGGACGTCTGGCATGCGCGGCACCCAGTGAAGGACTATGAGAAATGGGCTTTCCGTTTCTGTTCAGAGTTTGGGATGCAGAGCTATTCTTCGTCCGAGACGAACGCCACTTTCTGCCCGCCTGACGACGGGAATATATTCGGGCCTTCGATGGAGAATCATCAGAAGAACCGTTTGGGCAACCAGGTGATTCTCGATTATGTTTCTCGCCGATATCGGCTGCCGAAAACTCAGGACGATTTGATCTATTTGTCGCAGATCAACCAAGCGTACTGCATGCAGACCGGTGTGGAGCACTATCGACGGCTGATGCCGCGGTGCATGGGATCGATCTATTGGCAGTTGAACGATTGCTGGCCGGTTGCCTCGTGGAGCTCGATCGAGTTTACGGGGCGATGGAAGGCTCTGCAGTTCGCAGCTCGCCGATTTTATGCGCCGGCGTTGATTTGCGCTCACGTCGATGGCGACGAAGAAGCGACGATCGGCAACTATCGCCGATCCACCATTCGAAAGATGCATCTCTACACGGTCTACGATGCGCCAGAGACGGCGCGGGGCATTTTGCGATGGGAGTTACGGCACTTCGATGGGCGATTGCTCGAGGCTGCATTTCAAAGCGTGACACTAAAGCCGAGGCAGAGTGTGCGGCAGCGGACTCTCGATCTCGCGCTGCCCCTGAGAGACTACGGACGGGACAATCTCTACGTCGCGCTTTCTCTGGCGATCGACGGCGTGGTTATGAGCCGACAGACCGTGTTTCTCGCGCCGCCTCGGTTTCTTCGTTTGCCCAAGGGGCCGATATCCTGCGCCGTCAAATGGCTATCGCCAAGCGAGGCGGTTCTGAAATTCCGCTCGAAGGTTTTTCAACATGCCGTGGAATTCGCCGCGCCTGGCTGCCCGCATAACGCGAGCGATAATTATTTCGATCTGTACCCAAACGAAGCGCGGGAGATTACGCTCAAGTTTAACGAGCCAGTTGCGCCACGGAAATTTCAAAAACAGCTCCGAATCAGATCGCTTACCGACACCTTCGATTGAAGAAAGATTCTCCGTGAGTCTGAACCACGAGTTTAACTGCTGTGAAGTGACACTTTGTTAGACGCCAACCCCTAGTGGCAATCGTCAAATTGGCCGCGATCCCGCCTGTGTCGTCAGTTGTCGCCGGTTATCGGTCTGCGAATCAGTGTTTGTAGCGCTAGTAGGATGGGAGTTGAGCAGGTTAGGCCGATACCGCAGAGCCGAGCCAGGTCCGGAAATGACGCAATTGATCCAGCGTTCCGAGGCCGAGCAGCCGATCGCCGGGTCGAAGCACTTCCGTTGCTTGAGGCACAATTATCTTCTCGTCCGCCCGCGCAATGCCGAGGACGCGAACACCCGTTTGCCGCGCAATCTGTAGTTCCCCGAGGGGCAGGCCCGTCGGGCCGCCGGTGGGCACGACAAACGCCTCGAGCACGATGCGGTTGAAATCGGAAGGTTCGCTACTCGCTGTAGTATCGCCCTCGAGAAACGCGCGAGCTTTCGAGATTTCTTCATTACGACCGAGGAGCAGGAGCTTGTCTCCGGGGAAGCACGCGAAGTCAGGCGACAACTGCGAGACCGCGAAGTTATTGCGTTCCACTTCGACGACGAAGCAGCCAAAGCGCGCGGGAATTTTTAGCTTGGACAGAGTTTGTCCTGCATACCTGGCGCCCGCGGGAACGGTGAATTCGTGGAGTTGCATATCCCACGTCTCCAGTCGATGGGCCATCGCATCTCGATCTGTACCGCCTTCGGGGCCAGCCGCGTGGCCACGACCTGCGAGCACTTCGTTGACGGAATGCTGCCAGGTGCTGTGCCAGTAAATGAGTTTGCGCGAGAAGATCGTGACGACCGCGACCGCTGCGAGGCCGAGCACTGCCCAACCGAAGCCACTCAGCTTGACCGGAAAAAGCGCATAGAGAAATGAACCCAGCGCAATCGCCGCGACAGTCTTCAAGATGGTTTCAACGAATCGCGATGGGAGCGCATGAACTTGCCACGCTTCCGCCAAGATCGCCGCAAGTGCCCCGACGTTGCGCCAGACGGCAAACAGTGGAACGACGACCAGCAGGCCGAGCGCCGACCAATAGGCGATGCGCAGCGCATCGATGCCGAGCCATGTCGCGATCACGCTCACTTCGAGACGAACGAGCAACTGATGCGAAAAGATGAGGAGGCCGGCGACGAAGAGAATTTCGACCGCAACCTGCACGAGGCGACTGCGAATCAATTTCCACGCCACGGACGTGACATCGCGGTTCTGCAAATGATGCAGCCAAGTTTGATACGCCGCGATCAGTCGGGTGATCGGTGCCGGCTCTATGATTTCGAGTCCGCGCAGGATCGGGTCGGCGAATCGATTCATGATCGGCGTCGCAAGAACTGTGAGCACGGAAAGTCCCACGGCCAACGGGTAGAATGACGCCGGCAGAATCGCCGCAGCGATCCCGGCCTGCGCGATGATGAAAGTAAATTCGCCCAGCGGCGTGAGTAGGAGTCCTCCGCGGCGCGCTTGCCGCGGCGGAATGCCCACGAGCATGAGCGCAAAGCCGCAGGCGATCGGTCGGACCACGAGCGAGAACACGCTGAGCGCGAGGACTAATAACCAGATGTCGCCGAGCAAACGCACGTCGATCATCATGCCGATCGACACGAAGAAGATGCTGCCGAAAAGATTTCGCAGACTGCCAAATGATTCCTCAATGGCGTGCTTCTGCGGCATTTCCGCGACCAACGCGCCGAAGAGGAACGCGCCAAGCGCGACGGAATAGCCCGCCTTGATCGCGGTCAGCGCGAGGAGGAACAAGATCCCAGAGACGACCAAAGTCTGCAGTTCCAAGTCCGCGCGTTTTTCGAGCCACCGAAGTAGGCGAGGCAAAAGCAGAAGGCCGAGACACACGAAGAGCACGACGAACGCCGTGAGGCCAATGAGCACTTCGCCGACCCCAACCGAGTTTTGCCCGCCTTGTGTGGCGAGCACGGTGAGCATGACGACAGCAACGACGTCTTCTACAATCGTAATAGCCAGCGCCATCTGGGCGGCGCGATCGTGATTGAGCTTCAACTCGCTCATGATCTTCGCGATCACCGCAGAGCTCGAAACCATGAGCATCGCCGCCACGAATAAACTTTGCAGCGGCGTCCAACCTAAGGCGCGGCCAAGCAACAGAGTGAAGGCGAACATGAAAAGCGCACCGATAACTGTCGCCATGATGATGGGCAGGCCCATCCGTCGCAGCTTCGACAAACTCAGCTCGAGACCGATCGCGAACATCAAGAACACGAGTCCGACGTGGGAGAGTTGAGCAATATGCCCGGTATCCGTGATCAGGGAAAACGGCGGCGAATAAGGCCCGATCAAGATGCCGGCCAAAAGATAGCCAACGATCGCTGAAAGGCCGATCCGTTTGCAGAGCATGCCGGCGAGTCCAGCGGCGAGCAGTAGGACGACGAAGTCTTGAAGGAGAGTATAGTGATCCATTTTTCCAGTGGTCGTGGACGCGTGAAGGTCCGGCTTCGGCTTCTTCGGCGTCGGGTCCTCAGACGTGACTGATTTCGATACAGCGATCTTGCCCCATGGCGACTTTGGCCAATGCGTCAGTCTCCTCTGCCGTGAGGACAATGTCGACTGCGCGAATTAATTTACGCAATTCGCGTGAGTCGGACGTCGAAATTATAGCGGAGGTCACTTGCGAATTCCGCAGCACCCATGCGAGCGCAATTTGGGCGGGAGTTGCGAGCCGCTTGTCGGCGATTTCCCCCAGAACGTTCAGAACCGCGTAGCCAACTTTGCTGCCGAAACGTTCGTTCTGCCAACTACGGTCGAGGTTGATCAGTTCGCGAATCGTTATGGGCCGTTGGGCGAGGAATCCATTGGCAATCGGCTCAGAGGCTAGAAAACCCAGTCCGTGCTCTCGGCACATCGCTAGCGCTTCAGTCTCCATCGAAGTGCGATTCATCAGAGAATATTCAGCCTGCAGTCCTTCAAATCGCGCATGATTGCGCGCGCTGGCGTGGTGAATCGAATCAACCACGCGCCAAGGCGGAAAGCTCCCGGCAATGGCGTGGCGCACGAGACCGCCGCGGACGAGGATGTCTACTGCTTCGAGGACTTCTTCCATCGGGATCACGACGTCATCCCATTCGCATATCAACAAGTCGAGATGCGTGGTGCGCAGCCGCCGGAGCGAGCGTTCGCAGGACTCTCGGATGAGGTTGACGAATGCGATGCTGCCGCCGTGTGCGGGTCGGGAAAAGTTGATCCGCGAGGCTAGGGCAAGCCGGTTACGATCGATTCCGCGAAGCTTGCGCCATCGCCCGACAAGATCCTCGGAGCTGCTTTCGAAGACAGGGTTGGCGGCGGGATTTGCGGAGAAGCCGAGGCATTGAATAAAGCTGCCGCCGCACATAAAATAGGTGTCCAGCAAAGCGAACGCCGAGGAATCATCAGTGGTCCAACCGAGTTTCGTCGTATTCAGGCAAAGTTCGGAAAGGTGCAGATTGGTCCGGCCAAATTTTCGTTTTTTCATGATGTACACGTTTGAAGAGAGAAAGGTGCGAAGGGCGGCGAGCAGTCGCCGCCTTCGAGTGAACAACGACGATGGTGTTAAAACATCGCGATAGCGGGAGAGGGCGTCGGCGACGCCGTGATCGTTTCGGCGGATTTCGCGGTCGGAGCCACGCGTCGAACCTTGATTTGGCGGATGCCACCGGGGGTGGACCACTTCACAATGTCGCCAACGCGGCAGCCGATGAGCGCGGTGCCAATCGGGGCGAGGATCGAGATGCGCCTTTGCTCAATATTGGCGCGCTCGGGGAATGTGATTATATATTCCTCGATTTCGTCCGTGCCCAAGTCTTCGAACTCCACCGCCGCTAGGAAGCGGAATTCTGTTTCACCCAGTGTCGCGGCTTCGGTCGCTCGCGACTGTTCGCGCGGACCTTAACTCGCGGCACCGGGATGCCCCGGGCAGATATACAACGCAACGCCCGCCGTCATTTGCAGACGGGCGCAGAAATTAAATTTCTGATGCGTGTTTGGGTTCACCACGCGAACCAGTGGTCCTCAAAAAACTATTGTCAAGCTCCAGGGCTTTTTTGGAGGCCACTCCCTCAGTGAACGTCTAACGTCACACATGCGCCATAATCTTTACCTCAAACTAACCGTCATTTCGCTAATGGGTGTGATGGGTAACGGTGTTAAATCGTGTGAAGCTTGACACGCTCGGAAACGTGACCTGGTTGCGTGCAAGCCAATCACCCCATGTCGTCTTTCTTCACAATCCCCATGCAATCGACCTATGCGATTGTCATCTGTCCGGCCGCGACCGGCGTTGTGAACTGACGAGACCCGCTTGAACCCTTCAAGTCCGGCCGCCGAGTTCACAAAGGCCGGTGATTATTGAGCGGCCCATGCGCATTTGAGCGCGGGCCTATCTCATCGGACGCGATTCGATATTTTTTATCGAACTTGCGATTCCGTTCCCTGGAGAGCGGCCGGTAAGCCGCGCTCTAACGTTTATTCTGCGACGCGCCATTCGGCACGCCGTTCACCTAAGCTGCGCATTCTTGCGCCCAAAAAGACAATTCGAGTCATGATAAAAAAACGCATCGCGGGCCGAACCGGTCTCGCCATTTCCGAGCTTTGCCTCGGCACCCTCAATTTCGGTTGGAAAACTGACGAAACAACAGCGTTTGCCATCTTGGATGCCTATTACGCCGCTGGCGGTAATTTCGTCCAATCTACCAGCCGTTCACCGGACCTCATGTTTCCTTCCGCATCCAGCAATGTGTCGGAGGAGATTGTCGGGCGCTGGTGGAAGTCGCGCGGCATTCCGCGTCACGATCTTCTTCTGACGACTCGCATCCATGTGAGCCAGGTCGCCGGATCGGAGAATAATTTTATCAAAGTGGTTCGCCAAGCGGTGCACGATTCTCTGCGGCGACTTCAAACGGACTACATCGATATGGTGATCTTCGAATGGAACGATGGACTTCTCCCCATTCGCTACACACTCCAGGCGTTCGACCAGGTCGTGCGGAACGAGTGGGCCCGTTTCATCGGAGCGGCCAACTTCCCTGCGTGGCGCACCGTCGATGCGCTTGGGCGAGCTTACCTGCGCAACCATTGCCGTATGGAAGCGATCCAGGCCGACTACTCACTGATGACGCGGGCTCGATTTGAGCCAGAAGCCATGGCACTCTGTCAGGAGCAACGCCTCGCGTTCTTTGCGCGTTCACCATTGGCGGGCGGATTCTTCGCACGCAGTCGAGAAATCGAGAGTCCGTTCGGTTCCGCGCGCCGTGACACGCTCCTGGCAAAGTTCGGCAAATCGTACGCTGAAACTGCTCTGACGGCAGCGGCTGATGTCGCCGCGCGTCACGAAGCTTCATCCGCGCAGGTGGCTCTCGCGTGGGTGCTCCAGAATCCGGTCGTCACGTCGGCGATCATCGGCGTCCGCTCCGCGAAGCAACTCAGCGAGTTGGTTCACGGGACTCGGTTGGCGCTGACTGCAACCGATCTCGAGCAACTCGGCGACGCCACTGTGGCCGAGGAAGTCCGCGTCATGCCGGAAACGCAGCGTCGCCGCTTCGCGTTGGGCGAAGCCGTTCTCAATTGAAGACGCAATGCTGACGCCGTCTGCAGTTGCATGGCCGGCATGAGTTTTCGGTCGGCGCGGCGTCTTCGTGCGCCGCGCACCCTTTCTCTTAATTTTCGATCGGCTCCGGTTCCTCGATACTCCCGTTGCTGTTAATCACCAATCGGTCGGCAATGAGTGAACCACGAACGGTGGTGTTGCCATTGATCGTCACGGTTCCGTTTGGAGCGATGATGGTACCATAGACCATCGATTGGTTATTGATCGTGACCCCACCCGAGTGGAAGCGCATTGCCAACCATTCCGGGTGTTCGGAGTCGCCCGCGCTGCCGTTCAATATAATCGCGTTGGCGAAGGTGATCACCACTGGCCCGACGACTTGGATCGATTGAGCTCCGTTTGCCGTCAGCATTTGGAAGGCGTACTCGGCCGGCTCGGTGGCACCAATGACGCCGAGCACGAGCGTGCTCTTGCCATTGATCGTGAAACTTCCATACGCGCCGGGCGGCACCGCGACTGCGCCAGCGCTGCCGTTGAGCGTGAGATTTCGCAGCGTGGCAAAATTGCCGATCGGATCGCTCGGTTTGTTGAGCGTTACCGTTCGCGTGCCGGTCGGTGTGGGTGGTGCAGCCACGATCGGCATTGCGACTGGATCTACTTGTTTTACGAGGTAGCGAACGACAGCTCCGCTGTTGAGTGTAACGGAATAGCTATTGGGATTCGCTGCTCCGGCCGCTGTTTTTATTCCAGCGTAAATTGGGTTACCGTTAACGCGAATGGCGGGGGCGCCCGGAAGCAGAATATCTCCGGAGATCGTGGCGTTGCTGTTGATCGAAAAAGTCTCGCCGTTCAGTAATTGCAGCGATCCGTCGACACCTCCGTTCAGCACGGGGGCGTGGCGGATCAGCGCTGTCGTCGTGATGAGCATCGTAGCTTGGGCTGAACCAACGTAATCGGCGTTCTCGATCGTGGCCGTGACGCTATGTTCTCCCGGATAGACAGGCGCCGCGGCCGAACCGTCGTAGGTCAAATTGACCGTGAGGTTCGCTGGTGTGGTGGTCGCGATGACGGATTTTGGGGTGCCATCGTAGCGGTGGGTCAGCGACGAGAGTTGAATGGCCGCGTTCGATTTGGAGATCGTCAGAACGCCGGTGGCCGAGCCCACGTAGTTGGGGCTGTTGACCGTGGCGAGCACGGCGTATGTGCCGGCGTGCACCGGCAGGGCCGCACTTCCATCATAGGTGATGGTCATCGGCAGAAATGCCGGCGACGTAGTTGCGGTCGCGGATTTGGCACTGCCGTCGTAAGCCTGCTGCAGCGAACCCAGCACCACAGTCGCCGGCGCTTTTGCGATCGAGAGATCGAGCGCTGAAGTGCCCGTCCCGCCTGGATTGCTCGCGCCGAGCTGTACCGCGAAATCGCCCGCGACGGCCGGCGTGCCGGAAATGACCCCGGTCGCCGTGTCTACCGTGACGCCGTCGGGAAGACCCGTGGCGAAGTAACTCGTCGGTGAATTTGAAGCGGCGATCGTGTAACTAAACGCGCTTCCGTAGACGCCATTGGCGCTCGTCGCACTCGTGATCTCTGGGGACGGCGGCGGGTTGGCTAGGGCAGTGATTTCGGTCGGCAGCAGAGTCCGGCCGAAGATTTCAAATTCGTCGATGATTCCATTGAGATACGGATCTGCCGTGGACTGCGAACGGCCGATGTAGTTGTTGGTCGTCGTGCCAATGCGAGACGGGTTGAAGGTCATCGACGAATTGGTCCCGGCGACAACGCCGTTGACGTAAAGCGTCCCGGTAGTGCCGGACAAGGTGACCGCGACGTGCACCCATTCGCCGGCAGGAAGCGCCGAGGTCCCTTCAATGAGCTGCGAAGTGCCGCCGACGCGCATACCGAAACGGACTGGGCCGCTCGAGCTCGTGGCCCGCGGTGTGAGATAGATGGAATTGGAGTTTCCTCCGAAACCGAAGTCGAAGACCCGCGACCAGGTGGAGACGCTCGCGAGTTTGATCCAGCACGAGATCGTGAAGTCGCCGAGAGAGTTCACCACGCCGACGGGCAACGTCACATGATCGTTCGCGCCGTCCAGCGCCAGGGCGCCATTGATACGGGCATTGGTTCCGCTCGTCCAGGTTGGGCCATTCACGAGCGTGCCCGGCCACGCGCCACTCGCGGAATCAATCGCCGTGCTGCCATTGCCGTCGTCGAACTTGAGATGAACGAGAGGTTCGGCTGTGCCGAGGACCGTAGACACCTCCGCACTGTTGGCGCCTTGGTTCTGCGAGTTTACTGCCGAGACGACATAGTAGGCCGGCTGATTCTCCATCACCTCAACATCGACAAAGGACGTCGTGGTCACTCCGCTGGCGATGATCTTGTAGGGGCCGCCCTTGGTGAACGCGCGCTTCACGAGATAATTTGCTGCGCCAGGCGAAGCGTTCCACGTCAGCGTAATGACGCCGGAATCAGCTACCGCTGTTAGGCTCGTCGGCGCCGCCGGTCCCGCCAGTAAGTATTCCAGTTTTGGGCGATATGCGCTGTTGGCGTGCTCGCGCGAGGCGAATCCAACGATTTTGTTGGAGCCTGCCACCGTGGATCGGATGCGAACGCTGAGCAGCCCGTCACCTGCGGCTTCCGCTTTCGTTTTCTCCGTCACGTCGATGACCGAGGGCACCAAAACCGTATAACCCGTGAGTGTCCCGAAGCTCGTGGTGGAGGCGGGTTTGGTATTCCAATTAGTCGTCGTCTCAGCCCACGAGTCGGATTCGACAAATTCGTAGGAGAACGTTGTCGCTGCATCCGTCGCATTTGAAATCGGCACGAGGCGAAGGTATGCGCTGTCGATGCCGGCCAAGCTGGCAACGTTGAAGCGCAGGAAGGTTTCGCGACTGAGGCCGGCCGACGTGTCCAGCTTTACTTGCAACTCCGTCGAGCTGCCGAAGGTCGAATTCGCAGACCCTCCATCGCGAACATAAGTATCGGCCACACACTCGATCGTATGCGCCAGTTTAACCTGAGCTTCGCTCGAGTCAGAGCTCTCCGTGCCCGCGCGAACTTTGGAAACCACATAATAATAGGTCAGTCCGAAGTTCACGTCGGTATCGGTGAACGTCGTGCCGGAGACATTCGTCGCAATCGTCTTATAAGGGCCGCCGCTGTTCAGAGCGCGTTTGATATTGTATACGGCTGTGCCGACGCTGTCGGACCAGTTCAGCACGATCTTCCCATCATCGGTTGGCTGACCCGCGAGGTCCATCGGCGCTGCGGGCGTCGATGTGGGTGACTCGAATTGAAACCAGTTCAGATTGAAAAGACTCGTGCCGCTACCTCCGGAAAAGACGAGGTAGAGATCGTGCACACCGCGGGCCGTGGTCGCATTTACCGCAGCGGAGACTGTCGTCCAGATTTGCGCGCCACCTGTCACGGGCACGGCGCAGGTCCCGACGGTTGGTCCCGTGGAGCTGTCGAGACGCAGTTGAACTGATCCCGCCGAAACTCCCGCGACACGCGCCACAAACGCGGTCGCGCCGTCGCCGAAATCGACGTTGCGCATCATGATCCAGTCGCCGTTTGAGATGGACGTGACGTTCAATCCGCCTTCCGCGCAAACTTGGCTGGTGATACCACTTTTTCCTGCGCAACCAATCGCGCGGACTAGCGTGTAGGGAGAAACGGCATAGCTCGGCAACGGAGTGGGCGCGGTGATTACCACCGCCGCAGGTGTGGCGGGCTTGCCCATCGCGCTGCCGGCACAATGGATCGAAACATCCACCGGCCCGTTGTGGCTGATTTTGAGCGTATAAAGGCCATTCTCCCAGATGGCGGTGGCGGCGCTGGGTTTATGACTGCCACGATCAACCAGTGTATAGGTCGGCTCAGCGGTCGCGCCCTCGACCCGCAGCACGGTCTCCCGCAATGGTGTGTCCACGGGGTTTGGGATATATGAATTCAGCAAATAACTATCCATCGACGCGCTGAAAATTCCGACCCCCGTCGGGAACGTCGTCCACAGGTCGCTTTTGTCGGTGCGATAGTTGTTGAGATAAACGTCGAGATGATCGGTCGACTCCGTGATCACCGCGAACGTGTGTGGCTGATACGTCAGGCCAAGTCCGGTGCAGGAATTATATTTCAACGCGATCGTGGCCGAGGATGGTACGTCGGTGTTGAGATTTGGATTATACGTGAACCATTTGTTCTGCACACGCGCGATGAACGCGTCGCCGGTCGATTCTGCCGGGTACAAGGCGTTGAACTCGTCGATCTTCGCCTGCTGCGTAGGCCAGCGACTCGCATACTGCGACGACGTCACTGCATTGGCGACCAGCGAGGTCTCGTAGCTGGCATCGGTGAAAAATTCCGGAATCGTCGGATAACGTCCGGTCTTCTTGAACCATGTCCGGTTCAAGTTCCGCTGAGCGTCCATCTCGTAGAGTCCAGTATAGAGATCCGCCGCGGTGTTTGTCGAAGAGAGCGCGACGTAGGCGACTTTCGTGCGCGCCGCCACTTCGCTGAGGGCGGGAACCCGGATTGTGCCGTCGAGCGTTTTGCGAAAGATGTCGCAAATCATATTGGTGAACATCGGCGTCGGAAAGCCTTTGTAGACATTCGCGATCGCGGGAATTTCCGGACCGTCGATCACGGAAGCTCCATTGAGGATCATCTGTTCGACAATCGGCACGCCGGCCGCCGCTTCGGGGCAACTGAACAACGGATTTGCGCCGGCCTCCATGCGATCCGCTGATTCAGCTCCGAATACTTGTCCCTTGCCGGACCAGCCCCAGGCGAATTGATCGAAACGCACGGCATAAAGTCCGGCATGTCCCGACAGGAAGGCGCCGAGCGTGCCACTCTCGTTATCATAGAAACCGTAGCTTTGGGTGTATTTGTTTCCGACGATGAAATGGTCTTTATACGTCTTCGTGGTGTCGCGGAATCGAGCACTTGTCTTCAGCTTGGAGATGAAATTCCAGGACGCATTCGAGATGGAAAAATTGTCCGGAATATAGAGATAGCCGCCGTATTGATTACCGAGTTCGATCAACTTAGCGTAGAGTTCGAGACGAGCGGCGAAGGACGCGTTATCAAATCCCCAGGCCTGTTCGCAGAAGTTATAGCCGATCAGATTCGGATACTTTTGATACAGTTTTTCATAAAGTGAGATGTCCGTGTCGGACATGCTATTATTTACCCCCGAACTCGGCTGCATCATGGCGTACATACCGTTTTGAGCGCACGTATTGAGCCACGCGTCCGCTACTTCGTAACCATCATCGGAGGCCGATGACATCGCGAGATTGAGCACGACATACGGTCTGATGTCCGCCGGGATGGCATCGATTGTGTCTTGTGGGTGATCCAGCGTCGGATGATTCACGTGAATCAGCCACATGGGTGACGTTGGAGAAACCAGCCGTCGCATCGGGACAGCGGCAGTCGCTTGTGTGGAAACCAACAAGAGAATTCCGCATAGGCCGGCGATCGTCCTTATCGTGTCGAGGAGTTCGGCAGGTAAGTGGAAGATTGATCGAACTGTGGCGGCAGCGCGGGGTAACATGCACTTCATGAGATGACGGGTTGATCTGTATCCGGTGGGGTCGGTGATCACCATGACTTCGCCGGATTTAACCGCGCGCAATCCAGCGATAGTCGGTTCCCGACTGTGCTTAAGTCGTAGGGGAGACCCGGATCGCTATTGCGCTCGTGGCGAACGCGATTTCCCCAGCCGAGATTTTTTGACGCGCGTCAGTTTAGCCGCGCGTTCAGATTGCCCTGGATTTCGTTTGGCTTGCGCAGACCGAAAACTTGTTGCGCCTGCATACGTTCGAAACGTTGGTCGCCAAGATAACGGCGCAGCGTTTTTTCGGTATCGCGTGTGTCGTTAGCGATCTGCGACTCAACCGTGGACCAATCCACGGATTTTCCTTCGTGCTGGCCGACCTGCGCTTGGTATTCGTAGCTCGCCACCGCGAGTTCATAGCCGCGCACGAGGCTATACACATTGGCAATGGTGGAGTCGTCCAGCTGCCACGCCGCCGCGTTGCGGCGCATCGCTATGTAACGGTCGTCGCCAGCCCGCTGCCACGCATTGAATGCTTCATCGCCTAGAATTCGCCGATATTCCTCGTCGCGGCCGCGATCGAGCGCCTGCAGATCTCCCTCGTAAGCGACGTCCATGTCCTTGGTATTATCGAGTGATTTCGACATGTCGCTGCGCGCGCTATCCCACGTCTCATTCACGGCTGCGAGCGCCTTGATTTGCGCATCGGTCAACTGAAGCTTCGCGAAGTCCTGCCGGACTTGTTCAACTGGAGTGATCGCTGGTGCCAATTCATCGACTCGCTCGGCACCAATGATGCCGGCGAGCTTCGCTTTATAATCTCGCTCAACCTCGGCTCGGTCCGTCTCGAACGAACTCTCGTCGATTCGACTTTGACGTTTCAAAGTCTCCAAGTTGCGCAGTCGGTTGAGATAGTCCTGCTGCAGTGTATAGAGTGGCTCCTTCTCCGATTCCTTCGGTTGATAGCCGCCGAGATACATATTCTCGACCGTGGTGTCGCGGTCCCAGCGGACAAAGTCGTTTCCCAGCGCAGACCGTAGTTCTGCTTCCTGATCGCGTGCGCGTTGGTCATGGAGTTCCGCGAGTTTGTTCGCGTCTAGCGTGCCTTCGAGATATTGCTTCTCCCATTGCTGCTCGAGCGGTGTCCACTTGCGCGCGATTTTCTCGATCACAACCTTCGCCAGAATTTCGCTCGGGACGCCTGCTCGCCGAAACTCCGCCATGCTCTCAGACCAATCGAGCGGTCGAGCATGAGGCGTTTCGACGGAGTTAGGCGCAACCTTCATCGCTGCCGTTGCCGATTGAGATTGTGCCAGCGCGGCGCGCCGCGCGGATTCGCGATTGTCACTCTCGATAACGTGCCACACGACACCGACGAGAATGAGATTGAAAGCAGTAGAGATCGACAACCAGACGCGAGTATTCATAGCGGCCAAAGAAGAAGCTTCGGAGCATGGCTCCAGTCCGGCATCGTGTGCGAGGCAAGCACTGCGATAACCGGACCAGGCTTAAGAACTATGGCGAAACAAACGTGGTGATGCTCTGCCCCGGCAGCGAATTGGAGAACGATCCGCCCGAAACCGAAATGGTCGATAATGTCGCAAGGTCTTGACTCGCGGAAGTGCGGTACGGAGTCATGGACGACGGAGCCGTTCCACCGCTGATCGCGAAGGTTTGGGACACTGTCGAGGTGCTGGTATTGACGGCCACGATCACTACCTTGGAACCAGATTTGAAGGCCGTGGCGTATATATTCGAACTTGGATTATACGTCGTTGCGACACGTAAGTAACCTGGTCGGACCCATCGAGCAAACTGTGCCATGACGCAGCCACGCTTGGTGCGATTGCCATTGTCGTCGATCGGACCGTAGGAGCGCTTCATATACCACCATAAATAGGCGTGGAAGTTACCGACGGCGAAACAGTCGAGCATCTCCTTCGCCGTTTGTATCTGGCCGGTGATCGATGTGTCTGTATTCAGATGCTCAGTCATCCAGACTTCCTTGCCGTAAGTACTGGCGAGGCTGTAGTTCGCAAGGCCACCGCCATAAATGTGGCCGCCGATGATCTCCACGTTTCCTCGGGCAGTGGAGTCGTTGAGAATCGGATCTGTGTAGGCGTGGTCGAAGTGAAAGGATTCCGACATGATCAGTCGGGTCGAAATCACACCTGCATTGTTCTTCGCGAAATTCAGCAATTGTGTCGGGGTCCAGTCGCACGACTCATAGTCGACGCTAATATCGGGTTCGTTCTGCACGGAGATGGCGAAGAGACTCGCGCCATTCGACGACATGTAGTTCGCGAAGTTATTAAGGTAGGTCGCGTACGCGGCGTACTGAGATGTATTCAACGATCCCCCGACGAGATTGTTATTACTTTTCATTGAAGCCGGTGGCGTCCAGGGCGTCGCCATAACGATTCCACCTCGGGCCTTGGCTTTGAGAGCGTTTGCGAGCTCGTCCGAGTTTGAGCCGGTCGGAGAAATTCGCACGCGATCGATATTCAACCCGATGCATCCCGCGCTCGTTGTGAAAAGCTTATCCATGTTTGCATCGCTGAGTTGGCCGAGCCAAACGCTGGCGCCGCCAATGCCGCGCACGGTGATCTTCGGATTTGCGAGGTCGATGTAAGCGGTGCCGGCTTTGAGGGCAGGTGCGAGCGCCAGGGCGAGAAGCCCGGCCACGACGAGGGAGTATCCTTTTGCAGCGGTTTTCATATTATCGGGATAGGGGTTGATCGAGGCTGACGTCTGACGCGCACGTGGCAGGACTCCTGCCTTGAGAGTTCGGCGAAGTTCAGTTGGCAAATTGCCACCAGTTAAAATTCAGGAGGAATCCACTGCCACCGGTGAACTTCAGGTAGAGATCATGAGTGCCAGTCGTGGAAATCACGCTCACTGTCTTCGTCGTCCACGTCTGCCAACCCCCTGTGCCGGTGACGGGGCATGTGCCAATCAGCGTTCCCGTTGAACTCCCAAGGCGAATCTCGATATTTCCGCCGCTGGTGGCGCTGGCGACTCGAGCACTGAAGGTGCGCGCAGCGGTGCTGCCGAAGTTCACACCCCGGACGCGGATCCAATCTCCATTTTGAATGTAGCCAACATCCATCCCGCCTTCGCTGCAGCGCTCGGTCTCGATGTGGCTCTGCGCATTGAACGTCTCTGCTTCAACGCGTGTATATGGGTTCAAAGTGCCGATTTGCGGCACGCCGTCAGTGGTATAGGTTACCTGCTGAATGGTGCCATCGCCGTTATAGTTCAGCCGATCAACCGCGAGGTTGCGGTGATAAACTGGATCGACACCCGAGCCAGAAGCGCGCGAGACGACGCGATTATGATACAAGTGATACCAGGCACCGTTGAAATTCACGATGGCTGCGTGATTATTATTCTGATTGCTCGGCGGCTGGCCGGCGGCGATGCCCCGACGGGTATATCCTGACATTGGGCTGCTGCTGGTCGCGTAGTCGATGCGGAGCCCGTTGGAGGTATTTGTCGAATAGGAGAGGTAATAGAGGCCGTTCCGTTTGTGCAGAAACGAGGCCTCGAAAAAGCCGGGTAGTGTAACCGTGCTCGCCGAACCTGAAACGCTGATCATATCGCTATTTAGGCGTATGATTCGGCAGTTGCTCTCCCCGTTTCCGCCAAACGTCAGATAGGCCTGACCATTGTCGTCGATGAAGACCGAGGGGTCGAAATACCATATGCTCGTTCCTGATGCGCCGGGCGTGCTCGAGTTGACGAGATAACCGCCTTTGGCGTCACTGAACGGCCCCGTCGGACTCGTGCTCGAGGCCACGCCGACGCCTGATGCATTATTGCCGAAATAGAGATAAATCTTTCCGTTGCGCGAGGCCGCCGCGGGTGCCCAGGAATAGTTAGACCATGAAGCATTTGTCGGAACGCGGAAAACTTCGCCGTGGTCCGTCCAATTTTTCAAATCGACCGTGGAGACACAAACGATCGATTTCATTGCATAAGACGAACCGCTGTTGTCGTCGTCGTTGGAGCAATAAACGTAAAGACGACCGTTATAGACCATCGTACTCGGGTCTGCGAGGTACCGGTGGCTGGCGATCGGATAGTCGGCCAACGCCGAATGCGTGATCATGAGAAGTGCACAAGGCACGATAAGACGCAGCAGGTTGCTTATTTTCATTTCAGGGTGGATTGGGGTGCGGAACGAAAACGAGTAACGGGCGGCCGCGGCAAAATCGCCGACGAGGCTTATCACGAATCAGGCATGATATAAGAGTCGATCCGAGCCGTTAATAAGGGCTCATTAGCGCCAAGTAGCTCCCAACGATCGCGAGGGGTAAAGTGCTAGATGTGGTCAAGATGGCGCCGCCCATGCCGAATTCAAATGGGCAATGGTATCGATTGTTCCCGACCAAAGTATTAATATATATTCCCGATGCCGAGAGGGATGAATCTTGTCGGCACTGTTTTCATGCGTGCGCTGCCATTGTACGCGCTTCGCACAATAAATATCGTAGCTAAATATTTATCTAGCAACATCTTATGCGCAAAACCCTTGGTTATTGTTGAGGAATCAAGAACTTTCTTCTGAAATTCCGCAATGACCAAGACAAAGCAGCTAAATCTATCATTGCCCATGGGCTCATTCGAGAATTTCGAAAAAGTCGCTGAAGCCGAACACATGTCAGCAAACGACTTCGCCCGCCTACTTATCGCAAAATTCGGCGATCTAAAACAAGGCGCAGGCCTAAGCGCTCTTACGTCCATCCCGCACGACCTCTTTAAGGGCCGCGCCGGACGCCCATCTGCCAGCACCGGCGGATCCACTGGGGACATCGACGATTCTACCAGCGAGTACGTCACAAAGAGCGGAATACGCATCCCAATAGGGAAGGGAACTACAGCGCCAGGCTCCACGAGCTGAGATCCACAGATTCAAGCGCTCCAAATCGCGATCGCGTATCCTTCCACCATCTATCTCGAGATACTCGAGCTCGAGATGCACCAAAGCCGCACGATGCCATTCCAACAACGTAGTTGGAATGTGAATACGGTTTTGATGCACGTGCTGCTTAAACCTAAAGCCCCATTTCGCCATGCTCATCCCCAAAACTTACGACCCCGTATTCATTTCTCAACTACAACTCCCCGAAAACCTAAGCTATCACCCCGCATCACTTTTTATCGCGCTACAATTTTGGAGCTACCACCACCCAATAAGTACACTGATCATCTGCGCGATATACTGCGCCGCTTGGGTACTCGCCTTCTACGACTGCATGTCATCGGAACATGGCATCGATCGACTGACATGGCTAATTGCGATAGCAGTTCCAGCTTTCGGACTCGCAGGATATTTCGCTCACGCACTCAAACGAGAAAAAACACGTTAGATTACCGGCCTACGGCCGAGCGTGCTGCGCCGCGCATTACCGCGGCTTCGCCGCAGCCATTCCCTCATCGAGGCGCGCTCAAGAGTAGCACACGGCGCAAGGCTCTCCACTTCGCAAAGCCTACGCTCCGACCGCTCCGCGGCGATTCCATCGGCCTTGCAACCCTGTGCTTCTCTCGGCGCGTCCCCGACGAGGGAAAAAAGGTCGGCTCTGCCCACGGTGGGCTAGGGCACTTGGTTCGCCTCGTTGCGGCTCTACCATGCAACTCGAACTCGCATTCAGCTGGGTCGGACTCCAACTCAACTACGACGGCCATCCACAACTCGAATTCGCCTCCGTCCAAATAGGGTGGGGCGCTCACGTCGAAAATATTATACTTGTCAGCTAATCTTTAGTTACACCGTGTAACTCACGCCCGCTTCGGCGGGCTTTTTTATTAACTCGAAACCTTCTCCTTTGCATACGACTTCCTGACACGCGAGGTACGAATCAAATAACGTACACCGTCGTAAACAACAAAGGTCCGGCCAATCTGAGTCAGCTTGGGATCATGCTCATCTAAAAAACGACCGTCGCTCATCATTACTCGCGCGCGACCTCCCCAAACCGCGAAACCAGTACAGTACACCTCATCTGACTCCAAAGGCCGAACAGTGCTGGCATCACCCGAACCAGCTCTCACTAACTGCTTAATATCACGCTTAGCCGAAGGCACCTCATGCTGCGCCGACTTACCGCCAAGAAAGCGCCCAATGCCCTTACCCAATAACCACGGCACAAACGCAATCAACAAACCCGCTGCAATAAACATCGGGAACACCATCATAATCGGCACACCCTTAGCACGCTTACCCAAATCCGCTTTATTTCCCGCAACCCCCACGCCGTCCTGCGTCCTATAACAATCCATGATCCCACCTTTCTCAATCGACCAGGACTCTTTCTTTATAACCTCTACATTCGGCCCCGGCTCCTGCGCGAAATGGCTCGCCGTAAATTTACCCTGACCACGAAAAATTCCAAACTGAGCCTGATACCCATTTCGTAGCTTCACAAAATAGTGCGCCTTATCGCGAAAAGGTTTCGCGATAGGGGTAGGCATGCGACCATTACACGACGCCACCACGTCGTCGCCAAACTTCCGCTGCTGGTCCAAGTACCACGTTATTTGCTCCCCTCGAGTAGACTGACCGACCTTCGACGCCCAGGCAGTAGCCGAAAAACCGCACGCACCAGCTTCATCAATAATAAAGAGCGTACCCTTCTCGCCTTTGTCCTCTACATAACGACCACCCATCAAATCGTCCTCAAGAACCACCCAACGCCGAGGACCACGATACTTCCAAAACTCCGGCGTTTCACCTTCACTCAGAATACGCACACGCTGGCACACATCAATAGAAACGCGAGGATACCGCCTCTCCATATATGCCTGCAGCGCCGGCAACTGAACCGTCAAATTAGTCGATATATTACGCTCCGTACTCAACAACTCACGCTCGATCATGAGCATCTGAAGCGCCGACTTCCCGGAACCACCCGGACCAAATAGAATCGTTATCGCCATCAGTCGCCCCTCTCAGCTTGGCCCGTCCTCTTTAACCAACGCAACCCCGCGCGAGTCAAACGCACTAAAGAGGCCAACGCGAAACCATAATAAAAGGCCAACGCCTCATCCGACACAGCCCAACTTGGAGGATTATATAATGGGTCCATAATCAATCAAGGTACAACAAACCGAACAACTGCCGTGCAGAACGCGAAAATCTTAGCCGCATAAAAATTCCATGTAATTCGCGCCACAATCGCCGACAACATCGTACCAACAGGAAGCAGCTTACATAACATCCATGCCGCCTTGCCGGGCATAGTAGACAGCGGACTCGTCGTCACCAAAGACAAAACATTAACGAGCGAAAAGTCACCGCTCAACCAACCAAGCAACGCCACCGTGAACGTCACCACTGCAGCCGTCATCAAACCCGCCGCTATCAACGCAGTAGCTTGAGCACCAGTTCCGCCCACAACTGGATTACCTTTGGCTTGATGAAGCATACTAACACCCCGAGACCACTCCGCGACCTGACGGGAAGCCCAGAGACCGAACAAAGCTATCGTCATCCAAGACATAGCAGAACGAAACCAATCAACAACAGGCCCGCCACGATCGGCCCTGAACGGATTCAAATCAAACACTCCACCCCCAAACTTCGCCGGCAACGCTATCGTCAAATCCGGCTCAGTACCCGAATAATCCTGATGCGACACCTGCGACACAGAAGGGTACACAGCCGCTATAGCATCCGCAGCAGCAGCGCCAGCGTCCGCCATATCTCCTGCGCTCGGATTAGCATCCAACGCCTCCTTCTCGCGCTGCTTCATATCCAAATACTCCTGCACACGCTCATCATCAAAACGATCCTGCGCCTCCATACGAATCTGCTCCAACTTACTCACCACAGCCGAAAAATCCGTTGGACCCCCACTACCACCCGAACTTCCCGACTTCTGGATAGCATCAACTACTTTCTCCGTCCCCTGCATAAAAGTCTTTTCCGTAAGCCCTCCGCCACCGGTCTTTTGCGGCTCCCAAATAGGCCCACCTCCATTACCCGGTAAACCATCGCTCGGCGGCGGCGGCACATTCGTAGGCGTGCCAGACGGCGTCGTATCTCTCGTAGGACTCGGCACCGGATTATCCGGCGTAACCGGGGTCCCTACCACATCCTTAATAGTTGGCGGACCTCCCCAAGAAAAACCCGAATCATCTGTATTAAAACCCCACGGCGCTCCCTTTATCGTCAACGGTGTCGAATCCGTGGACGTATAAGTCTTAATCAAACCTGAATCCCCAGGCTGCAGCGTCACCGTATCTATCAAATTCGCCCCCTGATACACATCATACGTTATCGCCCGATCCGTCGCAGGCGGAAACTTCACCGTGAACTTATAAAATCCCTGATCATAAATATACGCCGACTGACTGTTGATCGGGGTGGTGCAAGACGCCGCCATGACACCACGCCAACTACCCCCAGGACCATCAAACGTTCCCGACACATGAACAGTAATCGTGCCGGTCTTCGTCCCTGTAACACCTGCTGTCGTGGCTACCTGACTCGAACCGCCAGATATAGCCACCACCGGAGGGCCATTCGTGCCCGTCATATACACGACAAGCGTGTAACCAAACGTCACGTCACGCTCATTCGGGTGCCCAACATAAGGCTGCACATCGATCACATACGCCGAACCTAACGTCGTGCCATATGTATTTTTACCATAGGCACTAACCGTCTGCCCCCTCACAACTCCAACGGCGAAAAGAAAAACCAGCCAACTACAAAGCCTGCGGCTAAAATTATCCATAACATAACAATTCCTATTACACGGTGTAACTATCAACAGAGTAGGGCACCCCGGAATCACCGAGGTGCCCACTTCATCAGGCCTTACGCAGCCACTTGCGGCCGAGGAAGAAACCCGTGACCGCAACGGCCAGGGTAACGATCGCCCCGAAGAGCGTGGTTGCGGAAGCAACAGCAGCAGTGATTTCCGACATATACTAAGACGCCCGGACTTTTGTTATACAGTTCGCAGATCGGCTGCCGGACAACACCTCTCTACGTTTGGCCTTTCGACCGAAATTATAATGCGCCGCGCGGAATCCAGTCCTTATCAATACGCCGATACCAACACACGACCACACCGAACACCGTCACATTCACACACAACCCAACAACCCCTAACCAAAAATTCTCCATCCCACCCACCAAATCCACAATAAAGGACATCAGTATTCCTTCCTTTTAAGGTTTCTGTACCAACGAAAGATTTTGATCGACACCCCGAGCAACAGCAGCGGCCCGAAGGCGACCAGGAATATCTGCGATGCTGACGGTCCGAGCATCGTTTCGGCCATAGAGGAGCACGCTCTCATCGCACGCCCTCCGCAAGCAGTCCGACTGACTCCGAAAGCCCGAGTCCCTCGCCGTGATCACGCAAAACACACAGACGAAGAGAACGCCAATCCAACGGACCTTCACCCTCACAAACGCCGGAGATAGGAAAAAAAGCGCCGCAAGAGCAGGCAAAGTCGAATAGCGACCGGCGAACCAGAACGATTCCGTCACAGACGCCAAAACAAGCGGAGATGCGATCAACAGCCAAACCGACAGCTTCATCGGCCAGCGCCCAGCAACAATACCGAGCACAGCAACTCCCACAAACACGCCCCAATGCCACCCAGCCGGCACGATTGGCACCGACCCCAACGGCATCAAAAACGCAAAGACATAATGCGGCAGCACAACAAGCGCATTCCCAAAATTTACCTGAACCGGAACGTAACCCACCGTGCACCGAAGCCACACGTCGACAACCAGGACGTAAATCAAACTCGCCCACAAAATATAAGCCTCGGAACGCCCCCTGTACAACCACGCTAGCAAGACGACGAGGCCCGCCGCCTGAGGATAAATCAATAACGCCACAATCGCCGCGATCGACGACAACCACGAACGGTTCTGCAGATACCATATAACAGCCCAAATGCAGCAGAGCGCCGTTGCCGCGTAGATAAAACCAATTGACCACCCAAACACCTCCATCCGCAACGGCGAACACGCGAACAAGAGAGCAGGGGACAGCGCCCAACATGTAGGCAACTGCGTCTCAAACAAACGTAGTGCTGAAAGCACTACAGCGAGACCAAGCACGAAACTGCCCAGCCGAAACCCCAACACACCATAACCACTAAAAACATTCGCGAGCGTCCAGGTGCCAGGCAGCCAACGCCGCCCGAAGGCGAAATCCGTCACACCCCAACTGAAAGCATGAAGCGAATGACCCAAGTGCGTATTATCACGAAGCAACAACGTATCATCCATACCCAGCCAACCCCAAGAAAGTGTACGACCATAAAGAAGGACGTACACCGCGAACAAACCAACATACGCAAGAAAACGAGAACTATTCACCGACGTGCACTCCTTTCTCGATCGACCTGAGCAGACACCCACGCCGCAACCTCGCATTGCCAAGACCGAGGCAGAAACCACGAGAGCCCCTGACCATTACGCGGTCGACACCCCGTAGACCGCCGATACAGCCGCGCCCACCAAACCCGCTCACGCTCCTCGAGTACACGCGTGCGCTGCAAATCCGACGCGGATAAAACACGCTCTCTGTCAATATATCCCCACCAACGACCAACCGCGAACGGAGGCGTCTGCGCAAGCTTCGCCGCATGCATGGCCAGATACCAAACACCGCGCGCCTGATCCCCAGCCGTAACCTTACAACCGAACCTCGACCAATTGCCGCTAAACTCCTTCCACCACCGGGTGACTCGAAACGCAACAGACTCGGGATCCAACTCACCACACCAAAGAAGCAAATGAAAATGCGGCGCGAGGCGCTCCTGAAACTCCAGCCGCCAAACGCCACAAAGGCCCATCCGCTCCACATACACCGTAAGCTTAGCCTTAACACGCTGAAGCTCCGATTTGCCCTCTGGCCAAACGCGAGCATACGTAAGACTAACATGCAGACATGGGCCGTTTTTTGCCCAATCAAGCACGGAGAGCATGCGAGACAGATTGAGCGAACTCTTCCGAGACATCCCACGCAACTCTGTCTTTCCACCCCCGGTTGACGCTGACACGTCAGCCGGGGCATGATCCTCCACCAACAGCTGAAGACTCGGCACAGGCGGACGAGTACACCGAGTGAGCACAACCACGTTGGGAGCCTGAAACACCTGAACTGCACCAAGCGGCTTTCCCTGTTTTCCTGCGCATTTCTCAAACCCATCCGTTGGGTTATGGCGCATATACTAAAGGGGGCGACGGACACGACGCGACGGCCGGGGGCGCTGAAGCGCCCCCTAACCGTCACGTTCGATGTCCGATCGCCGCTCATTTAGGCGACCCTCCCTGTTGCGAGATCGACAGTCTTGCCGGCACTCCTGGCAGGCGCGCTTTGCCAATCCTGAGCCTTCCACAGCATCTTTAACGGGCTGGACCACACCTCGACCACCCTAACCAGCTCCAAAGCCACCATCTCACGCGAAACACGGCCCGCCTGAAACGCAGGCAACGCTTTAGTAGACAACCGAACCTGAGCAACAACCCGCCAAGCCGCACCCATCTCGATCGCTTCTCCCTCCGGAACAGCTCCCGCGAGCTCACATGGACCATCATCCGAAATATACGTCAACAACTGCTTGAGCCGAGTTGTATCATCTTTCCACTCACCGCCCACGTTCGTCCGCGTCTTATCTGCAGAAAGCTGAATAATCGGCTCAGAGCCGCTAGCTTGAATTGAAAGGGTGGCGACACCGGCCAAGCCCGAGGAGGGAGACTCTAATTTAATCATTTTTTCGTTCGTTGATGTTTAGAAAACAAACAAGCCGCCTCACGAGGAGACGGCTTGCGCCAGTTGTTGACCGGCAACCCCACGGGCTAGCGCGGGAAATTCAGGTGTGATCGGACGAACGCCTAAAGCGTGCGCGGAGTAAGCTGCATCGAGCAGAGCCGCGGCGAGCTCTTTCGCCTGATCAAACTCTAAAGCGAGCTCGACCCACGGCCCCTCATACGCCGATTGACGAACCGCAATTCCGATAATCGACAACGAGACTTTCGAATCTCGCGTCGGCAATGCTGCCACCGACACATTCCCAACTTTCATTTGCTAGCCCTTGGTTAAGTTTATGCCCCACGGAATTGTGGGGAATTAACCCAAGGTTATAGCAAATCAGAATCAATCAACTCACGTTGATTACCAACAACTTATGTCATTGTTCGCACAATAAATATTATGTCTAATCCGTCTCACCCGCTCGCCGATTCATTTCAGCGGGGCTCGATATAATCCGTGAAGGCTTGGATCAGAGCTCGGCGAGAAACTCGTGCAAGACTTCCACTGTCCGCGCCAGTTGATCGTGGTGGAGATTGTGCCCTGCTCCGTCGATGTGCACCAATTTTCCGTGCTGCATCACGCGTGCGGCTTCTTCGTTGGCTTTGCGCACTTCAGGCGTCGCGTCGGCTTTGAGAATGAGCGCCGGCACTGTAATTTTTGCGAGTGAATCACCAAGATTCATAACGCCCGACATCACAGCCCACGCTTCGGGTGTATAGGCGCCGTGATACTGCTTTTTCGAAAGCGCCCAATACTGGCAATCGACGATGTCCCATTTCGGACTCTGGCGATGTGCCGTGGCGACGAGATCGTCGAAATTGTAATTATTCTGAGCCACCAAGGTTTCAGGAGGAGCATTCATACTGATGGACAGGCCTGACGCCGCGTTTGCGCGTGCCGTGGACATTTGGGGCGTCGCACGACTTTCTGCCTTACCCGCCGCGGCCGTGGCTCCGGAATTTCTGGGAGCAAAATTCGGCAACCGCCCGAGCAGCGGATCGAGCATGATGATCGCTTTTGCAAGATCTGGATACTCCGCGCCCAGCTTCATCACTGTCGCGGCTCCCATCGAGTGGCCCATTAGAATTGGCTTCTCGAACTTCATCGCATGCACGAACTCCACGACATCCTTCACCAAAGTGTCGGCGTCATCCGCTGAGGTGAACGGATCGGTCAGTCCGTGCCCTCGCGTGTCGACCATATATATATCATACGAGTCCTGCAGTTTCCACGTCAGCGTGGTCCAGCAAAGTCCGATGTCGGTGACACCATGGATCATCACCATCACGGGCTTCTCGGGCGCGGGCGTGGCATGATAATAATGAATGCGAATGCCGTTCGCATATACATAGCCATCAGACCAGTCATCAGGAATTCCCGGTGGCGGCGCAGCGAACGTCGGCACCTGCATTGAGAGAACGCCGACCAAGAGCGTGATCAGGCAGAAGAATTGTTGGAGCCGAATTTTTTTAATCATAATAATAATAATGAGTTTTTTGGAGGTTGGTTCATTCGGAAAGAAGTCTGCGTGCCGTCACTCGCCATTCTACTCGCGCAAGGCAACTGCCTCCAAATCAGGCTTACCTTCTTCATACAACGTCTGAATTTCGCGAGCATCCAATGCGCGACTGAAGAGACAGAAATCGTCCATCGCACCGCTGAAATTCCGGATCATGAACGGATCTTTTTCGGGAAATCCTTTGCCGTCCCAATTGCCCAACTCCGCCGGGCCGATTCGATATGGCGGTGGAATTCGCAATTCGAGTTCGGCCACAGGGCGACCATTGACGTAGTGCGCGACGCGCCGAGTGCGGCCATCAACCACGACCGCCAAATGGAGCCACATGCCGAATTTGTCCAGCGACACGACGGAAGGGCTGATCGCAAGTTGATAATCACCCGCGCGCGTGCCGACGATGGTGAGACCTAAAACCCCGTCGTTGCGAATCAGCCAGTGCAGCGTGCCGGCGCTAAACCCGTCGCACATGAACAAGGAATTCAGTTTCCGATCCAATCCTTGCACGCGGACCCACGCAGAAAGCGTCACGGATCCAAATGCTCCAGGCACATTCATGCGTACGCGGTCGTTGACGTTTTGAAACTCCATCGCGCGCTTATCGGCCCAGCGGCCCCTGGTGAATTGGCATCCTATGATCGTGGCGTCGTCGAGGTCTGCGACTGCCTGCGCAACATTTCGAAGTCGCCAAACGGATGGCCCGGAATGTTCGAAATCGAAACGCACGCGCAGCGAAGGATCTCGGTTGAGAACGTCCCCCGAAATGCGCCAGCGTTCGAGTCGTAACGCATCTACGGCAAGCGACTTTTCTCGCAAATCGAAGAGCGAGGCGTACGCGGTCCGATTGGCCGCAATCGGGCGAATAGCGCCAGAAACGTCAATCGCGGCGGCAGCGCCCTCACGCAGTACTTGTTCGTTCGCGAGGTTTGGTGTCCGCAGAGTCACGGTGCCTTTGAACACATGCAGCTCGGTGCCGCGCTCTTCCACCCGCACACCAAAAGAAGTGCCGAGATCAGTGATCGCGCCTTGTGGTGTATCGAGTCGAAAACCTCGTGCTTCAGGCGGAACTTCAGCGACGATTTTTCCAAGGCGAAATGATGCGTGATTCGGCGAGATCAATTGAATCTCGGCCGGGCCTTCTATTACGACGCGCGCTCCGCTGTAGAAGACCACCTGCGCCAAGCCGCCATCGAGTTTCAGCCAACCAGGGTCAAGCGGTGCGCCGAGCCGCGGCCTCTCTTGCGGGAAATTCCATTGCGCGGCTACGGTTTGACTGAGCATCGCGACCGCTTTGCTGGTCGTGACTGAGCTCGATGCAGAACGGGAGAAACGCAAAGTCCACCACCCCGCCGCGGCCAGTAAAGTCAGGCACGCGGCCGCAACCATCACCCAAATTGGCTTTCGCAACAGCGACTCACGCTTCGACGAAACAGCAGATGAAAACGCGGTGAGAGCGGACATGTGTTCACGCTCGGATGGCACGAAGAGTGTCTCCGGCGCAGCCGACACGAAGAGATCCGGCTCCGAGGCCAGGCGTGAGTGAAGCTCCACACGTAAGATATATTCGTCGCGCGCGCGGGCGGATTGGCGCAACAGCTCGCTCAACGCTCGGACTTGCTCGTTGGTAGCGACGCCGTGGCAAACCGCAGCCACCGCATCATCGAACTCGCGTGATGGAAAATCGGAGTTCATGCCAGCCCCTCGGTGTTTTCCGGTTGCGTCGCAGTTTCGACACACATCTGGAGCGCGTACCGAATTCTTTGCAGGGCCTTATAGGTCGCGGCTACGGTGCGTTCAGAATCCTCTGCAAGTTTTTCGATCGATCGTTGATTATAATAATAACCTTCGACCAAGTGCCGCTGGTCGTCGGGCAATTTGGTGATGCAGCTCTCGAGGTGTTTCAGGCGAAGTTCGAGTTGTGGTCGCAACTCCTCACGCCGCCGCATTAGCTCCTCGGCGAGACCGGCTTCGAGCAACGACTGCCAACGGCGGCGCCGCTCGATCCACTGACGCGCTTTATTCAGCGCAAATCGGCATGCCCAAGGGGTAAACGGTTGCGCTGGATCATATGCGTCGAATTTTTGCCACAGTGCGATCGCCGTCTGTTGGACTATATCTTCAGCATCCGCGATGCTCGGGACGAGCACGGCAACGTACCGAAAAATTTCTTTTTCGCTGCGCAGAAATAACGACAGAAATCGTTGCTCTTCCGCGGTGCGATCATTGAAAGGCGCTTGTCCTGACATTCTATATAAGGGCTGGCTTTACAATGCGCCTCACCTCGCCCACGCCGCTCCTTCCGGTGTGCGACGCCAGGCAAAATATTCGTCGAGAGCCTTGAGACCGTCAGGGTTTGGTACAGGGCCGGGATACGCTTCGTTTTTAAAATACATCAGTTGGCCATCGCTCTCGGTGAATCGCGGCCAAGCTGGAACACCCGGACCATTGGGGTCGCCGTGTTTCGCAAAGTTCGCCCAGTAGGTCGCCACGGTTTCAGAAATAGCCCAGTCGCCCTCGGTGAGATCAGGATTTTTGCGATCGAGAGTTTGAAACACGTAAGCGACGTCTGGACCGTGAGCCATGCCGTGGTCCGCCTCGGGAGAGTTCGCCGGATGAGCCGGATGCTGATCGAAATAGTAGAAGAATACCTTTGATTTGCCCGTGCTCGACTGAAGCCGCGCCCAACTCCACGTGTGCCAGCCAAAAGCCGCATCGCGCATTAGATCCCGCGCGCTTCTTGGAATGGAATTTTCGCCGGACGGGTACAGCTCGAGTAGTCGATCGGCAAAGGGACCGAAGCGTTTTCGCGTCAGCGCAAGATATTCCTCTGGTGTCTTCTCTCTCGTGAAACTCAAACCTTCATCGGAATTATAACCGACGATGACCGGCACGTCATTGTAGTGCCCGGCTTGATACAGTTTATACTGGTCATCCGGAATCACCCAGCCGTCGATGATCGGCCAGCCCGTGCCGGTGCCCCAACCGTCAGGCAATTTCCCCGGCGGAAGCCGCCGAAGCTCGGCCAGCGACCTGGCGCCGGCAGATTTTGCGTAAGCTTCTCCGGCGCGTTCGGCATCGGCTAGAAGCTTCATATTCTCTCCGGGATAGGTCGTGAGACGATGCGGACCAAACGAACCGCCGCTCTGCGAGATCGCTCCGTGAAACAACCCTCGGGCCTGCGGCGAAGCGGAGAGCATGCTGACCGCGATGCCGCCGGCCGATTCGCCAAAAATCGTCACGCGATTCGGATCACCGCCAAAAGCCGCGATATTTTTCTGCACCCATCGCAGACCCGCGATCATGTCATGCAAACCGTAGTTGCCAGAAGCATGGTGCGGGGACTCCGCGCTCAATTCCGGATGCGCGAGAAATCCCAATGAACCGACGCGATAGTTGATGCTGACGAAAACAACGCCTTTACGCGCAAGGTGCTCACCTGTGACCCAAGGTCCAGATGTGCCGCCCTCGGCGAATCCGCCACCGTATATCCAGACGAGTACTGGGACGCCTTCGTCGGCGCGCTTTGCCGGTGTCCAAACATTCAGGTAGAGACAGTCTTCGCTGACATTGCCTTTACCGCCTCGCTGGTACGGATCGGGACCGAACTTTGTAGCATCGCGTACGCCCTCCCATTTCTCCGCGGGTCTCGGAACGCACCAGCGGAGATCGCCGACCGGCGGCGCGGCAAAAGGTATGCCGCGATACACGGTCAAATCCTTTTCGGTCACGCCTCGCACAAGTCCGTATTCTGTTTTCACCGGCGTCGGCTGCTGCGCGAGGGCGCCTCCCGAAAACGATGCAGCGAGCAGAAACATTTTCACCCAGTATCCGACGCGAGTTTTAGGCGGCAAATTGCGTCCCACCGCTGAGCCGTTAACGAGCAGTCCAGAAATTTGCATACTATATTACTTCCTTCCGCGGCGAAATTTTGGACAAACGAAATTTGGACAAATGCGACGAGCGTGGAAAACGCAGCGCATCTGGAAAGCCCAGACCCGAGTTGGGACAGCGGCGGGCTAGAGGTCTGCGACCAGTTGACATCGGCGAATAGATGTGCATGTACACATGCATGCCGAAAGAATTGGATTTTTCTGTCCGCCAGAACTGCGTATGCTTCAACCTTCGCCGGGCGGCGCGGGTTGTGACACAATTTTTCGACGCGGAGATGCGACGGCATGGCATTCGCAGTACGCAGGGGTCCGTTCTAGCCGCGCTGCATACCATCGGGCCGTCGAATATGGCGGAGCTGAGCGAGGTGCTAGGAATGGAGCGCACGACCCTCTTGCGAAATCTCCGGCCATTGCAGCGGGACGGTTTGGTGACCATCGAAGGCGGTGGACACGGAGCGCGGGTCGAACTTTCGATCACCGCCAAAGGCCGCAAGCAGATCGAAAAGCTCACACCGGCTTGGGCTGCCGCCCAACGCACGGCCGTTCAAGTGCTCGGTGAAAGCCGTTGGTCCGCGATCCTTGCCGATCTCGATGCGGTCGCCGCCGCTCTGAAAAATTAACAGCGAAAACTCAACTCGAGGCGGCTCCCTTTGATGTGCATATACACATAACCCAGCAGTCCGAATCTCACCATGTCTCAAAATATTCCGAATCCATCCACCCAGGCCCAAACTCGCCTCGGCGGCGATCTTCACCCGACGCACCAATCCGGCACAGCGGCCAACACAAAATCGTGGGTGCTCATCACGGGCGCATCGAGCGGCTTCGGCGAGGAGTTTGCCCGCCAATATGCCCAGCAGGGCCATGCCTTGGTTTTGGTCGCGCGCCGACTCGATCGGTTGCAAGCTCTGGCCGAAACCCTCCGTCAGCAATATGGTACTCGAGTCGTGGTGGAGCCGGTTGACCTTTCCGAGATCACGGCGGTTGTTCGGCTGGAAGAGCGGCTTCGTGATCGCGGCATTGCGATCGACATTCTGATCAACAACGCCGGTCACGGGCTGCAGGGTGCATTCATCGACGCGCCGCTCGATGCAACGCTGTCGATGGCGCAGTTGGACATCATGAGTCTGACCGCCCTCACCCACGTCTTTACGCGAGGCATGCGTGAGCGGCGTCGAGGAAAGATTCTGCTCGTGGCCAGCGTGCTGGCCTACCAGGGCGTGGAAAACTTTGCCGTTTATTCGGCCGCGAAGGCTTACGTATTACGCCTCGGCGAAGCCCTGCATCGCGAATTCAAACGTGACGGAATCGTGGTTACGACGTTGTGCCCAGGGATGTCGGATACCGGATTTGCGCAGGCAGCGAAGCAGAAGATCACGCCAACGTTGAAGCTCCTGATGATGAAGCCGGCTCCTGTCGTGCGGGCCGGCATACGTGCGCTTCAGGCTGGACGTATAAGCGTGGTGCCCGGCTGGGCCAACAAAGCGGTCGCGATCTTCACTTGGGCAACACCGCGTCGGATCCACCAAGCGATGATGTCCCAAACGATGAACGGCTGAGCGCAGCGCGGCGCCACTGGACCAATTGAACGATGAACACTTCTACAGACTTCTCCGCCTCCCATTCTGCGCTCTTCCGAACGAAGCCATTCAGTCGTGCCTGGCTGATTCGTCGCGGCACTCTGATCGCGCTAGGCTCCATTGGGAGCGTCGCTTTACTCGGCTGCGGCCGAGGCAGTGCGAAAGTCACTGCGGTCGCGCCCCGCGTCGTTAGAGTGGTCGAGATCGATGCATCATCCAACAACGGAACGGCAGCGACGCAATATACCGGCGTCGTTCGCGCGCGCACCGAGAGCAATTTGGGATTTCGTGTCGCAGGGAAAATTTCCGAGCGACTCGTAAACGCCGGCGACACGGTGAAAAAAGATCAGCCATTGTTGAAGCTCGATCCCGTCGATTACGAACTCGCGCTCCAATCTGCCCGCGCCGCAGTCGAAGCCGCGCGCGCCATCAACACGCAAGCCCGCCTGGAACAGGAGCGCGTTCGCATCCTCGTCGCCAAGGGCGCCGACTCGCGCGATGCGCTGGAAAAAATAGATGCCGCGGCCGAAAGCAGTGGCGCCCAACTGCGCTCTGCCGAATCGCAGGCAAATCAAATCGCCAATCAGACCAGCTACACGACATTGGTTTCGGACTCCGACGGGATCGTCATGACGACGCTGGCCGAGCCGGGACAGGTGGTTTCGGCTGGGCAAACCGTAATCGTGCTGGCCAGGGACGGCTCGCGAGAAGCTGCGGTCGATATTCCCGAAGGTTCACTCGAGGATATTCGCAATCACACCGCCACGGCGCGGCTCTACCTCAATCAAGCGGTAACGGTTCCTGCGACCTTGCGCGAAGTCTCCGGCGTCGCCGACCCGATCGCCCGCACGTTCCAAGCGCGCTACGTTCTTGAAGGTGACCAGACTCAGTTTCCGTTAGGTTCGACCGTTACCGTTCTCGTTTCCGAGGGTGGAAAATCAATCCATCCGAATGCCGAAATTCCATTGGGAAGTTTGATCGATCGCGGTGACGGCGCGGCGGTGTGGGTCGTTGATTCACGCACGTCAGCCGTTCAGAAGCGTGCGGTCTCCATTGCGAAGCTCGGTGCTGAAACCGCGATCATCAAAGAAGGCCTTCGACCGGGCGACCTCGTCGTTTCTCTCGGCGCTCAACTCCTGAACTCCGGCGAGGTCGTGCGCGTTGCGAAATCGGCGGTGAAGGAGGCCAAATGAGCCGCTTCAATCTTTCTGCTCTGGCTGTCAAGGAACAGGCCATCACGTTGTTTCTTCTCATCGCGATTGCTGCCGCAGGCGTGCTGGCGTTCGGCAAACTCGGTCGCGCCGAGGATCCCACCTTTGTGGTCAAAATCATGACTGTGACCGCAGTCTGGCCCGGAGCCACGGCTGAGGAGATGCAGAACCAAGTTGCGGATCGTCTGGAGAAACGACTTCAGGAGCTCGAACACTACGATCGCACAGAGACTTCATCGCGGCCCGGGCTGATGACGATGAAGGTTTACCTGAAAGACAACACGCCACCGGTCGAGGTGCCCGAGGAGTTTTATCAGGTGCGCAAGAAGCTCAGCGACGAAGCGCGCTTTCTGCCTCGCGGCGTGCTCGGTCCCATCTTCAACGACGAATATTCCGACGTCTTTTTTTCTCTCTATGCGCTCAAGGCCGCTGATCTTCCGCATCGCGATCTCGTGCAAGACGCCGAACGGCTGCGGCAACGGCTGACCCGCGTATCCGGCGTGCAGAAGGTAAAGATCTTGGGTGAACAGGACCAAAAAATCTTCGTTGAAATCTCGTACCAACGACTCGCGACGCTCGGCGTGAGCGCCCAGTCCTTGTTCAGCGCGATTGCGCGCCACAACGACGTCACGCCGTCCGGCTTCGTCGAAGCGGATGGTCCTCGCGTCTACCTTCGCGTCGACGGTGCGATCACCGATGTCGAGTCGGTCCGATCGATTCCTCTCGCGGTGCCCGGCAGGAGCTTGACCGTCGGCGATGTGGCTGAGGTCCGTAAAGGTTACGAGGACCCTCCCAGCTACGTTATCCGCGAGGGCGGCGAGCCGGCACTCATTCTCGGTGTGGTGATGCACAAGCGCTACAATGGCCTTACCCTTGGTAAAGACCTCGCGACTGAAGTCAGCCGCCTTCAAGCGGAGCTCCCGGTTGGCATTTCCCTGACGCAGATTTCCGATCAAGCGTCGGTCATCAAAGCAGCGATCAACGAATTCATGGTGAAGTTTTTCACGGCGTTGGGAGTCGTGATTTTCGTCAGTCTGGTGACCCTCGGGTTTCGCGTCGGCATTGTGGTAGCCGCAGCCGTTCCGCTGACGCTCGCCGCCGTTTTTCTGATCATGCTCCTGACCGGTCGGGACTTCGACCGCATCACGTTGGGCGCGCTCATTTTGTCTCTCGGCCTTCTGGTCGATGACGCGATCATCGCCATCGAGACGATGGTCGTGAAAATGGAGGAAGGCTGGGATCGCGTGAAGGCGGCGAGCTACGCCTGGACGTCGACTGCGGCGCCGATGCTCACCGGGACTTTGGTCACGATCGTCGGTTTTCTGCCAGTCGGATTCGCCCGTTCCACAGCCGGCGAATACGCCGGTAACATTTTTTGGATCGTCGCTTTTTCCCTGCTGGTGTCGTGGTTTGTGGCGGTGATTTTCACGCCCTACATGGGGGTGAAACTTCTGCCGAACATCCCACGCAAGGCGGACGAACACCACTCGATCTACGGCACGAAAAGCTACCAACGGTTCCGTCGTCTCATTCGAATTTGCGTGGACCACAAATGGGTGACCATGGGATGCACGGTTGGACTGTTCACCGTGTCGGCTTTGGGAATGACCATTGTGAAGAAACAATTTTTCCCGAACTCGGACCGGGTGGAGTTGACCCTCGAGGCAAACCTTCCCGCCGGGTCGGCGTTCTCCACGACCGAACGCACGGTGCATCACATCGAAGAAGCCATGCTCGCGCTGCCCGAAGCGAAGCATGTGACGAGTTATATCGGACAAGGCGCTCCCCGCTTTTTCTTTTCGCTCAATTCGGAACTACCCAATCCCGCTTTTGCGCAAGTCGTGATTCAGACGGAGAGCCCGAAGCAGCGTGACATTCTCAAAAACAAGATTCGCGGCCTTGTCTCGGAAGGTCGTTTTCCTGAGGCGCGGGTGCGCGTCACACAGTTTCTCTTTGGGCCGCCGGTGCCTTATCCTGTGCTCTTCCGCGTGACCGGCGGCGATTTAAACGAAATCCGTCGAATCGCCAACGATGTCAGGCAGGTCATGGAGAAAAATCCACACCTCCGTGATGTGCACCTGGACTGGGGCGAAAAGACGCCCGTGTTGCATCTGGCGATTGACGAGGAGAGACTGCACTTGCTCGGCCTCACTCCGCAGGACACTGCGCTCCAGCTTCAATCGATCCTCCAAGGTGCAACCGTCTCCCAAGTGCGAAGTGGCGATCGTACCGTCGACGTTCAAGTGAGAAGCCCGAAGCTCGAGCGAGACGGTCTTGACGGGATCGGCGATTTAATTGTTCGCAACGATCAAGGACGTTCCGTTCCCCTCCGACAGATTGCCCGCATCGAGACGCGCATGGAAGACGCCGTGTTGAAGCGCTACAATCGGGAACTCTACATCGCTGTCCAAGGCGACGTCGTCGACGGACTTCAGCCGCCCGACGTCACCGCCGAAGTGCTGCCTCAGCTTGCCGCAATCAAGGCGCGTCTGCCGGATGGATATCGGATCGACACCGGCGGCTCCGTCGAAGAGAGCGGGAAAGCGAACCGAGCGTTGGCGCTGCTGTTCCCCGTCATGATTCTCGCCACACTCGCGCTGATCATGTTTCAGGTGCGCTCGTTTTCGGCTATGTTCATGGCGTTCGCCACCGGCCCGTTGGGGTTGGTGGGAGCCGTACCGACGCTGATTTTTTTCAACCAACCTTTCGGATTCAATGCGATCCTCGGGCTTATCGGGCTCTCGGGTATTTTGATTCGCAACACGCTTATCTTGGTCGATCAAATCCACCACGATCAGGCAGCCGGGCTTTCCGACTACGATGCCATTGTCGAATCGACGGTGCGGCGCGCCCGCCCCGTGGTGCTCACAGCCGTCGCTGCGATGCTCGCGTTCATTCCTCTCACGCACTCTTCATTTTGGGGTGCGTTGGCCTACGTGCTGATCGGCGGTGTAGGCGCCGGAACGGTGCTCACGCTTCTGTTCCTGCCGGCACTCTACGCGATCTGGTTCAAGGTGAAGAAGCCCAGCGACCACGAGCGCCGCGAAATCACACCCGCTTTGGCGGCGGTATGAAGGTCGAAGTGTTCGAGGAAGGAGTCGTTATTCGCGGTGACGGCTAGGGCCGGCGGTGACTTATCCAAGTAACCTTGTCGGTAAGCCTGACGGAATCCCTCTCTGCGTGCGCTTCGATAATATTATCGCCGGGCCTCAGAGACACTTGTTCCCAAACGAAGATATGATTGTCCGAGGACTTGGTTCCCAGATCGGATCCATTTAGAATCAAACTGACGCTCGGGAGGTTGGAGTAGATTTTGATATTGGTTGTTTCACCGGTCCTTTCCGCAAAACGGCGCGAGGTAATATAAACCATGGGTTCACTGTTCCAGTTAGCTTTATACCAATAGAAAGCGTCCTTTCGAATCTTACGATCGGCCGTCACGAGACCTTTATCATTTATGCCCGGAGTGCCGCCTTCGTGGCGGCCATCGCTCGCGAAATCGAACATGCACCAGACAAGTTTGCACCAGAGCCACGGACGTGTGGCCATGGTCTGCCAATACACTTCGTGGAACTTCGCCTGCCACTCTTCAGGATGCCATCGGCCGTTTGCCTCGGGCTTTTTATCGGTTAACTCGTGCTGTGTAGTATTGGCGCCAGCGCCAAACTCACTCATGCCGATGCGCAAATCGGGACGATCCGCCCGTTGCCGGTCCAGCCAGGGAGCCAAGTCTTCCAGGGCATCCCGATACCAGCCGAAATAGTGATTGAATCCGATTGCGTCCGGAATTCCGGCGCGCGGTTCGGTGGCATCACCATTGCTGGCGTAGGTGCTGAGGCGAGAGGGATCTTCTTTCCGCACGACTGCGGCGAGTTCGCGCAGAAGCCTGTCATTCGTGTCGAGTGGAATGGTTTTTTTGTTTCGCACGAATGTCTCGTTGCCAATGCTCCAAAAGCATATTGCCGGGTGCTGCGCATTTTGGCGGATCAATTCCCGAAGCTGTTCCTTCGCGCTCTCGAAGAACGCCGGATTGTCGAGAGCGTCATTCGTGTACGCCACTTCCGCCCACATGATCATGCCGCGCTCGTCCGCGAGATCATTCCACAATTGCGATTGTTGATAGTGGGATTGGCGCACGACTGTGCAGCCCATTTCCTCGATTATTGAAAAATCTTCGCGCTCGTCGCTCGGCGAAATAGCCCAACCTTTTCCAGCTCGCTCCTGATGTCGGCTCACGCCGTGGAGGTCGAGATATCGGTCGTTAAGGATGAAGCCGCGGTCAGGATCCACTGCAAAGGTGCGGAGGCCGAGCGGAAGCGACACAAGGTCCCGCACTACCCCTCCAACGATCACGTAGTTATTTACCCGATACAAATAGGGATCGGCTTTGGCATTCCATCGGTGCGGATGAGAAATGACTACTCGACCAGTGATCACTTCGCGCTGAAGTGGATTGAGCCGGACAGGTTTTTCCAGCCGGCCGACGATTTGCCCGGCAGCATCAACGATTTCCGTTCGGGTGAGAAATTTCGCCGAGCTCTCGCCCTCGTTTGCCACTTTCATCTTCACGCTCAACTCAGCCGCAATGTCCGTCAGATTTGTCTGCTGAATGAACACACCAGGAGACCCGTGATCCATCATTTCGATATGCACTCGATCCGTCGCAATCAAACGAACCCCGCGATAAAGGCCGCCGAAAAACGTGTAGTCGGCGCTTATTGGCGGCAGGTTGTCGCCCTCGGCATTCGTCACCCGCACAACGAGAATGTTGTCGTGCTGGTGACTCAGTGTCTCCGTTAGGTCAAATCGGAATCGGGCGTAACCGCCGCGATGCTCCCCAATTCGAACACCGTTCAGAAAAACTTCAGCAATGCGATTGGCACCATCAAACTCGATGAACACCTGCTTGTCCTTCCATTCGGCCGGGACCAACAAATGCCGCCGATACCACGCTTCTCCCCGGTAATACCCTCTGCCATCGCTACCGTCTCCGACGTTCCAAGTGTGCGGTAGGCTCACTATCTCCCAAACCGAGTCATCAACATTTGGGGCTGCGGGGTTCTCCATGTGGCCTTTAAAAAACCGCCAGTCTGACATCAGATCCATTGTCTCCCGCGGGCTCGTTTCCGAGGCCGCCGCGGCGGAGGGCGAACAAAATGTCCATAGGATATATAGAATGACACCGACGCGGCCTAAACGTGAAGCAGATGAATACATGATAAAAATAGTGGGGCGCCGTCCCCCGAAAGACGGCGCCCTCGTGCGATACTGACAGTATCTCTGTTATATACCCACAGAGAATCAGAACGACAGCGTGTTGGTCAGGCTCCAAACCTGAGTAGGTGCGATGCGCCAGGCGGCGACGGTGCCGTCGGGCTGTACCGTGACGGGGATCAACTCATTGCCCTTACCGACGTTCCGCACATTGAGTTGCACCCGATACTCGAGATTCTTGCCGAGTTTGTGCGTATAGCCGACCCAGAGATCGATATTCGTTTCCGCAGGTCCATAGTACGGACTGTTAAGGTCAAACTTCGCACTCGTGGCCACGAATGGATTGGCAGCGACTTGGTCGCCGACGTAGTAGATCGGTTTGTACCCGATCACCACTTTGTCCTGCCAACGATAAGCCAGGCCGACGTTGAAGCCCTTCAGAAATCCGTGCTTGAAATCATAATCGGCGATGAAGTTCGCGCGCCATTTTCTCAACTCCGTCACCGCATTGTTTTCCTGACCCTTGACGGACAGCCACGAGGCCCAGAAATTTGCATTCCAGTTTTCCAGCGCGGTGGTAGCCGTGGAACCAGAACCGCTGCGCAACGTTCCTGCAGCGGTGGTGTTCAAGGCCGTGTTGATTGTGTTCACCAACTGATTCAGCTCGGCATCGCCGACATTGTTACGCGTCGCTTCTTGTTTTGAGGCGTTGATCGTTAAGCGCAGGCCTTCGATCGGTTGTGCGTACAACTCGAATTCCAACCCTTTCGACACATTGTCCTCCGGAATCGTGAAGCCACTGGGCGTTTGATAGGTGATATCATGGAGCTGTGATATCTGCGTCTGATTAGTATCAATTTTCCAAGAGGAGAAGAAGGTCGAGGGTAAGCTCTTGACCAGCGCATCCCAGCCGGCGACGTCCGCGTGTTGTGCGGCCAACGCGTCGGCCGCTGTCTGGTTGGCCTTCGGCTGGTAGGTATATCCGTTAGGATCGCCCGTGTGATATGTTGCTGGATTCGTTGGATCCGAAACTTCGAAAACGAAGCGGTTACGTGACTCTTGGTAGTCGGCAAACATTTGTCCCAGATAGAATGAGTTGAAGCCGCTGGTTCCATTAGAGTTCACCACCTTGGTTTCGTAATGGTTCATTTTCAGGGAGTACTTGCCGTCCTTTGTCGAAAGTAAGATGCCGTAGTCTTTCGTCGTGCCGGTTGGAGGCGTCAGCAGATTATTAACCGGACCAACCCGACCGGCTAGCGGTTGAAAGTTCTCCGATTGATTGTAGAACACGCTCACATTAATCGGCAGCCGCTGGTGAAGGAGCTGGTTGATGTGGAAGACGCCGCTCCAACTGTTCGAGTCGTCTTCGACAACACTCGCGGTGCTCGGCAGCTTGAACGTGCTTGGGTCGAGAACCGGACGACCTTCGGCATCGCGCGTCGCGGAGACCGTCCACGCTTTCGCCCGATCTTTGCGGTAACCGTACATGCCAACGAAAGCGCCGTCCCAAAAATACCCCTGCCAAATCAATGCTTTGGACGATATGCTGTTCTTCGACTTTGAGGCATTGGTCAGGTTTTGATCTCGGTTGCCGTCTTCGGAGTTGACGATCGTGATCGGAACATTCGTCCAGCCGCGATAATTCGCGGGATTTTCCGATTGAGTGGAATTGCGCTGCGCATTCCCCACCGGGAAGTTCGGATTAATCCACGGATCTGCCGGATTCACATTCGTCGCAATCCAGGTCGAGTCAAAGGCGCGTATGCTTCCGCTCTCGACCACCGCCTGCGTGGTGGGATTCGGGATATTAGCGCCCGCGGCGGTCGTCGCGTTGGCCAAGGACTGGCCGAGATAGATCACTGGATAAACCCCACGAACGCTGGAGTTGATCGTGGCGGGGTTCGATCCAGCACCGTTGATGAAATCTTTATATCCGTTGTCCGCGACGTAGTGAGCGAAATTCCGCGAGTACGATTCACGCGAGTCATCGCTGTAGAGACCGGTCAGGATATGATGACCAATAAACTTCGTGAAGAAGTTATGATACTTTCCGCCATCGAAATCATGCTTCGCATAGGCGGTTACCCGGACATCTTCACGATCGGTACCACCGAAGAAACCGCCACCGTCGGATTGAGCAATGAAAGGCCGGCCGAAATTTGGATTCAACGATCCGTCGGCTTCATATTGAATAACATCGACGAACAACTGTTGGCCTTTGTCTGTCTCGAAGTTGAGCTGACCGTTGTCGTAGTGCTGTTTATCGTACGCCGCTTCGAAGCCGACTTTGCCATCAAACAGCGTCTCCGAAATGTTGGCGTTGTACCGATGGAAGTTTTGCCACTCGTATTTGTTCGGGCCGTCGATCAGTTGATCATAAAAATTGAAGATCGAAGGATCGGAGAGTGTTAGGTTACGCGTCAGACCGAACTTCGCGCCGGGCAAGTTCACCTTTTTCGAAATGTCGCGGTAGATCGTCAGAGACGACATGCGGCTGAAGGGAATACCGCCGATGGATTTATCAATCGCGCCGTTTGTCCCGATGCCTCTGATCGTGCTTGGCTCCCAGTTGACCAACGTGCCGGCGGCGGTGTCGCCGCTGTTGTAAATGGCCATCGGATTGCCGAAATAGCCCGTAGCGAATTGTCCGCCGAGCCACGGTTGCCAGTACGGATTGAGCGTACCGCTCGGGAACCCGCCCGTATTATTGTAGTTCTTGACGAACTGGCCGCGACCATCTGCTCCGATCGAGGCGATGTTCACGTCTTGCAATCCCCGCGCATCGAAGCCCAGACGATTTGGGTTATTATAAATAAACGTCGAACCGTTGGCATTGTATCCCGTGGCGGTACCGGTGAGAAACCACGGCGTGATCGAGTCACCCGGCGTGAGACTGCGCGGCTGATTGCTCCGCACATTGCCTTTCTCGTAGTTCACTTTGAGCGTGGTGTGCGCCATGCCTTTGTTCAGGAAGGCCGGTTCGTAGCGCAGCGCGGCATAGCCACGCTTGTCGGTTTGATACGCTGGGTCCTGCTGATACTTTTCCTTATCGTACAGACCGTCGACGCGGATGGCCAGTTGCCCTGGCACGATTACGCGGTTCAAATCCATGGTCGAGCGGACGCTGCCGAATCGGCTGTAGCGCAGCTCTACATTTCCTTCATTGCGGAAGCCAGCGGAACGCGTGCCGGCATTGATAATACCTGCCGGACTCCCGAGTCCGAATAATATGGCATTCGGTCCGCGCTGCATGTCGATACGGTCGATATTATAGCCGTCCCACGGAATATCCGTAAGAAAGTAGTCGATTGTGTTGTCCGCAGCCGCGAGCCCGCGCACGCGCGTGTTGGAGTTAGGATTGGAAAACTTAGATGTCTCATCGAGCTGAGTGCCATTTCCCGCGTTGGCCATATTGCCGTACACACTGCCAACCTCCGTGTTGGTCGTGTACTGGAGCAGCGTCAGATTGTTCGTCGCTGCGATGTCTCGCATCATTTGACTGGTGACCACGGAGATCGCCGAGCCGACGTCTTTCAGTTCGGTGTTGAGGCGATTTCCCGCGAGCGAAGTCGCCGCTGAGTACCCTTCTTCGTCAGAGGCGTTCACCTCGAACGGTGAAAGAGTAATCATCTCATCGGCGTTCAGAGATGACGATGTCTCAGACGACCCCGTAGCTGAGCGAGTGGGGTTCGATGAGGGCGCTGTGCTCGGGGCGGTTTGGGCCTGGGCACAGTGCGCTGAAACGGTCAGGGCGGACAAAATCGCCATGACGTAATGAAGGCGCGGACTGGGATTCATGCAGGGAATGGGATTGCTCGTGTTGGTTTCCCGCGGATGGCGGGAGCTATCCCTAACGTGTCTATCGAGTCACGCCCGGTTCGGTGCACGAACGCAGGAGGCAGCTCGCTAAATCAATCCAGGGGTAGCGCCTGCAGACTACAAATCCCCGGTTACCTCGTCATGTCGTAGAAGACTATGACACGACCACCACGAAGACCGTGCTTGCCCAATCCAGCCCCCGACGCCGTTTAGCTTTTTTCGGGGGCTTTGGGCTCAGCCGGGAACGGCGCAAATTTCGCGACCGCCTCGCCTCGCGAACTGACGTGCAGCTTTTGATAGATCCGCCGCACGTGTGTATTGATTGTGCCAATACTGATTTGCAGCGTGTCCGCCATTTCCTTGTAGGCGAAGCCTCGCGCCAGCAGGCGCAATATCTCCCGTTCCCTGGTTGAAAGTTCCTCCACGTCCGAGGTCGCCGGCGCTTGTTTCTGGAAGAAGTTCACGACGCGTCGTGCGATGTAGCTGGTCATCGGCGAGCCGCCCGCCCTCACCTCGCGAATCGCGGCAAGCAGTTCATCGCGCGGAGTGCGTTTCAACAAGTAGCCGGAAGCTCCCGCAGTCAGCGCGTCGAAGATATGATCTCCATCTTCGAAAACAGTCAGCATCATGAACTGCGTCTGCGGCAGCGTTGTCTTCAATTGCCGCACGCAAGTGATGCCGCTCTGCCCGGACAAGTTGATGTCGACGAGAACAACTTCGGGCTTGTCACTGGGCAGGCGAGCCAACGCGCTTTCGACATTCGAATATTGGCTAACGAGCTTAAATCCATCCGCGCGTTCGATCCACTCGGTCAGAATAGTCCGAACCCGCGAATCGTCTTCGATGATAGAAACGTGGATGTTCAATTTGTCTTAAAGTTTAACACGCGAACCCTAGCTGCGAAATCATAGGTTTCTACGACGCGCTTGCTCCGGTCGCCTTGATCGTTCCAGAACAGCCCGGAGCATTCACCGGCACGAATAATTTCACGACGCAGCCGGATCCGAGAGCACCAGTCACTTCGCAGGTTCCGCCCACCTGTTCCATTCGGCGCAGCATATTTTTCAAACCGTTACCCGACGCGATTCGGTGTGGCGCACGACCGTTTCCGTCTTCGGGTTCACGCAAACCACGTCCGTTATCTGCGACTGTCAGGGTGCATCCTTCCGGGTGCAACAGGAGGGTCACCGTGACTGTATCCGCTCCGGCATGACGCACCGCGTTATTCAGGGCCTCTTTGTAAGCCAGAAAAAGATTGTGCCGCACTTCAGAACCGGGTCGCCAGGAAGGATATTCAGAAGGAAATTCCAACCGGCAACGCAGGCTGGCCGCGTGCAGCAAATCGAGGGCAAACTTTTCAAAGTAGAAGACCAACGATTCCAACGTGTCGTGCTTGGGGTTCACCGCCCAAACGATCTCGTCCATCGCTTTCGTCACATTGCCCGCCGTCTCGTAGATCATCGTGAGTCCTGCCTCCACGCTGCGCTGATCCTGCATCGTCGCTCGCGCCGTCTCACTCAACATCGTGATGCGAGTCAGATGTGCGCCGAGGTCATCGTGCATGTCGCTCGCGATCCGAGAACGCTCTGCTTCGATCGCGCGCTCGCGCTCGAGTTGATCCAGCCGACGTTGCAAGCGACGTCGCGTCTGCCGCCGCACAATCCACGCGGTCGCGACCAAGAGCCCAACCGCGACAAGCGCACGAAACCACAGTGTCTGCCAAAAGTGCGGCAGAACGATGATCGCCAGCGTACGGCCTGCGTCATTCCAAACTCCATCATTGTTCGCGGCCGTGACGTGAAACGTGTAGCGCCCAGGAGGAACGTAGCTGTACATGGCCATTCGCTCTGCGCCAACGGAAACCCAGGCTGAATCGAGTCCTTCCAAGCGCCGTTTGAATTGAACTTTTTCCGGCGCCGCAAAACTGAGCGCGGTGTACTTGATCTCAATCCGCGAGCGACCGGGTTGAATCTCGATTGGCGACGCGACTCCATCGTTTTCAGTGACCACTTGGTCGTCGACGCGCACCCGTTCGATCACGACTGGAGGAACATGCGTATTCTTTTTGACGTGCTTCGGATCGATGCTGGCCAGACCGCGATCGGTCGCGAACACGAGCGTTCCATCGGGGGCTTTGCATCCAGCGGGTTGTAGCGCCCCAGAAGCGGCCAGTGTCGTGAGGCCATCGCTCAAGCCATAGGCCAGACACGTAACTCGCGCTATCTGGCCGTCGGCGCAGCGATCCAGTTCGGATTTGCTGACGCGAAAAATACCGTTGTGCGAGCTGAACCAGTAGTAGCCGAGTCCATCATCTTCCATGTGGCAGATCGATCCATCGGCCAACCCGTTCGTTGTATCGACAATGTTGATACGGCCCGCTTTCAGGCGATTCAAGCCACCTCCACGCGTTCCGATCCACAGGCTTCCAGCGTCGTCACGCTTCAAGCACTGGATGAAATCGCTGGCCAACCCGTTCCCGCGGGTGAGCTGTTCGACTTCGCCATTTCGGACATGGAAGAGCCCCTGGCCATTTGTCCCGATCCAAAGTGCGCCATCAGGATCCTCCAGGATTGTACGGACATTCCGGATACGCGCTGCGTCGCCCTGATCGAGCCAGCGCGGCTCCTTTCCGTTATAGAGCGCCACGCCTCTTCCTGCTCCCAGCCAAATCCCACCGCGGCGCGCCGGGACGATCGCGGTCACCGGAGAATCAACCGCCTCCTGCCCAGGTGGTCGGAAAAATGTCTCGCCATCGTTCGTCGTGTAAACGCCACCGCCCCAGGTACCCAACCACACACGGCCAGTGGCATCTTCCTGCACTGACCAAAGGTATGGATTTCGAATGCCGGCATTTTTCGCGTAGTTCGTCCACTGAGCATCCTTCAGACGATAAAGGCCGCCGCCCTCGGTCCCGACCCAATAACCTCCATCATGAGCCACGGTGACAGACAAAACGGCCCGGCCTTGCCAGGCGTCCGGCGGAGCGAGCATGGTGACTTTCTTTGGGCCTAGGCGAAACAAACCGGCGGTCCCACTCGCGAGCCAGATTCCACCTTCCTGATCTTCGCAGATGGACGTGATCCAGTCAGAGGCGAAACCAGCGGCGCGCGACAATTGTTGATCCTGGTTCCGATTCTTCGGATCGATGAAAACTGCGCCATGATCGGTGGTTCCTCCAATCAGTCGGCCATCAGAGGTCTCAAACATCTCCTGCACGGGAGTACCGCCAAATTGCAACGGCTCGGGCGAGCGCGTCCATCTGCCCTCTTGTAGTTTCCACAATGAGTCAGCGGCCAAAACCCAGAGACCGCCATCGGAACTTGCGCACATCCCATGGATGTAGGGCTCCATGCTCGGCGCCAGCGCGGCGGGCTCGAGCGTACCGTTGATCAAGTGAGAAAGTTTTCCCGCGCGCAGGATCCAGAACTCCCCGCGTAAACTGGAGACCATACCGTTGACGGAGAGAGCCAGACCAGGTTCGGGCGTGAGCACCAGGCCATCTCGCACACGCGCCATCTGACCAAGATCGTCCTGACTCCACACGTCACCCGCGCCATCCTCCACGAACCGGATGATTCGATTGGCCGACCAACTCGCATGCGGCGGAAAAGTTTGGAAGTGCCCATCGACCTTTCGGCTCACTGCGCCGCTCGCATGACCAATCCAAAGCACGCCATTGCGCGCCACGAAGAGTGCAGTGACCGCACTGTCCTGCCAGCCGTCGACGTTTGTATTGTCGAATTTTGAAAAACGGACGCCGTCGAAACGGGCCAAGCCCTCATAACTCCCCACCCAAATATAGCCATCGGGAGTCTGCACCACAGCCATGACTTTGTTCGAGGGCAGGCCTTGCTCCGTTTGCCACTGAGTAATCTGAAACCTGGGTTCTGCCTGAACTCGGATCGAAGCCGCTGCGCAAAATATCCAAGCTGCGGACATCACAACCTTCATCGACCGCAATGAATATTTTAGTCGACCGAATTTCCGATCGTTTGAAAACGGGCGAGCAAGTGAACCGGGGAAAGACATGCCGTTGAGTCGGCGCACGATCACTGCCCCGCCCCAGTCCATTCAATCACGGAAATCGTATGCGATCATTTCTCGTCCCTGTCCCGCGGCTTCAACTCGCCTCAGGCCGTCGTCCACTGCTGTCTCATTGCGGCTAATCCCGGCGCTAGCTCTTGATCCTTGAAATTTCCTTCGAAGCATAGCGCTCCTTGATATTTGGAAGTTTTGAGCACGCGAAAGAAGGGCCGGAAGTCCTGCGCAGTCGTTCCGGGAATTCTCCGCCCTTCCTTCTCGGCAATCTCGACGTGTGCCAGCACATCCACCACTGCAGCCAAGTCGTCTGGCGTCTCATTCTCGTAGGCCATATGGTAGAAATCTGCTGTTGCCCGAACCGCCGGATGATTCACGCGCCGTACTACCTCCGCAACTTCGCCAATTCGCGTGAGAAAATTGCACTCCTGGCTGCGCAGCGACTCCACTGAGACGATGATTCCGTGACGTGCGGCCAAGGGCGCCATGCGCGCAAGCACCTCGACAAATTGATCTTTGCCCTTCGTTTCCGAAAACCCAGCAGGCAGTTTGCGCGTATTGGAACTTCCAAACGTTATTATTCGAATATTAGCCCGCGCTGCCCGCTCAAATACGACTTCGGCATACTTGCACACGGTGTCATGATTGGCGCGCGGCCCGGTACAATGCAGGTCCTCGCGTCGAATGAAAGAATTACAAGAGTAGATTCCGCATGGGGCAGCACGAAGGCGCTCCAGGTTCCTTTGATATTCTCCATCTGGCGCTTCGGGGATGATAAAATCCACGACGCTTTCGGCAATAAAGTCACCGCCCGCGTTGCGCACATCCGGCGCTTTCGAGATCGAAGTTTGCACGCCAATACGCGGAATCGCGTCGGACAACGATTCTGCCGAAACCCTTCGCGCCAAAGGAGCCACCGCCAGCGCCCCAAGCAATTTACTAAAGGCGCGGCGATTCATTATAGGTTTAACTATATGGTGCATACGGAGGCTAGAAATGTCGGCAGGCGGCGTGAAAAGCCACGACAAACACCTATATCGGCGGACGGCTGCCCCAGGTTTTGAATTCTTCAACGAGTTTCGTTAGCGCGGGTACTGCCGGGTATTTCAATAAATACCTATTCACCCCGGCTGCCTCTGCTTTCTCGCCGGCTTCGTGGATCTTCAGAATCGGTAAGCATAACAATCACCGTTTTATTAAATGCCGGCTGACTCCTGATCTAGTGGGTCAATTCCGGAAGCCCGGATCTTTTTGTTTAACTACGTCGCACGGCCTTGCGTGGTGGCGACGCTGATGAAGGGTTCTTCCGTGAGATGGATCGTGCGATGGCCGGCGAGCAGTTGCCACCAGACGCGAGCGTTCGCGATCACGACGACGGTCACGAGCACGAGAAATGTGCCGGTGACGAGAGCGTCGACTCGGTTGTTGAGCACTTGAGCCTGCCACGCGGCGATCTGCGCGGGTGTCCCGCCAGCGGCGATTTTCGCTTCGATGCCACTGGCGGTTGCTAAAAAGCCGAGCGGCGCCGTGCCGAAGATCTTCATCCATCCGGCTGAGATCGTCACGACGAGCAGCCAGGCCAACGGCGCGAGCGTCACCCAAAGATAGCGCACGCGTCCCATCTTGATCAGCACAGTCGTGCCGAGCGCGAACGCGATCACGGCCAGAAGCTGATTCGCCACCCCGAAGATCGGCCAAAGCGAGTTGATGCCGCCCAGCGGATCGACCACGCCTTGATATAAGAACCAGCCCCACGCGGAGACGAACAGCGCGGTCGCCGCGACGCCGCCGAGGTTGGATTTCGTTTGGCCCAGGGGCTTCCAAACATGGTGCCGACCACCGTCTTGGTCACCATCGCGCCGTGGCTACGATTCGAATGTCCGACTCTCGCGCGAGCAGCTTCGGCGTCGTTCCCGAGGCAACCAAAAAAAGCGCCATTTCACCTTGTACACAGGGCCGATCTGAACACGTCTCGGAAGCCTGGCGATAGGTGGAAAAAAAGACACCGACGCGACCGCAATGGAAACGGCAGGCGTTGCCGCGCCTGCCGTTGATTCCTAAGCCGCTTTTATTTTTTGATTAATCGAACTGCATCGGCGATTACGTAGCTATCAGTTCCGTCATTGCGTACAACGATGCTTCCTGTGGTACCAGCATTAAAGCTGAATGTGCCGAGTTCAACCCATATGCCATCTAAGGCCTGCTGATTGACAGTGACGGTATTCGTTCCCGTGGCAGAGATTATATCAACGGGTGCATTGCTTGCCCGCGCTGTTCCAGTCACCCATCGAATAGCAACCTCATAGTTACCGGGAGTCACGATATTTGGCGTGAAAGTTGCCCGCTTGCCCCCGGTAGCACCCGAATTCCCGTCGTGAATATAGTTAGAGCCGTAAAACCCCGCTTTACTCGTGGAAGCTGTCCACGCCCCGGTTAGAGTCGCTGACGAGTTGTCGATGATAATGATCGTCGCGGACGGGGTCGCACGCACAGGAATCGAATTTGCTCCGCTTCCGTTACTATTGGTTGCTGACACAACATAGTAATAGTCCGTCCCGTTTACCGCTGTATTATCCGAATAACTTGCTGTAGTCACCCCTGTCGCGAGCGTCGTATAAACTCCGGCCGCACTTGTCGCGCGTTTGATGTTGTACGTAACCGCGTTACTTCCCCCAACAACTTCCAGATAATCGACAACCACGGTCGTGCCCGTTGACGAGGCGTTCTTCGTCCCGGTGTATTTTATGCGAATGGTGTGCGAGCCTGCGGCAAGGGCCAGATTTTCATAAACCTTCTGTTTGAATTGAGCCGTCGCACTGTAGAGATCAACGGTACTCACAGGCGTCGACATATTATCGACGTAGATTTCGGCAATTCCAAATGACGCGTCCTTTTTCGAAAACAAGCGTACGCCGGTTCCCGTGAATGTGTAGTCGGCGTATGCGCCGGCGGCACCGGTATACGATTTAGAATTACCGTAGTAATTTACGTCCGCGGCGTGAGTCCACGATCCGGAGTACGTAATATTGGCGGATGTATCGTCCACGGTAGCCCCGCTGGCATTTCCGAGCCAAGTAAGCGAAACCTGCGCATCACCTGGGGTTGCAACGACAGATGTCGGCGCCGTTGGCGCAACCGGAGGAGGATTATCTTTCCAAGGATCGCGAAGCACGAAACGAACCGCGTCTGCTATCACATACTTGCCGCTCGTTGTTCCCGTATTCGAAACCGTAACGCTTCCAAGTGTCCCCTCATTGAAACCATAGGTTCCGAGCAAGACCCATGCGCCTCCCGATGTCGTTTGGTCCTTCACCACTGTGTCCGAACCATTGGAGTGGGTTATGGTATAGGGCACATTATTGGCCCTCAACGATCCACTCGTCCAACGCGCGTAAACATCGTAAGTTCCGTCACAAGGAAGCGTCGGGGTATAAACCACCGACTTACTCCCCTTTCCAGTTCCTCCGTCGTAAATGCAATTAGTCCCGTAAAAGCCAGGCGATTGGCTTGTAGTGCTCCATGAACCCGTAATCGACACTCCAGACGAGTCCGTGTTGTCCTTAATAATCTCTTCGGGCATTTTCCAGACGGTCACGTTTTCGATATCAAAATCAAAAGCGGTTTCACCATCATCTTCGGTCACGCCAGAGTTAGTAATCGCATTGTTGACCAAAATATATTTCGGGATCGAAAACTCCCAAATTGTAGGAACCCGGCTGTTCTCCACTCGATCCTTATAAAAGATTGTCCACACGGGGGTGATTTTGACGCCGAAAGTATGAATGCCGTCACTTAACGGCGTCGGCCGAAATGCTTGAATGTAGCCTTGGAGCGTTCGCACATTACTCGGGTCGATAATGTGGACTGTCTGGTGGTCAGAATATCGATCGTCTGAATACCATTCGATTATATCGATTTCCGATCGATTGACGGTGCGACCGACATCATAGCCGTTTTGTGTTAGCAACCAGAATGCAGGCCAGGCATTGAATTTCGTGGAATTCGTGGGCGCTGGCAGTTTGCATAGAATTTCGAAATAGCCGTAGCGCTCGGTGAATCCATTCCCTGAAGTATCCACTGTGGCCATACCCGCGGGATACCATGTCGTAGACGTCGCATCGCTGCGGTGGGCATGCATGCGAAGCCCGCCTTGCGGAAGGGATATATAGGTGTTGGGAAATTCCGCATCCGTTTTTTTCACCAAAACACCCACGCCGTATTGGTAGTGACCTGGAACATACCATGGCCCTCCGCCGCCCGTTTCGGCGGTAAGATTTGTCAAGTTTGGATCGTAAGCAAAGTCATCTTGAAAGCTGACCGGCCAGCTTGCGGGGTCAAATGGGGCCTGCCAGTAACGGTCGGTCCATTCCAGCGACTTAAATTCCGCCGGTGGCGTTGCCCGCAACGAAGAACAAAACGCTGCGCAAAATATTCCGAGCGATAAAGCACTAAATACAGGAGATATTCTGGCGCGTGAATAGGCTAAACGGGCCTGATTCAGGATCTGATTTTTCATTTTCAGTTTTTTGGTCGAAGAATTTCATTTCGCTTAACTACGGGATAAAAGCTCACGAATATATCGAGAGCTCGCGCTGGACAGATTCAGGAAGCCTCTAGCTTAGGGGGTAAGCTTCTCGCGCTTTTGAAACCCGAAGCAGACCGCGCGTAAACGCCTCGACAGTTTTACGTAAAGTGCCCGGCGCCGGACACCGAAAAGCAGGATATTCCTTTGCGTGTAGGCACGCCGCAAACCTACCCCGACGTGCGTTTCGCCATCTGAACTAGATCTTCGCCGCCTGAAAGCGGCCGCAGGCGGTAGCGGTATTGAAAAGGTGGACGCAACAGGCGGTATTCGCTGCGCGGAAACGCACCCCAGGAATTATCGCCGCCCAACCCGCGTTGATGAAAATCGAGATTAAGCGTCACGGTTTTCCGCTCGGGCAGAAGATATCTGTAGAAAGGCGCCAACTGCGAATCGCAGTATAAATCTTCAGTCGCGTAGTGAAGCGCATTGCCGCTTAGCAAAGGTTCGCCCATTGCCAATAAACCTCGCCCGTCATCATCTGTAAGCGCGAGCCACCGGACCGCCTCTTTATTCCCGGTTTCCTGCGGTTTCATATAATCGAAATACTGATCCCGCACCTTGCCCCGATATAGCCCAACGCGGGCATCTTGTCGGTCCCAGTAGGTCTCGTGCGCGCCTTTGCCGAACCATGTAAGGTTGTCGAAGCCCGCGCGCAAAGTGGTTTGCATTCCGAACCGCGGGAGTTCGATCAACGGGCGTTCACCTTCAGACATCTTCGTTTCGACGAGAATGTCCCCATCGCCGAAGACGGTCCACCGCAGCGCATAAGGGGCGCCAAAATCCGTGATATAACCAGTCGCCTTAATCTCCACCCGACCATCCTCATTTTGCATAGCGGTCACTTCGTTTGGCCGCCAGGAAGCGTGCGCGTTGCGCCATGCGCTTAGAGCAAATTCGTGCCCGGAACTCGCAGAATCGGCCATGTGATTTCCGCGGTCGTTATCGACCGGAGCTCGCCAGAAGTGCGGAGCCAAGGCTCGCTCCAAAATCTCTGCGCCCCTCGATTTCAACGACACGAGCAAGCCAGTGGCGCGCTCAAATTCTGCGGCAAAGTCCAACCCGCTCACGACAATGCGACCCTCTATCTCTCGCAGTTGAAGGGACGTGGCCGACCGCGCCGGAAGCATGGGCGTGAACCAAGGCAATTTGAACTGTTCCCAGGCAACCTCGTGACCTCTGGCCGCCCATCGGGCGTCCTGTTTGAGAGCAAAAGCTATCTCGAGGAAATATTCGGTACCCGGCTGCGGCGGGAGCGACTGAACTGGCAGCGCGATCCGCTGCTTTTCCCTGGGTGCCAGTGAAAGATTTTCAATGGTTCCCTGCTGGAGGATGCGTCCATCTGCGCAGACCTGCCAGTGACCCACCAGCCAGTTCTCGGCTCTCGAAAAATCCGTCCAATTTTCTAGCTCGACCTCGTAGCGGGCGAGATTGGTTCCGCGTATCTGGATCGGTTGATAAACTTTCTTCACCTCGGCGAGGGCGGGATGCGGAGTACGGTCCGCACTCACCAGGCCGTTGGCGCTGAAGTTGCCGTCGGACGCGATGCCGGACGGACCGAAAGTGCCTCCATACGCAAAAAAAGTGCCCAGTTCGGGATCGAGGGAAAAGGAACGAGGATTATCCATCGGCTCGATTCGACGTGAAGGGGGCACCGGAGTGCGCAAACCTTGATCGACCCAGTCCCAAATAAACCCGCCCTGCAGGTGTCTGGCCCCTGCATAAACCGGACGCCAATACGCCCAAACATCGCCATTACTGTTTCCCATGGCATGGGAGTACTCGCAAAGAATATAGGGCTTATCGCGAAGCTCGCCCGCGTAGGCCAATGAAGCCGATGGTGGCGCATACATCGGACTGATAATATCAACCACGTCGCCCTTTTCGTCCTGTTCATACATCAATGGACGGGTGGAGTCGCGGGCTTTCAGCCAAGCTGCCGTGGTACGAAAATTGTTTCCAAAACCCGCTTCGTTCCCGAGCGACCAAACGACCACGCAAGCGTGATTCTTGTCGCGCTCGAACATCCTCACGGTGCGATCGAGATGCGCCGGCCCCCACGAGACAGCATGCGCAAGGGATTTCTCGCCGTAGCCCATGCCGTGCGACTCGATATTAGCCTCGTCTACGACATATAGGCCGAATTCGTCGCAAAGATCATACCATGCCGGCACATTGGGATAGTGCGATGTGCGTACGGCATTGATATTATTACGTTTCATCAGGCAAATATCCTCGACCATGCGTTCCCTCGTGACGACTTGTCCGAGATCGGGATCCCATTCGTGGCGGTTGACTCCCCGAAACAGCACGGGCTGACCGTTGATCAGAAGTTGGCCGCTCTTTATCTGAATACTCCGAAAGCCGACACGCCACGGAATTGTTTCCTGAATGGCGAGGCTCGCGGAATCCCGCAGCGTAAGAAGTAACGTGTATAGCGCCGGGATTTCGGCGGACCATTTTTGCACGGATGACACTTCGCCTTGAAACGCGATCGTCGCCGCCTCGCCGGCAGAAATGCACGCGCTTCCGGCGACCGCGCGAAGGACTTCGGAATCGTCAGGGGCCAGCAAGGCAATCTCCAACTGAACATCGCGCGTAACGCCGGAAGGATTCCTCACCTCGACGTCGACGCACAGTTGCGCTCCGCTGTAGGCATCGTCCAACAAGGTGCGCACATGAAAGTCGCGGATGTACGCCGATGGAACGGTCCAGAGGTAAACCTCCCGGAATATCCCGCTCAAACGCCAAAAATCCTGATCCTCCAAATACGAGGCGTCGCACCAGCGCATGACTTCGACGGCCAGGATGTTTTCACCTGCGCGCAAATCTGGCGTGAGGCGAAAAGTCGCGGGTGTGCGGCTGTCCTTACTGAACCCCAGTTCTCGCCCATTCAGCCATAACCTGAAAAATGAATTCACGCCGTCAAAAGTGAGAAGCACCTCGCGGCCAGCCCAGCCCATCGGAATCCGGAAGGTTCTGCGGTAGCGTGAAACCGCATTGTGCGCAGCGTCAGGAATGACCGGCGGAATTGCCGGTTTCCAGGGGTAAATATAATTCGTGTAGATCGGGATTCCGTACCCCTGCAACTCGACATTCGCCGGCACTGGAATTTCCGACCAGTCGCGATCGTCGAAGTCGGCGCGCCAAAAATCCGTGGCGTGAGCCTCTGGACGCGGAGTCCAAGAAAATTTCCAAATCCCGTTCAACGAAAGAAACCACGGGGAACGCTCACGGCGCATTTGCCGGGCGGACTCTTCGTCCGGGAACACAGCCATCGTGGCGAATGGCGGAACAACACCCTCATGCAATCTCGTTTCGTCCTGCCATGGCAATGGACGGCTCATTGAGTTTGATTCACCGGAATGCATGGCGAATGGGAAGAATGCTCGGAGCGATCATTATGAAAACCCGAGGCTCGACCAGAATCACATTCGAAAACAGACACCGCCAAGTTTACGTAAAGCCCACCGAAACTCGGCATTTTCCACGAGCATGACATCGAGAAGCCCGCCAGACTTACCGGCAATCGATGAAAATACTTTCACGTAGCTTTCTCGGAAAGAGCACCTCCATCGCCTATCCCCATGGCAACAGCTTCACGGCTGACGGCGAGTCCGTTGTCGTTTGTCGAACTGCCGACGAGAGCGGTCGGCCCCCGCAGTTATTAATTCGCAACCTGCAGACTTCCGAAATTCGCGCACTTCCTCCCATCCCAACCGATGCCGCCGCGGTCCAACCCAATACAACAATCTGCTTCGATGTCGCTCATGCGGCGCCCCGATTGGTTGCGACCTATCGGGCCGATTTGTGGACCTTGCACCTGCGCCGCGGTGCGACTTGGCGGCATGTCTTTGCCCAACCTGAAGGCGTAAAGATCCAGGATCTCCCAGCGATCTCGCCCGACGGTCGGCGTTGTCTGATTGGCTTGGACGATGCCTCAAGCCATGGGGTTGTCGAAGTCGATTTGGAGTCCACCCAAACGCGCACCCTGTTTGTCAAAAAATGGCACGCGAATCATTTTCACTATTCGCCGCACGATCCCTCCTGGATTGGTTTTGCCCACGAGGGTCCGGCCGAACAAATCACCGATCGTTGCTGGGTATGGCATCCGACGCATGCCCCCGAAGGTCGCGTGGTTTTCAACCAATTCAAAGTATCGGACGATCCGGCCAAACCACTGGCGGTCGGGCATGAACGATGGACCTTCCATGATGTTTCGGCCTACGTCGTTGCCTACGCCGTTAGCCCCTCAACGAAACGCGGACTGTATGAAATGTTCGCGGACGGGCGGGAGCCGCGCTTGCTCCGCGAGACCAACACCGCCTGGCATTGCAATGTGGACGCTTCGGGTAGATTCGCGGTCATCGATACAAGTGCCGCTTGGGATGCGGTTCCGGCGCGGGGTCCTGAATTCGAGAACGGAGTCGCGCGTCACCGGCAAGCTGACCGCGAGAAATTGCCCAATCTGTCGGATATAGTTCTTTTCGATTTACGAACGGGAGAACACCTCTGCGTTGCGAGGGCCACACGCACCAAGCATCCATTCCATCCCCACCCCGCCCTCAGCGCGGACGCCCGGTGGTTGGTTTTCAGCGATGCGACTCCGGGAAACACGGGATCATGGCTCATCGAACTCGACCTGAGCTGACCATCATGCCGCGCAAAGGTACGCGCGTGCCAGGCGTTTGAACTTCTCCTCCCGCTGACGAAGCCGAGATGCAACTTCACCTCCCGCGATTCTTTTCCGACCACATGGTATTACAGCGTGACCGGCCCATTCGGATCTTCGGGCACGCGCCCGCCCGACGAACCGTGGCGGTGCAACTCGGCCGAATACGGCTCGCGACCGAGACGCAGACAACAGGTACTTGGATGGTTGAATTTCCTGCGCTTGGCGCCGGCGGACCCCACACGCTGCGAATCACCTGCGGGCGTGAGGAAATGGAATTTCGCGACATTCTGATCGGCGATCTCTGGTTTTGCTCGGGCCAGTCGAACATGGAATTTCCAGTCGCCAATTCGCTGAACGCAAAGGCCGCGATCCGTCGGGCAAACCTTCCTCTTATTCGCCATTTCAAAGTGGAAAGGATGGCCGCAGACCAGCCCGCCGATGACGTGCAGGGCGACTGGGCGGTCTGCGATCCCGCGACCGTGGGGCGATTTACTGCGGTGGGTTTCTATTTCGCCCGCCAGATCCATCGAAAGACCGGCGTACCTGTGGGGCTCATTCACTCCTCGTGGGGCGGAACGCCGATCGAGAGCTGGCTTCCGCCCGAAGCGTACCGGACATTTCCGTGCCTCAAGCCTTTGCTGAAAACGGAAGCCAAGCTCAAACGACCAGGCCTGATGCTGCAGGCGGCGCTGCGGAAGTGGGAAAGGGAGCAGGTCTCAGTCGACACTGGAAACCAAGGAGAAACCTGGGGCTGGGCTCGGACCGATTTCAATGATCGGAAATGGGGCAAGTTAAAAGTCCCGGGGTTTTGGGAGGGCCAGGGTCTCGCCATTGACGGCGCCGTGTGGTTCCGCCGACGGTGCAACATCCCTGCGGCGTGGCGAGGTCAGGAACTGCAACTCGAGCTGGGCCCCATCGATGATTTCGACGAAACCTACTGCAGTGGGGTGAAGATCGGCTCCACCGGACCGGATATTCCGGATGCGTTCAAGGCGCCTCGCATCTACAAGATTCCCGGCGATCTCGTGATGTCTGCCCGAGTAATTCTGGCGGTGCGCATTTTCGATCGGTTTGGTTCCGGCGGATTTGTGGGACGACCGGAGATGCTGAAGCTTTCCTGTCCCGCCTGCCCCGATGATCCCGCAGTACGGTTGTCGGGAAGGTGGCGCTACGAGGTCGAGCGATCGGTGGAGCGACCCAGCCCCGTGCCGCAGCCGCCCGCCCTGCCCGAACCGCAGGCCCGGCTTTCCCGTCTCTATAACGGGATGGTTCATGCTTTCTGTCGCCTGCCCATCCGCGGTTTTCTCTGGTATCAAGGGGAAAGCAACGCCTTCCGAGCGGCTCACTATCGCGTTTCCTTTCCCGCGATGATCGAGTCGTGGCGCCGTTGCTGGGGAATTCCTGAATTGCCTTTTTATTTCGTCCAGTTGGCGAATTTCAAATCGCCGCCCACGCATCCGGGAGAAGATTGCTGGGCTGAACTGCGGGAAGCCCAAGCTCTGGCGCTCGCGATAAAAAATACCGGTATGGCGGTGTCGATCGACGTCGGCGAGGCGGGTGACATCCATCCCCGAAACAAACAAGCCGTTGGTCAGAGGTTAGCCTTGTTGGCTTTGGACCGCGACTACGGAAAGAACGTAGCCGCAGACGGGCCCATCCCTTCTGGGATCGATTTCGAGGTCGACCGGTGCGTCATCAAATTCGATCATTACGGGAAAGGTTTGCGCAGCTCGGACGAGAAACTTCTGCGGGGCTTTGCCTTGGCGGGAAGAAATCGCCGCTGGCAGTGGGCCGCCGCGCGCATCATTGGCGCAGATCTAGTGGAAGTGAGGGCGCCGGGCGTACAAAAACCGACGGCGTTGCGTTATGGGTGGGCGACTAACCCCGACTGCAACCTTGAAAACAGCCACGGTCTGCCCGCCGCGCCCTTTCGAACCGACAAACACGCGCAGACCACTGAGGGCAATCTCTGGCCTTTTTAATCCCGCATTCGGCGGAAATCACGTCTTGAAGATGCCGCGCGCCTCCAAGACCTCGGTTCACCCCCACACGTTTCATGATTACGACCGGCAAAAAAGAAGTCCCTTGGTCCTGGGTGATCCTGCTCACATTCACGAGCGGCGCCGCCATGCTTGTGGAGACGGTGAGCACCAGCGCCCTCACCTTCACAATTCGCAAGTTCACTGGCGATCCGGCGCTGATCACTTTCATCGGGAGCATCAATCTAGCCTTCAACTTTCTTGTCGCGCCTTACTCCTCTTGGAAGAGCGACTCGACTTGGAGTCGTTGGGGTCGCCGCCGTCCTTTCATGCTGGTGGGTTTTGCCATGCTCGTTCCGGCGCTCGTCGCCGCACCGTTTGCTCCGAGCTTGTGGACGCTTGTGGCGGTAATCTTGATTTATCAATTCGCGCTCGATCTCGGCTATACAGGGCCTTGGTCACCACTCTTGTACTCGGTGGTGCCCCTTCAGCAACGAGGGCGGATGGTAGTGATTAAACACGTCTTTTCCGTCGGGATTGGCGTGTTCTACAATTGGGTGCTCATCGGCCAATTCGACGCCGTGTACAACCTCAAGTTCGGTAGCGGAGTAGCTATCACCGGCGAGCAAATCATCTATTTCACCACCGCGTTGGTTGTCCTAGCCGCTTTCGTCAACTTGCTCGTGAACGTCAATGAGCTGCGCCCGGATCCGCTGCCCAAGCCGGAGCGCTTCAATCTACGCAACTATGTCCACGATGTTTTCGGCGAGCGACAGTTCATCATTATATATTTGCTCCTCTTCGCGACCGTCGCGATCTACGCGGGCCTGGGGCAGCTCGCCCCGTTGCTCATCACCGAGCAATTCGGCTACACAAAGGCCCTCATGGGCAAGGTGCGGGTCGTTTCGATTTTGGTCGATTTGTGTGTGGCGATGCCGGTGGCGGCTTATTTGGCAGATCGGTTCGACCGATTTCGCACGTTCCAGATCGGCATGATTCTATCCACGCTCCATCCCATTGCATACTGGTTGTACGTAAAGTTTGTCGCCGAAAATCAAATTCCCTCCCCGATTGCTCTGATTGTCGTGAGCTCGACCGCCACGCTTTTCCACGTGGTCGCCTCGGTATGTCTCGAGCCTTATTTCTTCGACTTGGTGCCAAGAGACAAAATGGGAGCCCTGAATTCTGGTTCCCTCATTGTGAAAGGACTCATGACTATGCTCGTCATGAATGGCGTGGGCCTGTGGGTGAAATATTTCACGCGCTTTTTCACCGGCGGCGGGAAGATCGATTATATGAGCGGATATCTTTATATTTTCCTGATGGGCCTCGCCGGGTGCACGGTGACTTTCTACTTTGCCGCTCAGCGACGCAAAGGCCGCATCATCGAATACGGCAGAATAGAGGCGTCGGCGGGCAGCTCGGAACGTTAGGCTTGGTACATTCCACTCGGTGCTTTGGCCAAGCTAGCACGGGCTGAGAACCGCGATGCTCCGTGTCGTAACTCCGTTTACTGAGCACTCATCGTCTTCAGCACTTCCAGCAGATTTGTCCGCTCTAAGTCTGGGAGGTGCGCGACACCTCCAGGCGCCGCCCAAGGCAGTGCGAGGTTGGACGGAAGATGTCCGCTTTCGACGAACGCATCGCACACTTTGCGAATGTCTCGGATATAGAGCGTTTCGCGTGGCTCTCCGACCATTTTTATGCACAGGGCATGCGGTGGGTGGATTTGTTCAATCCGACGCGCCGCCAAAAAGAGCATTGCGATGAAATGCACAAAGGGACGCGTGTCCGAAAGCAATGTTGCCGGGCGAGGGCTGCGGCCAGTCAGGTAGTCGCAATAGTCCTCGAGATTCCGCCGCATCAGAGCGTCTGGAGACTCCTCTCCGATTTCGACCTGCTCCATGCGTCCACTCTCGTGGAAAATGACGCCCCAACCCTGTTCGGGAATTTCGATCCGTGCCCGTTCGCATTCGAGAATTTCCACGTGGTGATAAAAATCCTCGCAGGCGTGAGTCGAAACCAGCCGGAATTCGACGCCATTGCGCAGTACGCCGCGGGCGAAAATCGTGTCCGCGCTCTCGATGGCATTTACGCGGTAAAGTTCCGCATCGACAGTCGCAGGTTCTGCCCAGGACATCACGCCATCCGCGCCAGCGTGGAAAAGGAGATTGTGGACATGGTGGGCCATCGCGTTCCCGCAGCAGGAATCGAGTAGAATGCCACCATCAAGCAGCAGGCGTCCGGCCCATTCGTTGCGCTCGTAGTACGAAAGGGACCGGCGCCATAAGCCCTTAAACGTCACGCGGCTCAATCGCCCGAACTCGCCGGCGAGGACACGCTTCTTGAGGCGCTGACGCCAGGCTTGGCCGATATGATTAAATCCGACCTGGGTGGCGCGTCGCGCCGTTGCCTCCGTCGCGATCATCCTTTCCAGTTCCCGAGGATCGAGTGTTGGAGGTTTCTCTAGATAACACGCAAGACCGCGTTCAACACACGCACGGTGGTGCTCTGCATGGAATCGGATTGGGCTAACGACGTCGACGAGATCGAGTGATTCGCCAGAGGCGAGAAGCAGGGAATCTAAGTCCCTATGGATCTCGATTCCGCGCTCCTTGAACGCATATAGGACGCAGCGCTCATGCAACGTATCCACACGTGGATCGCACGCCGCCACCACTTTGACGCGCCCCGCTTGCTCGAGTTCACGGAGCGCTTTGTGATGTGCCCCCGCAAAACCGCCGATCCCGACAACCGCTACCCTCAGAGGACGAGAGACCATGAGTCCTCCAAACCGGTCTTGGACCTGTGCATCATTTCAGTTCGAGCAGTGACCACGTCGACGGGTCCGCGATTTTGAAGTCGGAGCTCGCGTCGACCGCATTCACCTTGAACCGCTCATGCGACGTGTCGGCGTCATTCAGAGTGACCTCAAGAGCAAGCTTCGCTCCTTTTGCCGGTTTAAATCCATTGAAGTCAGCCCACGGTATTGCGGCCTCAATGGCCCAGCCCTGCGCGGTGCGAACCGCAGCGAATTGGGCACCGGCGACGTCCTTCACCACGCCCGCCTCGCGATCGGTGACTTCACCCAAAATCGGTTTGCCCTCGCCCGAGGTCGGCACGACGAAAAAATGATGATCGTCCGGCCCGAAGCCGCCGCCGGACTCACGTGGCTCGGCGCTTATCAAGAGTTCCAGCCCATCTTGTTTATAGAGATATTTCCGAATCTGAGTATTGAGCAGCTCGTTGTCGCGAACCGATGCACCAACATAAAAATTGCGCTCGTCCCATCCCAGATAGCCGATGCCGCTGCAGTCGACTCCGTTGACACGAGGATTGACCAGCGCCAACTCCAGCCCGCCATGCCAGTCGGAAAAACTGCCATCGATGGTCGGCGCTGTCTCGAGTTTTCCCATTCTCCGGACCGCTCGGGGAGATCTTTTGCGCTGTGGCCAGCGATCCGCTCGCAAGGTCTGACTCGCTTCGCGGACCAAGTCGGGCCCGACGCCGACGAGATAGACCGGAGCCTCGTCGAGCGTTAGCCGAAGCCTGCCTCCCTCAGCAATCGGATGGCTCTCTCTGCCCAGCATATCCACGACGGTAATATCTCGGGCTCCGGTCTTCACAGTGACTTCGCGGGCCGGCGGCCTGACATCGGCCTGAGTCGGATCATCACCCAGGGTCCAAAGTACCAACGTACGCACGCCCTTTTTTTCGAAGAGAATTGCTTCGATTTTCGGGCCGAACCACAGGTCGCCAATATAGCGGCTTCCGTCGATCAGCCGCGCACTGTTGGCATGCGCTAACAAAACGGGTTTGGGCTCTTCATTCTTTCGGACAAATCCGAACCAGTCCTCGATGTAGGTCCGGTTGTTCTCCGTCTGGCCGGCCCAATGCGGAATGAGGGCTTTGGCTCCTTCCGCATAAAGCGCGAGCGACTGACGCACGGTGCGGCGGGCCTGCTCCAGTTCCGAGCGCCGAGCAGGGCCCTCCGGCGTGGAATGAGAACCGTATTCGGTGATGTAGATATCCAAATCACGGCCGAGTTGCTTACGAAGCCACTGTCGATAGTCGCGCAACCATGCCCGATCCTCCGATTTTCCGTACGGATGCAGCGTCACCATTTTCATGCCCTGCAGACCTCCCGCCTTGATGACGCGCGCATCGTAATCGTAGGGGCTTGTGCTGCCGTAGAGATTCGGTCCGACGATGGCTTCGGGGCGGTCTGACTTGATCGCTTCGACAATCCACTGGCAGAGCGTCGCAAAATCGACGGGCGGAAGTTTGTCCCAAGCCTCGTTCCAAATTTCGAAGACCTGCTGGTCTGGAGGCAACGCGGCCAATTGCTGGCGTAGCCAATTTTGATATGGTTCTTTGCGAGGCAGCGTTTTCAACGCCCAGGAGCCGGAGCCGTATTTTCTCTCCCACACGTCGATCGGGCCGTAGCGGTTGGTGTCGTACATCTCCTTTGGGAAACGCTCCACCTTGACCACTGCGTTCATCGGATAATCGGTGAGAATCTGGGCAGATGTCAGACGTCCGGGCCCTTTGCCGCCCTCATTTTGAATGATGCGGGTCCATTGCAGACCGAGCTTGGTCATGGCCTCTTCCATTTCTCGCAAATTCTGAATGCCGTTCCACCACTTAAGTCCGAAAACATATCCCTCCTCGCGCACTTCTTTCGCACTGCGATTCACAAACTCCATTACGCCGAGACTGCACTTGGCTTCCGCGATCTGCACCGGCGAGACTTGGCCGGTCTGGTGCGCCGTCAGGTATAATTCATAGTAGCCGCGGCCCGGATGGCCCAAATCGATGGCGAACGTGGACGCCGCGTTCGCGATGACGTCCACCGCAATCGCTTTCTTCAGCACTTCGCGGCCCTTTTCATCCTTCAAAGCGGCTTCAATTTCGATCCGCGCCCCCGCCCCACAGCGCAGTTCGGCATCAAAGCGCACCACGTCGGTAGTATTAAACAGATTCCATGGAGCGTGACGCTTGATGAGCAGGTTTGCTTGGTTTTGAGCTAACGCGTTCAGCGTCAGAAAACCTGCGAGAACCACAGAAATGCTTCCGCGTCGCATGCGATGAAAGCACCTCGGCAAAACAAGAGCGCGGAAGTGCTTCATCGGATTTCCGGAAAATTCTGAGATAGTTCAGCGTTCGGCAACGATGCCACGTGAAGGCGGGTCCAACCGCCGCGGCTAATATTGAAATACAAACGCCGGCCATCCCCGCTGAACACCGGATGTGGATGCGGCACCCGCCACGATTGGGCGCCGTCGCTATTGGTGAACCGGTGAATCGTCGCGAATTCGTCTGTCTCCAGCGACCCCACGATAATCCCCCATTCCCCTGGTTTTCCTCCCTCCCGCCTCGAGATATTTGCATCCGTCGTAAAAATCCGTCCGTCCGGACTCAGGCTTGGATGATCGGAGGGCGCATCGGGCGCGTGGCGACGGACCGCGCCCGTTTGCAAATGAAACAACCGGATTCCTTTTTCCAAAATCGCCTCGCTGTCGGGTGTCCACGAAGGGTGTCCCCATCCCTCGAACACGCGGACAAACTCATTCGCGTTGAGATCATAAACAAATTTCCCTTCGCGTTTACTCGCCTGACTTGAACGGAAATTGTCCGTCCCGCTGCCCCGCGCGACCTTGAACATCACCTTGCCGCCGTCGGGGCTGAGCAGCGGGAAGAAAATTGAGACGGTGCCCTCTCCGACCAGCTTCGTCACCTGCTCGTGATAAGCGGCCAGCACCGCATTTACAGTGAGCGCAGTTCGAATTTCGCCGGTTTCCACGTTCACCAATTCTAAATCGCGGTGTTCGCCCTGCTTCCAATGTGGCCCGTAAAGAGGCAACCAAGAGCTGGTCGGTGACCCGAAACCGATCAGCCGATCGATCGCGAGAATGCGTTCGTAACCAGTTTCGACATTCACCGCTATAACTGTCCAACAACCATCGCGGTAATCGTGATAGGCGATCGTTCGGCCACCCGAACACCACTGCTGGCAGGCGACCCGATGGGCGTCTTCGCAGGTGATGCCTGCAGCGAGGGTTTGCTCCTCTCCATTAGCGCTCTCGATAATCCGTAGCTCTCCCTGCTCACCGCTCGTGGACAAAGACGCGAAGTACAGCACGAACTTTCCGTCCGGACTTTCCGGGCAAGTATTGAAATAGCTGTGGATGCTATGCGCCTTCAATGCAGGTGCGACCGGCCGAACCGCTGCTAACTGCCATGCACGAACGAGGGATGATTGAATGGCCGGGCTGCTCATCGAGAGCGATGGCTGATCAGGAAGTCGGCTGGTCATCACTGGGAATCAGTAATTGTTTGAGAATCGGCACGGTCGAATGAAGCCATCGTAATCATTGATCTATATATATATTTTGCTATCGAGCGGTTCGACGGTTGCGAATTACAGTCGGCGCCACGCGCAATCTGGTTTCCGCTATATACAATTGCGTATAGTTGCCGGCATTGACGTTGAAATATATTCGATTCCCATCCGCGCTGAACACCGGGTGCGGGTGGTTTTTCCTCCACGATCTGGCGCCGTGCGAATTGTCGAAACGGTAGAGAACCTGGTAGCTGTTTCCGCGCACATCGCACACGACGACACCCCACTGTCCGGACTCGGTCTCCAACTTACCCAAAGGACCATCGATAACGAAAAGTTTGCCGTCTGGGCTCATCGAAGGATGCTCTGCGCGAAGATCGGGCAAGCCCGGGATGGGAACTCCCGCGGAAGCGTGCTCCGTGTCTGTATCAAAGAGCGTGTTGTGCACTTCGATAATTCTGCGCGAATCGGGAAGCCACGCGGGATGCCCCCAGACCGGCCGCATGAAAATGAATCGGTTGGCAACGAGATCGAAAACGAATGTCCCTTGCCGATGGCTGGCCAAAGGAGAACGGAAATTGCCTGCTGCCGCCTGCGGCCCCGGCGCTGCAATCTTGAAAAACACGCGGTTCCCATCCGGTGACAGGATGGGAAAATAGATCGAGGTTGGACGCTCGGAAAACTCCTTGGTGAGCCATTCACCGTACCGATCCTGCACCGCAGTTATAGAGACCACTTCGCGAACATCACCGGTTTCGACATTCAGCAGCTCGAGCCCTCGATGCGAGCCGGGCTTCCAGTGCGGACCATAGAGCGGCAGCACGTTGTCCACTGCCCGGCCGAAGCCCAATTGCCGATCCTCGGCGACGATGCGATTCAAGCCAGTATTCAAATCTACAACGTGCACGCTCCAACGACCGGCTTTAACGTCGTGATAAGCGATTTTCTCTTCGCGACTGATCCACTGCTGACAAGCGACGCGATGGGCGTCCTCGGTGTCAATGTCTCGCGCGACTACAGTCTCGATACCGGTGTGGCGGTCGCGCACGACCAAATCTCCATGCTCTCCCTCCCGAGTCTCAGAAACATAAAATAGTATCTTATTTCCATCGGGACTTTCGGGGCAGGCCAGATAATACGAATGAATCGTGTGCCGATCAGCATAGCCGGAAACCGGACCGATATCAACGGCGTGGCGCCAGCGCTCCAATGGCATTTCCGAGTCCTCCGTCCCAGCGGCGCAAGTACAGGCCAAGATCAGCCAGATCCACAACGACTCGCGCTTCATCAGCCGACGACCAGGCGCCAGGAGAGAGAATGTTCTACATTCCGATGTATACATATCAGGCGGTCACACGATGCACTCGATCAACCTTAAGCTCGGCTTATCCAAATGGGATTGGGGTAACCGCTGTGCATTTTAAAACCGGCCCTTGATTCCAAAAGTCCAGGAGGCTCCAAAATCATCTTGCTGCCGCAGCATCGCATAATCCGGTGTATCGGCCCCGTATATCTGGATATCTTCTGTAGCGTCGGTGATGTTGCGAAAATTCGCGAACACCGCCATCTGCTTCCAAAAATAGTACTCAGCCTGCACGTCCAATTTTAATGTGTTCGGTCTCCACTGGTAAGTTCCCTCCTGCAGGCCTCTTCCAGTTTGCAGAGCGGAAATTTTGTGCTCTCCGCTAAAATTCCAACCCGCTCGAATCGTGTATTTAGGGCGGGTAAAGCTGAATCCCCAGTTGTAAGTACGCGGCACATATCCCACCAAACTGGTCGCCGCTGCATCCGCCCCCTGCACACGTAAGATCGTGGCGTTGGCAAATACTTGAAAACCACGCAACGAGTTCGGAAGAAAGGTCAGAGCCTGCTTATAATTGAACTCCAATCCCGTCATTCTCACTGGGTCGGGCAAATTATATTGGGTCGAAACTTCGTAGATTCCATAAACGTTTGGATCAAGATTGTACAAAGCGAGAAATTCCGGCGTCGCTGGTGTAATAACGGTTCCGAAGAAGTTTTCGAAGTCGCGGCGGAAAGCGCCGACTGAAATGACTCCCACGCCCTTGAAATAATATTCTAGCCTCACCTTTGTCGATTTCGCACTCCAAGCCTTGATGCCCGCATTGTTTACGACAATCCGGCCACTTGTTGGAGGCGGTAGTTCCGTATTCGGTAAAGTCAGGCCGCCGGTGTATTGAATGTAATCAGGGCGGCCCACAGAATCATAATGCGATGCGCGAAGCACCCAGTTTTCGCCCAATGTGTAGGCCGCATTGATACTGGGAAACAGACGGAGATATTCCTTCTCCGCCTTTCCGGCCCGCTCGAGGAAAGTCAGTTGCGAGACGCCCAGTGCATTGGACGTAGGCACGATCAATCGCGGATTGCCGCTCGAATCGCGAATTACTTCCCCATTTGGGTCACGTTGAAAATTCTTTGTTGGGTCGGTTAATGCGCCCAATGCTTTCACATTGGTCTGCTCCGCCCGTACGCCGCCGATCAATTTCAGCCTATTGTGGAGCAGCGACACGTCCGCGCGAATGAACCCCGAGGAAACCGTTTCCCGGGCCCATTTCGATATACTGACTCTATTCCTGTAAGCAGAGTTTTCATCAAAAACAAAATAGGCGGGATGCGCTCCATAAAGAGCATATGTGGATTCGACATTTAGCCATTCGATGTCGGGGAACCCAAACGGCTCTCCGTGCGCTGCAAAATTATTGTCCAGGTAGGCTCCAGCTCCGTCATCGCTGCCTCCTGCAACGGTGGGGGTCGTGCTCGACCGTCCGTCGGCGCCAACAAAATTGGCGGTGGTAGACGTACCGCGAATGTCACGCATGGCTTGGCGCACGTCCAGTCCTCCCTTCAGCTTTATCGGCGTTCCAAAGAGCGAGATATCCCTGGCAAGATTGACGAAAGCGGTGCGCTTTACGTCGTATGAATCACGTGGATTTGGATTGCCCGCTGCAGTCAAAACATAGCTGCTCAATTTGTACGGATCAACAGCTGCGCCTGTCGTGCCGTCTTTCACTGAAATGGTGCCAGGGCTCACGGAGTTGATATCATCAAAGGATAGCGCGACATTGGTTCGCCGGGCAGTTACGCTGCCGAAATAACCGCGATCGCTATCTCGCAGAAGATTTGTGGAGCGCGAATAGCCGAGCCCTGCGTCGACATCCCAAAGTTCTCCTTCGTGGCGATAGGTAAGGGTGGGCATGTGAGTGTCTCCACCACGCCACCGCCCCGATGCACTCATCGTGATTTGGCCCCCGACATCGCCGTGCGTATAGCTTGGGCTGAAGCCAGTGCTTGGAACGCGATTTACATTAAAGGCCAGCGAATTGAAGGTATATTCAGACGCGAAGGTGCCGTATTCATACGAAAAAAAGAGCGAATCCTTGTCGGATAGCTTGTAGTCGATGCTCGCGCTGAAGGATTTGCGTTCGTTGAACTTTCGAGAGTCCTGCAGCGTATAATCGCTCAAATACGGCTTGTCCGGGGTGGTATCAGGCAAAGTGGTCCCGTTCGTTGCAAAGCCCGCACCTCGCCAAGCTGCCTGAAACGTGTACTGCGGAATAAATTGATTCGAGTAACTCGCCGCTACGGTAAATCCAAAGCGCTTGTTGACGGGCCGCACGTATCGCAGATCAAACCCGGGCTGAATCTTGTAAGAGTCCCCGCGAAACGGTCCCGGAGATCGATCAAAATCTAGGTAATTACCGCGCATAATCATAAATGCGCTGACGTCTAAAACCGGCTTCTTGAAATCAAACGCGCTTGTCGGAACCAAGTTGATAGAGCCCGCCAAAGCAGATCCGGGAGACTCCGGTGTGGGCGATTGTAGCAACTCTAAGCGAGACAGGTTCTTGATAGATAGCTGAAGCAGTTCCACAGAGCGAGAGGTGCTGGCACTCGAGGTGCTTGCCAGATCGAATCCTCCGACGGTGATGGGAACATTGTTTGCGGGAGCACCGTCGATCGAAATCGTATTGGCCGTGCCGCCGACATAGTTGATACTAATTCCCGGCAGATACTTCATGAATTCCGCGACACTGCCGTCGGCGCTGATGCCAAATTCGTTCGCAGCGACCACATTTGTAATATTGGACGCAAAGCGCTGTTCGTTGATGGCCACGGCTGCTCCGTCCATTTCCTTGGCGGTGGTCACGGTGAAGGTGTCCAGCTGGATCAGTTCATTTCCCTCTTTATCGAGCGAAACCCCTTCTTTGATCGGCCGCAGGTTGAAGTCGTGCCGCACCATTTCGCCAGCCGCAATCGATACTGTCTCGGTCAGGGGCGCAGTGCCCGTATAGAATATATTGATCGTGACGTTGCCGGCCGGCAGCGGGCTCAAACGAAACTCTCCGGCCGGGCCTGAAAAAACCATCAATGACGTTCCTGCGACGGTGAGGCGGGCTTTCTCTAGATATTCGCCGGTTGCCACATTATAGACGCGGCCCTCAATGCCTGTGGAAGCATTCGTGGTTTGGGCCGTTAGGGTTGCTGTGTAAAGGCTCAGCCAGAACATTAAAGCAACGATTGCATTTCTTCGTTTCACGGAGATCGACTGATTTCAGGGGTTAAGATCGCACCGCGCGGGGGAAGTAAGCGGATGCGTGAGTAGTAGTGCGGCCTTAGTAATCACCGCCTTGGTTAGAGCAGTAAAAGCATGCTTTACTTTACGTAAAATTTGAGTGCGCATAACGCATGCCTCCCCTACGAAGCAGCCCCAGCCTGCGGGACATCGCGGAACGGGCACAAGTATCGCGGATGACGGTTTCGCTTGCATTGAGGAACAGCTCGACCATCTCGACCGCCACGCGCAGTCGGATTCAGGGCATCGCCCGAATGCTGGGACACCGCCCCGATCCAGTGATTTCAGATCTGATGGCGAAGCTGAGCAAGCGTTCCAAAGCGCGGCACAGTGTCTCGATCGGGTTGGTGACCAACCAGGATGGAAAGCGGACGATAAACGATTCTCCAACGCACCAGCTCTACCGGGAAGGCGCTATCTCCCGGGCCGACGAGTTGGGCTACAACACCGAGGAGTTCTGCCTCTTCGCAAATCAAATTGGAGAGCGCCGTCTATGCTCGATTATGTATTCGCGTGGTATCGACATCGTCGTGCTCTTTCCCCTCCTCGATCGCGGGCCGAAGCGATCCATAAAATTGGATTGGGGAAAGTTCGCCATTGCCACATGTGGATACTCCCTCCGCCAACCAACGCTTCACCGCAGTTGTTTCGCGCACATGCGCGGAATAATGGAAGCCTGTCGAAAGGTCGCCGAACTTGGATACAAACGCCCGGCGTTGGTCTTGGACGCCGACCAGGACCGCAGATCCAGTCATGGTTGGTCAGGTGGCTTTCTCGCAGCCCGCAAACTGGCTAATGCGAAAACCTCACCGTTGCTGCACATTCCGGAGGTTTTGACCTATTCAGCATTTTCAAGCTGGTTCCGCCGCAACCGGCCGGATGTGCTCATGCATGTGGGCGCTGAAGAACAGATCAATGACTGGATCAGCCGCTGCGGTGCCAAAATTCCCGATGACATCGGCTACGTTCACCTCGATCTTTGGCCATCGATGATCGGCAATATCAGCGGCATCGACCAACAGTCATTTCAAGTAGGAGCAGCAGCTATCGATCTGGCGGCAGGCGCTATCCGCGTCAATGAACGAGGAATTCCACCCCATCCAAAAATCATATCTACCGACGGGGTGTGGCGACCAGGGGCGACCACGCGCCTGCAAGAATAGCTCAGGGCCCTCGCGACCGGCGACACGCTTATCCCGGTCGATCAAATTTCATCACGATCAGGCAGCCGGGCTTTCCGACTCCGATGCGAATGTCGAATCGACGGTGCGGCGCGCTCGCGCCGTGGTGCTAAATCATACCTGCTTGGCGGCGGTATGAAAAAGCCACGATAAACGGCTGAGACTGATTTTTTCGGTCACCTACGTCGCACGGCCTTGCGTGGTGGCGACGCTGATGAAGGGTTCTTCCGTGAGATGGATCGCGCGGCGGCCGGCGAGCAGTTGCCACCAGACGCGAGCGTTCGCGATCACGACGACGGTCACGAGCACGAGAAACGTGCCAGTGACGAGAGCGTCGACTCGGTTGTTGAGCACTTGAGCCTGCCAGGCGGCGATCTGCGCGGGCGTCCCGCCGGCGGCGATTTTTGCTTCGATGCCGCTGGCGGTTGCTAAAAAGCCCAGCGGCGCCGCGCCGAAGATTTTCATCCATCCCGCTGAGATCGTCACGACGAGCAGCCAGGCCAACGGCGCGAGCGTCACCCAAAGATAGCGCACGCGTCCCATCTTGATCAGCACAGTCGTGCCGAGCGCGAATGCGATCACGGCCAGAAGCTGATTCGCCACGCCGAAGATCGGCCAAAGCGAATTGATGCCGCCCAGCGGATCGACCACGCCTTGATATAAGAACCAGCCCCACGCGGAGACGAACAGCGCGGTCGCCGCGACGCCGCCGAGGTTGGATTTCGTTTGACCCAGTGGTTTCCAAACCAGCGCGAGGAGGTCTTGCACGAGAAAGCGGCCAACACGCGTGCCGGCGTCGATCGTGGTGAGAATGAAAAGCGCCTCGAACATGATCGCGAAGTGATACCACACCGCGCTGGCCGCACCGCTGCCAAACACGCGACTGAACATGTGCGCCATCCCAATCGCAAAAGTCGGCGCCCCGCCCGTTCGCCCGATCATGGTTTTTTCGCCAACGCTCGCCGCGAGTGCCGCCATTTGATTGGCGGTCACGTCGAAGCCCGTCGCGCTGACTTTCGCCAGGACAGCGGCGACGTCGCCCTTCATATTGATCGCAAAATATTCGCCAGGCTCGAGCGCGCACGCGGCGATCAAAGCCATGATGCCGACCACCATCTCGGTCACCATCGCGCCGTAGCCCACGACTCGAATGTCCGACTCTCGCGCGAGCAGCTTCGGCGTCGTTCCAGAGGCAATCAACGCGTGAAAACCCGACACGGCGGCGCACGCGATCGTGATGAAACAAAACGGGAAAACGGGTCCCGCGAACACCGGCCCGCTCCCATCGATAAATTTCGTGAGCGCCGGCATCTTCAGCACCGGCGCAAGCACGATGATCGCTACGCCCAACGCCGCCACCGTCCCAATTTTCATGAAGGTGCTGAGATAATCGCGCGGCGCCAGCAGGAGCCACACGGGCAACACCGACGCGAGAAAACCGTAGCCGATAATCCACCACGAGAGCGTCGTGCCTCTCAGCGTCAGCAGCACTTCGAGCCGAGTGCCGTGAAGAAACTGTCCGGCCCAAACCGATGCGAGCAGCGCCACCACGCCGACCGCGCTAATCCAAATCAACCGCGACGAAACGTGGCCGGCGGCGCGCATCGCGAGGCCCATCACCACCGCAATCGGCATCGTGGCCGCGATCGTGAAGAGTCCCCATGGGCTTTCGGCCAGCGCGTTCACCACGACGAGCGCGAGGACGGCAATCAGGATTACCAGAATCGCGATGATGCTCACGAGCGCCACCGCGCCAGCGAAAGGTCCAACCTCGTCGCGGACCATTTGTCCGAGTGATTTTCCGCGCCGCCTCACCGAGCAAAACAAAATCACACTGTCGTGAACCGCGCCGCCAAGCGTGGCGCCGATCAGCATCCAGAGCAGACCGGGCAAATAGCCGAACTGCGCAGCCAGCACCGGTCCCACCAGAGGCCCGGGCCCGGCAATCGCCGCGAAGTGATGTCCGAACACGACCCAACGATTCGTGCGCACAAAGTCCTTGCCGTCTTCATTCACCACGGCCGGCGTCGCGCGCTGCGCGTCGAGCGTGAGGACCTTCGCCATCAACCACGCCGAATGAAAGCGATACGAGACCGCGAAAACGCACAGCGCCGCCACCACCATCCAAAGCGCGTTGACCGGTTCGCCGCGCGACCACGCCAGTGTGGCAATCGCCGTCGCGCCGAGCGCGCTGACGGCGCCCCACCCTGCAATACGCAGCCAGGAAAGAGTTTTCGAGTTGTTCATCGGCCTATCGAGTTGAGTTGTCCGTCGCTCATTGGTTCGTCGCTCATTTTTCGCCGAGCCAGACCCAGCGGATTTCATCGATCGTCATCAGTCCGTCGGTGTGCGCATTGCTGACGGTCGTGTGATACGTCCGACCGGCCTCGAAGCGATAAACTCCGAGGGGCGCGAGCGCGAAAGGCGTGAGCGGTTTTCGCTGATCCACCTCGATCGAGGCGGTGCCGTCCGCGTGTTCGATGGTCACCGGCACATTCGACGCGCGACCCGGTGCAGCGCGAAAGGCGATGCTCACGGCGTAGCGGCCGGAACGTTTCGGTGTCGCGGAGAAGGTCACGCGCTTCTGCCCTTTGCCCTCGTTGCGGTCTTGATAGAGGTTGCGAAATCTCCGCTCTTCCGAATGCGAAACGGCGCGTGCCCACACGCCCACCGACTGGGCGTCGGTAAAGACTTGGCTGATGTCGCCGACTTTTTCCTCGCCGACTTGAATCAGGCGCTCGTCCACCAGGGATTTTCGACCTTCGGTATCCACCGTGATCAGGCTCACCAGAGTCGGCTTGCTCGTCGTGAAGGTGTAGGTCGGATCGCGGTCCGTGCTCTGGACTTCGCCGGTGCCGTCGAAATTCCAGAAGTAGGTTTTGATCGGCGTGGTCACGTCGATGAGCTTCGCGTGAAACGTCACGGGCTGGCCCACCGGGATCACGCCGTTATTCGGCGGAAGCTCCATCTGCACCGCCGGGCGATACGGCGCGTGCAACGCGATGCCGGACGCTTCGAGCTGCTGCTGAAGCTCCTTGATCGGGATCTCCTGCACGGTGGTGTTTCCTTTGTGCGCAAGGTGCGCGGCGTACCCGGCCGCATGGCCGAGCATCATGAAACAGGGTTCCATGCGCAGCGTGCTGTACGCGACATGAGTCGCAGAGACGGCGCACACCACGATCAAATTTCCTGGCGCGATCGGCGTGAGCGCGCGGTAGGGAATTTCATACGGATCGACGCCTTCGATGAAGCCGCCCTCGCCCACCGAACCTTCGGGCGTGAGGAAACGCTGCACCTCGTGCGAATCCAAATTGTAGCTGCCGAGACACACCGCGTCGGGCTTGCGACGATACAGCTCCACGTCGTTCTGCGTCAGATGATAGGCGCCGAGCATGCGTCGGGCGACGCGGACATAAACCTGTGGTGAAACGTTTCCTGTTTCGACGAATTCGTCTTTCGGCAGACCCCAGTGCCGTGCGGCGACCTTAAAATTTTCCGGCAGCGCTGGATCGTTTTGCAGCGTCCACCAAAGTCCCAGCCAGTAGTCTCGCATCCGGTCCGCGATGCGCGCGCGTTGTTCGGAGTCACCTTCGGCGTAGGCAAAATTGAAGCCCACGGCATCGGCTTTGTTGGGGTCGGCCTTGCCGTTGACCATGCCCCAATTTCGCGAATCGGGATACAGTTCCTCGATCGATTTGAAACCGTGTTTGTTCACCGACTCCACGAGTCCGCGATAATCTTCTCGATCATACCTCGCTGGTTTCGGCACGGGCACGCGGATGTCGTCGCGCGTCGTGAGCGTGGAACGGAAATTGTAGGATTGGACGCGATGGTCGCCTTTGCCGCGATAAAGCTCGGGACCGGCGGTGAAACCGGCCAACTTTTCTCCCCATTCATCGCGGGCTTCGCGCCCCACGCGGTACGGCACACCGGCCATCGCGAGCAAGTCGCCTTCGTACGTCGCGTCGATGAAGATGCGTCCGCGCACGGTGACCTCGCCGCCGGTCGCGCCGTCGCGCACGCGGATCGAGGTGATCGCATTCTTTTCGACCGTCACACCGGTCAGAGGCTGCTGACGCCGGACGTCCACGCCGGCCTCGGAAAGCACGCGGGCGAAGACCAGACCCGCGACGTGCGGCTCGAAATAAATTCCGCCGTGCGAGTCCCTGGCCTGGGGAGAATCCGCCCCGTATTCAGAAACGTAATACGCCTCGATGCGCTTGAAGGTTTCGAGCGCGAGTCCGCCGCAATTTTCGCGCTTCGTGATGTCGCTCTTGGTCAACCCACCCGCCATCATGCCTCCCACGAGATTGCTCGGCTCGAGCACGACGACTTTCTCGCCGGCCCGGGCCGCGGCCACCGCGGCGGTCAGGCCGCCGGGTGTGCCGCCAAACACGACCAGGTCATAGGTTGCATCCGCGGCTGACACGGCATGCGTCATCACGCAGGCAGCCATTAGCGTCAAAGCATGAACAAACGATTTCATAGAGATCAAAAGCGTCACTCCTTCAGCGCGCCGCCCGTGAGGCCTTTCACGAATTGGCGGGTCATGAGGAGGAAAAGAATCAGCAGCGGCAGCGAAGCCATGAAGTACGCCGCCATCACGCGCCCGGGCTCGAACTTCAGATCGCGCTCCGCGGTGAGAAACGCCAGGCCGAGCGGCAACGTTCGCAGCGATTCGGCCTGCACGGAAATCAGAGGCCAGATGTAGTTGTTCCAACTTCCCACGAGATTGAGCACGGCCACCGTGCTGAATACCGGCTGAGAAAGCGGCACGACGACATGCCAGAGCACGCGCCCCTCGCCCGCGCCGTCGATCCGCGCCGCGTCGAACAAACCGCGCGGAATTTCATCGAAGAACGAGCGCAGCAAAAAGATCGCGAGCGGAAGCGCGCCGGCAGTCTGGGGCAAAATCAAACCCCACGCGGTGTCGAGCAGCCCAAGCGTCCGGCAGACGAGAAACAGCGGCACCAAGAGCAGCGCGCTCGGAACCATCATCGCCATCAGCAACGAACCAAACAGCGTGTCCCGCCCGAGAAAACGAAAGCGGCTGAACGCGTACGCCGAGAGCGACGCGCAAATCAGCGTGAGAACGCAAACCGCTCCGCTTACCATCAAGCTGTTCGCGAGGTATCGCGCGGTCACCTGAAGGCCGAACAGATAATTTTCCCAATGAAAAGGCGTCGGCCACGACCAGAAACTCAAGGTCAGTTGGCCCAGATCCTTCGCCGACATGAGCGCCATGCAGATGAACGGCAGCGACGTGAGCAGAGCCAAAATCGCAAGCGAGATATGGAGGAGTCCTTGCGACCAGAAGCGCGATCGGTTCATGCGTCCTTCCTCCCGAACTTCCGAAGCACAAGCGTCAGGAGTACGCACATCCCCAGAAGCACCACGCCCAATGCACTGGCGTAGCCGAGCTGGCCGAACTCGAAGCCGGAGCGAAACAAATAGAGCGCCGGCGTCAGCGACGCATTCATCGGACCGCCGTTCGTCAGGATCTGGATGTTGTCGAAATTCTGGACGACGCCCAAAAGCGAGAGCAGTGCGATCACGCGTATTTGCGGCGCCAATACAGGCAGTTCGATGCGCGTGAACACCGCCCAACTTCCCGCGCCGTCCAGCCGCGCCGCTTCCTCGAGCGACGGCGAGAGACTCATGAACCCGGCCAGATAAACCAGCAGCGAAATCCCGCCGGTGAATGGCAGGCCCATCGCGACGATGGCGGGCACGACCGTGGTCGGATCACCGAGCCAGGCCCGCGTGTAGTGTTCCAAGCCAACGCTCGCGAGCAGCGTGTTGATCAACCCGGATGAACTGTAGAGCTCCTGCCAGACCAGGATCGTCACCACGCTCGGCACGAGCACCGGGAAAACCAGAGCAGTGCGATACCAGTAGGCGACGCGAGCGCTGCGCAACGAATAGAGAAGCTTGGCGCCGATCAGCGGTCCGATCGTCTGTAGTGGAACCGTGAATACGGCGAACAAACCCAGATTCGCCAGCGAGCGCCAAAACAGCGGATCGGCTTTCAACGAAATAAAATTGCCCAGCCCTATCCACTCGCGCTGCACGAGCCCATCCGTGCGAAAGAAGGCCAGGCCCAAAGCCGAGACCAACGGTATGACGACGAACGCGACGAACAACACCCAGGCCGGCATCAGAAAAATGCTGACCCGCCAGAGTGGCTGCCGATCAAAATTCGCATTCACGGCGCGAACCCTCCCGGCAGTTGAGCCTTCAAGAAGTTTTGGTCCAACGATGGCGCTTGCTCCGCCGCCAGCCGCGCGAGGGCCGCGCGATGACTCGCGCTCAGGCCGCGAAGAAAATCGTCGAGTTCGATCTGACGCCCAAGAAAACGTTGCCAGAGCGTCCAGAACTCCGCCTCGCCGCGCGCATCATAGCCGCGAAATTGCGCCACTTGCAAAAACGCGTTGCGTCGCGGCGGCGCGAGCGACTCCACGCCGGCTTTAGGCGGCACCTCGGCCATGGCGGGCAAATCGTAGACGTTGGTGTTTTTAAAGAGCTCGGAGGTCACGGTCGGCGCCGTCAGAAACTGAGCCAGAGCCACGGCCGCGTCTTCGCGTGGGGCATCGTTCTTGTGACGTGGAAGCGCGAGGCAGACACGCAGCGCCGAATTTTGCGTGATCCCGCCAAGCCGCGGCAGCTTTGTGCTCTCCGCCGTCAATTCGGGAAATGGAAACACGCCCCACGGAAACACCCGCTCCGGCGCCGTCTGCGCGATGCTGCGCTGCATCATGCTCAATTCACGCAGATACCAGGTGCCGTTGAGAAAATGGACCGATTCGCCGCGGCCGAAAATTCGCGTCACTTCCTCGCCGTCGAGACTCAAGAAATCGGGGCGAAACTCGCGCGCCATCTCCCGCATCAGTCGCGCTGTCTCGCGAAACGCCGGCGAACGCGCCGGGTCGATGACGCCGTGCGCGAAGGCAACGAGACGTTCATCGAGCGTGATCGCTTCATCGCGCGTCGACGCCGGATCGGCCACTTCGTAATGCCAGCCCGCCGCGTGGCGTAGATTCACCTCCGGCACCACGGGCCGCAGCAGCAACTCGAGAATCATGTCGGCCATCCAGACCGTTTGCGCGTCGTTAGCCCGGACGGCGCAGGCAATCGCCGTCGCTCCACTCGCGCGCACCGCTTCGAAATTTGAAATCAACTGCTCCCACGTGGCCGGCGGCGTGAGATGCAGTTTTTCGTACACCGCTCGGTTGTAGAAAAATCCAACGCCGTACTGCGTGAAGGGCACACTCCACAACCTGCCACTCGGGTCGCGCGCTTGTTGGATGAGCTCGGTCTTGAACACATCTCGCCAAGGGCGCGGCGTCGCCGAGCGATCATACGGACTCGGCGCGGCAAACAGAGCATCGATCGACTGGAGCAATCCCGATTGGCCGTAGCGATTGATCAACGGCAGATCGTCCACGAGCACGATATCCGGCGGATCGCCGCTCAACATCTGCGTGCGAATCCACAACTCGTACGATCCGTGCGGCACGGCCTGGGCGCGGACCGACATTCCGGTTTGCCGCTCGAATTCCGGCAACACCGCGCGAATTCCCGGCAGCAGATCTTCGTGAAAACACGCGACTGTCAGCGTGCGCGCCAGAGCGGAGCCGCTCATGCAAACCATGACGAACGTCGCGACTCCGCATCGAAGTTTTTGCCGCACACTTCCCATGACGCATTCGCTTACGGCCCGAGCCAAATCCAGCGCACCTCGTCGATGCTCACGTAGCCGTCGGTCCCGGCGTTGCTCACGGTGCAGGTCGCCTCCGCATTCGCATCGTAGCGAAATTCACCGAGCGGAGTCAGCGCGAAGGGATCCGCGCCCGTGCGTTCGTTGAGGACGATTTTCGTTTCGCCGCCGCGATGCGTGATTGTGACCGGCACATTCGTCGCACGGCCTGCGCCACCTTGAAAAGCGAAGGCCACACGGTAGCGGCCTGCGGCGGGCAGACGCGTGCTGAACACGGCGCGCTTTTTTCCCTTCGCCTCATTCATGTCGTGGTAATTCACGCGCCGCCGATTCTGCACCGCGACCGCAGCGCCGCGGTCCCAACGCCCCTCGAGAACTGCGTCTTTCAGCAAGACCGAGCGGTCCATCGGCTGCCCAGCGCCCACGGTGATTTTTTGCGTGGCGACGAGCGACGGCACGTCATCGCTGTCGACCACCTTGAGACTGACCTCGTACGATTTCTCCAGTGGAAATGAGAATGTCGGCGACGGCTCCGTGCTCTGAACTTCACCGCTGCCGTCGAAATTCCAGAAATAGCGCAACGGTGTTTTCCCTTCGATCACCCGCGCCTTGAAGGTCACTCGTTCTCCGACTTCAACCGGTCCGCGCGGGCCCTGAAGTTCCACGGCTGGACGGTAGGGCGCGGCTCGCGGAATGCCCGCTTTCGTCAAGCGCGCCTGCAGGTCGGCGATTGCGATGGACTGGACGGGCTGCGACGAAGCGCGCGCCAACTGAGCGGCATTTCCCGCCACTTCTCCCAGCATCATGAAAACGGGTTCCATGCGCAGGCTGCCGTAAGCGATGTGACTGGCGGAGACGGCGCACACGACGAGAAGGTTGTTGGGCGCGTAAGGCGTGAGACTGCGGTATGGAATTTCCCAAGGATCGACGCTGGAAATGAGGTAACCTTCCTTAATTTCGCCCTGCTCTGTCTGCAGCGTCTGCACGTCGTGCGAGTCGATGTTGTAGCTGCCCAGGCAGACCGCGTCGGACTTGTGGCGCTCGAGTTCGAGATCGCGTTGCGTCAGAAAATATCGGCCGAGCATCCGCCGCGCTTCCCGCACATAGAGCTGCGGAGTGACGTTGCCGCTCTCGACAAACTCGTCCTTCGGCAACCCCCAGCGACGCGCGCTCGCTTTGAAATCTTCCGGCAGCTCCGGATCGTTTTGCAGCATCCACCAGAGACTCATCCAGTAATCGCGAACCCGTTGAACGATGGCCGCGCGAGCCGCTGGATCCGCCTCGGCGTATGCGTAGTTTACGCCAACGTAGTCGGCTTTGTTCGGATCGAATTTTCCATTGATGCCGCCCCACAGCACCCAGTCGCGAAAGAGATCTTCGAACGAGTGGATGTCGTGCTGCAGCACATACGCGATGAAGTGACGATGCGGCTCCGGGTTATAGAACGTCGGTTTCGGCACCGGCACGCGGATGTCGTCGCGCGAGGTCAGCGTGGAGCGGATGTTGTAGGATTGAACGCGGTGATCGCCCGTGCCGAGAAATTCGGCCGGACCCTCCGTCATGCCCGCGAGCGATTCGTTGAATTCGGCGCGAGCCTCGCGTCCGACTCGATACGGCACATGCGCCGCGGCCAACAGGTCGCCTTCATAGCTCGCATCGATGAACGTCGCCGCGTTGACCGTCGATGTTGTCGAAGTCTGTGTGTCTTGAATGACAAGTTGCGTGATCCGGTTGGCCTCGATCTTGGCCGAAACGAGCCTCTGTTTGCGGCGAACGTCCACCCCGGCCTCGCTCAACAAATTCGAGAAAACGAGGTCGGCCACATGCGGCTCGAAAAAAAGTCCGTCGTGCGAATCGCGCGCCTGAGCCGACGCCGCGCCGTATTCGTTTTCATAATACGTTTTCACCCGCCGGAAAAATTCGCGCGAGAGTCCCCCGACCGTGCTGCCGTTGCCGATGTCGGTCTTCGTCAGCCCGCCGGACATCATGCCTCCGACGATGTAGCTCGGTTCGAGCAGGAGCACGTGCTCGCCGGCCCGCGCGGCCGAGACCGCGGCCATGATGCCGCCTGGCGTCGCTCCATAAACCACCACGTCGGGCGCGCGCACCTCAGCGCGAACGGAGGCGGCGATGAAAGTCAGGGTGAGAAGAGCGACGACACGAAGCAACATGGCGAAGGGAGAAACAGGCTAGGCGCTTTCGCGCGCGATGAGTTCGACCGGAACGATTTCGCGGCGCGCCACGAAGCGTTTCTCCGGTTCGAGTGAAACCATTTCGCGCAACAACTCGGCAGCGGTGCGGCCGATCTGGGCGAAATTTTGCGCCACCGTCGTGAGCGACGGCAGCGAGAGTTGAGCGATGCTGAGATTGTCGAATCCCACCACCTTGATTTCGGCGGGCACGCGCCGGCCGAGCTGCGTCAAACGCCGCACGCCCAGACTCGCGCGAAAATCGTTGGGGAAGAAAATTCCATCCGGCGGCGCGGGCCGCGCGAGCCATTGGTCGACGATGGTTTCGACGGAAAATTTTTCCGAATGCTCGGTATGAATGAGCGAGTGGTCGACCACGTGTCCGCGGTCGTTGAGCGCGCGTTTGAAGCCTTCGAGACGGTCATGCACCGTGCCGATCTCCGTCGCCAAACAAGCCAGCCGCTGGCAGCCCGCGTCGAGCAGACGGTTCGCCGCAAGAAAACCGCCGCGGAAGTTGTCGGACAACACGGACCAGCACGGCAGCTCCGTCGGCGCGCGGTCGATGAACACGAGCGGGTATCCTGCGATGAGCAGGTTGAGCAGCGGTTTCAGCGAGATCGGATCGAGGCTGGGGAACACGATCGCGCCATCGAACTTCTCGTTTTGCAGTCGCGCCAATTGCTCGCGCTCCAGCTCTGGATTTTCGTCGAAGTGGAAAATGCTCACCTGAGCGGAAAACGGCGCGAGCACCTCCTGCACTCCGGCTGAAATCCGCGACGAACTCTCGTTCAAATTGGGCAAGATCAGCGCCACCGAAATTGTTTCCGACTCGCGCGGAATGACGAACGTGCCGCGCCCTGACTCCATGGAAACTGCGCCGAGCTGCTCCAATTTTTGCAGGGCTTGTCGCAGCGTGAGATGATTCACGCCCAACTCCTTTGCCAGGATCTTGGTGCCGGGAAGTTTCGTGCCGACCGGCATCTGGCCAGAGGAGATTTTGTCGAGCAGGTGCTTTGCGATCTGCTCGTACACCGGCACGGAGCCATTGCGAACGAGGGACAGGGACGAAGCGCGCGGTTTCTTGGTTTTTTTCACGAGGAGGGTTTGAGGTTGCCGCGCAGCGTGGCGAAAAAGATGTCCGGCGTCACGACCTGCACAGCGGGATCGAGCTGGTTGATGACCGCCTCCACGTCCGCGAGCGCCTGCGTCCAGGCGTGAACGCTCACGAGGGTGTATCCTTCCGGCGAAGTCAGGTCGCGTGTCGCCGCATTCAGCTCGCGCACGACGGAAGCCGAATCAGCGCCGCGCAGGCCTTGCCACAGGAGCGTGCGCGCCGAGACGACCGGTTTTCCCGCAGCCCAGACGATGCGGCCCTGTCCTTTGTTGTACGGCGCGTAGTCGAGATAGATCAGTCCATCGATCTGCGGCTGGCGGAGATATTCCTCCCAAAGATCAGTCCGGTCCAATGCATCCTGATCGAGAATCTCCACCAGTCGCAAATCCGTTCGCGCCATCAACGCGTTCAAACGTTCGGTGTGCTCGCGCAACGCCGCCGCGGGATAAAGGCTCGGGAAAAAATAGCCCGCGCCCGAAGGCCCAACGACGAAGTAGTCGCGCCCTTTCTCGGTATTCGCGGCCTGCTCGTAAAACCACGCGAGCGCGTCGGGGGCCAAGTCCGCAAGAATGGGCGGCAGACCGTAGCCCATCGGGAAATGACCGCGTGCGGGACTGCCGAACCAGCGTGGATTGGCCGCGAAACCGCCAAGCACCCAGCCCGCGTTATCGCCGTCGGTGAGAACGAATGTAACCAGGTGAACTTTTTTTCCGCGCGGCGCGCTTGCGGAGGACGTCTTTTGCCGAAGCGGTTCGCTTTGGCGAAAGGCACTGAGCACGGAGAAGTTGCTCGCGTGATCGCTTGGCACGGTGAAGAGACCGAGACGTGAATTGCGTCCGATGAAAGCGCGTTCGCCGTCGCCGGCGCCGGCGTTGCCCCAACCAAAAATGGCGCGGTCTCGCCCCGCGTATTCTCCCGCGGCCAGACCGCCAATGTCGCCATCGTAGAGCGACGGCAAGCGGCCCAACACGAGGTAATCACGCAGAGCCCAGAGCCGTTCCCCACTCTGCTCGGCCAGCGCGGTGAAGTTGAACTCGCTCCGCCGCTGCTTCAGCAAGGCGACATCCGTCGTCGCGCCGCCATCGCCGAGGCACTTCAGCCCGGCGGCCTGAGCGACGGTCTCGTGTATTCGATCCACCACTACAGCGTCGCGCAGCGCGGCGAGGAGCGTCGCGGCGTTGACTGTTTCGGGCTTGGACGAATCGAAGCGAATGTAACCACGCGCCGCGTCCGCCAACGCTCGCAGCAGTTCTTCCGGCGAATTCGCGCGCCGAAGTTTCACCGCATGACGCCGGGCGATTTCCTCGGGCCAGATGGCGTGGCCACTTCCCGCCTCGGAGAGATAGAGTTGGGCAGTGCCACCCTGCCGTGCGATCAGTCCCTGCAGCGTCGCCAGTGTGGCGAGCCAAGCCTCGTCCGTTTTCGAGCGATCGAGCACCCAAAGCGTCTGTAGTGCAGCCTTGGATACGGGAACGGGCAGAGGCTCTTTCGCCGCCGCGAAGCTGGTGGATGCGCCCATCAGGGCGGCTTGCATAACAGCGAGAACGCGGAACAGCCCGAGAGTCATTTCGCGAAACGCGCTCAAGGTTTTGCCGGCGCCGCGTCGGACTTGGCTGGCTCCAGACCAATCGCCGCGAGAATCGTCGGCGTGACAAATTTCGCGTAGCCTTCCGGGCTCGGGTGCACGCCATCGCGCACGTAGCGCTTGAACTCCGCTTCGCCGCCTTCAGCCAGAACCGCTTTCCACGCCGGCGTGTGGTCGATCGCGAGCAAGCCTCGGGCCTTGGCGACATCGCGATAAATCTCGGCGTATTTTTCCTGATCTCGCCGATAACTCCGATCGTCCGCCGGCTTGCCCACCACCGGGTTCATGATCTGCAGAATGATTTCGCAGTGCGGCAGCGCGGACGTGATTTTGTCCAGGATCGACTCGAGATTGCGGCGCGATTCCTCGAGCGAGAGATCGAAACGCGCGACCGCGTCGTTGATCGAAAACTCGATGAACACCACATCGGGCCGCTGCGCGATCACGTTCGTTTCGACATTCGCCAAACCCCAACGCGAATTCTGCCCGCTTTTCGCTCCGTTGGTCAAAGTGACCAGCCCAGGAAAACGGCGCTCAAGCGCATCCTTCATTTGCGTCACCCACGCTCCCCCCTTGCTCAGACTTGTGCCGAAAATCACGACATGCTGCGGCTTGCCCGCGGCGAGCTGCGAGATGAACCGCGCCGGCTTGGCCGTCGCCGCGGAACTTTCCGCGCGAAGCAATGCCGGCGAAAGCAGGCACGACATGAGAGCGAAGGAGAGGAGGCGGAGTAATTTCATTTTGAAAAAACGAAGTGAGCGATCGCGCATCGCGTTGAACGGATTCAAGGGCCGGGAGCTGGCGGACCCTCGAGATTGCTCGGCGTGAACGGCACCGCGTTGCAGTCCAGGAAAACATTTTTGAACTTCACGTCCTGGCTGTCCGACTGCGTCGCTGTTCCAGCGTAGAACAAGCCGTAGTGCTGACCCTTGACCGAGCCGTCCGTGATGCTCACGTGCGAAGCGGCTGTCGCGATGAAAATGCCGGCGCCCGTGTTGGGCGGCAGAGCCGTGCCCGTCGCATCGATCAACGGCTCGACGATGCCGATGTCGCGCCCGCCTAGGATTTCCACACCGTGGCCTGCCGCGTCGCTGATGTTGAGATCCGTGAGAACCGCGCCGCCGGTGAACGTGGAGTTAATGAGAAAGCCCGACCCGCCGGTTTGCGTGATCGTCGTGGCGTTGATCAACAGGTCGCTGCCGCGTTCGATCAGAATCCCTTCATTGGCGCAGTTCCCGATCATGACTTGATTGGTGTAGACGTATTTGGGGCCGACAGCTCCGATGCAGCGAAGACCGCGTTTACCCGTGCTGAAATTTGCTCCTTGTAGCTCAACCCCGTCGACCCGGCCAAAGATCAGCCACTCAATCGTTGAGGCCGAGGAGCTCCCAGTGATGCCGTGGAGTTGCGCGGCGTCGACCTTGCCCGTGGCGGCATCGACTTTGATGCCGTAATCACCGGTGAGGCCGGACATCGAGACGTTGATCAGGACCGGTCCGATGCCGTTGACGAGTTCGATCCCGCGGTAGGTGTTTTCGATCGTGACGTCTTCGACGAAATGTTCGTTTCCACCCGAGATCCGAATCGCGTTTTGGGCATGCCCTGCGCCGCCGACAAACTTCATATGGCGCACGCCACAGCCTGTGCCGCCGGTGATGACGACGGCTTCGATGTTGCCGGAAATGGGGAGCACGGTCTGCGGCCCTTCACCGACGAGGCTCACTCCATTCACGTTAGTGAGCTGGAGGGTCTGATCGATGAGATAAGTTTTATTGGCGGGCAAAAACACCACACCCTTCGCGGCGGTGATCGCCGTTTGAATTTCGAACGAGTTGATCACGCCGTTGCTGTCGAGATCGACCGGAGTCGGAAAACTCGCGGTCGCACCGGGCAACGATGCCGAAAAGCCGAGCGCGAACGGAATGACGTTGCGCGTGAAAATGAAAATGGAGAGGAGCCTTTTCATCGGTGGGGGTCCTTTCAGTTGGTGAGCAGATTGCTCGGGGAAAACGGCACGGTGTTTCCGGCGAGGCTCGCGCCCTTGGACTTCACGTCCTGCGTGCTGGACTGTGCGGCCGTCCCCTGGAAGTTGATTCCATAGTACTGCTTGGCGCTGCTTCCTTGACTGTAAAGCGGACCGACGCGGCCGCCGGTCACACGAAAATTCGAGACGCTCGCGGCGACTTGAACGCCGGCGATCGTGTTTGTCGGCGAGCTTGGATCGGTGCCGTTGGCTCCGATGAGCGGATTCCACAAATTGATATCGCTGCCTCCATCGACTTGGAGTCCGTGGTGATAAGCGCCGCGGATCCGCAGGTTCGTGAGATTTGCCGGACCCGTGAAGCCGGAACCGATGATCATGCCGCTGCTGTTCGGCTGACCGATCCATGAGTTTACCATTGTCAGTCCGCTCCCCGACTCGACCAGCACGGCCTCGCCGAGGACGTTGTCACAACCAAAACGAATCGTGGAGATCCCCGTCGGACCTGGACTGCCGGTGAGACGCATTCCGCGGTACGCGCCGACAAAGCGGGACGACTGAAGCGTGAGTCCGTTGACGTTTGGTCCGATCACCAACCATTCGGTGATCGTGTTTCCCGATGCCGGTCCGGAGCTGATCCGCGTGATCTGAACATTGCTCGTCGTGCCGCCGTTGCCCCAGACCTTCACGCCGTAGTCGCCGATGTGATTTTTCATCGCGACGTCGGTGAGCGTCGTTCCGCTGCTGTTCAGAATTTCGATGCCGCGGTAGGCACTCGTGATGCGCACGTCGTCCACGGTCGCGTTCGTGGTATTTTCGATCCGGACCGCGTTTGTCGTGTGACCACTCGGCGCCGCCAGGCTGCAATGGCGCAAGCTGCTGCCTGTGCAATTTCTGATGATCACGCCCACGTCGTTTGCCGTGATCTTGAGCAGCGTGCCGCCTTGAGTGGATACGCCGTGGCCTTCGCCGAGGAGCGTGATGTTGTTCGTCTCGACGATGATCGGGCTCGCGAGATTATAGGTTTTGTTTGCCGGCAGATAAACGACGCCGCCGGAAGGCAGCGCGTCGATCACGTCTGTGATTTCGGACGAATCGATTTGATTGTTTGTGTTGGAATCAACCGGCGTCGGATAAGCCGTCTGTGCGACGGCGGCTGCACTGCTGAAAAGCACGGTCGCTAGACCGAGAACGAAGCGATGGGGAACAGGCTTCATGGGTATGATGGGGTTCCTGACGAAAGCGTCGCGGCGAGTCGGGGTTCGAACGAACGAAGCGCGACTCGCGGCGGACGCGGCTGCCAAACAATTCGCTAAAAAGAGAGCACGTAGCTCCCGCGGATTTCTCGGCCTCGCCCGATTTTGTCGTTCGAGTTGAGATAAAACTTGTCGAAGACGTTCAGCACGTTGGCGCTGAGCGTGTGGCGAAAATGTCCCGTCTTCCACGAATAGGCCACGAAACCGCCGTAGAGCTGCACAGGGCCGTGCTCCTCGCGAGCCCGCGTGGCCGTGGCGGCGTTGATGACGGTGCGACCGGTGTAGGTCGCGTTCGCGCCGATGCGGAGGCCTTTCAGAAAACCATGCGAGAACGTATAGCGCACCGCGCCCGAAGCGGTCATGTCGGGCACCAACGTCAGTACGTCGCCGAGATTCTGCGGGGCGTCCGGCGACTTCGTGATTTCCGAATCGAGATAACCGAACGATCCGAGCAGCGTGAGATCATCCGTTAGCCGAGCGCTCGCGCTGAAGTCCACGCCGCGGACGCGATTCTGCCCCTGGCCCAAATACTGCGGCACACCCGGAGCGGAGGTGCTCGCATCGTAATCCGGATTCGGCGTCGAAATGTTGTCCTTGGTGATTTCGTAGAGCGACACCGTGTAGCTCACGCGCTGGTCGAAGAAGATTCCTTTGAAACCTGCTTCCGGTCCCTTGCCCTTCTCCGGCCGCTGAACCTGGCCCGTGCCTTGATCGACGAGGACCTGCGGGTCGAAGGACGTGCTGTAGTTGGCGAAGAGGAGCAACGAGTCACCCGCCAGCTTCAAATTGAAACCCGTGCTGTAGGTGTTCGCTTTGTCGGTGCCATCGCCCGGCTTCGCCGTCGTGGCGTCGTTGCGCACTTTCGATTCCACCTCACTGTGGCGCACGCTCGCCATGGTCGCGAGCCGATCGTTCCAGAACGTCAGGCGGTAGCTCGCGAGCAATCCCGTGTTGGTGAATTCGCGGCGAGACAGCGCGGTGGCGCGCGTGACTTTCGAATAGTCAGCCGGGGTCCAATCCGGATTCGTCGGATCGAGAAACCGCACGCTGCTCGGCAATGCGTTCACATCGGCGGTCGAGAGCTGGAATTGATCGTCGCTGTAAACTTCGTGGCTGTAATCGCCGGCGAAGAGTAGCGAGTGCTTGAACGATCCCGTGGTGAAACGACCCAGTAAATCCGCCTGCACCGCCGTTGCGCGATCATCCTGGATTTCGCGAAAAGGCGTGCGCGACGTGAGCCGGCCGGTCTCGGGAACGTAGTTCAGGCCGGACGACCAGCGCTTCTGCTCAAAGTCCTTCCAGAATTTCTGCAAGTTGACGCGTCCGCTCCACGCCGAGTTGAAACGATGTTCGATGAGCACGTTGGCGCCATCGTAGTTTCGATCGAGATGATCGTTCGGCCCCATCTGGTTGAAATGCGCGAGAGGGAGATAGGAACTCGTGACCACGCCTCCGCTGCGAATCAGAGGATTGCTCGCGGACGGACGGCTGCCGACGAGCAAGCCGGGCAGGCCAGTGCCTCGGTTTTGCTTCTGCTTTTGCTGTTCCCAGTAGCCGGTGATCGTCGTGTTCGGCGAGAGCTTGTAACTCAGGCTGAACGTGTACGCCGCCAGTCGCTGAAACACATAGTCGAGCTCGGTGCGATTGTAGCTGTACCCGCCGGTGAAGAGGTAAAACAGCTTGTCCTTGTAAACCGGTCCCGTCGCCTCGAGGTCGTGACGTTGAAACTCGTAGCTGCCCCAAACCGTCGAGAGCCGGTACGCGGGATTGTGGCGCGGGCGCTTGGAAATATAATTTATCAAACCGCCCGGGCTCGCCTGGCCGTAGAGCGTCGATTGCGGGCCCATGATGATCTCGACCTGATTGGCATTCGACAAATCCGGCGGACCCGCGCGCGAAAAACCGTCGCGCAGAATCACCGGTTCGAAACCGCGCAACCGATTTCCCGTGACCACGCCGTACTCGCGATCGCGCGGGCCATAGTTGCTGGCGAACATGAGCTGCTGCTCCACGTCGAACAGTTGGAAGTCCTGGAGAAACTCACGCGTCAATACCTGCACGTTGTAAGGCAAGTCGATGATTTGCGCGCCGGTGCGCGTGCCACTGGTGGCTTCCGACGCGATGTAGTCATCGCGGCGCGCGGTGGTCTCGACCGTGAACTCAGGCAGGGCGAAAACCTCGTCGGAATTCGCGGAGGAGTTTCCTTCGGAGGATGGAGCGGGAGCGGTTTGCGCGAGGAGAAGACTCGGGCTGAGGCCGATGATTAACCAACGACGCAGGCACCGCGGAAAACGAACGATTTGGTGGACCATGGGGGTAAAATTGCTTTGACAGGAAGCGGTCTATACCGGACCTATGTCAAACGCTTTTTTCAAAAAACCCGAATTTTTGTCTTCATTTTTCCCGGTTGCGCGCGCCGTCCCTGCGTTCGCTTCCTCCGCAAAACATTTATGTCTTCTCTGGTCGTTCCGGCGCGTTCTTTTGACTCATTGCTCGCTCGAGTTTCGGCGGCGATTTATCCGGCGATAGCCGATTTCGAAATCACTGCCTGGGTGACGCGCGAGCCGGTGAAATTCAGCGAACGCACGAGCGGGGCGAAGAAAACGCTGCGTGTCGGCGAGGCGTGGGCCGATCGCTTGTTCGATTGCGCCTGGTTTCGTTTTCGCGCGCCAATTCCAGCCGGCGAGTCGTCGGCGCTCGTGGCACGCATCGACGTGAACGGCGAGCTTTGCGTGGTCGACGCCGAAGGAGAACCGGTGCGCGGCCTGACCTGTGTTCATTCGGTCTTCGATCGTTCCTTGGGCACGCCGGCGAAAACGATTTATCGGCTGCCGCCGGAAGTCGCGCTCGCACGCCCCGGCGAAATCGAGCTTTGGGCAGACGCGGGGTTGAACGACTTGTTTGGCTCGGTGCCGCGCGAAGGGCGGATCGAGTTCGCGCAATTGTGCCGCTGTCGGGAGGACATTCGGGCGCTGCACTATGATCTCGAAGTGCTCGTCGATCTTCAGCGCACGTTTGCCGAGGAGGTTTCGCTCTCCAGCGCGATCGCTCAGGCTCTCGAGCGAGCCGACGACGCGCTCGCGGCGTTCACTCCCGAGGAAGTCGCGAGCGTTCGTCAGAGTCTCGAGCCACTTCGTCGCGCAGCTCCCGCGCAAAACGCGCTCCAGGTTTCCGCGATCGGCCACGCTCATCTCGATCTCGCCTGGCTCTGGCCCATCCGCGAAACCTTTCGCAAGGGCGCGCGGACGTTTGCCACGGCGCTCTACAACTTCGAGCGCTACCCGGAATATATTTTCGGAGTCAGCCAGCCGCAGCTTTTCGCCTGGATGCAGCAGCAGTACCCAGCGCTCTATTCGCGCATCAAGGCGGCGGCCAAAGCGGGGCGCATCGAGCCGCTTGGCGGCATGTGGGTCGAGCCCGACTGCAATCTTCCCTCTGGCGAATCGCTTGTGCGCCAGGTTGTTCAGGGAAAACGCTACTTCCGCGAGGAGTTCGATGCTGCTCCGCGCTTCTGCTGGCAGCCCGACGTGTTTGGTTACAACGCCCAGTTGCCGCAGATTCTGAAGAAAACGGGTCATGATTATTTCATGACGCAAAAGCTGTCGTGGAATCTCGTGAACCGGTTTCCGCATCATTCCTTCCGCTGGGAAGGCATCGATGGTTCGTCCGTGCTCGCGCACATGTTGCCTGAGGAAACCTACAACGGTCCGGCCGCGCCGCGTTCGCTCGATAAGATCGCTCGCAACTACGCGCAGCGCGACGTCTCGAACCACGCCCTCATGGTCTACGGCATCGGCGACGGCGGAGGCGGCCCAGACGCCGAGCACCTCGAACGCATTCGTCGCCTACGCGCACTGCCGCAATTGCCTGCGGTGACGCATCGCCACGCCGCGGAGTTTTTTGAACTTTGGGCGAAGGACGCCGAAAAATTTCCGCGTTGGTCCGGCGAGCTTTATCTCGAGCGCCACCAAGGCACGTTCACCACGCAAGCATTGACGAAGCGCAACAATCGCCGCTGCGAAATTGCGCTGTACGAACTCGAATGCGCGGCGACCTTGGCCGAATTTTTTGCCGGCGCGCCCTACCCGACCGAAGCGCTCGATCGGCTTTGGAAGGAAGTGCTGCTTTATCAATTTCACGACATCCTGCCCGGTTCTTCGATCAAGCGCGTCTACGACGAATGTTCGGCGCGCTACGCTGCGATGCTCCAGGAATTGGAAATGCGGATCAGCGGGAGTCATCAGGCTCTCGCAGAGCGACTCAACCTGTCCGGCAACCCGCTGGTGTTTAATTCACTCTCGTGGGCTCGCCAGGAGTGGGTGCACGATGGGAAACAGTGGTTGTGGGCGGACGTCGCGGCGATGGGCTTTGCTGCGCTCGCGACGCCGACGACAGCGGCGAAGAATTCCCGCGGTAATCTGCAGGCCGAGCCGCATTTGTTGGCCAACGAACACCTGCGCGTGGCGTTTGCCCCGAGCGGGGAAATTGCGTGGCTGTTCGATCTCGACGCGAAACGCGAAGTTCTCGCGGCGGGAAAACTCGCGAATCAATTTCTGGTCTTTGACGACGCCGGCGACGCGTGGGACTTTCCCTCGGACTACGCTGCAAAACCGCCGCGCCGGCTTCGGCTCGTCGAGAGTCGCGCATCACTCGATGGTCCCTGCGCGAAACTTGAGCAAAGGTACGAGATCGGCGCGTCCCGATTGAAAGTCACGATCTCCCTCAAAGCGGGTTCGCGGTTGCTCGAGTTCGATGTCCGCGCCGACTGGCGCGAAACGCGAGCGATGCTCCGCGTGCGTTTTCCCGTGGCGATCGAGACCGCGCAGGCGCGTTGCGAGATTCCTTATGGTTCGGTTTCCCGCTCGATCCTTTCCGAGACCTCGTGGGAAAAAGCGCAGATCGAAGTCCCCGCGCTCCAGTGGGTGGATTTGTCGCAGGACGACTACGGCGTCGCTCTGTTCAACGACTGCAAGAACGGCTACCGGCTGAAGGGACCGTGTCTCGACATGAACTTGATCCGCAGTGTCCCGCATCCCGGCCAGGCCTTGATCAACAAGGACGACGCGAGCGCTTCCGCCGACAACGCCGTGTTCACCGATCTCGGCGAACACGCGTTTCGCTACGCGCTGTGGCCGCACGTGGGCCGCGCTGCGGAAGGCGAATTAACGCGGCGCGCACGCAGCTTCAACGTGCCGCTTCGTCTCGTGACGATGGCGAACAATGTTCCGGCGCCGCGCTCACGCGGTTCACGCCAGAGTTTTGTCGAAGTCAGCGATGCCGGCACGGAGGTGACCGCGTTGAAGCGCGCAGAGGACGGCCAAGGTTGTATCCTGCGGCTCAACCGCCTGGAGCCAACGCCGGCGCGCGTGCAGATCCGCCTCGCGCTGCCGGTGCACTCGGCCGCGGAAACCGACTTGTTGGAAAACGTGATCCGCCCTTTGCCCCTCGAGCGCGACGGCACGCTGCTCGTTGAAATGGGCCCGTTCGAAGTGAAAACCCTCCGCCTCTTGCTGAACGCTTCATCAGGTTAGAGCGGTTCAAAAAAAACTGTAGCCGCAAGGAGCCGCAAAAAGAGCAAAGAGGATTTCGGGTTTGCGACGTCACTCGCAATGGCTCCTCCAAAACTCGGTTGGGGTATTGGTTTGTAACTCCAAACCAAAATACCAGACCGCTGCCGGGCAAAGATTCTCTAAGCCGCGTCGGCCTAACAAAAATTCTCTTTGCGTATCTTGAGCCTTTTTGCGGCTAAAAAAATAGTCGTGAAAATGGTTTGGTCATTTGGTGTGCTTCGTGTGGTTCGTGGGAAATTGGTTTGATTGCGGCTTCGCCGCGCTACGCCTCTTTGCGGCTATAGTTTTTTTGAAACCGCTCTAAGCATGTGATTCTGCAGGGCGGTGACCAACCTCCCGCTCTCGGTGATCGCGCGAAATATAGAGGCGCTCCAATTGGCGCTCGAAGTGAGCTTGCTCCGGACGAAGCTCGGCCAAGTTGAGCGCTTGGCGAAAACAATCTGCCGCGCGTTCGTGATGATTCAGTCGCGAATGCAATTCGCCCGTGACCGCATGAAAGAGGTAATGTGACTTCAACGACTCTCCGCTGCCGATGGTTTCGAGCGCGGCCAGCGCGGCCTCAGGACCTTTCACGTGAGACAAGGCGACGGCTCGATTCAGCGCCACGATCGCGGTGGGTTTGATCGCGACGAGTCGATCGTAGAGCTCCAGAATCTGAGACCAGTCCGTCGACTCGTAGCTTGGCGCGATGCAATGAGTCGCCGCGATGCCCGCCTGAACGTGATATTCCGAAAAATCGTCGCCCTCTGCGGACTGACCGAGATGGAAAAGTCCGCGATTGATGAGCGCCTGATCCCATTTCGTTCGGTCCTGGTCAGTCAATCGGAGCAAATCTCCGCTCATACTCAGCCGCGAAGGAAAGCGCGCAGCCGTCAACAGCATGAGCGCGAGCAGCGCGTGGCTGCGCGGCGTTCGGCCCACCGGATGATCGAGAAGCAGCACGGTAAGGCGGATCGCTTCGCGGCAAAGTTCTTCGTGAATCGGCCGCTCTCCGCTCGAGGCCTTGTAGCCTTCGTTGAAGAGCAAATATAGGGCGATGTGTGCGCTGTTCAACCGCAGCGCCAACTCCTCGCCTTCCGGAAGATCGAATGCCATTCCCAGCTCGCGAATCCTGCGTTTGGTCCGCGCGAGTTGCTTCTCCACTGCGGCATCGCTGCTCGTAAACGCCACGGCGATTTGCCTGGTGGTAAAGCCGCACAGAACTTTTAGAGACAGCATCACCTGCGCTTCCGGCGAAATCGACGGATGACAGCAGACAAAAAGCAGGCGCAGGCTGTCGTCGGGCAGTTTTCCGTCTCCAGCGGCCGCCGCCAAAGGGGTCGACTCCTGCTGCTCAAAGAACGCGATGAGCGCAGCCTCTTTCGTTGTCGCCATCTGAGTTCGCCGCATCGCGTCGCGGGCGAGATTGATCGCGACTCGCGTGATCCAACCCGCGGGGTTGTCCGGAATCCCTCCGATCGACCACGTGCGCAGGGCTCGAAAACATGCCTCCTGCACGACGTCTTCGATGATGGACAAGTCTCGCGGTCCGAGTATCCGCGTCAGCGTGCCGTACAGTCGGCGCGACTGCTCGCGAAAAAAATGCTCCACGATCTCCGAGCTTTGCGCCGAGTCCGGCCTGCTCGCGGCCGAGACCGTTTCAGTTTCCGCGGTCATGCAAAAACTTCGTGTTGCGAAGAGGACGCGGATGGAACCTCGAGTGTGCGAGACACGGCGCAACAATCGGCGAGCGGACGAATCTCGACGACCATGCCGTGCGGCAAACCCGGGCATTCGCCCGCAATGGCGGTCGCCTCCTCGAAATCAGCCGCGTTCACGAGGAAGTATCCGACGATTTCCTCTTTCGATTCCGCGTATGGACCATCGACGACGTGCCGCCCGCGCGGGCCCTTCACCACTCTCCCCTCGTCGGCAAGCGGACTGCCCTGCACGAGCTTGCCCGTGTCCTTGAGTTGGTGCGCCCACGCACGCCAGCGATTCAGAAGTGCCACGCGTTCCTCGGGCGAAAGCGCGCGATAGAGATCGGGCGAGGTGTCCCGGAAGATCAACAGGTACGGGGAGGTTGGTTCGAGCGACATGAGAATGAAGGTGCTTCATATTATGACGAACGAGGCTCGCGAAATTGGACAACGGTCGCGCGCGGCTCGCTGAGGCTCTGCTGGGTGACGCTCGATCAGCCAGGCCAGCCGGCGGTTCGCCCAGCGGATTTTTCTCTCCGTCAACCAACTCGGGCGGTGATGTCCGAAATCAAAACCTTGCCTCGTCATAATAGGTAACAACGCGAACAGCGACGCCGTGCCCACACGGCCGAGCGAGTTCGCTTTTCATCACTGTAAATTCCTCAACTCAGAGACTCTATGAAACGCACCTTCGTAATCACCGGAGCAACCGGTAACATTGGCAACCGGGTTGCCCGCCTCCTCCTCAATCAAGACCAGAGTGTTCGTGTTCTCGGACGGAGCAGAGAGCGCCTTCAACCTCTCATTGACCTTGGTGCGACGCCGTATGTCGGAGACATGCGCGACCTCGCCCTCGTTACCGAACTATTTCGCGGCGCCGACGCTGCCCTCTTGGTCTGCAAAGGAAACCGGACTTCCCGCGACTACCGAACCGAGTTTGCCGGAGCAGGACGCACCTACGCGGCCGCGGCTCAGGCCACCGGACTCAAGTCCGCCGTGTTCATCAGCAGCCTCGGCGCCCATGATGAACGCAATCGCGGTCTCATCCTGATGCACGGCGACGTGGAGCAGATTCTCAACGAAGTCGACGGACTGAATGTCGTCCACCTGCGCGCTCCCGGATTCTTCGAAAATCTCTTCTATTTTCTTCCATTGATGCGCGAGCACCAACGGTTGATCACACCGATCGCATTGGACGCACGCCTCGAGATGGCAGCTACGGCGGACGTGGCGGACATCGCCGTGCAGCTTCTGTCCGATCTCGGTTTCGGCGGAAAGTCCGTGATCGAAATTTACGGTCAACGCGAAGTCACGATGACGCAGATCGCGAAGCTCCTTGGCGAAGCCATTGAGCGTCCATTTCCCGCTGAATTCCTCGAACGCGACGACGATATCGAACGCATGGTGCGCGCCGGAATCGGACGCGATTTCGCGACGCTGATGAACGACGTGTGGTCGTCGATCAGCCGACGGTCTCAGAAAAGCGACCAGAAGGTCGGCACCCGTCGGGCCACAACGGAGATCGAGACGTTCTTGCGGCAAAGACTCGTCCCAGCCCTCCAGGCCGCTGCGCCGGCAGCCGCAGCCGTCGGCGCGCGCTGAGAAATCCTACTGCTGTCCCGCAGAATCGCTTAATTCCGCGAGGATTTTTTGGTACGAATGGATGCCGGCTTCCGAGATGGGCGTACCGAGCTGAAGGCGACATTAGACAGCCCTCCAGGCGAGCCGCGTTTTGCGTGGCTCAACCTGGAGGTTAGGCCGTACGGTTGCGGCTCGCCTGGAGGCTTCGCCCTACCCACTGAGGCCGGCCATGCATACATTCATCATTTTGCATTCATACTTTTTCCTCAGCCCGCCGCGTGCGTAATCTTTGGTCGCGGCTCCGCCGCGCTGTGCCTCTTTGCGCTGCTGTCCAGCAGAGTCGCACAATACTGCGAGAAATTTGGTTCGGATGGCACAGCCGCGTTTCCGAACGCGGGTCGCGCCGGTTCGTGGAGCGCAGGCGTCCCGCCTGCATAGTCGCTGCATGCAGGCGGGACGCCTGCGCTCCAAATACTCCGCGACCGCGTTTGGAAACGCGGCCGCTCTTTCCCAACACACTTTCGGTCCGCCGTTCTACGCCCTACCCACTGAGGCTGGCCATGCCTTCATTCTTCATTCTGCATTCTTACTTCTTCCTTAGCGCGCCGCGGGCGTAATCTTTGGTTGCGGCTTCGCCGCGCTATGCCTCTTTGCGGCTAAAAAACCCACCGTGGCAAAACGTTCGAATGCGGTTTTGCCGCGACGGAGAGCGAACCTTGCGCGAATTTCGGCGATTTAGATTTTAGCGGGTCGCGTTTCCGGAGCCCGCCGCATCTGCGCGCAGTTTGAATTTTCCGCGGACAGTGTTGAACGAATCGTTGTCCTTGTAGCGCCCGGCGCCCGTGAAAACCAAAGTGAACTCCGTGCCATCCGCGCTCCACCATTTCGGAACGAAGGAGAAAAAGAATATATTGTCGCGCCATGGCTGCGTGCTGCCGGGACGTTCCTTCGCGAAGGGCTCGTTCATCGACCAGTAGTGAACCGTTGTCCACGGCCCCCATGGTTCCGGAGCATCGAAAAGGCCCATCGAACTCTTCTCGGTAACGCCGTGTTCGAGCGCCAAGAGATAACGTTTCAACCCAGGATTGTAGATGGCGCTGACACACCATCCCGTTCCGTTGGGATCCGCAAAAACTGGCTGCTTCGCGGAAAGCGGCCCCCAGAGAGGAAATTTGTCGGACATGCCGGCATACCACTCGTACGCATCGCGCCCCGAGAAGATTTGATCGCGATGCACACGGGCGAGAAAGAGAGCGCCAGGACGGTGGATATTCAGGTTAAACTTCGACTGTGTGATATCCGTGCTCTGCGGGCGGATGAAATATACATACACGAAATCGTCGCGCGCGCCGTCATTGTTGCGGCCGAAATTCAGGAAGGTCGGAATCATCACGTCGTCTTCGCGCCACCAGCGCCACATCGCCTTCGTCCAATGGGCGCCGTGGTCGGTCGACTTGATGAGGTGGACGTAACGGTAGTGGTCGCGCGGCCCCGCGATCTTGGGATCGTCCGTGTATTTGAAACCGTCCCCCTCACCCGCGGTGTCGGGATTGTCCGGAATGCTCAACGAATACAGCACACCGCCGACGGAAATCGTTCCCCAACTCTTGCCGCGGAACGTGGCGGGATTTTCCGGATTCTTGCCGCCCCAGACATTGAAGCCGCGATAGTTGTCCCAATTGCCCTCGATGCGACCGAAGCCGAGCGAGACGCGCCCCTCTTCATTCAGCGAATCGAAGCCACCGCCATCGCCCCATGCTCCGTAGAGCTGATCATCGTCGGCCCAGGTTAGCTGCCAGTTGTCGCTGCCCTGCGCCTCGCGCCGGTGGGTGGACCAGTCGAACGCGATATCAGCAATGACGGGACTTTGCGGATAAGGAGAATGGTCCGAACCGGCGCCCGGCTTATCGGCCACGCAGAGATCCGCGCTGACGAGGGACACCAGGACGGACAGGAGGGAAATGAAACGAGAGGTCATAGATTAATAATAGGCTGCCGCGTAAGGGGACCGTGTTTTAGTCTAGTGAACGAAATTTGCCGGATACATTCGCCGGAGGCCCCCTCCGCCACAAATCTCCATTTCATGATCCTCAAACGTCATTTCCTCCCCGCCCTGGCTCTAACCCTGGCTTTGTCGCTGACGCCGGCGGCGTGGAGCCAGCGCCGCCCGGTCGAGGCGGAGCATGGCATCGTCGCTTCGGTGCACGGGCTGGCCTCGGAAGCCGGTGTCGAAGTCATGCAGCGCGGCGGCAACGCCGTCGATGCGGCGGTCGCGACGGGATTCGCCCTCGCGGTCGTGTTTCCATACGCCGGTAATCTCGGCGGTGGCGGCTTCATGATGATCCACCTGGCCGACGGACGTGATGTCGCGATCGACTACCGCGAAGTCGCACCCGCCGCCGCCTCGCGCGACATGTATGTCGGGCCCGACGGCAAGATCATCCGCGGTGAAGGCTCCTCCATCAGCGGTTGGCGCGCGAGCGGCGTGCCGGGCACTGTCGCGGGTTTCGCGCTGGCCTTTGAAAAATACGGTTCCGGAAAAGTAACCTGGTCTGACGTGATCGAGCCGGCCCGACGATTGGCGGCCGAAGGACATGTGGTCTCGCAGGGCTCCGCGCGGAGCCTTCGCCAATATCAAAACCTCCTCGCGGCCTATCCGGAATCGAAACGGATTTTTCTCGCCGACGGCGACATGCTCAAAGCCGGCGAAATGTGGCAACAACCGGAACTCGCGGCCACGCTCGCGCGCATTCAAAAATTCGGCGCACGGGAATTCTACGAGGGAGAAACAGCCCGGCTCATTGCGGACAGCATGGCAAAAGCCCGGGGCACGATCGGTCGCGATGACCTGAAGAATTACCGCGCGGTGGAACGCGTTCCACTTCGCGGCCATTACCGCGGCTATGAAATTGTGACCATGCCCCCGCCGAGTTCCGGCGGCATCGCGCTGCTCCAGATGCTCGGAATGCTCGAGCCGTTCGACGTGAAGAAGCTCGGTTTCAATTCTGCCGCGAAATACCACCTGTTTACCGAAGTGATGCGCCGCGCGTTTCGCGACCGTGCAGAATATCTCGGGGATCCCGACTTCGTATCCGTGCCGGTCGCGCGTCTCCTCGACCGCGACTATATCAACGGCCTGATGAAAAATTACGATCCGGTGAAAGCCACGCTCAGTGACGGACTGGCTCCGGGGAAATTTTCCGATCTCCCCTCTCCGTCACGGGACAGGATCGCCGCGCTGCGAGCTGAACTCGTCGCCGAATCGACCGAGACCACGCATTTTTCGATCATCGATGCCGCCGGCAACGCCGTCAGCAACACCTACACGCTCAACGGCGCGTTCGGGTCGGGCGTGACGATTCCCGGCACGGGCATCCTCATGAACAACGAAATGGACGACTTCACCGCGAAGGTCGGCGAGAAAAACATGTATGGTCTTATCCAGGGTTCGGCGAACGCGATCGCCCCGGGGAAACGGCCACTCTCATCGATGACTCCCACGTTTGTCCTCAAGGACGGCCGGCTCGCCTTTGCCACCGGCAGTCCCGGCGGACCGACCATCATCAACACCGTCCTCGAGATCATCACGAATATTATAGATCACGGAATGAGCCTTACGCAGGCGGTCGACGCGCCGCGTTTCCATCATCAATGGCAGCCGGACGTCCTTTCCTACGAGCCCTTCGCCATGAGCCCTGACACCCTCGCGATCCTCGTCGCCGAAGGCCATCGTTTGCAGGAGCGGGAAAACGCCATTATCAGCGACGGCGAAACCGTGGGAATCGACCCTCAAACCCATCTTCGCCTCGGCGCCTCGGATTTGCGCAAGCCCGACAGTAAATCGGTCGGCTACTAATTCGCATGATCAGCGGCCGTTGAACGACCTGTTCAGATTTAGCCTCAAGGAGGCATAGCGCGGCAAAGCCGCAACCAAAGACTACGCACGCGGCGCGCTAAGGAAGAAGTAAGAATGCAGAATGATGAATGTAAGCATGCCCAGCCTCGGAACCCGGCATCCATTCGTACCAAAATATCCTCGCCGAATTGGGCGATTCGGCACGACAGCGAGGGCGACCGAAAGGGGGCGTCCTTTTTTTTGTCCGATTGAACCGCGAGCTGTTTGGTCTCTGAGTTCCCCTCATGATCCGAATCGCTCTTGTCGGTCCCGGTGCTGTCGGCGGCGTTATCGCGGCGTGGCTACAGCAGAACCCAAGCTTCAAGGTCGTGCTCTGCGCTCGTCGAGCGCTTCCCGCCGAATGGTCTATCGAGACCCCAAACGGCGTGCTACACCCGAAATTTGAGATCCTCACCGACCCGGACGCCGCCGAGCCCGTCGATTGGATTCTCGTCGCCACGAAGGCGTATGATTCGGCATCCGCAGCACGCTGGTTCCCGAAGCTTCGTGGTGAACAGACCCGCCTGGCGGTTTTGCAGAATGGCGTGGAGCACCGCGAACGTTTCGAAGCCCATTTCCCATCGGACAGGATTGTCCCCGTCATGGTCGATATTCCCTGCGAGCGCGTCACCGCGACTCACGTGCGTCAGCGCGCACAGGGAAAACTCTGTGCTCCAAATGATGCGGGTGGCCGAGCTTTCATCGGACTCTCTTCGCACGCGCATTTCGACGCCACCGTATCCGACGACTTCAAGACCGTGGTTTGGCGAAAGCTTTGCCTGAACTGCGCCGGCGTGATCTCGGGTCTGTTACTCCAGCCCGCAGGCGTGATGCGCGATCCCGCTCTGAGCCAACTGGCCCGCGCACTCGTGGCCGAGTGTCTCGAGGTCGCCCGGGCCGAAGGCGCGAATCTGGACAGCAGTGTCATCGATTGGGTCATTCGATCATACCAAGAAGCTCCGCCCGACGCGGTGAATTCCTTGCACGCAGACTGCGCAGCAGGTCGTCCCACGGAAATCGACGCGCGCAACGGCGTCATCGTCCGCCTCGGCCAACGCCACGGCATCCCCACGCCCCACAATCAAATGGCCGTGACATTGATCGAAGCCGCCACCCGAGCGCGCTCAGAAACTCACGGCTCCCGCTGAAAGATCAGAGCACCTTGTGATTGCCGCTTCCCTGCGGGCTCACCAGGGCCCTGCTAAAATTCGCCACGATTTTATTAGGCACTACAAGCTGCCAACTGCTTCCGGAGAGGCGAAATCTGAAGGAACTCTCGTGGGTCGAACCGTTTTCGCGGACAAGCTTCAAGGTCAGGCCGCGGTCGCCGTTGGGCTCAGTTTGCTCGCGCACAATTTGTGCATCGCTGAGACCGAGCGGAATACTCGCGGCGACCAGAGTGGCGTAGACATTTTCCAAAGTGCCGTATTGCCGCTGCACCGAGGATGGCAATTGAGAGAATATTGCTTCGGCATTTTTTCGCCCCTCGCGATCAAACGCAATGGCGGGAGCCAAGCTGCTGACGTCTCCGCGAGTTGCCGCCCACACGACCGACGCCAGCGTATCCATGGGGGAACTACGTCCAGGATTCCGAGAGAATAACTTCGGGCTGACTGGCGCTGGCGACGTTTTGCTTCGTCCTAGGGACCGCGCACGATCCAAGACTTCGTCGGTGACCGCTTGGTTGCCAAGAATGGCGACGCGTTCGGCCAAGCTTGTGATTTCATCGTGCTCGCGTCGGAGGTGCTCGAGTTCGATCGGACTGATGCTTTGCGAGCGAAGTGTCGCGAGGTCTGCTTCGAGCCTGGCCAGCCCGGCCGTTTCTCCTCGGAGTTTTGTTACTTCACTTTTGATGCTTTGGTTTTTCCGCTCCAAATACGCGATGACGAGGGCGCCGCTGAGCGCAATGATCCAGACGTAAATCCACAGCCCACGCGCACGTGGGTCAGACCAACAGAAGCCTTGCGCCGCGTTTGGCTTGTTTAAAACCATGATTTCTCCCCTCCGGAAATCGTGAAAACGATCGGCACAGTCACTCGTGTGGCGACAGGTCGACCGGCTTTGAGTCCGGGCTCGAAGGTCCAAAGTCCCACCGCTTTCGTAGCCGGCCCTTCGAAGCCCTTATGGGTGGAGTCTACAATCCGCACGTCGGAAACGGCGCCCGATTTATCCACGATAAAATTCACCGTCACCTCTCCGGACGTTTGCGTGAATCGCATTTCCTCGGGATAGCGCGGAGCCGCCTGCGTTTTCGGTGACGGCACTCGATCGAGTTCGCGCAATGGATAGAGACCGGCATTCGACGATGACGCCGCATTCGATTCGGGTTGGGAAATCTCGGCGGACTGGCCCTGCCCTTCCAGCTGTGATCTCATCGCGGCAGCTCGTTTCTCGATCCGTGCAAGCTCCAGGTCGTCGTTCCGAAAACGCGCGATTTCTGCGGCCAGTTGAGCCAAGGCCTCGCGCTCGCGATCGAGTTCAGCGATTCGCGCAGCCTGTGTCAGCAGATGCCCGCGCTCTTTTTCCAGCGCATTTCCGCGGATGGTTTCCCATCCAATTCCTGCACTGGCGGCAGCCAGTATTGAAATTGCGGATACAGCGGCGGCTTGATTCATCGCCAACCAGGAAAACAAGCCGACTGCTCCGGCGCCGACGCCTCCAGCCAGTGCAGTGCTCGCCACGGCCTGCGCCAGACCCGCCGGCCCCGGGAGAACTCCGTAGCTTGTCAGCGCCCCAGCCAGGACGGCAGCCGTGGAGGTCACGCCTTTTGCATTCAACGCGGATCGCAGCTTGGCGAGTGCGCGGTCGATTCGCATCCGGGTCGCGTTCTCGCCCAGCCGCAAATGTTGCCCAACTTCAGCCAGCGTCCGTCCTTCGAAAAATCTCAGGAGCAACGCCTCTCGATCTCTCGCTTTCAGCGTGGCCATCGCCACATCGATTTCGGGCCGAATGCGGGCCCACTCGGTGTCATGCGCCGATGCGGTGACGTTTCCTTCCATGGTCTCGGCCTGAGATTCGCGCCGGCGTCGCCGTTGTTCAGCTCGCACCGCCTTGGCGGCGGCGAAACAAGCGCTGGTGTACAACCAGCTTGCTACAACACGGTGCTCGGCAATCGCGGGCGCTTTCTTCAATGCCGCTTCGAAGACCGATTGGGCAACGTCGCGGGCCAGATGATCGTCACCGCCCACTCGGCGAATCGCGACGGAGTACACCAGATTGAAATGCCGATGGACGAAGACCGTGAACGCCTGTTGATCACCCACCCGGCAAAACTGTCGGAGCAATTCGCCATCGGTCAGTTCCGACAACGCCTGAACCCCAATGCGAACCGGGGTGGTCGACGCTCGAGTAAGCATGCGCGAATGAATTCAACTCAACTAGTGCGAGAGTGAAAAGACGATGGGCACGACCATCCGACAGGCGACAGGCTGACCATTTTTCTGCGCCGGGTGAAAGCGCCATTGCTGCACCGCAAGAAGCGCTGATTCGGCGAACTCTGGGGCGGTCGACGAGAGGCATACAAGTTGCGTGGGATCACCTGAGGGATCGACGACGAATTGAATCTTTGCCTCGCCGAGAACGTGCGCCTTGCGCAGCTCCGCTGGATAAACAGGAGGCGCTTGCTTTGTGACCACCGGAAGAGCGTCCACGTCGGTAATCGAGTATGCGTCGCTTCCGGCGCCATTTTCTTTGGGGGGAGCGGCAAACATCGAGGAGCTGACAAGTACCGAGGAGAGAGCAATGAACAGTGTGATTGATTTCATAAGAGGTTAACTCGCCTGAAAGCACCCGGTCGGAACGGAAACCGCACAAAGCGGCAGCAAACGATGGGATGGCATTTCAATGCACCCGGAGGGAGAATCAGACAGGGTCAAACTGAGGTTGCCCCGATTTGACGGACACGGCGAGTGGGTCCAAAGCGAAAGAGAATCGAATGAAGACCCAGATGCAGAAGCCATCCGAAGGGAAGGCTCGATACACGAAAGAGTATAAGGAAGAGGCATTGGCGTTATGGCG
>DASTWZ010000010.1:0-132505 GCA_035765635.1 Opitutaceae bacterium
ACTGGTTAGGTAGTGGGATACTCGACGCTCTCGCTTTCATCTGACTTCAACCTGGCAACACGATTACTCGACTCAATCCTAGACTGTCTTCTCGGGTCTAAGCCACTGCCCGCGTCGCACCAGGGCAGTCTCTCGATGTGATCCGACTCGAACCTGAACCTTTGCCCGAGCCTGGCATCCAGGGCACACTATCGTGGCCCGAAACCTCTGATCTCAATACCAGCTGCTCACCCCAAAGTTGATCTGCCGTTTCTAAAGCCAATCTGACCCCAACACGGGCCAATGCTGCACGTTCTTCCAACCCAATCGACAGCTTCCTGAAACATACCTAACGTTTAATGCTGAGCCACGCCTAAAGCTGGCGTGCAGCCTGCGTCAGCAGGATGCATGACAGCTTTGGGCGTTGGCTCTAGCGACTGGTTAGGCGCGGGAGCGGGGTCACAACTTCACGTTCGGACACGCAGAAGCGCAATACCTCAACGTACAAGCCGGCTCCGTCCCACATCACCTTGTACGAAGCCTTTGTTCTAAGGAAGAGACAGATCGGCGAATCTCATCTGAAATGTTCGACTCAAGGCCGCGCAGCCTTTGCGTGATATCGTTTACCACGTCTGAAGAAGCGGCTAACGGGTCTATTTGGACCGAGAAAAGAGCGTGGCAATGAGGGCACGTGAATGCCACCGCTTTGTATTGAGTGCCTCCTACAAAAGCCGGAATCGGATATACCGACACATTCGACACAAGCGCATCACATTTTGTGCATTTGGGTGAGTTGAACATAAAATGTAAGCCTAACGTTTAATGGTGAGCCACGGCGGAAGCCGGCGCGGCGGGTGCGCCAGCAGCCGACGTGCCGGCTGTAGCCGTTGGCTCTAGCGACTGGTTAGGCGGAACCGTGGGCATGCTGAATCTTATCAACCTGCAACGCATCGGCTAAACGTCATCAAAAACAAGAATCGGGAAGCTATCCCTTCGAATTAATCGATGGAAGAGAAACAACCTCCATCAGTCGGATTCGCTCGCCTGAGAAGGTAAAACGGTGCCCCACGTGATCATCCCCCACGACTGTTCCAGCCAAGTCGCGGACGACCTGGTGAACATCGACTAAAACGCTCTCCGTACCTTCCTCATAGAATGCGACTGGATCCACATGCGGATTGATCTCGCCCCACTGCTCTTTCCAGTAAGCTAGAATCTCTTCAGGACCACGAACGAAGCCGCCCTTGAAGGCTTTGGGCCACGACACGTCGCCAGTCATGGTCGCAAGTGCCGCGTCGATATCCCGCGAATTAAACGCCGAGTAAGCGGTGCGGAGAACTGCAATTCTCAATGAAAGCAAATCTGCCATAGTGTTAAATAAAGAGAGTTAACAAAGCCTAACGTTATAGGTGAGCCACGTCTTTAGCCGGCGCGACCGGTGCGCCAGCAGCGGGCGTGCCGGCTAAAGACGTTGGCTCTAGCGACTGGTTAGGCTTTGGGATGCTTTGTCGACGGATCAGGGTCGATCCATTTGATCTTGGTCGGGTCTTCGACTGCAACGCAAAGATCGCCAATAAAGTAGAACGCTCCATGAATGACCATAAGAGTCGGACCATGCGTTTTGGAGCCGGGAGTGTAGTGGCAAATGACGAAACAATGCTCTTCTCCTCCTTCGGTTTGTCCGCGCGCTGGAGAATAAAACTGAAACACCGTTGCATCGGATTTCGGGTCTCGAGCAGCTACTGACGCTTCTATCTTATCTTGGTAAGCTGGCGGCAAGTCGCATGCGCAAGCTAAGGAGGATGCAGCAAGAAAACCGAGCACAGACAATTTCGATTTTGGCATAGAATCACAAGTCATGACCAACAGGGTTAGCCTAACGTTTTATTAAGATTTTCTCGCTATTGGTTGGGGAAAGCGCATAACTTCAGAGGGTGGAGGCGCAAGGTGTTGGAGGGGAGGAAAATTTTTTTTGGGGTTGATGGTAAAAAGTCTTGATGTGCGCCTACGAATCATCAACTTGGCGGCATGGCAACGGGGGAACGCATTACAGGGAGTCGCTTGTTGGATTTATCGGGTTGGACAGAGGCACTCGACCGGACCGATCTATCTTTGCTTGAAAAGGCAAGGATTCGCACGGAGGTCAGATCGCTCATATTCTTTTGTACGTCGAAACGGCGTAGATTGGATGTTCGAGAGCTTTGCGACTACCTCGACTCACTCGATAATTCGCAAATCGTCACTTACAAGGACGGCCAACCTCAAACGCGAAAATCCATCGCGGCGGCCCCCATCATTTGGCTTATTACGCGGGGAGCTCCGAACATCCCTGCCGAAATTCGAGATCTCGCCCTCGCCGGCATATGGGCTTGCTTTCGCGACACGCGTAGAGAGATGCCAGACGATATCGCGACCAGGTCACCGACGTGGTCAGATGTTCCTACCACTTCGCAGCGGGCTGCAACCCGCAGAGGCGCCAAGACGCATAGTGCGCAGACGGAACTAACGAAAGCTTCCGCACCTTCCCCCGATGCGCAGAAACTTCCTGAAATTCCGACTAAGCCCCAAACCGACGTGCATCCGGGATCAGCTTCGGTCAGCCAAGCGACATGTGACGGCGGCCCCCCGGATATTCGCACAGTAAAGTTGGAGCAGAGCGGCAGTGTATCAATTGACGAGGGCGGCACATCAGCTGCATTCACCTCCCAACTGAAGGCCAAGAGCGCGATTGCCGCGGTTAATAACAGCGAGGTGCCTCCACCGAATGGCATAGCCCCTCGTCCACGCGAAGCTGCGCAGCGCTCGTCCGACAAACACCCTGAAATTCGGACCCAATTAATTAAAGAAAAACCACAGCAGATCGCGCTTGAGCACCAAGGAAACGCTCAAGCTCCAGCGAATCTGGGTCACAATTTACAGCAGAACTTGCAGCAACAGCAGGAGCGCACGAGTGAGGCGCTACCCGGTAATCGCGAAAGTCGACAGAGTGATACGTCCGATGCTGGGCGGGCCAAACGCTCCTACAGCCCGAGAAAAGCCGCGAAAGCCAGTCGCGAGAGCGATGCGACGCGGGAAAGCCTTTCCGCCGAACAACCGGCAAGCAAATGCGCGAATGCCGACCACGACGAAACGTCAGCTCTTGATTCGGCAAACTACGACACGCTTGTCGATAACGGCTTCCCGACTGCATCGAAACGAGGTGTTCGCGGCGCAATTCCAATGTTAGGCCGGTGTGATCTTGGAAGCTCTGTTTGGGAATGTTCTCTCATCCGCGCCTGCCGCGAAAATCATTTTCTTTGGCGGACGGAACAAACCTACAGACGCTGGGGCCACGTCTTCGCGAAATTCATCGCGCCTGTGTCCGTTGAGTATTCGTCACCGGAACATATTGAACAATTCCTTTCGTACATCGCGACGGTACAGAGATCGAGCCCCTCAACCCAACGTCAGGCACTGAATGCGCTCGTGTTTTTGTTCGAGAAAGCCCTCGGAAAGGTCGTCGGACAAATTCAATTCAAACGCGCATTGTCCAAGCGTCGAGTACCCACCGTGCTCAGTCCTCGCGAATGCACGATGCTTCTGGATCAGTTGGACGGCACATCCCGTTTAATGGCAGAACTGATGTATGGAAGCGGCATTCGGCTCCTAGAGCTTCTCCGGCTTCGTATTCAGGATCTGGATATCACGCGCGGCCAGCTCCGCGTCCGTGGCGGCAAAGGTGATAAAGATCGCGCGACGGTTTTGCCCGACGCAATACACACGAAATTGAAACGTCACGTGCAACGGCTTCACGAACTCTGGATTGAAGATCGTTCCGCAAACATGCCTGGCGTCTGGATTCCCGAAGGTCTCGCAATAAAGTACCAGGGCGCCGGTGAGCGCTGGGAATGGCAATGGGTTTTCCCTTCCCGAGAAACGAGCATCGATCCCAGCACAGGCATTCGACGGAGACACCACGTGCTCGAAGGCGCCTTTCAACACGCGATTCGGCAAGCGGCCCAACGCGCCGGGATTGATAAGCGCGTAACGCCTCACGTCCTTCGCCATTCATTCGCCACTCACGTTTTGGAAAACGGCGCCGACATCCGAACCCTGCAAGACATCCTGGGACATCAAAATGTCGCGACCACGCAGATTTACCTTCACGTCATGAAACGTCCAGGGATCGGCGTGCGGAGTCCCTTAGATGGAGCTCTTGGAGCCGCGCCGAAAAGCGAAGACGTCGCAGCGCCTAACGGCGCGATGCTCATCGGTAAAGAGCAGTAATTGGCGCCGCGGTCAGGACGTTATATTGGCGAACGGCCAGCCTCCACCACTCGGCAAGCGCGTGACTTGGCAAGCACCAGAGTTCGCGGTGAAGCCAAATCATTGACTCTGCGTCCAGCAGGAGCGCCATTTTTTCTTTTGTCGTAAATCCCGATGGTCCTTCGCGCAGCAGGCGCGTGCGAAGCTGCATGAAATAGTCGCGAGATTCTTCGCTGGGTTTTCGCTGGCGCAGCATCGAGACGTGCACCGCGTTGATATACGGATCCAGTACCGCCTGCAGCAAACCGTAGTCAGCCCGCAGCGCCTCAATCGGTCGCATGTGTTTGTAGCACTCCGCAAGATTCTGGCGAAGCCGGCGGAGCTCGTATGGTGGCTGTGTCTCCTCTGGCACCAAAAACAACATCAGCGTCTTCGCGCTTTGACCGAAGCGGACTTTGCTCAGGGCAATCGACAACGGGATCGATATCACCAGGCCCAGTAGCACAGGACTCAACCACCAGAAGAAAATCGGCGAAATTATATACGACGACACTCCCCAAACCATGCCAAATAAGGTTTGCCCGCCGTGAGTCAGAATGGCTTCGCGCCAATCATCACCTTCCGCGCCACGGCGCTGAGTCACCCAGCTAACCCCCTGCCCTAGTACCGTAAAGACGACGAATTTCGCGTGAAACAGCATATTAATCGGCGCCAACAAGGCCGAGATCACGCATTCAAGAATCACACTCGTGAAAAGCGGCCAACGTCCGCCAAAACGCCGGGCTTCTTCCTTTCTCCGCATCGCCAAAAACAGGCTGATGAATTTCGGCAGAAAAAGAACGAGCATTGTAAATATGAAAAGCGTAAACGCCTCGGGTATTTCTATCTTGTAATTGAACAGTTGGGTGAATGCCTCCGGGCGATAAGCGGCGGCCGGCTTCAACTCCAAATCGAAAACGTGAATCGTGCTTATAATCAAAAACAGCAGCCAAATCGGCGATGAACAATAGGCCATGATTCCCATCAGGAGATGGAAGCGATTCACTGGCCTAAACCCTTTCGCGAACACGAGCCACGAGTGCTGCATGTTGCCCTGACACCAGCGGCGATCACGCTTCGCACTGTCGATCAAAGTCGGCGGCCCCTCTTCGTAGCTGCCCTCGATGTCCCCGGCCAACCAGACTGCCCAACCGGCCTTTCGCATCAACGCTGCCTCCACAAAATCGTGGCTCAATATCCGACCACCAAAAGGCTCTGTCCCAGGCAAGTCCGGCAACGCGCAGTGCTCGATAAACGGCTGAATGCGAATAATGGCGTTATGTCCCCAATAGTTGCTATCGTACTGCTGCCAATAATTCAGTCCGGCCAAAAACAAAGGGCTATATAGACGATTGGCAAACTGCTGGAGCCGCCCGTACAGACTGTCGGCGTTCACCAGCCGAGGAGCGGTCTGAATGATGCCGACATTGGTATTCTTCTCCATCAACTGGACAAGTTGCACGAGCGCCGCGCCGCTCATGATGCTGTCGGCATCCAGCACGACCATATACCGATAATTTTTTCCCCAGCGCCGAAGGAAATCGGCCACATTCCCCGCCTTCTTGTTAATCTGCTGCCGACGCTTTCGATAAAAGATCTTCCCGAATCCGCCAACCTGCTTGCACAGCTCGACCCAGGCAACTTCCTCCTGAATCCACTGATTCGGTTGGTTGGAATCGCTCAATATAAAGAAATCGAAATGTTCGAGCTTCTTTGTTTCTTGGACAGAGCGAAAGATGACGCGCAAGCCTTCGAAGACGCGGCTTACGTCTTCATTATAGACCGGCATGATGATCGCCGTGCTGGCCAACGGGACATCCTCCCCCGGCGCGATCGAACTCGAAATCTGCCGGCTGTCACCACCGCGATTGATGACATAAAATCCCAGGAGCGCGGTGACAAAGCCGATTGCAATCTGAGAATAGAGGACGACGAACAAGATCAACAGCGCCCACTCTACGCCGGTCATCCCGTTGATCCAAAGCAAGTCCGCCATGAACCACGTGGCCAAACTGGTGAGCACAAAAACGCCGGTGAAAAATGTCCGCCGGCGGCGCGCCAATCTGCGTGGCTCAATAAACTCGTTAGAAACAATACGCATGAACTAGGTCGATTCGTTCGGCGAAGGATTAGCGTCGGCCACGGGATTCATCTCAGCGCGTGGCATAAAACACCAACGCGAGCGCACTCATGAAAAATATCCAAAGCAGCAGGGTCCGCAAAATAGGCCACTTTTCGAAGCGCTCTAGCGTTTCACCAGCGGCTTCACTGATCGCACCGAGGTCGATCGGGCGCGGCACCATGCTCGATACAGCCATATCCGGCCCCGCTTCCATGGAACTCGCCCGCATGGCGCGCTTGAAATCTTCGGGTGCGTTGTCTGTGGCCAGAAAAGCATACGGCCACTTCCGCGCTCCGTCCGAAATCAACAACGCGACCCGCCCCTCGATGGCCAAACGGTCTTTCGTTTCATCAGTCCGGCCAAGGACGTCGCTGAACCATTGGTCCATGACTGCCTCAGCTTCTTCGGCCGCGAGCGTCGTCGGGTCGAGCGCCGGGTGCTGCTCATGCCGCCGAGCAGCCCGTTCCAGAATTTTTTGGATCAGCCGGCTCTGATGCAGCCGGTTATGAATTCGGTGGGCGCGCAGATAATCTTCAACGCGTACATAAGCCGCGTTCCACGCCTCCATCGAGCCGGTGCGCGGCCTAAAATTCGAAAGCGGTGCGTCTATCGCGTCGGAGTCCAAAGGTAGCTCCATGTCTCGGTCAGAATATGGTTCCCGCGCTTCAAGAAGCAACGGAGTTCCACGGGCTTACCTGAGTCATCGGGCTTTAGGGCGAAGGCCACGCGCCAAGTATTATTGAACAAATTCTTCTCAACATTTTGGTGCGCGAGCTTTGCGCCGTTACCCACCGTGACGACCGCTTCGATGGGCTGTGTCGACGGACTCGAGCGCAGATATGGCCCGTCAAAATCGACCCAGAAACGCTGCAGATCCGTCTCGTGCGTTTTCGAACGTCCGAGCCGTGTCGCGACAGTGTATCCCGCAGGAGGACGCTTTCCACCGGTGCTCTCGAGGAACCAGCGCAGATTATATTTAAATTCTATAGGAGTTCCTGGCGGCGGGAGTTTCTCGGGCACCCAGAACGCAACAATATTATCATTCGTCTCGTCAGGGGTGGGAAGTTCCACGAGCCGGATCGCGCCGCGTCCCCAATTTCCAACCGGCTCTACCCAGGTGCTTGGACGCAGTTGATACGCGGCCTCCAAATCTTCGTAGCTTTCGAAACGACGGTCGCGTTGCACCAAGCCAAACCCACGCGGGTTTTCATCACTGAAGGAAAAGAGCCGAATCGCCGTGGGATTTTCCAGTGGGCGCCAAAGCCATTCACCGCTTCCGCGTTCCATCATCAAACCATCGGAATCGTGCACTTCTGGTCGAAGATCTCCGTGGCTGGTGCCGGAGTTTTCGCCGAACCAAAACATACTCGTAAGCGGCGCGATGCCGAAGGAAACGATGTTCGTGCCGGCCCGTTGGTAAACTGCGCCGCGAACCGTCATGATCGTCTCCGCGCCGGGCTTGATCGCGATCGAATAAGCTCCTGCGACACTCGGGCTATCGAGCAGCGCATACACCGTCAGCTCCTTGGAATCAGCTGAGGGTCGCTGGACAATGAATTCTTCAAAAATCGGAAATTCCTCGCCCCCCGGCTCGCCGCAATTCAGCGCCAATCCGCGCGCAGAAAGCCCGTAGCGCATTCCCTGTCCCAACGCACGAAAGTAACTCGCGCCTTGAAATACCGCGAGTTCGTCAAAGTAAGCCGGCGAATTTAGCGGATAATGCACGCGAAAGCCGGTGTATCCAATATCACCAGGAATATCGCCAATGTCCGCATCCTTCGGATAATCAAAAAAGTCCGGAGAAAACTGGATCGGTGTCACCTTGCCCTTCTCCACTTCGGACAACTGCACCGTCTTCGAATAAATAAAGCCCGGATGGAAAAATTGAAGTTGAAAGGGTAAGCCCGCGCTCCGCCAAAGCGCCTTGGTCGGATCAAAACGAATCGAGCGGTATTGATCGTAGGTGAGATCGGTCAGGCTCTTTGGAACTTTGGACGGGCGCGGCTCGTACGGTTTGGCCGCAAGCGTCTTCGCCCTGAACTGAAGCACCTCGAAATCAAAAGGCACATCAGCCGCATGCATGGCATTCGAACCGATCAAAGTAAGGGCGAGAATCGCAGTCGAAAGTTGGAGTTTCATTTGTCCAAAAAGAATCCACGTTGCTTCTCGGAAATCGGCAGCGCGGCACGTTCCATCACCTTCAGAAGATCCTCCCAGATCGCACGCTTAGAACGATTTGTCGGATTCCGAAGGATGTACGACGGATGGTAGGTCACCATGACCGGCTTTCCGGCAAACAGTTTCCACTGGCTGCGGATTTCGCCGAGCGTCTTGAAGCTGCCGGCGCCGAGCAGGCCCTGCGTCGCGGTCGAACCGAGCGCGACGACGAAGTCGGGATTCACGATCTCCAACTGCGCCTTCAGATACGGCAAACAGTAAGCCATTTCGTCCGGCGTCGGCGGGCGATTTCCGACCTGCTCGCCGTTCGCATTCAACGGCAATTCGGGCCGCCAATTCATAATATTGCCGATGTAAACCTGCTCTCGGCTGAGGCCCATTGCCTGAATCATTTTCGTCAACAATTGCCCGGCAGGGCCGACAAAGGGCTCCCCTTTTTCCTCTTCGTCCGCCCCGGGCGCTTCGCCACAAAAAAAGATCTTCGCATCAAGTGAACCCACGCCCAACACGATCTTCTTCCCAGGGCGAACATGAGCGCGGCAGACCGGATCTTCCGATACAGTTTTCAGGAGGGCATCCCACCTCGTTTTTTTATCGCCTTCGGGCAACACGACCACCGGCGGTGGCGGAAATGCCGCCAAGTCCTTTGGGGCGGCTGGCACGAGCGCCCCGCCAGAGGCGCCGGCAGCGGCCCCTGCGGAGGCGGCGGACGCGACAGCCGGAGCTGGGTTTGTCGCTGGGGCACGCTTCGTTAGCACCGCTTTTGTCGGCACGGGTGCCGCCGCAGGTGCGCCTTTATTTTTCCTCATTGCCTGCCGCAAGGCATTCAAACTTTCCTCCGAAACCACGACTTCCCTCACTCCACTCGCCTTCAGGCGGCAGAGTTCGTCGGTGATGGCTTGGAGCGAAGCGCGCATAAGAGGTTTCAGGATCGCGACAAATAAGGAAGCGCGAGCTTCTCGACGTACTTTCCGAGCAAGTCGAATTCCAAATTCACCGGATCGCCCGCCTTCTTAACCCGGAGATTAGTCACGCTGAGGGTGTGCGGGATAAGCCACACGGCGAACGCGTCGCCATCGACTTCGGCGACGGTCAATGAAATCCCATCGATCGCGACGCTGCCTTTGTGCACCACGTACCGACCGCTGCCTTCAGGACCGCGGATCCGCAAATAATGATCGGAGCCGCGCTGCTCGAATATCTCGATAAGCCCCAGCCCATCGATGTGTCCGCTGACGAAATGCCCCCCGACTTTTCCGTCGAACCGCAAGCTACGCTCGAGATTCACCGGGGCGCCCGGCTCCACAACCGAGAAACTCGTGAGCCGGCGCGTCTCTTCAAGCACGTCGAACTCCAACGCCGAATCGCTGAACCGAACCACCGTGAGGCAGCATCCATTCACCGCGATACTGTCGCCGATCGCCACGTCGGCCAACGCCAGCTTCGCGTGAACGCGCAAACGCCATCCCTGCGCCGCGGGCGTGAAACTATCGACCGTGCCTGCTTCTTCGATGATTCCTGTGAACATAAGATACCTGGCTACGAAGATAGACGAATCGCCTTCTGGCAAACTACGGCTGCGGCCGCGCGAGATTCCAACCCGAACACCTCGCGACCGACGCGCTCGAGATTCCGTCACTTCAATTTTACACGAAGCACGGCGGTTTCCCCGCCATGGCTGATCAACATCACGAATTCCGACCGCGAGCTGTCCTTCTCGATTGTATCCAGTTTCTGGATCGCCTCGGCGAACGTCTTGATTTCCACACCGTCGATTTCGCGAATCCAATCCTCGGCCCGCAGTCCCGCCGCTGCCGCTGGGCTGTTGCTCTTTACGAAATGCACGACGACTCCCGTGCTCTCGGATTGCTTCACTTGGTTGGCCACGGCATCGATGTACAAGAACTCGCGAACGGTGAATCCGAGCTTCTCGAAATATTTCCGATCCGCTTCGCGCAAAATTTTCGGCTCCTCTTCGAGCGTGGCCGTGACGTCGAGCTTCTGTCCGTTGCGCAGAACGCCAAGAGCGAGCTTGCTGCCAATTTTGCGAAGCGCGATCTCGCGCTCGAGCCACGCCACGACGGACCGAGGCGGCGTCAGATGAGGCAGCGGCTCGCCGTCGAGACTCACGATGATATCGCGATTCTTCAGCCCAGCTTTGTCCGCCGGACCTTCGTCCAATACCTCGCTGACGACCACGGCAGACCGATTTTCCAATTGGAGAAATTTCGCAACGTCCGGCGGCAGCGGTTGCACGGCCATGACGCCCAGCCAGGGATTGGGTCGGCCAAATATATTCAGAGGCACTCGGCTCAAATAAGGCAGCACGTCCGAAGCGAAGCGAAAAACCCGCGTCTCGTCAGGGCTGAGCAAAAGGACCTGCGAACCGCGCTCCGTCCTCGAATATTGAATAAAGCTTTCACCGAAACCCGCCTGCCCTAACCCCACAAATGAGCCATCGGCGGAAAAGACCGGTAGTTGCGGTCCGGATACAAAACCGGTCGCCACCGCTGTGAGCTGCGGCAGCTTTGTCACGTAGGCGATCTTCTGCGAAAGCAGGACTGGACGGAATTCCTCGTCCTTCCCTCGGAACGCGAAGCCCCATACCTCATCACCCAAGTCAGGCGCCTTGCCGTCCTTCGTGACAAAGTCTGTCACCGGCGTCCATTCGCGTCCGGCGGTCCGTTCAGCTCGAATAAAGTGCCAGCCGCTAGCCGCATCGAAGCCGAGGTATTCGGCTTTTACGTAATCGCTGACGAGCCCACCCGGCGAATACACTTTGAAGTCCTTCAGCTCCGAAGGCGGCAGAAAGGTGGGAATCGAAGTACCGGCGATGATGATCGTGCCTTCCCGGTCGATCACCAAGCCGCCCGTGATCGTCGGCCGCCGCTCGACCTCAGACTGCACATAAAACTCAACCGCGACCGCGCATTTAACGCGCTCCTGCAGAAGGTCGCGGAGCCCCGCCGAAAGGCTGGAGGCGACGCCGACGAAGATAAGGCACCAAAATCCGATTCGCATATTCAAGGTTTGAATACATACAGCGCGACCCGCCGATGGCGCCGCGCTTCCACCAAAATCGCCTCGGGCTTCGCCGCGAACGCCTCGTATTCGCGCTTGGCCGTATCGAGAGTATCGATCGCGCTCTTGTTCAATTTGATGATGACATCTCCCTGTGTGATGCCGCTCACTGCGGCGGGATAACCGGCCTGTACACCGACCACGAGGAGTCCGGAGCTGTCAGGCAGTTGATGCTCGCGAGCGTAGGCGCGTGAAACTTTTTGCACGCTCAGTCCCCATTTTTCAAAAACCCACTCTTCGCCATGCCGGCTCTCGAGGACTTCAGTCGTCACGGCAAGCAACAGTTTCTGGTCGCCACGTTTCACGGAGAATTTGAGCGTGGAACCGACCGAGGCGCGCGCGATGAGATTTTGAATAGGCGGCAGTTGCTCCGGGAAACGTCCGTCGACTGCCTTGCCCTCGATCGCGAGAACGATGTCGCCCGCGCGCAGTCCGGCTTTTGCCGCCGGCGAGGCAGGGTCAACGCTATCGATCAGCATCCCGGTCCCCTGCTGTAGCGAATAGAATGTTTCCAAATCCTGCAGCGCGCCCGGCACGATGCCGACGTAGCTGCGCACGATTTTTCCGTCGTGAACGAGATCGGCCATGATTGTCTTGGCGACGCTCGACGGAATCGCGAAAGCGAGATTGTCCGCACCGACGTAGGCGCGCGAATTGATGCCAATCACGCTGCCATCCTCTGTCACAAGAGGACCCCCGGAATTGCCGGGATTGATCGCAGCATCGGTTTGCAGCCAGGTGTTGAACAATCCGGTTTCATAGCCACGAACACCTGACGTATCCTCGAAGTGGCGACGGTTATTCGAAATGATTCCTCGCGTCACGGTGCGCGTAAGCCCATGCGGCGTCCCGACAGCGTAAACGGTTTCTCCGGGATACAGTTGATCCGAATCGCCGAATTTCGCGTGCGTGAACTTGAGATGGCGGCGTTTCACCTCAGCCAAATCGATCCGCAAAACTGCCAGATCTGTCCAATGATCCCAACCCACCAAGCTCGCGCCGACTCGCTCGAGATTGGCGAGGGTCACGTTCACATCCACGGCGCGGGGACTGACGACATGCGCGTTCGTCAAAATCAATCCGTCTTCACTCAATACAACGCCCGAGCCGATGCTGGCTGTATAACGTTTCGCGCCCTCTTCAAACGTGAGTTCGCGCACATCGATGCGGACCACCGCGTCGAGCAGCCGATTGAACCCCGCGGACATTTTGCTCGTCGCCGCGCTCGCCGTACCGGCGCACAGGAACGCGAGCAGAAAACCGGATGTCCAAAGCATAACAACTCGCGAGGCCCGGCGAAATTTTCGCGGCGTTGACGGTGCTGATGATTCCTTCAAAGTGGCGGGTTTCCTCCGATGGCAACGCATTGCAAAGAGTACGACTTTTCTCAAATCGAGCGGCATTGGCAAACCGTTTGGGAAAACCAACACACGTTTCGCGCCGGCACCGATCAGTCGAAGCCGAAATTCTACGCGCTCGACATGTTTCCGTACCCTTCCGGGGCGGGCCTGCACATCGGACATCCCGAAGGCTACACGGCCACGGATATCATCGCGCGGGCCAAGCGCGCGCAGGGTTTCAATGTTCTCCACCCGATGGGCTGGGATGCATTTGGCCTGCCAGCGGAGCAACACGCGGTACGAACGGGCAAGCATCCCGCGAGCAACACGCAGGAGAACATCGCGAATTTTCGCCGGCAACTGAAGTCTCTCGGCTTCTCCTACGACTGGGATCGTGAAATCGACACGACGAATCCCAAGTACTTCAAATGGACCCAGTGGATTTTCCTGCAGTTGTTCAAACGCGGTCTGGCCTACGTCGATGAGCGGCCCGTGTGGTGGTGCCCGGAGCTGCGCACTGTCCTGGCCAACGAAGAAGTCGTCGACGGCAAATCCGAAGTCGGCGGTTTTCCGGTAGAGCGTCGCAATCTCCGCCAGTGGGTGTTGCGCATCACCGCTTATGCTGAGCGGCTGCTCGCGGATTTGAAAGACGTCGACTGGCCGGACTCGACGAAACGCATGCAGGAGGCGTGGATCGGTCGGAGCGAAGGCGCGGAGTTGCTCTTCCCGTTGGAAAATACCGCGCTGGGCGATCTGAAAGTTTTCACGACGCGCCCCGACACGCTGTTCGGCGCGACTTACATGGTGATCGCGCCAGAACACCCATTGGTCGACAGCCTGACGACTCCGGCTCAGCGCGAGGCAGTCGATGCGTACCGCAAGAAAGCCGCAGCCAAAAGCGATCTGGAACGCACAGACCTGGCCAAAGACAAGAGCGGTGTTTTCAGCGGATCGTTCGCCATCAATCCCATCAACGGGCATCGCCTCCCCATCTGGATCGCCGATTACGTGCTCATGGGATACGGCACCGGCGCGATCATGGCCGTGCCGGCGCACGACGAGCGCGATTATGAATTCGCGCAGCAATATGAGTTGCCGATCGTTCAAGTGATCGAGCCTGCCGAACCTTCGAACAATGGTTCGTCTCCAAAACTTCCCTACACCGGCGACGGCAAACTGATTCATTCCGAGGGCTACAGCGGCCTCGATTGGCGTGAAGCGAAGAAGCAGATCACCGCGGCGTTGCACGAAAAACAACGCGGCAAAGCCACGGTGAATTACAAGCTGCGCGACTGGTTGTTCTCGCGCCAACGCTACTGGGGCGAGCCATTTCCCATCGCGTGGGTGAGCGAAGCTGACTACACGAAAGCGCGGCAGCTCCGCCCACAGGATTTTCCCGAGCAGGCCGTGACGTACACGTCAGAAGGCGTGACGCACTACGCGCTGCCACTGCCGCCGAAAGCTCTGCCGCTGGAGTTGCCCGAAACACAAAGTTATCTGCCGAGCGGCACCGGCGAAAGCCCTCTGGCAAACGTCACCGATTGGCTGGATATCTGGCTCAACGCCGAAACCGGTGAATCGCTTCCCGCAACGCAGCCGAAGCCTGTAGGTGAATCATGGATACGCGCGCGCCGTGAAACGAACACGATGCCGCAATGGGCCGGCTCATGTTGGTATTACCTGCGCTTTATCGATCCGAAAAATCCAAACGCGATCGCGGATCCCAAGCTGCTGAAATATTGGGGCGTGCCCGATCTCTATGTCGGCGGCGCCGAGCATGCGGTGCTGCATCTGCTCTACGCGCGCTTTTGGCACAAAGTGCTGTTCGATGCCGGTGTCGTGCCACAGGCCGAGCCGTTCAAGAAGTTGTTTCACCAAGGCATCATTCTCGGCGAAGACGGCGAAAAAATGTCGAAGAGCCGCGGCAACGTGGTAAATCCCGACGCGATCATCACTTCGCACGGTGCCGATGCGCTGCGGCTCTATCTCATGTTCCTCGGGCCGCTCGAGGCGATGAAGCCGTGGAATCCGCGGAATATCGAAGGCGTTTTCCGTTTCCTTCAGAAAATCTGGCGTGAGTGCATCGCCGAAGACGGCGCTGTCAGTAACAAGATTTCGGATACAGCATCCGACTCTGCGGAACTCACGAAGCTGCTTCACGAGACGATCAAAAAAGTCACTGACGATATCGAGAGCCTCCGTCTAAACACGGCGATCTCGCAAATGATGATCTTCGCGAACGCGCTGCAGAAAGCTCCGACGACTAGCCGGGCTACAGTGAGCGCATTTCTGCAACTGCTCGCGCCGTTTGCGCCGCATTTTGCCGAGGAACTTTGGGCGCGACTGGGCCACACCGGCTCGATCCTCGATGCCGCGTGGCCGAAGTACGATGCCTCCAAACTCGTCGCTTCAGAAGTGAAGCTCGTCGTTCAGGTAAACGGAAAGCACCGTGGCGAAATCCTTGTGGCCGTTGGCACGTCGCAGGACGAGGCCGTGAAGCTGGCTGGCCAAAACCCGAGGGTACAACCGCACGTCGAGGGCAAAACAGTCCGTCGCGTGGTTTTCGTCCCCGGAAAGATCCTCAATATAGTCGTCGAATAGAGACGGAAAACACGCCGGGGTCTCACATCCCTGGGCGTTGAAATCCTTCCATGCCGCGGTCTTTGCGCCGCGGCTTTTCATTTGGATTGCCCAGTTGTCCGGCCCGTTGAACGACATCCTCTCCTCGCAAGGCCTTCAATGCATCGATGGTCGCGGCGAGGCGCTTCCGCTTGTCGGTCTCCTCGCTGAAAATCTCGAGCTGCTCCGGCTGATCGTCGACGCCCGAAAGTTTGACACTGACCAGGCGCAACGCGCTACGCCGTTTCCATGCCTGTCGCAGAAGTTTGGATACAAATGGATAAAAGGGTGCTTCGAGTTCGGTGGCTTCGCCGAGCGAGTGAGCCGCTGAATTCTGTTCAAAGTTTGAATATCTCACTTTGATGGTGAGCGTGCGCACGCGTTTTCCGTCTGCGCGCACTTTGCGCATGAGTTCATCGAGCATGCGTTTGGCGATTTTTTCGATTTCTCCGAAATCCGAAATATCGGCGCCGAAGGTTTCTTGCTGCGAATAGGACTTCGCCTCGCCGGGATCGATGTCCACCACCCGATCGTCTTCGCCTCGGGCTCGGGCCAACATTTCGCGCCAACCGGAACCAAATAGCTCATGAAGCTCGTCTTCGCTTCGCTCGAACAAATCCGAAACGAATTTGATGCCGCGGGAATTTAGAAATTCCTCGGTCTTCGTTCCCACGCCCGGCAATTTTCCGATCGAAAGTGGAAACAAAAACTCCGCCTCTTCGCCGGGACGTACGACGACGAAACCGCGGGGCTTGCGGAGTTTGCTCGCGATCGCGGCGACCAGCTTGTTGCTCGCGATTCCGAACGAAACAGTAATTCCCAGTTGCTCCCAGATTCGGCCCTGTAAATTCGAAATGGCTGCCTCGATCTCGGGAAGTGTGCGGAAGCGGCAAGGCTCGATATCCATATATCCCTCGTCGATGGAATTTCGTTCGACGAGCGGCGTGACCTGTTCGCAAAGATCGAACAGTCGTTTGGAGTATTGAGAATATAATCCCGATGTATGTCCGACGATGATCAGATCCGGGCAAACTTTTCGCGCCCGCGTGGTCGGCATCGGCGTATAGACACCGCAAGCTCGGGCTTCATAGCTCGCGGAGGAAATAATCCCGCGCTGGCGACCACCGACAGCGACCTTCTTGCCGCGCAATTCCGGATGCAGCGCCTGCTCGACCGAGACGAAGAACGCGTCGGCATCGAGATGAACGATGGTCGGAAGAGTCACGCTCTAAATTGTCATAGCGATGCCATCCAATGCAACGAGGCACGCCGCAATTCATCGAACTCACGAACCCACGTGCAGGTACGAGTGCCGTTCGATGTAGTCCTTCACATAGTTGCCGAAAGCCGCCTTGAGCTTCAGCGTTGTCGTACCCGAGCCAATTTTGAAATTAACATCATCGATCCGGCGAATCGGTGTGATGTCCTTCGTGGTGGAAAGAATGAATGCCTCTGTCATCGACGGGAGCTCCGATGGTGATACGGTCTCTTCGCGGACGCTTACGCCGGCCGCAGGCGCGACTTTTTCGATTAGAATTTGGCGAGTGATGCCGGCGAGAATTCCGGCGGAAAGCGGCGGCGTGATCACCGCGCCGTCTTTAACAAATGCGATATTGCTCACTGCGGCCTCGGTGATTTCGCCGCGAAGATTGCAGATCACAACCTCGTCAGCGCCTCGAGCGCGTGCTTCGCGAAGACAAAGTATATTGTTGAGATAGTTTCCAGTCTTCCATGCGGGATTCAGCGCATCTGGAGCATTACGCTTGAGATCGCGCGCAATGGACAGCGTCAGGCCCTCTTCGAATTTCGCTGCAGAATAGAGTTTATTCTCCTGGACCAAGAGGACGTAGGAGGCGCGTTCTGCGAAGGCGGTGTCCAGGCCGATCGCTCCTTCTCCGCGCGACAATTGTAGTCTCACGTACACTTCCGCGGCGGACTTCGTGTGTTTTCGGAATGCCGCCACGGTCTTCTTGATCTCGGTCAAGATGACATCCGGCGTGAATGGAATTTCGAAATACAATGCCTGGGCTGAGCGTTGCAGCCTGGCCCAATGCTCTTCCCAGGCGAATAAAACGCCCTCGTAGGTGCGCCAAACTTCATAAATGGCATCGCCATAAAGAAAGCCGCGGTTCAGCGGAGAAATCGAAGGTTCCGCGGCATCATGAAGCCTGCCGTTGGTATTTGCCTGAACGAACGCGCACATGGTCAGCGAGCCTACGCATTTTGACCGCGCCGCAAGGGCAAAAAAAAGGGCCCCGGGGCACGACCCCCGGGGCCACAAACACACAAAAAGCGGCTGACGGAAATCAACCGCGAGCTTTAACCAGACCGAACTCTTTCTTAATATTCTGAACGCTCGGCACGGAAATACCCAGTTCCTTGGCGATCGCCGCACCGGTCTTACCGGCAGCAACGGCAGCCTTCACTTTATCTTTCACCTCTGGGGTGATGCGGGCGCGACGACCGCGGCGTTTGCCACCGGCGGACGATTTGGCCGCGGTTTCCACCGCGGCGCGACCACGACCGCGGCGCGGACCAGGTCCGCGCGCTCCAGCGGCGTCTCGAACGGCTTTGATGAACTCATCGAGATTATCAAATCCGTGTTCGCTCGGAAGCTTCGCCAATACCTGACGGCGTTCTTTAACGAGCCGGCTTTCCAGTTCAGCCACCCGCGCGCGGGCAGCTTGTAATTCCTTAGCTACTACATTGGCCATACGACGATATAGAGTGATACTGCTGACTTAATAGCAAGCTGTATGTGACAACAAATAAATATAACTGACACAGCTCGCCAGAATAGCGGCAGCTATCGACTCGCGCACTACAGACGCAGCCGACAGCGAAAAGATGCGGCGGCGACTGAGATAGTTATAACTTTCTATCAACAAGCGACTAAAATTAGGATCTAGCAACATCATATCCAGGGTCAGACCAAGGCGGATTCATGCTATACAATATAAACCCCGGGACCGCCGTTTCGGAAATATCCCATGATTCCTGCCGAAAAATGGCCCGAACAGCCGAATTATAGACGCCTTTGCCGTCGGTTTTGCGGGAAAACAGCCATTGCGGCTTGCGGAATCGCCTTGGCGAACATAGCCGAGTCCCATGGCTCGAATTCCACTCGAAGATAACTTTGACGACGTCATCAACAAGGCCCAGCGAGGCCTCAATATTAGCGACGAGGATCTGGCTCACCGAGCCCAAATATCAAGGGATGACCTTGCCAGCCTGAAAGGTGGCAAATTCAACGAGGCCGTGGCCCGACGGGTCGCGAGTCACCTGCGACTCAGCCGCGATGCGCTGGTCGAGCTAGGGCAGAAGGCGTTCTATCCCGAACAACCGTTATTCTCCACCGGCTTCGCTGCCTTCAATACGCCGCACGAAGATATGACGGTAAATAGCTATGTAATCTGGGATGAACGCACCAAGCACGCCGCGGTGTTTGATACAGGAGGCACGGCCGAGCCGATCTTGTCGTTGATCGAGTCCGAAAAGCTGCGCGTGCGGTATATTTTCCTGACTCACACCCACGAGGACCATATAGCCGATTTGCCGAGATTGATCAAAGAGACGAAATCCGAGGTCTGGACGTCCGAACTCGAAACATTGCCAGACACAAAGACGTTTCCGGAAAATTCGTTTTTTCATATCGGCCCTTTTGCCATCAAGACGCTCTTTACGAACGGACATTCGCCGGGCGGCACGACCTACTACATAACAGGTTTGTCATATCCGCTGGCGATCGTGGGCGATTCACTCTTTTCCTGCTCGATGGGAGGCGCTCCGGCCGCGGTCTATCAACAGGCGATAGAGAATAATCGGAAAAAGATTCTTCCGCTTCCAATGGATACCGTCCTCGCCTGCGGACATGGGCCAATCAGCACGGTGGCCCAGGAGAAAAAGCACAATCCCTTCTTCGCGCGGTAAAAGAAGAGATCGACGCACAATTAAGCTGGGCTTTTGCAGCTTAATGGCGAAATTTGGCCGCCCGTTTTCCAGCCGCCAACTTCATGAAACTCGTTCCGTTCGCCGATCTCTGGACTTTAGCTCATCATCCTTCGCGAGAGTGCGAGTGGTCGTTGGACCAAAAGTTCGAGGAAGTTCGCGCCGCGGGGTTCCAGGGAATTGCCGCGCCGCTGGATATCGCGGTCGCGAGCCTCGCGATGCAGAACGGTTTGTTTAGTATCGGAATGATATTTCCGGACGGTCCGGAGGACTTCGCTCGCATTCTAAAGGCGCAAAAGGAATTCGGCACGCACCACGTCAGCGTCCAACTCGGTGCGCATGACACAAGCCCGGCGGAGGCGGCAAAGCGCTGGATAAAATTGGAGAAAATTGCCGATGACCTTGATCTCGAAATTTCTCTCGAGACTCATCGCGACTCGGCCACGGAAACGCCGGAAAAACTGTTCGAACTGGCCGATCGTTATGCGAAAGCCACGGGGCGCGTGCTACGCCTTTCCTGGGATTTTTCGCACTGGGCGATCGTTAAACATCTTCATAATGCGCAGCACATCGAGCGCCTGCTCGCCCGGCCCGAACTGGTTCAGCATGCGACGCTATTTCGCTTCCGGCCTTTTAACGCGCACCACGCACAAGTGGCCGTGACCCATAACGGCGACCTGACAATTGAGGTTATTGCATTTTTGGAGTTCGCCCAGGAGGTCATGCGGATCTGGAAATCCGCGCCGGGAAATCGAGATCGTAACATGTATGCCTGCGCGAGCCTCGGGCCCAAGGGAGGCTGTGCGCTGACACATTTTCCGCCCGTCTGGCCGGATGCTGTTGTGTTGAGTTCGGAACTACAGAAGCGCTGGGACACGGCCGTTTAATTTCCGGCGCCTGCGCATCGGATTGGTCAATCCAAACAATTTCCTTTCGGACGGGTGTAACACGGCCGCCGCGATTCCTATGTGTACGATCATAGCATCGCCTTCTCATGACCGCCGCACCCTTGTTTGTAGCTCCAGCATCAACGCCCCTCGTCGAACGAAGAAATAAGCGCTCGACTCGCCTATCGACATCTTCCCGCGGCGGTTGCAATATATCCGCCGTGGACAACGAACCTCCCGCCACCCGCACCAGTCCCGCGTGGTTTGAGCCGACGCGCTGGAGCGTCGTTTTAGAATCGGCAAAATCCGAAGCTCCCGGAGCGCGCTCGGCTTTGGCGGAACTTTGCAAGGCCTACTGGCAACCCCTGTACGCATTCGCGCGGCGTCGTGGGTACGACCACCATCGCTCACAGGATTTGATACAAGGATTTTTCCTGAGCTTGATTGCGAGCAAGTCGCTGTCGCGGGTCGATCCTCACAAAGGGAAATTCCGCAGTTACCTTCTCGCCTCGCTGCAAAATCACATGGCCAGCGAGCACACGCGCGAGACCGCGCAGAAGCGAGGCGGCGGCATGCATTTTGTTTCTTTGGACGATCAGGACGCGGGCGTGAAGTTCGACTCGACTCAATATGCGAACACCATGCCGGCCGAAGTCGTGTTCGAGCGTGAATGGGCCGTCGCCGCGGTTGAAGCGGCGCTCGCGCGTCTGGAGGAAGACTTTGCCAAACGTGGAAAACGCGAAGTCTTTCTCGCGCTGAAACCCTATTTGATCGGTGACCAGCCGCAGGGCGCGTACGACGAAACCGCAGCAGCGCTCAATCTTTCGCCTGGAGCCATCCGCACGGGTGTTCACCGCCTGCGCCACGAATTTCGCCTGCAGCTTCGACGTGAAGTCGCCAAGACGGTGGAGTCGCCGGACCAGATCGAAGACGAGATGCGCCATCTCCGCACCACGCTGGGCAATCAGTCGTGAGCCGCGGACCGGCGACCAGGTTAGTTCAAACTTTCAACCTGTATTGATTATCCGAATACGCGGCCGCGTCGATTTGGCGCGGCGCGCGTGCTCCAGCGATTGGTCATTGAATGCAGTCTGAGTCTCCCACCCGAAAAACAGCGCAACGTTGTCCGCGTTGCGGTCTGGATTTTTTTTCGAGCAGACCAGACGCGCTCTGCCCTGCGTGTCTGATTGCCAACACGCTCGACCTCGGACCCGCGCCAGCCGAACCAGCATTCTGGGAGGACCCGCCAGCGGCGCCACCAGCAAACGCGAGAACTTTCTCACATTTTGAAATTCTCGATGAACTCGGCCGCGGCGGCATGGGTGTGGTTTATCGAGCACGGGATTTGAACACCGAGCGCATTATCGCGCTCAAGGTGCTGCAAGCGCACCACCTGGAAGTCCCGGACCTGGTGCAACGCTTCCGCAGCGAAGTGCGCGCGGTGAGCAGTCTCGATCATCCGCATGTCTTGCCGATTCATGAAGTCGGCGAGCATGACGGAATTCCCTTCTTCAGCATGAAGCTGACGACGGGCCAAAGCCTGGCTCATCGCATCGGAAATTTTTTGGGAAAGCCCAGGGAGGCCGCCCAGTTGCTCGCGAAAGTCGCGCGAGGCGTACAGCACGCTCATGAACGCGGCATTCTTCATCGCGACCTCAAACCCGGCAACATTCTGCTGGATGCAGCGGGCGAACCTTTCGTTTGCGACTTCGGTTTGGCGAAATGGTTGGATGATGACAAAAAGCTAACCATGACCGCGGCGGTTCTTGGAACACCGCATTACATAGCCCCCGAACAAGCTAGCGGAAGCAAAGCGCTGACGACCGCGGTCGATATCTACAGCCTCGGCGCGATTCTGTACGAACTGCTCACCGGCCGTCCGCCCTTTGTCGGTGGAACCGTGTTGGAGACTCTTCTCGCTTCACAAGATCACGCCCCCGAACGGCCTTCGTCTATCGCGCGAAATGTACCACGGGATTTGGAGACGATTTGTTTGAAAGCGCTGCAACGCGAGCCCGCGACGCGCTACCCTACCGCCGCGGCCTTCGCAGACGATTTGGAAAACTGGCTCGCCGGCCGTCCTATCAACGCAAGACCGGTGAGTGCGGGCGAACAACTCTGGCGCTGGGCGAAGCGGAATCCCCTTCCTGCGGCGCTCGCCAGTTCACTCCTGCTGGTCCTCGTCGTGACCGCGATCGGCGCGCTATATTCAGCAGAAAGATTGAGAGCCTCGCTTACCCGGGCAGTAGATGCAGAGGCGGCGGCGAAAGAGAGGCTCTATCAATCGCTCGTGGCACAGGCGCGTGCCACGCGACGCACGGGCACTGCAGGTCAGCGGTACCTGGCAATGGAAGCGCTCGAACAGGCTGCAGCTGTGCGAAAGGATCCAGAGCTCCGCGCCGAAGTCATCGCCGCGTTGTCCCTCTACGACCTCCAAGTCGAAGCGCGATGGAAAGTGCGAGAGAATGCGTTGAAACAACCGATACGTTTCAACGGAAGCCTGACGAAACTCTACGTCGCGGACCTCAACGGAAATGTCGAAGTTCAATCCGTCACCACGCACCACGTTATTGAAAAGCTAACGGGGACGGCCTCTCCCATACTCGCACTTGCTGCATCGGGGCACGCCTTTGTCGCGGCAAGATGCGAGGGCAACCAGGTCTTGGTTTGGCGCCAGGGAAATTCCACACCCGTTCTCCATCTGCAGAATCACCCAATGACGAGCCGCGGATCGCGCTGGGTTTACGATTTCACCTTCTCTCTAAACGATAAATATTTCGCGGTAACCACCGCTGATAATCGAATCGAAATCTACAATACCGAGACTTGGTCTGTCGTGCGCGACCTTCAACGCACCCCCCAACAAAACATTCTATGCTTCTCGCGGGACGGGCGAAACCTGGCTGTCGCGGGACCGACCGAATCCGAAATCGAAATTTATCCAATCGAAGCAAACAACGCAGCTCCTTCTGTCCTAAAAATGCCCGCTGCCGTGCAACATCTTGACTGGAGCCCTGACTCCGAGCAACTCGCAGTTGGCTGTAGCGACTTCAATGTCTACTTAATCGATGCGCGAACGGGTAAACGGTATCGAACGTTCTCCGGACATAAACAGGATATTACCCAAGTTCGTTTCGGCCACACCGGTACAATCCTCGCCACGACAGCGCGCGATGATACGACGAGAGTCTGGGATTGTCGGTCTTCCGAAAACCAGGTCGTGCTCTCCGGCCTGGGCGGAGAAAATTCCTTAGAATTCTCTGAAAACGATACAACGTTGTCGTCCACCGATTGGATCTCGGACGTGGCCCTGCTCCACGTATATGGCAATGAACGAGCGTGCATTGAGGCCGATGCGCCGATCGCGCGGGATTTCGCCACCCTGACGGCAAGCCTGGACTGCAGCTCTGATTCGGAAACCTTCGCGACCGCCAGCTACCGAGGAATTTTTTTATATAGAACGAAGGATTTGAAGCTACTCGGCACCCTTTTCACCAACGAAACAGAACCCATCGATCCGCTAAATGACGAGAAGTCCGTCAATTTTCGAAGAAACAAGGCTGAGCTTATCATCGCCGACAGACGTCGCAGTCCGGCTTATTATTCCATAAAGACGACCGGCCCTGCAAAGGATCAGACGATCGAGTTCGTGCGTCCGCTCCAGTTGGGCACTGGATATGTCCTCGGGAGCATACCATCCTATCAATCCGACTACATTTGTCTCACGAATCGCTCCGACAGGACAGGGGTCGTCTATGATTTAAAGACAGACGCCCCTCGCTTCACCGTTGCGCATCAAGATTTCATTTGGGACATGGTCGCCTCAAAAGACGGTAGTTGGTCGGCGACTGCGTATTCGGGCCAAGGTCCCGACGATTCCTTGATTTGGAAGCGAAGCGCCGAAACGGCTGTCGCCAAACTGAAATCAGGCGCTTCAGGTTTGTTGACGATGAGCCCTTCGGAAGACGAATTGATCACGACCGGATATGAAGGAGCCCTCGTCTGGAAAACGCGTGATTGGACATTAGGCGCTGCACTCAAGGCCAAGACCATGGGCTCCGACGTGGCTTGCGCCGTGTACGCACATCATCGTCCAACCTTGGCGATCTCGACGAGCCACAATGTGATTCTCTTCAGCGGTCCCGAGCATCGAGAAGTCACGGCCATCGACACAAAAATGAACAACGCGCGACTCATCTTCGATCAGGCAGACAAGCTGCTCATTGCACAGGGCACGGACAATTCCGTGTGCATTTGGCGACTCGATTTTATTCACCGCGAATTATCCAAGCTCGGCTTGGATTGGGAATGATTTTTGGCACGGAAGCTAACAACATAAACAACCATGGCACATAGTTCATATCCTCCGCAGTTCACCATGAACTCGGTCTCTAACGTCGTTGGGAATCTCAACGATCTTGCTGGCAGTGGAAACTCGACGGCACGCGGCTTGATGCCTGCGCAAGACGGCGATGCAGCGAAGCGTTTGAGCGCGACCGGCAACTACGGTGGCTCAGTCCCGGTCGTTATCACGGGAACGCAAAATCCCGATGAACCTGACTTCCCCGGTCTTCGCGAAGCCATGATTGGTTCGGCCATCTGGCAGATCGCGCAGCAGGCTGCGGGTGATGACATCGCGGAAAAGATCAAGGAGCTTGCGCTCCAGTTGCACCGGCGAGGTGCGCAAAAGATCTTGGACGCCTCGCGGCCCGGCAGCCAATCAACGAAGAAACCCGCGAAAAAGCGGAAATAATCTTCGCGCGATTCAGCCCCATTCTGCACCGAATGGGGCTTTTTTTGACGATAAATGATCCGCCTAAAGCAACAGCTCGGGAACATTCCCTAAAACGCGACTCTCGCGTCGGGCAGTTTTGTTGGTAAAACCGCGTATCTGAACACGACGATTTTCCACCTCCAGCTTTGGCGAACGCCTCCGGTTGCGGCGACGATCGCAATCTTCCGAACTGCGCGCACATGCAGCCGCGGGCTGTTGTTCGTCGGTTTGATGGGATTCGCCGCATGCGTCATGCTGACCAGCGTGGCGAAGGGAGAACCGTTCGGCTCCACCCGCACGATTGCCCTCCGCGTGGGGGTCGAAGCGCAGAGCGAGCCTTTCACGTTTGCGTCAAAGTCAGGAGCGCCGGCGGGATTCTGTATTGATCTCCTCAATGCGGCGGCGGCAGATCAGCGCCTTCGGCTGCAGTTCACCATGCTGTCTTGGGCGGACCTCCTGCAGCAGTTCAAGGACGGCAATTTGGATGTCATTTCCAACATTGCCTACACGCCCGATCGCGCGGCATACGCGGATTTCACCATACCGAGTCTGACGCTGGAAGGCGCGATGTTCGTTCGAAAGGGCCTGCCGCCAATCCGGTCTGACAATGATATTAGAAAGCTCCGTGTCGCGGTTGGCAAAGACACGATGGCTTATCAATTTCTTCACGCGCGCGGACTCGACGCAAATATCGTCCCGATCCAAGGGCTCCGTGCTTGTCTTGAAAAAGTAAACGACGGCAACGTGGACGCCACGTTCGGGGTGCGGCTCATTGGTGAAAAATATATTCACGACGCAGATCTGGAAAACGTCGCGGCGTCCGAATACGAGCTATCCGAATTCAAATATGAATTTCATGCGGCCGTGCAGAAGGGCGATGCCGACTTGCTCTACCGCCTTAATTTGGGCCTGGCGCATGTTCGTGAGTCGGGCCGCTTTGATCAGCTCGTCGAGCAGTGGCTCGGACCAATCCAGCCCAGGCATATTCTCTGGCGCGACGTCGCTCCGTATTGGCTGCCTCTGCTGGCGATTACCGCGATTTTGGCGCTGGCCTTTTCCTATCAGCGACGGCTGATGCGGCAACTTCGAGCGCGGACCGAGGCGTTGCGCACGAGCGAGGAGCGGCTGCGGCTGGCGCTGGCCGGCAGTCGAGAAGCAGTCTGGGACTGGAACGTTCCATCGAACACTGTTGTGAGGAGCGAGCGCTGGGCGGAGATTATCGGCTGCCGCTTGGAGGAAATCAGCCCGAATATCGACGCGCTCAACCCACGCTTGCATCCGGACGACGCGACGCGCGTGCAAAATTTCAAACGGCAGATGCTCGATGGCGAAAGCCATTTGGAATACCGCGTACGCGCCCGCGACGGAAGCTGGCGGTGGCTCTTCGATCGTGGTGCCGTCGTGGAGCGAGCCGGCGATGGCACGCCTTTGCGCGTCACGGGAATCGCTACCGATATCACATTTCGCAAGGAGACCGAAGAGGCGCTTGAACGTAGCCAGCTGCTGCTTCAGCAGAGCCAGGAAACAGCCCAGATCGGCGGGTGGGAACTCGACGTCGTCACGCAGGAAATGTTTTGGACCAGGGAAGCCCACCGTATCTACGAAGTTGATACGCCGCCTGCGCGAATAACACTGGATTGGACGTACGAGTTTCTCAGCCCCACTGCGCAAACGCAGTTGAAAGCAGCGATCGATCAAGCGGCAAAAACCGGAGCGTCGTTCGAAATCGACGTGGAAATCATCACCGCGAAAAGCCGGCTCTCCTGGGTTCGCGTCACGGGGCGCGCCGTGCGCGTTGGCGATCGCGTGGTCCGAGTGCATGGCTCGTATCAGGATATTTCAAAACAGAAGCGCTCCGACGAAGAGCGCCAAAAAATTCAGCTGAAGATGCTGGAAGCCCAAAAGCTAGAGAGTCTCGGCGTGCTGGCCGGCGGCATCGCCCATGATTTCAACAACCTGCTGACCGTCATCCTGGGCAACACCTCGCTGGCACGCGAAGACCCGGGCACTGTCTCGGATGCGTTGGATCAAATCGAAGTTGCCAGCCAGCGCGCGGCCGATCTGTGCCGCCAGATGTTAGCCTATGCCGGCAAAGGCCGTTTCACCGTCGAAGTGCTCGATCTCAACGCGGTGGTCGCCGACACCGTCCAATTGCTGAAACTTTCCATCAGCAAGAACGCGACACTCGATTTCGCCTTCGGAGACAGCGAGCTTCCGATCGAAGCGGATACGTCTCAAATCCGCCAGGTGGTGATGAATCTCGTGATCAATGCATCGGAAGCGCTGGGCGGCGCCAGCGGTCGTATTCGGATTAGCACTACAGCGCAAACCGTCTCGAAGGAAAGGTTGCGCGAGGCAACGCTCGGGCAGGAGCTTCCCAGCGGCGAATACGTTTCCCTCGAGATCGAGGACAACGGTTGCGGGATGAGTTCGGACACGATGGCGCGCATCTTCGATCCGTTCTTCACCACGAAATTCACCGGCCGAGGCCTGGGACTTGCCGCCGTCGTCGGCGTCATTCGAGCGCACCACGGTGCGCTGTTCGTGCGAAGCACACTCGGCCACGGCACGACGTTTCAAATTTTGGTGCCGCGCTCGTCGGCCAAGATCAGCCCGGTCAAAGAATTTCCTGCGCGCCCCAATCGGGACACGAGTTCGCGCGGCACCATTCTCCTCGTCGACGACGAGCCAAACGTTCGGCGCGTGGCCAGTGCGCTGCTCGAGAAAAACGGCTATACGGTCGCCGTTGCCGCCGATGGTTACGAGGCCCTTGCCCTGGCGCTGGCCCACGGGGGCAGGTTTGTCGCGGTGTTGCTGGACCTCACCATGCCGGGGCTCGACGGACCAGCGACATTGAAAGAACTCCGCGCGATCAATGCCGCCACGCCGATTTTACTGATGAGCGGATACACCGAGTCCGACGCGCGCCAACGATTGCCGGCAGATCAATATATCGCATTCCTGCCGAAACCATTCACGTCGGACGAACTGCTCGAAGCGCTTCGCGAACTGCTCGTGCGCACTCAGTCCGTCGCGGAAAAAATCTAGCCGCGGCCCCGCCGCAAATTACGCGTCGCGCGCGGCAACAAGCCGCAGAGCGCGACCATTCGGGTTGGATTCGAATTCAACGGTGATCCGCCCCATGCCAAAATGACGAAAGGCGGCGAGAATGTCCTCCTTTTCCATCCAGTGCGCATGAGACGCCGGACCGCCAAAGAATTTATTATAGTCAAAGCCGCTGCCGTAGTCGTGCCGGTGCAACGTGTGTTTGAATCCCGCGTGCTCCGCCGCGAAAGGAGGGCCTTTAATATCGAGCCCTTCCGCGTTTGGGCCGTTGCGTTCAGGATCCCAATGCACGGTCCAAAGAAAGACGCTGCGACAGCGGCGGCTGAGCTGTTCGATGGCCTCGACCGGATTGACCATGTGATAGAGAAAGCCGCAGGCGAAACCGATGTCGTACTCATTCGTCGATTCGCGCAAAAATGCCAGCGCGTCGCCGTAGAGAAAATTAACGCGCTGCATCCCCAGGAGTTCCTTGGCGACCAAGCAGCGCAGGAACGCTCGAGGATGCGCTTCTATCGCCGTGACGGAGGCGGCTTCGTATTGACTGAGTCGATACGTGTGACCGCCCTCGAGAGGTCCCAACTCGAGCACTGTGCTGCCTTTAACGTGGACACCAAACTCGGCGAGTTTCTCGCGCGCCCAGTCCACCCGAGGATCCTCGAAGAGTCCGGCCTGCCCTGCTTGCAGATACCCCAGCGGCGCGGGAAACTTCGAGACCCACTCGCCCTCGAACAAGTCGACCGTGAGTTGCGGACTCGGCGCCTTGCTCGCGTAGGGACTGGTCATGTTCGATCGTTTCGTAGTGGAAAATCAACTACGCGCGTCGGTTTTGTGCGCCGCCTTCATTTGGCGGTGAACAAAGAAATAATATATCGTGCCGAGCACGAGGAATGCCCCCACTGCCCATAGCGTGATGCGATGCAGTTCGCCATGCATGAGGGCCTCGTCTTTGCCTGCTTGAATGCCCAGCCAGGCCAGGACAGAGCACCAAAGCGCCGAGCCAAGGATCGTGTAGAGCGAATATAATCCGAAGTTCATCCGCACGATGCCTGCGGGAATGCCGATCAGATGCCGAACAACCGGCAGCAAACGGGAGAAGAAAACACCGAATGGACCGAACTGCGTCGCCCACCGTTCGGCCGCCTCGATTTTTTGGGCTTTAATGAAAAAATAAGGACCAAATTTAAGAACCAGAGGCCGGCCCGCCAGGCGCGACGCCCAATACATGATAGCTGCGCCAACCCAAGATCCGATAACGCCAGCGATGATGACGCCCGCAACGCTCATTTTTCCCTGCGAATGCGCAAGGTAAGCGGCGGGAGGAATAATCACCTCGCTCGGGATCGGCACCACGGTGCTCTCGAGCGCCATCAGGAAAGCCACCCCCCAATAGCCGCCTGAATCCAAGAGATGGAAGTACCAGTCGCGAAGCCTTTCGATATATTGATGAAGCATGAGGCGGGCTATTGAGACATAAAAAAAGCAGGCAGTGGAAGCTGCCTGCCAAGGATTGAAAACGATAAATATCAGACGTCCGGCTTCGTCTTGCGAAGGCCCTGAACGCGGTCGCCCGCCTTCCATTGGCCACGCTTTTTCAAGAGATCGACGCGTTCAAAGCGCTTCAATACGTTGCGCTTGACGACGATACCACTGCTTCCCTGAAGGCTTTTGTGCTGCGACATAAAATTAAATTCCTGAGTGTAAGGTGCTAAAAGGGCGCAGAAGTAGAGTTCGCCCGTGCCCATGACAAGTATTTTTCTGAAACTTGTTCGGCGCGCAGCACGACCCACTCTGGGGTCTCATACGGGTGATGTTCCATGAGCCACTTTTCCAGCTCTCGTCCGCGGGCGGGGATGAATTTGAACAGGAGCCGGAATTCCTGCGCGGTTTCGAGCTGAGCCTTCCAAATGTAAACCGACTCGATCGGCCCGTCGATTTGCACGCAGGCGGCGAGACCGAGTCGGACGGCTTCGGAGGCGAGCCGCTGTGCATCGTCCTTTTTGGTCACCGTAGTCCACCCCAGCATGAGCATGCCGGGAAACTCTCGTGCTTTGGGATAGGTGCAAGCTGGGAAAATTCCCCTTGACGCGCCCTGCGTTCGCCAGTGGCTTAGACGGTTTCTACTGACGAATAGCCATCCCATGCGTGACGACTACCTGAAAGAAGCGCTCAAGGTCATCAATGATCCCAATCTACTGATCAACGTGGTTTCTCGCCGCGTTAAGCAGTTGCGCCGCGGCAGCCGTCCGTTGGTTGAATCCCTCGAAAAGCTTTCTTCCGAGGATCTTGCACTTCGCGAGATCATCGACGGCAAGATCAGCTTCGAATCTGGCGAAAACTGAGCTTCCCGCTCAGCGCCGCCTCGAATCGAGGCGCAATCATTCCGTTCGCGATGGGGCCTGGGATGTGCATCCTGATGTCGCCTGCTCATGTCCGCTCAAAAGAAAGATCCCGCTCGTTATACGGAAATCCGCAACGCCAAGGCGCTGCGTGACTACACCGTCGAGGAAAAGTTCGAGGCTGGGATCGCCCTGAAGGGCACAGAGGTGAAATCCATCCGAGCGGGCCGCTGCCAAATCAACGATGCATTTGGCAGGTTCGAGCGCGGTGAGCTCTGGCTGCACAACGCCCACATCGAAGAGTACGCGTTTGGTAACATATATAATCACGACGCGCGCCGAATTCGTAAGCTGCTACTTCACCGCCATCAGGTCAGAAAAATCGCGCAAGCGCTGCAGGTCAGCGGACGCGCCCTCATCCCTCTCCGGATGTATTTCAAGGACGCCCTGGTTAAAGTCGAAGTCGCCCTCTGCGTAGGCAAAAAGATTTTCGACAAGCGCGACGACCTGAAGAAGCGGGTCGCGATGCGCGAGGTGGACAAAATGTTGAAACAGCGCCGCTGATCTGACGCAGGCGGCGTCGCGGCCACTTCACTGCATCACCGCTCGAACGAGCATGACCAACGCCATCACGCCGATGGCTGCCGCGAGAATCAGCCAGATCATTTCACGGGGCGGAGCTTCATAAAGATAGCGCCACGGATTGCGCGCAAATTTGCCCGAACCCTTTTTTCCCGCCTTGTCTCCTGAGCCAGAGGCGGACGAAAGCTGCGGCGAAGCGAACAGTTTCTGCAGCACATACGCCGTAGGCGGTTTCAAGAGATACGCATTCACTCCGAGCTCGGTCGTGCGTTTCATGTCTTTATCATCTTCGGACGAAGTCACGACCACGACATTGATCTTCTGCAGCTCCGGATTTCCGCGAATATATTCAAGCACCTCTATCCCGGTTTTGTAGGGTAGCTTGAGATCGAGAAAGATCAGCCAAGGGAGAGGAAAGCGCGTGCGATCGTTGTATTCACGGTCTCCCGACAGGTAAGCGATCGCCGAACGTCCATCGACCACCGACTGGATTGGATCGGTGATGCCCGCGCTGCGCAGAGCGCGCTTCAAAAAGAACAGGTCGTCGCTGTTGTTCTCGACGATCAGAATATCGCGGCGGCCCATATAATTTATAACGCCGCTGGTAACTCGACCCAGAATCTGCTGCCGCTCCGCCCATCCGATTCGAGACCGACTTTGCCATTCATTTTTTCCGCGGCACGACGAACGATCGCCAGCCCAATGCCGGTCCCGCCATATCGATTGTCTGGATCCAATCTTTCGAACATGCCGAAAATCTTCTGATGAAACTCCGGGCTGATTCCAATGCCGTTGTCGCTGACGATAATTCTAACAACATCACCTTTTAGATAACCGGAAATGCGGATCTTGGGAACCATGCCTTGTCGCACAAACTTGACTGCGTTTCCCAATAGGTTGGCGAAAATCTGGGTGCACAGGGATTCCTGTCCAATCACAAGAGGAATTTTCTCCACTGATATTTGCGCTGCCTCGGCACTAAGACTCGGATATTCTCGAATCATCCGATCCAATAATATGTTCAGATCGACCGGTTGAAGGCTCAGCTGCGAACTGGAAATCCGGCTGATCTTCAGCACATCGTTGACGAGCTTTTCCATGCGATCGCCACTATCGATAATTCGCTCGAGATAATGCGGCCCCTCCCCGCGCAAGCGGTGGCTATATTCGGTCAACAACACTTCGGCGTACCCTTTGATTGATCGAAGCGGAGCACGAAGATCGTGCGAAACCGTATACGAGAACTCTTCCATTTGGCTGATCGAATCACGAAGCGCGGAGGTTCTTTCAGCAATTTTCTGCTCAATATTGTCCGCCTGAGTCTTTAACTCCTGCCGCGCGCCGTTCAGCGCGGACAGCGCTTTGCCCAAGCGCAAGCTCAAGTCGACCGTCGCGCGCAACACATCGCCTTGCACAGGCCAGGCGAGCGTCGTTTCGATTTCGGGGAGGACCGGCGAAAGCGAAGTCGCAGCTGAGTTGATTTGTCCGGTGATACGGAGCACCTGCGCATGGCGGTTTTCCTCGACGCCGATTTTGTGCAGCTCGCGCAGGAATTCTACTTCGCCCGACCCGAGCAGCGGCTCGACGAGCACCACGAGATCAACACCGCGATGCGCCGCCTCCAAGGTTTCCGCGACAGAGTTGGCCTCGATGAATACCCTGTTCCCATTCGACAAACTCCCCGTGATTGCCGTGCGTCGCGCGGCATCGTCGCCAGCAATCAAAAGCATGGATACATCGTGGGCCATGGCACAACTGAGTTGCTTACGACGTCTGGCTGGCCGCCGATGAGCAATTCATTCGTCGAGCAAAACCGCTGGAGAAATCGGCCGGATATTTTCCTGTAGCCGGTTTTTCGATACGCGCTGCCGCTGGGGCACACCTGACTGGCCGGAAAGTTCATAGTGCGCAGACTCGTATTGTGGCTGCCCGCCCTGCAACCGGCGTTATTTCCGAAGGGGAGCTAGGTAATTCTCCGTAAATCCCGAACTTTCCGGCGCGTGTCTTGAGAAAGTCGGCAGCTCGTTTTTCTCTGAACGGGTTTGGTGCATCTCAACCCTCAGGTCGGATACCATGATTTTTCTTCGCAATATAGAACGGGTGGTCGACGTCGCAGGCGGCAGTGGTTTTCCATTCGATCTGCCGCCCATCAATGGCTTCCGCCGCCTGGAACTGACATCGCCCGTGACGTTTTTCGTAGGTGAAAACGGAACGGGAAAATCGAGTCTCCTCGAAGCGATCGGCTTGCGCGCCAAGCTCACTTGCGCCGCGGGGAAACCACTCGAACACGATGCCGCACTGATACCGATCCATCCGCTCGCACGTTCGCTTCGCCTGACTTGGGCGCCGCAAACCCGTCATGGCTTTTTCCTGCGCGTGGAGGACTACTTTGCTCACGCGCGGGAGAACAGAACCCGGTCCAAGCCAACTCCCGCGATTAGCTTCAGTGGCCCCGACGCCGGACGCATGACGGTCGGCTTGCGCGAGCCCGACAGCGCCAATGGCGAAGAAGAACTAGGTCAATCCCCTGGCGAGAGCTTCCTCGCGTTTGTCCAAACCCATTGCACGCCCGGCGGACTTCATTTGATCGACGAACCCGAGGCCGTGCTTTCTCCGCAACGACAGTTGGCATTCATGAGCCTCCTGAAATCCGTGGTTGGCGAAAATGCGCAATTCATCATCGCGACTCATTCCCCCATCCTGCTCGCCTTCCCGGGCGCGCAAATCCTCAGCTTCGATGATGGCAACATTTCCCAGGTCGCCTACGAAGAGCTTCCACACGTCTGCTTCACGAAAAAATTTCTGAACGACCCCGAGGCGTATTTGCGGAACCTCTAGTGGATTCAAGGGTGGCACTGCATCGGCGAAATTGACCAAGTCGCATTCGAAGCGTGATCGCGAAAGTGCATTCCTGACGAATTTGCGCGGGTGTCGGCCAACACCTCAAAAAGGGGTCGAGTTTTTCCAGAAATGGTATTCCCCAGAGCGTTTGCTCCATGCGCTTCACCAAATACCACGCCCTGGGTAACGATTACATCGTCCTCAATCCCGCGGATTTTCCCAAATGGGGCTCGGCCCCGACCGAGCAACAGACTCGGGTGGTCTGCCATCGCAATTTTGGCGTCGGCTCAGATGGCATCCTTTGGGGACCACTTCCATCGACAAAGAGCGAATTCGGCCTGCGCATTTTCAACCCGGACGGGTCCGAGGCCGAAAAGAGCGGCAACGGCCTGCGCATTTTCTCGAGGTATTTGTGGGATCAAGGGTTGGTGAAGAACCCGACCTTCACGATCGAGACGCCCGGCGGACAGGTTCAGTCCGTGATCAAGGAGCAGGGAAAATTGATCACCGTCGCGATGGGCAGCGTGAGCTTTGACAGCGCAAAAATTCCCGTGGTCGGCACAGCGCGAGAAGTCCTGAACGAGCCGCTGACGATTCAGGATCGCGCCTTCAAATTCTGCGCGGCAACGATCGGCAATCCGCACTGTGTGATCCCTCTCGCCGAGATTTCTCCGGAGATCGCGAAGCAATACGGACCCGATATTGAAACGCATTCGAATTTTCCGCGCCGGACGAACGTGCAATTTTTGAAAGTCCTCGATCGCGCGAATATTCAAATCGAAATCTGGGAGCGCGGCGCGGGTTACACGCTCGCGTCCGGCAGCAGCTCGAGCGCGGCCGCGGCCGTGGCGCACAAGCTCGGCCTCGTCGATCGGTCGATCACGGTTCACATGCCCGGCGGCAAGATTGGCATCGAGATTGGCGACGGTTTTTCGATCATGATGACCGGCACCGTCAACAAGGTCGCAGAAGGCGTCATGCATCCCGAGCTGTTCGAGGTGAACGTCTGAACCAAGATCCAACGCGAATCTCGGGACCGACATGTTGTTTCATCTCACGAGCAAAGAACGCACCACGCTGCTTGTCGTCGCCGTGCTTTTTCTGCTCGGTGTACTTGGACTTTGGATACTGTAGATGGCCGAGCGTGACCCTATGAAATATCCTCAGCCAATGCGTACGGCCGCGGCCTGGCTCGGATGGGTTGTGGCGGCATGCCTCGCATGTAGCACGGCGTACCTGAGCTTGCGCCAAATGAACGCGCGCGCCGAGCTGGGCGCCGAAAGAGACCGCGCCGAGCTCACGGCGCTGGAACTTCGCAGCACGGAGCAAAAAGCGGAAGCCGAGCGCATTCTCGCTGCACGCCAGATCGCAGATCTTCAACAAGCCGGCGACCTCACTCGATTGAAAATCGTGAAGCTCGCCTCGCCGACGGGAAACTCGCCCGAGATCGTGGCGATCGCGGTATGGAATCCTTCGAAGCAACAAGGCGTGCTCACCGTCGCGAATCTGCCGCGCATTCAGAATGATCAGGACTATCAGCTTTGGATAATCGATGCTCGCGGCAAGGGGCCGGTGAACGGCGGCGTGTTTGCCGTCGATGACAACGGGGCCGCGCGTTTCAATTTTCATCCAGAGCAACCGATCACCGCGCCAACCCAGCTCACGATCAGTCGCGAGCACAAGGGCGGCGCAGCGAAGCCCGAAGGCGCGATCATCGCGACCGGCGCGCTTTGACCGGACGCTGACGGCGCTCACTCGCGCGGAGCGGAATTCTTTCTCGACGCTCCGCCATGCATTTCCAAACCTTACCAAATGGTCATTAAACCCAAGGTCCGTGGCTTTGTCTGTGTCACTGCTCATCCGAATGGTTGCGCGGCGCATGTGCAGGAGCAGATCGATTACGTGAAAGCAAAGGGCCCGATCAAAAATGGCCCGAAAAAAGTTCTCGTTATCGGCGCGTCCACTGGGTACGGCCTGGCCTCGCGAATCACGGCCGCGTTCGGATCGAATGCCGCCACGCTGGGCATTTTCTTCGAGCGTCCATCCGAAGAGGGCCGCACCGCGACCCCGGGTTGGTATAACACGATCGCTTTTACCAAGGCCGCACAGGCCGCCGGACTCTACGCGAAAAATCTAAATGGCGACGCGTTCTCGGACGACATGAAGCGCCAGGCGATCGAGTTGATCAAAGCCGACATGGGCCAAGTCGATCTGGTGGTTTACTCCCTCGCCTCTCCGCGACGCACGCATCCGAAGACCGGCGTCGTTCACAAATCCGTCCTCAAACCGGTCGGCTCCACGTTCAGTAACAAAACCGTGGATACAGACAAAGGCGCGGTGAGTGAGATCACGATCGAGCCCGCGACTGAGGCCGAGATCGCCGACACCACCGCGGTGATGGGCGGCGAAGACTGGGAAATGTGGATCGATGCTTTGCTCGCCGCGAACGTTCTCGCCCCAGGTGCGACGACCGTGGCGTATTCGTATATCGGGCCTCAGGTGACCTGGCCGATCTACAAGAACGGCACGATCGGGCTGGCGAAGAATGACCTCGAACGCGCCGGCAAGCGTCTCGATGCGAAGCTCAAGGCTCACGGCTACGGTCGCGCCTTTATTTCGGTCAACAAAGCGCTCGTCACGCAGGCGAGTTCCGCGATTCCCGTGGTGCCGCTTTATATTTCGATCCTGTACAAGATCATGAAGGAAAAAGGCACGCACGAGGGCTGCATCGAGCAGATCCAGCGCCTTTTTGCCACGCAGATGTACAATGGTTCCGCGCTGAACTTCGACGAGGGTGGCCGCGTGCGAATCGACGATCTCGAGATGAAGCCGGAGGTGCAGAGCGCGGTCGCTCAGGTCTGGCCCAAGGTGACGACTGAGAACCTGGAATCTCTCACAGATATCGCCGGCTACCGGAAAGAATTTCTGAAGCTCTTCGGCTTCGGCGTACGCGGCATCGACTACGAAGCCGACGTCGAGCCACACGTGCCGATGGTCTGATGATGCGCGATGCGCGTCGTGGTCCAGCGCGTGAGTTCTGCGCGCGTCGATAGCGAAGGTCAGTTGCTCGGCCAAATCGGAGCAGGACTGCTGATTTTTCTCGGTATTGGCAAAACGGATACCGATGAAGACGGCGCATGGCTGGCGGAAAAGTTAGCGGCCATGCGGATCTTCCCAGACGAGGCGGGGCAGATGAATCGCTCCGTCCGCGACATTGGCGGAGAGATTTTAGTCGTGAGCCAGTTCACGCTTTTCGCGAGCACGCGAAAAGGCACACGACCTTCCTTCAACGACGCCGCGCGCCCCGAGCAGGCGATCCCTCTGTATGAAAGGTTTCTTGCGCAAATGGAAACCGCGCTCGGCCGAGCTCCCGCCCGAGGAAAATTCGGCGCCGACATGCAAGTTTCGCTGATCAACGACGGCCCCGTGACCGTCGTGGTCGATTCGAGGCTGCGGGAATAGCGTATAGGCACAACGCAAACGCGCGCGACAATGCAGCGACATTAATCCGCTACTTACCGGGTGAAACTTTTGTCACCTTATTGATTTTACGCGCGAAACTTCGGCGGGATTGAATTCCAGCATGAAGTATTTCTCCGGCGGGGTGAGACGATTTCGCGGTGCGTTCTCAGTCGTTTTTTCAGCGAATGATCGAGTGTGGATAACAGCAGCGTCGGCATTAGGTCGAGTGAGGCGAGCTTTCCAACTGCTGACGTTTGTTGGATGCGTATTCCTGCCGGCGATTGCCTCCGCGCAGGTGCAATTTTTTCCGGTGCACAGCGGCACGGAAGATTTATGGGGAGTTATCAGTGGTCCCGGTGGCCTGGTTACCGTCGGCGCGAATGGCTCCATTCTTCAGTCGCTAGACGGGAAAAGTTGGAATCGGCAGAACAGCGGGACAACGGAATGGCTGCTATCCGTGACGTATGGAAAAGATCACTACATCGCAGTAGGCGACCATGGAACTATCTTATCCTCCATAGATGGTTCGGCGTGGAGCCGCATTGCCGGCGGGCTGACCAATCAGCGACTCAACCGCGTCGCTTTCCAAAAGGGGACGTTCGTCGCCGTCGGTGAAGCGGAAACAATTCTTACGTCCGCTGACGGCCAAACCTGGAAAATCGCGAATCAAGGAGGCACCCATTGGCTGCGCGGGCTGGCTTTTTCAACATATGGGCAATGGATTGCCGGAGGCGAAGGTGGCGTCATATATCTTTCGCCTGATGGTCTCAGTTGGAAAAAGAACTCCTTTGTAGCACCGACAGCTATCGAGGCATTTCAAGAGTTGAGCGAATTTTTCTATACTCCGCCGAGTGCTGGTGACGCAGCGGGATACTACTCCGTCGGATATGCCGGTGCGTACGGTAAATCTGGTGTGCTGAGCGTCTCATTTATTCTGCACGCGGAAAGTATAGCCACGGAATATGGACGCATTGATCAGGTAATTGACGAAAGCCTTGCGCCAATTGACAGCGATCTTCGTGTCATCGATCACGGCTTCTCTGTATTCGGCGATCATGGAGTATCGATTCAGGGTGCGATCCCATCCGAACGTCACGTTTACAGCCTGCCAACGTCCTCGAACATATACGATTCGGTCTTCGCAGGCGGCTCCACTTTTCTCGTCGGAAGCCAAGGTACTATTCTCCGCACGACGCCGCCGGACGAGCCGATCTTCAGCAACATTTCGACTCGAGGCTACGTGGGAACCGGCGAGCAAGTTCTCATCGCGGGAACGATTGTCACGGGAAACAAGCCGATGAGAATTCTCGTCCGCGCGTTGGGGCAAACGCTTCGAGATTACGGCGTGAACAATGTGCTCAGCGATCCAGTGATCGAAGCGCGCAATGGCCCAAATGAACTTCTTGCGACGAGCGGCCCTTGGGCGGAATCGGCAGGCGCTGATGACGTCGTTGAAGCCCTGACTGAACTCGGAGCCAAGCCACTCGATCCCGCAAAAAAAGATGCGGCCTTGGTCCTCACCGTTAGTCCAGGTGCTTACACCTTCATTGTGAAAAGCCGCTCTGACAAAAAAGGCATAGCGCTCGTCGACATATTCGACCTCACCCCACCCGGCGACGACCATTCCACACACCTTTCGAATGTTTCGACGCGCGGTTTTGTCGGACCCGGCGAGCAAGTACTGATCGCTGGCGTAATTGTTAGCGGGGGCTCTCCACACTCCGTAAAGCAGACGATGTTACGCGGCCTCGGGCCTCGTTTGGCTCCCTATGGAATAGCTCAGCCTCTCGCGGATCCAAACCTCGTTCTCCACTATGGTAACGGGGGAGAGGAAGCGAAAAATGATAACTGGAAATCCCAATCCGGTTTCTGGAGCGGAGTCGAAACGGCGACGATTATGAACTCACATCACCTGAGCTCGCTTGAAGGATATGAAAAGGACAGCGCCATCGTCCGAGCACTTATGCCCGGCGCTCACACCATCGTCATCTCTTCTGCCAACGGCGGCACTGGCACCGCGTTGGTCGAAGCTTACGAGTTGAATATCATCTACTGAGCGAAGTACGTGGCTCAGTTCATCCGTTAGGTGAAGCTCAGGTATTCCTTGCCGAAGTATGGCACGAGGGGCGCGGGGATTTTCACGCGACCGTCGGCTTGAAGGTTGTTTTCCAGGATCGCGGCGAGGACGCGTGGGACGGCCAGGCCGGAGCCGTTGAGGGTGTGAACGAGTTCGGGCTTGCCGGTTTCCTTCGAGCGGAAACGGATTTGCGCGCGGCGTGATTGGAAGGCTTCGAAATTGCTGCAGCTCGAAACCTCCAGCCAGCGTTTCTGGCCCGCTGACCACACTTCCAAGTCGTATTTCTTCGACTGCGAAAAGCCTAGATCGCCGCCGCACATGAGAAGCACGCGATATGGGAGGCCGAGTTTTTGCAGCAGTCGCTCGGCATCGCCCCGCAGCTTGTCGAGTTCTTCGTAGCTGGTCGACGGATGCACCCATTTCAGGAGTTCGACTTTATCGAACTGATGGAGGCGATTCAGCCCGCGCACATCTTTGCCGTAGCTTCCCGCCTCGCGGCGGAAACACGGGGTGTACGCGAGGCGATAAACGGGCAGCGCGGCTTCTTCCAAGATTTCGTCGCGGAAGAAATTCGTCAGCGGCACCTCGGCCGTTGGCACGGCGTAAAGTTTGTCCGGCACCGTTTCGTACATCTGCCCTTCCTTGTCGGGCAATTGTCCGGTCGCCGTCGCACTCGCCGCGTTCACCAGCACTGGCGGATTCACTTCAACGTAACCGGCTTTGCCGCCCTCATCCAAAAAGAAATGGAGCAACGCGCGAACGAGGCGGGCGCCGTCGCCGACATAAAAGGGAAAACCGGCGCCGGTCACCTTCGCGCCGCGCTCAAAATCGAAAAGCTTGCTGAAACCCGGGATATCCCAATGCGAGCGCGCGTGAGGCGAAACCGCGTTGATGTCTCCATGCGTCGCAAACACCACGTTCTCCTCGGGCGTGCGACCTTCGGGGACGCTGCTGTGCGGGATGTTGGGCAGGCTGAGCAGCGCTTGCCGCCATTTCACCTCGGTCTCGTTCAAGGCGACTTCCTGCTCCTTCACCTTGGCCGACACCGCTTTCATGTCCTGCACCTTCGCGATGAATTCCGGCGAACCTTTCGGCAGCTTGGCCATGTCCGTATTGGCCGACTTTTGCTGCGCGCGCAGTTGCTCGACCTCTTGAGTCTGTTTGCGCCACGCGGCGTCGAGCGCGAGCACGCCGTCGAGGTCGACATCCAAGTGTTTCTTGGCGATGGCGGCGCGAACGAGTTCAGGCGAATCACGGAGGATCTTGGGATCGAGCATGGGAGGTTCGGATATGGCGTGCCCCCCGCGAAGTTGGAAGTTTGAAATTGTCTCGCTCGTCCTCCAACGCCCCACTTCGTCGCGTGCCCTCTCGCATTCTCGTCGTCCGTCTTTCCGCTCTTGGCGATGTGGTTCTGGCACAGCCGGCGATTCAGGCACTTAAGGCTCATCTGTCGGATGCGCAGATCACCTGGCTGATCGACGAACGCTTCCGGTCTGTCGCGGACGCAGTGCCGGGTATCGAGGTCATGGCGATTTCGAAGCCGAAAATGTTCGGCGACTATCGGCGTCTGTGGCGGGAATTGAACCTGCGAAACTTCGACGCGGTTCTCGCGATGCAGGCGAATTTTCGGGTCAATCTCCTCTACGCCGGCATTCGCGCGAAGCGGAAAATCGGCTTCGACCGCCGACGCGCGCGGGATTTTCACCGCTGGTTTGTTAACGAGACAATTGAGCCACGCGACGAACATCTCTTCGACGGTTTCGCCCAATTTGCGCAACGGCTCGGCGTCCCGCGGATCGCCGCTCCTGAGACCTGGCCCGCGATCCCCGTCGATGCCGCCACAGCGACCGCTTGGCGCGAACGGCGGCCAGCTGGACGTTACGTGGTCGTGCACGCAGGAGCCAGCAAGGTCGAGCGTTGCTGGCCGCCGGAGCGCTATGCGGAACTCGCGCGCAAGTTCGCGACGGAAACGCGCGTTTCGGTCGTGCTGACGGGTGGTCGCTCCGCGAGCGAGGAAGCGTCCGCAAAAGCGTTTCTCCACTTCGCACCCGAGTCGCTCAATCTCTGCGGGCAAACCTCCCTCACGCAGCTTCAGCAAATCATCGCGGAAGCGAGCGCAGTGATTTCACCCGACACCGCCGCGGTACACCTCGCCCGTGCCCGCGGTGTTCCGGTGATCGGCCTTTACGCCGTGGCCCGAGCCGAACTCTCCGGAGCGTATCGAGCAAACGAATACACCGTGGACAAATACGCGGAAGCAGTTCGCAGCTTCGCCGGGCGTGATCCGGCCAAGGTAGACTGGCACTTCCGCGTCCACGACGATCGCGCGATGAATCTGATCACTGCCGATGAGGTGTGGGCGAAACTGCAGACAGCCCTGAGCCGGCCTGCAATTTCTTGAAGCGCGCGAAGACGTCTTTGACCGAGAGCAGCCTAAGGTCGCCGAGCGGCGCTTGAATGGCGTGATTCGTCGCTCCGCGATAAGGATACGGGCCCAAAACCTCTGGGTCGCTCCGTCCAAGAATGGCGAGCACGGGAACCTGCAGCGCCGCCGCAAGGTGCATCGCGCCGCTCTCGTTGGAAATGACGCAGGCTGCGCGCTGGACCAAAGCCGGCAGTGACACGACGCTAGTGTTTCCCGTGAGATTCAAGAACTGGCTCGGCTGAAACGCGTCCTTGTCCGGCACATAGTTGGCCCCGGCCCAAATCACGCGACGGCGACGATCGTCGCGCAGAATGGCTTCCGTCAGTTGCTTGAAACCATGCCAGCGTTTATCGGGCCGCCGGCTGTCGGGAAACATCACGATCGGGCGCAAGCCATTCGGCCCGTCGAGGTGCGAAAGATTGAGCGACGCATCTTCGCGAAAATTAAGAATCCCGCGCAATTCCGGCTTCGCACCCAAAGGAACGCAAAACGGAAGAAGCTTCTCGAGCATGTGAGGCCGGCGCCCGAGCGGCGCGGGCGCCACCTTCTCGTCATAGAAAAGCGATGAGCCCTCCCGCGCGTCGGCCCGGCCGATCTTCTTCGCCGCCCTGCTTCGAAACGCCATGAAGCCCGTGCGCAGCAGACTCTGCATATCGAGCACGTAATCGTATTTCTTTTTCCGCAACTCCGTGGTGAGTCTCCAAAAAGCGAATACACCGCCGTGGCGTTTGAAAACGAAGACGTGGTCAACTGCCTCGCAGCTCCGCACAAAAGGCGTCAAAATATCCCGCGCCACCCAGGAAATCTCGATGTCCGGAACCTGCTCCTTCAGGGACGTGGCGACCTGCAGCGCATGGACAATGTCGCCGAGCGCAGAGGGTTTGATGATCAATACCTGGGTCATGACGAAGCGCCGGAAAATCTGCTTTTAACCACGATACCGCTCCCTTTGATGAGCTTCTGCGCGGCAGCACGAGTGAACGCACTCGGCTCCGCTCCACAATTTCACAACGCAGTTTTTTGCGTGATTAAAATTTTTTTACAAGTCCTGGGCTGGCTCATCGCTCACACGCCCGAACCGCTTCTCGATGGTCTCTGCGGCCTGCTCGGAAGGCTGATGCTGCTCGTCGCGGCACGTCGGCGGCGTTTGGTCTATTCGAATCTGGATCACGCATTCCCGGATCGCTCACGGGATTGGAAGCGCAAGATCGCCCGCGAAAGCAGCCGCAGACTTTTCGAGACCGTCCTCATCTCCGCCGCGGCACCTTATCTCAGCGAAAAACGTATCCGCTCCATGGTTACAGCGGCTCCGGAAATCGCGAAGTTCTTCGGCGAGCATCAAGCCGCGCCTTTTCCCATGCTGATCTGCGTGCCACACTTCGCGTATTGGGAGACGCTGACCTGGCTTTCGCTTTTCGTTCCTCAGCCGCCACCCCAATTCGGCGTGATTTTCCGACCGCTGAACAACTCCACGCTCGACGCCTGGGTCAAACGCACGCGCGAGCGTTTCGGCATGCGTCTTCTTTCGCGAAAAACGGGGCTGCAGGAGGCCTTCAAATTCCTGAAGTCGAATTCCGCAGTCGCGCTGCTCTTCGATCAGAACGCCGGAATGAACGGCGCGCTCACAACGCTTTTCGGGCGCGTCTGCTCGACGACGGAACTGACCGATCTGCTGGCGCGGAAATATCAGGCCCGCGCTTCCGTCTGCTATCCGCGCCGTCTGGGCTTCTGGCGCCTTCGCTTCGAGGACCCAGAGATTCCCTCCGCTCCGGCGGGAGCGAACGTCGCGTTGGAAGCCAACCGGTGGCTCGAAACTGCGCTCTCGAGCGACGACAACCTCTGCGCCTCGTGGCTTTGGAGCCACGATCGCTGGCGAAATCAAGACATGCCGGATCGGCGTTTTCGCCTGGAAGCCAAACGCGATCTGCTGACCGAGGATCTGGCGGCGCACGGACTGGCCGAGCTTCCCCGCCGCACGCGGTTTTGGATTCGGCTGCCGAACTGGCTCGGCGACGTGGTGATGGCTTTGCCTCTCCTGCGCGCGCTGCGCGCCTCGCGTCCTGACGCTGAAATCACGCTGATTGGAAAGGCAGTTTTCCTGCCATTCCTGAAAATGACGGGCGTGGCCGACCGTCTCGAAGCGCTGCCGTCGCGAGAAAATGGATACTTCAGGAGCTTCTGGCGCATGCGTCACCAGTTTCCGGATACATACGTGCTGTTCACCCATTCGTTTCGCGGCGACCTGGAAGCGTGGTTGACGCGCGCAAGGCAGCGCTTCGGCGTGGTTTGGCCAGGGAAGCACAGACCGTTGCTCACTCATCGCTACGACGTTCCGGCCGATTTCGTCGAAGCCGAGCGCCATCAATTCGAAGTTTGGCAAAATTATTTTCGTCGCTTCGGACTGGTGAAGGAAATCGAGCGCACGCCTCTTCGCCTCGATTTGCCCGCGGCGCCTAACGATGCGTCGCGTAGTGGGAATTCCACTACGACGGTGCTTCCCCATGCGAACGATGTCGTTTTCGGTTTCATCGCCGGCTCGGAAAACACGCCGGAAAAGCGCTGGCCGATCGAACACTGGCGAACCCTGATCCAGGCCCTTGCCGCCGTCTACCCGCAGGCGCAGTTCAAGCTGTTCGGCACCAAAAATGATCAGCCGATCACGTCGTCCATCGCCTCGGGTCTCGGCGCAAAGGTCGAAGACATTGCCGGAAAAACCGATCTGCCGCGCTACATCGAGGAGCTGCGCCGCTGCACGATTTTGGTGACCAACGACACGGGCGGCATGCACCTGGCTAATTCCTGCGGCGTTCCGCTGATCGCGCTTTTTGGGCCGACCAATCCCATACGCACTGGGCCAATTTATTCGGCGCCGTTCGAGATCCTCCAGCCTCCCGGCTGTCCTCGAACCGGCGGCGGAAAACTCGTGGATTTGCGTCCGGAAACCGTTCTCGCTTCTGTACGGCGCCTCGTGCCTGCCGCCGCCATACGAGAATAGCGTTGCCCAGCCCGGCTCGAGTTTCAGCCTCGTCGTTCCCAATCGTGCCACTTCTCTCCGTCACCGATCTTCGCACCACGTTTCATACGCGAAACGGGATTTATCGCGCGGTCGACGGCGTGAGTTTCTCGATCGAGCGTGGCGAAACGCTCGGCATCGTAGGCGAATCCGGCTCGGGCAAATCCGTGACGTGCTATTCGCTGATGGGGCTTGTTCCGCAGCCGCCAGGGAGAATCGAAAGTGGCAGCGCGATTTTCGATGGAGTCGATTTGCTCCATTGTTCGCCAAGACAGTCGCGCGATATCCGGGGCAAGCGCATCGCGATGATTTTTCAGGATCCGATGACGTCGTTGAATCCGTACATGCGGGTGTCGGAGCAAATCATCGAACCGCTGCGGATTCATCAGGATATTTCGCACAAGGACGCGTTGAAAAAGGCGCTGGAGATGTTGAACGCGGTCGGAATCAACGACGCAGAGAAACGCATTCATTATTATCCGCACGAATTTTCCGGCGGCATGCGCCAACGCGTGATGATCGCGATGGCCCTGATCACGCGGCCGGAGTTGCTCATCGCGGACGAGCCGACGACGGCGCTCGACGTCACCGTGCAAGCGCAGATTCTCGAGTTGATCAAACGCCTGCAGACAGAAATGGGCATGGCGGTGATTTTCATCACGCACGACCTCGCGGTGGTTTCCGGAATTTGCGATCGCGTGCAAGTGATGTATGCGGGACGCATCGTTGAAACAGCGAGCACGCGCGATCTTTTCGTTGAGCCGAAGCACCCTTACACGCGCGCGCTCCAGCAATCGATCCCCGCGCTACAGGCGAAGGGCGCCGAACTCTATACGATCAAGGGCATGCCGCCCGATGTCTCGAAGCCGCTCCCCGGCTGTCCCTTCGCTCCACGCTGCGAATTCGCCGCAGAAAAATGCTACGACATTCGTCCCGATCTGGCGGAGTACAAACCCGGCCACAGGCATGCGTGCCTGAGAGTGCAGTTGGGGGAAATCGCGTGAGCGGTCTTAATCGCGTATCGTAATTCACAATGTCAGCTCCCGTTCTCGAACTCCGAAATCTCAAGACCCACTTCCCGGTCTATCACGGCTTCCTCCTCAAGCGGCAGGTCGGCGCGGTGAAGGCGGTGGATGGCGTTTCCCTTTCGGTGAATCAGGGTGAAGTGCTCGGCCTTGTGGGCGAATCTGGTTGCGGAAAATCGACGTTGGCGCGGACGGTCATGCAATTGCTTCCGACCACGGAAGGCGCGGTGATTCTCGAAGGGAAAAATCTCACCAGCTCGAGCGCGTCCGAGGTGAAAGAAATCCGGCGCGATCTGCAGATGGTGTTTCAAGACCCGTACGCCTCGCTCAATCCGCGCAAAACCGTTTTCAACACGATCGCTGAACCACTGCTGGTTCACGGCCTCTGCAATTCGCGCAACGTGGGCGCGAGAGTGGCGGAACTCATGTCGCTGGTGGGCCTCGCGCCGCGCTTCATGCAGAAGTATCCGCACGAATTTTCCGGCGGACAACGCCAGCGCATCGCGATCGCACGCGCCCTCGCACTGAATCCCAAAGTGATCATCGCGGACGAACCGGTTTCCGCGCTCGATGTTTCCATCCAGGCGCAGATTCTAAATCTGTTATCGCATCTGTGTCGGAAGATGAACCTGACGCTCATCTTCATCGCGCACGATTTGTCGGTGGTGAAACATATCTCCGATCGCGTGGCCGTAATGTACTTGGGCAAAATCGTCGAACTCGGACCCGCAGTCGAGGTGATCGAACGCCCGAAGCATCCGTACACACGCGCGCTGATCTCGGCGATTCCCTCACTCGATCCCGACGCCGAAAAAACTCGCCGGCGCGCGGCGCTGCCCGGCGATCCTCCGTCGCCGATCAATCCACCGGTGGGCTGTACGTTTCATCCGCGCTGCCCGTACGCAATCGAGCAGTGCAAGGCGGCGTTTCCGCCGATGATCCCGTGCGGAAAAGATCAGGAAGCCGCCTGCATTCGCGTGCACGAGATTTGAGCTATCGCTCGAATCGCTGCAGCGCACGCCGGCCAACGGAGCGCCGGCCTCCGGCCGGCAAACCTATCTAGTGTCCCGCGAAGCGGGACGGATTTTTTGGCTGGCCGGCCGGAGGCCGGCGCTACGTTGGCTGGCGTGCTGATTCCGAATTAAGCTTTCGCGTGCGCTCGCAACTTCGTTCGCAGGTACGGTGCCGTCGGTGAATTTTTCACCTTCAGCAATCCTGCCAGCGGGCCTTGATACAACAGCTCCCCACCCGCGGGACCGCCTTGCGGGCCGAGTTCGATGACGTAGTCGGCTTCCGCGAGCAGATCCAAATGGTGCTCGATCACCACGACCGTGTGTCCTTGGTCCACGAGCGAGTGCAGCAGCTTGATCAATTTCTCACAGTCGCTCAGGTGCAGGCCAATCGTCGGCTCCTCCAGCAAATACAAACTCTTCGGCCGAATCCCACGGGAACGCTCACGATAACTCGCGAGCCCCTGACTCAGTTCAGTCACGAGTTTCAAGCGCTGCGCTTCCCCACCGGAAAGTGTCGGAGAACTCTGCCCGAGCGTCAGATAGCCGAGTCCGCAATCGACCATCAGCTTGCAGACCTGAGATAGCTGCGAGTGAAAATCAAAAAAGACGGCGGCCTCTTCGAACGTGAGCTGCAGGACTTCGCCGATGTTTTTGCCCTTCCACGCGATATCCGCGACGTCCGGCCCGTAGCGCAGCCCGCGGCAATCGTCGCAGGGCAGATAGGTGTTCGGCATGAACGCCATTTCGAGTTTCACGCGTCCTGCTCCCAGGCATGTCTCGCAGCGTCCACCGGAGGTGTTGAAGGAGAAACGCGAGGCCGTATAGCCGCGAATTTTCGACTCGGGCAACGAGGCGAAAAACTGGCGGATCAAATCGAAGATTCCCAGATACGTCGCAGGCGTCGAACGCGGCGTTTTTCCGATCGGCGATTGATCGACCTCGATCACCGATTTGAAACCGCCAATGCCGGTGAGTTCGTCAAACGGCAGCCCGGATTTTTCGCCTGAGGCCGACTCATCCGCGCTGAAGCGCACGTTCTTCACGAACTCCTTTGCGCTCACGTGGCTCTTCTTCTCCTTCACGCCGTAGTGGAAGACCGGATACAGCAAATCACGGAACAACGTCGATTTTCCGGCGCCGCTCGGCCCCGCCACCATGATCAGCCGCGCTTGGGGCAGGCGCAGATCGAAGTCCTTCAGGTTCCGCAGCCGCGCGCCATTCAGTTCGATCCAGGCGAGTTCGTTCTCACGCTTTCTGCCATTGACCGCCTGTTCCGGAACGGGCCGGTATTCGCCGCGCGTCGGATGCGGGATGCCTTTCGCCAAAAACAATCCAGTCAACGACGCGGCATTTTCCTTCACTTCCTTGGGCGTGCCGTACGCCAGCAGTTCTCCGCCGTGAATGCCTGCGCCGGGACCGAGATCGATGATGCGATCAGCGCGTTCCATCAACTCGTCATCGTGCTCGACGACGAGCAGCGTATTTCCTTTTTCCCGCAACGCCTGAAGCGTCTCGATCAGCCGATCGTTGTCGCGCGCGTGCAAACCGATCGACGGCTCGTCCAAAACGTAGAGCACACCGGAGAGATTCGATCCGAGCTGCGCGGCTAAACGAATGCGCTGCGCCTCGCCGCCGGACAATGTCTCCGTGGGACGATCGAGCGACAAATAGCCAAGACCGACATGATCGAGAAAGCGCAGACGCTCCTCGATCTGGGGAACGATATCCTGCGTGATCAACCTGCCGCGTTCCTCGAGGTCGAGCTGCTGCATGTGCTTGATCAAATCACTCGGTGTGTCGCGGAGCAGTTGAGGCAGAGAGAGCGGCTTTTGTTTCCCTACGAAATGAAGTTTCACCGCGCGCGCCGTGCGATTCAGACGCTCGCCGTGGCATTCAGGGCACGGCTGGCCCGCGTCCGAAATGTCGGCATCAGGATCAACCAAACCCGATTCGCGGAGATAGTTTTCCTCGTCTTCATCCTCGTCCGCAGGCTCCAGCATCCACGGGAAAATACGTCCGTGGCCGCGGCAGGCTGGGCACCAACCGCGCGGGGAGTTGAACGAGAAATGCTTTGGATCGAGTTCGGGAAACGATTCGCCGGTTTCGATATCCGTGCGCGTGGTCGAGAACCACGAAAGGATTTCACCACTCGGGGTGAACAGGAAACACGAGCCCTTGCCCAAGCGCAGCGCTTCCTCGAGCGGATGGATCGCTTTGCCCTTGGCGGACCGCACTGGCGTCGCGGAATCCGCTTTGAGATCCGCCACGACAACTTCGATATCGTGCTCCTTGTAGCGATCGAGTTTCTGAAACGTATCCACTTTCAGGAGACGTCCGTCGGCGCGCATCAGCTCGTAACCTTGTTTGCCGATCCAGGTCGCGATCGGCTGATGATGCCCCTTGCGTCCGCGGATGAGCGGCGCGGCGAGATAAAGGTGCTTCGCCTTCTGCGCTTTTGGTGTCTCCAGAATTTTCGCGAGGAGCTTCTTCAACGCGCCGGTGGAGAGCGGCGTCACCGGCTTGTCCGTATCGGGATGATGCTGCACGCCGAGGCGCGCATAGAGCAGACGCAGGTACTGCGCCACTTCCGTGATCGTGGCGACGGTCGACTTGCGCGAGCCCCGCGTGACGCGCTGCTCGATGGCCACGGTCGGTGGAATCCCGGTGAGTCGATCGATCGAAGGACGCGGCAACTGCTCCACGAATTGTCGAGCATAGGGCGACATCGACTCCATGAACCGGCGCTGGCCCTCCGCGAAAACAATATCGAACGCGAGCGTCGATTTTCCCGAACCGGAAACTCCCGTGACGACGGACAACTCCCTGTGGGGAATCGTGAGAGTCAGGTTCTTCAGATTGTTCTCCCGCGCGCCGACGATGCTCAGCGACGACTCGCCGCGGCCGTGTAGTCCGTTTGGCACTACATCTTCGGCGGCAGCCAGCACGCGGCGATCGCCTCGCGGCGCGTAATCTTCCTGCAACGCTTCGCGCAGAAACGACGCCGTCGCGGTTGCCGTTTTCGCAATGTCTTCCGGCGTGCCCGCAGCCACGATGCGCCCTCCGTTCGCGCCAGCCTCGGGCCCGACTTCAAGGATCCAGTCGGCGGATTTGAGCACGTCCAAATTGTGCTCGATCACGATGACGCTGTGGCCGCGGTTGACCAACGCGTGAAGGACGTTGAGCAGCCGCTTCACGTCGTGACGATGCAAGCCGGTGGTCGGCTCGTCGAGCAAGAGCAACGCCGATTGGCCCGCCGCCGCGAGTTCGCGCGCACGTTTCTCGGTTTCCTCCGAAACGGCGCTGTATCCAGTTCTCGCATACCCGCTGAGATAGCGCACGAGTTTCAGGCGCTGCGATTCTCCGCCGGAAAGCGTGTTCAACGGCTGACCGAGCGTGAGATAGCCAAGGCCGACGGACTCGAGGCTGGCCAGGCGCGACTGAATCGCGGCATGCTCGGCGAAAAGCGGCAGCGCGTCGCTCACGCTCGTCGCGAGAAGGTCCGCCACGGATTTTCCGTTCCAGGTGATCGCCAGGACTTCCGGCTTGAAGCGACGGCCTTCGCAGATCGGACAGGGCACGAAAACATCCGAGAGAAACTGCATCTCCACGCGCTCGTAGCCGAGACCTTGGCAATGATCGCAGCGTCCATCGCCGCTGTTGAATGAAAAACTCGACGGTCCGAAACCGGAGTGCTGCGCGGCGGGCGTTTGCGCGTAGAGTTCGCGAATCAAATCCCACGCCTCCGTATACAGCGCAGGATTGGAGCGCGGCGTGCGGCTCAGAGGAGATTGATCCACGAGGACCACTTCGGAAAATTTCAAATCGTTCGAGATCGACTCGATTTCGGCAGGATCCTCCGTGACCAACCCGGCCTGAGTGAGGAGACCTTGATAGATCACTGAATCGAGCAACGTCGATTTTCCGGAGCCGGACACGCCGCTGAGGCAGACGAGACGCTGCAGCGGAATGCGCACATCGACGTTCTGCAGATTGTGCTTCGATGCGTTCTTGAACGTCAGCCACGACGGAGAGTTGACCGGGGCAGAGGCGACACCCGCGATGGCTGACGTTTTTTTTCCACTGCGCGGCGCGAGAGTGGTCTCCGAAACGAACCGCCGCTGCGTCGGCAGCTCGATGCGTTGCCGCCCCGACAAGTACGCGCCCGTGATGCTGCGATCGGATTCGAGCATCTCGTGAATGTCTCCTTGGAAAACGATATTTCCTCCGCGTCCGCCGGGCTCGGGCCCAACCTCGATCAGGTGATCAGCCGCGCGAATCATCGCTTCGTCGTGCTCGACGACCACCACCGTGTTTCCCGCGCCAGTCAGGGTGCGGATGATTTCGATGAGGCGATCGATATCGCGCGGGTGAAGACCGACACTCGGCTCATCGAGAACGAACAACGTATCCACCAAGGAAGTACCGAGGCAGGACGTGAGATTGACGCGTTCGACTTCGCCTCCGGACAACGTCTTCGACGAACGATCCAGCGTCAGATAACCGAGGCCAACCTGTTCGAGATAACGCAGCCGCGTGAGAATCGAGTCGAACGCGAGATCGCGCTGGTGCTGGCCGCCGGTCGCGGTGGATGCGAACACCTCCATCGTCGCCGAGTGCGCGCTCGGCTCGAGCAGCGCCATCAGATCGCTGACGGGCAATTGATATATTTCCGGCAGGGTTCGCCCCTTCCACTTCCAGCAAAGCGATTCGGGCTGCAAGCGAAGGCCGCCGCACGCCGGGCAGGGATTGTAGGCCCGATAGCGCGAAAGAAATACGCGCACGTGCATCTTGTACGTCTTTGATTCGAGCCAGCGGAAAAACCCCTTCACGCCGTACCAGTACTTGGGCCACTGCTTGCCGTTTTCCTCACCGTAGCCTGGCTCGCCGTCGATCACGAAGGCCTTCTGCTCGGGCGTGAGCGCGGCGAACGGAACGTTGGTCGGAATCTTCTTCTTTTTCGCGAAGACGAGGAGATCTTTTTTCGATTCGCTATAGACCTCGCCCTCCCAGCACTTGAGCGCGCCCTCGTCGATCGACATCGAGTGATCAGGAATCGCGAGGCGATAATCGATGTCGATCACCCGCCCAAAACCTCGGCATTTTGGACACGCGCCGAGCGGAGAGTTGAAAGAAAACAAAGCCGGCGATGCCGCGCGAAACGTCCGGCCTGTCTTCGGCGAGTGCAGGCCTTTCGAGAAATGTCCGATTTCGGAAAATGTCGCGCTCTCGAACAAATACACCTGGCCATGACCAAAGTGCAGCGCGGCCTCGACCGCTTCGAGAAAACGTCCGCGATTCTCCGCGGAAATGGTCAGACGATCCTGCGCCACGAAGAGCGCGGAAAGTTTGCCCAAAACTCCCTCACGCTTCGCTTCGTCAGCGAGCAAATCGTCGACGCGATGCGCTGCGAGTTTTCCGTCTGTAGTGCTCGCGAGAATACGCACGTAGGTCTGCGTTTTCAGATTCGCGAGAATCTCCGGCCATTGCAGATTTTCCGGTTTCGCCACGCGGAAGGCGACAACGGCTGTCGCTCCGGCGTGGCCGGCGAGTGATTTTCCCCAGATGGACTGCGGCGTGTCGTCTTCGACTTTTTCACCCGTTTCCGGATCGAAGCATTCGGCGACGTGGCTGAACCAGACTTTGAAGAAGTCGGTCAACTCCGTCATCGTGCCCACCGTCGAGCGCGCCGTTTTGACCGTGTTGGTTTGTTCGATGGCGATCGACGGACGAATGTTCTCGATCGAGTCGACGCGCGGCTTGTCCAGCAGGTCGAGAAACTGGCGCGTGTACGCGCTGAAGGTTTCGACGTAGCGGCGCTGGCCCTCGGCGTGCAGCGTATCGAAGACCAGCGAGGACTTCCCTGCCCCGCTCAGGCCTGTGACGACGATGTATTTGCCCAGCGGCAAATCGAGATCGAAGCCTTTGAGATTATTTTGTCGGACGCCACGCAGGCGAATGCAGTCAACGGAAGAAGCGGGTTTCAAGGAGCCCACACCGATGAGCAAAGTTGATCCGTTCTCAAGTAATTGGCCGGGGTTTTTGCACGTGGGCAAAAACGCCCGCTCACCGGCTCTTCGCTCAGGAGAGAAGCTTCTCGAATAACTGGAGGTACTCTGCGGTTTGCGTCGCCGGAGAAAAATGTTTCAAGGCAAACTCCCGCACGCGGACTGATTCGCGCGCTCGATAGGACGGATCGGTCAACAGCGGCAGGAGGGCTGACCGAAACGCATTTCGGTCGCCGGCGGGGACCGCGATGCCCCCGCATTCATCCACGCCCGCTGCGCGGTACGAAACCGAAGGAACACCATGAACATGGGCTTCGATGAGAAAGTTGGAGAGCGATTCGCTCTTCGACGCCATGACCGCGACGGCGGCGTGTTGATAGAGCTGCTGCGGCTGCGCGCTGTATCCGGCAAACGTCACGCGATCCTGCAGACCATAATCGCGCACCAGCTTGTGGCAGTTTTCGAGCTCCTCGCCTGCCCCGGCCAGCTCGAGCTGCCACGCAAAATCTCTCGGCAACTCACGGCAGATCTCGATCAGTTCGCGCTGATTCTTTTCGGGCCGGAACATGCCGACATGCAGCATCACGACCTCGCGCGGGCGCTCGGATGGCATTTCACCAGCCGGATGAGGCAGCGCGACGATGGCGTTATAGATGACGCTGACTTTGTCGGCCGGCACGCCGTACCGATCGATTAGCACATGCATCGAATCACGGCTGTTGGCCACCACGTGGTCGGCCTGGTGGAGAGAACGGCGATAAAGCCAGGGTAGATGTTTTCCGGTCCGCATGGTCGCGATCACGCGCGTACGCAGGCCGCGAGCGCGCACGGCTCGCGCGATACGACCGGCCCAGCAATTCGCCATGCGCCCCATGCAGAGGACAATGTCCGGCGCGATTTCGCCCGCGACACGCGCGAGGCCGGGCGCCCACCAATCCAGCTTCCGGTCCGTACGCTGCAGTACGAGGCGTTTTACCTTCGGCGAAACCCATTCGGCGAGCTGCCCGCCGGGTCGAAACGTGAGCAGCGTGACATCGTGCGACCGCTCGAAAAATGCCTCCGCCAGGAAGATCGACTGGCGCTCCGTACCGCCGCTCCGCAAGTAATCCTGAACGATCAGAATTTTCATTTGCGCGAGCAGCAAACGGACCGAGATTGGCACCAGCGATGAACCATCCGGTGACTCAATTGCTTTTGCGCTGGGCTGTCCTCGCGCTCGGTGTGGTGATCGCGACGAAGATCATTCCCGGTATTCACTATGTGGATGCAAGTTCGCTGGTGGTTGTCGTGTTGCTGCTGAGCTTTTTCAACGCGATTCTCAAGCCGGTGCTCGTGCTGTTCACTCTGCCCTTCATCGTCGTCACGCTGGGATTCGGCATGGTGGTGATCAACGCGCTGCTGTTCCTGCTCGTTTCTCATTTGGTCAATGGTTTCGAGGTACGCGGATTTTGGTCTGCAGTCGGCGGCGCGCTGGTCGTCAGCGTGACCAATCTCGTCGCGTCGCGGTTCGTGCGCCGTGCGACGCGCAAGCGGGCCGAGGTGGGCGGCGCGACACCACCGACGCCATTTGCAAATCAGCATCGCCGTGATGGTCGCCGGAAGTCGGATGACGTGATCGATATTTGATCGCGGGCAGGCGTCTTGCGGGTCGCGAAAGCAATTGACCCACCTGCTCGCGCTCGCGACCGTTTCCGTTCACTATAGCGACTTCCTATTTATGGCTGATACCACTGAATACGACCTCATCGTCATTGGCGGCGGACCCGCGGGTTATGCGGGCGCGATTCGCGCCGGACAACTTGGCAAGAAGGTGGCCTGCATCGAGCTCGAACGAGCCGGCGGCACTTGCTTGAACTGGGGCTGCATTCCCACGAAGGCGCTGCTGAAGAGCGCGGAGTTGTATCAGAAGATCAAGAAGGCGGATGTCTACGGCCTGAGCGTGAAAGACGTCTCCTTCGACTTCGCGAAAGTCATGGAACGCTCGCGCGGCGTCGCCGGCCAGATGGCGAAGGGCGTGGAATTTCTTTTTCGCAAGAACAAGGTCGACTACATCGTCGGCCGCGGCCAGGTCAGCGCTCCCGGTCTCGTTTCGATCACCGAGGGCGATCAGAAAGGAAAGTTTTTCAAAGCGAAAAACATTCTGATCGCGACGGGCTGTAAAATGCGCCGGATTCCCGGTCTCGAATACGATGGCGTTCGCGTGATGACTTCGCGCGAGGCGCTTGCCTCCACAAAGCTGCCAAAGTCCGTCGTGATCGTCGGCGCCGGCGCGATCGGCGTAGAATTCGCGTACTTCTACAACGCCCTCGGCTCGAAGGTCACGCTGGTCGAAATGCTCGACCAAGTCCTGCCCGTGGAGGACGAGGAGGTTTCAAAGACGCTCGCCCGCGCGTTGGAGAAACAGGGCATCGCGATCAAAGTTAAGACGAAGTGCGAAAACTTCCGCGTCGGCTCCGAATCGGTCAAAGTCGATCTCGTCGATGGCGATGGCCGCATCGAAGTGGAAGCCGAAGTGCTTTTGTCCGCGATCGGCGTGGTCGCGAATCTCGAGGGAGTTGTCGCGTCCAACATCAAACTCGATCTCGACCGCAACTACGTGAAGGTCGGCGACGATTATCAAACCTCGGTCAAAGGAATTTACGGCGCCGGTGATATCATCGGCCCCCCGTGGCTCGCCCATGTCGCGACCTATGAAGCCGTCAATGCCGTCAATGGCATGTTCGGTCATGGAAAGGCGAAACGCGTGAAAAATTTTCCGGGCTGCACCTATTGCCAGCCGCAGGTCGCGAGCACGGGTCTCACGGAAAAAGCCGCGCGCGAAAAGAAGCTCGATATCAAGATCGGCAAATTCCCCTTCACCGCCTCCGGCAAGGCCGTCGCTTCCGCGGAGAGCGAAGGTTTCGTCAAAGTGATCAGCGACGCGAAGACCGGTGAAATCTACGGCGCGCACATCATCGGTTCCGAAGCGACGGAGTTGATCGCCGAATACGGGCTCGCCGTGGAACTCGAAGCAACGACTGAAGAAATCCACCAGACGATTCACGCACATCCCACGCTTTCCGAAGCCGTCATGGAAGCCGCCGCGGCGTCTATTGGCGAAGCGATCCACATTTGAAGGCGAAGGCTGAAGGCTGAATGCGGAAAGCTGAAAGGGCGCGGGCCGAAGGCTGAGGGCTGATCACTCACGGCGCAGGCGTCCGCGCTGCAAAACCATTACAATGCGGCGCCGGCGACGTACTCATTCGTCGAAGGCTTGGGTGAGTCGATGAGGATAAAACCTCATTTTTTTGCACAACGGCAGTGTAAAAGACTTGCTAAGTTGCAGGCGGCGGCATGCAGTCGCGCATCGCTTAGCGACGCATCACCTCTCGCTGCCGAATGACCAAAAAAGTTAAGATCGTGAGCGCCCGGGTCGGGCACATTGCTCAACACTACGACGGCAGGCGTTCCATTGCCTTCAAGCATCGCTGGATGGCACATCTGTGCGCGGAAATTTTTGGCGAAGGCTGGTACGTTCGCGATCTGCGCGAGCCGCTTTTCATCGTCGTTCCCAAAGCCGGCGAGCCGATGGATGTTGCAGAAGCGCGACTGCGAAAGTTGATGCCGACGTAAATTTGTGGCGGAACCGTTGCTGGTCGAGCGACTCTGTGGGCACCCGTTAGCGAACCGCAGAGAAACCGATCGAACGGTGCTGATCGGTTAAGCCCACCTCTTCTCGGGTGGGCTTTTTCTTTGGTGGGAACGTCGCCCTCGGACGCACGCCGCAGGACTGCGCGAGGCGGTGTGCGTCGAAGTGCAGCACCTTCACTCCCTCTGGGACGGACTCCGCGTGTCCACTGAGTGTCGATCCCTCCGATGCCCAACCAAAGATCGAAATTTCGGCGGGCTCGTTGAGCGACTTGCAAATTCTGCGGCCGATTTCGTCTCCGATTGGCGACTGAACTCGCGCCGCCGCGGGTCAGAGTTCGAACGATCGCGTCGTCGATTCTTCGCCTTCAGGGATCCAAGCGACGCCGTTGGCGCGGCCGCGTTGATAAAGTTCGAGCAGCCCGTGCATCTCCATGTCGGCCGGCGTGACAGCGAGTTGGTAGTCGTGGATGCTTTGAATGGTCCAGCCGTAGGGCTCGAGAAATTCGATGCACGCTTTCACGCTTTCGAAGAGGTCCTTTCCTTCGGCCACAACTGCGGCGTCGACACGTGCGGTGAGGCCGGGCAGATCCTCGGCTTTCCGCAGGGCGAGCTTGAGCAAATTCAGCGCGTGCATCGCGCTTAAATTATCAACGCTCGTTTTTTGGGGAATCGGATGATTTCCCGCAGGTCATCTGGAAAATCAGCCCCATAGGGCGGGCGCAGCCAGAGTGCGATCGCGCTAAAAATGCGAAGAGCGTGCTGGCGAACGGAGCGCCCGCGAACAGCACGCCAGCGAACGGAGCGCCAGCCTCCCGGCTGGCCAACTTTTTCCCTGCGCGAAGCGCGCTGTCGGCTTGCCCAGTCGAAGCCTTCGGTATGCAACGAGTCCGCCTTCGCTCTGCGAGCTTCCGTCTTCGCGCTCAGCGCTACGATGGGACAAGTCGGCGAGACAGTCTTCGTCCGCGCTTCGCTTGGCGAAGACTGGTGCGAGCGTCGGGAGTCGAACCCGAATCAACGGCTTCGGAGACCGCTACACTATCCATTGTGCTACGCCCGCAGAGCAAATAGCCGCGCTCAGCTTTCTGCGGAGCACGGAAAGTTCAAGATGTTTTCCGAAACGAAGCCGCCACTACGGAACTTCGTAAACTTCCGCGATCGCGACACCCGTCGTTCCATTCACGCCGCGAACCACCACGGTATAGGCGCCCGGCACAAGAGAAACCGCCAACGCTGCATCTTTGCTACCAGCCTTCAGGTCGGTGGCTTTTACTTTCGCGATGGCTGCCGCCGTGTCCGCAGCGCCATCGCCAGTATCCCAATTATCATTCGTCGCGACGATCGCGCTGGAGGAGTGAACTTCGATTGTCGGATCCGCCAAAAACGAGGTGAGGCCGTAATCAGTGAGCTTCGGACCAAGGCCGCGTATCAAGACTTTCATTTGACCCGTTCCCGCGATAACGAAGCCGGCAATCAGCACGTTCTCTCCTGCGCCCGAACGAGCACGCGCGGAGACATTCACAAGACGGGCGCTTCCGCCCCCGGCCGAATACATCTCGAGCAAACCGACGCCAGTGCCCGCATTAGCTTCGAGTTTAGCGGTGTAGCCGTGCCCCGCGCCTAAATCCTGAATCAACGCCGCGTCCTTGCTTCCTGCATCAAGCGCGAACGCACCGTAGGCGCTCATGTCCGCGGCAATGGTGGCAGACCAATCATTGTTTTTCGCGATGCTGTGAGATCCATCATCGAAGATCTCCAGCTGAGGGTCCGGCAGAAAATTCGTCACATCGTATTTCGAGAGTATCGGGCCATCCGCCCGGACAAGAATGGGCGCCGAGCCTGAACCTCCGACGACCACGCCGACGATCGGCGTGTCCTCGCCCGATGCAACCGCGGCGCGCATCGAAACATTACTCAAGTAGGCAGTGCTCAAGGAAAGTGTAACAGGCGCGCTCGTGACGGAACCAAGCGAGTTGGATATCTTGACCGTGTAGCTGCCAAAGTCGTTCTCCGTGATATTCACGAGATTTAGCGTCGCACTATTCTCTCCGCCGAGTGCGACGCCGTTGCGGTACCATTGATACGTGAGCGTGCCACTTCCTGCTGCCACGACGCTGAACGAAGCGCCGCCGCCGAGAACCGCGGACGTGCTTGTCGGTTGAGTCGTGATGACTGGAACCGTCGGCGCAGTGTCCAACTGAATCACCGTCATCGAATACGAGGGAAACGTGTACGTGAACTTCGGCGTGGTGAGCGGCATCGTCGAGGTTTGCACATCGATCTGATCGGCTGCGCCCGCATCGATGGTTTTGTTATATGTATAAATCGTGGCCGCAGCGGAGCCGCTGAGCCCTGGGATATCAACCTCCGCGCCGATGTTGATCGTCGGATTTTTGTTCACGACGAGCAGCGCGATTTTTCCGTTGGCCTGTTTGGCGCCGTATGCGGAAAGCCACGCGTAGTTGCTCACTGTTTTGATAATTTGATCCCCACCCTGCGCCCAATGCGTGAGCAATTTCGCCGCGTAGAATGTGGGCAGCGGCGAGTGACTTGGCACCCCGGGATATTCCGTCGCGGTGGAAACGCCCGCGATCATGTTGTACGTGCCGAAATTTCTCCAGCCGTAGAGCGACGTGCTCATGTTGACCTTCGCGGGATCCTCCGAGCCGTTGTGCAGATCCCACCAGATCACGGTATTGAATTCGCTCTGCGCGATCGTCCCGTACGAATCGGCGTAGAAGAGACCGTTGACCAAATTCGACGACTGACGGCCCGGCGCGGAACTGACGGAGTTGATTTCCGTCATGACGAGCTCGATGTCGTGGCCATTGGCCGTGCCAATGTAGTCGGTGATCATCTGTCGAATCGCGGCGGCTTTGGTCCCGAGATCGACGTTCTTCTGCATGAGCGTGTTGTCGTTCTCGTTCGGCGGATTTTGCGCGTAGTAGTGATAAGACAGAAAATCCGGATACACGCCGGTCGCCTTGAAATTCGCGAGCATGACCGGAGTCCAGCCGGTGAAGAGCGTGAGGGTGCGCGGATTCTGCACGCCGTGAGTGCCGATGCCGTAGAGGTTCTCCGCGGCCTCGGTCACGGCGCCGATTTTGATGCTTGGGTCGACGGCGAGCATCTTGGCTTTGAAATCCTTGAAGGACTGCGCGTAGGTGAACGGATCGTTCTTGGCGCCAAGAAGGCCGGAGTTGTTCACGCCGTGTTGGTCGTATTCCCACGAGCCGTAGTTTTCGTTTCCGACCTCGAAATATTTTACCTTGAACGGCTGCGGGTGAGCGATGCGCAGGAAGTTTTTCCCATCATCCGGAGTAACCGGACTCGAACCGCGCAATTTCGCCCAGTAGCTGACGGTCTCCCAATCGCGCCCCTTGTCATCCTTGCCGATGGTTTGGCCGTTGGTCACGGCGCCGTTCAAATATGCCACGAGCGCTGCCGCCATCTCGGGAGTGCCGCTGCCATAGTTGACGGTGACGTACATCGTCGCGTTCTGCGCCTCGGCGACCTTGGCCATGTCCGGAATGGAATTTGTCCAAGTCCAGTTCGGGTTTCCCTGAATCTGTTTGTTCGTCGCCCAATCGTAGTCGTCGGACAAACTTCCTCCGGGCAATCGCATGGTCCCGAATTTCACCTGCTTCAGATATGTATCCGTTTGGGGAATACGCAGCAGGCTGTCCCACATCGTGATGTTTACGCCATAGAATCGCGGGTCGAGCGTGCGGACCGTGGACGACGGCGACACCGTGATGGTCGTGGGGTTGGGTGGCGTCGTCACGGTTTGAGCGTAACCAGAACTCAACGTGAGGAGCAGCGCGGTCGCAGCGGCTTTGTAATTCATAGGGTAACGGGTTGCTGGAAGCTTCTTAGTCCAAGGACACGAAAAAGGCGAAAACCAGTGCGGCGCAACAGGTGGTCCCTGTGCTAACACGCGAAGCGGCCGAAGTTCACGGGATTTTGACGAGGCGTCCGCTCGCGTCCACAAATCACAGGAAGCTCGGAAAACCGAAATCGCAAAAATTGACGACTGGACGAGACCGAAGGCTGCGGCGCAAAAAAAAGCGCCCCGGAAAAATCCGGAGCGCTTCGAGAACAAACTGTATTCGCTTTTTGGAGACGACTTATTCCTTGCGGGATGCCTCGTCGAGAATGTCGCCGAGGTTCATCATGTCGTTGCTCGTATTGCGATTGAGCGCTTCGTAGGTCGCCGTCTCGGCAGCAAGCTGCTGCTCGGAGTAGTTGGCGGCCTTGATCGAGAGACCCAAGCGGCGTTCGTCGCGGTCGATCTTGATGACGCGAGCCGTGACTTGCTGGCCGGGCTTGAGGACGTCTTTGACCTTGTCGATGCGGTCTTCGCTGATCTGCGAAATGTGCACGAGGCCATCGATGCCATCCTTGAGCTCCACGAAGGCGCCGAAGGAGGTGATCTTGGTGACGGTGCCCTGCACCACGTCGCCGATCTTGAAGTGGGCGTCGATGTCGCTCCACGGATCGGTGGCGAGCTGCTTCATGCCGAGGCTGATGCGCTGCTGGTTCGGATCGACGTCGAGCACGATCGCGTCGACTTCGTCGCCCTTCTTCAGCACTTCGCTCGGGTGATTGACCTTGCGGGTCCAGCTCATGTCGGAGACGTGCACCATGCCGTCGATACCCTCTTCGAGTTCGATGAAGGCGCCGTACGTCGTCATGTTGCGCACCTTGCCGCGGACGCGAGCGCCGATCGGATAGTTGTGGCGCACCATGTCCCACGGATTCGGCTCCAGCTGGCGGAGACCGAGCGAGATCTTCTGCTCTTCCTTCTGAATGCCGAGGACCACGGCATCGAGTTCCTGACCGACCTTGAGGAGTTCGGAAGGCTTCGAGATGCGTTTCGTCCAGGACATCTCGGTGATGTGCACGAGACCTTCGACGCCGGGCTCGATTTCAACGAACGCGCCGTACGGCACGAGGTTGACGACCTTGCCGCGGACCTTGGCGCCGACCGGAAACTTGTGCTCGATATCGTCCCAAGGATTCTTGGTGGTCTGTTTGAGACCGAGGGAAACGCGCTCTTTTTCGCGGTTCACTTCGATGATCATGACCTGAACCTCTTCACCCTGCTTGAGCATTTCGGACGGGTGCGAGATGCGGCCCCAGCTCATGTCGGTGATGTGGAGCAGGCCGTCCATGCCGTCGAGGTCGATGAACGCGCCGAAGTCGGTGATGTTCTTGACCACGCCCTTGCGGACCTGACCCGGCTGGATCGTATCCAACAAAGCACGACGTTTTTCGGTGCGCTGTTGTTCGATCAACTCGCGGCGGGAGAGAACGATGTTCTTCCGGTCGAGATTGATTTTGAGGACCTTGAAGTCGTAGGTCTGGCCCACGTACTGATCGAGGTTCTTCGGCGGCTGTACATCGATGTGCGAAGCTGGGAGGAAGGAATCGACGCCGATCGAAACGATCAGGCCGCCTTTGACCTTCGAGCGGACGCGACCGGCGACCACTGAACCCTCGGGAAACTTGGTGAGGATGTTATCCCAATTTTTCTTCTGTTCCGCCTTGTCGAAGGAAAGAACGGGATTGCCCTCTTTGTCTTCGAGTTTTTCGAGATAAACCTCGATCTGGGAACCGATCTGGAGCTCGCCCAGATCAATGAACTCGTTGGCCGGAACGACGCCCTCGGATTTGCCGCCGATATCGACGACAACTTCGTTCTGGCGGATCTCTGTGATGGTGCCCTGGACGATCGAACCTTCCTTCAATTTATCGAAGGAGGACTGCGCCAGGAGCTCTTGCATTACTGAACTCATGATAACGTGCAAAAGCCGTCACCTCGCTCCACGGTGCCGACCTTCGCGGTGATTCCTTTTAAGGGGAACCGTGGGTTGAAGGTTAACTGACGTGAGACCTGCGGGAGCACTGCGGCACACAGGTCGGACCAAAAGAATTGCCGCAAACGAAGAGAGTCTCGAACTCCAACCGCACCCGCAAGAGGAAATTTCGGCCCGGCCGGACTAAGCGAATGCCGCACACGTCAAACCGGATATTCTCCCCCATCCCGGCCACATTTTTTGCTAGCGGGAACCGTGACTTCGGCGAGCGTACCATGCGGCGGCAAGCCCCGCCAATTTTCCAGAATGGCACGTCCAATTATCGAAGTCAGAGGCATCTCAAAAAAATACCGACTCGGTCACATCGGTGCGAAATCCTTTCGTGAGGAACTCGAGCGCTGGTGGGAGAAACGGAAAGCTGGAGACAGCGCGGCCAACAAAGCGTCGAACGCGGATTTCTGGTCGCTCAAAGACGTTTCCTTCGACGTCCAGCCGGGCGAGGTGCTCGGCGTCGTCGGCAAGAACGGAGCGGGCAAGAGCACTTTGCTCAAGATCATCAGCCGGATCACGGAACCGACAGCCGGCGAAATCAAAATTCGCGGGCGCATCGCCAGTTTGCTCGAGGTCGGCACCGGCTTTCATCCGGAATTGAGCGGCCGCGATAATGTTTTCCTCAACGGCGCCGTCCTCGGCATGAACCGCGAGGAAATTCGCCGGAAGTTCGATGCGATCGTGGAGTTCGCCGAAATCGGCAAATTCATCGACACGCCGGTCAAGCGCTACTCGAGCGGCATGTACGTCCGCCTGGCGTTTGCCGTCGCGGCACATCTCGAGCCGGAGATTCTGATCATCGACGAGGTGCTCGCTGTCGGTGACTCGGACTTCCAAGCGAAATGCTTGGGCAAGATGCGCGAGGTCTCGCGGTCGGACGGCCGCACGGTCCTTTTCGTCAGCCACAACATGGCTGCGGTGAAAAATCTCTGCAACCGCGTGGTCTGGCTGGAAAAAGGCAAGGTTCGCGCGGTCGGCGATGCCGACAAACTTGTCGTCGATTATCTGACCGAGAATTCGATGAAGAAAGCCCATGCGACATCCGCGCACGGCTTGAAGCTGCAGCACGTGGCTTTCCATTCGCCGAAAGACGACCTGCCGATGAATCAGCTGATGTTCGGCGAGGAATATAATCTCAAAGTGAAGATCGCGTCGGAACGCCCGTTCACGCGCACGGCCGTCGTGATTCAGATCAAGAACGGCTATGGCGATCTGGTCAGCTCCATCTGCACGCCGGAGGAAGGGATCAAGCCTTTCGAAATCAAGGACGAGGCGGACGTCGAGGTATCCATGAAGGCACTACGGCTCATGCCTGGTCGCTACACCATGGACGTCCTGGTTTTTCGGCCAAACGACAACACCCGTTATCTCGAGGGCGAAAACGTATTCAGTTTTGAAGTACACCCGGGCGTTCTCACCGGTGGCATGTGGCCGTATCAAAGCCATCACGGTTACGTGCGCATCGCGGACGAGGTGACCCTGCATCATGAGAATCGCGTTTGTCAGCTATGAGTTTCCGCCGGACACGGCGTTCGGCGGAATAGCGACCTACGTGGCCCAGATTTCCCGCTGCCTCGCCGCGGCGGGCGCGGAAGTCGAAGTCTTCTGCGGGAGCCAGACGCGTACCGACCGATTTGTCGACGAACATGGAGTGACGGTCAACCGGTTCAAGTCGGACCGGAATTCCTTTGCGACGATTGTCGTGCCGGGGTTCGTGCAGCGGCATCGGTTCCATGCCTTCGATGTGCTGGAAGGACCGGATTTCATGGCGGAAGCGCGCTACATCGTCCGCGCCCTGCCTCACCTTCCGTACGTCGTGAAACTGCACACGCCGTACTTCTTCGCGGCGAAATTCGGACGCTTCCCCTACAACCGCGAAGATTTCCGCAATCAGCTCAGACTTTTCTGGTACGTCGCAAAAACGCGCAACGTGCGCGCTCTCTCGAGTCGGCCGAATCCGATCTTCGAGGAAGAGCGTATCCATTTGGTGAATGCAGACGAGATCGCCGCGCCCTCTCGCGCGATCGGCGATATCATTCTGCGCACGTGGCATCCGGATCCGCGGAAAATATCGCTCGTGCCGTACACGTACGAACCGCCCGCAGAGATGCTGGCGATCCCGGTGGAGACGAACACGAAACGCATCAGTTTTCTCGGACGACTCGAATGGCGCAAAGGCGTGCAGGATTTAGCGCCGGCCCTACCGTTGATTTTCAACCGCCATCCCGCCGCAAAATTCCGCTTCGTCGGCGCGGCCGGTCCCTCACCGCTGCCAGGGACCGACATGAAACAATACATCTGCAATCAGATCCCGAGCCGTTATCACGATCGCATCGAGTTCACGGGCAAGGTTCCCCTGAGCAGCATCCCTCGCTATCTGGCCGACACGGACATCTGCGTGTTTCCGAGCCGCTGGGAAAGTTTTGGCTTCGTGGTGCTCGAAGCGATGTCGGCGGCTCGCGGGATCGTGTGTACTGGCAATGGCGGGATGGCTGAGCTCGTCGACGACGGAAAGTACGGGCGCCTCGTTTCGCCAAAATCGCCGAAGGAAACCGCCGAGCAGGTCAATTATCTTCTGGAGCACCCGGAGCTGCGCATGGAAATGGGCCGCCGCGGACGCGAAGTCGGCCTGCGCCGTTTCTCCGCCGAGGCTGTAGTGCCAATTCAACTACAAGCCTATGAACGCGCGATCGCCCGCCGCGGCGAAGTGGTGGCCAGGGTCGGCTGAGGGCTGAAGACTGAAGGCTGAGCGTTGATCAGGCCTGGGTCCCGGCGCGCACCACCAAGAGCGGGACAGAGGTGTTGTGACGCACCTTGTCTATCGTGCTGCCGTGGAGGATGTCGCCCACGAGCTTGTGACCGTGCGAGGTCATCGCGATCAAATCGCAGCCGCGCTCAGCGGCGACGCGAACGATTTCCTGCGGCGGATTGCCCAGCGCCAGTTCGGTGTGCACGGCAAGCCCGCCCGCGGTCATGGTCCCGGCAATTTTGCTGAGGTACTCGCGATCGGCGCGCATTTCCGCCGATTCGGCCAGGCTCAACTGTTCGAAATTTCTCGCGGCCCAACCATCGGCCACGTGCAGCAGGAGCACCTCGGCGTGCACGAGTTTGGCGAACTTCGTGATGTGCGGAATCAACGTCTCGTCCGCGGCTCCATTTTCAAGGGCGACTAGAATTTTCCGGTACATCGCGTCATTTCCCCGTGCCGAAAAACGAGGAGAGAAGTTTAATGTTCAAAGCCAGGATGAGCAGCGCGACGGCCCAGGCGAGGATCTTGACCCAGCTCCGGTTCGCGAACTCACCCATTTTTAATTTGTCGCTGGTGAACGCGACGAGCGGGATGACCGCGAAGGGCAGCTGAAGGCTCAGCACGACTTGCGAAAGAACGAGCAGTTTAGCCGTCCCGCTTTCTCCGTAAATCGCCGCGCAGATCGCGGCCGGGATGATCGCGATGGCGCGCGTGACCAGCCGGCGCAGCCATGGCCGCATGCGGATATCCAAGAATCCCTCCATCACAATCTGGCCGGCCAGCGTGCCAGTGAGGGTCGAGTTCTGCCCCGAAGCCAAAAGCGCGAGCGCAAAGAGAATGCTCGCCACGCCGACGCCGAGCGTCGGCGAAAGCAGTTGGTACGCGTCCTGGATTTCCGCCACGCCGTGATTGCCGCGCGCATAAAACGTCGCGGCGGAAACAACGAGGATGGCGCCGTTGATGAAGAGCGCGAACATCAGGGCCAAGGTCGAATCGAGCACAGCGAAACGAATGGCCTCGCGTTTTCCGGAGGTGTTTTGCGCGTACTTGCGCGTCTGCACGATCGACGAATGCAGATAGAGATTATGCGGCATCACGGTCGCGCCGAGAATGCCGATCGCGAGATAAAGCATCTCGGGATTACGCACGATTTCCGGGCTCGGTATCAGTCCGCTGAATACATCGCGAAGTGCGGGCTTCGAGAAGATGAGTTCGAGACCGAAGCAGACCGCGATCAATCCCATCAGCAGGATCACGATTGCTTCCAGCAGACGAAATCCGCGATTCGCAAAATAGAGCACGACCACGACATCGAGCGCCGTCAGGATGACGCCCACCGTGAGCGGGATGTGGAAAAGCAAATTCAGCGCGATGGCCGTGCCGATGACTTCGGCGAGGTCGCACGCGCAAATTGCGATCTCGCAAAGCACCCACAGGGCGAGGGAAACCGGCCGCGAGTAGTGATCCCGGCAGGCTTGCGCGAGGTCGCGCCCCGTCACGATGCCGAGTTTCGCGCAGAGCGACTGCAGCAAAATCGCCATCAAGTTCGAGAGCAGGATGACGCTTAGGAGCGTGTAGCCAAAAGCCGAACCGCCCGCGAGGTCCGTGGCCCAATTTCCCGGATCCATGTACCCGACGGCGACGAGGTAGCCGGGGCCCGAAAACGCCAGGAGCTTCCGCCAAAACGACGCCGTCTTTGGCACCATCACTGTGCCGTGAGATTCCGGCAAACTGGCGTGTTCGCCGCTCCGCTTCCAACCGCCTTGTTCGGCCGCAGCCGCGCCCGAATCGCTCATGAGTGGACCTCCCTGGCGATGCGAAGCAAAGGAGCCACTGGGCGGGCGAGAACGAACTCGACACCAGAACAGGTGATCATGGCAGAAACCAGAATGAGCGAGAACTTTTGGTCAAGTAAAAAAGTTAGGGAAGGCTAAATATCAATGCGCTGCGGATGCCGGCGAGGACGCCAGCGCTCCCAGTGGCCGACATCGGCGAAACGCCGACGCTCGGCTAATGCCGAACGTTCGGCCAACCCCCAAATGCTCTACCGCCGTAGTGCGCCTTTCCAAGGCGCAGGAGGTTCTGGGAGCGCTGGCGTCCTCGCCGGCATTTTCTTTCTACAGTCCGCGCCACAGGGCGCGGACGCACTCAATATTCGCGCTGCGATCGCATCCGTGGGCAGCCCGGTGGCTGGCCCGCCCTACCACTTGAACGGCACAGGCCCAACCAGGGGCTGCATCGGCGTCGACGGCAGCACCGTGCCTTCGGGTATCTCGAAGCCCCTCAGAAACTCCGCAGCGCCCAACATTTTCCCGCCCGGGCGCTGCAAGCGCAGGAGACGCAAAACTCCGCGGCCAGTGCCGACGCAAAGCGCGTCTTCCCTCAAACCCAAAACCTTTCCGGGAGACACGCGTTCGGTTGCCGCAGCCGGCTTACCGTCGCCTTCATCTTCAATCGCGCCTTCGCCCTGCCCCTCCTCCTCTTCTGACCAATCGGCCAATCCGAGCTTCACGTTCTGCTCGCGAATCTGCACGGCGCATCCAGGCCATGGATACAAGCCGTTGATGCGGTGCGCCAGTTCCGCTGCAGGTTGCGCAAAGTCTATCGCTCCGTCGGCTTTCGTCAGACGCCGACAATACGTCGCCGCCGTCTCTTCTTGCTCCAAAAAGGTCAACGCATTCGCCGCCAGGGCCGGCAGGTTGCGCGCGACGAGCGGCACGCAGGCCGACGCCAATTTTGCTTCCACTTCCGACGCTGTATCCGTGCGGCCAATACGCACGCGCTCCACATCCGCGACCGGACCCGCGTCGAGTTTGCGCACGATGCGCATCAACGAAACTCCTGTTTCCTCGCGCCCGATCGCGACAGCGCTTTGAATCGGCGAGGCACCGCGAAACTCCGGTAGGATCGAGGCGTGCAGATTCAACGTGCCGAGCCGCGGCGTCCCGATAAACGCCTCCTTCAAGATATGTCCATACGCCATCACCAACGAGAGGTCGGCGCCGAGCGCGGCGAACTGCAGCCGAAATTCCTCGGTCAATTTTTCCGGCTGCAGCACGGGAAGCGCGCGGGCCAGCGCCCACGTTTTGATTCCGTTCGCGACGACGTGCTGACCGCGCCCAACCGGCCGATCCGGCTGGGTCACGACCGCGATCAACTCGACCGCTGGATTTCCCGCGAGCGAGTCGAGGAGCGGCAGCGCGATCGGGTCGGAACCGAGAAAAACGATTTTCAACCTCGGCATTTCGACAAGTGCGATCCGACCAACCGACGCCAGCTCAGCTCGCTCCGCGCATCGCGGCCGATTTGAGCCAGGCATCCACCGCCGGCTTCAGTCCTTCTTCGAAGGCCGCGTCGGTCGCCGGTTTTTCCAAACCTTCGATCAAGGTCCAGTGCTCGACATGGGTGATCGACTCCTTCGGCTTCAACTTCACCAAAGGACTGAGTGTCTCGAGCTCCACCATCTTCCCGTTCGTGAAAGTTTCGAATGTGCATCCAAAATCTGGATACGTCGCGCCGTCGACGATCGCGGCGTGCTTCACGAAAGTGACGCCATCGAGCCAATAGGCAGCCCAGCCGAGGTATTTTGAGATGCCCAGCTTCTGCGCTTCCTTGGCCTTGTTGACATTGATGCCGACAAAATGCCGATGGAGGTCCCAACACGGCATCGAGAGATCGGTGAAGCTCCAGGGAATCAGCGTGTAGGTCGGCAGCAGATCGCCGCCGGAGTGACTTCCCTTCGGCAACAGCGGCAGCACCGCATAGCCACCAGCGCGAAACATCGTGAGCGCCCAGGCCCCGGTCTCGACCGGCCAGAGGCCCTGATTGGTGAGCTGGTGCGTGACTTTGATCGTGTTCTCACCGAGCAATTCGAGCTTGATCGCCTTCTGCATGCCGGTCTTCGGCTCGGTCGGCTGCGTGAGCGACACGCCTTTCGGTAGTGCTTTTACCGCTACAGGGTCATCGTCGGGCTGGTAAGTGCGAACGATGTCCTCGGGCGAGTGCCAGAGACGGTGCCCGCCGCGTAAATAATATCCATGGTCGCGCTGCTCGTTCGCCGGAAACTGCAGAAAGAGATTTCCCGCTTTCTCGCTCTCGAGCGAACGGAACGAAATGACGCGCGGGCCGACCGCCGTCGTCACGATCAGCTCGATCGATTTGCTGGCCAGGACCAGCGCTTCACCGCCGCGATAATCAGTCTTCGATAGTTTCATGTGACTCTTCAGAGGTTTCTCCAAATTCGCGTTCACCCGCGCCGCCACCGCTCCGGCCGCCGCGGCGGTCTTCCTTTTTCTTGCCGATCAAATCGAAATAGACCGGACAGCCATTGAGGCCGAATTCCTTCACGATGCCCGCCTCGAGAAAGCGCCGGTAATTCTCGGTCAGCTTCTCCTCTCGATTGCAGAAAATTTTAATCCGAAACGGGCGCGTGCTGGTTTGCGTCGCGTAATAAATGCGAAAGCGCTTTCCCCCGATCGCCGGCGGCGGCGTTCGCTCCGCCAAAAACATCAGCTGCTGATTCAGCCGCGCCGTCGGAATCTTGGTGTCGAGCAGACGATTCAATTTCACCGCGGAATTCAGCATGCGATCGACTTCGTAGCCGCTCATCGCCGACACGAAAACCACCGGCGCGCCGGGCGTGAAGAACAAGCGATTGAACAGCTCCTTCTCGAATTTCTCGCGAAACTCGCGCTCGTTCTTGAAACCTTTGATGCCTTCCGGGCTCTTGAAGGCGGCGTGAACCAAGTCCCACTTGTTCACCACAATAACGATCGGTTTGCCCTCTTTGATGATCTCACCGGCGATCGCCTTGTCCTGCTGGGTGACGCCTTCCATCGCGTCGAGCACGAGAAAAACCACATCGGTCTGCTTGATCGCATCGAGCGAACGCAGCCTGGAAAAATATTCGACGGGCGACGCGAGCTTCGTCGCGGCTTTGATTCCCGCCGTGTCGATGAGTTCGAACGGATACATTTTTCCGTCGCGCCCCTTGAACTGAAACGGAAGCTTCACCGAGTCGCGGGTCGTTCCCGGCACGTCGCTCACGATCAATCGATCGCTCTGCAGAAGGCGATTGCTCAGCGAAGATTTCCCGACGTTCGGGCGACCGACGAAACACACGCACAGCGGATCCGCGGCAGTCTTGCCAACATGTTCGTCGGCTGAAGCGGGGCCGAGTTTCGCCGCGATTGCCGCGCGCAAATCGTCTTCGCCGCGCCCATGCTCGGCCGACACGAAAATCGGTTCGCCGAGACCAAGTTTATACGCCTCGGCCATTTCGATTTTCTCTTCGTCGAAATCGGCTTTGTTCACCACGAGCAGAACATTCTCGCTGTTGCTCCGCCGCAGCGCCCCCGCGATGCGTTCATCGAGCGAAGTGACGCCCGCAAGTCCATCGATCACGAACAGGATCAAGTCGGCCGCATCGATGGCGAACGTCACCTGCTTTTCCGAGGCGGCGATGAGCGCGCTCGGCGTCTGGCTATCCGTCAGCCCGAGGCCGCCGGTATCCAGCAGCGTGTACGCGCCGTCCTCGATCTCGGTCGAAATGACGTCGCGGGTAACACCCGGCTGGTCGTGAACGATCGAAATCCGCTTTCGCGCGAGACGATTGAAGAGCCGGCTTTTGCCAACATTAGGCCTGCCAACGATGGCAACAGTGCGAGACATTGAAGAAAAAGGCTGAATGCTGAAGGCTGAAGGCGGAAGACTGAAATTTCGGCACCGCACGATTCGGCGGGCGTTTCAGCCTTCAGCCTTCTTACTTCAGCCTTCTTCAACTCCGACGCGACTGAACGTAGCGCTCGATCCTGTCCGTGGCTTCGATGAGTTGCTCGTAGCTGGTGGCGAAGCAGGCGCGGACGAAGCCGGCGCCGTTCGCGCCGAAAGCCCCGCCGGGCACGACCGCGACGCGCTGCGCTTCCAGCAGACCCAGGGCGAATTCTTTTTCCGTCTGCTTCGTCACGGCGACTGAGGGAAAGGCATAGAACGAGCCGCGCGGCAAATGACAGGTCAGGCCGATTTCGTTCAAGCGGCGGACGATGAAATCGCGGCGACGATGATACTGCTCACGCATCGCCTTCATGCCGTCTTCACCGCGGACCAGCGCTTCGATGGCCGCCTCCTGACTCACGATGGACGCGCACATCATCGAGTATTGGTGCACTTTCATCATCGCCTCAATCAACTCCGCGGGACCGCACGCGAAACCGATGCGCCAGCCCGTCATCGCGAACGCTTTCGAAAAGCCGTGGAGGAAAATCGTGCGCTCCTTCATGCCGGGCAGGCTCGCAATGGACGTGTGCTGTCCGTCGAACGTGAGCTCGGAATAGATCTCGTCGCTCAAGACCAAGAGGTCTTTCTCGACGGCGAACTTGGCGATTTCCTCGAGTTGAGCACGCGTGCACGTACCGCCCGTCGGATTGCACGGCAAATTCAGCACGAGCAGTTTGCAGCCCGGTTTCCAGGAGGCGCGGAGCGCTTCGGCGGTGAGCGCGAAATTGTCTTTCGCATACGTCGGCACCGGCACTGCCTCGCCGTGCACCAGCGTCACGCTCGGATGATAGCTCACGTAACACGGCTGATGAAACATCACCTTGTCGCCGGGATTCACCAGCGCGCGAAAAGCGATGTCCAGAGCCTCGGACACGCCGACCGTGACGATGATCTCGTCTTCGGGGCGGTAGGAAATCGAGAACGTCTTCTCGACGTATTTGTTGATGGCGCGGCGCAGTTCGATGAGTCCGAGATTCGACGTGTAGTGCGTCTTGCCTTTTTCGAGCGCGTAGATCGCGGCTTCGCGAATGTGCCAGGGAGTGTCGAAGTCCGGCTCGCCGATGCCCAGCGAGATCACGTCCTTCATTTTCGCGACGATTTCAAAAAAGTCGCGGATGCCGGATTTCGGCAAATCGACGACGTGACGAGCGACAAAGCGTTTTGTATCCATGGTGATCAGCGGAAAACGTCACCCGTCCGCTCAGCCGGCGGCGGTGGCTCATTTTCCAGGTTAGGTGGGGTTAGGGCGCGACCTTCAGCCGGCCATTTTCTTCGCTGTTCACGTCCATCAAAATGCCCTGCTCTTTGTAGGAGCGGAGCATGAAGTGCGTCGCCGTGGAGAGGACGCCTTCGATGGTGGAAAGCTTTTCGGACACAAAATTGGCGACCTTTTGCAGGCTCTCGCCGGCGACGAATACGAGCAGGTCGTAACCGCCCGACATCAGGTAGCAGGATTCGACTTCATCGAAGCGGCTGATGCGTTCCGCCAGGCGGTTGAAACCGCCGCCGCGCTCCGGAGTGATTTTCACTTCGATGACGGCTCGAACGGCGGCTGCGCTCTCCTTCGACAGGTTGAGCACCGGACGCCAGCCGAGGAAGATTTTCTCCTTCTTCAACTGTTCCAGGTGACTGTTAATCTCTTGTTCGGACAAGCCAAGGACCTGCGCCATTTGCGCCGTCGTCGACGTGCCGCCTTCGATTAATAGCTTCAGAACAGGGTTCATAAGTGTTCGGGACTTATCGTTAAAACCGAACCATTGACGAGAACGAAAATCTCATAGGGTAACTCAAGTCCGCGACCGTGTGTGCTGTTGCAGAATGCTTCAATCTGACTTCCCAATCTGTTCATGAATATCCTCGTGGCTGACGACGATCGCATGTCCCGTGAAATGCTGCGCCGCATAGTCGAGAGCGATGAGAACAACCGCGTGACGCTCGCCGAAGATGGCGAAGAAGCGTGGAATATCCTTTGCGAGGGCTCGCAGCAATTCGACGTCGGCCTGTTCGACATCAACATGCCCCGCACCGATGGATTGCAGTTGATCGAGCGCATCCGCGCGACCCCGTCGTTGCGGCATATTCAAACCATGCTCTGCACCGCGGCGGCGGACCGAAATACCGTCGGCCGCGCGAGCGCCCTCTCCGTTTCGCACTATATCATCAAGCCCTATTCGAAGGACTTGATTCTGAGTAAACTCAAGGCGGTCCGCGAAGAGATCGCGCGTCAGGGCGTCGAGAATCGGGAAAGTCTGCTCGCCCGCCTGGGTGTTGACGAGGAAACGTATCTCGTTCTGGCAACAGCACTGCTCGACGAGGTCGAGCGCTGGCTGCAACACGCGCGCTACACTTCAGACCTCGCGCGTTTCGCCAAGCTGGCCGAGCGAGCTCCGGGGCTTCGCGGTGGCTGCGTGCTGTTGGGCCTGAACGCCTTGGTCACGCGTTTCACCGAGATCGAATTCACGCTCGCCAGCGACTCGGCGGCCTCGAAAGGCCAGCAGTCGCCGCTCCTTCTCTCCCAGATCGCGCCGATTTTCGAAGCGCTGGATCAGGAGGCGAAACGCATTCGGCGTCAGCTCGAGCCAGCGCGCTAAAATCCGAGGCGCAGCGTTGCCAGACGATCCGTTTTAAGCCAACGGATCAGATTCCATGTTCGAATCACTGACCGATAAACTGAGCAACGCGCTGCGCAATCTCCGCGGCGTCGGAAAACTGTCCGAGGAAAACATGGAGGAGGCGCTCAAGGAAGTGCGCACCGCGCTTCTTTCGGCCGACGTTCATTTCAAGGTCGCCCGCGAATTCGTCGAAAAAGTCAAAGCCCAGTGCGTCGGCCAGGACGTGTTGAAGGGCGTCACCCCGGGCCAGCAGATCATCAAGATCATTCACGACGAACTCGTGGCCCTCCTCGGCGAAGGGACGAACACGCTTTCCGCCGCACGCCCTCTGAAAATTTTGATGGTTGGCTTGCACGGCTCCGGCAAAACCACCTCCACCGCCAAGCTCGGAAAGCTCCTGAAGAAACGTGGCTACCGCCCCTTTGTTGTCGGGTGCGACGTGTATCGCCCCGCGGCTATCGATCAATTGGAGATTCTCGCGAAACAAGAGGATCTCGGCTTCTACTCGGATCGCGTTTCGAAAGACGTCCCCGCCATCGGAGCGAAAGCCGCAGAGGTCGCGCGCGAGGCCAATGCGGACGCCGTGATCTACGACACCGCGGGCCGGCTCCAAATCGATCAAGACCTCATCGAAGAGGTTAAAAATCTGCGCGCGAAAATTCAGCCCGACGAAGTGCTTCTCGTCGCGGATGGCGCGCTCGGCCAGGAAGCCGTCAACGTCGCGAAAGCCTTCCACGAAGCGCTGCAACTCACCGGACTGATTCTGACCAAGCTCGACGGTGATGCCCGCGGCGGCGCGGCGCTCTCGATCAAGTCGATCACTGGCGTGCCGATCAAATTCGTCGGCACGGGCGAAAAGACCGCGGACTTCGACACGTTTTATCCCGACCGCCTCGCCTCACGCATTCTCGGCATGGGCGACGTCGTTTCCCTCGTCGAAAAAGCCCAGGAGGCGATCGACGAAAAAGAAGCCGCGAAGATGGCGGAGAAGATGCGCAAGGCGGACTTCAATCTCGAAGACTTCCTCGCGCAGATGCGGCAGATCAAGAAGCTCGGCTCGATGGAAAGCATCCTCGGCATGATGCCGGGAATGAATGGCGTGAAGCTCGACGGCCAGGCCGAAGCCGGCATGGCGCGCACCGAAGCGATCATTCTTTCCATGACGCCGCAGGAGCGGCGAAAGCCGGAGATCCTCAACGGCAACCGCCGCATGCGCATCGCCAACGGCGCCGGCGTGAAGATCGTCGAAGTGAACCAGCTCCTGAAACAATTTCAGCAGATGCAGAAAATGATGAAGATGCTGAAGGGCGGCGGCGCGAAGAAGATGATGCGCCAGATGGAGCAGATGCAGAAATCCGGGCAATTCCCCGGCATGTAGGCCGCTGGCACCAGTTCGGATTTAGCCGCAAGGAGGCGCAAAAAAACGCAAAGAGGATTCTGCGTCGGCGATCCGTTAGGTTGCCGGCCGGAGGTGCTCCGCGCGGTTGGGATATTGGTTTGAAACTCCAAACCAAAATACCAGACCGCGCCCGAGCGAAGAATGTCTGAGCCGCATCGGCCTAACAAAAAATCCTCTTTGCGTATCGTGAGCCTTTTTGCGGCTAAAAAAAATCTCCGTAGCCAAACGCTTACGCCTTTGATGCGGCTCCGGCGCGCTAAGTTCTTCGCGGGCAAGGATTGTAAATTGGCGCGGAGCGATTCCCATAGCCGGAATCGTTTTTTATGAAGACCCCGCGACTGATCACATTCCTTGCGACATTCATTGCCCTGGCCCTGTGCTGCTCCGGCGCCGATCTCGGCCGCGAGTTTTTGCTGCAGACGAAAAACACCACGATGGCATTTCGCCTGCGCGGCCAGACGTGGTTGATGGTCCACTATGGCGACAAGATCACCGAGACGAATGACGCCGCCGCGCTCGCCTGGTCCGGCTGGAGTGGCGAAAACACCTTTGGGAATCCCAAGCCCGCCACCTATTCCGTCTACGGCAGCGACAACGACGATGGCAGCCTGAACAAATTCGGCGGCCTCGCCGTCATCCATGCCGACGGCGTCACCTCCACGGAGTTGGTCGCAACCGGCGCGAAACAAATCGACGACAAGAAAGGCGCGACGCATGTCGTCTTCGAACTGAAGGACAAGGTTTACCCCTTCTTCGTCACCCAACATTTCCGCGCGCTCGAGACGAGCGACGTGATCGAGACCTGGGTTGAAATTCGCCACGAAGAATCCACGCCGGTGAAACTCGTGCGCATGAATTCTGCGGCGCTGATTTTCCCGCTGCTGGCAAAAGAGTATTCGTTGATGGCGCTCACCGGCCAGTGGGCCTCCGAGTCGAATATCACCGAATCACCGATCGCGCTTGGACAAACCGTGAGTTTCAACTCGCGCTCCGGCGTGCGCTCCGCCTTCGGCAATAATCCGGCCTTCATGCTCTCCGTCGGTCCGCGCGCAAATGAAACGACCGGACACGTCATCGGCGGCGCACTGGCCTGGAGCGGAACGTGGGAAATTTCCTTCCGTCGCGACCAGGTCAACATCCTCGAACTCAACGCCGGTCCCGACACCGGCAATGGCGCGTATACGCTCGATCCCAAGGCCACGCTCACGACGCCGAAACTCGCGCTCACCTACTCCGCGGTCGGAAAGGGCCAGATCTCGCGCAACCTCCATCGCTGGGCACGCGATTGGCAGTTGCGCGACGGACACATGCTGCGCCCCGTTTTGCTGAACAGCTGGGAAGGCGCGTATTTCGATTTCAACGAGCAAACGCTGACCGACATGATGGACGGCGTGCATGAACTCGGCGGCGAACTTTTCGTCGTGGACGACGGCTGGTTCGGCAAGGGCAAGTACGCGCGCAACGATGACAAACGCGGGCTCGGCGATTGGTTCCTGAATCAGGAAAAGTTGCCCAAGGGTCTCGCTTATCTCGCAAACGAAGCGAAAGCCCGCGACCTGAAATTTGGCATCTGGGTCGAACCCGAAATGGCCAACACCACGAGCTTCCTCGTCGAACAACATCCCGACTGGGTATTGCGCGAGAAAACCCGTCCGCTCCGCCAGGGCCGCGGCGGCACGCAGGTCGTTCTCGACATGAGCAATCCGGCGGTGCGCGACAATATTTTCGGCCAGCTCGATGCGATGATCACGAGTATTCCTGGACTGGCATATATCAAATGGGACGCGAACGCCGACTTCATGAATGCCGGCTCGACTTATCTCGGCGCGGATCGTCAGCCGAACATCTGGTTCGATTATACCACCGGTCTGTACAAGCTGCTCGACCGCCTCCACGCGAAATATCCGGATATCATCTTGAAAGCCTGTGCCTCAGGCGGCGGCCGCATGGACTACGGCTTCCTCCACTATGCGGACGAGTTCTGGGCGTCCGACGACACCGACGCGCGTCAACGCGTTTTCATCCAGTGGGGCGCCGGGCAATTTTATCCCGCCTGCACGATAGCGGCTCACGTCACCGTCGTGCCGAATCATCAAACGCATCGCGTCACGCCGCTAAAATATCGCTTCGACGTCGCGATGTCGGGCCGCCTCGGTTTCGAGCTTCATCCCAAGAAAATGCAGCCGGAGGAAATCGCGTTCGCGAAAAAAGCGGTGGCGGATTACAAACGTCTGCGCCCGGTGATTCAGCAGGGAGATTTGTACCGCTTGGTTTCGCCGTGGGAAAACAGCTACGCATCGCTGATGTACGTGAGCGAAGATCGGAGCCACGCCGTGGTCTTCGTCTATGGTCTGACGCGCGGCATCATGTCCGATTATCCGACGCCTCTGCCGATCCAAGGTCTCGATCCCGCGACGACGTACACCTTGACCGAGCTGAACGTGGAAAAACAGGAACACTCGCAGGTCAACCGCCAGCAGATCACCGGCGCATCGCTTCTGAGCATGGGCCTCCCGATCAAGCTTAGAGGCGACTACGATTCAGCCGTGTTCGAGCTCACAGCGTCCACGCAGCGTTAATGAAGGATGATGAATGTAGGATGATGAATGGCTCCGTGGGTAGGGCGAAGCCTCCAGGCGAGCCGCAAACGCCAGGCCTAACCTCCAGGTTGAGTCACGCCAAACGCGGCTCGCCAGGGACGGCTCGCCCTACCTCGCAGGACAAAACGCATTCTTACTTCTTCCTTCTTCCTTTGTCTTCCGGCCTTCATTCATCCTTTGTCTTCCCAAACGGATAGAGGCCACGCTCTATCGACCAATGGCCTTCCACCATTCCGATCGTCGGATTGGCCGGAAGGCCTTTTTCATTGCGGTGAATTTGGGCGACCAGCGCGTCGATTGCGTGGCTCCCGATAATTTCGAAACGCTGGTCCATTCCCGCAATCCCCTCGCCCGACTCGTAATCTAGAGCAGCGAACGCGACTTTGGCGCAAACGCGCGGGCCCAACGCAGGCAGGACCAATTGGCGCACCTGGCTCGCGTTCGCCACCACGATCGCGTCGGGCCGATGGCGCTCGAACCAGCGCCGGATATCGCGGCGGCTGCTCTGATCGAGATAGAGGATCGGGAAAACCCTAACCTCCCGAGATGAGCCAATGCGGAAATACGCGCCGCTGTAGGAGTGATTGGTGCGAAACTCCATATCGCCGGTCATCGCGAGACCAATTCGATCCAAACCCGCCTGCCGCAAAAACACGAAGGTCCGCACCGCGTTGTCGAAATGATGCGTTACCACGCGATGCACCCGCGGTTCGATCACGGAATAGGTCATCGCGACCGCTGGGAAATTATTCCAATCGAGCAACTCGCTATAACTCGCCGGATCAGCCGTGGGCGCGAGCAAGACACCGGCAACGCCTCGAGCGAGCAGCATGCGCGTGAGCGCATTGCGCTTGCCCTCATAAATACCCAAGTCGACCTGATCGAGACTGTAGCCCAAACGCTCCGCTCGTGTCCTCGCCCCTTCGATCAGCCGTTTCACGAACGTGGCGTCCAGCGTCTGCAAAACCGCCAGGTTCCGGTGAATTTTAAGCGTCCGCTGCGATCGCAGGTGCTCCATCAAATGAGCCAGTAGCGGATCCGGCCGATAGCCCATCTTCTCCGCCAACGCCTGAATCCGTGCGCGCTCCGCAGCCGAGACTTCAAGGCTGCCGCGCAAAGCCAACGACACCGTCATCGTGCTGACATTCGCAGCGTGAGCGATCGAACGAAGCGTCACTCGGCGCGACGGAAATTCCGAGCTGTTCGGTTTCATGAGCCAAGGGAACCCAGCAAACTTTACGCTAAAGTCACGTTCCTATTCCGTCTTTTTTGGATTCGCGTCTAAGTGCAAAACATCGGCCGAACTAGGTATCCCAAGGCCGCGATCGCGCCGAGATTTACCCAAACCTAACATGCCTACCACCAATAGCCGGAGCGTCTCGCGACGCCTGGTTCTCCCCCTGCTTGCAGCTCTCGCGACGGCGTCAGCCGGATCGCTTTTTGCTCAAACAACGCCTGCCGCTCAGCCCGCCAACACCGCCGCAGGCGCAGCGACGGCGAGTGAGGACGAGACGGTCTACCTCTCTCCCTTCAATATTTCGGCCGCGCCGACAAGCCGCTATCAAGCGAGTGAGGCGACGTCGGGCGCCCGTGTGCGCGTCGCTCTGCTCGATTCCACTCAGAGCGTCTCGGTCGTCACCCGCGATCTGATCAACGACATCGGTGCCGGACGGCTTATCGACGCTGCCAAGTACGTCGCCGGCGTTTACGAATCCACCATTCCGAATGCCCAGGACCGCACGACGATTCGCGGCTTCCAAAACGACGGCGCGACGGTCGACGGTTTCAGCTATTTCTCCTTCGCCAATCTCGATCCGATCATCGTCGACCGCATCGAAGTGGTCAAAGGCCCTAACGCCATTCTTGCGCCACAAGGCGTCCCGGGCGGCACGATCAATGCCGTGAGCAAGAAGCCGACCTTCAAGGACCAGGGTTACGTTTCGTATCAGGTTGGCCAATACGGATCGAACCGCGGCGAACTCGACGTGAATCGCGTCGCGATGGACGGCAAGCTGGCGCTGCGTGTGGTCGGTGCGATTCAGGACGCCGACGACTACGGCGATGGCAATTTCCATCGTTCCAACATCGGTATGCCGATGCTCACGTATCGGTTCGGTCCCTCCACGCAGCTCACGTTGCAGGCCGAATTCTACAACTGGCGCGCGCTCAACTATGGCGGCGTGCCGGTTTCGCTCTACGCGGATTCGGGCAACACCGCGCATATTCTCGACGGACTTCCGACGGACTTCGTCGCGCAAGGACCTGAAGTCACTCGCAGCCAGAGCGCGCAACATTATCGCGCGTTCTTCACCACGAGCTTCACGGAAAATCTTTCGATGCGTGTCGCGGCGAACTTCATCAAGTCGAACGCGGAATCCGTTCAATTGAACATCGGCGCGGCGCCAAATCAGGTCATCAAAGTCGATCCCGCCACCGGCCTCTGGCATTGGGATGGTACCACTCGCAACGATGCTCCGACCTTCTCGCTCGGCGGCAGCGTGAATCAGCAGAATCGCGACTACGCGAATCTCCAGAACGACTTCGTCTACGAGCTGCACACCGACTCGATCAAATCGACCACGGTGTTCGGCTACGCGATCAACTACGCCGCCACGTTGAACGAAAAGAATCAGAACTTCACCGTTCCCAGCCCGGCCGACTTCAGAAACTACAAGTGGACCGGCTACACGCTGACGAACATCACTGGCATCAACACACGTTACTATCGCGATCAGCAGGTGTATTTGTCCGAAGTGCTCGGACTTTTCCACGACAGCGTGCTGCTCAGCGCGGGTGTTTCTCGCAATTGGTATTTCAGCGAGAATATCGACTTGCTGCTCAAGAAGCGCGTCAGTGTTTCGCCAAACGCCACTCTGCCGTCCGCAGGCGTCGTTTTCAAAGTGCTTAAAAACACATCGCTCTACTACGGCTATTCGGAACAGGCCACCGCGGTTAACCCCTCGGTCACCGCGACGAACTTCTTCGATACGCAGACGAGTAAACAGCACGAGTTCGGCATTCGCACGCAGCAGTTCGACAACCGTCTCTACGCGACCCTTGCCTACTTCAAGATCAAGCAGGACAACTTTTCCGTTCCGAATCCGCTGAACAGCGCGGTGCCGGTCCCAAGCCCGTTGCTACCGCCTCTGTTCTCCAACCGTCTCGCGCACGGTCTCGAGCTCGAACTCAACTACGCGGTGACAAAGAATCTCTCGATTGTCGGCAATGGCACGTTGATGAAGAATCGCGACGCCGACGGCGTTCCCTTCCGCGGAACCGCCGAAAAAGCCGCTGCCGTTTGGGTCAATTACACGTTCAACAAGAGCACCCCGATGCTCGACGGATTGTCGCTCGGCATTGGTGTCGATTACCTGAGCCGCCGCGCTGGCGACACCGCTTCTGGCGTCACTTCAGCCAGCACGCCCGACCAAGTCATCCGCGTGCAACCGTCGTTCTGGCTCCCGGCCCGTGCTCTCGTGAATGCGAGCGCTTCGTACCGTTTCCTCGAGCACTGGCGCGCGCAGCTCAACATCGACAACCTGCTGGACAAAGATTACCTCGCGGCAAGCACGAGCCGGACCTCGGTTTGGGCGGGCACGCCGTTCAATGCGAAGTTGACCGTCTCGTACAACTTCTAAGCCTTCCGCCAAGCTCCGCGACTGACTCGCGGAGCTCTCTACCCCACGATGCCGCTTTTTTCCGGACGCGCCGCCGCGCGCACCACTGCCTCAGCTGACCGCGTTCCTCTCCGCGAGAAGATCGGTCTCAGTTTTGGCAAGGTGGTCGCCGACGGCACTCACGGCACGCTGCACGTGCTGGTCAATCCGATCTACAACATGACGCTGGGCCTCAACCCAGCGCTCATCAGCACGATCGTTTTCATTCAGCGGTTGTGGGATGCGATGTTCGACCCTCTGGTCGGACAATTCTCCGACAACTTCCGTTCGCGCTGGGGAAGGCGGCGGCCATTGCTCGTGGTCGCCGCGGTGCCGCTCGCGGTGCTTTTCGCGGCGCTCTGGTGGTTTCACTCCGGCGCCTCGCAACGCGAGCTCTTCTGGCATCTGCTGCTTGTGTCACTGGTCTTCTACGGAGCCCACTCGCTCTACTCGATGCCGCTGGGCGCGCTCACCTTGGAGGCGACTGACGACTATCACGAACGCACGCGCGTCGTCGGCGTCACGTTGATCTTCGGCTTCGCGTTTCAAATCGCGAGCCAGTGGCTGTTCCGCCTGACGCAGCTCAATATTTTTCATGATCAAATCAGCGGACTGCGCTGGGTTACCGGCATCTGTGCCGTGCTCTTTCTTATCGCTGGCCTGCTTCCCGTCTTTCTCTGTCGCGAACGCCACTATCATCGCGTCGCGCTCAAACAACCGCGCACGTCTCTGGTGCAAAGTCTCCGCCTCGTTCGCGACAATTCGTCGTTCCTGGCGCTGCTCGGCACGCGTTGTATCGCCAGCTTCGGATACAACCTCGTCGGTATGCTCGGTATCTACATGAACACCTACTATGTGTTCGGCGGCGATTTGAAGGCCTCCGCGCTGGCCTATGGTTTTCTCGGATCGAGCTTCCACGTTTCGGCCATCCTAACGTCGATGTTCCTCTACCCGCCGCTCACGCGCCGCTTCGGGAAAAAACGCACGCTGCAAATCGCGATTGGCATTCTGATCGCCGGCTGCGCCTCGAAACTCTTCGTCTATCATCCCGGTCATCCCTGGCTTCAATTTATCGTTCTCTGCACGAACGGCGCGGCAACCGCCGGCCTTTTTCTCCTGCCCGGCGCGATGCTCGGAGATATTGCCGATCAGGATGAATTGAAGACCGGCATGCGCCGCGAAGCCGTCTTCACCTCGCTTCTCAGCTGGTTCGAGAAAGCAGGAAACTCTCTCGGCTCACTCCTCGCAGGTTTCGTTTTGGTCTGGATCGGCTTCGACGCGAAGCTCGGCGCGCAATCCGCGCACACCCTGACGTTGATGAAGTATTCCTATTTTCTCGCGCCCACCCTGGGTGCGTTGCTCGCGCTGTATTTGATAAGCAAATACGACCTCACTGAGTCTGCAGCCTATCAAATCAAAGACGAGCTGACCAAACGGCGCGCGGGGGCAACCCCGATCGAGGCCGCGATCACTGAAGCTTCATGAACGTCGCGTTTTTTCTGGCGGCCGACGCCTTCGAACAAATTTACGGTGACGAATGTTTTCGCGCCGCGAGCGAGCTGGGCCGCGTGCTCGGCCCGCCTCTGACCGATCCAGAGCTGAGCTCCAATCCGCCGCCGTGGCTCGACCAGGTCGAAGCCATCTTTACCGGCTGGGGTGGACCGCGGCTGGACCGTGCGCTCTTGCGCCGCATGCCGAAGCTGAAGGTTGCTTTTTATGGCGCTGGATCTCTCCGCGCGGTGCTTACCGACGAATCGTGGGATTCCGGAATTGTTTTCGCCAACGCGGCCGCGCTCAACGCCGTTCCCACCGCAGAATTCGCTTTCGGATCGATTCTGCTCTCGCTCAAGCGCGCCTGGCAGCAGGCCGCACAGGTTCGTGCGCGACGCGCCTATCCCAAATCGCTAGCCGAGGTTTCCAAGTATTTGCCCGGTGGATACGGTTCAACGGTGGGCTTGGTCTCCCTGGGGTTGGTCGGCCGCCGCGTGGCGCAGTGGCTCGCCAACACCGACGTGAACGTCGTGGCCTACGATCCGTTCGCGAAGGCCGATGAATTGGCCTCGCTCAAAGTGCGCCGCGTTTCGCTGGACGAGCTGTTCGCGACCGCCGACGTGATTTCCCTGCACACGCCGCTGCTGCCCGAGACCACCGGCATGATCGGGCAAAAGCTCCTGTCCTCGATGAAAACGGGCGCGACGCTGATCAACACCTCCCGCGGCGCCGTCGTGCGCGAGGACGAAATGATCGCGACGCTCCGCGCTCGCCCTGACCTGCAGGCCATCGTGGACGTGACTGATCCAGAACCGCCCTCGCCGGACTCGCCGCTCTTCGATCTGCCGAATGTGTTCCTGACCCCCCACATCGCGGGTTCGCTCGGACCCGAGTGTCGGCGAATGGGGCGAGCCATGATCGAAGAATTTCAGCGCTTCCTGCGAGGCCAACCCCTCGCTTACGAAATTCGCAGAGAGCATTTGGCGCGCACGGCGTAATTTGCGACGGTGGGCGGCATGCAGCATTGTGTTTTCGTCCACCGGCCTGACCAGCCTCCGGGGTAGGGCGAGCCATCCCTGGCGAGCCGCGTTTGACGTGGCTCATCCTGAAGGTTAGGTGAAGCGCAAAACGCGGCTCGCCAGGGACGGCTCGCCCTACCTCAGAGCCCATTTGTTTCAGACAAGTCAGACGCGGTCCGAGACTCCGGTTCGACCATTCTGCATTCATACTTCTTACTTCATCCTTCGCCTTTCAAAATGGATACCACCACCCGCCTTCGCTCCAATCCGCTAAAAACCCGTTCCGATGTTCAGCGTTTGCTGAATGATCTGATCGAGCCGGTGCTTCCTCATTTTTCTCCCGGACGAGCGCAGGTTTTGCTCGGTCAAAACCGCGCGCTCTACGGCGATCCCGCAGGTCTGCTCGAAGGTTTCGCGCGACCGCTCTGGGGTTTGATTCCCTTTGTCGCGGGTGGCGGCAAGTTTCAGCACTGGGATCTCTGGCGGCAGGGTATCGAGAACGGAACGAATCCAGATCACGCCGAGTTCTGGGGCTGGTCCGGTGACTACGATCAACGCAGCGTCGAAGCCGCAGCCTTCGGCGTGGGACTCGCGCTCGCGCCGCGCGAACTGTGGCAAAAGCTCAGCGCGCCGACTCAGGTGCGCTTCGCGAAATGGCTGAATCACATCAACGACGTGAAGCTCGTGCAGAGCAATTGGCTGTTCTTTCGCGTTCTCGTGAATATCGGGCTGCGCTCCGTCGGACAAACGTTCAACGCCGACCGCATCGAATCCGATCTCGCGCGCATCGATCAATTTTACCTCGGCAATGGCTGGTACCAGGATGGCCCATCGGGCGCGCCGTATCGAGATGGGCACTACGGCGACTACTACGTGCCGATGGCCTTTCATTTTTATTCACTACTCTACGCGCGTGTCGCTGGAGACTCCGATCCGGCGAGGTCCGCTCGTTTTCTCGAGCGCGCCCGCCTCTTCGCGAAAGATTTCATTCACTATTTTTCCGCGGACGGATCGGCCCTGCCTTTCGGCCGGAGCCTGACATATCGTTTCGCCCAAGGCGCGTTTTGGGGCGGCCTCGCCTTCGCCCCAGTCGAAGCCCTCCCCTGGCCCGTGATCAAAGGTCTCTACCTGCGGCATCTGCGCTGGTGGATCAATCAACCGATCTTTTCGGAAACCGGTCTCCTCACCATCGGCTATGCTTATCCGAATCTGCTCATGGCCGAGAGCTACAATTCCTCCGGTTCACCTTACTGGGGCCTGAAGGCGTTCACGCCTCTCGCGCTTTCCGCCGATCATCCCTTTTGGCGCGCCGAGGAGGCTCCGCTGCCAGCCCGCAAAGCCGTGCACTCCATCGCGGGAGCCCGACTCGTGGCCGTGACGGATCCAAAGACACGTGATGTCACGGCGCTGAACCCCGGTCAGGAAGTCGAAGACTGGCCGCGCCATGCGCCGCAGAAGTATTCAAAATTCGCATACTCGACGCGCTTCGGTTTCTGCGTGCCCGCGAGTTCGGCGACGCCGATGGAAGGCGGTTTCGACAACATGCTCGCGCTGAGTGACGACAACCGCCGTTACCGCGTGCGTGAACATGCTTACGATGCCGCGCTGCAGGATGGCGTGGCCTACTCGCGTTGGACACCGTGGGCCGACGTCACGGCGCGCACCTGGTTGATCGCCGCAGAGACCTGTCACGTGCGCGTTCATCACATTCAAAGCGCGCGCCCACTCTGGTCGTATGAAGGCGGCTTCGCTGCGCCCTACATCGTTCGCGCGACCGTCACGACCGAGATTGCCAGCGGCGAATCGCCGTCCTGGGCCGTCGTATCCACTCCGTGGGGACGCAGTTGGATGCGCGATCTATTCGGCGCGAGCGTCGCCGAGACGGTGGAAGTCGGCGCGAATTCTCACGTCCTGACTTCGCTTTCCAACATGCCGGCACTGAAGAAAGATCACGCCGCCGGAGAATTTTGGCTGGTGGCTCTCGTGGGTGGCGGCGCGCCGGAACCGGCGAAAGGAGCATCACAACAATCGCCGGAGCCGAGTTTCACAGTCGAAATCAGCGGCGCCGTCTGCCGTGTCCTGCGCGACGGCGCCGAATGGTGGACGAGCGAGGGAGGCGTCTGCGGCCGGTCCAGCGCGCAGCGCCTCGAAGCCCTGCAAAAACTCGTCTAGCCGTTTCGTCGAGTTGGTTAGATTCGCCGAAAACAACCTGAACCGCCGCATCACATCGCGCGGCGATTCAGGCTCTCGGTTTTCTTCGCCGATTCGATCCGCACGTGGTCGAACGTGATCTTCCCAGCGTATTCGACCAGATCCGCCGTCTCGACGCCGCTGAAGGTGCAGTCTTTCAGCAGAATATTGTCGATCGTGGCCGCGGGAAATCCAGCGATGTAGAGGACCCGTGGAGTGGATTTGCTCGTGACTTGTTCGATGACGATATTCCTCGCCGTCGGTGAATATTTCCCGTTGGGGCCTTCTTCGTAGAGAAAATCAACCGTCAGGATCGCCTCCTTCACGCGGCCCACTTGTACCCGCCGCATGAATACATTCTCGATCACACCTCCGCGCATCGCGTTCGACTTGAGACGCAACGCGCGATCGAGATTCGGGCTGTCCATCTGGCAATCTTCGACAAACACGTCGTGGCAACCACCCGCCACTTCGCTGCCGATCACGACGCCACCGTGACCGTCCTTCATCACACAGTTCCGGATGACCAGGTTGCTCGAAGCGACGCCGACACGGCGACCATCGTCGTTGCGTCCCGACTTGATCGCGATGCAATCGTCGCCGGTGTCGAACGTGCAGCCCTCGATCAGCACGTCTTCGCAACTCTCCGGATCGCAACCATCGTTATTGGGCCCGTGCGAGAGAATATCGACGTTGCGCACGGTAATGTTCTTCGAGAGCACGGGATTGATTTCCCACATCGGCGAATTCCGGATCTTCACGCCTTCGATCAAGATATTCTGGCAACGATAAGGCTGAATAAATGCCGGTCGTAGAAAATGGCCCTCGCCGAATTTGCGATCTTCCACGGGAACACCCTTCGCTCCCATTTCGCCCAGCGCTTTCGTGTCGCCCCGCTGCTTACTCTTACCGCGCTTCGTCCAGCCCCACCAATTTTCCTCGGAGGCTGATCCATCGAGCGTGCCTTCGCCCGTTATTGCGATGTCGCGCTGCTCGAACGCGTAGATCAGCGGCGAGTAGTTGAAACATTCGATACCTTCAAAACGCGTCATCACGATCGGAAGAAAATCCGCGGGATTCGCCGAAAACTTCAGCGTCGCGCCGGCCCGCAAATGCAGATTTACGCCGCTGAGCAGGTGGATTGCGCCCGTCGAAAACGTTCCTTCCGGAACCACGACACGCCCGCCGCCTGCCTTGCTGCAGGCTTCGATCGCCTGCCGAATCGCCGCAGTCGCGAGGCTGCCATCCGCCTTGGCGCCATAATCGGTGATCTTGAAATCGCGCTCGGCAAATTTCGGGGCCTGTATCCGTGAAAGCACGACAGCCATTTTTTCCCAGCCCGGCGTCGGAGTGCCGGACAGGTGCGCGGGAGCGTTCGCCGATTTTGGCGAGACGAGTTTCTGCATTTCGATGCCCGCGAGAATGAATGGTGCGACGCCCTTCAGATCGTTCGAAACAATCGGCTCGTGAATATAATACTCGAAGCTTCCATCCCGGCCGTAGCTCAGCCCGGCGACGGAGCAGCATTGGATGAGTTGCCATCCGCCCTTGTCGTCAGGTTTGACGAACTCGTGGAGAATGCCCGCATATCCTTTCGTGATCACCGGCAGCGTCTGGTCACGATCGAGCCAGCCGTGGTTCACCGCTTTGGTTAGGGCGTAGACGAACATCGAGGAACCGGTTGTTTCGAGGTAGTTGCCTTTGCGGTCACCCTGATCCGTGACCTGCCACCAAACGCCGGACTTCGGATCCTGGTAGCGCTCGATTCCCTTGGCCACGCGTTTGAGGATATCCATCAACTGCGGACGTTCCGGCAAGTCGGCGGGCAAGACATCCAGCGTGTCGACCAACGCCATCGCGTACCAGCCGATGCCGCGACTCCAGAAATTCGGCGACGTGCCGGTCTCCTTGTTAGCCCAGCTCTCCTTCCGGCTCTCATCCCAACCGTGATAATACAGACTGGTTTTCGGATCGTAGGCGTGGCGATCCATCAGGATGATTTGCTTCGCCACCTCGGAAAAATGCTCGGGTTGATGGAAGGTCTTCGCGTAGTGCGCGGCGAATGGCTCACCCATGAAGAGCCCGTCGAGCCACATTTGATACGGATATCTCTGCTTGTGCCAAAATCCGCCGTCGCTCGTGCGCGGCTGATGTGCGAGTTGATCGATCAACCGATCCGCCGCCTTCTTGTATCGTTCGTCCTTTGTCTTCGCGTAGATGTTCAGCAGCACGCGGCCGCCGGGAATGTTGTCCAGATTGTAGTCCTCGACCTTGAACGTGTGAATGCCTCCCTCTGGCGTGATAAATGACGAAAGAGATTTGGTCGCGTAATCGGCATAACGCGTCTCCTGAGTCACGCCGGTGAGCTTGAAAAGTGAGAGTTCAAAGAACGCCGCGGCATAATCCCATTTGGCGCGGCCGCCTTCTTTGTAGGTCAGGGATTCGCCACGCCGCCCGATCTCGGAATCGGCTATGCGCTGCGACCACGTCAGCGGCGTCGCGTCGGAAAAAGTGGCAGGTAACGCCTGCGAAAAGGCGCAGGTGACGGTGAGAGCAAACAGTGCGAGGAAGCGATTTGGCATTGTGCGATTCATGATGCGGAGAAAAAAAAGGCACGCCGAGTCGCGCTCGGCGTGCCCCCCAGATTGCGGTTGATTAGAACGTGCCCTTCACGCCGAGCGCGAGTTGCACACCGAAATTCTCGCGGCGATACAACTTGGCGTAGTCGGGTACGTCTTCGTTGTAACGTTCGAGATCCTGAGACTTGTTGAAGACATTGCGGGCGTTGAAGAACACCGACGCGTGCTTGGAGAATTGATACTCCGCATTCACGTCGAGATTCAGGCGCGGCGCATAGTACTCATAAAAACCGGCGGTGGCACCGTAGGCCGCACCCGTTTGGGCGGAATTGCGCTGACGACCGCGGAAGTTCCACTTCAGCATGACGACAAACGGGGCGCGACTATATGTGATACCCCAGTTCGCCGTCTTGCTGATGAAGTTCGAGAAGTCCGCATTGTTCGGTCCCGACAGGTGGAGAGCCGTGGCATTGGCGAAGACGGTGAACGGCTTGGCCCACGCACCGAACCGGCCGAGCGGCTGGTTGTAGTTGAGCTCATAGCCGGAGATGCGCGCATCTCCGACGTTCAGCGTCGTGGTCAAATCGAGACCCGCAAGGGCCGGATCGAGGCCGAATGATTCCAATTCGCTCGCCGTCGCCGTGTGGGTGTCCGTGCCGAAGAAGTTCTTCAACGTTTTCAGGAACACGCCGCCCGAGACAACGCCGCCGTCCTTCATGTAATACTCCAGACTCACGTCGTAGTTGTTGGCCTTCCAGGGCTCGAGTCCTGGATTGTTCACAATAATTGTCCGCGGGGGAATTGAGCTCGGGCTGCTGCCACCATCCTCGTAGGTCACGACATCCGTGTTGACGCGAGCCAGCGGCAGGATGTTGCCGAGGTCGGGCCGACCGAAGGTTTGGGCAAACGCACCGCGGATTAGCAGTTGCTCCGTGATATTATAGGTCACGTTGATGCTCGGATAGAATCCGTCGTATGACTGTGACGCGGAGAAACCCCGTTCCTTCATCGTCAGCTTGACCTCGTCAATCGAACCGGCCGCACCGGCCTCCGGTTTGCGGACACGCTTTCCCGAAGTATCGAGCACAAAGCTGCCGTCTGCGTTGCGCTGGAAAATAGCGTCCGGATTGACCAGAGCGCCCTGGCCGGAATCCTTCGTGCGCTCGTAACGAACGCCTGCGACGATGTTCAGCTTGTTATTGATCAGCTTCGCATCACCCATGAGGTAAAGCGCCGAAATATCTTCCGTGAATTCCTGCGAGTTTTGGATGCGGAATTTTTCCGCGGCGGCGACCTGTGAAGCCGTCTGCGTGAAATGGCTCGGATTTGCGACGAAGTCATCCCAAGCGGCATACGCGCTGGGCCACTGAATGCTTGGGAAGCCGAAGCCCGGAGGCGTGCCGGAGTACGTCGTATCCGCAAAGACTGTCGCCACGTCGTCCGCCGTGTTGGCTTTGCCGTCGGCGCCAACGTACGTCCAGTCTGTCTGGTAACGGCGCATATCGCGTTCCTGTTTGCTCCAAAGTCCGCCGGTCTTGACGCCGAAGTCGCCGAAACGACGGCGAACGTTGAGGCGCGCGCCCTTGAACTCGTCGCGGCCATCGAGCGGACGCGAACGCGCCGTCGTAATGCGATAGTTTTCCAAGCGATAGGGATTGATCTCCTCACCCTTGGAGTTGAGTGAAATCAGCGTGTCTGGGCGATCATCGCCGATGCCGCCATAGTTCACCGAGCTGACGCCCTGCATCACCGCGTTCACGACCTCGAAGTGGCCGTGGTTTGTATCACGATACCAACTACGCGAGATGGAGTTGTTCAGACCTGCGTCGATTTCCCAACCGTCGCGATTGAGCGAGTAGCGGATGTTGCCGGCTTTCATCGCGCCCATCTTGTCGCGGAACGATGCGCCGAAGTTCACGCCCGGGCTGCCGCCGACGGCGCCCGTGGTGGAATCGGGAGTCCAGGCGACGGGCTGCAGCGAGCCGGTCGTCCAGTTGATGTTACGATTGCCGAAGAACGACTGGTAGTAGTTCGCCTGGAAGCCGGCGGACAGGATTTGTCCTGGGCTGATGCGCCAATCGGCCTTCAAGCTGATCGAATCGCGGAAAGAGTTCTTCGGGCCGTCCTGCATCGTGTAGGTTTGCAGGTACGGATCTTCAGCGGTCGCGCCGCCGCCGGCGAAACGCCAGCCGAGTTGCGTGCGATGCTGTTCGTTGAACTGGTTCGAACTGAGGCCGGTGAGAACGATGCCGAAGTTCTTCGTGATCGGCAGTGTGTAATCGAAATCGAAGCCAGGAAGGACTTTGAAGCTGCTGTCGCGGCCCGGGCCGGATGTGCGGCGGAAGGGATCCGTATCTTCACTGTTCGCGCTCGCATAGACGCGATAATGCAGTTCAGCGCCAGCGCGCTCGAAGGCGCTCTTGCTGATCATGTTCACCGTGCCGCCAAGGACGTCCGCCGGAAAGTCCGGCGTCGGGACCTTTGTCACCTCGATGCGCGAAACATTGTTGATCGAAACCTGCTCGAGTTCGAACGTACGCGTCGCGCTGCCCGAGGCGGCGCTGGCCGCGCGGGAGCCGTCGACATAAACCGCGGTGAACGAGTCGGGGAAGCCGCGCACGGATACGGTGCGGACGTCGGCTGCAACATAGTTCACGCTGATACCGGGCAGGTACTTCATGAACTCGCCGATATTCCCTTCGGTGACGTCGCCAAACGAATCGGCGGACACGACCACTTTTAGATTCGGCGCATTGCGTTGTTCTTCGTTCGCGATGACGCGGGCATTGGTTTCGCGTTGGCTCGTAACCTTGAAGGCATCGAGCACGATCGTGCCTTCGCCGGTGGTCCCGGTTTCACTCGAGGTCATCGACAAATTCTCCTCTGCGGTCTGTCCCGGTTGCACCGTGACACTCGCGTGTTGGGCGAGGAGATTCGGATATGTGATCGAAAGTTCGACCTGTCCGGCGGGGACGTTGTCGATCCGGAAGAAGCCGTAATCGTCGGTCCTGACCTCGCGGTTGGTTCCGGCGATCGTGACACGCGCATTCTTGATGTACGTGCCGTTGTCGGCGTTCAGGATTCGACCGGTGATGGCGCCGGATCCTGCCGGGCTCTGAGCAAGGGCTTCAGAGCTGAGCAGTGCGGCAACAACGATACTGACAGCCAAGGCGCGACCGCGCAGTTTGCGCAGTAAGCCTCGCGATTCTAGCTGGAGCGGGTCCAAGCGAGTTCTCATGGGGGGTGTGGGTATGTTCGGGGGGTTGTTAGGGGGAAAATGGAATGCGCGCGCTGAAACTGTTTACCGTTAAATCTTCTGGGTGGTGATTCATTGGCTCGAGCGCGCGTGGCGCTTCACAAAACGAGGGGAAGTCCCCTCGGGCTTCAGGAGTATTTCGCGTCGAGATCCATTCGGAACAGGTCGCGGGCATTGGTGTAGGAAATCTCGCTGACCATCGCGCCGATCTCGTCGAGATCGCGCGGCAGGGCGCCGCGGGCGATGTCCTTGCCGAGCAGATTGCACAGCGTGCGGCGGAAGTATTCGTGACGTGGATACGAAAGGAAACTGCGCGAATCGGTCACCATGCCCACGAAACGGCGGAGCAATCCGAGATTCGACAGCGCATTCATCTGCCACTCCATTGCCTCCTGCTGATCGAGGAACCACCAGCCGCTGCCGAACTGGACTTTGCCGGGACGACCGCCCTCGGCAAAACTGCCCACCGCCGTGGCGACGGCGTAGTTGTCCGCCGGATTCGCGTTATAGACGATGGTGCGGGGCAACTCGCCCGTGTTGTCCAGAGAATCGAGATAGCGCACCAGCGCTTCCGCTTGCGGAAAATCTCCGATGCCGTCGTAGCCGGTGTCGGGTCCGAGTTCTCGCCGCATGCGGGTGTTATTGTTGCGTTGTGCTCCAATGTGCAACTGTTTCGTCCAACCTTTCGCGGCATCCCAGCGGCCGAATTCCCGCATGAGGAAGCTGCAATATTTCGCGCCGGCCTCACGATCCGCTTTCCGACCCGCGCGCAAAGCGGCGAAAACCGGCGCCGCATCCGCGTGCTCCGCCGGTTCACTCCAGCAACGGTCCAGTCCGTGATCTGACAGGCGGCCACCTAACGCGTGAAATGCGTCATGACGTTTGCGCAGCGCCGAAAGCAAATCATCCAGCGAGTTGATCGGATTACCCACGCGCTGCTCGAGGCGCTCGCGCCACTGATTGAAGGCCACAGGATCGCCGAAATTCAGCGCCTTGTCCGGACGGAAGGTCGGATAAACGCGCGTCGTCAGACCGCTCTTCTTGATCGCCTCGTGCGACGCTAGGTCGTCCGCCGGATCGTCGGTCGTGCACACGACCGCGACATCGAATTTTTTCAGGATGTCATGGGTCCGCAGCTTCGGCAGCTGCTCATTCGCTTTGCGCCAAATGTCATCCGCATTCTTCGCCGTGATCGGCTCGCTGATGCCGAAGTAGCGCAGCAGCTCGAGATGCGACCAATGATAGAGCGGATTGCGCAGCGTGTACGGCAGCGTCTTGACCCAGGCGTCGAATTTCTCGCGGGGCGTCGCATCACCGGTGCAAAAGCGCTCGGGAATGCCGTTGATGCGCATCGCGCGCCATTTGTAGTGGTCGCCTCCCAGCCAAACGTCCGCGAGGTCGGCGAACTGATGATTCGCGGCGATCTGCTCCGGCGGAAGATGGCAGTGATAATCGAAGATCGGCTGCTGCTTCGAGAAACGATGGTACAACTCGCGAGCATGGTCCGTCTCGAGCAGGAAGTCGTCGGTGATAAAGGGCTTCATCTGTTTGGCGATGTCGTGCTTAATTGGATACGTTTCCGATTTGCGCGATGAAGTCCCGATAGGACGAAGACTTCTCGAGCTTGTCATTGGCCTGCCGAGCGCGCGCCGCGTCGGCCAGTCCAGTAGTCTCGGCGAGGAAGACGATGTAGCCGGCCACGGCCTTGGCATAACGCAGGCGGGCTTCGTCGCTGATGCGATAGAAACGGGCGCGTTGCCGATAACCTTCGGGACCGTGATCGCCGAGCGCGGACTTCTCCGCCCGGCCGCCCGCCGCCAGGACGTACAGGAAATTGTACTCGAAAAACACGACATGATCCGGGCTCGGCGTGAGAGCTTTCAATGCCGCGCGGCACGACTCGATGGACTCGAACAGCTTTTCCGGCTTCACCCCCGTGCCCACCGTCGCGCTGATGAACGAGCGCGCCATATCGCGCTCCGTCTGCTGATCGCTGAAGGCTCCGGCGAGCGCGAGATCGAGCGTGAAGCGATACCAATCCAACCAAAGCGCGTGGTCTTCCTTATCGCTCGAAGCAGCGAGAGCCCGACCCATTTCGTAAGTGTAGCGGCCGCTGGTCTTGATCTCCAAACGGCTCCCCGTGATCTCGCCCATCACGCGGTAGTTCTCGGCCGATTTGCCCGATCCCGAATGGAAACCGATGCTGGCGTTGAAGGCGCGGCAAACATCCCACTGCGCCTGGATCAGCTTGCGAAGCTCGGCGTTGTCGGGGAACGGGAGGTTCTTTTGAAACCCGAACGCCGGCGCGACGAAAGAAATCGGCATCCCCAGCTCTTCGCAGAGAGCGAGCATGATAGCGGTGGTCTCCGGGGTAGTCCGGCCCGGAAGCTCATCGATCGATAGTTCGCGAATATAGGAGCGGCCCACTTGCGTTGTGAAAAGCGCCTCGCGGCGTTTGCGATACAGTTCGTCTCGCCGCTGCATTTTCTTAAGGGCCGGCCAGACTTTCAGCAGTAATTTCTCGAATTCGGCGCCGCTTTGCGAAAGTCCGAGCTTGTCCAGGCGCTGCTTCACCTTCTCCACCACGCGGCCGTCGACCTCGATCAAACCGGCCGGGGCGTTCTGGCTCAACTCAGGCGATAGATCGAAGGTGATATAGTTGGCCAGCACGCAGCCCTCGACGAGCTGTTGCTCGCGTTTGTCGAACTTTCCGCCAATCGGCTGGTGATCGGCGTTGAAATTCCAGGCGATACGGCGGCGATGAAAGCCGGTTTCCAACTTCGAGAGGATGGCGCCATGGCTCATGCCCTCGACGGACTGCCCCTGGTGCCCTTCGGGTACCTCTGTGCCGATGAAGGGAAACGGGACCTTTTCCAGTTTGTTCGCCAGCATCACGTCGACGTCGAAAACCAGCTCGCGCGGAATGCTGTTTTGATTCGCCGTCACGCCGATGCCCAGCGCGGCCATCGCCCACTCGACTGCCGGCCAATGCAGCGTGGTAAAACGCGCGCCAATCCCCAACGTGCTTCGGGCAACTCGCTCGTCCGCCCGCGGAAAAATCGTCGAGCCCGGATCGGCCTCCTGGACGTGGTTCTTGAGCAGCAGGAGATTTTCGAACGTCGCCGGAAACGCCGCGCCGTCCTTCAGTTGTATCCCTTCTTTCAATACACTCAGCGCATTGGCCCCCGCGCGCGGCGTGAGTTTCCAGGCGCGATCGCCGTTGGCCGGCTGCTCGACGATGACCCAATCGCCATGAGCCGTCTGAAAGCGGCTCGCTTCGTGGACGCGCAGCGTGTCACCGCGCTGCAGCGCTTGGGAGAGAGCGGGCCAGTCCAGACAGAAATCCGGGCTGATGCACGGATTGGTCGAGAGCATGAAGCCGTTGCTGAGCAGGAATTGATTGATTGGGCGCATCTGCAGAAAAGTCGTTAGATCGTCATCGAGCTGAAGCCGCCATCCACCGCGAGTTCCGTGCCGGTGATGAAGCCTCCGGCTTTTTCGCTGGCGAGGAGCAGCGTCGCGCCGATGAGTTCCTGAGCATCGCCGAAGCGCTTCATCGGCGTGTGGCCCATGATCATGTTCACGCGCTCGGGCGTGAGAACCTTGCGATTCTGCTCGGCGGGAAAGAAACCGGGAGCAATCACGTTGACGCGGATGTTCTGGGGAGCCCACTCGCGCGCCAGGTTCTTCGTGAGATTGTGCACGGCGGCCTTCGACGCGGAATAGGTGAAAACGCGGGAGAGCGGAATGATGCCGGACATCGAACCGAGATTGATGATCGATCCGCCCTTGCCCTGTTCGACGAGGTACTTTCCAAACACTTGGCAGCTCAGGAAAATGCCTCGGAAGTTGATGTTGAGAATACGGTCCAACTCCGCGTCCTCGATCTGGAAAAAGGGCGTGGCCGAATTCACGCCGGCGCCATTGACCACGATGTCGATGCGCTTCGAGCGCTCCAGCACCGCGTCGCGTAGTTTTTCTATCGATACACGATCGCTGGCGTCCGCCGCGTGAAACCAAGCGCGGCCGCCGGCCTGCTCGATTTTCGCGATGCGCGCCTGGGCTTTTTCCAGGCTGCGGCCGACCAGCACGACCTCGGCGCCAGCCTGCGCGAGGCCTTCGGCCATCGCCCCGCAGAGTTCACCCGTGCCGCCAATGACAATGGCGACGCGATCTTTGAGTCCAAAAAGATTATCGAGAAACGAGGTGCTCATTTTTTCTCCGTGAAGATTGGGAAATCAGCAACGCGCCAGGCGGGCTGGCCGCAGGACGACGCGATTTGGTTGAACTCCTCGATCTCCGCATCGGTGAAGAGGAGACCACCGGCCGCGTCCGACTTCTTGGCGAAGCGCGCCTCCGGCTCGCCAGGCAGCAGACACTTCTCGTTGCCGTGCCCGAGAATGTCGTCGATCACCGCTTTCAAGTTTTCCGACTGGCTGCGGCCCTTCGCGAAATCTCCGCAAGCCATCGCCTCGGGATGGATCACTTGGAAATAGAACGTCGGCGTATGCTTGTCGCCGTCATCCGCCCAACGCCCGCGAATCGTCGGCAGCGAACCGCCGATCAAGCCGGAAACCAGTTCGTCGATCAGCGCCATGCCGTAGCCTTTATGCGCGCCAAACGCGAGGAGCGCGGCGACCTGCGACGGATCGGTGGTAACCTGGCCGTTGGCGTCGACCGCGGCATCGGGCGGGAGCTTCAGACCTTCGCGCTTCAACTGCTGCACGCGGCCCATCGCGATCACGGATGTCGCCCAATCGATCACGATGGGAAACCCGATCGCCTTGCTCGTCGGAAATCCCCAGCTGTGCGGATTCGTGCCGAGCGTCGGGTACTTGCCTCCAAAGGGAACCACTTCGGCCAGGGCCGAGGTGCAATTCGTGTAGCCAATGTAACCCCGCTCCGCGACATCGAGGACGAAACCGCCGCCCCAGAGATAGTGAAAAGCGTTGTCCACGACGACGGTGCCGCAGCCGTAGGTGTCGGCGAGCTTCGTGGCTTCTTCCATCGCGCGAAAGGCCACGGACGGACCAAACTTGCGCTGGGCGTCCCAGCGTTTCACCGCAGGAAAACGATGCGGCAGCTCACGGATCTGCGCCCGCGGAACGCAGCCTTTGCCGCCGCTTCCGATCAGGTGATCGAGATGCAGCGCTTTCAGCGCATTGTGCGTGCGGATGCCGTGGCGCGCCGCGGAGGCGCAGATGCGCGCGGCATCGCGAGCTTCGCTTTCGTCGTATCCACGCTTTTGGTACGCGACGGACACGAGACTATCGTGCAGGGCTAGTGGGACAATTCGGAAGGAAACGGACATAAGGGAAAGCTGATCTTGGGAAACCAGAAGCCACGGGCAAACACGCGACTGACGGATCAGAGGTGGCGCGGAGTATAGAGAATTGACCGGATGGCTGCTTTGCGTTTCACGCATATCGTTTAACATTTTGCGCAAAACCCCTCCACGCCTTCGCCCGCCGCTTCGCATTGCGGCCTTCCTCCCGCTCGAGACGGAACACGGCCGCTCCATCCTGCGCGGCATCGCCCGATATTACCGCTCGCGCGCCGAGGTCACGGTCCTGAAATTCGCCCAGACCTCCGGCTACAATGCGGCCAAGCTCAAGCGCCTCCGCGTCCACGCCATCATCGCGAAAGTCGCCACGAGCCGCGACGAGCGCTGCCTCGCCTCCCTGCGCCTTCCAGTGGTCAACATTTCCGGAGAAATGGCGACCACCCGGGTGCCCATGATCAACAGCGACGACGAGAGCGTCGGCCGGATGGCGCTGCACCATTTCCATCGCCGCGGGTATCGGAACTTCGGATACGCGGGCAGCCCGACCCATCATGGCTCACAACAGCGGTTAAACGCGTTTCGCGAGGAGGCGCGGAAATCCGCGGAGCCGGGCAGCGACTCAACCGTCTCGGCGCATTTCCTGCCGTTAGGCGACCAGACCGCGCCATATCCCGAGCGTGTGCGGCAGAAGCTGACGGACTGGGTCCGCCAACTGCCCTGCCCCGCCGGAGTCTTCACGTTCACCGATCGCGTCGCGCTCGAAGTCGAAGACGCCTGTCGCACCTTGGGCCGGCGCATTCCGCAGGACATCGCGATCCTGGGCGTCGGAAACGATCTCACCCGCATCGAGTTCGCCCATGTCGAACTCTCCAGCATCCAATTGAATGCCGACTCGATCGGCTGGTTGGCGGCCGAACGCGTCGACCGGCTGTTGCGCGGCGAACGTGTCGCCACCGCCACGACCCTGGTGCCGCCAATGAAAATCATCACGCGGCGGTCGACCGATGCGTATGCGGTCGCGGACGAAGCCGTGGGTATCGCGCTCGATCACATTCGCGAAAACGTGGGCAATGCGATTTATGTCGACGAGATTGCGCGTGCCGCGGGAGTTTCCCGCCGAGGACTGGAGATGCGTTTTCGGCAATCGCTCGGGCTGAGCATTTATCAAGAGGTGCAACGGCAACAACTCGAGCTTGCGGCTGATTTATTGACCCAGCCCGAGCTGCCCATTGGCGAGATTGCGTTTCGCACGGGGTTTTCGAGCAACGCCAGCTTCACTCGGGCCTTTCGTCGTCATCATGGGAAATCCCCCTCCGCGTTTCGCGAGGGTCGGGCGAGAATCGGGCGTTAGAGAGCTGTCTGAGCCGTTACCCCCGGCCGCCCTGGGCTGTTTCCTCTTAAGAATTGGGAGAGATGGCCGATGTGATGCGAAAGCCATTATCCCATGATTCCTGTTCACTCCCGTCGTTCCCTCCGCAAACGCGGAGGCTTCAGCCTCGTCGAAATGATCGGCGTGCTCGCGATCATCGCGATCCTGGCCGTCATCATCGTCCCGAAAGTCTTTGCCACCATCGCTTCGTCCCGCGTGACGAACACGGTCGGCTCCATCAATTCCGCGAAGTCTGCGATTTCGGATTTCGCCGGCAAATACGGCACGGTTCCGACCACGGGAAACAATTCCCGCATCGACGATCTTCTTATAAACACGGGCATTCTCGACGGACGTTTCGTCGTGAAACTGGGCAATCAGCCGCAGAATCCTCCGCTGGCCGGCGCCGCGTGGACGCGCAATGCCGCCACGGGCGTTTGGACCAGCACCGGCGGCGTTTCCCAGACCGGGCAATCACGAATCATTTCAGTGACGAGCAGCACCGCGGTGCCCGGAACAAATGGAGCCAACTACAAACTCGATGGCACAACCGATCTCCCCACTGGTTCCCGCGTGGTCTCCGCAGTCATTGTCGGCACGACTCCCGCAGAAGCGCGTGAGCTGAGCCTTCGCATCGATGGCGACTCACTCACGCCGGCCACCGCTGGCATAGCCGACACGCAGGGCAAAGTCGCCTATACCGCGGCTGGCACAACGGTCTACATCTACCTCGCGCACCAGTAAACCGGGCGCCCAGCACTCTCTTTTCCCAGCGGGCGTCGGGCCAAAGCTCGCGCCCGCTCTTTTTATGTCCCTTCCGACCCCAGCCGCCCCTCCGAAACGCCTCGGCGATCGGTTGCTCGAGGCGGGTCTGATCACCCCGCATCAGCTTGAGCTCGCGCTGCGCGAACAAAAGCGCACCGGCAAGCTGATCGGCGCCGTCCTGCAACAGCTCGGCTTCGTCAGCGAGCAGGACATCTCCAGCTTTCTCGCGCAGGACGCGCAGACCCCGACGGTCAATGTCCTCAAGCTCGACATCGAATCCGAGGTCGTCGCGCTCATCCCCTACGAGTTCTGCAAGCAGGCCCTCCTCATCCCATGTAAGCGGGAAACGGATACACTGACGCTCGTGATGGCCGACCCGTTCGACGTGGTCGCGATCGACCGCGTCGAGCAACTCACGCGTCTGAAGGTCGAAGTCCTGACCGCGCCGAAGCCGGACATTCTCGAAAAACTTTCCTCGGTCAACGACCGCGAGGGAACACTCGACCAAACGATCGACGAGCTGATGAAAATCAGCGGTCGCAAGGGCGACGACAACACCGCGCCGATGATTCGCGCGGTGGAGCAGATCATCGCGGCCGCGGTGAGGAAGTCTGCCAGCGACATTCATTTCGAGCCCGACGAAAAGTCTCTCCGCATCCGCATGCGCCACGACGGAATGCTGCAGTCGTTCCTGCTCATACCGAAGGACCTTCAAGACGCGTTCATCGCGCGCCTGAAGGTCATGGCCAATCTCGATGTATCCGAAACCCGACTACCGCAGGACGGCCGCTTCAGCTTCACGCTCGGACGCCGCGAGCTGAACATCCGCGTTTCCTGCCTGCCGACGAACTTCGGCGAGAGCGTCGTGCTCCGCGTTCTCGATAGCGGCAATCTGTTGCTGAATCTCCAATCGCTCGGCGTCCGCAAGGAAGACGAAATCGCCCTGGCCAACGCAGTCACACGCCCGCATGGCGTGATCCTCGTCACCGGCCCGACCGGTAGTGGAAAAACCACTACACTGTACACGGCCTTGAACACGGTGAATCGTCTCGAGCGCGCCGTTTTCACGCTGGAGGATCCGATCGAATATCGCCTGCCGCATATCCGGCAGACCCAGGTCAGCGAAAAGATCGGCCTCACCTTCAGCGCCGGGCTGCGTACGCTGCTGCGCCAGGACCCGGATGTCATTCTCGTCGGCGAAACGCGCGACCGCGAAACCGCCCAGCTCATGGTGCGCGCGGCGCTGACCGGTCACTTGGTTTTCAGTTCGCTGCATACGAACGATTCTTTCAGCGCCGTGCCGCGCCTGATCGATCTCGGCGTCGAACCATTTTTGCTGCCCGCGACGCTGCACATGATCATCGCGCAGCGCCTCGTGCGAAAGCTTTGTCCAGCCTGCAAGAAACCCGTCCCGAAACCGCGCGACGTTTTGCGAACCTTCAACGTCTCTGCGCCCGTCGACCGAGAACCCGCGCTCTGGCAGGCCTGCGGCTGCCCCGAATGCCGTCAGCAAGGCTACCGCGGCCGCATCGCGATCTTCGAAGTTCTCGTGCTGGACGAAGACTATTTCCCCGTTCTCGAAAGCGTGAACGTGGAAAAGCTGAAGGACGTCGCCCGCGCAAAACACATGCCGATGCTGTTCGATGACGGCATGCGCCGCGCGTTTCAGGGAGAGACGACGATCGAGGAAGTGTTCCGCGTTGCCTTCGCGACCTAACGCCGCGTTCTGAGCCATGAGCCTGTATCACTATCGCGCCTACAACGCCTCCGGCGAGACGATCACCGGCGTGCTCGAAGCGGATAGCGTGCTGACGGTCGACTCGCGGCTGCGCGCGACCGGTCAATGGCTCATCGAGGCGAAGGAGAGCAGCGAGGCTGCGTCGACGATTTCGTCCGATGGCGTGAATCGCATCAAACTGCAGCGCCGTGAGCTCATCGATTTTTTTGTGCAGATGTCGCTCCTGCTGAAAGCCGGCATCACCTTACCGGCGGCGCTGAACCGGCTCGCGGAAGACACGGCCGGATCTCGCATGGGCGAGGTTGCGCGCCAACTCTGCGATCAGGTCGCAGTGGGCGTGCCGCTGAATCAGGCGATGATGCGCTTTCCCCGGGTGTTTTCGCGCCAGATCACCGCGATGATCGAAGCCGGAGAAGTCAGCGGAAAGATGTCCGAAGTTTTCGAGAGTCTGAGCAAGTATTACGACTGGCTCGAGCAGCTCTCGAGCGACATTCGGCAGGCGTTGATTTATCCGTTGATGGTTTTGACTGCGGCGACCGCGTTCGTACTGCTGCTCTTTACCTTTGTGGTGCCGAAATTCGTCGGGCTGTTGCTCGAGTTGAATTTGAAAGTGCCGCTGCTGACGCGGGTGGTGATGAGTGTCAGCCAGACCTTGATCAAGGGTTGGCCCGTGATCGCGGCCGTTGTAGTGCTCACGCCGATACTCTTTCGCGTGCTGATGAAGAATCCGGTGTTCGCGCGCGGATTCGATCGAATGCTGATGCGGCTGCCGATTTTCGGGAGCTTGGTGGCGATGTTCGCGTTGTCGCGCTTCGCGCACAATCTGGCGATGCTCTATCGCTCGGGCATCACGCTGGTGCGCGGCCTGGAGATTTGCCGGGAGCTCGTGGGCAATCGCGCGATCGCCGAGGCGGTGGACGAAGTTCGCCACGGCGTGCTCGAGGGCACGCCGATGCACAAGAGCCTTTCCCAGCACGATGTTTTCCCGCGCACGCTCGTCACGATGATCGCTACCGGCGAGACGTCGGGCAGTCTCGATTTCGCCCTCGATAGCGTCGCGGATTATTACAACAAAATCATCCCGCGTCGGATCAAGATCGTGTTCTCGATCTTCGATCCAGTGATGATGGTTTCGCTCATCGCGGTGGTCGGCGTGGTGGCGTTGTCGGTGGTGTTGCCAATTTTGCAGCTTTGGGACGCGAAATGAAAACGCAGGATTCAGCCGCAAATATTTCGTCAGAGGTCATTTCGTCGGAGGTCGGCTCGCGGGATTTTGAAGATATTTTTGGCCGCAAAAAGGCGCAAAGAAGCGCAAAGAGGATTGTTTCCGAGAGGAATGTTTCCGGAGAGATTTCCGGCGACATTATTTCCGAGGAGAGTGTCTCCGAGGAGGTGATTTTTGAGGAGATTGTTTCCAAAAAGGTCGTTTCCGGGAAGGTCATTTCCGAGGAAGGGCGAGACCTCTGGGCGAGCCGTTATCGGAAACGTGTGTTCCTTGACGACATGTACGAAACACGGCTCCGAGGTAGGGCGAGGCGTCCCAGCCGAGCCGTTGCTTATTCTAACGTTTGTGATGAGCCACGCAAAACGCGGCTCGCCAGGGACGGCTCGCCCTACCTCGGAGCGTTGACCGTTTCTGGACCGAGTCGGACGCGGCTCGCCCGGAGGTCTCGCCCTACCCTCGGAGGCCGACAGCGTTTTCGTGGCTTCACCCTTCTCGAGATGATCGGTGTGCTGGCAATCATGTCGATCCTGGCGGCGGTCATCATCCCGAACGTGCTGAAGTCGATCGATGCTGCTGCAGTGAAGGCGGAGATTCAGACGACTCAGAATCTCGCAGAGGCTCTCAAATCGTATTGGAGAACGAACGGTACCATCCCAACGACTGCCATTCCGCCCGCGACGATCAATTGGGGAACCCAACTTGCTGGCGCGGCTGGACTTTCGCCCCACGAAGTCGTCACGACTCAATGGGGGTCAATGCGCACATACGTCGTTGATCCGGCGTCAGGGTCTTCGCCGCGCATCATGATTATTTCGAGTATGCGTACGGGGTTAGCCGTACCTACCCAAATCAGCCTAAATAACGCGGCGAGATTTGCTGATGTTTGGGATACGTCCGACGGCGTTATCCCATCTGGCGCCAGTGCGACCTTATGGACGTCGTGGTCAACCGTGACAGCTCCCTTCTTGATAGTTCAGCGGGTCAAATTGGACACCGTAGTCACGGATTACGTAACTTCAGAAGCTTCAATCATGAGTAGTTTGGGAGACGCTGTGAAACAGTATCTCCGAGTGAACGGACAGTTACCCACGACGACCATTCCGCCTGCGTCCATCAACTGGACAACGCAGCTTGCCAATTTCACTCAGTTCTCGCCGAACGACGTTTTACTTACGAAGCGCGGCTTGAAACGCGTCTATGTTATTGAGCCCTACACTTGGCCGGCAAAACCGATGCGCGCGATGCTTCTTTCGAGCATGAGCCCAGGGCGCGATGTGCCCACCGCTGCTTCCATCAATTCAAATGGAAACTATTTTAACGATATTTGGCAGACGCAGAATGGGGTAATTCCAAACGGTTCGAGCGCGATTTTATGGACCGCCTGGTCAGCGTCCACCGCGCCATTTCTGACAATCCAGCGTATCAATCTTTCGGATATATATACCACAGATCTACAGGCACTGACCATCGCGCTGAACAACCGCACGAGCACGACGATCGGGTATCGCTTTACTGAATACACAACCGGCATCGTGACGTTGGGAACTGTTTCGCCGACCGCAACCACACCCGCCGTTCCGACTGCCCACCCGAAAGACAAACTCGAGCTTTACCGCGACAGTGCACGGGCACAGCTCGACTACACCTACATTTTTTCCTCCGGGGTCTCGAACGCGCGGACATTCGATTTCGAAGACACCACTCCGCCGTCAACGCCCCGATGGTACGCCAAATGAACGACACAGGCGCTCCATTTTCCCCCGACCCCGCCCTCACCCAGGCGCCGTTCTCGCAGGGCACTCGGCAGAAGGGCGCGTATTCACGGCGGCCTTACGATGTGCTGGGGCTCACTTGGATTCATGGGTCGCTGCATGCGGCGATCTTTCGTCGGCAAACGCTGAAGCGCTCCTGGCAGTATCCGACGCCCGTGCGCACGCTCGAGGAATTCGAGGCCGCGCTCGATGAGGCGATCGTCACGCTGCGCTTCGGGGGCACCGAAGTTTTCCTCATCCTCGAGCACGATCGTTTCGTTCACCAATCCGAACAAGCTCCTGCATTTTCCGACGCTGCGGCTCGCGCCTATCTTCGCGGCCGCGTCGAACTTTTCGAAAAAGCAAACGGGCCGGCGCTCTGGATCAGCCAGCGCACCACTTCGACGCGGAAGGAGGCCAGCTTTCTCCTCCACCTTCTTCCGTCGGAATTCTACGGCCGCATCAACGGCATGCTGCTCGCGCGCCGTCTGGATCTCACTCGCATTCTGCCGGTGGTCGTTCCGCTGCAGCTCGCGCTCGATTCTCTCGGCCTCGAAAAAGACACGCCAGTCCTCATCGCCGCGGACACAGGTGACGCGACGACCGTGATGGTAGCTCGCGCGAACGGCGAATTGCTCTTCTCGCGCACCATGCTCGCGCGTTGGGACGCCGACCCCGCGCGGATCGGCGTCGAAGTGAATCGCTCCGTGCTCTACGCAAAGCAGCAATTCGGCACGATCGTCGAAAAACTCTGGCTCCTCGGCTCCGCCGGCGAAAACGCGCGCAACGAAGTCCAGTCGCGCGTCGGCGCCGGCAAACAAGTCTCCATCCAAAATTCGACCTCCGTCGACTGGATGCAGGCCATCGCAAAACTCTCCGCCCGCCATCCGATCAACCTCGTCGCGGGCTACCTCGGCCGAAAGCGACGCCAACAATTTCTCCGCCGCATCGCGATCGCCGCATGCTGGCTGACCATCTCTCTCCTCAGCCTTGACACCTGGACTCGCCTCGCGGAAACGCGCGAAGAGCGCAGCCATCTCGTAGAGCTCAGAAAAAGCGAGGCAAGTCTGCGCGAGCAGCGCGACCGTCTCACGCTGCGCAACGAAAGCGCTCAGCGCCTGCGCCGGCTGATCAAGGAAGCTGCCGATGACCGCGTCGCTCCCTTCACGATCAAACTTCTTCCTTACCTCGCCAGCGTGATTCCCGCCGACGCGCAGCTCTTGGAGTTCAATTCCAGATGGGACGAAGCGACGGGCAAATGGTCGTTCCACGTCGAAGGCCAAATCGAAGGTGACGAAGACACGAACCGCGAGGCGATGGACAATGTCCTTCGTCAACTGGCGCGCGGCCCGCTGCGCGTGCACATGAGCGAGAACTCCGCGAGTTTCGTCGGCTCGACAAATTTTGGCAACGAAGGTGGCCGCGCCACGCAGCGCTTTGCTTGGGAGGGCACGCTGTTTGAAAACTAAGCTCCATTCTTACCTGCACGTCTGCTGGTACGTGCTAACGGAAGTGCCCGGCTGGCCCGACGCGCCGCGCCGCGCCCGCTTCCTGCGCGCGATGCCGATCGTGCTGCCGCTTGTCCTCATCGCCCTCGCGATCGGCTGGCGAATTTTCGTGTATTCGCCGGATCGATACAAAATCGACGAAGCGCTTCGTCCGCTGCTGAAGCTCGAGCGCCAGGTCTCCGATCTTGAAATCGTGAACTCGGATCAGCAGGTCGCGCAACTGAACGAACAAGCTGTCGCCGCCTCGCGCCTCCTGATCGAGAGCCCCGAAGCCGTGCCCCCCATGCTCAAGGAATTGAAGTCGCGGGCCCGCAACGCCGGGTGGGACGCGACGTTCCAGCGTCCCGAAGCAGGCGAAACCCCCACGGATTCCGAGGCTGCCGTTTCCTTCATCACCGTGCGCGGACGCCTTCGCCCGCTGGCCGTGAACGCCGATCCATTTGCTTCGCTAGTGACTCTCCTCGAGCAGGTTTCCCTCGGGGAAAAGCGGATTGACCTTACCCGAGTGGCAATTCGTGCCGATGACACCCGTTGGCAAGCCGTGGAGCTCTCCCTGCGCTTCGCCTACCCAGCAGCACATGCGAAAACTCCTTAACAAGCCGTGGTTCGTCGCCGCTCTCGCTCTTGGCGCGGTCGGCCTCGTCGCGCATTCGATCATGTCGCAAATGCCGGGTTCGCGAGTGCAGATCGTCACGCCCGAAAGCGATGGAACGATCGCCGACCCCGCAGCCGGAGATGTCGCAGCCGGATCCGCCGGCAATCCCGAGTCGTTTCGCGCCGTCCTGAAGGAAATCTCGTCACTTTCGACCGCGCGAAATCCCTTTCTCGCACGCGCCAAGCCCGCCCTCGCCGCTGCGGACAAAGCGCAGCAGCCCGACGAAACCGATTCGGTCAACGTAGGGGCTGTCTGGATACAAGCCGGCATCGCGTACGTGCTGGCCAATGGACATATTCACCGCGCGGGCGACCAGCTCGGCCGGCTCACCATCGAAGCCGTGACCCACGACGGCATTTGGCTGACGCACTGGAAGGGCCGCGACTTCGTCAATGTTGGCTCAGCTTTCACGTTAATCACTTCCGCAAAACAGGCGGCCGCGCTCGCAGGTTCGAGTGAAGGATAATTGCCCGAACGCCATGAAACGCCCCCTGCTGTTCTTCGTCTGTATTCAAGCCGCCACTACGCTGGCTCCGGTGCTCCGCGCCCAGGATGTCGTTCCGCCGTCCACGGCCGCGGCTTCATCCGCACCCACGGCCGCGGCGCAGCCATCGCCAACAACAGGCGCGACCGAGCACAAGGAAGTCGTCACGACCGCGGCAAACGTTGCGCCGAAAACCGCGTTCAGCTTCCACGCCGAGGGCATTCCGATCAAACAGGCTCTCGCTCTTTTCGCGCGGGCCAATGGGCTGAACATCGTTCCCGATCTCGATATCGAAGGCGAAGTCACGGTCGATTTCACCGACCTGCCTCTCGATCTCGCGATGGACGCGCTGCTCGAGGCCAATGGCTACTATTTCACGCAGGAGGGGCGCCTCATCCGTATCCACAATCGTGAGACACGGCTCTTCCAGATCGATTACATCCACACCACGCGCGCCGGTACCGGCTCCAATGCGGTCCAGATCAGTTCCGGCGGCGGCGGTTCCGGATCTTCCGGCGGCGCTTCGGGAGGTTCCGGCGGCGGCGCAGGCGGCTCGAACGAAGGTTCGACCATGACGGTGACGAACACCGCGACCATCAATTTCTGGGGCGACCTCGGTGAGCAGTTGAAGACGCTCATTTCCGAAAAAGGCAGTTTCACGATCAACGGATTGGCCGGCACCGTCATGGTCCGAGACAATCACCGCAACGTCGAGAGCATCGGCCGCTTCCTCGCGTCGGTGACCGCCAACGTGGTTCGCCAAGTCGATCTCGAAGTCGAGATCTACGAAGTCGCCCTGAGCGACTCGACGCAGCTCGGCATCAATTGGCAGCGCGTCGAGGACTCGCTCGACAGCACGGTGAGCACGATCCCCGGCCAGCTCGGTTTGCCCGGCAATGCAGGTTTGATCGTACAGAATCCGATCTTCGGCAACCCGCCGGGCGGTCCCGGCGTCCGCATCGCGCTCTCGCGCAACAACACCTCTGTCGTGGTCGACGCACTGCGCCAGCAGGGCAACCTGAAGGTTGTATCCAAACCGCGACTACGCACGTTGAACAATCAACCGGCCGTCGTCCGCGTCGGTCAGGACATTCCCGTTTTCACCCGCCAAGTCACACAATCGCCCGGCACCCCACCGGTCATCACCGTCACCGAATCGATTCAGACGATCACCGTCGGCACCGTGCTTTCGATCACCCCGCAAATCTCCGCCGAAGGCCTCGTTACTCTCGACATAACGCCTGCGGTGAGCCGCCTCGTTCGCACGGAGACCTCAGCGAGCGGTGACACCACGGCACCGGTAATTGATATCCGCCAAGCATCCTCGATCGTGCGTTTGCACGACGGCGACACGGTGGTGATGGGCGGACTCGTCCAAGACGGCAGCACGACGACGAGACGCAAGATCCCGCTTCTCGGAGATGTGCCGGTACTTGGGAAACTCTTTACCGGCAAATACGACACGTCGGACCGGACCGAGCTGATATTCTTTTTGACCCCGCGGATCATCCACGACGAAGCGGGCGCAAAACCCCTCAAGACGGCCGTGAAGTAGCCGATATAGGGGGTCATCACCACACGCCCCCGGTTCCATGATCTACCAGACGGTAAAAGTTCTCATCGTGGAAGACATGCTCATGATCGCGAAGATCACGGAGCAAATGTTGAAGAAGGCGCCGGGCAGCCGCTACGAAGCGACGCACAAGGCCCGATTGAGTGACGCGCTGGTCGCGCTGCAATCGGAAGATTTCGATATCATTTTGCTGGATCTGAATCTTCCGGACAGCCGCGAACTCGAAACGCTCACCCGCGTCGTCGAACTCACGCCGGAAGTGCCGATTATCGTTCTCACGGCGAACAACAGCGACGAGATGGGACTTCGCGGCGTGCAACTCGGCGCCCAGGATTTTCTGCTCAAAGGCGATTTCAATTACCTCACGCTCGATCGTGCGATCATCTACGCGATCGAACGCCATCGCCTGCAGCGCACGATTCGCCAACTCGCGGTGCTCGACGAGCTGACCGGTCTCTACAATCGCCGCGGCTTCAATACGCTGAATCCCGATGTGCTACAGCGCGTGAAGAATTCCGAGCTGCGCGGCTACCTCTGCTATTTCGACCTGGATCGTTTCAAGCACATCAACGACGAGCTCGGTCATGCGAAGGGCGATGAGGCGCTGAAGGAATTTGCCGCCAACGTCCGCAGCGTTTTTCGCAAGGACACTCTCCTCTCGCGACTCGGCGGGGATGAATTCGTCGCAATGGGAATCGAGACGAATCCCGGCCAGGTCGAGCAATCGCTTCAATCACTAGAAATCATCTTGTCGGTCCGCAACGCGCGTGAAGATTCCACCTTCGCCCTCGAGTCGAGCTCGGGCGTGAGCTACTGGGATCGCAACTCTTCGGCCACGATCGAAGACCTCAGCGCGCAAGCCGACGCCGCGCTTTACCGTCACAAGGAGAGTCGCAAACGCGCCCGGGTCCACGCCGGTCTGCAAATTCAGGACAGCCGATGAACAACATCGGCTCATCTGATCCCGGAGTTGAAATGGCGGTGCGCCTGCGCCGCGCCTGCGAGGCGCACGACACCACAATCAGTTCGCATCTCGATCGTGTCGCGCACTACGCCTGCGAAATCGCGCGTCTGCTCGGGCTGCCCGAGCGTCAAATTCTGGAGCTGCACCACGCCACTCCTCTCCACGACATGGGCAAGATCGGCATTCCGATCGAGGTGTTGAACAAGCCCGGCCGCCTCACGCGCGAGGAAATGGAAATCGTGAAGTCCCACACTGTATTGGGTCACCGGATACTGGACGGCAGCGAATTTTCCGTGATCCAGTGCGCTGCCCGCATCGCGCTTTGTCATCATGAAAGCTGGGATGGCTCGGGCTATCCTCAAGGCCTGCGGGGAAAGAATATTCCTCTCGATGCGCGCATCGTCGCCGTGGCGGACGTCTATGACGCACTCATGTCCCAGCGTTCCTACAAACCCGCGTGGGAGGAAGAAGTCGTGATCGACGAAATGCGTGCTCTCCGCGAACGGAAATTCGATCCGGAGATACTGGACCTTTTCCTGGGAAAACTCTCCGCGATCGCGATCCCGGCCTGAGTTATCCCTCGTAAGCCGGGTTGCTCTTCTTCGTCGCGTTGTGCAGCGCCAGGACGAAGGCCTTCATCTTCGCGTGATCCTTGACGCCCGGCGAAGCCTCGATGCCGCTGTTGACATCGACGAAATTCGCACCGGTCGCAGCGATGGCCGCTCCGATATTTTCCGGGTTCAATCCGCCCGCGAGAATCCACGTCGGTCGCGTATATTTTTCCTTCAACAGGACAAATTCGCCCCAATCACTGGTCTGACCCGTGCCGCCAAACACGCCCGGGTTGTAGGAGTCGTAGAGGATCGTCGAGGCTAGAGGGAAAAACGCCGGATCGACCGGCACGCCGGGAGGGACCCGCGGCGCAAACCAGACTTTGTCGTTGGGAATCGCGTCGGACCAGAGCGCGATCTGGAAAAACGGCGTATCGATCGGAAAATGCAGCTGCACGTAATCGAAGCCCGCCTCGATGAGCATCGGCAGATCTTCGACGTTTGGCTCGACGACGACGGCGACCTTTTTGCGCGTTTCAGGGAGCCGCGAGCGCATCGCCTTGAACGCCTCGAGCTGAAGGTAGCGCGGCGACTTCGGATACAGGATGAACCCCAGATAGTCGGCGCCGCACGCGTCAGCGGCTTCCGCATCGACCAATGACGTGAGACCGCAAATCTTGAATCGGGTACCGTTGATCATCCAGGGGTGTTTTCCGTCAGTACGAAGAACGCAGCGTGTTTCGTCAAAAGGAGTTTACAGACTTTATCACGTGTTCGACCTGCTCGTCCGTCAGCTCCGGAAAGATCGGCAAACTCACACACGTGGCGCAGGCTTTCTCGGCAATTGGCAGGGAACCTGGCTGGAGACCGGCGTCGGCGTAGCATTTTTGCAGATGCAACGGAACGGGATAAATCAGGTCGGTGCCGACGTCGTGCTTCTGCAGATGCTCGCGTAGCGCATCCCGGCGCGGATGGCGCACGGTGAATTGGTGAAACACCGATTGGCCATAGTCCGGCTGCTCGGGCAAAACCAAGTCGGCGAGATGCAGCTGCTGCAAATAGCGTTTGGCAATCTGCTGACGCCGCGCGTTCCAGCCAGCGAGATGAGGGAGTTTGACGTTCAGCACCGCGCCTTGAAATCCATCCATGCGGAAGTTCCCGCCGACGATATCATGATAATAGCGACGATCGGAACCGTGAACGCGGATGTGTCGTGCTTTTGTGAATACAGCGTCGTCTTTCGCGACAAGCGCTCCGCCCTCGCCGCAGCCGCCGAGATTTTTTGTCGGATAGAAACTGAACGTTCCGACTTCACCAAACGTGCCGACGGGTTGACCGCGATATTTTGCGCCGACAGCCTGCGCGCAGTCTTCGATCACAAACAAATTGTGCCGGCGTGCGACCGCCATGATTTCATCCATGCGCGCCGGTTGGCCGAAGAGATGGACGACGATCAGGCCACGCGTGCGCGGCGTGATCGCGGCTTCGAGCTTGGCGGGATCGAGATTGAACGTGCCCTCCTCGATATCGACGAAACGCGGCGTGGCGCCGACATAGCTGATGCCCCAGGCCGAGGAGATGAAGGTGAAAGGAGGAACGATCACTTCATCGCCCGGCTTGAAGCCCGCGATCATGCAGGCGATGTGAAGCGGAGACGTGCCGCTGTTCAGAGCCAGCGCGCGCGGATAGCCCAGCGTGGCCGAGAAATTCTTTTCGAAGTCCTCGACGTCTTTTCCCAGGCAAAACCGATTCGCGTCGTAGGTCGCGGTCAGCGCCGCGAGAGCCTGCTCGCGGATGGCTTTGTGTTGGAGCGATAGATCAAGAAAAGGAACGCGCATGACGGTGACTCAGGAGAGACGTTAGAATTGAAATTGAATGATCGAGGAAAAACAGCGATTGGGACTGCTCTGCGATGGTTGGCCTGACCTTACAATCGAACTACGATTCTTAAGATCGAGGCAGTGGCGTTGGAATTATCGCGCGTGGATGCCTCAGCGGTTTGCCAGCTTCTCCACCAACGCTTCAATGAGGGCGTCGAGACCGGGCGATTTCGCCTCGAAACCGATGGGGATGCTAAACTCCTTCATGGTCGCGCTGGTTTGCGGGCCAATGCTGCCGGCGAGTGGACGTTTGGCTTCCGGACCGAGTTGGAGCGACTTGGCTTGCGCGGCGAAACTTTCGACGGCGGACGAACTCGCGTAGAGAATCGCGTCGGCGCCGCGCTGGCGAAAATCGTCCGCGGTCGGATCGGCCGAGAGGTCGGTCTTGCTGGTTTCGTAGACCGGAAGGGTGTCCACGATGGCGCGAGCGTCTTCGAGTTTCGTCACGAGTGTGTCGCGGTTTTGGTTACCCGTGACGACGAGCACCTTCCCGCTGTCGAGACTGCCCGTTTCGATGAGTTTTTCGGCGAGCGCTTCGGCCGTGGCGATGGGCGGCATGCATTCCACCTTGATGTGGTGCTCGCGAATTACTTTCGCGGTCGCCTCGCCCACGCAGGCGAAGCGCAGCAGGCCGAGGGAGCGAATGTCGTCGAAAATGCGACGCACTTCCTCGAAGAAAATTTTCGCGCCGTTCGGGCTGGTGAAAATGACCCAGTCGTAACTGCCGAGTTCGAGAAAGGCGTCCGCGAGAACCTGCAGATCGACTTTCTTGGAGACCTTGATGAGAGGCAGCTCGATCACTTCCGCGCCGAGCGCCTCCAGTTTTTCGCGGAGTGCGCTCCCCTGCTCGCGCGTGCGCGTGATGGCGATGCGGCGACCGAAGAGCGGCAAATGCTCGAACCAGTCGATCTGCTCGTGGGAGCGGACGACTTCGCCGATGAAAATGATCGCGGGCGATCCCAGTTTTTCTTTTTCGACCAGGTCAGGCAGTGTCGTGACGTTCCCCGCCACGCTTCGCTGACGACCCAGGGAGGCCCACTGCACGACGGCTGCGGGTGTGTCGGGGGAAAGGCCGCCGGCGATCAATTCGGTCAGGATGAAGCGCAGATGCCCCATGCCCATGTAGATCGCGAACGTCGTATTTTTCAGCGAACCGTAGCTGCGCCAGTCGACCTGGAGTTCGTGTTTTTTCGGGTCTTCGTGGCCGGTGAGAAAGATCAGCGCCGAACTCGTGTTGCGATGCGTCAGAGGGATGCCCGCGTAGGCGCCGGCGGCGAGCGCGGCGGTGATGCCGGGAACGACCGCGAAACGAATGCCATCGCGCGCGAGGGTGCGCGCTTCCTCGCCGCCGCGACCGAAGACGAACGGATCACCGCCCTTGAGGCGCACGACGCGTTTGCCCTCTTTCGCTTTCCGGACGAGCAGGGCTTCGATGTCGGCCTGGGGCAACGCGTGGAAGCCGGCCTTTTTTCCGACGTAGATCTGTTCGCAATCTGGCCGGCAGCTTTGCAACAGGTCGGGATGCACGAGGTAGTCAAAGATGAGAACGTCCGCCTGCTCGATGAGTTCGCGGGCGCGAAACGTGACGAGCCCTAGATCACCTGGACCAGCGCCAACGAGATAAACGATACCGGCGGAAGACATGAGTGGTTCAACATGAGCCGAGGGCCACCGGGTGCGCAATAATGGATCGCGAGGGTGCAGGCAGGCGCCACCGGGTGTGGAGCACGAAACGGAGGCGTTTCAACGGAGGCGTCTCGCTTGCGCTCGACGTCAATGCCGGCGAGGACGCCAGCGCTCCCAGTCGCAAGCGTGTTGATTGCGCTCGCCGTGCCGACATCGACGAGACGCCGACGCTCGGCCGCCGGAGTGCGCCTTTCCAAGGCGCAGGAGGCACTGGGAGCGCTGGCGTCCACGCCGGCATCAAGGTCACGTGCAAGCGGCGAGACGCTCGCACTCCAATATATATTTATCTCCGCGAAAGAGGCTTGCCGGCTCTAGCTCTATAAACGTCCCCCGAGCGATCAGCGCCTCGCTCGCTCCTCCCCCTAGCTCGCACCCCACCAACCTACCCGCTCCGAAACCCCAAATCCTTCAGCATCCGCCGCGCCGTGTCCGCCGGCGTAGCAAAATCATCAGCCGACAGCGGCAAACTCCGCAGCCCGGCTTCCTCGTGAAAAAAATAAAGCGTGTCGTGCGCGGCATGGACGCCCAGCGCCGTGTGACACCCGCCGCCGAGCTGAGTCTGAAATGCGCGTTCGAGATTCACCGAGCGTGCGGTCGGTTCATCGAAGACGCCGGCAAATCGTCCGGCCTCGCCGGCCCGGCATTGCACGGCGATCGCGGCCTGCCCGACGGCTGGAACCATGTACTCGAAGCCGAGCGAATGAAATTCCGTGCCGGGCCAGTTGCCGATTTTCAGGCGGTTCAATCCCGCCGCGGCCAGGATCGTTGCGTCCGCTACGCGGTCGGCGCCGATCTTGCGCAGACGGGTGTCGACGTTGCCGCGAATTTCCGTGAATTTCGCGTCGGGAAAAAGCATCGCGATCTGCAGGCGGCGGCGCGGACTGCTCGTTGCGATGGTCGCGGGTTTTTTCACGCCCGCGTGCAGCACCAAAACATCGCGCGGATCCTCGCGTTGCAGATAGCCGGCGATCGCGAGTGAAGCCGCCATCTCGCCGGGCAAATCCTTCGTGCTGTGCACGGCTACATCGGCCTCGCCGCGCTCGACCGCGTGCTCGAGTTCGCTCGTGAAAAGTCCTTTGCCGCCTCTGCTTTCCAGCGACCACTCGGTCTGCTTGTCGCCGGTCGTGACGATCTTCAGCAGTTCGGTTTCCACCCCGAGTTTCTCGCGCAGCCTCGCTGCGACCATTTCCGTTTGCGCGAGCGCGAGCGGACTTTTCCGAGTGGCGAGAATGATTTTTGGTGAACTCACGGCAGCGAAAAGAAGGACCAAACCTTGCCCACGAAATTCGAAGTTGAAAGAGCGGAGTTCGGGACTGAGGTGGTCGCCCACGAATCACACGAAGAACACGAAACACTTCAGAACTTTTCCCACGGAATACACGGAAAACACGGAAATGAAACAGATGCTCAGACCGCCCAACCTTCAGTGATCGGCCTGTCTTGGTCTTCTTGCACCTCACAATTTCGCACAGAAATTTCTAACCTTTCCGTGTCTTCCGTGTATTCCGTCGGAAATTTCTGCGTTCGTGTGCTTCGTGTGATTCGTGGGCCCAATAAAAAAAACCGCCAACGAGCGAACTCGTCGGCGGCTTGGAAGTGTCGTCAGTGACGTGGGCTCAGTAGGCGGCCTGCACGCCCTTGATATTCTTCTTGGCCATCCAGGGCATCATGCCGCGGAGGCGCGTGCCGGTGGCTTCGATCGGGTGCTTGGCGCCGTCGTTGAGCAGCTTGTTGTATTTCTTCAAGCCGCTCTTGTATTCGGCGACCCATTCCTTGGTGAACTGGCCGCTCTGGATTTCCTTCAAGATACGTTTCATTTCCTTCTTCGTATCTTTGTTCACGACGCGCGGACCGCGGGTGATGTCGCCGTATTTGGCGGTTTCGGAAATCGAGAAACGCATGCCCGCGATGCCCGACTCGTACATCAGGTCACAGATCAGCTTCAGCTCGTGGAGGCACTCGAAATACGCCATCTCGGGCTGATAGCCGGCTTCGACCAACGTTTCGAAACCCGCCTGGACGAGAGCGCTCGCGCCGCCGCAGAGAACGGCCTGTTCGCCGAAGAGATCGGTCTCGGTCTCTTCCTTGAAAGAGGTTTCGAGCACGCCAGCGCGGGTGGAGCCGATACCCTTGGCCCAGGCGAGCGCGGTCTTCTTCGCTTTTTTCGATTTGTCCTGCGCAACGGCGATCAACGCCGGCATGCCTTTGCCCTCGCTGTACAGGCGGCGCACCATGTGGCCGGGGCCCTTCGGCGCGACCATGATCACGTCGATCTCCGGGTGCAGTTTGATCAGCTTGAAATGCACGGCGAGACCGTGGCTGAAGAGCAGCGTTTTGCCCTTCGCCAGATTGGGGAGGATGTCCTTGTTGTAGACATCGGCCTGCTTCATGTCGGGCAAACCGACCATGATGACGTCCGCGCGACGGACCGCTTCCGCGGTGTCGACGACTTCGAAACCGTGTTGCTTGGCGACATCGGCCGATTTGCTGCCGTTGTAGAGGCCGATGATGACCTTTACGCCGGAGTCCTTGAGATTCAGCGCGTGGGCATGGCCTTGAGAACCGTAGCCGAGCACTGCGACGGTTTTGTTTTTGAACACGCCAAGATCGGCGTCTTTGTCGGTGTAGACTTTAGCGGGCATGGATGTGTGAAAATTTAGATTTAGAATTTATGATGTGACGAAGGAGCCGAACGTAGTGGCAAACCGAATACAGAACCATTTCGCGGTTCAGTGCTCGTTACCCATTCTGCATTCTACATTCTTCCTTCTTCATTAGCTGAACGCGTCTCGCGTTCAGCGTAAAAGCGCCAGTTGACCGGTGCGGGCGAGCTCGATGAGTCCGAAGACCTCGATCAATTTGAGAAACGCGGCGAGTTTGCCCTCGTCGCCGGTGATTTCGGCGATGAGCGAATCGTGCGCGACGTTGACGATCTTCGCGCGGAAGATGTCGCAGATCTGCATGATCTCGGATCGCGTTTTCGAGTCGGCCTTGACCTTCACGAGCAGGAGTTCGCGCTGTACAGCCTGACCCTCCTTGAAATCGACGACCTCTACGACATTGACCAGCTTGCGGAGCTGTTTGGTGACCATGTCGAGCGCGGCGTCGTCGCCCTTCAGGACGACGGTGATCCGCGACAACGACGAGTCATGCGTTGGAGCTACGTTGAGCGTATCGATGTTGAAGCCGCGTCCGCTGAACATGCCAGAGACGCGAGCCAAAACGCCGAACTTATTCTCAACGAGAACGGAGATCGTGTGTCGCATTAGGGTTTAGGTTGTTGTTGGGAAAAAAGGGAACCGGACGACTGACGAGGCTGCCGACTGCGAAACTGCCTCACTGAACGGAGTCGCGGCAAAGATGGATCGGCCCGTCTTCGTCCTGCGGGGCAGGACTTCGACGTGGCAGTTTTTGTTCTTGCTGCGCGGCGAACAAAAACTGGTGGACGCCGAGGGACTCGAACCCCCGACCCTCTCGGTGTAAACGAGATGCTCTAACCAACTGAGCTAGGCGTCCGGGCAGAAGGTTCAGCAAAACAATCGGCATGCGGCAGTGACAAGGTTATATTCAAGCCACCGCCACCGAACGCTTTGGTTTGAGCAAACCTTCGCGCGCCATCAGTTCCGCATTCTGCACCGCGTTCAGCGCAGCGCCTTTCCAAAGGTTGTCTCCGGAAACGAAGAACGAGAGGCCGTTGTCCAGCGCGGTGTCGACGCGCAGCCGGCCCACGCCGCACTTCACCTTTTCCGCAAAATCGAGCGGCGTCGGATATTTTTTCTGCGCCGGCTCGTCCACGAGTTGCGCGCCCTCGAAGGCGGCAATCGCCTCGCGCGCCGCTTCGACGCTCACGGGTTTTTCGAACTCCGCGGAAACCGCGATCGAATGCGCCCGCACGACGGGAACGCGCACGCAGGTCGCCGACACCTTGAGGTTCGGCAGGCCCATGATCTTGCGGCTCTCGAGCATCATCTTGTGCTCCTCGCCGGTGTACCCATCCGCGCCGAAAGTATCCACCTGGGGGATACAGTTGAACGCGATCTGATACGGATAAACTTTGTGCGCGATCGCCTCGTCCTTCGCGTAGGCGTGAACTTGGTCGTCCAACTCGCGCACCGCCTCGGCGCCCGTGCCGGAAACAGATTGATACGTGGCCGCGAAATAACGCTTCAATCCGAAACGTTGATGCAGCGGCCACAGGCCCATCAGCGTGACGGCAGTCGAGCAATTCGGATTGGCGATCAATCCCTTGTGACGACGGAGTCCCTCCGGATTGATTTCCGGAATCACGAGCGGGACGTCGGCGTCCATGCGGTGCACCGAACTCTTGTCGATCACCAGACAACCATCCTTGATTGCATCGGGCGCCAGAGCCCGCGTGACGGAGCCGCCAGCGGCGAAAAACGCCACGTCCACATCCGCGAAGACACCGGGCTTCGCCTCTTCGATCACGTATTTTTTGCCGAAGCGCTCCACCGTCTTGCCCGCCGACCGCGCCGAGGCGAAAAGCCGCAGCGAAGCCATCGGGAAGTTGCGCTCGTGCAAGAGCCTGACGAGCTCTTGACCAACTGCGCCGGTCGCACCGACGATACCTACTGTGAGTGAAGATTTCACGATGATGTCTCCTTGGGAACGGGTAATCCAAACCTCTCAACGCCTAGGCATCAAGCCCACAGAACGCCTGCTTTTCGTCCGCATCAGCACACAAACGCTGCAATTTTTCCGGGCCGGTGAACTGATCAAAAGCTACGTGATCTCCACCTCGAAACGGCCGCCTTCCAACGTGAAAGGCTCTTTCGGCACGCCGCGCGGGCTCCATGAAATCGCCGAACGAATCGGCGCCGGCCAGCCTATCGGCATGGTCTTCAAAGGCCGTGTACCGACCGGCCATCACTTCCGCGAAGTGCCCGAGACCATCGAAGCCGGCACGGGAAATCTGATCACGAGCCGGATTCTTTGGCTCAGAGGCCTCGAACCCGGCGTGAACCGCGGAGGCGAAGTCGATACGTACGAGCGCTACGTCTATATCCACGGCACGAACCGCGAAGCCGAACTCGGCGCGCCGCAGAGCGCCGGCTGCCTCTTGATGTCGAACCTCGAAATCATCGAGCTCTACGAACTCGTTCGAGCCGGCGATCTGGTGATGATCGTTGACTGAGCGGCCACGCCGAGTCTCGGCCGCCGCATGTTCGTCAATTCGCGGTCGCGGTCACGGAGGCCGGCACCGGCGCTCCTGCCGAGACTTTGAGGAGCACAGTCGCGCGCTCGGCCTTGGCGCTGTCGGCGAGAAACTGCCGCAGCGCAGGATATTCCGCGACGTCCACCCGTCCTCCGACGAGATCGGCGCGCCGCTTTAGAACCACGACATTTTCTCGTTGTTCGCAGAACCGCTCGTACGACCCGTACGACGTCTTCTTCGCCGATTTGCCGGGCAGATCGTCCACCGACATCCCCGGCGGCAACTCGAAAGATATCTCGTCGTTGATCACCACCGGCCTGAGCACGACTGGGTTCTTTCGCGTCTTCGGTGAGAAGTTCGGGATGCCAGCGTGACCCAGCAAATCCAAACGCGCGACGGCCATCGAACCGGGCATTCGCTGAAGATAGTTTGGAACGCCGAAGTCGAATTCCAGTTCGCAAACTCCGGTTCGCGGATCGTCGGCCTTATGCACCTTCTCGATGTGAGCCGAACGAAGCGCGTCGCTCAGAAACTTCCGCGCAATCTGATCCAGATCGTTTTGGTTGGCCACCAGCAACAGTCGGCGCCGGAGGTCCGCGCCAGCCTGGCCCGTCGCCGAAATTTTTGCGTGCCCGACCACGAGACCCTCTGGCAAGGCTTTCAGGCTCACCACACGGCGATAGCCGGGGCCCGCTTCGCCGGAAATATTTGGAAGCGTGACGAGCGCTTCGCCCTCACCCGTCATCAACGCCACCGATGTTCCCTGAAGTGACTGCGGCAAATCGCCGAGCATCGTGTGCGGGTCTGTCGGATCGAAGAAAAGGAGCCGACGATCTTTCGTCTCAACGATGGAAGGAAAGCTCAACTCAGGGCCAACCTCGATCGCCACGATCGCGTGATCGAACAAACTGAGCGACGGGAAATCCGGCCACACTTCAAAGTTCTCCTCGGAGCGCGCGCACGCCAGATAGGATTTGATGCCCAATTCGCGCAGCATCGCCCGAAGCAAATTCGATTTGTCCTTGCAGTCACCGTAAGCGCGCTCGAGCACGACCGTCGCCTGACGCGGTTTGTAGCCGTAGCCTTTGCCAATGTCCTTTTCGTTGGAGACGTAGCGTAGTTCCTGGACGAATACACTGAGGGCCCGGATTTTCGAAAGCACATCAGGCGCGCTTTCCGTCAATGCTCGCACCTTGGCGGTCAGCGCAGGATCGGTGTCGCACTGCCCCGCCTGAAGTTTTTCCTGCCAGGCTCCGACGTCAGACCAGGTCTTGAAAACCGCCGGAGCAAATTGAACCGCCGCGGACTCGGGCACGATCATCACTCCTATGGCTGGCGCCAGCCTCATCGAGTCTGGCGCATAAGGTTCGTCGATCCACATTGGCCGATCGCGCAAAATCCAGGAGAGCGTGCGGCCACCGTCCCCGATCATGGGCCGTTCGATATCCGCGGCCGCATGGACTACATGCTCGATGCGGAAACCAGCTGGGACGGTGACGTGGAAATTTTGACGGATGCTCGGGAGCTCCGAGTCGAAATGTTGGGCGAGCTGTGCCTCGAGCAACGGCCCCTCCGTGACCGTTTCGAATGCGAAGACATCTCCGGAGGTCGCGAACGAATGGAAGTTGAGCCGCTTTTCCCGAATATCACCGCAAAGCGAGAGCAGGCTCGTTTCTGTGAAATCGACCCAGTCCGATTTTTTCGCGGATTTCACGTCCTCTCCGGCGCGCACGATCCAGGCATTGGTCGTCCTCACCCGGTCCGTCGCCTCGTTATACGCGACGGCGCCATGAGCCCATTGGCTGCCCCGCTCCTTGAGCACCTTGATCGCCTTGCGGTGCGCGACCGTCGCCACGCCTCGAGCAGTGACATCGACCGTCACCTCATCGAGCAGCACCACCGCTGGCGCATCTTGGAGGTTAGAATTCTGCGCGCTGTCAGACGCCGCTTTGATCCAAGCCGGCACGGCGCCGACCGCAAGCGAAGCGCACAGTGCGCCCAGAACCGAAAGGAAATAGATCCGTCGTTTCATTGCGCAGCTCCGAGCGAAGCGATTTTCCCGGTGGCAGGACGATTCGCCGCATCCGCCGTTTCGGGTTTTGGTTTCAAAACGAAAACGTGATCGTCGGACCGCTTGATCCGCTCGAAAATATTTTTGATCGCCGGGTAACTCTCCGCGCGGAACTCGATCATCTGCCCTCCGCCGATGACCATGTTTCGGGAATACACGATCGTCCGAATCTTCGGCTTGTACCCGACTCTGAACGTAGCGCCCAAAATGGCTCCGGGATCGGAAACATTTTGCGGCGCGCTTCCGCCATCGAGCACGAAGTTCTCCGGAAGAACGATTTCGATGTCATCGTGAATCTGTTCCGCGTACGGAAACAGAATCGGGAAGCTGCGCGTTTCGGCGCTGAACAGCGGCGTCTCATGCACGACGAACATGTTCGCATTGAGCACGAGCTTGCTTCCCGCCACTTCCGCATAACCGGGAATGTGAACCTTGCATTTGTGAACCACGGGAAACTCGTGCGACTGCAAGTTGACCCATTGCGCATCCGAAAATTCCGCGCCGGGCAGACGATCGGAAATCCTTTTCTGGAACTCTTGCGTGGCATCCGCTTCCGCATCGCCCCACCAACGCTCCTTCTGGTCGACAGCTTCGTGCCCGGTGAGCGTCACTTCGATTTCGCCATCGAGCGTACCTTCTTCGTCGAGGGTAAATCGCCCCTTCCGGCTGAGCAGCGTTTCATTCGCTGGCGCGACGGGATTCATCTGCGTCCACGACTTCTTCTCGTCGCAAATAAAGACGTCCATCAGTTCGTCTTTCCCGCTCAACATGCCCGCCGGCACGATGTATTCGCCGGGCGAATACGTCACCCACTTGCCGTCGACTTTCACGGCGACGCAGTAGCGATTCATGAAGATCCAACTCCGCGGTCCTTTCGACGCTTGGATTTCATCGCGGTCCGCGTTGAAACCGACTCGAACGTCGAACCCGCCCGCACGGGCCAACGCTGCGAAAACCCGGTCGATGTCCTCGGGCCGGCCGCTCTTTGCCCGCAACGTCTCGTTGGCCGAGGGATGATCCTGCGCGTCGTCGCGCCGCTTTTTCGCCTCGATCAACTCCGCAGATTTCACCCAGTCGAAATTCGAGATCTCACGTTGGCAAAAATCGTAGTACGCCTTCAGTTTCTCCTCGGGAGTCTTCGCACCGGCGGCGAGTTTGGCAGCCAGCTCGTGGATGGTTCCGTTCGGCTTCGTCGACAGTCGAAAATCTTCGGCGAGGTAGGATCCGATTTCCTGCCAGACTTCCTTTTCCGAATACCAGCGCATGTACGGATGGCTGAACAGAATCGCGATCCATCCTCGAAAATCCTTTTCCGGCGGCATCAGAGGCTCAGGCCGAAACGGAGGAATGTTCTTAATCCTAAGCGTCATGCGCGAACGCGTTAATTTTTTGAATTCCGCGTCCTTCAAGTTGAACCACATGACATTCACGTCGGACGTCGTGCCTTCGACGTTGAAGATGAATTCGCGCACCGGCACCTCCAGCTGGGCGGGCATCGAATAGTAGTTGTTGGACAACTGACTCATCGACTGCCGCCATTGGTATTCGATGATGTCGCCGATCTCGAGATCGGGAAATGCGAACGACGTATAGCGCAGCTCGAAAGATTTTTCGTAGCTCGACGATTTGCTGGCGACGGTCTCCTTGAAATCGCTCTTCTTCAATTCGATCGTTTTGCCGTTCTTCTTCACGACGCGAGCCGCGATATCGAAGATCTTGTTCGTTTTCGTGTATTCGATTTTGAATACAGATGCGTGCTCCAGGCCTTTTTGAGTGTAGATCTTCGCCCGCACAAAATGGTCGATGCCATCGGGAGCCAAGACGTGCTTCCCGAGAAGGATCTCGGATTCCGCGTTCGGAGCTGCCGTTGACTCGGTGGAAGCAAGATCGGCTTGGGGTATCGGATCCCAGTCGACTTTCGCTTGCGCCGAATGAATAGGGACGAACGCAAAGCAAACGATTAGTGTGACAAAGGCACGCGCGGAACAGGCGGGGCGGAGCATAAGGGTCAGTTGATTTTCGACCCGCAAGAGGTGGAGAAACATCCCTCCCGAGGGCGATGAGCTGGAGTCGCCATCCAAAATAATTGTGCCTCTGGCGGCAAGCGCGCACTGGGCCACGCGGGCCCTATTTTACCGGTTCGTCCCGAAAAGCAGGCGCAGCGAATTCAGACACACGATTACCGTGCTGCCTTCATGCGCGGCGACGCCAATGCCCAGCGGCACCGCCGTGCCCACGGACGCGAGCGCCATGACGACCACGACGCCAAGCGAGATGGCCAGGTTCTGCAAAATGATCTGCCGCGCGCGCTGGCTCAGACGATGCGCCGCGAGAAAATTCTCGATGCGGTCATGCATCAAAATGACTTCGGCTTGCTCGAGAGCGGCATCGCTTCCCCGCGCGCCCATCGCGACGGACACATCGGCCGCGGCTAACGACGGCGCGTCATTCACTCCGTCGCCGACCATCGCGACCCGCTTGCCTCCGGCTCGCAGCGATTGGATCGCCTCGACTTTGCCTTCCGGCGTAAGCGCGGCGCGCACGTCTTCGATGCCGATCTCCTTCGCCACGTCCTCCGCGGCATGCGTGCGGTCTCCGGTCAGCATCACCAGCCGCACGCCCTTGCGCTTCAACTCGTCGATCACGGCACGCGACTCCTGACGGATTTCATCGCGCAGCAAAATCCGGCCCACCACATCGCGGCCCAGCACCCACACTTCGCTCATCTCCGCGGGCGCAAGCGGCAGCGACCTCGCCCACTCCGCCAGCGGACCTCGCTCCAGAAGTTCGCGGCGTCCGAGCAGAATCTGCGCGCCGCCCACCGATCCGCGGAGCCCCTGGCCCGTGATCGACTCGAAGTCTTCCGTATCCAGCTCGCGAATACCGTTCGCCTTCGCGTGCCGCGTGATCGCGCGCGCCAGCGGATGCTTCGAGTTCGCCTCGAGCGCCGCGGCGAGTTCGAGAATTTCCGTTTCACGACCCGCGGGAAAACTTTCCACGCTCACGATCCGAAGTTCGCCAGTCGTGACCGTGCCCGTCTTGTCGAGGGCGACGACATTGATGCCGGCCAGTTTCTCGATCGCCGCCCCGCCGCGAAAGAGCACGCCATGTTTCGCGCCCCAGGCAATCGCCGCGAGAATCGCCGATGGGATCGAGAGCACCAGCGCGCAAGGGCTCATCACGACGAGCAAGGTCATCGCGCGATAGAACGCCGACGGCGTGCCGGGCAAGCCGTTGAACGGCGGCAATTGAAAGCCAAGCCACCAGACGAGAAACATCACCGCGCAGAGCCCGAGGACGATGAGCGTGTAACCTCCGCCGAATTTGTCGGTAAACCGTTCGCTCGGCGCGCGGAGTTTTTGCGCGTTTCGAATCAGATGAATGATTTTCTGAAGCGTGCTTTCCGACGGCAGACGCCGCACTTCGAAATCGACCACGCCCCACAAATTGATCGTGCCACTGAAGACCTTGTCGCCCGTCGCTTTCTCGACGGGACGCGCTTCGCCGGTGATGGCCGACTCATCGCTCGCGCTCTTGCCGCGCACGACCACGCCGTCCGCCGCAAACGCCTCGCCGGGCTTCACGCGCAGACGATCTCCGATGCCGATTTCCTCGACGCGAATCGTGCGCTCATTGCCCGTTGGCAGGATCAGTGCCGCGGTCTTCGGCGCGGTTTTCAGGAGCGAACCAATTTCGCTCTGCGTGCGATGCATCGCGTACTCCTCCATTGCCCCTGAAGAGGAAAAGAGAAACAGAAGCAGCACCGCCTCGCTCCACGCACCGATGCTCACCGCGCCGATAGCGACGGAGAGCATGAGGAAGTGGATGTCGAGCTTCCGCTCCTTGATGTTTTCCCACGAATCCTTGGCTGCGTCCCAGCCGCCGGCCAGCAACGCGATGCCATAGAGAATGCGGTGCAGCAGGCTTGGTCCGAACCCAGCGCGCTCGACAACAAAGCCAGCCAAACCGAAAACGGCGCAGCCGGCCGCCAGCACGGCCAGCTCCTTCCATTCCGACTCCTCTTCGTGCCCGGCTTCCGTCTCGACCTCAGGCCATTCGAATTCCTTCCATTTCCAAAATTTCGGCGCGGTCTCGCAGCTCACTTCGGAGACTTCCTTGACCGAACCGTCCTCCCAGAAAACGAAGCCCGGGGGAACCTCCGCCTGTTTGCCGAGCTGCTTTTCGACAGCCTGGAGTGTTTCGGCCAAGCGGGCCTCCAAAGCATCCGTATTGATATCGCCCAAGGTCGCCACCGCGACTTTGCGCGTCGCCGTATCGATGCGAACAGCTTCGACGCCGGCTTCCTGCCGCAAGAACCGGGCAAGCGTCTCGGCCCAGTTATCAGTTGAAGCGCTGACGGAGGACATTGCCCGCATCTTGTGGGCTCGCCCGCGACGCGCAAATAGCAATTGCACCCCGAAAACTCTACGGAATGTTTGCCCTCACCATTCGATGATCGGTCTCAACGAAACGCTCGACGCCCCCCACCCACCGCCGCCCCCGTCGCGCGCCGTGGAGTTGAGCGCTCAGATTTTTTCGGAAGGCGGCTGGCTGCAAGAAGGTCTGTCGCTCGAACATCGCCCGCAACAGGAACTCATGGCCCAGGCCGTCGCCCGCGCGATGAAGCGCGACGAACCCCTGATTTTCGAGGCGGGAACGGGCGTCGGAAAATCGCTCGCCTACCTTTTGCCGGGGATCATCCACGCTGTTGACCAATCCCGGCAGCTCATCGTTTCGACGCACACCATCGCGCTTCAAGAACAGCTCGAGTCGAAAGACCTGCCGCTTTGCCGGCGCATTTTCACGCTGCATTCAGACCTCGCGCCGTACGCGAAATTCAAGAGCGCGGTGCTCGTGGGCAAGGCTAACTACCTTTGCACCACGCGGCTCGCCACCGCCCTGCGCGACAAGCAGGAACTCTTCGCCACGACCGAACACAGCGAACTCCAGCGCATCGCAGCTTGGGCGGAGACGTCGCGCGACGGCTTGCGGCATGAGCTGAATCCACCGGTGTCGGCGGATGTCTGGGAAATGGTGAATGCCGACTCGTCGGGCTGCTCGCGGAAATACTGCGACTGCGAAAAATGTTTTTATCAACGCGCTCGAGGACGGCTGCGCGCCGCGAATGTCATCATAGTCAATCACTCGCTCTTATTTACCCATCTGAACGCCGGCGGCGCCGCCGAAAAAGGCGGTTCGCGCGGCGTGCTGTTTCCCGATGATTTTGTCGTGCTCGACGAGGGCCATACCGTCCCCGAAGTCGCCACGGAACATTTTGGCCTGCGCCTGAGCAGCTATGGGACGGAACGACTGCTGAAATATCTATATAATCCGAAAACCAAGCGCGGCCTGTTGCAAAAATTCGGCTCGCCGATGGAGCGGCAGCTCGTCGTCGATGCCTTGGACGCATCCGAGCAATTCTTTTCGTTCCTTGCGGAAAAGATTCTCGATAAACAGGCCGTTGTTCGGGTTCGTACAGAAGGGATCGCCGAGCCTTGGCTCGATGGGCCACTGCTCGCGTTGATCAAAGCCGTGCGAACGCTGGCGGATCGTTTCGACGAAGGACGCGAGCGCGAAGAACTCCTCGAACAAACGGGCAAACTCAAAACGTACCAAACGACGCTCCGGCAGTTTTTGAATCTGGCGGACGACAAGTTCGTGTACTGGGTCGAGCGCTCGGGAAGACGCCAGACGATCGTCACGCTGCGAAGTGCTCCCATCGACGTCGCGCCGTACCTTCGCGAGGAATTGCTGCGCCGCGGCACCTCGGTCGTGTTCACCAGCGCGACACTCGCGGTGGCTGGTCAACTCGAGGTTTTTCAACAGCGTATCGGCGCGGAGGACGTCAAGGCCGAGGCGGTCGCGTCGCCTTTTGATTTCGACAAAAACATGCGCGTGTACGTCGCGGCGGACGTGCCGCTGCCCACGCCGCGCGAGGCCAAGCTCGCGATCGACGTGCTGGCGGACTACGTCGATTTCTGCACGCGTCGCGTAACAGGTGGATCGCTCGTCCTATTCACCAGTTATCACGATATGCGACAAGTGGCGGATCGTGTCGGCCCGAAGTACGCAGAGGCGTCGCGCCCGTTTCTGATTCAGGGCGAAGGCCTGTCGCGGACCGAACTCGCGAAGCAAATGCGCGAATTGGGCAACGCGGTCCTTTTCGGAACAGAAAGTTTTTGGACCGGCATCGATGTTCCGGGCAATGCGCTCGCCCAGGTGATCATTACCCGACTGCCCTTCGAAGTACCTACACATCCGATTCTGGAAGCGCGCACGGAATGGATTCAGGAACGCGGCGGAAATCCTTTCGGCGAGCTCACGCTGCCCGAAGCGCTGATAAAATTTCGCCAAGGCGTGGGCCGATTGATTCGTTCCGCGACGGATCGGGGAATCATTACAATTCTCGACTCCCGTGTGGTTGCTAAAAGCTATGGTCGACAATTTATGGATTGTCTTCCCCAGCCGGAATTCCAGCGGCTGACCAGGGAAAATCGGACACAGATTTTTATTCCTTTTGCTTGAGTTCGGCTGACTTACAGCTCCACTCACTATTGCACTTTTTATGCATTTACGCAGCGCCGCCATCAGCGACATAGGCCGGATTCGCCGCATCAACGAGGACCGTATTCTTCGTGATGAAGCGCTGCATTTGTATGGTGTTGCGGACGGCGTCGGCGGTTTGCCCGGCGGTGCGGAGGCAGCGCAGTGCGCGGTCGAAGTGGTTCATCACAACGTGGCGCAGAGCGCTGCGGAACCGGATATGGTCCGGATTACGCTCGGCGCGAACGAAGCGGTTGCCCAACTCGGCATGCGCTTCAGTCCGCATTTCGGAATTGGCACCACGTTGACCTGGGGGCTGTTTCGGCGCGGTGAATTGCGCCTGGCGCACGTGGGAGATTCGCGCTGTTACGCGCTGCGCGGCGGCGAATTCGAATGCCTCACCATGGATCACTCGGTGGAAAACGAAGCCCGCGCGCGCCGCGCCCGAGGCGAATTGATCTGGGTGAGTGAGCAGCACCGCAACGCGCTCACGCGGTGCATCGGACAGTCGACGCCGCTGGACGTCGATGTCGTCGCACGACCGCTGCAGGAGGGAGATCGCTACCTATTTTGCAGCGATGGTGTGACGCGGATGATTCGGGAAAACGAACTCGCCGACCACATCGGCCGCGATGCTGAACCCAGCGCGATCGTTCGCGATCTGGTCGACGTCGCGAATCAACGCGGCGGCTTGGACAACGCCACAGCGGTCTTGATCTACGTCGATTCGCTCACATGAGCCAGCCACCGCGCCGTTCGGATAACTTCGCCGCGCTCGTCGCCCGGCATCCGGAAAACGAGTTGTTTCATTTCAGCTTGGCGCAAGCCCTCGTCGCCGAGCATCGCCTGCGCGAAGCGGTCGAACACTTCAAGTTCTGCACCGCAAAGAAAGCGGATTGGATGATGCCGCGCATTCTCCTCGGGAAACTCTATCTCGAGCTAGGCCAGAAACCCGAGGCACGTATTCAGTTTCAGGATGCGTTGAAACTCGCCGTGGAACAATCGCACGAAGAACCGGAGCGCGAACTCCGCGCGCTTCTCGCGGAACTCTGAGGCTCGCGCGATTCCGTCGCGCTAGCCTAATGGGAGGAGGAGGATGAGCCGCTCAGACGGCGTACTTCGGAGAGTTTTGCCAACGGGCATTCCAGCGAACTTGGAAGCGCGACGACCAAACTGCCGGCGCTGGCCGCGTCCAGTTCGGTCCAGACGAAAACAACCGCTCGATGCGAGCGGCTTCCGAAACATCCTCCACTAACAGCTTCTCGCTCGGAACGGGCGTGCTGTGGCCGAGGATCCCAGCGGCGATCAGGGCGAGCGTTGCGGCGAGTGCTGAAGTGGAAAATTTGTTCATGGGGAGGGGAACGCCCCAGACGCTGATTCACGTTTTTTTGAAAGACAAGGCCTTTTTCATATATTTTGCATTAAGCCCCGCCTACCTCCTAAACACCTTTTGCCCACGAATCACACGAAGCACACGAAAGTCATAAAAATTTCCACGGAGTACCCGGAAGGCGTGGACTGAAACCCATTCTAGTTCCGTGGCTTCCGTGCATTCCGTGGGAAAAGGGTATTCTGATTTCGTGTCCTTCGTGTGATTCGTGGGCAAATACCTCACCGACGCTCCGCGAGTTGCTCAAACGTTGCACAATCCCTCTCGCTCTTCACGTTCCCGAAACCAAATCTCCTCTTTGCATGCGCGTGATCCTTACCTCGCACGGCTCGACCGGAGACATTTATCCGATCATCGGACTGGCCGTCGCGATGCAGAAGGCCGGGCATGACGTCCGGTTCGCGACGATTCCTCACTACAAGACGGAGATCGAGTCGGCGGGCATCGAATTCTATCCGCTTTGTCCCAACTGGGAGCAGGCGGATCTGAGTTACTGGATGGGTCGCCTGCAGAAAATTCGAACGCCGATCTATCAGCTTCGCGAAATCTATGTGGGCGCGAAGGCCTACATTCCGGAAATGATCACGCGGATGGACCTGGCGTTGCAGAGCGCGGACCTGCTCGTCTCGTCCTATCTGTTTCCGATGAACAAAGGGATCGCCGATCGCAGGGGCGTTCCGTTTGCGACGTTTGCCTTCGCCCATCATGTCGTCCCCTCGCCTGACTATCCGCCGGAAAACATTCCCTCGCCGCGCTGGTTGCCGTCGCGCGTGCGTGAGAGCTGGAACCGCTGGCTCTGGAAAATGGGCAATGCCGTCGTCGATCGGGTCATCAACAACGCCGTGCGCACGCCGATGCGGGCCGCGGACTTGCCGCGCGTGAGAAACTTTTTTTCCGAGCCAGCGGACCGCGTGATCGTCGGTGTATCCGAAAAGTTGATGCGTCCGCCGCACGCACGTTTGGATCCGCGGTTTCGTTTCACTGGCTATTGTCGCTGGCAGGCGAATGAAGACCCGAAGCTTCAGGCCGAGCTCACGGAATTTTGCAGCGGCGAGCGCGTGCCTGTCCTGACGTTTGGCAGCATGGTGTATGAAAACCCGGGTGCGGTCATGGAGCGCTTCGTGCGTGCGTGGCCGCGACATCGGAAAATCATCGTGCAGCGCGGCTGGGCGCAATTTCCCGCTCTGGCCGAAGACGGTCACATCAAAGTCATCGGCGCCGTTTCCCACGATCAGTTGTTCCGGTTCGCGTCCGCCGTCGTGCATCATGGTGGCGCCGGGACAACGGCCAGTGTGCTGCACGCCGGCAAACCGCAGATCGTGGTTCCTCACATCGGCGATCAGGCATTTTTCGGGCGCGAGGTCGAACGACTGGGCTGCGGCTTTCGAGTGCCTCGTAACAACTGGCCGGATACATTATCGGGTGCTCTCGACCGCCTTTTGGCGCGAACATCCTATGCGGAAAATGCCGCGCGGGTGCGAGCGACTCTCCTTCAGGAAAACGGTCCCCGGCGAGCCATCGACGAGCTTGAAGAGTACGTGGAAACCAAGCGCCGCGCCATCGCCGTAGCGAAGTGACAGAGCCTTTCGCCCGAATTTTTTCCCGAGCGACATTCATGCTCGCGCCAGCTTGGGCATATCGATGAATGACGAGCAAAACTTAGGTCAGGTCGCGCCCTCTGTGGCCGACATCGGCTATTATTTCCTACAGAGTAAGGTCTTTTATTTATTTTAACGGAGCCGCGCCACGAACGGCGCGGAGATAACGTCTCGTCCTCCTCAGTCGCGCCGGGAAACCACCTTCAACGGAGCCGCACCACGAATGGCGCGGAGACTTTCCGCTTTGCGGAAAGTAGCGGCGATTTTTTAGCTTCAACGGAGCCGCGCCACGAATGGCGCGGAGACCTCGACCTCTTGGCCAGCCCGCCACGTGTCGACGAACTTCGCGCTTCAACGGAGCCGCGCCACGAATGGCGCGGAGACGTCACTGATCCGGATTCGACGGTGCGCCCACACGCGAAGCTTCAACGGAGCCGCGCCACGAATGGCGCGGAGACGAACGCAATGCGCTTATTCAGAATGTCATCACGGGCTTCAACGGAGCCGCGCCACGAATGGCGCGGAGACCACCTTAATTCGATTACCAAAAAGTTCACTCACACGCTTCAACGGAGCCGCGCCACGAATGGCGCGGAGACGGCCTTGACCGTGCCGGCCGCCATCGACGCCAGGTCCGCTTCAACGGAGCCGCGCCACGAATGGCGCGGAGACACTCTCGTCGGGCAGGCATCCAGGCCGCTAACACTGGCTTCAACGGAGCCGCGCCACGAATGGCGCGGAGACATCGGCAGCGTGTCGCAACAAGCGGTAGTCGTCGCGCTTCAACGGAGCCGCGCCACGAATGGCGCGGAGACTTGGAAGCGCGCGGCTCATATTGCCTCCATCGCCTGGCTTCAACGGAGCCGCGCCACGAATGGCGCGGAGACGACCAGTCGCCAACGCGCCCGAGGTCGATTGCTCCGCTTCAACGGAGCCGCGCCACGAATGGCGCGGAGACACCCGCCTCCTTTGTCGCACCTGTCGCAGTAGTTCATTGCTTCAACGGAGCCGCGCCACGAATGGCGCGGAGACACTTGTCACACCGTGGCGGTATTGGCGGTACAACTGCTTCAACGGAGCCGCGCCACGAATGGCGCGGAGACCTGGAACAAGCAGCGGTCCAGGTGGCGCATGTTGCAGCTTCAACGGAGCCGCGCCACGAATGGCGCGGAGACTCACCGTGAATGCGAATCAAACTTTCGCGACCTTCACGCTTCAACGGAGCCGCGCCACGAATGGCGCGGAGACGCGTCTTCGTAGTTGTGCTATCGGCCGTCGTACTGCTTCAACGGAGCCGCGCCACGAATGGCGCGGAGACGGATGGACGAGGAGCAGGTCACGATTGCCTACTTGCTTCAACGGAGCCGCGCCACGAATGGCGCGGAGACGACGCAGCAACTCCAAGAGTTGACCGGCGAGGCGCTGCTTCAACGGAGCCGCGCCACGAATGGCGCGGAGACAGCCAAGAGCTTTGGCGAACTGAGAGCCAAGGTACGGGCTGCTTCAACGGAGCCGCGCCACGAATGGCGCGGAGACATAGTTACAAAGATGGTATACACCATCTGCACAGCGCTTCAACGGAGCCGCGCCACGAATGGCGCGGAGACTTCCGGAAGGGTATAGCGCGGAGTATATTCGCTTCGCTTCAACGGAGCCGCGCCACGAATGGCGCGGAGACGTCTTGATCGTCTTCACGCCGTCCGCGTTCTCGACCTGCTTCAACGGAGCCGCGCCACGAATGGCGCGGAGACACCGCCACGTTGACCGACAAAACGACGGCACAACTCGCTTCAACGGAGCCGCGCCACGAATGGCGCGGAGACACACCAATTCCGGCCTGCTCACCGTCAACGACTCGCTTCAACGGAGCCGCGCCACGAATGGCGCGGAGACGGCTGAGACATTGGCCGCCCCACCTTCCTGTCCATGGCTTCAACGGAGCCGCGCCACGAATGGCGCGGAGACACCACCGCCGAATTATCTCCGCTACCACCATCACCTGCTTCAACGGAGCCGCGCCACGAATGGCGCGGAGACACGCGTTCCACGACAAACTGCATCATCACGAACGCCAAGCTTCAACGGAGCCGCGCCACGAATGGCGCGGAGACCTGCGGGAATTTCTCGCCCGCATCTTGGGCACTTGCTTCAACGGAGCCGCGCCACGAATGGCGCGGAGACGCCTGGAGGCACGCGTCAACGCCGCGATCGAGAACGCTTCAACGGAGCCGCGCCACGAATGGCGCGGAGACTTATCCGTAAGGCGAAGCGTTGAGCGGGTGTTGGCGCTTCAACGGAGCCGCGCCACGAATGGCGCGGAGACGCGGTTTCATCGTTAGATGACCTCGCCACCCACCGGCTTCAACGGAGCCGCGCCACGAATGGCGCGGAGACAGCGTGCCAGCGCTTCCCGC
>DASTWZ010000011.1:0-47914 GCA_035765635.1 Opitutaceae bacterium
ACTGCAGAAGGTCGCCTCTTGCATCCACCGCGAAACTCTTCGCGACTGGGGCTACGCTTCAAACAAAGCTTGGATCGAAGAAAAACTCACTGTCCTGCTCGATCCGACTTGATAAACCACATGCCTGCCTCTTTGCGGCTAAAAAAATGATCGTGATCGAAACCCGAAACTTTTCACGGCCGTGCTCTAACTGTGGCGGCGGCTTTCTTTTGCCCAGCGATCGACGACTTGGCGGATGGCGCGGGTGTGGTCGGGGGTGCTGCCGCAGCAGGAGCCGATGATGTTGACGCCCGCCTCGAGCACTTCGGGTACTGAGCGCGCCATGTCTTCAGGTGTTTGCTTGTAGACGGCCTTGAGATTTTCCAGCACCGGCAAACCGGCATTCGGCTGGACCATCACGGGCAGGCTGCAACTGGCTTTGTAGATTTTTCCGATTTGCGCGGCAGCCGGCATGTCCATGCCCGTCCCGCAATTCAACGCGATGATGTGTGCGCCGCGCTCCTCCACGAATTGCGCCGCGTCTTCCGGCGAAACGCCCATCATCGTTTTGAAAAATGTCTTGTCCATCGAGAGGTCATACGCGAGCGAAGCGATGATGCTCGGCGCCCGCGCGATTTTGGCCGCATCGATCGCCAAGCCGAGTTCCTCGAGGGAGGTCTGCGTCTCGATGATGATCGCGTCCGCGCCGCCGGCAATGAGCGCTACACACTGCTCGACCAGAGCGGCCGATGCCGCTTCCGCCGGCAAATCTCCGTAGGGTTCCAACAAGGCTCCCAGCGGTCCGACATCGCCGAGCACGAACCCTTCGCGGCCGCCAAACGCCTCGCGGGCGATGCGCGCACCGGCGCGATTGATTTCCTCGAGTTCGGCCTCGTGCCCGTGCCGCTTCAGCATGATTCGACTTCCGCCAAAGGTGTTGCTGATGATGCAGTCCGCTCCGGCGTCGGCATAGCGTTTCTGGATCGCGAGGACGCGCTCAGGATGCGTCAGATTCCACGCCTCCCCGCAGCCGCCCTGCTCCAGGCCGGCCAGCATCAGTTGCGTTCCCATTGCGCCGTCGCACACCAGCGTGCGCTCACGCGCGACCTCATGAAGGAGTTTGCTCATAGAAAAAAGAATAAAGGAAAAACGACACGCGCAATGAGGTTGTGGCTTCGACTTTCAGGCGGCGCCTCGGCCAGGTTTTCTCGGGCCATTTACAGTCCCTTCTCTTCCACCACATCGTCGGCTTCGAAAACTTCGCCATCGAAAATGATGGTCTTCGGTTTGCGCAGATTCGACACGGTCACGGCCGGAGAAAACGTCGTCAGCAGGAAACGACTCCGATACCCGACGGCGATGCGCCCAATTTTTTCTCGATAATTCAAACGATCGGAACCGACGCCCGTGGCGGCGTTGATTACGGCAATCGCGGGCAGGCCGGCGCGCTCCATCAATTCGAGCTCGTACAGAAATCCCGTGCCGTGCGCCACGCCGTACGATCCGGCATCGCTGCCGGCCACGATGAGCACGCCGCGATCGTTCGCCTCGACGAGCGTTTCGCCATGACGCGCGAGGATTTTTCTCAAATTCGCCGTGATCTCGGCGTCCCATCCCATGATGTCGGCGTGATCGATCTGCTTCTGCACCGGCGCGAACGTCGGCACCCACGCTGTGCGCAGATCGCGCAACTTCGCGAGCTGATCGTCACGCAGGAAAAAACCGTGCTCGATCGAATCGACGCCGCCGTCGATCGCGCGGTCGATGCCAATGTCGCCCGAGGCATGGGCGAAGCTTTGGCGTCCAAACGCCTTTGCCGCGTCCGTGAGCTGACGTACTTCCTCCGTGGTCATCTGCGGTTCCGTGGTCACCGCCGCTTTCTTGAAATTAATAATGCCAGTCGGAATGAGTTTGATCCGGTCCGCGCCAGCTTTCACCCGCGACTCCACACACGCTCGAGGGGTCGCGTGATTTTCCAGCGCGTCGGCCATGAATGTTCCATAACGACCCTTGTGGTGAATCGCCGCGCCCGGGCTTTCGTAATACGGCATGAGCGGATGTTTCTCGCTCTTGTAGAGTCGGCTCAGCGCCAAGCCCACGCCGTCCTTGTCGCCCGCGTCGCGCACACCGGCAAGGCCCAGCTTGACCAGCTTCGGCAAACGCTCGATCGCCAGCTCGATCAGTTTATCGGGAGACTGCTGAAGGTATGAGGCTCGTGCGTCCGCGTTCAGTTCGCCGCCTTCCAGAAACAAATGCGCATGCGCCTCGATCAACCCCGGCAGCACAACGGCATCGGGTGCGCTCAAATCCGGCGTAGTCTGTCCTTCGCGAATTTTTTCGCGCGGCGGCAGTTGCCCGTCGCGACCAACAAAAAGAATTTCCCGAGAATTATAGACGAGATGAACGTCTCGCGCGGGCTGCGTGCTCGTGCCGTCCAGCAGCGTTCCAACATGAAGCCAGATGGGGCGACTATCTGCGGCGCGCGGAATTAACATAACGATATATAAAATAGTGCCGCTGTAATATTAAACAGCAGCCGCTGTAGACATGGCGTCTTTACTCAACCGGCTCGGCTTCGGCGCAGATCCCCATGATCGCTTCGGCTTGGCGAAAGCCGGCGGTCTCTTGGGTCTCGCCTTCTTGCACGCGACCTTGCTCGAGCGCTTGGCGCAATTTCGCGACCATCGGATGATCGGCGGGCAAAGGCGCCGGCGCTTTTTCGGGATTGGCGAGCGCGTAGTCGAGACCCACTTCGCTGCCGAGCGTGAGGTAGGCGCATTCGAGTTGTTCGCGGATTCCCTTCGGCGTGCCCCACGCGAAATTCGAAAGGCCCACGATAAAATGCACGCCCTTCAAATCCGGGTCGGCGCTGATCAGGCGCATCGCATCGAGCCCGATGTTGACCAGGCCGTAGGTGTCGGCGCCGACTGGCGCGAGACCCGGATCGATGATGATTTGATCCGCGCGCCGGCCCGCCTTGGTCCTGAGCAGCTCGACGAAATGCTTCGTCGCTTCCAGAGAATCTTCCGGACGCAGACACTGCGACGTGCCGCCGGGGACAAAGTGCTCGGACGCCATCACGATGACGTTCGTGTCGTAGGCCCTGACCAGTTCGACCATTTCGTCGAGGCGATCGCGCGATGCCGCGAGCGAATTGAGAATCGGCGGACCGCTCTTCCGGCGATCGTAGTGCTTGAGCGCGACCCTGTGGTATTCGACGGAGGGGTTGTCGAAGCTGATCGGCGTCGAGCTGACCTCTTGAATCCCGGCGATCACATCCGGCAGAAAATCCAACATTTCCTGCATCTTCACCTGAATGCGCTGCGTGCCATCGAGGTTGAGCGTGAGATATTTCACGCCGAGGTCGGATTGGATGCGCGCGAGATTCTGGTAATCCTTCACGCTTCGTTCGGTGAACGCTTTTCGCGCTCGGGCGTACGAGTTGTTGATCAACTCGCCGATCAAATTGATTTTTTGGGGTGTCATGGGGTTTCGATTTTAAACGGGATTTGCCGGCCCGCGTTCTTCGACGGGAGCAGACGGTGCGGAGGGCGCAGGAGGCGTCATGTGCGTTGACTCTGCGTCATGCTTGATCGCCTGCGCCGACGCTCGTTTGGCGAAATGGTCGCGCCGGAGCCAGGTGTTGGCCCACGAAGACGTGCCGCGAAGGGCCTGATTTTGCACCACGGGCGCGTGCTCCAACATGCCCTGCTCTCGGCCGTCGTGCTTCAGCCGTTCGTAGGCGCGCAGCCAGATGCAATCGCCAAAACCGTCGACTTCGCAGCGACCGTCGCGCGTGCCGCCGCAGGGACCATTGCGCTGGTTTTTCGCGCACTGCGATTCAGGACAGAGAAACGCGATCTCAGGCAGTGAACAGTCGCCGCAATCTTTGCAGTTGAACAACGCCAACTTGCTCAGGTGCTCGAGCGCACGCATCGGTTTCGGGCCCTGCATCGGATCCTTCGCATTGGCGCAGGCTTTCGCTCCGAGGCGGCTAAGCGCATGGCCCGGTGTGAACATCGAGTCGTGCACCCACTTCGAGAGAAGGTAGGTGAACCCGACGTGTTTCGACGGCAGCTTCGGTGACTCAGTTCGCTGGTTAGGATTCGCCAGTCCCGTGGCCGAATTTTCCTCGTAGAAGAAGTATTCTCCCGGTCTGGAAAACGAAATCTCCCGGGCAAACTGCTTCCAATCGTCCGGCGAGAAGGTGCGTTCGATCGCGAGAATCTTTTCAATCGCGGCGAAATTATAAACTCCGCCCAAGTACGCGCCGCGATAGCCGAGCCCGCGATAAATCGCGATCTGCTTAGCCGCTAACTCATAGAAAAATGTTTTTCCGGCATCCGCCGCCGCGCCGCGCTCCTGGCAGAGCTGTAACAATTTCTCGGATACGACGACGCCCGGCACGCGCTTCTCGTGAAACAACTGCGCCACCTTCGCATTCAGCACGTAGACGTTCCCGATCAGCGGGGTGCGCGCCATGCTGTGCTGATCCATGTAGACGCGCAGCTCGTGCATTTTCCGCGCGTCATAACCGACCTGGTTGATGATGAAATGCGCCCCGCAGGCGACCTTCTGCTCGAGCTTGAAGTACTGAGGCATCAGCTCGCCTTCCTTCAATTTGTAGTTGGTGGTCACCGCGCCGATGTTGAAATCCGTGCGCTCGAGCCGTTGAGCCTTGATCCGTGCCTCCGGATCGAAGCCCTGGTTCATCCGATGGAGCATCGAGATCAGCCCAACCGAATCGATGTCGAACACCGGCTTTGCCGTGCCGCCGCTGCCCGTGACGGGATAATCGCCCGTCATCGCGAGGATGTTTCGAAATCCCTCGCTGTGCAGGAGCCAGGCCTCGCTCTCCAGGCCGTTTCGATTGAGGTCCTTGCAGGTGAGATGGATCACGACCTCCTTGCCCGCGTAGAGAATCGGTTTGCCGAGCGCAGTCGGTGCGAGCTGCGGATTTCCACCCGCGTTATCCGTGATGGAAATCCAATCGATGTCCGGGCACTCGATCAGGCGGTTCGCAAAATCCCGCGCTTTCACCGCGCTGCGCTCCGCCATCGAACCGCGGACGGAAACCAGCTCGCTTCCAAGCAAAAAGCGGGACGTCTGCGTGAGTTTTTCCGACAGCGTCTGCATGGGCGAGCGGCGCGAATTCCCGAAGCGGTCGCTGCGGAAAAATTTCGGTCCGGATGGCGATTGTTCTAGGTCAGGCGCGCCTGGAGTTCGCTGCGCAGCGCCGCGACAACATCTTCCGGTGAACCGGGGCGCTCGCCTTCGTCGCCCCAACGCAGTTGCTCGACATAATCGTCGGCACCCGTGAGTCCGAGCTTCTGCGCTTCGGCGTCGATCTGGTCGGCAAAACGTCCGCCGAGGTCAGTTTTAATTTCACCAAAATCGTCCCACGCCTTCACCGACGACGGCATGTCGCGCCAATAAAGTATTTGGTATTTCACTACATTGCCCGGAGGCCGCTGGATGCGAGGCGCAGGCGCGACCGATGGCGTGACCACGGCGGTGGAGGGAGCAGCGTCACCCTTGCCCACCAAGCGCAGGAAAAGATCGACCGCGGCCGACGCGTCTTGGCCGTAGCCATCGGCGCCGATTTCGTCGGCGAACATCTGACTGATTGGCGCGCCGCCGATCGCGAATTTGATATCGTTTCGGCCGCGCTCCTTGTAGCCGTCGATCACGACTTTCATGTAAGTCATCGTTGTGGTCAGCAGCGCGCTCATGCCGATGATGTCCGGCTTGAACTCCTCGGTCGCAGCGAGAAATTTTTCGATGCTCTGGTCCACGCCGATGTCTTTCACTTGGAAGCCGGCGCCTTCGGCCATCATGCAGACGAGATTTTTTCCGATGTCGTGCAAGTCACCGCGGACCGTGCCCATCAGCAGGCGCCCGGTGGACGAGGACTCGGAGCCTTTCGCACTGAGCAGCGGCTTGAGCACGGCCATGCCGGCTTTCATCGCGCGCGCGGCGATGAGCACCTCGGGCACGTAGAGAATGTTATGTTTAAAATCTTCGCCGACGACGCTCATGCCGGCAATCAAGCCGTCCTCGAGAATCTCCTGCGCCGTCTTGCCCTCGGCGAGAGCGTCCTTGGTCATCTGTTCGACTTCCTTGGCTTTGCCGTCGTAGAGGTGCTGATTCATCAAAGCATAATCGGGCATAAAAAACTCCTTTGGTGATTAGCGTTTCGCGCGAGCCGCGTTGAACTCCGCGAGCGCGGCTTGCATGGCCAAGATATTCTGCTTCGGCATGCCGGGGCTGGTGCCTCCGCCCACGGAAAGAATGATGCCTTCGCCGCCGCTCTTCTCGAGAACGTCGAGCGTCGCCTCGCGCACTTCCTCGGGCGTGCCGCGCACGCCGACCTCGAGCGGATTCACATTTCCCATCAGGCACATGCGATTGCCGATGCGCGCCTTGACGTCGGCGATGTCGGTTTGCTTGCCCCAGTTCAACACGTTGAAGCCGACATCCGGCAGATATTCGAGACACGCTTCGATCGACGCGTCGTTGTGATAAATTTTCACCCAGTCCTTGGGAAACGCATCGCAGATCCGCTTGAGGTAAGGATGGCAGAATTCCTTGTAGTGATCCTCGTTCACGAAGCCGACAATATCATCGAGGATGAAAATGCCCTCGACGGTCGGGCCCATCGCCTTTGCCTGCGCCTTGAGCCAATCGATGGTCAGGCGCGTGCACAGATCGAGCAGCTTGTGCGCCCACTCGGGACGCTCGACCAGATCGATCATAAATTCGGTCGTGCCGCGCACGAACCCAGCGGTGCACATCGGCCCGCGCGAAGTGACGAGTGGGAGAATATATCCCGCATCGAGAATACGCTGCCGCTCCATGCGGATGCGATGCAGAGTGAGCGCCATGAACGCGTCGGATTCGACTTCGTATTCCGGGAAGAGGTCGATGTCTTCGATGTGGTAAAGCGTGTGATATTCGCTCGGCGTATTGTCCTGCCAAAACTTGATCTTTGAACCGAGCACGGAGGGCTCGGCCGCCATGCCGTATTCCATCCACCACGACGGAACGAAGATGACATCGGGAAACTCGCGATGGATCTTCAGGTGCGAATTGAACCACACGTCGCGATCGAGATAGAAATCCAGGTGCTTGACCCCGACGTAGCCTGGAATCCAAGGGCTATCGATGATCATCGCCATCGGGATGTTATCCATCTTCTCGAGGCGGGCGGCTTTCTTAAATGTTTCCCACTGTTCAGGTCTCATGGCGCGTAATAAAAAATGCGGGGTTGGCGGAAATTATATTATTTCAAAAAAGTTCGGAGCTCACGGCGTGATCAAAATCTCCTTGTCCGTGATCTGTAGTTCGACGCCGGCGGCCTTCGCCGCTTCCTGCAGCGCTGCCTCCAGCATGACGACGGGATCTTTGCTGACTTGCAGACGGCGCATCAGGCCGTCGCCTTTTTTCGTGCCGACGCGAAGTGTGACGCGCAGGCCTTTGCGTTTGCAGGAGACGCGGACGTTGTCGGGCAGAGCTGCATTCATCGGCGCGATGAACGCATCCATATAGTGGACGCCGACCCCCGACTTGTCGGGAAACGCGGGAGGCAGCTTTTGTTTCGCCGCCGGATTGATGTCGCAAAGTTTGATCATGGGCATGGCTGTGAAGGGATAAATTAACTGGACGACGTTTCTCCGCCGCTGGACGCCACGAGGGCTTGGGTGAGCGCGAAATGAATCGCTTCGAGGGCGAGTCCCCATTTGTGCGTGCGGCTCTCGGGCGCGCAGTAGCAACCGGAAGGAGCGGCATCGCGCTTCCACTGCAACACCTCATCGAGCGGGCGCCCGAGTAACGGCTTCTCTTCTGCGATTTGCTTCATCAGGCCGTCCGGATCGGTCAAATAAGCGCACATCGATTCAAACCCGACATCGCCCGTGGCCGGTTTGCACGTCGCGTCGAGAATCACGTGATGAGTCGCGGCCGGACTCACCGTGATGTGATATTCAAAAGCCAGCGGACGTCCCTGATTGGAGCAGGTGGTGCCATCGAAACGGAACGTCGCATCGCAGCTCCCGTCGGGCCGGAGGGAAAGACGAACCCGTTCCTGCGCCCATTTCTGCAAGGCCTTTGGGTTGACGGTGTATTTCGCGTTGCGAATGAGCATGGGCCGGGAGGGACTCGATTGCGCCTGCGCGACGGCGCGGTCGGCGTGCCGGTACGGCGTGCGGCGGTATTGACAAGGTGAATACGAACACGTCTCGCACGGAACGCGGTGCGCAGAGGGCGCGTCGGCGCGCCGCGGCGCGAGACCCACGATGGCGAGCAGAGATTTTTTCGGCCGCAACATTCCGCTCGAAAGCACTTCGAGCGGCTCGGGAAACATCTCCGGCCGGCCCGCGATGAGCCGTTGAAAAAGGAGATTTTGCTCTGCCACGTCCCAACCAGCGTAGCCCGGACTATAATGCGGGATGGCCATCAGGCCGTCGCGATCGGCGAGGCTGCAGATGCGCGCGTTGAGCGACGCGACGAGGTGCTCCACCACGGCCGAGCCGTACATCTCGAGGAAAAAATATTCGTCAGGTTTGCCCTCTTCCCAGCGAAGGCGGGCCTCGCGCTCGCACGCCGCGCCGGCACTGACGGCGGCGATCACGGCGCTCTGCACGCCAAATTCCACAAAGTGCTCGCGCAGCTTGGGTGAGCAAAATCTGACCCCCTCGACCAGGATTGACTCATCTTCGACGTTAATTTCCACCTCGCGGAAATAGAGCCAGGGCCGGCCCTCGCGCTCGAACCAACTGCGCGCTTCGCGCACCAGTTCGCGCGCGCGCTCACCCGGCGCTTCGTCGTTCGGGTAGCCCAGCAACCGCCAATATTCCGAGGGCAGCACGGATATCCGCGGATGTTGGTCGAGCAATTCGATCGGCGCTCGCAGACTGGACGCACGCGGCGAGATCATGACGACGCCTCCAACGAGTTTTCGACCGGAGCGAACTGGCATCCTTCGACGAAGAAATCGAAAAAGCCCGGGTGCGTTTCGAGTCGGCAATGATTCACGCGCCGGATCATGTCCTCAAGTTCGCGGCGCTTCACCACGGAAAGCAGCGCGATGCAGGCGCCCTCGACCGACGCGTTGCCGACCTGGAGAATTTTCGCCGCGTCGATGTTCGGAATCAGCCCGATGCGTTTGGACGACTCGATGTTGAGATGCCGGCCGAAACCGCCCGCCAAATAAAACACGTCGAGATCCTGGTAACGAATTCCGTACTCGCTGAACGCGATTTGGAGGCCGGCGACGTTGGCGCCTTTTGCCTGCGCGAGGGCGTTCACGTCGGCTTCGCTGAACGTGATCTCCTGGTCGCCGTTGCGCGCGACGACGAAAGGATCCGGGCCCTCGAAACGTCCGAGCGCGTTCATTCGCTCGGTGCGCACGAGTTCGCTCAGCAAATCGACGAGGCCGCTCCCGCAAATTCCTTCCGGCGCGACTTCCCCGATGACGTGAGCGTGAACTTGGCCGTGGTCGTCGATCGCGACCTTTTCGATCGCGCCGGGAAGTCCTGGCATGCCGAACGTGATCTGCCCGCCCTCAAACGCTGGACCTGCGGGGCACGACGCGGCCAGAACGCGGTGCTTGTTGCCCACGATCAATTCCGTGTTGGTGCCGATGTCCATGATCGCCACGGTCCGCTCCTCATTGGCCAGATCGATCGCCAGCATGCACGCCGCTGCGTCGGCGCCCACGTGACCGCTGACGATCGGCAACCCGTAGACGCGAGCCCTCGGGTGGACCGGCAGGCCGAGGCGGCGTGCGGTTTCGGAAAGGCTCGTGGTCGTGCGCGTGCCTGCGGCGAGATCGAGTTCGGTGAGCGATTGATACGGGCTTTGACCGATCGAATAAACCGAGAGGCGGAAAAAAATATCCCGCATCGTCGAGTTCGCCGCGATGATCACTTCATAAATCGAACGCGGATCGACGGGCAGTTCCTGAATCGCGCGGGACAGATAACCGACGAGAGTGCGCTGCAGAAGTCGCGTGCGATCCTCGGTGTCGAACTGGATGCGCGCCATCACATCCGATCCGCCGAAACGCTGCGGATTTTCAAAGGAAGAATCGGCGATGACCTCGCCCGTTTCGAGATTCAACAACCGCAGCACGACCGTGGTCGTTCCGATATCGATGGCGAGACCGTGAATCGGTCCGGTGCTTCGTTCGATCTCGACGCCATCGAGAAGAATGCGATCACCGTCGCGCGTCACCGCCGGTTCGAGGTGCCACTTCCGATCCTGCACCGGAAGCGCGAAGGCGTGTTTCTCGATCTTCATCTCGCCGCGCCGCATGGTGTGACAACGCACGGAGCCGTCGTCGGCCGTGATGCGCGCGCAGCAGGAAAGGCGGAACGGAGGCTTTAGATGTTTTTCTTCCGGTCCGGGTTTTGAAAGGTACTCGGCGCCCTCGACGATCTCGACGACGCATTCCTTGCACTTCCCCTGTTTGTTGCAGGACGACGGCACCGAAATTCCCAACTCCTCCGCCCGCGTGAAAAGCGAAATCCCCCGCCCGATCTCGTCGGTCACTTGGTTGAAATGGAGCTTCATGGGGGTGAAACGAAAAATGACCGCGTCCCCCCGCCCTGGCTAACTGAAAGGCTTTCAACTGTTGACCAATTTGCCCACGAATCACACTAATCACACGAACGGATCGATCCCTGATTTCCCACGGAAAACACGGAAGGCATTTTTGCTTCCGTGACTTCCGTGTTTTCCGTGGGAAATGGTTTGGTTGGTTCGTGTGATTCGTGTGATTCGTGGGCAAAAGCTCCGCGATCGAACCACTATTTGGCGCTCCGTGCGCGGAGCGTTCGCCCTTCAACCCAGCGGCCTTCAACCATTTCTACGTGGGGATTGGCCGGGATACCCAAGTCTCGATTGCTGATGCGCGCGGCCAGCAGTTCCACCGCCCACGCTCCCATGACGGGTTGATTCTGCTCGAGCCCGGAAAAGCCGGAATCTTCGAGGATATGGCTCAGCACCACCACGCCCAGATCGGCCGGTACGCGCACGTGGTTCGTTTTGAGCACGGTGCGAAAGGCGTCCAGCATCTCCGAAAGGTGCACGAAAATCACCACGTCAGGGCGGTGCGTTCCCAGCCACGGCATGATCGAAGGTTCGTCGACCTGATCGATCACTTGCACCCGCAATGCGTGTCCCGGACCCAAACAATGCTCGCACCAGCCGAGATACGCCGAGGTGTGGGCGTGACCGCTGCGATCCTCTTCATAGCGCCCCACGATCAAGCCGGGCCGGCGGTAACCGAGTTCGTACACGCGATTCAGAGCGGTCACCGTGTCATTGTAGAAATGGCTGGTGACGCGATGCAGCGGGGTGCCGATGCTCAGGCCGACGGTGACGACGGCATAGTGATCGAGTTCCTGCGGAAAAACTTGGTCGACCTTCGGGCTTCCGAAGCAAAGCAGTCCCTCGATCCCGCGCGCATCGAGAATCGAACGCAGCCGCCGGTAAGTCATGCCAGGCGCGCGCAGCGCGAGAGGCTCCAGACGATAGCCGAGTTCGGTCGCACGGCGATTCATGCCTTCGTAGATCCGCGTGAGGTGCTGCGATTTTTCCCAGGGATGAAGGGACTCGTAGAATGAGATCACGCCGAAACAGGCGCTTTGCCGCACGCCCTTGGGTTTGCGGAGCTGACTCATCATCGCGACGACCTTCGCGTCGGGCTGATAACCCATTTTGCTCGCGAGCTGTTTCACCCGCTTCCGCGTCGACGCGGAAATTTTTGGACTATCGCGGAGCGCGAGCGAAACCGCGGAGGGAGACAATTCGGCCAACCGAGCCAGATGCCGGAGGTTCACGGGTGAACAGTTGACCCATCAGCGGCGCCGCGCGATCTGGAAATTGCGGGCGCCGCTTTTCAACCGTCGCGTTCAGAAGCCGATGCTCACGCCGCCATCCACCGGCAGCGTCACGCCGGTGACGAATTCGGCGGCGGCCGACGCGAGGTAAACCGCGGCCCAGCCGATGTCGGAGGGCTTTCCAAACTTCGCGAGCGGCGTGCGGCCGAGGACCTTTTGCGCGCGCGCCGGATCGCCGGCAAAAGCCTTGCGCGACATCTCCGTCTCGATCCAGCCGGGAGCGATCGCATTCACGCGCACGCCCTGCGGCGAAAGCTCCGTCGCCAGCGTGCGAACCATGCCGAGCATCGCGCCCTTCGCTGCGCTATACGCTACAACTTGCGGAATGCCGAAAATCGAGGCCATCGATGCGGTGAAAAGAATGCTTCCGCTCTTTCGCGAAATCATTCCGGGGGCCAACACGCGAATCAGCGCATGCGCGCCGAGGATGTGCGTGTTCAGCACGTTCTGGAATTCCTCCATCGTCGTCTCGACCGCGGGTTTCTTCAGATGAATCCCGGCGTTGTTGACCAAGCAATGGATCGGCCCCACTTGCTCGACGACGCGCTGCACGAGTTTGTCCGCGTCGTTCAAATGCGTGATGTCGTGGACGAAAACATGCGCGCGCTCGCCCATCTGCTGCGCCGTCGCGCGCAACTCCGCTTCGCGACGACCGACCAGGACGACCGATGCTCCGGCAGCGTGCATCGCCACCGCGATCGCTTGGCCGATGCCGGTGCCGCCGCCGGTGATCAGCACGTTTTGTTTTTCGAGGGAAAAGACGTTCGGAAATGCGCTCATATTAATTGATACCGACTGCCTTCATCGCTGCGCGCATGTAGCCCATCGCGTACGCCATGCCCGCATGCCAAGGCGCCGAACATGCCATTTGCGGCGTGTGATCGGGAATGAGCACGCCGTTGAATTTGTTCCGCTTCAGCACCTCGAGCACCTTCATCATGTCGACGTCGCCGTCGTCGATGAAGGTCTCCTTGTAGTACGGAGCCTTGCCCGTGACATTGCGGAAGTGCACGTAGCCGAGCCGCCCTTGGCGGCTGTACTGGTCGACCACGTCGTAGATGTCGCCCTCGGTCATTTCCGCGAGAGAACCGATGCAGAATTCCAACGCATTCGACGGACTCGAATTTAGGTCGATCGCCTTCTGGTAGTACTTTGGCTGATACACGAGGCGCGGCTGACTTCGGATCGTGGGCGTTGGTGGATCATCAGGATGGAGCGCGAGTTTCACGCCGGCTTCTTCCGCGGTGGGCAAGACGTCTTCGAGAAACCGCTGCAATCGACGCCATAATTCGTCGTGAGTGATCGACTCGATCGTGCCCACGGGCGCGTCTGGATCGTACACCATGTTCCAAACCATTCCCTTTGGCATCGGCGGATCGTAGGGACCTTCCATGCCGACCGACGGCGCGTCGCCGCGCGCGTAATTTCCAGTCGTGCGACCGGCCACGCCAGCAATGCTGAAGTTGTAGCCCATGATCGGGATGCCCACCTTCCCCATGCGGCGCAGAATCGTCTTCACGTTTTCGATGTGCTCCGCGCGTTTCGGTCCGTCCAACAAGATGTCGTGCCAGTGCGCCGGATCGAAATTCTCGATCGCCTCGAGCTTCATGCCCGCGCGATCCACTTGTTGCTTGAGCGAGGTGAGCTCCTCCTGCGTCCAAATCGCCTTGGGGTCGCCGGCGAGGCCCCAGCCCGCGTCCGTTCCGGTGGGCTGATTATCCCGTGGATTGTGCGCGCCTCCACGGAAGTAGTCGACCAGGTGGGCGACGATGTGAGTGGCGCCAGCTTGCCGGGCGAACTGGAAGTTCTCCGGCGTGAGCATGTGGCGGTAGAGGCCGAGACCAAGTTTCATAGGAGTGGAAAATCATAGCGCGTTGCCCGACGGATTTATCGGGCCACCGGGCCACCACGAAAACTTTCCGGGGGGCCCAGGTAACTGGGACGCACTCCGCCAAAATCAACCACTAGGCGCTCCAATACAACACCCGGGTCGATCATCCAAAACTTCAGAACGTGCCGTCCTGGCTTGGCCAAAACGTGATTCGTGCTCAGAACGCGCGCAGCATCGCTCACCGCCTGTTCCCAGTCCTGCAACTTGCGCGGCGCGATGTCGATTTCCTGCGGCGCGGCGTCGTCGATCGAAATGGCACAACGCAGGCCGCGTCCCGGCTGAAAATTCAAGGTCGGCGCAAAGACGGTCTGCACCACGATCGGGCCGGACAACTCGCTGGTGAACTCGTATTCCAGCCGTGGCGATCCGCCGCCCGGAGTTTGCGATGGCGCGGTGACGGGCATCGGAGTGACGCCTGAAAGCGTCCGCCCAAAATCCGGCAGCAATTTCCAGGTGATGCCTGCCGCGTTTACCGCGCGGGAAAAATGTTCGGCCTCGATCGCGACGTATTTCTCGGTCTCGACGAACACGCCGGCCGGGATTGCAGACACGTCGACTTTTCTGACCGGGACGCGGAGCGAAACGGTTTCACCTGCGCCACGAACGGTGAGCGTCGCTTCTTTCGCATCGGCGGGAACCTTCGACCAATCGGCCTCGACCGTCACGCGTGTATCCGCTCCGGCACTACCGGAGCGCGGCGAGATCTTGAGCCAGGGCTCATTGCTCTCGACGGTGAAATCGAACGGCTTTCTCCCACGGTTAAACACGTCGAAATGGCGCGCGACATTTTCGGTTGAAGTCAGAATCGGCAGCGTGGGCTCGCTGTGTCTCGGATCGTAGCCGGGCCACGCCGCTGGACTGCCCTCGACGGAAACCGCCATCTCCGCGACATCGCGCACCTGCACCTCTTGCACGCCTGGCATGACGTTGGCCGGCGGTTGCTGCCAATAGGTGTAGCCGAGGTGCGTCTGATCCATCATGTGCCGCCAGCGGCCTCCGCCCAGCTCGTCGTTGTAGCGATGGGTGAGCTGCTCGTCGCGGAGGAAAAGCTCGCGAGCCTGCGTCGCGGCGAGATTGGCGGACGCGCGCCCCTGCAGGGCATAGAGCCGATTTTGGCCAACGGTGACGTACAATTTATTCACGATGCCCGCGGCCAGGATCGGATGCTGCACGAGTTCGAAAAACGCATCCTGCGATTCGGCGGGCAACGCCGCCGCGACAGCCTCCGCGCGATGCGCGAGGTTTTCCCAGCGCTCCACCTGCCGCTCCGCTTCGTTGTAGTTGAGCAGCGAATACGTCGTGGGTTCGAGCAGTTCGGGCTTACGCAGCCCATTGAGTTTGGTGTATTCAGAAATCAACGAAGCGATTTCCGCCGCGTGCGCCGCGCCGAATTCGCGACCAGTCCAGGCGCGAGTGTAGTCATTCAACTTTTCCGCGGGCCAGCGCTTCGGCGACCAGGCGAAGTTGAGAAAAAATTCGATGGGAAACTCCATCGGCTTCAAATCGCCGACATTCACGATCCAGATGCGATCCGCGCCGTATTCCCAGGCGAGGTTCATCTGTTCCTGAACCTTCGTGATCGGGACCGTGTTGATCCATTTGTAGTTTCTCGGGCCGCCTACGTAGTCGAAATGATAATACACACCGGCGCCTCCCGCGCGGTTGCGCTCGGCCGCGGTGGGCAGGCGGCGGATGTTGCCCCAATTGTCATCACACCAAAGCAGCGTCACATCGGCCGGCACGCGCATGCCTTTTTCGAAATAGTCCTGCACCTCCTTGTAGAGCGCCCAGAGCTGCGGGACTTTCGTGACATCGGGGTTCACGTGCTCGGCGAGAATCTTGCGCTGGTCCGCGACGATTTTTTGCAGCAGGGCGACATTGCTTTCCTCCGACATCGGCATGTCGCCATCGCCGCGCATGCCGATCGTGACGATGCTTTCGTAGCGCTTGTTTCGCTCCACGCCCTCGGCCCAGAAGGCGCGGAGAACGTCGGCGTTGAGAGAGTAATCCCACGGACCGTGGCCGTGACGCTTCCATTCCTGTTGGGCGCGCAGCATCGGCTCGTGATGAGAAGTGCCCATCACGATTCCATACTCGTCGGCCAATTTCGGATTCGCCGGATCGTCCTCGTTGAAGGCGTTGTTCCACATCGCCGGCCAGAGGTAGTTCCCCTTCAGGCGTAGTAAGAGTTCGAATACATGCTCGTAGAACATGTGGTTGAGGCCGCCGAATTTTTCTTTCGCCCAGCCGCTCAGCGCGGGCGCCTCGTCGTTCAGAAAAATGCCGCGGTACTTCACGGCGGGTTCGCCATCGGTGTAGATGCCGGGCAAAACGTAAAGCGCCTCGTGCCGGCGAACCGGGACATCGGCCCACCAATACCAGGGTGAAACGCCGATCTGCTCCGACAGATCGTAGAGGCCGTAGATCGTGCCGCGCTTGTCGCTGCCGGCGATGACGAGGGCCGAATCCGTTCCCGGCCACGGTTTTTCGACCACCTGAACGAGAAATTTTTCCCACTTCCCGGACAACTGCGCCGCATCGATCCGGCCCTCGCGCGCGAGTTGGTCGATCAATTGACTACGGCCGAGAGTTCCGACGACCACCGCATGGGCCGCGGAGGCCGTTGAACCGGTTTGAAATTCAGGGCGGTTTTTCGTCACGCGCTCGACGTCCGCCTGGAGATCGTGCGCCGCGCGAGTCACGCCAGCCCAGTCGTTTTTATCGACCAGGATAGGAGCCGCGCCCCCCCGATTCACCAGCGGAAATGCCCCCGGCTCCTCCGAAAAAGCGACGTATTGTTTCTGCCCCAGCGCGAAGCCGGAGGAGGTGCAAAGCACAAGGAGGAGCAGGACTGCGCTGACAGAGATGGCACGCATTGGGGCAGAGTTATCGATGCAGCGAATAGGGTTTTCTCCTCTCAACGGACCCATTGCGCTAACTATAGTACAAAACTAATTTTGCTTTTATTTTTTTCACGCAAAAAACCTTTCCGCGTACTCGCGAGCTTCGCGATTACATTCCCCCCCAAAACGTCTCCGTCCCCACAAAAACATGAACGAGCGTCGTGTTACCTTAGCTGATATTGCCCAAATTTGTGGTGTTCACGTCACCACCGTCTCACTCGCCCTCCGCAACAGCCCTCGCCTGCCCGCCGCCACGCGCGATCGCATTCACAAAACCGCGCGGCGTCTCGGTTATCGTCCCGACCCCTGGCTCCGCGCACTCGTCTCGTATCGGCGCCGTGTCTCCTCGCGCCGCAGCGTGCCGACGCTCGCGTACGTCACGAATTGGAACACACGCTGGGGCTGGAAAACGGTCACGGCGCACCCGGACTTTTTCAACGGCGCTTCGCGCGCCGCGGAAGAGCTTGGTTTCCATCTCGAACATTTTTGGATGCGCGAACCAGGGCTCACGCACGGACGGCTCAGCCAAATTCTGAACGCGCGCGGCATCCAGGGCGTGATCATCGCTTCACACGTGCGCGAGATCGATCAGACGTTACGGCTCGACTGGGATCGTTTCAGCGCGGTGAAGATCGATTACTTTCCACACCAACCCGAGCTGCCCAACGTCACGAACAACCAGCTCCACATCATCCGCCTCGCCATGCAGAAGGTGAAAGAGGCGGGCTACAAACGGATCGGTTTCGTGATGGACGAAGGTTGGGACATCACGGTGGACCGCCTGTGGAGCGCTGGTTTCCTTTGGGAACAACAGAGTCTCGCGCCGGAAGATCGCATCCCGCCGTATTTATTTCCGCAAAACGAACCGCTGCACGAATGGCTGGAGAAGCACCGGCCCGACGTGATCCTGAGCAAGAGCGAATTCATTCAGAACGCGATCAAGACGCTCGGCTGGAAGGTTCCGCGCGACGTGGCGTTCGCCGACATTTTCCTCGACGACATTTCCGGGAAAACCGCCGGAGTCCGCCAAAATCACGAAACCGTCGGCGCCCTCGCGGTCGAGATGCTCGCGGGTTTGCTGCAGCACAACAAACGCGGCGTCCCGCAAATCCCGACGACAACCTACGTCGAGGGCACGTGGTTCGACGGACGTTCCCTGCCAAATCGCAACGAGCCCGCGCCGATGGTCATGGAAGAAGCCGTCCTCGCCTGAGAAAACAGCTCCGGATCTTTTGCCCACGAATCACACGAATTCAGGAAATTATTTTCCACGGAATACACGGAAAAACACGGAAGCAGAAAAGGCATTCAGCTCGACCAACTCGATCCATCTTTAATGTTCAGACGGATCGAACTCCTTCCGTGCTTTCCGTGTATTCCGTGGGAAAAAAGGTCTGGTCGTCTCGTGTTCTTCGTGTGATTCGTGGGCAAAATGGATCGTTCAAAATCCCGCCGTTGTCCGGCGCAGTGAGCCGGTTGTGAGGATCTTTGCTCGCAGGCCGCCTCGGCCTTGGAGGCGCGCTTCGGCGTCAGAGTGGAAGGCGGAATTCATCCAATAACAGGGTTTGCATTCGGCTGCGCCGAGAAAACGCACGCCCTGCAATTCGAACTCCTCGCCGACCAGCGAATTCAAATCCAAATCGCGCGTGATTACATTTCGCCGAAAAACACTCGGCGGCACACCGTCGACGCCGAGTTCTTCTGACAATTTCAGATAAACTTCTTCGGCGAAAAACGTGATCTGCCCTTTGTAGTCCGGTTTGTAATCGAAGAAGCGATCCCCCTCGATTCCGCGCCCGGCGACACAGCGAATCTCTTCGCGCTCCTCGATTGAATAATCAGCCGCGCCCAAGCCGTGGCGGCCGAAGTAGGCGTGGCCCGTGGAAACATAAAGTCGGAGAATCTCGGGTGAGGGCATGCGCGGCGAACGAGTGACAAATATGGCACTTCGCTAAGCAGGCGCAATGCCGGGTCTCGTCAGCTCACCTCACGCGTGGTGCTTCATCTTGCTCGGCTTCGGATACAACTGCGCGGCGAACGCGTAGTCGCTCGCGTCGATGTCGAGCCCGCCGAGGATTGGTTTCCCGCTCTTCGTGACGACGCCAGGAATCTGGTAGCACATGATTGAATTTTCGTCGGCGTGCGCGGTCGCGATGAGGGTCTTGTCATCGAGCGGCGTGAGCACTTGCTGGCGCACTTCTTCCGGCGACCAACCCTGGGTTTCGCCGAAGTACGCGATCGCTTTTTTCGGATCGATCAACTTCACGAGTTCCTTGCGCATGTGCTCATGGGGAAATCCCAGCGTGTGTCCGGTCTCGTGGCGCACCACGCGATGAAACTCCGACTCCGGCGTCTGCATGGTAAACGCTTCGAGGTTCATCGTCTGCTGGCCTTTTGGAATCTCCAAAATCTCGGTGCCGAGATACGACCAATATCCGCCATTCGCGCCGCCCTCGCGCGCGATGCGCACCTGCGGATTCGTCTTCGATTCGACGAAACGCACATTGGCGGTTTTTCCCCATGCATTCATGTGCAGGAGGATTCGTTTGCGCAGCGCGGCTTCCGGATTGTCCAGAAAACCGACGGTCAACTTCACACCGCTCACCGGCCATTTTCGGTCGGTGATCGCGGCGATGCGCAGCGCAGTCGGCGTGGCTTCGGGCGTCAGCCGCACCAGGCGTTCAGCCCGCGCGAAGTTGCGCGGTTCGATCTTGATCGCGTTGCGCGCAGCCCGCTCCCAGAGGTGCTCCGGCAAACGTTTCGGCGTGCAGGTCAATTGCGCGCCGGTGGAACTGGTACCCAGACTGGTCTCCAAGTCTTTTCGTGAATTGCTTTTTGCGCTCATAAATCCCTCGCAAAGATAGATACGTTTTTTTCCGCGCGCGGTTCCGCGATCTAAAGCGAAATATCGCGAATTACTTCCACGCCGCGTCGGGGTTATTGCCCACGAATCACACGAACGGCACGAAACTCGAACCTCGATCCTCTCAATCCGCAGAATTTTTCCCACGGAAATCACGGACGGCACGGAAGGGGTCAGAAAGATCGGAATGGCTCGGGCGAGTGAGAATCCGAATTCAGTGGTTTGAGGCCTTCCGTGGTTTCGGTGTGTTCCGTGGGAAAAATTCTGCTTTCCGAGGGAAATTGGTCCGGTCATTTTGTGTAATTCGTGTGATTCGTGGGCATATTATTGCGGGTCATCGAGCGAGCGAAGCGAGCCAGCGGAGATGGCATGTGACGCGTTTTTTCAAACCGTCCGAGGGTGCGCAGACGGGGCGAACACCTCGAAGCCGTGCAGGCTAGCGGCCTTCCCCGTTTTAATCTCCATGAGAACTTCTCGTTCACTCACCTCGCCCACCAAGCGCTTTCTGCTCGGCGCCCTACTCCTCGCATCAACGCTCAGCGCGCTCGCGGCCGAGCCTGCCAAGTACGACTTCGGCTCCTGGGAAAAAGGCACGTCGCCGCAGGAAATCGGCGCGCGTGTCGCGCAGCACTTCGTCGAGACACCGCATCTGCGGCAGAATCATTTCATCATCTATCCGGAAATCTGTGCGTGGTACGGCGCGTTGACCTTCGCGAATGTCACGAAGGACAAGGCCCTGGTTCAGAAACTCGTCGATCGTTTCGAGCCATTCTTCGCGCCCGACCAAGCGTACCGGATCCCGCCGATCAATCATGTGGACAACTGTGTCTTCGGCTCGGTCCCGCTGGAAATCTATATTCAAACCGGCAAGTCGTCGTATCGCGCGCTGGGTTTGAACATCGCCGATGGCCAATGGGACAATCCAACGCCCGAGGGTCTCACGAATGAAACGCGCCTGTGGATCGATGACATGTTCATGATCACGGCGGTGCAGGTTCAGGCCTATCGCGCGACGGGAGACACCAAGTACCTCGATCGCACGGCGAAGGAAATGGTTTACTATCTGGACAAGCTGCAGCAGCCGAACGGTCTGTTTTTCCACGCGCCCGACGCGCCGTTTCACTGGGGCCGCGGCAATGGCTGGATGGCCGTGGGCATGACGGAGCTGTTGCGTTCGCTACCGGAAAATCATCCGGCGCACGCGCGAATCATGCGGGGCTATAAGGCGATGATGGAGACGCTACTGAAGAACCAGGACGAAAAGGGCATGTGGCATCAATTGATCGACAAGCCGGATGCGTGGGCGGAGACCTCGGGCACGGGCATGTTCACGTTCGCCTTCATCACCGGCGTGAAGAATGGCTGGCTCGACGCCGCGACGTATGGTCCGGCCGCGAAGAAAGCGTGGCTGGCGCTGATCACGTATATCAACGAGAACGCCGATATCCGCGAAGTCTGCGTCGGCACGAACAAGAAGAACGATCTGCAATTTTATTTGGATCGCCCTCGCGCCGTCGGCGACATGCACGGCCAGGCGCCGGTGCTGTGGTGCGCGACGGCGTTTCTGCGGTGACGGAGCGCGTGAGGTGGCAGAGCGCGCACCGGAGCTACCAGCCAACGCGAGTTCCGGCAGCGGCAGGCCAGCTAACGGAGCGCCGGCCTCCCGGGCGGCTTTTCTAAAAAACCGTCCCGCTTTGCGGGACTCTAGATAAGAATGCCGGCGAGGACGCCAGCGCTCCCAGTGGCCGACATCGGCGAAACGCCGACGCTCGGCCGATCCCTGGCACTCGGCGAGACGCCCTACGCTCGGCCGATCCCCGACATCGGCGAGGACGCCGACGCTCGGCCGAATACCCGGAGTTCGATCCCGCCGAGTGCGCCTTTCCAAGGCGCAGAGGCTCTGGGAGCGCTGGCGTCCTCGCCGGCACCCATTGGGCTGCCGCGAAGCGGCGGACTCCACAGCGACGTCGCACGTTCGCCAATCAAGTCCGTCCGCGCTCGAGGCGCGGACTGTAGAGCAGGTAAGTTGGCAGCGGGACGCCTGCGCTCCAAATACCTCGCGGCCGCGTTCGGAAACGCGGCCGCGAAATTCAGACATCACCTCACAGCTTATCACCAATCGGCAGGAAGCTATATTCGCGGCCGTACTCCAGCATCTGCCCCAGAAAATCTGTCGGATACTCGATTTTCACGTCGGCGATCTGACCGTTTTTCATCACGGGCACCAGGCGCGCCTGGATGAAGCCGGCGAAGGGCGCGATGTTCAACGGCGCGTAACGGCGATGCACTTCGGCCAGCAAGGCCTGGTCGACTTTCACGCCATAAGTCTCGATCAGATTTTTCCCGGCTTCGAAATCGCCCTCCGACTTGATGCGCTGAATCTCGCGCAACAATTGCCCGAACAATTCGCGCAGCGCGTCGTAGTCGCGGATGTGAATATACGTTTTCCCGTTGCGCACCACCTTCTCGACGACTTTGGCCGGCTGGCCTTTTTCAAAAACCCACGACGCGATCAATTGCCGATCCCGCATATGCGCCTCCTGCAGATTTTCTCCGGGTTTGATCCGGTTCAACTGCATCATCAGATTCCGCATCATATACGAATCGTACTCGGCCCGGCCAACCTCCAGCGTCGGCATCACCCCAAGTTCCACCAGCTTCGGATCGAGCGTATAATAAAGCGCCACAAGATCGGCGCGTGCTTCCTCCAGCGCTCCCGCGTAGCCCTTCAATGTCTTATCGATCGTCGCCACGCCCGGACTGATCTGGCCCGAGGCGTGACCAATCACTTCATGCATGTCGGTGTGCAGCGCCGACGCCAACGGACCCCATTTTCTCAGGCGCTTCACGACGGTGTCATCATAACCGAACTCCGGCACAGCCGGGCTGGTCGCCTCCCAGGCGTTGTAGGCGTCCGTGATGTTTCCGAGTGAAACCGATTTCGAACCGTACTTTTCGCGAATCCACTCGGCGTTCGGAAGATTGATTCCCACCGGCGTCGCGGGCGCAGCATCGCCGACCTCGCCGATGATCGTGATCACTTTCGCCGAGATGCCCGTGACCGTCTTCTTCTTGTGTTTGTCGAGAATCGGCGAGTGGTCCTCGAACCATTGCGCCTGGCTCGAAATTGCGGCGATCCGCTTCGTCGCTTCGGCGTCGCGCATCGAGACAATCGATTCGTACGCGCCGCGTTTTTGCGCCGCGTCGGCATACGTTTCGATAAAGCCGTTCACCACATCGATGGTCGATTGCGTGTCCTTGATCCAGGCGATCGAGTGTTCGTCGAAGTCCTTGATGTCGCCGGTCTGATAATAGCGGATCAAGTGTTCGAGACTCGCGCGCTGGGTTTCGTTTTCGGCGAACGGGAGCGCCTTCTCGAGCCATCCGACAATTTGCTCGATCGCCGGTCCATACATGCCGCCTACCTTCCAGGCTCGCTCGACCAGTTTTCCATCCTCTTTCACGAGCTGCGAATTCAGTCCGAGCGACAACCGCTCGTTGCCCGGCTCCTTGGCTTTCTCGGCGTAGAAATCCGCCACTTCCTGCGCGCTCACGCCACGGTAGAAGTTATTCGCGGAGGCCTTGATGTTATCGACGCCGGCGTCGAGATTGACGGTTTTTCCGTCGACGTTCGGATCGAAGAGAATCGGCGTCAGCACTTCCGCGTATTGCTCGGGCGTCCTGCTGCCGATCGGCAGTTGTTTCGCATCGGAATGCGCGAGCAGCGTGACGAGATATTCCTTCGGAAATGCGGGCAACATCTTCGCACTGCCGTAGTGATGATGAATTCCGTTGGCGAAGAAGACCTGCTTGGCGTACGTCGTGAACGCCTCCCAATCCTTGCCGCTGCGTTCGCCTTGGTACGTCTGCAGAATGCCCTCGAGGGTTTTTCTAACCTCCAAGTTGTGCCGATATTTTTGGTCCCAGAAAATATCACGTCCGGACAGGCCGGCCTTGTACAAATAGTACGCCAGCTGTTTCTGCTTCAGCGTCAGATTTTCGAATCCCGGAACCTGGTAGCGGAGAATTTGGATATCCGCGAATCGATCGGCCTTGTATTCAAAACTCGGTGACGACGCCGGAGAACTCGCCGCCTCCTTCGACGGTCCGGCGCCGGCAGCCAAGGCCGATGCGTTGAAAAAGAGACCACCCGCCGCCGCAAGAACGAGATAGAAGCTTCGCATGGCCAGACAGTTTGCCGGTTGTGCGCCGTTGCAAAAATTTTTTTCGGAGGGAAGAATTCTGTAACCAAATGACCCGAGACGGTGTATTGGCCGGAAATACCCTGATTATCTGCGCCATTGAACGCCTCCGATTTCATCATCGAGACTCAGCAGCTTTGCAAAAATTTCGGCGCTCAGCGCGCGCTGCAGGACGTAACCGTGCAGGTTCCGCCGGGCACGATTGGGCTGCTCGGTCCGAACGGTGCGGGCAAGAGCACGTTCATCAAATGTATCCTGAATCTGGAGACGCCGACCTCCGGATCCGCCAAGGTGCTCGGGCGCGATATCACCACGCAAAATCGCTCCTCGCGCGAGAAGGTCGGCTACAGCCCGGAACGCGATTGTCACATCAGCGGCATGGCGGGCTGCCAGTACGTGACCTATTGCGGGCAACTTTCCGGGATGACATTTCGCGCGGCTCGGCAGCGCGCGCACGAGATTCTCGATCTCGTCGGAATGGGTCAGGAGCGCTACCGCTCCGTCGACAGCTATTCCACCGGCATGAAACAGCGCATCAAGCTCGCGCAGGCGCTGGTGCACGATCCGGGCATCGTTTTCCTCGATGAGCCGACCAATGGCCTCGATCCGTCAGGCCGCGAACACATTCTCCGATTGATCGGCGCGCTCCATCGCGAGCTCGGCACCAGCGTCATCATCTCCTCGCATTTATTGAAGGATATCGAGCGCGTCTGCGACCGCGTGATGATCATCGCCCAGGGTCGTTTGATCGAACACGACTCGATGGAAAATCTGCGCAACCGTCATCGTCGCATCGTCGAGCTGACCCCGATCGCCGAACTCGAGCGCGTCGCCTCGGTGCTGCAGCTGTCCGGCTTCGCGCTCGAGCGCCTCTCCAATAACCGACTGCGCGTCGAAACGCGCGACGGCTCCGTGCAGGACATCCTGCGCGTGATGTCGCAGCACCAACTTCCGCCCACGGAGATCGTGGCCAATCCGGACGCTCTGCATGAGCTCTTCCTCAAATCGCTCGCCGATGCTGCCAATGGAAACGTCGCTTGAACTCAGCCGCTGGCGGGAAAAACCACAGGGCGTGGCCTATCGCCGCTGGGTCATCGCGTCACTCGGCATTCGCCACCTCACCCGCCTGAAGTTTTTCCGCATCCTTCTTTTCGTCGGCTGGGCCATCGCTCTGCTCGTCGCCAGCACGGCATTTTGTTTCAGCCAGGCGGTCGCGAACGGCGGCTGGCTCGAAACCTACGCCGCGCAACTCGGGCCGCGCGTCGGCGCAGTCGCGCAGGCCACGGGCGCGCTGATTCTGCTCTATCCGGACATCTGCGTCGGAGGTCTCTTCACGTTGCTCTTCTGGTTTCAGGCATCGGTCGCCATGATCCTGACTCTGTTCGCGCTGACCTTGATTATTCCCGGTCTCGTCACGCGCGATCGCAGCAGCAACGCCCTCACGATCTATCTGTCGCGTCCTCTGACCACCGGAGATTATCTCCTCGGGAAACTCGGCACGATCACGACCGTCATCCTGCTGCTCTGGACCGGTCCGCTTCTGGTCAGCTGGCTCGCGGCCATGCTGCTTTCGCCGAGCAAGGATTTCCTGATCTATTCATTCTCGCCACTGCTTCACGCGCTGCTCTTCAACCTGATCGCGCTGGCCGCGCTCGCGCCGATCGCACTGGGCATCTCCGCACTGGTCAAATCCTCGGCCGGCACGATTCTGAGCTGGCTCGCCGCGTGGCTCATCTTGAGCGTTATTGCGCACGCGCCGCACAGCCCGGCGATTCTGCGCCACGCGAGTTTCACCTACGATCTCGACCAGGTTCGCAGCGCGGTTTTCCGGCCGGGCGAAGCGCTGATCAAGGCAGGTCGCGATCTTCCGATGATGAACAAGGAACTCGGTTCCAGTCTCGAGCGCGTCGGCCGCCGCGTGGAATCCAAGCAGACGCGAAATTCTGTGATCGGCCTTGGCGTGCTGGTCCTGCTCTCCTCCGCAGTTTCGCTGCGCAAACTTCGCCCTGAATGAGCGCGATCATCGAAGCCAGAAGCCTGAGCCGTTTTTACGGCATGATTCTCGGGCTGAACAACGTCACGTTCACGGTCAATGCCGGCATCACCGGCGTGGTCGGTCCAAATGGCGCGGGCAAAACCACGTTCTTCCGCCTGCTCACGGGCCAGATCCGTCCGAGTTCCGGAACGATCGAGGTCTTCGGCGAAGCGCCTTGGAACAACCCGTCGGCTCAGGCGCGCATCGCGTATTGCCCCGAGAGCGAAGACGTGCCGCGCGGCGCCGATCCGATCGATTGGCTCGTCGGGCTCGGAATGATTTCGGGCCTGTCACGACGCGACGCCAAAGCGCGCGCCGAAGCGATGCTCGAACGCGTGCGCCTGCCGCGCCCCGCCTGGAAAAAAGCCCTGACCGCGCATTCGAAAGGCATGAAGCAACGAGTGAAACTCGCGCAATGCCTGCTGCATGATCCGAAGCTGATCATTCTCGACGAGCCGATGAACGGACTCGATCCGATGGGTCGGGAAGATTTCTCCAACGTGCTCCGCGAACTCGCGCGCGACGGCACGAGCATCGTGATTTCCAGCCATCTGCTGCACGATCTCGAAGCGCTCTGCCAAAGCTTCATCCTGTTTCGCTGGGGCCGCATTCCTCGCGCGGAAAATCAAGCCGCCTCGCCCGAAGCGCGAAAGCAGTGGCCGGCATCAACGACCTTTCGCTGCGACTCGCCGCAGAAACTCGCGCGCTTCTTTTTCGAAAAAAATCTCCTGCAAGGTTTCGACATCGAGCAGCCCGATCTGCTGCACGCGCGCTGGCGCGACGCCGATGCGTTTTATCAGGGCTTCCACGAGTGGCTCCTCGAGAGCGAGGTGCCGATTCACGAAGTCCGCAGCACGACGTCCTTGCTCGAACGCGCCATTCAATCCGCACCCGTATGAGCGAACGCGCCGCAGTCCCTCCACCTCTTCCCGCTCAGGCTCTGCCTCCGCTCGAGCTGCGCCCGAGCGCGGGCCGCGTCTTTGGTGGTGTCTGGTGGTTGACGTTCAAGCAATTCGCCACGGTCAACCAGCTTCTCTTCACGCTTGGCATCATGGCCGTGGTTTTTCTCGTGGGTTTCACCGCCACGTTTCGCGACACGGAGCACAACTTTCACGGCTGGCTGGAGAACTTCTATTTTCTCCTGCTCGCGCCGCTGCTGGTTTTCGTGTCGTCCGGCGGAGCGATGCGCGATCAGATGAAGCCGGCGGCGGCTGATTATATTTTCACGCGTCCGGTGCGGCGCTGGCTGTATGTGATTTTTCGATACATCGCGCAGGTCGCGATGCTTTCGCTGGTGTATTTGCCGATCCTCGCCACCGCGCTGGCCGTCGGAGTCATCCGTGACATACCTGAGATTATCGCCTATGCGCCGCGGCTTTTGGGAACGCAGGAGCTGTTGATACTGGCCGTTTCGGGTTTCGGTTTCTTCTTCGGCGCGCTGACCTCGCGCTACATCGTGATCGGGCTCGCCTACGGCTTCATCATCGAGATGGGCCTCGGTTCGATCCCCACGCAGATCGCGCGGCTTTCGATGTCGCGCCACGTCCGGACCCTCGTGGAGCCGTTCACGGAAAATTTGACCGCGAGCGGCACGTTTGCCGCGGTGACGACGCTCATCGTGTTCGCCGTCGTGACGCTCGCCCTCGCCGCGCTGATCATCCAGCGCCACGAATTCGCCGGCGGCCGGGGCAAGGACGTCTGAGGATGGGTTGCCCACGAATCACGCGAAGGGCACGAAATCAGGATTCCATTTTCCCACGGAAGGCACGGAAAGCACGGAATGGAATTCAGAATCGGAATTCAGTGGTTCGAGCCCTTTCCGTGTTTTCCGTGAATTCCGTGGGAAATTGGTTCGGTCACTTGGTGTGATTCGTGTGATTCGTGGGCCAAACAATCCCCAAAAAAATCGCACGACCACTTTCCTGTAACCGCACACGGGTTGGCGGTGAATTGTTGGGCAACTTTTAAACAATGAAAACCTCCCACTTAAGCCGTCTCACCCTTGCCGCAGGGCTGACGTTTCTCCCCATGGCTCACGCGGCGTTCGAGCCCGGCGTCGTCAGCTCCGATGCCAAATGGGTTCTCAATGTCGACTTCAACACCCTGCGCGAGACCTCGCTCGGCAAAGAGCTGATCGCCGACGCCGCGAAATTCCAGGCCGAGAAAACCAAGACCATGAGCATCGGCGTGGACTGGTCGAAGCTCCTCGCGACGATCGGTTCGGTCACCGCCTATGGCAGCAATTTCACTCAGGACCCACACGCGCTCGATGGCACACTCGTCGTTCAAGGCACGGATGATTTTCGCAAGATCGCCGAAGCCTATGTCACCCAGGCTTCCGTCTCCACTCCCGAGCAGGTGAAACAAATCGAGGGCTTTGCCTTCGACGCATATGCCGTGGGCGGCGCGAACGGTCTGGTCATCGCCTTTCCACCGGAACGTATCGTCATCCTGAGCAAATCGAAGGACCAAATCCTCAAGGCCCGCGAAGTTTTCCGCGGCCGCGCTGCGTCGCTCAAAAAGGCGTCGGACTCGCCGCTCAACGGGCTCGTGAAAAATAGCCGCGACACGTTCCTCACCGCCGCGTCGGTCATTCCATCCGGCGATGCGTTTCCCGCCAACGCTCCGCAAGCGCGGATTCTCCAGATGGCGCAATCGGGCTCCCTCTCGATCGGCGAATCGAACAACCACGCGACCGCGCATCTCGAACTCGTCGCCGCCAACGATACCATGGCCGACAAACTCGCGAAGATTCTGCAGGGCTTCGCCGCGATGGCCTCGCTGGCTCAATCCAACGACAAGCAACTCACCGAGTTTCTCCAGTCGATCAGCGTGAAGCGCGACGATCAGCATGTGACGCTGGAACTCGCTTATCCCAGCGAACGTTTGATTCAGATGCTCCACGATTTGAGCGCCAATGCCTTGGCGAATGAGAACAACAACGCCGCGCCTCCCGCGGTGAAAAAGCCCGCTAGCGTCGGCACGACGATCGCTGAATGGACCGGCGATCAAGATCTCGAGAGCGATGGCCCGACCGCCGGCAACCTCGTCTATCGCACGATCGAACACGTCGCCTTGAAGCAAGGCACGACGATCCTCATCACCGGTCGTGCCGACAAAGGCGAACAGGCCCGGTTGGACGTCGTCGAAATCACACCCGACGCGGGAGGACCGGCGCTCAAGTTCGAGGCGGAATACATGACGCTCCGCCATTATCAGCGGGAAACATTTGCCGCGGCTTCCGGCGGCAAACTCATCGCCACGCGTTCGTCGTCCGGCTCCGCCCGCTTCCAGTTTCCCGCCGAAGACGGCTCCTACACGATCAAGGTCCGCTACGTCGACGAGAAGGACGGACAATCGCACTTTGCCGTGAAACTCCTTTCGCCCGAGACTGCTCCCGAGTCTGCGGAGTGATGACCTCTTCCCCTTCGAACGACACGAGTGCGCCGGCAGACGGCGCGCAGCCCAACGCGGAAGAAACCGCCTTGGTCCGTGCTGCCCAAAACGGTGATCACCGTGCGTTCGAAGGTTTAATCCGCCTGCACACGTCGCGAATCTACAACTACATTTTTCAGATGACGCGGCATCGCCAGGACGCTGAAGACCTATGCCAGCAAACCTTTCTCAAGGCCTACAATGCGCTCGAGCGATTCGATCCGCAGCGTCCCTTGATCTGCTGGCTGCTCACGATCGCGCGGCGCACCGCCCTGAATCATTTTCGCGCCGCGAAATCCTTCACCGAAATTCCCTTCGACGCCGCGAGCAGCGAAACTTCGCCCGACCGTGAAACCGAGCGACAGGACAATCTCGAAACGCTTTGGGACCGCGCCCGCCGCATCCTTTCGCCGCGCGATTTCGAGGTGCTCTGGCTTCGCATCTCGGAAGACATGGATCTCGACGACATCGCCGAAGCCACGCAGTTGACCACCACGCATGTAAAAGTCATAGTTCACCGCGCGAGACAGCAATTGATGAAGAGCCTAAAACCATGAACGACGCATCGAAAAATCCCCGCTTCGTTTGCCGCCTCGCCCGCCGTTGGACGGTTTTGTTTGGCTCATCGGACGCGTTAGATTCGCACGGCTGGGCCGGGCGGCACATCGAACATTGCGAGGACTGCCAGGCGTATTTTGGCGCGGCGAGCGACTTCGACGCGCTGCTTCGGAGCGAAGCGCGCCGCTCGCCACCTGCTCGCCTCGGATTGGAAAACGACATTATCGCGGCGTTCCGCCAGGCGGATGTACGCGAGCACGAAGTCGAAGCCCCAGTCCGGACGCGCTCGCGGTCTCGCGTTTCCCTGGCTTTTGCCGGCGGCGCGATGGTCGCGGCTGCGGCAGCGATCGCGTTCGTCACAGTTTCCCTGCACAAACCGGCGCCGAAGAACGAAGTCGCGGCGGCGACGCCCGAAGATGTGCGGGAAACCTTGGCTGCAGCGCGCGGCGCTTCTCAGACGTTGTGGGCCAGCGTGAAACCGTCGGCCGATGTCTTGGTCCGCACAGACCCGTTGAACGACGAAATCAACTCCGTCGTTTCCGACGCGCGCAGCGCCGTGAATTTTCTCGCGCTCAATTTCGTGCCTGATGCCACGTCGACGCGGCGGTTGCGCGCCCACCCAGAGCGCAGCGAGGGTTGATCGCGCGTGATCGAACTCCACGCCTGGACCTACCTGTTGGTTTTTGGCGTCGGCCTTTTTGCCGGGTTGGTTGATTCGATCGCAGGCGGCGGAGGCATCATCACGTTGCCCGTCTTGCTCACGCTGGGCCTTCCGCCCGCGGTGGCGCTTGGCACGAATAAACTTCAGGCGAGCTTCGGCAGCGTCAGCGCGGCGTGGCATTATCGGGGCGCCGGTTTGGTGAAATTTCGGAGCTGCGGACTCTGCATCGTGTGCACCTTGGTCGGCGCGGCGATCGGGGCGCTTTGCGTGCAGCGCCTCGATTCGAGTTTCTTGCAGAAACTCATTCCCTGGCTGCTCGCGGGCGTTGTGATGTACGTGATCGCGCGGCCGAAAGTTGGCGACGAGGAGCATCCGCCGCGCATGTCGCAGCATGCGTTCTTCGTAGTCGGCGGATTGCTGCTCGGATTCTACGACGGATTTCTCGGGCCTGGCACGGGATCGTTCTGGACGATGCTGCTGATCGCCGTTCTCGGGATGAATTTCCTGCGCGCGACCGCCACGACGAAAGTGATGAACGCCACGAGCAACGTCACGAGTCTCGCGCTTTTTCTCGCGAACGGCTCGGTGAACTTTGGCGCCGGTTTCGTGATGGGCGCAGGCCAGCTCATCGGCGCGCGTCTCGGTTCTCGCCTCGCCGTGACGCGCGGCGCGCGCTTCGTGCGCCCCATCTTCCTCCTCATGGCCATCGCTGTAAGCGCCCGCCTGCTTTACGTGCAACTCACGCGCTGAGTTTCCTATCAAAGTTCAGTTTCCCACGAATCACACGAAGCACACCAACTCGATCCACTGAATTTTCTCCCACGGAACGCACGGAAAACACGGAATAAGATTTCGGGTTCGGAAAAATCGGGGTTCGAGCGCTTCCGTGATTTCTGTGTTTTCCGTGGCAAATTGGTTCGGTCTTTTCGTGTTCTTCGTGTGATTCGTGGGCCACCAAAATTCGCTTCTTTGTGGTCAAAAACCGCTGGGCTGTCTTGCGCGGGAAATGCTTCGGCTTTCGCTCTCGGGACAGCGGGCAGCACGACTACTCCTTCTCCGAAAGAAACGTTCATCACGCGTTTGGTTATGCGCCCGCAAACCACACACACCATGAATGTCACTCCAACGGCTCATCGCGCCAGAGTTGTCCTGGCCGCCTTTGCTCTCGCCGCATTCAGCCTCACGGCTCGCGCGGAACTCTTCCTCGAAACCGGCGACGCCGGCGCAGATCTCGCGTCGGCCAACTGGACGCCCGCGTTCGGCTCCATCGACGGCATCGATGGCAGCCTGCTCTCCGATACGGACGCGGACCTTTTCAAAATTTGGATCAACGATCCGAGTTCGTTCTCTGCCACGACCGTCGGCGGCACATCGATCGATACTTCGCTTTTTCTTCTGAAATCCGACGGTTCGCCCGCGTATTTCAACGACGACGACGAAAGCGGTCTCTTTCTCCAATCGAGTTTATCCGCGTGGAATTTTTCCACACCGATTTCCGCCGGGTATTATTATCTCGGCATCGCGACGTCCGGCTTCGAACCGGAAAACAGCAACAGCCAATTGCTCTTCGCGCCCTTTGTCCTTTCTCCGACAGAAACGCGCGGCGCGAATTCCGCGCTCTCGCCCGCAACCCTCTTCGACTTCACGCCGCTCTACAGCACGGGCGAATCCGGCGAGTACACGATCCAGCTGCAAGGCGTAGGCGCAGTCCCCGAGCCCAGCACTTACGGCCTCGTCGGCGCACTCGCCCTCGCGGCCTTTGCGTTTCTCCGCCGCGCACGGTCTCGAGCCCCTCGGCCTTAAAGTTACACCCAAATGAAATCCTACACTCTCCGTTTGGCGGCGAGTGCGGGCGTGGCTTGCCTCGCCTTGCTCTCCTCCGCCTCGATCTCGGCCGCGCCCAAAGTCCCCGCCAACCTCGGCAGCGGCTTGCGCGGTCTGCTTGAAGAATCTCAACGTCCGGCGCTGCGCACGGCGAAACCAGCCGGCGCATTTTCCACGGACTTCTACGGCGACATCATTCAGAATGCCGAGGGCGCGGTCCTCGTGAACATTGTATTGGATGGACGGATACCGCTGAAACAAGTGAGCGATTCGCTCGCCAAGATCGGGATCAAGATCAGCGCCACCGACGCAAACTACCATCAGGGCATCATCGAAGGCTACGTCCCCCTCGCGAACGTCAGCGCCGTCGCGAAAACACCGGGCGTGCAAGCGGTCCATCTTGTTCACTCGCCGGTCAAACACGTCGGCAAAGCGACGACGCAGGGCATCATTCAACACCGGATCGACAAGCTCAAAAATCTCGACGGCGCGGGCATCAAAATCGGCGCGTTGTCCGACAGCTTCAATTTATCTGTCAACCCGGTGACCGCGGCCGATGACATCGCCTCCGGTGATCTGCCGGGTCCTGGAAATCCCTTTGGCCGCACGACGCCCGTGCAAGTTCTCCAGGACACCGCCGCAAACGACGAAGGCCGCGCCATGCTGCAGATCGTGCATGACATCGCGCCGGCCGCGAAGCTGGCGTTTGCCACGGCGAACCTCGGCGAGGTCAGTTTCGCGAACAACATTCGCGCGCTCGCCGCCGCCGGCTGCAACGTGATCGTCGACGATGTCGGTTATCTCACCGAACCGATGTTCAGCGATGGTCTCGTGGCGCGCGCCGTCGACGATGTGACCGCGGCGGGCATCTCGTATTTTTCCTCCGCGGGAAATGAACCGGCCACGCAAGCCTATCGATCCACCGTCAATATCAGCGGCGCGCATCTCGGCCCGGGCGCGACGATTCCCGGCACGAATTGCATTCTGCCGCCGGCGGACGTGCTCGACCCATCGGCCTACCGCGGCGGATTTCAGAACTTCGCCACTGCCGGCAGCGATGACGCGTTGACCGTCGAAATCCAGGATCAGACACGCATCGATCTACAATGGGACGACCCTTACGATGTCAGTCCCGTCACGGTCGGCGAACTGCTCGATGAGCGCGAGGGTTCCGTCACGGCCGCCAAGCCTGTCGTGAGCTTTCCCTTCAACGGAACCGCGGGACAACGCATCGTGATTTACGCCGACGCCGACCCCACGAACGGAAATCCCATCTATGACTTGATCGTCACGCTGACCGATCCGGCGGGAAACATCATCGCGGTCCAAGACGCCACAACCGTGCCCGAACTGCTGCTCACGTTTCTTCCTGTGTCTGGCAAATACACGATCAGCATCTCCGGCTTCGAAGGCGCGACGGGCGATTTCTTTTATCAAGTGTACTCGGCCAGCGGCACGGCCGCGGTGACGTCGGATTATAATATTCTCCTGTTCACCACCGGCGGACAATTTGTGCTGGCCTCGACGGAGAACAACCTCGCGACGGGGCGGCCGCTCGAACTGCTTCCGTTGCTCGGCACGGGCACGCTGCAAGTCGTGTTTGCGCGAGCCAACACGCCTGCGCCCGCGCCGACGCCCGCGAGTGTCTTGAAATGCGTGTTCTTCGACAGCGGCCGCGTGACTGAGCACTACTCTTACGCGACGCCGGTGATGTTCGGCCACAACTCGACGAACTCGGCAAACGCCGTGGCCGCCTATGCGTTTTATCCGCCGTTCGTGCCGGAGTCGTTCAGCTCGCCGGGCCCGGTCACGATTTATTTCGACAAGGACAATCATCGACTCGCCGCGCCGGAAGTTCGCCTGAAGCCCGATTTCGCCGCGATGGATGGCGCCAACACGACGTTCTTCACCTCGGACGTGACGCAGGACACCGATACGCTGCCGAATTTCTTCGGCACGAGCGCGGCCGCTCCGCACGCGGCGGCGATTGCCGCGCTCGTTTTGCAGGCCCACGGCGGACCTGGGTCGGTGACTCCTGCAAAAATGAAAACGATTCTGCGGAAGAGCGCGTTTCAACATGACCTCGATCCCGGAGCGGCTTCGGGCACGGCACGCGCCGGCGCATCGCGCGTGAGTCTGACCGCGCAAGGCGATGGCACAGCGAATTCGCAATTCGATACCGACTCGATCCGTGTTTCACTCACCGGCGGCGGCAAGCTGGCCAGCATCACATTTGACCTGAGCACGGGTGATCCCACGCAGAGTCCGACCGGATTGCAGTTCGATACCCGCACGGAAGGCGGTGTCGGCCTGCCGTTCACGCTCGGCACACTCGTGGGGATTGATGGCGGCAGCATCACACCAACGTTCCAATCGCCGACTACGCTCGCAGGCGTTTACAAGAAGCTGAACCTGAAGTTCGCCAAAGGCAGTTTCGCCGGCGGCGATTCGATCGGATTCGGCGTGGACCGCGATGAATCTGCGATCAACGCCGCTGGTGGCTCAGCAAGCCTGTTAGGTGGCGGTGTGTTGATTCCATCCGGCGCGGTCGTGAATACCGGGGCCACGTTCTCCGGCACCCTCGAAGACGGCACAGCCTTCAGCGGCTCCTTCACGAACCGCATCGGTTCCGGCTTCTCGCCCCTCGACGGCTTCGGCTTCATCAACGCCGAAACCGCTGTCGCAATGCCGTTGCCGTAGCCAAAAAAGTCTGCGCGGTGCGTTTGGCACAAAACATGTTGCCCATCGGCGACGGCGCGCAACATCCTGCCGCTTTGTGCAGGTCCAACGTCTGAAAACTTCATGGCGTTTTCGCCAAAGTGGAATTCGCCTGCTGCGAGTTGCGGTCGGTATGGCGGTTGCAGGTTACCTGTTTCACAAGACAGGCTCGAAGGCCGTCTTCGACGCGCTCGCGCAGTGCGACCTTCGCCTAGTCGTGTTAACGCTCCCGCTCGTGATCGCGGTTCAAATGGCGGGCGGCCTGCGCATCCAATGGCTGCTCGCAGACCAGCGTTGCTATGTTAGCTATCCGATTGCGCTGAAGACCACCCTCATCGGTGTCTTAACAGGAATGGCGTTCTTTGGCCCAATTGGCGGTGACGCGGCGCGGCTCTATCTTTTCAAACAGCGCGCTCCCCGGTGCTCTCTTGTGCAGGTTGGGTGGGCGTTGGTGGCGGATCGATTCTCCGGAATGTTTGCCCTCTGCTTGGTCGTTTTGTTCATTAATAGGACCGCATCACTTTCCTGGCGCACATCCAGCGGCGGACGCGCGGCACTCGTTGCTGCAGCCGTCGTGGGTTCAGGATGCGTGATGGCCATGGTATTTTCGCACTGGAAAAGTGGTCTTCATTGGTGCCTCCGGCGTATCGGCCCTCGCGTCATAGAAAAGAATTTGTCGAGTGCCACTGACGGTTTGCATCAACCTCGCTGGCAACGAGCGCTGCTTCTCTCTTTCTTCATCCATCTTTGCGCCTTAACGGCTGGTTGCCTGATGGCGCTTGCCTGTGGCCTGAAGATCGCGACATGGGATGTAGCGGCCATCATTTCCACCACGACGTTAGTCTTAGCGTTTCCCCTTACCCCGTTTGGCCTTGGAATCAGAGACGGCTCGCTGCTTCTACTTTTTCAGTTAGCCGGTGTCACAGACCGCCCGCAAATCCTCGCAGTCTCCGCCTTGCTGCTCATGCCGCCACTATTCTCGAGCGCGCTTGGTGCACTGTCGTGGACAACTCTTGGCATACCAGAAACCTACGCTGGGAGCGACATGGCGCAAAATTCGCCAGAACGGGGCAAAATATGAGTCTGCGCGTGGTCATCAACCAATCTAACTATATTCCGTGGAAGGGATACTTCGATCTGATCCATGACGCCGACATCTTCGTCTTTCTCGATGACGTTCAATACACAAAAAACGACTGGCGAAATCGCAATCGAATCAAGACCGCCCGAGGCGCTCAGTGGCTTACTATTCCTGTAGGACCCAAGCACGATCGCCAGATTAACAAAGTCACTCTTCCTTCCGATCCCGCTTGGATGGAACAGCATTGGAGCATGCTTCTTTCCACGTATGGCTCCGCGCCGCATTTCGCGCGCTACGCGGACTTGATAGAGAGTTCAATAAGACATTGTCCTTACGCGACACTCTCTGAATTGAACCACCACTTGATCCGAGAGGTGTCTCGACATTTGGAAATTCCGACTCGCTTCGTGCACTCCGAGTCATTGGGCACGACGCACACAAAACAAGAGCGTGTGATCGAGATTTTGAAAAAACTTGGCGCAAACAGCTATGTATCTGGACCTGCGGCCAAGGCGTATCTCGAGCCATCGCGTTTCGAAACCGAGGGGATCGAACTGATCTGGAAAGACTATCAAGGATATCCAGAGTACGCTCAGTTTCATCCTCCCTTTGAACATTCTGTGTCCGTGTTAGACGTGCTATTCCATTGCGGCCCTGCCTCCTCGCACTACGTTTGGGGTTGGCGAAAAAGAACCCAACTATAATGAGCTTCAGATTCGCTGATTCCGATGAGAAGCGTGCTGCAAGCCATCTTTTGGTTATTCGATGATTCTTCACTCCCGCCCTTGGCTGAACGACGATGACAGACTTGTCGTTGATCAGGCGATAAACTCGGAATGGATTGGAACTGGAAAAAAAACTCAGCAATTCGAAACCGAGTTGGCTAACTGGGTATACGGGAGCTTTGGCGTATCAACCGGAAGTGGAACGGCTGCGCTCCAACTTGCCTTAAAAGCTCTGTCTTGTGGCCCAGGGGACGAAGTTGTGATGCCAACCTACGTTTGTAGAAGTCTCCTGACTTCAGTTCTTCAATGCGGCGCGAAACCGATTCTCTGCGATGCAGGATCGGACTGGATTGCTGAAGCACCTCAGTTTGCCGCGAAGCTGACCCGGCGTACAAAATGTATTATTGCCCCCCACCTGTACGGGCTCTTTTGCGACATCGATGCGATCGCAGAGCTCGGAATGCCGGTGATCGAGGATTTTGCTCAGGCACTGCCGGAACGTCGGAGTAGATCACTTCGAAGTGACTACGCCGTTTTTTCCTTTCATCCCACAAAATGCATCACAACGGGAGAGGGAGGAATGGTGGTCGCAAAGAGTGCCGAAGGAGCCGCACGGCTTAAGGAAATAATGGGAATGACCTCGAATTCTCTAGTCGGGCCGGCTTTCCCGCGGCTCTCAGATATTGCCGCCAGTCTCGGATTGAGCCAGCTCGCTCGCTATGATGAGTTCCTCTCCCGGCGGGTTCGTATGGCTGAAAAATATGCGGAATGCATCAGGAACTCCTCAGCGGAAGTTCGCTGGTACAAGGCCCGCAAGTCCATGTTCTTTCGATTCCCGGTTCACTGGCGATCGGGCTTTCAACTGGCCGCAGAGAGAATGGAGAAGTTCGGCGTCACTGTCCGCCGCGGTGTCGATGAATTGATGCATCGGCTGATAGGGGAATCGGACGAACTCTACCCAAATGCGACGTTTCACTATGACAAAACGGTGTCGTTACCGATCTATCCGTCGCTGGATAATACTGATTTGAGGATCTGCTTGGACGCATGTGAGAAGGTCTTCGAAAAACAGCCTCGAGAAAACGAATCGCATTATGAGTTTCGCTGAATCCATCTCGCTTCGCGAAACCAAACGCCCCGTGGTTAGTATAGTCTCGCCAGTGTATCGTGCGGCGACCCTTGTTGACGTACTCGTAAAAGAAATTTCGAACGCTCTGGCGATAACCACACTGCAATACGAGATCATCCTTATTGATGACGGAAGCCCGGACAATTCATGGCAGGCGATCGCCGATTGCGCCGCCCGTGATCGGCACGTTGTTGGGATTAAGTTGACTCGCAATTTCGGGCAACAACAAGCGATCACCGCAGGGATCGAGTACGCTCAGGGCGATTATATAGTGGTGATGGATTGCGACCTGCAGGATGACCCGGAATTCATTCCGTCGCTTGTCGAGCGTGCAAAAGAAGGCTTCGACGTTGTCTACACGCGGAAAAATCGGCGGGAATACGGCACGATTCGCAATGCTCTGACGCATGTATTTTATTCAATATTTCACACGATAGGCGACGTGCCAGGAGTGAACGCTTATATCAATGGCTATGTCCTAATCACTCGGCGCGTAGCCCAGAAGTATCTCGAACTCAAAGACTGCCATCGGGATTTTTTGATGCTCATCCAGTGGCTCGGTTTTCGAAGCGTTTCGGTCGATGTGATTCACCGGGAGCGCTATGCCGGCGGCAGTTCTTATTCATTCAAGAAGTTGCTGAAACATGCCTTGTCGTTGATTACAATTCACTCCAAGACACTTCTAATGTGGGCGATCGCCGTCGGCTTTCTTTATGTAGTCGGAGCCATAATATATACGACTTATCTGATTATCGGCTATTTTTCTCATGGTTATCGCCCTGGCTGGGCCTCAACGATGGTGGCGATCATCGCATCGACGGGATTTATACTTCTGGGGATCGGTGTTCTCGGCATTTATTTAGGACACATATTCGACCAGACGAGAGCTCGGCCTCTCTATATAGTTCAGCAGACGCTAAACACAGAGGCGCAGCTTCGCGATTTGAATTCAGATCCCTCGTGATTCCAAAACGCCTCGGAATTGTTGCAGGTATGCCACGAGCTGGCACGACCTACCTCTATCATGCATTCGCGGCGCACCCAGAAGCATTTGTGCCGTACCGAAAAGAGCTGCGCTATTTCGGCCAGCAATTCGCCAAAGGACCGGACTGGTATGGCGCGTTCTTCAAAGATGCTCCGTCTGCGAGCATGTGTATAGACTGCAGTCCGGATTACTTCCTCCTGCCGGAAGTACCGCAGCGCATCAAGGACACGCACTCCACAGCCCGAGCAATCCTCGGCATCCGAGATCCAGCCTCGTGGGCTCTCTCATTACATCAGCAAGTGTGCAACATTGGCGAGACGACGCCGACGCTTCATGACTTTCTCGCAGAGATGCGATATCCATCTTTTGGAGCGGAGAATGCATTTCCCGCTATAAACCTCGGCCGAGGATTTATTCGCAGCGAGATTGAAGCATTTCGGCATCATCTTGGGCCACGCCTGTTGATGTTCAATTTTGAAGCCTTCGGCCGGAACCCGCTTCATATCTTGCGCGGTATCGAGCGCTTTCTGTCCCTCACTCCGTATTTTGATGCGCAAAACCTTCCACAAGGGCATATCAACGCGGGCAGCCGGAAAAAATCGGGATGGTTCGCTTACGTGATGAGCCGCGATCGAACCATCCGAATGCTACGATCAATCTTTCCCAAACGGCTGCTGCTACAAACCAGGCTAGCAATGGACCGTATGAACCGCACACCCACTGGCTTAACGTTTGAAATGGATTCAGAGGAATTCCGTCTCTGCGCTGAGACTTTGGCCGCTGACCGCACTTACATACGAGAGCTCTTCCAGGGCGGCAACATCATCGACGGAACGGGCGCGGTGATGGATTGATGGGGGGGCTTTACAGTACACGAATAGTCTGCCGCATTTGGCCATGGCTGCGATTTCTTTCAACGTTCCTCATTTGACGGGTAGGGAGCTAGAATATGCGAAGGAGGCATTTCAACGCGGTCATACGGCGGGAAACGGACTCTTCACTGCGCGCTGTCACGCTCTGATAGAAGAGCGCTATCGAATGCGAAAAGTTCTGCTTACCCAATCATGCACCTCCGCCCTCGAAATGTCCGCGCTTCTTGCGGAGATCGGTCCTGGCGATGAAGTAATAGTGCCCAGTTTTACCTTTGTCTCGACGGCCAATGCTTTTGCGCTGCGCGGCGCTTCCATCGTTTTCGCGGACAGTCTATCCGACCATCCGAATATCGATCCGGAGCATGCCGCCAGCCTCGTCAGTTCTCGAACGCGCGCGATTGTCCCTGTACACTATGCGGGCGTCGCCTGCGACATGGACCGAATTACCGAAACGGCAACGATCCATGGGCTTACTATTATCGAAGACGCAGCACAGGCGATTGACGCTTATCACAAGAATCGGCCCTTAGGAACATTCGGCCGGCTGGCGGCGTTTTCCTTTCACGAGACGAAAAACATTATCAGCGGTGAAGGCGGTATGCTCGTTGTCAACGACGCGGCATTGGATCGCAGGGCAGAGATCGTGTGGGAAAAAGGGACAAATCGAGCAGCATTTTTCCGCGGGGAAATTGATAAATATGGATGGGTAGACGTGGGATCGTCCTTCCTCCCCTCTGAGATCACTGCAGCATTTCTTCTCGCTCAGCTTGAGCACGTCGATGACCTCCAAGCTCGGCGCCAAGCGCTCTGGGAGGGATATCGCCAGCGTCTGCAACCCTTAGCCACGCAAGGCCACCTGCATCTGCCTACCTCGCCGGCTTACGCTAGGCACAACGCCCACATCTTTTACTTGGTTTGCCGAAATCTCGAAGAACGCACAGCCCTTTCGAACTGGCTCAAATCTCAGGGCATCGAGGCTGTCTTTCATTACCAAGCTCTACATCTCAGCAAATTTCACCTGCAACGAAACGCTCGTGCGCACCTCCCTAATGCCGAAGCGTTTAGCGACCGCCTTCTCAGACTGCCGCTTTATTTCGACCTAACGGAATCCCAGCTCGACTACATCGCAGATTGCATCGCGAAATTCTACGTCCGCTTTAAATCCATCTGCGCGTAGGCCTGACGCATCGGTTCATGCGCCTGGAGAAATCTTGTCCTCATCTCGATAGGCTCACGCGTGTCGGCACCACTGTGCTCGTGCTGACCGCACTCACCTTGGTGGGTGCCGTGTTGTTGCAATCTGGAGCCGGTTTCGAATTCAGCGACGAGGGGTTTTATTTGAACTGGATTGCTCAGCCTTTCGACTATCGGTGGTCGTTATCCCACTTCGGATACGTTTATCGGCCTCTATATCTTTTGGTGGGCGGGAATGTAGCCGCCCTGCGAGCCACGAATCTCCTCATTCTACTGGCCTGCAGTTGGCTCTTTCATCTGCGACTCCTGCATCAGGTCTGGCCTGAACCGAAAAATCGTTCGTCGTTGGTGGGGCTGGCCTTCGCCTTCGCACCGCTCGTTTGGCTTTACTTGGACACTTGGCTACCGACGCCAAACTATAACACGCTCGCACTGACCGCCCTTCTTCTCGCCGGCTTCGCCGCTCTGGGACTTCACCAGCGATCATCGGCGACGTGGGTCGATGTCACGCTGCTGGGCGTGTCCGGGGTTATCGCGTTTTTGGCTAAGCCCACCTGTGGCGCCGCGCTTGCGGGGTTGGTTTTAATTCATGCGCTCGTCAAAGGAAACGTACGATGGGTCCCAATGGCCGCCAGCAGTGGAGTTGCCGGCGCCACGTTGTTAATAACGACGATCGTCATCGACGGGTCGCCGACCGCATTCGTGCACCGGATTCAGCTCGGTCTAGCCGATCTCCGAATGATGCAAGGCGGGTACGAGGCCAACGCTTTATTGCGGCTGGATTTGCCACCGCTCAATGACTCACTTCTTGCCATATTTGCGGTCGCGGGAATTTGCGCTTGGAGCGGTGTTCGGACACCGTTCGGGCAGCCGCGCCCCCGCCAGCTCTTTCTGGACGGAGTTTTCTTTGCGATTCTTGCTACCAGCGCTGTTTTGACGGCCTTACGACTCGAACTCCGGGGATGGCAAACCCCAGCCATGATCGCCGCTGCGGTTCCCTTCGCCGTTCTGGTAGCGTTGGTCTTCTGGCGATCGAACCAGCATTGGAACCGTACGCAATTCGCTAGCGCGATTCTGGTGCTCCTTTTGCCTTTGGTGTACGTCACCGGCACCAACAACAATCAATGGTGGACCGCCTCGAAAGCCGGCATTTTCTGGGTCTCGGGAGCGATAGCGTTATTAGCCGCATTTCGTCCAGTTTCAGTGCGCAGTTTGCTACGCCTCGCCGCCATCAGCCAGGTTATCTGCTTACTCGTCATCGTACACAGCGCGAAGCATCCGTATCGCCAAACCGCTCCTATCTACGCAATGAAGGAACGCGTTTCATTAGGCGCCGGACGCGGCGACCTTCGACTCTCTCTAGAAGGCGCCCAATACATTCGGGAACTACAGCGCATCGCCAGTAACGCTGGATTTGTCGCCGGTCAGCCGATTCTCGATTTGACCGGACATCACCCGGGTGCCGTGTTCGCTCTTGGCGGACGGTCAGTAGGGCGTGCATGGATGATCGGCAGCTATCCAGGCCGCGACGTTCTCGCCCGAGCAGTACTACAGCGCATTGATCGCGAGCAAATCTCACGCAGTTGGATTCTGACCGAAGACACAGGGCCGCAGCAAATTTCGCCGACCGTGCTAGAGGTACACGGCTTAACGCTCGAACACGATTTTGTGCGCGTCGGCACCCTTTTTTCCCCCATTGGCACTTACAGCACGCGCTTCAACCAAGCTCTTTATGCGCCAAAACCGTGCACTGGCTTGCACTAATCGCGCACTGGTAGCCCGTGCTCTCTCTCACAATCACTCAAACCAACGAGGCAGACGACAAAGCGACACGGACGCGCTATCACTTGTGATCCCAAGGCAGGTCGATTTTCAGCCGGGGGTGCTCCCATACTTTGAACAGGCTGAACATCTTTCCGGGGTTCAAGATCCCTCGGGGATCGAGCGCTTTTTTCACGGCGAGCATCGCTTTGATTTCCGCCTCGCCGTGCTGCCAGTGCATGAACGGCGTCTTCGCCAAACCGATGCCGTGCTCGCCGGAAATCGCGCCGCCCAACTCGACGACTTTCTTCATCAGCACGCCCACCGCTTTTTCAGCGCGCAAATACTCCGCGCGGTTGTCGCGATGGTACATGATGTTCACGTGAAGATTTCCATCACCGAGATGGCCGAAGGTCGGAATCGGCAACCGCGATGACTTGCGCAGGCGATCGAGAAACGTCCCGAACTTCTCGTAGTTTTTCAGAGGGACAACGATGTCCTCGTTCAACTTCGAATCACCTAACGCGAACATTGCGCCAGAACACTTGCGGCGCACATCCCACAGCTGCTCCGCCTCGGCCCGATCGCGCGCCTCGCGAAAAGCCACCGCGTGCTTCGCCGCCCAGTCCAACAAGATCGCCTTCTGGTCGTTCACCTCGCTGTTCGTGCCGGCGAGTTCGATCAACATCACCGGCCGTCCCGCCTGCCCTTCGAAGACCACGCGCCCGGCTTTCTGCTCGGCGCATTGCACGCTATAGCGATCGAGAAATTCGCAGATCGCGGGCTGCACGCGTTGTGCGAAAAGCGCACGCGTCGCGCTGAACGCATCGATCTCCGTCGCAAACGACGCCAGCAAGGTCCACCGCGCCGCCGGCAAAGGAATCAGCTTCAAGGTCGCTTCCGTCACCACGCCCAACATGCCTTCGCTGCCAATCCAGAGATCGCGCAGATTAAAGCCCGCGGAAAATTTCTTCGTGGACCGTCCCCATTCCACGTATTCGCCAGTCGGCAGAAAACCTTTCAACGCCAGGACAAAATCCCGGGTCACGCCGTACTTGCCCCCGTGCATTCCGCCGGCGTTGCAGGCGATGTTTCCGCCGATCGTCGAGTATTGGCGCGACGCCGGATCGGGCGGATAAAACCAGCCCTTCGCCTCGACCGCAGCGTGCACCGCCGCGACTTTGGCCCCGCATTGCACATGCGCGAAACCGGCTTCGGCATCGACCACGACTTTTTGCCAGCCGGAAAGATCCAGCACCCATCCGCCCTTGATCGGTGAACCCGAGCCGGTCAACGAGGTGCCGCCACCCCGAACCGTGACGGGCACGCCGAGCCTGTTGGCCAGCACCAAAACCTGGCCAATCTGCTCGTTCTTTCGTGGCGCAACTACGGCGTTAGGGAGAAACGAAAGCTTGCTGCCGTCGAATGACGCGCGAAAGCGGGCGTCGTCGGCAGTCGAAACGATCGACCCGAGTTCACGTTTCAAACGCGCAGTGGCCGCGGCAAATTTGCTCATGGAAGGATAGCTCTACCGCGCCCGAGAATGGCCGGACAACACAAACGTCCTCGCTAATCGCATGTAAAACGCGGGGTTCTGCCCGCCATTTCACCACCGGAATCCCAGTAAATTGAGTAATTACCCCCGGTTGTTTGGCGTGGTTCACTCAAGCCGAAGGTCATAAAGCCGATTACATCTCTGCCTTAGTCAATTTCCTTCACCGACAGCCGGCCTCCCCGTCGTCTGTCACTCCTCCCCTCCCCTCTCAACCGCAACTATGTCGGCCTCGCCCGAAAAAAATCGTCGAATCCTCGTCATCGACGATAACCATGCGATTCACGAGGACTTCGCGAAGATCCTTCGCGGACGCGATGGCTCGCAGCAGGGCTTGGATGCCTTGGAGACGGAGCTTTTCGGCGACGCGGGCGCTCCGAAATTCGCGCCCGAAGATTACGAGTTGGATTCCGCCTTTCAGGGTCTCGACGGCGTGGAGAAAGTTCGCGAGTCGATCAAAGCCGGCCGTCCCTACGCCCTCGCGTTCGTCGACATTCGCATGCCGCCCGGCATCGACGGCGTGGAGACGCTCGAACAACTTTGGAAGATCGATCCCGATCTGCAGGCCGTCATCTGCACCGCCTATTCCGACTATTCCTGGGAAGAAATGATGGCGCGACTCGGCCCGACCGACCGGCTCCTCATTCTCAAAAAACCGTTCGACAACATCGAAGTCCGTCAGCTCGCCGCGACCCTCACCGAAAAGTGGGCGCTGCTGCAGCAAAACCGGCTGCGCGTCCGCGATCTCGAGGAGACCGTGGCGGCCCGCACCGCTGAATTGCTCAAAGCCAAGGACGTCGCCGAGTCGGCCAATCACGCCAAGAGCATGTTCCTGGCGAACATGAGCCACGAGGTCCGCACGCCTCTCAACGGCATCATCGGCATGGCCGATCTCCTGATGCAGACCGAGCTCACCCACCTGCAGCGCGACTTCGTGCAAACCCTCGCAAACAGCGGCGAAGCCCTGCTGACGGTGGTGAACGAGATTCTGGATTTCTCGAAAATCGAAGCGGGAAAAGTCGTTTTGGAGGCCTCCGATTTCCCACTCCAAGAAGTCATCCACGCGGCGCTCGATCTGCAGGCGCAACCAGCCGCGAGCAAAAAACTCGAGCTCGCGTTTCTCGTCGAAGCCGAAGTCCCAGCCTATCTGCGCGGCGATCCGGCCCGCCTGCGCCAAGTCCTTTTCAACTTGCTCGGCAACGCGGTGAAATTCACCGAACGTGGTGAAGTTTTCCTTCACGTTTCCCTCGTCGGGATGACCGAGCAGGACTGCGCGATCCAATTCGAAATCAGCGACACCGGCATCGGCATGTCGCCCGAGACGCAGCAAATTCTGTTTCAACCATTCACCCAGGCCGACATCTCGACGAGCCGCAAATACGGCGGCACTGGCCTCGGCCTCGCGATCTGCAAACGCCTCGTCGATATGATGGGCGGTGAGATCGGCGTGCGCAGCGAAGCCGGCAAGGGCAGCACGTTCTGGATGAAGATTCCTTTCGCGAAACCGCTCGCGCGTCCGCAAAGCGTGGCGCCGTTCAACATTTCCGTGCGCCGCGCTCTCGTCGTCGACGACAACGAGACGAACCGCAAGGTCATGCGGCACCAGCTGAACTACCACCACATTCCGAACGAAACGGTGGCGAGCGCCGCAACCGCGATGGCTGCACTGCGCCATGCCTGCCTCGAAGGCGTGCCTTACGACTTGGTTCTCCTCGACTATCACATGCCTGAGGTCGACGGCCTTGCGCTGGCGAAAGCCATTCGCGCCCACGCCGATCTGCCCCAGCCCAAAATGGTCCTGGTCACTTCGCTCGGCGACAAACTGACGCCGGAGCAAATGAAGCTCCATCAACTCTCCGGCTGCATCCTCAAGCCGATCAAACCCGCCTCACTCTTCCAGGCGATCGGCGTGGCGATGAACACGAGTATTGCTCCGGTGAATACAGCGCAGGCCGTTCAATCGGCGCCGAGCACGCCCAGCGCGATTCGCATTCTCGTGGTTGACGACAACGCCGTGAACCAATGCGTCACCGGCCACCAGCTCCAGCGCCTCGGCTATCGCGCAGATTTCGCGAACAACGGCCAGGAAGCGGTCGACGCGGTGCGCCGTCAGCCGTACGACATCATTTTCATGGACGAGCAGATGCCGATTCTCGACGGCATCCAGGCCACGAAACAGATCCGCCGCGGCCAGGCCGCCGGCGACATGAACTTCCTCCCCCATCTTCGCATCATCGCGCTGACCGCGAATGCGTTGCCCTCCGAAAAGGAGCGGCTGCTCCGCTCGGGCATGGATGATTATCTTTCGAAGCCGGTCACGATCGCAGCCATCCGCGAGGTCCTGATGCGCAACGTCGAACTGGTTTCGCTGCAACGCCAGAGCAAAACGCTATGAGCTCCGCGAGCGCCGGCGGGCCCGCGCCACAAAGATCTAACCTCTCAGATACGCCAAGCGACAGTCCGTTCGGCGCGTCGTCCGAGGCTCTTCAGCAGCAACTGCTCGAAGCCACGCGCCAAGCCGGCATGGCCGAAGTCGCGACCGGCGTTCTGCACAACGTGGGCAATGTGCTCACGAGCATTAACGTCACGGCGAATCTGCTCTCCGATCGCCTGCGCGACTCGAAACTTTCGAGTCTCACGAAAGTTTCCACGCTGCTGAAGGAAAACGCTGCCGACCTGCCCGGCTTCTTCGCGAAGGATCCTCGCGCGGGAAAACTCGTCGGCTACATCGAAAATCTCGCGATGAATCTCGAGCGCGAGCGCCAGGAAAGCATGGCCGAGCTGACCACGCTGCTCAAGAGCGTCAGCCACGTGAAGGACATCATCTGGATGCAGCAGAGTTACGCCTCCGTCTCGGGCATCGTCGAACCGTTGAATGCGCCGGACGCGATCGAGGATGCGCTCAAGCTGAGCAACAACGCGCTGCAGCGGCACAATGTTCACGTCACCCGCGAATTTTCCGAAACCGCTCCGGCCCGCTGCGAGCGTCACAAGGTTCTGCAGATTCTGGTCAACCTGATCAGCAACGCGAAGAAAGCGATGGACGCCAAAGAGCCGTCGCAGCGGAAACTGGTCATTCGCACGGAGAGCGGCGCGGATGGCGAAGTCGTGATCAAGATCATCGACAACGGCATCGGCATCCCCGCCGAGAATCTGCCAAAAATTTTCTGCCACGGCTTCACCACGCGCAAAGACGGACACGGCTTCGGCCTGCATTCGAGTTCGCTGGCCGCAAAACAAATGGGCGCGACCCTCACCGCGCACAGCGAAGGCCCCGGCAAAGGCGCGACCTTCACGCTGGCTCTACCCGCCTGGTCGAAGCCAACCGCCTGACGCTGGCGCTAGTGATGAATTGAGAATGCAGAGTGATGAATGTCTGCATGAACGGGCTCAGTGGGTCGGGCGTACCGAGCCGAAGGCGACATCAGACGCGGTCCCTCGCGAGCCGTTTTGAGGCGTGGCTCAACACGGAGGTTAGTCCATACGGTTGCGGCTCGCGAGAGACCGCTCGCCCTGCTATGATGCCGTGTGAGGCAAGCGGAAAGTTGGCTCGGCTATTATTTCATATTTGAAGGAGTGCTTGGCTTTCTTGGACGAGCGATTTCTGCGGGGAGTGTGGCGGCGAGCGCGTTTGGAGTGTCTC
>DASTWZ010000012.1:0-100783 GCA_035765635.1 Opitutaceae bacterium
TTACACTCCATGCTTCTTATCGAGCGTCTCCCGTTGGCCGCCTGTTGGTTTTAGCATTCACCCACAGGCTCTAACGATGCCCCGGACGGTTAATTGTTCATGCGGTTCTGTTCTTCTTCTGAACCACATACCCTCACAAAAGTCGCAAAGAGGACTTTTGTTCGGCTGACGCGGCTGAGACATTCGTCGCTCGGGAGCGGTCTGGTTTTTGGTTTGGAGTTACAAACCAATACCCCAACCGCGTTTTGGACCGGAAATTTCCAGTGACATCGCCGACGCAGAATCCTCTTTGCGTTTTTTTGCGCCTCCTTGCGGCTAAAAAAGTTTCCGTGCCTTCGGTGTGATTCCGTGGGAAATAATTTTCTGAATTCGTGTTCTTCGTGTGATTCGTGGGGAAAAATTCAAACTCCCAGTTTCGCCCGGATCTCCGCGACGATTTCTTCTGGCGTGTGGCGAATGTCGATGACGAGCGCGTCCTTCGGCTCCTCGAGGGTGTCGAGCTGGCTGTCGAGCATTTCGGGCTTCATGAAGTGGCCCTCGCGGTGGCTGATCCGCGACTGCAGCAGGTCGCGCGATCCTTTCAGATAAATCAGCGTCGTGCGCTGTGGCTCCACCATGAGCACGTCGCGGTACGCCTGTTTCAGGGCGGAGCACGTGATGACGGCGCTGTTGCCCTCGCGCAGCGTTTTTTCGATGTGCCGGCGCATCGCCTGGAGCCAGGGCGCCCGGTCTTCATCGTCGAGCGGAATGCCGGCGCTCATCTTCGCCACGTTGGCGGGCGGATGAAAATCGTCGGCGTCGGCGAAGCTCCAATGCAGGGCCTTCGCGAGAGCGACGCCGATGGTGGTTTTACCGCTGCCGGCCACTCCCATGATGAGCAGGACGCGCGCGGACGATGACGTTTCGAGACCGGAGGCTGAGCGGGGAGGCATGGATCGTGGATCCCGCCTACTTTCGGCCGCAATAAACCACCGTCACCAAAATTCCGAAGAGAGCGGTCGGGCCGATAATCCACATCGGCGAAAACGGGACTGGGTAACGCGCGCAGGCCCACCACACGAAAAGACTTTTGAGCCCGATGAACACCCACATCACGGCGAGCCAGCGCATGATCCGAGGATTCCGCGGCCGTGGTTTCACCACGCGGACATCGTGCACGAAAGCATCCTCGTAGGTCTCGGGGTCGCGGCGGGATATGAGCTGGAAGAAATTCGCGAACATCGGCGCGTGCACTATACGCTCTGCCGCGGGGCAGGGAAGACTTGGGCTGTGGTTTTTTCGCCGGCGCGTGGGCGAAACGGCCGGCAACAACGTACGTGTTGTGCAATCTTCATTTCTGAAAAGCGGTTAGAGATTCAGGGTTTCGAAAGCTTGCGGTCGGCGCTGGCAGGCTCACGTTTTGCGCCGCCATGCCCCAGGAGGAACACCCGCAGACCGCCTATGCCGCGGGCCACGTACTGCTTGTCGGCAACAGCATTAACCGACTTTGCGCCGGGCAGTCCTGGGAGGAACTGCTGCAGAGCTTGACGAAGCAGGCCGATCCGCAGGCGCATCGCCGCCGTGGCGATAAACCTTTCACGCTCTTCTTCGAAGAACTGCGCAACCGTTACGTTTATCGCGAAAAGGGCCGGCCGGACGAATTCATGGACGCGATCGGCGAGAGCTTTCGCGCGCTGCCCTCGACGCCTCTGCATCGCCGCTTGATGGAGCTGCCGTTCCGCGAAGTCTTCACCACGAATTACGATTACGCCCTCGAGAAGTCCGTCGCCGCCTCGGAGAACTACGCGCTGCCCTCCGATGATTTCGGAGCGCGTGAAACGAAATTCAGTCTTTTCCGCAAGCGGCGCGCCGGCGGGAAAAACGTCTGGCACATCCATGGTGAGGCGGCGATGCCGACGTCGATCATGCTCGGGCACGATCACTACACGGACTACGCGGCGCAGGCGCGGCGGTATTTCTATCAGGGAGCGGTGTATCGAGGCACGGGCGCGTTTCGCAGCGGACTGCAGCGCGATGTCGGGATGTTCGATCAACCCTCCGATGGCCGGCCTTACTCGTGGGTGGATTTATTTGTGCGTGATAACGTGCACATCGGCGGCTTCTCGTTCGATTTTTCCGAGTCGCTGTTGTGGTACCTCGTTTCGTATCGCCGGCGTCGGCGCGATATCATGTTGCGCGCCGGCGTGCCGCTTTCGCCGAGCGAGGTGACGTTTTATTATTTTTCCGACCGTGAACCCGATCCGCGACGACTCTCGATCGTCGAGGTGCTGGAGAGTTTCGACGTGCGCTGCGTCGAGATCGACCGCAGCAAAGGCGGATACGCTGGCGGCTGGGAAAATCTGATCCGCCGCTGGGAAACAGTCCTCGGCGTCGAAAAACCCCCACCAGAGCCGCCTGCACCCACACCCACACCCACACCCGCGCCCGTGCTCGTGCCACCGCCCGCCGCAGAAGACGTCAAAACCTTCAGCCGCGAAGAGACGCAAGAAGCGCAAAAAGGATTTTGAGTCGGCGATATCGTTAGGTCGCCGGCCGGGGGCCGGCGCTCCGCGCGGCTCAGTTCCCGGAATGCCTAAGATATTTTCGCACGGCTTGCGTGCGCGAGTGCACGTGCAGCTTTCGATAAATGCGTTTCACGTGCGTGCAAACGGTGTCCAACTTTATATTTAGCCGGTCTGCGATTTCCTTATAGAGCAATCCTTCGCTGAGAAGTTGCAGGATCTCGTCTTCGCGAGGGGACAAAGCCTCCGGCGATGTGGCGCTCACCCGAGGGCGGTGAAACGATTCGATAAGCTTGCGCGCAACTTCGCGGCTCATTGGCGCGCCGTGATCCCGCATTTCGCGAATCGAAGCTACAATTTCGACGGCCGACGCATCCTTCAAAAGGTAGCCAGATGCACCAGCCTCCAACGCCCTCACGATATGGTCGGCATCATCGCTGATCGTAAACATCATGATCTGCGCATCCGGCAACGCTTCCTTCAAGCCTGCGGTGCATTCGATTCCGGAGCCGTCCGGCAAATTTATATCCATGATGATAACATCCGGCATCGCATTCGGGATGTTTTGCATGGCGGACTCCGCGTTGCGGCAGGCACAGACGCAGGAAAAGCCTTCGGCATGATCGATGATATGAACCAGCTCCTCGCAGATGCCGGCGCTGTCTTCGACAATCGCGACTTTTATGTGAGAAATCATTTGTTAAGAACGTCCGTTAACATTTTCCGCGGCGGGGCAGGGCACGTTGAGGATCAATCGGGTTCCAGAGCCCGGCGCGCTGCGTATGTCGATCTTGGCGCCAATTTCCGTCGCGCGAGCTCGAATGTTTCGCAGCCCATTCCCCGCGGCTGAGGCAGCGCCGTCGATAGAAAAACCTGCTCCGTTGTCCTCGATGCGCAGATCGAACATGCCGTCTGTATAACTTACCGTGATCTGTGTTTCCGTGGCGTGCGCGTGCTTGATGATATTATTTAATGCTTCTTTTGTCACCGACAGCAGTTGATGCTGCAAAGCTGGAGGCAAAGCGACGGCTGGAATATTTTCTACGCCTGCAACTGTGCAGTGAATACCCGTGTTGCGGAAAAGTCTGTCGGCGTAGCGACGAAGAAAGCGCGCGAAATGGGCCAGCGATGCGCTTTCTGCATTCATCGTCCAGATGATGCCGGAGAGTTCCGTCGCCAATCGGCGCGTGCGCCAGGCTAGATTGGAGATCTGCGATTCCAGTTCGCGCGGAGCTGAGGAGACAAGACGGTCGGCGACCAGGGCGACTTCCGTCAGCCCCGCTCCCAGATCGTCATGAAGGTCTCGCGCGATGCGGATGCGCTCCTTCTCCAATGCGTTTTGTTGCTCGAGTTCCTGCATGCGACGCCGGACCCGGAGGTGTGCCAAGTAGCGAGCCGCCCATGCCACCGCCGCAATCAGCATCAGCAGCGATGCCAGGCGAAAGAGCGTCGTTTCCCACCAGGCAGGGATGACATTCAATATTATACTCGCTCCGACGTCGTTCCATTGGCCGGTGCTGTTGCGCGCAATTGCATGCAGTCGGTAACTTCCGGGCGGCAACCTTGTATAATTAGCCGTCCGATCGGGCGCTGTATCGATCCAGCCGGGGTCCGCGCCGTCGAGTTTATGGCGAAGCACGATATTTTCGGGCGCGGTAAAACTAAGGACGGCCAATTTGAACTCGATGCGGTGCTGGCCGGACGGAATGCGCAACGCAGGTTTCGTTGGGACGGCTCGGCCGTCGACTCTCACTTCATCGATCAGCACCGGTGGTGGAGGAAGGTCGCGAGGCAGTCGCGTAGGATCGACGGCGAGCGCGCCCTGAGCCGTGGCGAACCAAAGGTTGCCGTCGTGGGCCCGGAAAGCAGTTGGAGAAAAATTTGGCGAAGGGGTCAGGCCGACCAGGCCTTGATGAGGACCGAGCCGGTGCGACTCGACGCGAAACGTACGATCCCGCACCGCCGCGAGGAGATCGGCTTTCGCCACATGAAATATGCCGCGTCGCGCCGCGAACCAGAGGTTCCCTTGGCGATCTTCGACGATTGATTGGAGAATGTCGTCCGCCAAGCCGTTGGCTTCGCCGAGTGTGTTTATATTATCCCCGTTTTTGATGATCAGCCCGTGAGCCGTCGCGATCCAGATAATGTCCGACTCATCTATATAGAGAGCATGAATGGGAGTTTCGCCCGCGGTCGCCTGAAGCGGCGCTGATCTAAACGCGTTTCCATCCCAGCAAATGAGTTCACCGCTGCGACTTCCCAGCCAGATGTTTCCCTCACGATCCTCGGCGATGGCGCGAATTTGCTGCGGTGCGTATCTGGGAGCGCTCATCAATGAATGAAGTTCGTCTCCGCGATAGTAGCCCAGCCCGTCGCTATTGGCGGCAAACCAAATGTCGCCATTTCGTGCCCGAAACAGCACATGGAGACTCTCTTTCGGGGCAGGCAGCCTGAGGGGAACGCCGTTTTGATAATCCCACCGCGACAAACCGTTTCGCCCTCCGCCGAAATATATACGATTCTGCGCGTCGCTGCAGACCACCGTGCTGAATATAGCCGAGCCAGTCAGGCCGCTGCGCTGCAGTCCCGCTTGATCGACATAAGCAATGCCGCCGCTGCGATTGGCGATCCAGACGCGACCGGCAGGATCTTCGGCCAGAGAGGATACAACGTCTTTGCTCAGGCCTTTGGCGGAGTCGAAGAGTCGGTAGGCCTTTTCGCGGAGTTGGCCGACGCCATGTGCATCGGTGGCGACCCAGATGTTTTTCTCCCGATCCTCTGTCACGTATGACGTGGATGGATACACCGAGACGGGCCTCATCTTTCCATCGGCAAAACAATACAATCCCTTCCGACTCGTCGCGATCCACACGATGCCCGTGCTGTCCTCGAAAAGGTGCCGGACGCGACCGAGGCGCACGTCGGTCGGCGCTGGATATGCGTTGACGATTCTGCCGCCTTCGAGCCGCAGCAATTTTCGATCAGACCAGAGCCAGGCTCGTCCTTCACGACCCTTGCCGACCGTTTCTGGATTGTCGCCCGCCGCCGGCAGCGGCGTCAGCTCACCCGAGGGATCTACAAACCAAGCCGCGTCGCCGCAAATCCACGTCCCGCCTTTCGCATCATTGACGAGGGAAATCGGATTTGGCGCGGTCACGAATGATCGGCCGTTGCCGATCATTTTGTAGGTCCCGTCCGGTGTCCATTTTAGGATTCGACCGTTCCCCGTGATCACCCAGACGGACCCCGCCGGATCGACCGCCACGTCCGCCGGAGTATCATTCAACTCGGTTAATATAAGACTTACCGGATGAACGCTCCAGCTGTGTTCTTGAAAACGCAGGACATCGCGCCCCGTTGTCACAACAATCAGGCATCCGGGTTTCTCTTCGGCGACGCCGCGAATGTTATATCCGGACGTGCTGTAGCGAGAGGGTGGGCGAATTTCGCGAAACTCACGCCCGTCGAATCGGGCAAGGCCGCCCACGGTGGCGAACCACATATATCCAGCGGTATCCTGAAATGCCTCGCTGACACTGTTGTGCGGCAGTCCATCGTCTGTCGTCCAGGTGCGAGTATAATATTCGATTGGAGACGTCAGCTCGGCTCGTAGCACAGCGCAGCAAAGCCCCCACGCCAGCAGGAGCAGAGGGGCTTTTCGTGTGATCCGAATTGAGAGCGGGCTCGCAAGCATCGCGGCGATGTCACTCCGGGAGCCGCCTTACGCAGGTCAAGCCTGCGCATTTCGGTCTGTCCTACCCAGAACTGGTGACTACCGCGCTTCGTGCCTGCGGGGTAGGCTTCCCGCTTCATCCGCGTTTCTCGAAGCCTCGCTTCGTATCAGGCGAATGAGAGCCGGAAGTTGCCCCCTCGTGTTACAAGCCGCAACCCCCGCGGCCGAACCCCCGTATAGAAATTCATGCACATTGGTTTACCCCAAACAATCGTCGCGCGCCGGAGGCATGTCCTCCGCGCCTCACTTCTCGCCATCTTGCTAACGTCTTTGCACGCCCAGACCACGCCTGCGGAGGATACGGCCGGAAAACAAAAAACGAAAACGCCAGCCTCCACCGCGCCGCAAAAACTGCCGTCCAGCGATGAAGTCCGATCCGCGGCGGAGCGAAAGGAACGCGAAACAGTCGAGTTGTCCCCCTTTGAAGTCACGGCCGAAAAGGACCGAGGCTATTATGGCGGCCGCTCCATGTCGGGCACGCGGCTGAACACCGATCTGGAAAATATCGCCGCATCCATCTCGGTCGTCACCAAGCAGCAACTGATCGATACAGCCGCCGTCGATCTGAACGACATTTTTGCCTATGAGGTCAGCACGGAAGGCACGCGCAATTTCACGGCTAATATAAATGATGGAAAGGGAGACGTGGACTCCGTTTCCCTGAATCCCGAGTCTTCGAATCGCATCCGCGGAATCGGACAGTCCAATCTGGCCATCGGCAACTTCGCCGCATCCTCCTCCATTCCGGTCGACACATATAATATCGACGCGATCGAAATTTCCCGCGGTCCCAATTCGTCGATATTCGGCGTCGGAGAAGCGTCCGGGACGGTCAACTTGGTTCCGGCCGCGGCGAACACGAATCGCGACATAACGCGCACGACCTTAATGGCCACGGACCGCGGTTCCCTTCGCGGTACGCTGGATATCAATCGCGTTCTATTAAAAGATCGTTTCGCACTCCGTCTTAATGCGGTCGCAGATGATAAGGAATACCGGCAGAAGCCGTCTTACGACAAGACGCGCCGTATTCAAATCGGCACGACATATCAGCCGTTCAGCAAGACCACCGTCCGCGCGTCGTTCGAAAAATTCAAGGAGAAGTACGATCGGCCCAACTCAGCCACGCCCGCGGAGCTGATGACGTTTTGGGAGCAGAATGGTCGTCCATCCTATGATCCGTCGACCAACACGTACTCCTATACCAACGCCGCCGGAGTCAAAGTCACCGGTGTTCAAAACCCAAGTGGCAGCGGCACCACGGCGTTCCCCGCGGGTGTGATGTTGTCCGGCCTCGGGTCGACGCGCGTCCGCCCTTCGATGTGGATCGACCAGGGGGAGGTGCAATGGTTTGGAAGCAGCTTTTATAATGACGGGAGAAACCACGAAATTGTTCAGGTTTCAGTCCCCACGAATTATAATGTTCCCGCACCGTATGTCGGCACCCTGTCCTACACGGGCATTTATAATACCACCGACAAGAGCCTTTACGATTACGACCACATCAATCTGGCAGGGCTCAATTTCGGCAAAAAAAGCGCGGAGCTGTCGCGGATCGAAATCGAACAGTTCTTCTACGAATCAGCGCGGCAGGTCTTGGCTGCGCAGTTCGGATTTTTCCAGGAGAACATCACCGATCTGAGCCGAAATTTCGTCGGCTTGGGCGGTGATGGCGTCCCCAGCAGAATATTGCCCGACGTGATGACGAATTTGCCCGATGGATCGCCGAATCCCTATTACGGCCACCCTTATATCACGGCCCTATCGCCGCAAACCTACAGCCGTCCCGTCGACTCGAAAACGTATCGGCTGAACCTCGCGTATCAACTCGACCTGACGCAGGAGAAAAACTGGTTTCGGTTTCTCGGAAAGCAGCGCGTCGTCGGCTATGCCGAGCGTTATGACAAGGTCTTTGCTCCGAAGGCGCTGCGGTACCAGGACCAAATTTCGGATAGTTATCCGTGGTTGTTGCCTTCAATCCGCAATAGCAATTCCGCGAAATACAGCGCTCGATATTATCTGGGTGACGGGCAGGGCAACAATGTCGATTACGCCACGTCCGCGCCTGATCTTTCCAGCAATGTTGCTTTCCACCGCTTTGGAAACACCACCGACAATCTCACGAATCGCTGGATAACCGAGAGCGTTCCGATCGATACCACGTACTTCGCGAACACGCTCCAGCAGGTCCGCACGCATACGGAGGGTTTCGTCCTTCAAAGCTATTTCCTGCAGGATCGCGTCGTCGCGACCTGGGGGCGGCGCAAGGACACGCTGCGCACTCGTGATAACGTCACACCTGAGCCAGCCACGGCCATCGATCCCAACGGCCTGAGCACGGATCTGGGCTGGATGAACGATTTCGATGACGATCCGTACTTGATAACAAACAAGCTCACGGGGACGACGAAGAGCGTCGGTTATACTCAGACTCGTGGCATCGTGGTGAAGCCGCTCTCCTGGCTGCAGTTGCGCTATAGTGACTCCAACAGCCTGAAACCGGAATCGTTCGCGATCGATTTTCAAGGCAATCCGCTGAGCAATCCGCACGGTGAAACCCGCGACTATGGCTTTCGGCTCTATCCGTTCGACGGCAAGCTCATCATCGGTCTGAGCCATTTCCACACGTTCTCGAACGGTTCGCGGAAGAGCGATGCGACGACCGTCGCAGCGCGCATCACCAACTTCGACTTCGATCGCAATCCGGAGAGCGACGGCTCGAAGGTCGACCTCGAGGACTGGCTCACGGATCAGCTCTTGCTGAAAGACTTCGGGCCCACCGGAAACGTGAATGTCCCGGACCAAGTTTATCAACAATATCTACAGAAAGCGCACGAGTTGATGGGCATGACGCAGGAGCGGATCGACGCGCTGCGAAATTACGACGCGGTGCTCACGGTGGATGTAGAATCGAAAGGTTACGAATTGGAGGTGGCGTTCAATCCGAGCAAATATTGGACGCTGAAATTCAACGGCACTCAGACGGAAACGGTCGTTTCTTCGATCGGTCCCTCCTGGCAGGCTTATCGCGACGAGCGTATGCCTGTCTGGAAGGCGATGAAGAGTCCGCTCACGGGCGAAACATACTGGGATCATCTCTTCTCTGGAAATAATGTTCCGCAGACAATCTGGCAGCAGCAAAACGAGGCGCCGATGAAGCTGCAGCTTGCGCTTCAGGGGAAATCGCAACCACAGGTTCGAAAATATAGATTCAACATGCTGACCAGTTATAATCTGGCCGGCATTTCCTCGAATCGCTTTCTCAAAAGCACCACGCTCGGTGGGAGCCTTCGTTGGGAAGACCGCGGTAGCATAGGATATCAAGGCGGCGAGCCCGATGCGGACGGGCTCATCCGTGAGTACGATGCGAATCGTCCGATCATGGACAGCACTCACCTGTATGTAGACTTCTTCGCACGTTACGGATTCAGCTTCTGGAAAAACCGGGTTCGGAGCAGTGTTCAGCTGAACGTTCGAAACGCGTTCGAAGGCGGAAGACTCCAAGCCTTCCGGGCCAACCCGGACGGCTCGGAATACGCTTTTCGTATTATCGAGCCCCGGGAGTTCGTCCTCTCCGTTAGCTTCGACTTATAGGACATCAACGACTTTTGACGAAAAGCCTCTGGCAACTTACTATCAAACATGTGGCAGCCTCTCGTTTTCACCCGAAAAATTAAATTATCGTTTCTGACGATTCTTGCCGCCGTGGTTTTCGGCGGGGAGGTCTTCGGTCAGTCGGTGCGCGAAGTGTTCAACTTCAACTCCGACTGGAAGCTGCTGGTCCGCGATCAAGCGGGTGCGGCCGAACGAGATTACGATGATTCGGGATGGAAGCCCGTCACGCTGCCCCATGCTTGGAATGAGGACGACGCGTTCAGCAAACCGATCGACAAACACACGACCGGTGTTGCTTGGTACCGGAAGGAATTCGTCCTCCCGAGTGCGGCGAAAGGAAAGAAAGTGTTTCTCGAGTTCGAGGGCGCCCGGCAAGCGGCCGACGTTTGGATCAATGGCAAGCTCGCCGGTGCGTCCGAGAACGGCATCACCGCCTTTGGCTTCGATATAACGGAGTTTGTCGAAGCGGGCGGAAAACCGAATGTCATCGCGGTCAGAACCGATAATGACTGGGGGTATCGCGAACGGAATTCAGGCCGGCGGTTTCAGTGGGCGGATCGGAACTTCAATGCGAACTATGGTGGCCTGACGAAAAATGTGCGGCTCATTGTCACGGATCGTGTCTATCAAACGCTGCCGCTTTACTCACACTTGGGAACCACGGGCGTATATGTTTACGCAACGGATTTCGATATTCCGGGGAGACGCGCGACAGTTCATGCCGAGTCGGAAATTCGGAATGACACAAACGAGAGTCGCTCGTTTATCTATCGCGTCAGTGTGGCCGATCGAGGCGGACACGTCGTCGCCCAGTTTGACGGCGGTCGATATACGATGGATCGACAAAGCACCATTACGGCAAAGGCGTCTGCCAGTTTGGAAAACCTGAATTTCTGGAGCTGGGGCTATGGCTATCTTTATACGGTCACCACGTCTCTCGAAGACGATCACGGCACATTCGACTCTGTCGCTACGCGGACCGGCTTTCGCAAAACGGAGTTCGCGCACGGCATGGTGAAGTTGAATGACCGGGTGATTCAGATGAAAGGCTATGCGCAGAGAACGTCGAACGAGTGGCCTGCGATTGGATTGTCTGTTCCACCGTGGTTGAGCGACTTTTCGAACGGCCTGATGGTCGAAAGCGGCGCGAACCTGGTGCGCTGGATGCATATCACGCCCTGGCGCCAGGACGTGGAGTCCTGTGATCGCGTTGGCCTGATGCAGATGATGCCGGCTGGCGATGCGGAGCACGAAGCCGAAGGACGGCAATGGGTCCAGCGCGTTGAAGTCATGCGCGACGCCATTATCTACAATCGCAACAGTCCGAGTGTTCTGGTTTATGAATCCGGCAATAAAGGAATCGGCGAGGAGCACATGGCGGAAATGCGTGCTCTACGGGATCGCTTTGACCCGCATGGTGGCCGCGCTGCCGGAGCGCGTGAGATGTTGAACAGCAAGGTGGCGGAGTACGGCGGCGAAATGCTTTATATCAACAAGAGCGCGCGACAGCCATTTTGGGCGACTGAGTATTCGCGGGACGAAGCGCTGCGAAAATATTGGGACGAGTTCTCTCCGCCGTATCATAAAAATGGCGACGGACCGCTCTATCGAGGCCAGCCGGCGCGAGCTTATAATCGAAATCAAGATTCGCAGGCTGTCGAAGATGTTACCCGGTGGTACGATTATTGGCGCGAACGTCCAGGCACCGGCACGCGCGTGAGCAGCGGTGGCTTGAATATTGTTTTCTCCGACACGAACACGCACTACCGCGGAGCCGAGAATTATCGCACGAGCGGTGAAGTCGATGCGATGCGCATTCCCAAAGACGGCTTCTACGCACATCAGGTGATGTGGAATGGCTGGGTCGACGTCGACAAACCGGGAATTCACATCGTCGGACACTGGAATTACGCGCCCGGTGTAAAGAAGGATGTATATGTCGTCTCGAGCGCGGACGCGGTTGACCTTTTCCTTAATGGCAAACTGCTCGGCCATGCGCAGCAGCAATATAGATTCCTGTTTACCGTGAAGGGTGTGAATTGGAAGCCCGGCACGATCAGCGCGATTGGCTACGATAAGGATGGGAAAAAGATCTGCGAGACCTCACATGTGACCGTCGGCGAGCCTGCGGCCATCAAGCTCACACTCTATACAGCTCCGACTGGACTGCGCGCCGATGGCGCTGACCTCGCGCTCATCCAAGCTGAAGTCGTGGATGATAAAGGCCGTCGCTGTCCGACGGCGTTGAATGCTATCAATTTTGCGATATCGGGTCCGGCTGAATGGCGTGGCGGCATCGCGCAGGGGCCGAATAATTATATTCTCGCGCAGGAGCTTCCCGTGGAGTGCGGCGTGAATCGAGTGCTGGTCCGATCGACGCCCAAAGCAGGCACGATCGAATTGACGGCAACGGCTGCTGGCCTGCAGACCGCGAATCTGCGTTTTGATTCTCATCCGATCGACGACGCGGGCGGCCTCTCGCACACCTTGCCCGATGCTGGTCTCCTTGGGAAACTGGACCGCGGGCCAACTCCGTCGGGGCCATCGTTTGCAGTGACGCGTGTCTCGGCCGAAATAGTCTCGGCCACCGCTGGCTCGAATGCGGACGAAGCGCGGTTGAGTTATGATGACGACGAGACGACTGTTTGGACGAGCGGCGACGGCGTGCCGGTGTCGTGGATAGAATATCATTTGAAAGCGCCGATGACGCTGAGCGAGGCCTCTTTCAAATTCGCAGGTTGGCGGGAGCGCTCTTATCCCGTTCGAATTCTAATCGACGGGCACGAAGTGTTCCGCGGCACGACACAACGCAGTCTCGGCTATACGGAACTGAAATTCGATAAAACCCGCGGCCAAGTTGTGCGGGTCGAGCTGCTCGATGTCAGTCAGTCACGAGATGCGTTTGGCATGACCGAACTGGTCGATCAGCAAAATGCCTCCACGGGCGGCGAGCAGGTCAAAGCCCACTCCCTCGGCATCGTGGAAGCGGAATTCTATCAAAGCGCTGCTGATAAATAAATATCCTCTTCGCGCGTCTTGTGCTGCAGCCCTTCGCGGCAAAAAAAATGCGTGAAACCTACAGCATCGTCCCGCGCATCAGGACGAGTGCTACGCTGAAATAGATGATCAGGCCGGTGACGTCGACCAACGTTGCGACGAAGGGCGCGGAGGACGTCGCCGGATCGAAACCGAGGCGCTTGATGAGCAGCGGCAACATCGAACCCATAAGCGAACCCCAGAGCACGATCCCGACCAGCGCGACGCCGACCGTCACGCCGACGATGTGCCAGTGCGGACCGTAGATATTCGAAAACGCGGACCATGCCGCGATGCGCAGAAAACCGATCACGCCTAGAATCACGCCGAGGGACAAACCCACGGCCACTTCGCGGCGCATCACGCGCCACCAATCCTTCAGCTTGAACTCGCCGAGCGCGAGCGCGCGGATAACGAGTGTGGCCGCCTGCGAGCCGGCGTTGCCGCCCGAGCTGATGACGAGCGGCACGAAAAGTCCGAGCACGATGGCACGCTTCATTTCGTCTTCGAAAAAGCTCATTGCGGTGGCCGTGAGCATTTCGCCGAGAAACAACACGACCAGCCAGCTCGCGCGCTTTTTCACCATACGGCTCAGCGCGATCGTGATGTACGGCTCGTCGAGCGCTTCGCTACCACCGAGCTTTTGGATGTCTTCGGTCGCGACCTGCGAAGCGACGTCAAGGATGTCGTCAACCGTGACGATGCCGATGACGCGCGTCGCGTCATCCACGACCGGCAGCGCCACGCGGTCGAATTTTCGGAAAATATCGAGCGCCTTCTCCTGCGGATCCGTCGCGGTCAACCAGGTGAAATTGCCATCCATCAGCGAGCGCAGCGGCGTCTCGAGCGGAGAGAGCAGGAGCCGCCGGACACGGACGTCATCGATCAAGCGCCCGTTGTCGTCGACCACGTAAATGACGTTAAGCGTTTCGCGATCGTAGCCGTGGGTGCGGATGTAGTTCAGCGCCTCGCCGACGGTGAACTCCGGGCGCACCGCGACAAAATCGAGGGTCATCATCCGGCCAACGCTGCCTTCGGGATAGGCGAGGAGAGACTGCGCGACCTTGCGTTCTTCGGGCGAGAGCAGCGACAGCATCTGCATCGCCACGTCGAGCGGCATCTCGTCGAGGAAGGCGGTGCGGTCGTCGGGCGCCAGCGCGTTCAAGAGCGCTGCGGCCTGCTCCTGGCTGAGAAGGCGCAGGAGCTTTCGCTGATTATCGGTCGAGAGATAACCGAAGGTGGCCGCGGCCAAATCGCGCGACGAGCAACGGAAGAGCGCCGCCAGCTCCTCCACGGACAGCTCCGCCAGATTTGGCGCGAGATCCGACGGCAGCCACGGCTCCAGATATTTCTTCAGTGCCGCCGTGTCTTTGCGGGCAATGAGCGAAAGAATGTCGGCGCGAATTTTTGCCTGCGGAATCATTCAGAAAGCGACCGTAGGTTCGCACGGCGCGCAGGAGCAAGGCTTCAACCTTTGGCGCGCGGATTTTCGTCCGCCTTTGGCTCGGTGGCCAGCCGCAGGGCCGCGTTGGCTTCGAAGTGCACGGTTTGAGTCGGGAAGGCGAACTCCAGACCGCGAGCTTCGACGGCGCGCATGAACAGGACGTTCAATCGCTGCCGCACTTCGAGGTGTTTCCCGAAATCCGGACTGATGGTCATATAGACGATCCAGACATTCAGCGACGACGCCGTGAAATCGTTGAAACCGACCATGACCGACGTCTTGTCGATTTCGGGTTGCTCGAGAATCAGCCGTCGAATTTCGGCGACGAGTTCGTCCATTTGCTGGCCCGTCGCATCGTAGGTGATCCCGATGTTCTGCTCCACGCGCCGTTGCGTGAAGCGCGAAAGATTCGTGATCGCTTCGGCCGCGACCGTTTTGTTCGGAATCACGACCAGCGCCTTGTCCGCCCGCCGCAGACGTGTCGACCTCAGGCCGATGTCTTCGACCGACCCGGAGTTGGCGCCGATCTGCACGAACTCGCCCAGTTTGAAGGGTTGATCGATCGCGACCACGACCGAGCCGAAGAGATTCGCGATCGTGTCCTGCGCAGCGAGAGCGAAAGCCAGGCCGCCGATGCCGAGGCCGGCGAGAAACGCCTTCACGTCGAGGCCCTGGCTTTGGGCAACCATCAGAACCCCGAAGATCACGAAAACCGTGACGAGCGTTTTCTTGATCCACGGCATGAACGCCGCGATGCCCAGGCCCTTTCCGCGTGAAACCTCTTCGGCGTGATCGAGCACCGTGCTGAAGGCGCGAAGCAGGAACCAGAAAACGACGAGCGAGAAAGCCATCGTGGCGCCCTTGTCCAGGACGTCATCGCTTTGCGCTGAGAGCTTCAGCACCTTCAGGCCGGCGACGATGCCAGCAACCACGATGAATGCGGCGACCGGCGTTTCGAGCCGGGGGAAAAGTTTATCATCGAGCGTGGTCTTCGTGCGGGCCGAAAGCTTTCGGGCGATGCCGAAGACGATCAGGATGACCACGCGCCGGAGGAGGAAGGCGATGACGACCAGCGCCGCGGCAATGATGTAACGAGTGGGCGTGTTGCCGGATGCGTCGATGTCGAAGCGCTGGAGAATCGAATCGGTGAGGTGCTCGAGAAAATCGGCAGCCGGCGAGCTGACGTGTTTCTTTTGGTACTCCTGGGCTGCGACCGCGTTCGTGCTGTTTTGGTGAGCCTGCGCATCCGCTTTTTTCGCATCGCTGGTCGAAGCGGAGGCTGGAGCGGGGGCATTGGCCTGAGCCGGTGCCTGGGTTTGCGCATCCGCTGCGGGCGGGTCGGCCCGGAGGGACGTCAAATTGCAGAGCGTAAGAGCGACGAGAAGAATTCGTAGCAGTTGCATAGGCGCGCGAGTTGTCTCAACCCCACGAGGAAACTGTCAATCGCGCCAGAGCAAGCGGGTTAGCTTATGAATCCGCGGATTTTGCCCGCCAATCAATGAAGCGCCCACGAATCACACGAAGGACACGAAAACCAAAAAACAATTTTCCCACGGAATTCACGGAAGGCACGGAAGGAATGGGAAAATATTCCCCGGTTCGTGAAAATGTAGCCTGCCATTCGCCTCTGGCAGAGCGCTTGGGATTGCTAATCCTTTCCGTGCTTTCCGTGAATTCCGTGGGAAAAAATTCCGAGGATCGGATTTCGTGTCTTTCGTGTGATTCGTGGGCAAAAAATCGTGGGCACAAAAAAAAGCCGGCCCCGAAACGGGGACCGGCGTACGAGACGGGAATAGATGAACCGCGGTTAGGCGATCGCGATCTTGCGCGGTTTCCGCGACTCGGCCTTGGGCAGCGAGAGTCGAAGCACACCGTCGTTCAGTTCGGCGACCGCCTTTTCGGCGTCGATCGCGTTGTCGTGGTCGAGCTCCAACTGGAACGGAAGCTCGCTCGATTCGCGATAGAGGTTGGTCCAGCCCGCTGGCTGTTTCCAGGAGCGCTCGCCGCGGATCTTCAGCGTACCGTCTTCATCGGTAATGCTGAGATTTTCCTTGGTCACCCCGGGAAGGTGAACCGTGACGCCCCACGCGTCGTCCGTCTCCTTCACGTCATAAACCGGGCGGCGGCTCGGACTGCTGCTCTGTTCGCTCTGTCGCGAGGCAGGAGTGCGGTTAAAATTTGAGATCAATGAATTAAATAGTGGCATGGTGAATGTTCTCCAAAAGGTGGCTGTAGTTAGTTAACGGATACGGCAATCTTGCGCGGCTTGGCTTCTTCCTTCTTGGGGAGCGTGACCGTGAGAACGCCGTTTTCATATTGGGCGCTCACCTTGTCGGCCTGCACGTTGTCCGCTACGTTGACGGAACGGCTGAGAGAGTAGGATTGCTCCTGGTCGCCGTCCTTCGTTTTGCGGGAAGCGGTGATGTTCAGGAAATCTTCGACGACCTCGACGTTGATATCGGCGCGGTCGACGCCCGGCAGTTCAGCACGGACAAAGTAATTTTCCTGATCTTCATAGAGATCGACCGGGAAGCGATTCGTCACCGAGGCGGTATTGAAATCGCCAACGACGGAATCGAACAGGCGGCTGATCTCATTCTCCAAACCCGACCAAGGCGTCTGAAACGCTGGCGAGGGAGTGTAGAAACGACTGAGTGGATGATTATAGCGTACGAGTCTCATGGTTTAGTTCTTTAAGTTGAGGTTGATGGAAGCGGGATGCTCTCGGATACGCCGTCTATAGCTCGCGGAATGCCGAGGGCGGAGAGCACCGTAAGATATTTATGCAGAGCGTGATAACGTATGGGCGATTCGCCCGTCTGCGAAAAAATGACCGCCATTGCGCCGTCACACCTGGGAAAAATCGTCGCGGCCAAACGGGGTGCCGGTTCTCCCAGTCGGCCAGCCGAAAATCCGCCCCGCTTCGCGGGGCAGTAGATAAGTTTGCCGGCCGGGAGGCCGGCGCTCCGTTACGATCCGCTTCGCTCGGAGACGATCTTCAATGTGACCCGCCGCGGCCGCCGCTAAGCGTCCAGCGGAGCAGAACCAACGTAGACCTTCGTAGTGTAGAGAAAAGCGATCGAGCCTTCGCGCTGATGGCGGCGAAAGCATTCTCGGAGCGCTTGGTCGGCTGCCTCGTAGCCGGGGTGACCGACATTCGGCGCGTAAGAGGACGAGAGGAAGCGGCCGCGAAAACCGGCCTCGTCGAAGCGCTGCTCGTTGGGGAACTCGACCGTGCTGAAAGGCCGGTCGCCGAAAAACGCGCGAACTTTGCTCACGTCGTTGGTGGCGTGATTCACTTTCTCGTAGTCGGTCGCATGCCGCTTCAGCAGCTCCTCGTAATCGCGCAGCAAGGGGGACGCGTTCACCAGTCGCTCATTCCAGATGATCGCGATTTTCCCGCCCGGCTTGAGAATGCGGGTAAATTCGCGTTGGCACGCCGCGATATCAAACCAGTGAAACGCCTGAGCCGCCGTGATCAGGTCAACGCTACGGTCCGGCAGTCCCGTGGACTCTGCAGGTCGAGCGACGCTCACAAACTTGGGATTATCGCGCGACGCGTTTTCGGCCGCGCCGCGCATGGCGGCGTTTGGCTCGACCGCATAAACTCGCGCGCACTCCGGCAACAGAAGGCGCGAAAAAATCCCCGTGCCGGAGCCGATGTCGGCTACGAACGCGTTGGCATTCAGCCCAGCATGCTCGCGCAAGTGGCGGAGTACGGCTTCGGGGTACGTCGGCCGGTACCGCACGTAGTTTTCGACGCGATCCGAGAAACGCTCCGTGTTCGACGCATTTGCCATGCAGCGCACGGTCGCCGCTCTCGCACGAATCACAACCGAGAAAAAACTCGGAATGTGGGTCGTCGCTAAACTCTTTCCCGAACGGACAGTGGTGAACGGAAAGCGCTGAACGGAGGACAGCCAAGCGGAGCGCCGGACCTCCGGCCGGCAAACCCAGCTAGACTAGACTAGCCTAGACTAGACTCCCGCAAAGCGGGATGGACTGATTCGGTCGAACGCCGGCGACGATCCAAAGGGGAACTCGCGCAAGTCTGGCATCTCGCGGCTAATCAAACAATGCCGGCGAGGACGCCAGCGCTCCCAGAGCCTCCTGCGCCTTGAAAAGGCGCACTCGGCCGGCCGAGGGGTTGGGTATTTGCCGAGCGTCGGCGTTTCGCCGATGTCGGCCACTGGGAGCGCTGGCGTCCTCGCCGGCATTGTTTGGATTAGGCTCCAGTCGCAATAACGGGCCGCTTTCGAGGTCTAAGTCCGCCACTCTGGTCCTCGGCGGCCAACCTATCGCCCGCGCCGCGCTCACGCCGTCACTCGACCAGGCCGTTGCGGCGCGTGCGCGCGAAGGCGTTGGAAGACGATCGGCGAGATGCCGTGCACGCGCTTGAACGCGCGGGAAAATTGAAAGGGATCGATGCCAAGCCGCTCCGCGACGGAATTCACCCGGATGTCCGACTGGTGCAACTGCTCGGCCGCCCAAGTCATTTTCAGCCGCAGCAAATGCCGATTCGGCGACACGCCCGCGAAGCGTTTGAAGAGACGACAAAGATAACTGATCTGAATGTAGGACGCCTTGGCCAAGTCACGCGCCGAGTGGAGCTCGAGAAATTTCTCCGCCGCCTTGGCCATTGCGCGATCGAAGGATTCGCGAGCTCGCAGACTGCTGATCTGGCCGGTGCGCGCCGTTTGCTTCGAAAGCAAGAGAATGATCTCCAGCTGCAGCGCGCATAACTCCGGCGTATGGCTGGAGGTTTCGACGCCGTATTCGAGCAGGCGATCAAACGCCGCGCGCATGTCCGCCAAAGGAAAAACGCTCGTGAAGGTGCCGGGCGGCATGTTGACCGATTTGAGCAGGCGCAGCGCCCTCTCGCCTTTGAACGAGACGAAATACTTCGTCAGCCGATTCGTAGTGCTCGTTTGAATGCGCTGACTCAGACCCGGTCCATAAGCGAAACAGGAGCCCGGAGACAGCAGGTAGTCTTTTCCGCCCAGCGAAAGCTCGCCGGCTCCGCTTGCGATGAATTCGAAGGTGAAAAACGGGAAATCATCCCGATCGATGCGATACTCGGGCGTGACCGATTCGCGTCCGCCGCAGAGCACGACCAGGTCTTGCGCAGTCGCTTTCTCCGCATCGAGGTAAAACCTCTGCGCCCGCGCGACTTGGCGGGAAAAGAAACTGGGAAGGGAAGTGGTTTCCATGAACGGCGCTGCGAATCGACTCGCGAACGGTGAATCGATGAAAGCGGTTGGCCGAGACTCCGACGGTCGCATGACGAAGTCAAAATCAGTCATGGTCTGGAAAATTCCCGCCATTCAGCTTCCGCCGCCAATCCATTAGACTCCGATTGCTAGGACCACCGCTCCGGGCGGTGGCAGTAATACATCCCGTATTGCGCAATCGGCGCCGGCTGGGGAAAGCCGGCGCCGAGTGTCGTTTCCGACGCCTTGCCGCTCCGGTCTTCGCTACTCCAGCTCCTCAAGGCGCTTTGCGACGCCTCTCCTCTTGCCAGGCAAGAAACTCTGTTCGCGAAAAGCTCGTCCACGAGAGTCGCAGGTCGCCCGTGAACTGCCTGCCGAAAGCAGCTTCGTCCGGGCTGCTGCCCCAAAAATAAACACCCTTCGCGTCGTGAAATTGGACCGATGCGACCAGGACAAATTTCCCGTCGAGTTCTATACCGAGCATGCGCTGCGGCGTATCCGCTTCGTCCATACGAACGCCGTGGAACAATGGATGGCTCGCGGGTGGCGCGAAGCTGCCGAGATAAAGTTTCATCCGGTGCGTCGCCTGATAGTCGATCGGAATCGCGGCGCTCAAGGGGCCGCCGCGTCCCATCGACTCGAAGCCGAACTGTATCAATTTATCCGATACATAATATGCGTAGAGAAAGTCGGCATCGCCCGGCCGCCCGCCCACCCAGATTGGCTCCAGCTTGCCGGTCTTGTCCGACGGAAACCGAATCGAGAGCTCGGGTATCTTCGGTGCGAGGCCGAAGAGCTTCTCCACTGGAAAAGTCGCGTGATCGACCGCAGCGGCAAGAGTTGCTGCGGCATGGTGGTTCTTCGCTTCGAGCCCTCGGTATCCCACCGTTGCGATCGCGAAATTCCCCAACACAGTCCAAAGCAAAACCAGCCCGATCACGCCAAGACCCGCGACGCGCAATCCCCGTTTCGCCACGGCGCCAAAACTCAACGCTCCGATCGCGGCGGGCAAATACAAGGGCAAGAGGAATTCTGCCTGGTAGCGCATCGACGCCCCCACGAACGCGCATAGCACGGCGCCTAGGAAAACCGCGGAACCGAACAATGCGCCGAGCAAGGCTTTCAACGCGGCATCCGTTTTTCTAAAAGCCAGAAGCGCGGCAGCTGGAAACACGAACAGGAAGAACGGATAAAAGGCCACGCATCCGGCAACGCGATCGACATACGAAATCAAATACCCTGGCGGAGGTGCGAAAGGCGGCGGAGCCGACGCGACGAAAAAAGGAAAGTGCAACGCCAGCTTCGGCGCGGAGAGCAGATAGAAATACGCATTGAGCGGCGCGTAGCTCGCGGAGAATGCGGCGGTTTTCGTCCAGTCGACTTCGACAAGTGTATATTTGTTGCCGAAGTCGAACGGACTGCCGAAGCGCGCCTGGTTATACGCCGCCAGTCCAAGCAGACATAGGGCGAAAGGGAGCAGCGCGCGCCAAAGCGAAAGAGGCTTCGTCGACGTTTTCCCCGCGTACGCGATCGCGCCGAGCAATAAAACCGTGGCGAACGGAATCAGCGAAGCGCGCGAGGCCGCGGCGAGTCCGGCGCTCAGCGCGGCGCACGCCAGCGTTTTGTTTCCGACTTCGCTGCCGCGCGCAAAGATGCGGGTGCAAAAGAAAATCAACAAACCGCTGAAGCAGGCTCCGGCGAGAATCGGAACGTCGAACGTTTCATGACTGATCGCGAGACCGAGCAGCAGGCCGCAGACGCTGTATCCAATTTCCAAGGACACGCGCAGGAATGGACTCGTTTGCGGAAACCATCTTCGCGCCGCTTCCCGCACCGCGAGCGCTTGAGACAACCCTGCGCCCGTCGCCAAGATCCATGCGAGCAGCGCGGGCGAAATCGGGTGATGAAAGATCAGCCGCCACGGCAGCATGATCAAAATGAGCGGCGCCGGTCCGAAATACGTGTAGTACTTTTTTCCATACAGCACCGCGTCGAGCAGTCGCGTGCCGCGATTTTGCTCCGGCGAATAAGGATTCTGCAGCTGCAGCAACTTCGGGTCAGGCTGCTCGAGCAGACTCAACTGACCATGCGCGAAGGCTTCGACCTGCGCGTTGAGCAACGCCAGGTCGTTCACCTCGCTCGCGAAGTTCCAGCGACCCGCGGTGCTCCACCACGTGTTGACCAAAAGCAAGCAAAGCAGAGTGCCCGCGAGTGACCTCCAGCCAGCAGCTTGCGCGTTGGACCACATTGTCGGCTTCATTGACCAGATTTGATTTCGATTTCCTGAGCGACCGTTGGCTGCATTGGAAGCCTTCTCCGCGACAGCGCTGGCCGAGTCGCGGCGTCACAGAGCATATTTATTGGCTCTGTTGCAGAACTTCGGAACGCTCTTTGGCTCAGTTATGAATTTCGACTTCGACACGGTCTACGAACGACGCGGCACGGACTCCCAGAAGTGGCAGAAATATCCCGACAAAGATATCTTGCCGATGTGGGTCGCCGACATGGATTTCAAGTCGTCGCCCGCGATCATCGCCGCACTGCAGAAACGCGTTGCCGATGGAATTTTTGGCTATGCGCGACCGGTGAAGAGCACGGTGGATGCGGTCGTCGAGGGCTTGCGCGCGCGCTACAATTGGACGATCGAGCCGAGCTGGCTGGTCTGGTTGCCGGGGCTCGTCGTCGGCCTCAATGTCACGGCCCAGGCCTTCGCCCAGCCCGGCGATGGCGTGATTTGCTGCACGCCGGTGTATCCGCCGTTCATGACGGCGCCGAAAAATTCGACGCGCGAAAGCATCGCCGTGCCCCTCGCGCTTCGTTCGGCGGAGCGGCGGTGGGAAATCGATTTCGACCGGCTCGAAGCCTCGGTCACGCCGCGCACGAAACTTTTTTATCTCTGCAATCCTCACAATCCCGTCGCACGCGTGTTCCGCCGGGAGGAACTGGTGAAATTGGCCGAGTTCTGCCTGCGCCACAAACTCGTGCTCTGTTCGGACGAGATCCATTGCGATCTCATTCTCGATGCCTTGCCGCATGTGCCGAGTTCGACGCTCGGGTCCGAAATCGCCGCGCGCACGATCACGCTCATGGCGCCGAGCAAGACGTATAACGTTCCGGGGCTCGGCACCTCGTTTGCCGTCATCAGCGACCCGGGGCTGCGCGCGACCTTCGTCAAGGCAACCACCGGCATCGTGGCGGAAGTGACGTCGCTCGGCTTTGCTGCCTGTGAAGCCGCTTATCGCGACGGCGAACCCTGGCGCGGAGAACTCATCAAATACCTGCGCGGCAATCGCGATCTCCTCCTCGATTTCGTCGCCACTGAAATGCCCGGCGTGAAAGTCGAGGCGCCGATCGAGGCGACCTATCTCGCCTGGTTCAATGTCGAGGCCCTCGGTCTCAGCGATCCCGTCGCGCACTTCGAGAAACACGGCGTCGGCCTTTCCGAGGGCGGCTTTTTCGGCGAGCGCCGCGGCCTGCATGTGCGCATGAACTTCGGCTGCCCGCGCTCGACGTTGATCGAAGGGCTCAAGCGGATGAAAGCCGGCGTCGACGCCGCCCGCGTCGCGGACTCGTCCGGTGCAACTGCGGCTCGTGCTGCCGGGTCATCCGACTCGGCACCTCGCGCTGGCGCTCCTGCCGCGCGCAAATAAACCGAGATGTGCGCAACGTCCTGTTCTACGATGGCGAATGCGGCCTCTGTAACGCCGTAGTGCGTTTTCTACTACGGCGCGACCGGCGCGGGCTGCTGCGTTTTGCGCCGCTGCAGGGAGCGACCGCCCAGGCTTTCCTGCGTAATCAGGGTTTGGATACGGCGCATTTCGATTCGTTGGTTTTCGTGGACGACCTTTCCGCGGCCGCTCCGATTTATTTCCTGCGCAGCAACGCCGTGCTCGAGATCTTGCGGCGGCTCGGCGGGGTCTGGCGGTTCTCCGCGATCTTTCGGGTGATTCCGCCGTCGGTGCGCGATCTCGCCTACCGTTTGGTCGCGCGAACCCGTTACCTGATCTTCGGCGTCTATCGCCCGCGACCGCTGGAGAAGCCGGAATGGGCGGCGCGGTTTTTGGAATGACTCGGCCACAGCAAACCACAGACCCGTTGCCCACGAATCACACGAAGGACACGAAATGCATTTCCTGAATTTTTCCCACGGAATGCACGGAAAACACGGAATAAAAACCCTCCTTTTCCATGCCGTCTGTGGGTTCTATGGGAAAATGGGATTCTGATTTCGTGTCCTTCGTGTGACCCGTGGGCAAAACCCGATCACGAACCATCCTCTTTGCGAATCTTGAGCCTTTTTGTGGCTAAAAAATAACCGTGGCCAAACGCTCGCGCCGTTGCTCGCGGCCGCGACGCCTGCGGCGTTGACCCAGGACGCGGCGTCCGCCTACCTCTGAAACCTTATGTCCACGTCGCCTGCACCCGCTGACAACTTGATGGAAGCCATCGTTTCCCTGGCGAAACGCCGCGGTTTCGTTTTCCCCTCCTCGGAGATCTACGGCGGCATCAACGGCTTTTTCGACTACGGGCCGCTCGGCGTGGAATTGAAGAAAAACATCCGCGATTGCTGGTGGAACGACATGGTACGCCGCCGCGACGACGTCGTCGGCATCGAGACCTCCATCATCATGCACCCGAAAGTCTGGCAGGCTTCGGGCCACGTCGCCGGTTTCAGCGATCCGCTGGTGGACTGCAAAGTGTCCAAGCAGCGCTACCGCGCCGATCAGTTGTTTTTCGCACCCGTCGTGGTGGACAACAAGACCGTTGGCTACGTCTCCGCCCTCGAAAGCGAGCGCACCACGGAAGAACTGCAGGACGCGGCGGAAAAATTTAAGCGCAAGAAGGCGATTCAAGGCCAGCTCTCCCCCGTCGTCGCCAAGGACATGACGGAAGCGCAGCCGGAGGAGATCGCGCTCATCCCGTCGCCGGCCACCGGCGAGCCGGGTAGCCTGACGCCGCCGCGCGCTTTCAACATGATGTTCGAGACGTATGTTGGCGCGCTGCGCGACGACTCGGCCATTTCCTATCTGCGTCCGGAAACGGCGCAGGGCATGTTCGTCGATTTCAAGAATGTCTGGGACACCGGCCGCGTAAAATTGCCTTTCGGCATTGCCCAAATCGGCAAGTCGTTCCGCAACGAAATCACGCCGCGCAACTACATCTTCCGCTCGCGCGAATTCGAGCAGATGGAGATGGAATATTTCATCCACGAAGACGCCGACTGGAAGACCTCGCACGACGGCTGGATCGAGTGGTGCCGTCAGTGGCTGATTTCTATCGGCCTTCCTGAGTCACATCTCAGCCTCTACGCGCACCCGAAGGAAAAACTGGCGTTCTACTCGAAGGGCACGGTCGACATCATGTTCCGCTACCCCTTCGGCGTGCAGGAACTTTGGGGCATCGCCGCGCGCGGCAATTACGACCTCACGCAGCACGCTAACGCCTCCGGTGTGCCGCAACAGGTGTTCGATGAAGCGACGAAGAAGAAATTCACGCCGCACGTCATCGAGCCGGCGGTCGGCGTGGATCGCATTTTTCTGGCCGTTCTCACCGCCGGCTATGCGGAAGAGGAAGTCGCCGACGAGAAGGGCAACAAGGAAAAGCGCGAAGTTCTCCGCCTCAGCCCGCGCATCGCGCCGGTCAAGGTCGGCGTTTTCCCGCTGCTCAAGAACAAGCCGCAGCTGGTGGAGCGCGCGCAGGAACTTTATCGCAAGTTGAAGAAGCGCTACGCCGCCTTCTACGACGAATCCGGCGCGATCGGCCGCCGCTATCGCCGCCAGGACGAGATCGGCACGCCCTGGTGCGTCACGATCGATTTCGAAACTGTCGAAAAGGACGGCACCTTCACGTTGCGCGAGCGCGACTCGATGCAGCAACGCCGCATCACCGAGGCCGAACTCTTCGCGCTGTTGGAAGAACAGATTTTTTGAGGAGACCGATGAGTTCGAGAGGGCACGCCGGTCAAGTTGGTCGAGCGCACATCGCGTTCGATCATGAATCCTAACCTTCTCGAAAACAAATCGATCATCGTTCACTCGGCCGCCGGCGCCGTTGGAAGCGCCGTGGCCCGCGCCTTCGCTCAACAGGGCGCCCAACTCTTTCTCACGAGCCGGGAAAGCTCGTGGGGAAAACTGAAAACGCTGGCAGACGAGCTGCGCCGCTCGGGGAGCGTGGCGGAACTCGCGGCGGTCGACACGCTCGACGAAACGTCGGTCGAACAGCACGCCGAGTCAGTCGCGGCCAAAACAGGGCGCATCGAGGTCGTCTTCAACGCTATCGGAATTCCGCAAATCGGGATTCAAGGTCTCTCGTTGCTCGAATTGCCCGTCGAACAGTTCATGCGGCCGGCTGAAACGTATTTGAAATCGCACTACATCACCTCGCGCGCGGCGATCCGCCGCATGCTGCCGGCGAAATCGGGCGTCATTTTGCTGCACACGCCCGAGCCCGCGCGAGTCGGCGCGCCGCTCATCGGAGGCATGGGACCGATGTGGGCGGGGTTGGAGGCTTTTGCACGCGACCTTTCCGCGGAATTCGGCGCGCAGGGGATCCGCGCGGTGTGTCTGCGCACGACGGGCTTGCCGGAAACGGAGACGATCACGACTGTCTTTGGCCTGCACGCGAAAGCGATCGGCGTGGCGCGCGAACAATTTCAATCCATCATGGAAAGCATGAGCCACCATCGGCGATCCACCACGCTGAAAGAGTTGAGCTCCGCGGCGACGTTTGCCGCCTCAGACCTTGGCGCCGGATTGTTTGGAACCGTGCTCAATCTAACGGCCGGGAAATGCGCGGATTGAACGTTCGAGCCATGTGCGCGCACATTGCCAAATTCGAAGACGCTTCGCGTAAAACTCTCGAGGAGGATTTCGCACGTTATCAGTCCGAGCTTCGACTTCATTGTTATCGAATGATGGGGTCGTTTCACGACGCTGAGGACCTCACGCAGGAAACGCTCCTCCGCGCCTTTCGCGGCTGGACGAAGTTCAAACGCCAAACGTCGGTGCGCCGCTGGCTCTATCGCATCGCGACCAACGCCTGCCTGAATGCATTGGAGAAACGCTCGAATCGGCGACGGCTCTTGCCCGACGCCTTTGCGCCCACTACGCGAATGCCTCAAGGCGATCCGCCTTCGGACGTAAGTTGGCTGGAGCCGTTTCCCGATTTCGGGATCGAGCAGATTGTGGCCGACGAGCCTGCGCCCAATGCGCGTTACGAGCGCTGGGAGAGCATTCGGCTGGCCTTTGTCGCCGCCATTCAACACCTGCCGGCCCGTCAGCGGGCGGTCCTCTTGCTGCGCGATGTGGTCGGCTGGACCGCGGAGGAAACCGCCAGCGCCTTGTCGATTTCACTGGCGAGCGCGAACAGCGCGCTGCAGCGAGCGCGCGCGGCCCAGCAAAAATCGCGCGGTTGGGAAGCGAATCGCGCGATCGAGACGCGCGAAGAACAGGGCCTCATCGACCAATATGTGACCGCCTGGGAAACGGGAGACCTGCCTCGTCTCGTCCGACTCTTGCGAGAGGACGCGACGCTCGTCATGCCGCCGCGCCCCGAGTGGTACCGGGGACGCGTTGCGATCGAAGGGTTTTTTCAGTGGGCGTTCGATTGGGTTTGGGGAAAGCCCGAGCTAAAGGCCTTTCGCCTGCGGCCGATCAAGGCGAACGGTCGATCTGCCTTGGCCATGTACCTGCGCCCCCAGGGTGAAACCCATTATCACGCGCACGCCCTCCACTGCCTGAATTGGGCCGATGGGAAAGTCAGTGCAGTTAACCTCTTTGTTGAGCCAAAACTTTTCACGGCTTTTCAACTGCCTCGTTCGATATAAAGACATTGACATAGTATAAATATTTATTCTTTATGCCCGCCATGAGCGAAACGGCGGGCCCAGAGGAGGTGCGGCGGGAAACGCCGCGGGAAGGCGAGAGCTTTCGACCGCGGCCACCGTTCACGCCGGCCCGCCATTTGTTGAGCGATCATGGGAGGACCGTTCGCGACAAGAACATCACGATAGCGGCGCTGCTGCTCGGGCTGATCTTTGTTTTTCTGAGCATCCATTCAGCTTCGTCCGAGCAGAAGGTGATGGTCATCGATCCGGTCGGAGGCGTGACCCAGGGACCGCTCGAGCCGCTGGCCTCCAGCAAAGGGTATTTCTCGCTGACGAGCATCAACGCGACTCAGGCCGCGCTTCAGCGCTCAACAGTGGGCTGCGATCTGCAGGAAATGCTGCCGTTCTATTTTTCCGCAAAGGCGCGGCGAACGCTCGAGGAGGATCTCGGCAATCGGATCAACGACATCCGCAAGCGGCGCGTCAGCACGAAGCCGCTCATCGATAGCATCACGCCGCCCGAAGTCGCTGGCGACACGCGCGTCGTCAAAGTCGGCGGCCGGCTTCAAACCACCGGCGTCGTCAACAGCCGCGTGTTCTACGATGAGCCGCCATTCGAACTGATTCTGGTGTATCGGGTGAATCCCGATCTCGGCAACAAAGCCAGTCTCCCGTGGGTGGTGGATGAAATCGAATTGGCCCTAAACGCCGACGAGATCGCTGCGCATCGCGCCAAGACCCGAGGGAAGACATGAGAAAACCTCAGCGCGTTCGTATCGGACTCTTGAATACAATCACCGTGCTCCTGCTCGCGATCTTCCTCCCTGCCCAGATTCGCGCCGAAAACGCCACGATCGCGGCCGGGCTCGGGCCGGTGGCGGATGTGATCAAGCACGCCGAGATAAACCCGGACGTGCCCGTGTTTGTGCCGGTGCATCCACGAATCGCTACAACTATCAGCTTCCCGCGCCCAATTGGGGCTCCGGTCGGGACCGGCTTCGTCGAAGCCGATGCACCCGACGATCGGCAAACCTCGGAGTCGCATCCGAGTCATTCGAAGGGCGATTACGTCATCGCCTACACCGAGGGCGAAACTTTCTTCACCGTGCAGCCTGGCGTGCAGAGCGAGCTCTTGAATCTCAACGTGCCCTATGAGGGAAGCACGCTCGTCCTCTACTTCTATCTCGTCGATAAACCGCTTTCAGCCGTGGCGAGTCTGGTCTTTGTCGAAAAAGGCACGTCTGCCGCGAAAAGCCACGCGCACATCTTAGATGCGACGCCCGCCGAGACAGGACGTATTCAAAAAACGGAGACGCTGCCGTCGAACGGGTTGGTGCCGGCAACGCCGGCGCGGCTGGACGGCTTGCTCCGAAAACTGCGCGCGATTCATGCCGCGAAGCTGGGTGCGGAGCTCGACGACTTGGCGGAGGCGATGAAGTTGAAGGTCGCGGTTTCGTCCGCTGAACTCGACGGCCCGAGCACGATTCCGCACCCGATCGGAGGCACGGCTGATTTCCAACTGATCCTACTGCGAGCCGCGCGCGATCCAGCGCTCGATGCGGTCGGTTTCGTGGTGCTGTTCCGCAATACGTCCAAGCGCGAAGTCATTTTCGATCTTCGCAGCCTCTCTGCGCGTTGCGGTGCGGCGCTGTACACCGCGCAAGTTGTCGAAGCGCCGGCGCGGTTGGCTCCCGGTGAAATTCAGCCCGGTTATTTCGCGATTGTCGGCGCCGGCGACGGTCGGCCTGCGTATCTTTTGCCCAACAACGATTGGCGGCTTTCGATCAGCGAAGCGGCGGACATCGGGATCGCTGCTTCTGTCAAACCCAGCGGAAAATGATCCTGAGCCTGCTCAAATCCAAGGCCGGCGTGGTGATCGTCACTGTGCTCATTTGCGGCGTGTTTTTCGCCCTGTCGAAGTGGAAACATCGAACGCAGACCGAGGCGAGCGATGGCCGCGGAATGACGCTTCGTGGCGAACGCAGCATTGGCTCAGCCGATATGGCCGGGGCGAGTCTGCTGCGAAAGACACAGGAGAAAACACGAGCCCGCGCTGTCGATGTGGAGAGACAAAAGAAGGCGGAGAAGGAAACAGGTTCCAGCTATGACGAGGTCGGAGATGTCTATCGCCGACGTCCTGTGCCTGAGCCGATCGCGCGAACAGGTCTCTCCGTCGGCGACGGGCGCGATTCGCGCGATTCGCCTGATGACGAAAACGGAAACGCGTCCGTCGTCAGGCTTCGGATACACGGCCGAAAAATGGCCCAAGGAGCGAAAGCGAAAATCGTGAATGCGGTTTCGTCGTTGATGCCCGGAGAAGCGCTGCCAAGCGGAGGCCACGATCCATTGCATCTTTCCGCGCCGGCGATCGATGGGCCGCCGCCGGAACGTTTCGTCCCGTTTGGTCGGCTGATCAAAGCCGAGCTGGTCATCACCTTGGAGTCTACGCAGGACGAAATGCCTCTGATTGGTCTGGTGGTTGAACCAGTCTACAATAACGGGAAGCTCGTCATTCCTGCGGGCACGGAGCTGCACAGTATGGCGCGGCCGGATCGTGTGAGAGACCGGATCATCTCGACGACCCAGTGGCGCATGGTCTTTCCGCGGGAGGGGCAGAAACCGAATGGGCGACAACTGACTTTTGATGGAATCGCGCTCGACCGGGAAGATCGCGATGGCAACGGCTTCACTTGGTCGATTGCGGATGGCTCGTACGGACTGCGCGGGCGCGCCCTGCGGAACGCGCAGACGCAGGAGACGCTCATGCTGTTTGCCGCGGAAGCGCTCAAGGCGGCGAGTTCGTCGATGATGGACCGGCAGCAGACCGTTCTCGGCGAGCAAGTGCAGGCCAATGCCCGAAATGCCGCGCTCGCGGGTGGACAGGCCGTTCTCGATCATTTCGCCGCGGGCATCGCCAAGGAAGTCGAACGCAACGGCGTCTACATTCAGGTGCCGGCGGGAAAGCAGTTCTACGTTTACCCGAGGCAGGTCATCGACCCGGACCGGGCCGGTGTCCCCAGTGCCGTGGCACGAATCCAGTAATGCTTTTATGAATACGCGAGTGTTTCTCTTTCTTTTCCTCGTGCTTCTGGCCGGTTGCGCGGGCCAGCCCGCCGCTCAACGCGCCGCGTCTATTGTGAGGCCGGGCTTGATCATGGTGCCTGCCGATCAGCTCAAATATTATTCGAGCGGCAATGAAGCCTGCGCTTCGCCGCATCGGCAGGTCGACCCGCTCGCGCCAAACGACGCGCGCTCGGTTCACATCGAGCCCGAGGTCGTGGCTCAGCAATGGAATCGCTATGCCGATCCGGTACGCCCGGACGAACTCATGCACGAAGCGCACATTGTTTATCGGCGCGAAGGTCGCACGCGGTGGCGTTTGCGGACTCCTACTGCGGCGCAGCAAATTCTCATCGGGCCGCAGCTCACGGATGGCCGGGGCGAAGTTCGCGAACTCGCGTCGCAAGAACTCGAATCGTACATCCGGGATGGCCGTACGAATCTGCGCCGCGAGCAGGAGGTGATGGCGCGAATGGCCGAGAATTTTCAGCGGTTGAGTGAGCAACAGGGTAGACTCGCGGAGGAGATTGGCCGGCTCCAAGCCGATCGGGAGAAGAACGAACTTCCCGCTGACTCTTCCACCACTGATGTCCAGTCGCCGGAAGCTGCGTCACCGAACGGGGTATCACTGAACGCGGCATCAAAGAACGGAACCGCTCTACTGGAACGAGCGCAACCGAGGGATCTGGCGCAGCCGCCGAAAAAGCCGGGCCAAAATCAACGTAGTGAAAACACGAATACAAAATGATCGATCAAGCAGACCAAACATTGGCGGAAATCTTCGATTGTCTTTCGCCTGCGGCGACTGACGTCGCTGGACGGGAGGACGAAATCAACTGGCTGACCCAGCAGCTCGGCGAGGCTGCGCGGGTCGTGTTGAGCGGGCCGGCGGGCATGGGGAAGAGCACGATCGTGCGGCAGGCGCTCATCCAAACGGCGGAGCGACATGATGCGGTTGCGCTCCGTCTGGATTTGGACAGGTACGCGACCTTCGGCGCCGCGCTCGACACGCTTTCCCAGAGCGTCGCAGCATTTGCAGCCAACCCCGGTGCGCTCAACCCCAACTCGAAGATGTTGGGCGAATCTCGGGCGAGCATCATTGGCGACTCATTTTCGAAATCCGAAAAGGCGCCATTCGCGACCGCGAGAGAGCCAAACTCAACCGGCCTGAGTTTTGAAGAAGCGCGGCGCCTTGGCCAGAGTTTGGATCAGTTCACGCGTGCGGCGGGCTCACGGAATCTCCGGGCGGTGTTCGTGCTCGAATCAAGTCAGAGGCTGCGTGAGTTGGGCGGAGCCTCCGCGCTCACGGCGTTGGACCGATCGATGGCCGACCAATCGCGCCTGGCCTTTGTGTTCTGCAGCCAGCAGACGTTTCTCGAAGCGGCTCGGCGGGATTTTTCGATTGGCGAAAATAGCGGGGGTCAAAGCCGGGCATTGGATCGGGTGAATCCGGTAAGTCTGGCCAGGTGGATCAACGAAAAATTCGCGCTCGCGGGCGTCCTCGCAGACGGGGTCGGTGAAATTTGCACGCAATTGGGCGGCCCGCGCACGGCTGACGTGATCGAACTCGCCAAGGCGACACTCGAAACCGCTGCCACGGTGGGGCGGGCGACGGTGGCCACGGTGCAAAAGGTGATGAACCGATTTGCGCAGCGGGATGCCGCGAACTCGGCCTCGCAATGGGCGGCGCTGACACGCGACGAACAGCGCTTTGTTGCGGATGTGGTTCAGCAGAGCCGAAAAGAGCCGGTCAGTATGGCGACGCTGCTCGACCGCTTTTCGGTCGGACAAGCGGAGCAGCACGGTGTGGAGTTTTCGCTGTTGAAAAAAGGAGTCCTGGAGAAACTACCCAGCGGGCAGCTCTTCGTTCGGTCCGCCACATTCGCGTATTGGAGCGCGGAGCATGTTCAGCGAGTTCGCGGCATGAGCTTCGTGCCCGTACAGTCGCAAACGAACGCGTCCGCGAACCAAGTGAACTCTCCCTCCACCGCAGCGCGTCGAAGTAATCTCTCGAGCGTTTAATAGCCGCCGCGTTTCAAAATGTCGTCGCTAAGAAGCCGCCGCGTTTCCAAACGCGGTGGCAGGGTATTTGGAGCGCAGGCGTCTCGCCTGCATGTTTCTACAGTCCGCGCCTCGAGCGCGGACGGACTCGAAGGGCGAAAGTGCGTTGTCGTCATCGAGTCCGCCGCTTCGCGGCCGCCCAATTGGTGCCGGCAAGATGCCAGCGCTCCCAGAGCCTCTGCGCCTTGGAAAGGCGCACTCGGCCGGTCGATGTCGGGGTATTGGCCGAGCGTCGGCGTTATCGCCGATGTCGGCCACTGGGAGCGCTGGCGTCCCCGCCGGCATTGACGTCGAGCGCAAGCGAGACGCCTCCGCCACGCGAACCGTTCCGCGAGAGCCTCTCGCGTCAAAAATCCGACCACACGTTCTATTCAACCGCTCGAAACCACTCGAAACCGTCGAAATGGTCGAAATATAAAAATTGACAGGCGCAATGTATGGCCGCTGAATTGTCCGCGTTCAAACGGATTGGCGAGGTCGCGCATTCGGCGTTGGTCGGCACGATACGGAAGAACGAATTATCGGAGCGGCGTGGATGGCGTTTAAACATTTTATCATTTCTAGCGTAGTCCGAGAATCGTTGCTCGCGGCTTGGCTTTTCCTGGCCGCATCGCTGCTGAGCTTGCCTGCAGCCAGCGCGGCGCCGGCGGCCGCGGGTGCAGCCGAAAGCGCCACGACGAGCGACACTTGGTCGGACGATCTCCTGACGCGTTTGCTTTCGGCTCCTGAAAATGGAGCGGCGATGAGCGGCTCCGCGGCGGAAAACTCCGGCGGCATGGTGCTTCGCTCGTATCAATTGCGCGCCTTGAAAGTCGGCGAAGCCGGCCGAGCGGCGAATCTGGTGAGCATCCTTCGACGGATGTTGCCCCCCGATAGCCGAATTACCGAGGACGTCGCTGGAAACATGATTCACGTGCTGTCCACGTCGGCGGCGCAGGATGCCGTGCTCGAGCTGGTTTCAGCGATGGACAGTGAACCTGCTGCGACTCAGCGAGGGGCCGAGGAGACTATTCCGTCCGCGGTGAAAAAAGCGTTGGATGCATTGGCCGAAACGCGGCCAGATGCGAGCCAGCTCCGTGCGATTCTGGCCGATGCGGTTGAAAAGAACCAGCGCCACCTCGACCAGGCTTTGCAAACCGTCGAACGCGATGCGAACGCGAACCTGCATCGCACGCTGGCGATTTCGCTGGGAGTTGCCGCGGCCATCGTTCTGGCGGGCGGGTGCGGCCTGTTGTTGTTTTTCCGGCGCGCGCAGAAAATCCAAATTGCCGAGGCAACCAGGCGTGAAGCGATGAGCCTGGCGGTCGTCCCGAACCAGAACATGGAGGCCGTGCTGGCCGTGAGCCGGGAGCAACAAGATCGTACGCGGGAGCTGCAGAAGCTGATGGAAAGTTTCAGCATCGCGTACCAGGCGGACCGGCAGCGCAATTCGATGCTGGTCGAGGCGGTCGCGAAGCGGCACACGGAATTGACCGCCACCCTCGAGCAAATGCAGCAATTGCGGCGCGAGATCGGCGAGTCGGCGGGGCAGCTCTTTCTCGATGTGAATCGCGCTGCCATCGACGAGATTGTGCAGCGCGCGTCTGAGTCTCTGCAGTCTAGAGCGATGGAAGTTGGCCTCATCGCGGAATCCGCCAGTCGCAAAATGGAGGAGACGGCCTCCCGTCTTGAAGTGCAGAACGCGAAAGCCGCCGCCTTGAGCGCGGAGTTGGAGCGGACACAGCGCGAGGTTGATGTGCTTTTCGACAAGTTGCGCGTTGCGCAGGAAGCCGCGCGCGCAGCGGAACACGATGCTCAGGAGCAACGGCAGATCGCGAGCGAGCGCGCTGTCGAATTGGCCAAGAGGGAAGCGGCACTCGCCGGGCTTTCGCTCCTTATGCAGGAGCCAGTGGATTCGATCCTGCAGAATGTCGCCGCTGATGACGATGGTGGCACGTTCCTGCCTGTACCCAACCCTCCGCCCGACGCGGAAAATCTGCCGTCTCGTGAGGGCGAGTTGGACGAGCCGCCACTCGAGAACTTGAAGCCATTTTCGCCCACGCCTTCCAACGGGGAATCTATTTCATGTCCGAATCTCCCAATCACGTTTCACATCACGCCAGCGGACTAGAGCCTAGCGCATTTCAGGCGCAGTTGCGGCGTTTGGAGTCGCTCCAAACGTTGATGACGCAGGGAGGTTTGGTCGTTGCAGAAGTGGCGCAATTCGTCGTCAAAGCGCGTGAGGAGTTGAGCGCCTTCGAGCGCGAGCAGCTTTCGTGTGTGAATGCTCAGCGAACTCTCGTCACGGAAAGAGAGCAGCTCGCCTCGCGCGTTCAGCAATTGGAGAAATCGCTCGAGCACGCCGAATTGGTGGCGCACGAACAGGAGATTATCATCGGACAATTGCGCAGCGAACTTTCGGCCGAGAAAGCGTTGCGCGAAGGTCTTATCAACTCCGTGCAAAAAGAGGCCGAAGAGACCGCCGAAAGCAAAGCGCTCACGAAAATTCGAGAGCTGCAAAATGAAGTGGCGCGGGCGCATTCGGCTGGCGAACGTAAGGCGGAGAAGGCGCGCGAAGCGGCGGCTGCCTTGGTGGGAAATGAGATCGCGTTGTTGAAGGTGCGGATCTCCGCGATGGAACAACAACTCGAAGTCGAAAAGGAACGTCGCGTCAGGCTCATGGACGTGGTCAAGGCCCACGATGTTCATGTCGCGGCGAAACGCGTGCCAGAGGTGGTCACATGAACATGATCTTGAAGATGAGCTTCGCGAGAATCGGTCAGGGCTGCGGAGCAATTTCGAGGCGCTGCCGGAAAAGCCGGTTGATCGTTCCGCTCGTGCTTTTGTGGTGCGGAGTCGGACTTGTCGCGGAGGCGGAGGAAGCTGCGGTACAACAAACCAGCGTTGCCCAAAGTGCGGGGTCGACTGTGAGTTCCGAAACCGGAGAGGGCGCAGAAATCACGGAGAAGACAAACGCTCCGGAAAACGCTCCGGAGCCGACCGAGAGGCCTGAGGCCGCCTCGAAGAAAACGCTCACGGAGTTCGGCGAAACCTATGTGCTGAATTCGAGCCAGCGTAGTGATGTCCTGAATACAGAGGAGTACATTTTGGCCGGACAGACGCCGGAGAACTGGAGCCAGGCAATCATCTATCAGCGCATCGCTTTCTCTGCACCAGCGGCTCCCGACTCGCTGGTCGGGAGTATCAAGAAACGCATCGAAGAGGTGTCTCCAGGGTCGCAACTTCGGCTGGTTTCGCAGGGCAAGAGCGCCTCGATTTTCGCCGTGCACTACGCGAAAACTGCGCAGCAACCGGAGCAGGTAGCAATCGCTCTCGCCGCAGTAGCGGACCCGAAACGTCCAAATGAACTGCATCTCATCCAGTTCGCCCTGCGCCCCGACCGCCTCGATCTGGCGACGATGGAGCGCCTCGTGAAGCGCTGGCAGGCGCGTTTTCAATCTCAAGCCGCAAGCCTCAACCGCTGATGTGCAGCCCAACGGAGCGCCGGCCTCGCGATCGATTGGCTATGGCTGGATGCCTGCGATCTACTTAGCGCGGTCGTGGATCCCGTTCTGTGGAATTCATGCCCCGGACAAAACGTGTGCGCTGCGATGAACTCGGCGGCTCTTGCGTTTTGTCGAACTCGCGGCATCGGTCCGCGACATGCACACCCGAATCTTTGGAAAAACTGGGCGACCCGTCGGCGAAATCGGTCTCGGTACTTGGCAGCTCGGCGGAAACTGGGGTGACGTTTCCGAATCCGACGCGCTCGCCACGTTGCGGGCGGCAGTGGACCAGGGCGTTAACTTCCTGGATACGGCTGACGTCTATGGCTCGGGTCGGAGCGAAACCATTATCGGGAAATTTTTCAAGGAAACGAAGGCGCCGCTGTTCATCGCCACGAAACTCGGGCGCTCCGGCACACCCGGATGGCCGGCCAACTTCACGCGCGATGCCGTGCGTCAACATACCGAAGGATCGTTGAAACGCCTCGGCGTTACCGCGCTCGATTTGACTCAGCTGCATTGCGTGCCGACCGAAGTTCTCAAGCGCGGCGAGATGCTCGGCTGGCTCGAAGAACTGAAAAAGGAGGGGAAAATCAAAGCGTATGGGGCGAGCGTTGAATCGATGGACGAAGCGCTTTGGTGCGTCGAACAGCCGGGCGTTGCAGCGCTTCAAATTATCTTCAACCCGTTCCGGCAAAAACCCATCGAAGCTCTGTTTGCGCGCGCGAAAACGAATAACGTCGCGCTGATCGTGCGCCTGCCGCTGGCGAGCGGTTTGTTGGGCGGCCGCATGACGAAGACGACGAAGTTTTCTGCGGACGATCACCGAAATTTCAATCGCGACGGTCAGGCCTTCAATGTTGGCGAGACGTTCGCCGGATTACCTTTTGAAAAGGGCGTGGAACTCGCTGAAGCGCTCAAGAACTTCGTGCCCAAAGGCGAGACTCTCGCGGAATTCGCGATTCGCTGGATCCTGGACTATGAGGCCGTCACCGTCGTAATCCCGGGGGCGCGCAATCCGGAACAAGTGAGGGCCAACGTCAAGCCGAGCTCGCTTCCACCGCTCGGCAGCGAGGTTCATTCACAGCTCGCCGTTTTTTATCGCGAGAACGTGCGTCCACACATTCGCGGGCCGTACTGACGACCCCCGTCCCTCCCGAGCCTTAACCTCGATTCGGAGTCGCGTTTCTAGTCTAACCCGACACCGGGAGCAGACGAGGATGAGCTCCGGATTCGTGTTTCCACAGTCGGGCGTGGATTCGCACGCCGCTTGAGCGGTAGGACTGCGCCTGTTTACATTGTTTTAACAGGATAACAGCGCCGCGTAGAAATCTGCCAGAGCTGCTCTCTTTAGCACGGCGGAAAACGGCCGATGGTGAAAGACCCAGCGATGTCGTTTACTCAGCTCTTTTTCGCCGAATTTTTGCCGCTCGGTTTTGAACACCACCGATTGCCGCAGGCTTTGATCCCGGTTGACCGTGTGTCCGGCGCGGTGGTGGTCCTTTTGTGCATCGCTGTCTCGGTGGCGCTATTCGCGATGTGGCGCTCGCGTCAGCGGCCTTTGAGTCGCCAGCTTGATGAGAGAACACTGGAAACAGAGCGGGCCGCGGAGAAGCTGCGTGAAAGCGAAGCGAACCTGCGCTTCATGTCAGACGTCATGCCGCAAATCGTCTGGACCGCCCAGCCTGACGGTCAGCTCGACTACTTTAACCAGCGTTGCTTCGACTACACCGGCCTCAACTTCGAGTCAGCCAAGGGCGAAGGCTGGGTAACGACGGTACACCCCGAAGACCTCCCGCCAACCCTCGAACGTTGGAAAACGTCCCTCGCAACCGGAGCGAATTACGAAACTCGCTTTCGTCTGCGCCGTGCGAGCGATGGCATGTACCGCTGGCATCTAGGACGCGCGTATCCACAGCGCAATGACACCGGCGCGATCACGCGCTGGGTCGGCACCTGCACCGACGTCCACGATCAAATCACCGCGGAGCAGAAGGCGCACGACGCACAGCAGCAGTTGCGCACGATCCTCTCGAAAGCACCGGTGATCCTCTGGTCGACGGATCGCTCTGGCCAGTACACCGTGTTGGAAGGGCGAGGCGTCAAGGGCCCGGACGAGCAAGTCCGCCCGCTCTGCTTGCAACGCGCTACGGAGGTCTCGGCCAAGAACAGCACGATCAAACGCAACCTCGAGCGCGCGCTTCGCGGCGAATCCTTTGTCGACGAAGTCCTGGAATCTTCGCGTTGGTTTGAGACGCACTATGCCCCGCTGCGCGATGCCGAGGGCAATATCATGGGCGTCGTGGGCATCGCTCTCGACATCACCGATCGAAAAAATGTCGAGCGTCTCGCGATCAGTGCGGAGACTGCGCGGCAAGCTTCGATCCTGAAGTCACAATTTCTGGCCAACATGAGCCATGAGATTCGCACGCCGATGAACGGCATCATCGGAATGACCGGCCTCCTCCTCGATACCACTCTCAATGGCGAACAGCGTGAAATGGCGACGGTCGTGCAGAACAGCGCCGAAACCCTGCTCACGGTGATCAACGACATTCTCGATTTCTCGAAAATCGAGGCCGGCAAGCTGCGCATTGATCCGCAACCTTTCAGCCTGCGCCGGGTGATCAGCGATACGCTTGCGCTGCTCGGCCCGCGCCTGCAGCAGAAGCGTCTCGGCCTGGTCAACGACTGCGACGGCGCGCTTCCGCAATTTCTCCTCGGGGACGCCAGCCGTATCCGCCAAATCCTTACAAACCTCATCGGCAACGCGGTGAAGTTCACCGAGATCGGGGAAGTCGCGGTCAGCACGCGCGTGCTGCGCGATGAATCGGAAAAAGTTCACCTGCGTATTGAGGTTGCGGATACAGGCATCGGCATCCCCGACAGCGTGAAGCCCGCGCTATTCGAACCTTTTTCTCAGGCGGACGGATCGACCACGCGTCGCTTTGGCGGCACCGGTCTTGGTCTGGCCATTTGCCGCCAGCTCGTGGTGTTGATGGATGGAAAAATCGGCTTCGAGAGTGAGCAAGGCCGCGGCTCGTGCTTCTGGGTCGAACTCGCGCTTCCGCGCGCGCCGCACCCACAGTTGGTTTTCGAGGGAAACAGCTCCGCGACGCCCGTAATGAATTCCGTGGCGGCACCGACCGGGTTGACGCTCCTGATGGCCGAAGATGACCGGACCAACGAAATGGTGGGCATAAGGATTTTGAAAAAGCTCGGCTACACCGTCGAAATTGCGCGCACCGGTAACGAGGTCCTGCGGCATTTGAAGAACCGGACTTACGCTGCGATCCTGATGGATTGCCAGATGCCCGAGCTCGACGGTTTCGAAACGACCCAGCGCATTCGCGCCGGCAACATCGACGGCGTCGACCCGACGATTCCGATCGTCGCGTTGACCGCTCTGGCGATGCCAAGCGATCGTCAGCGCTGCTTTGACGCCGGCATGGACGACGTAGTGACAAAGCCAATACACATCGAGAGCTTGCGCGAGAGCCTGGAAAAAATTTGGCGCGGCCGCGGTCTTGCGACCGGTAACGCCGCTCATGCGGAGCTCGACGTGGCCTGAGGGCGACGGGGCGACACGGGATGCGCAGAACGCTCTGCTTCCGACGCCGAATTCGAATTAGCGAGTCAGAGAGACAAAAACCGGATCGAGAGAGAGCTGGAGCGAGAGTTCTCCGTTCGAGATCGTGACCGGTAGTGTTTTTCCGAATACATCGGTGGCCTCGGCGCTTTTTGCGCTGCATGCCCAATGATGCGGGTTGGCCGGTTGATCTTCGCCGCCGAAGGGCTCGCGATATTCCCACGCGACGTAGCCGGTCTTTTCTCCGTCGCGCTCGACTTTGAAAACGTAGAGCGATGGCTGATCGGGGACGGCGACACGCTCGACGTGGCGAACACCCTGCAATGCGTGCGCCATGCGAGAAAAGACGTCGGCCGTAAGTGTGCGCTCGCCGATGCTCGTCCCTGCCACTTTGTAGAGTCCGATCTTGCCATACATCAGGCTCATCAAGTCATCGCGACGGGGGAAAACATTGATCAGATCCCAATAGATCATGGATTTAATTCCCGCGGAGAGTCCGAAGAGATTTCGCATGACCAGGCTTCGCGATTGGATGCGTTGAAATTTCGCTTCGAGCTCGGGCGAGCAGCCTTGCATGAACATCTGCGTTTGAGGAGCGAGTGTGTTCATCTCGAGATACAATTTCTCGATCTTGTTGATCGATTGGTGATCGGCGGTCGGTTGGCCATTGCTGTCTGTCTTGGTCACCGATTGCGACCACGTGCCCATCAGCGGGATGTATTTTCGATTTTCTGGAAACTCGAAGATGTTGGGACCGCCGTACTCGGTGCAGATCATGGGGCGCTCGTAGCCGTGCGACTTCATTTTTCCGCGAATGTAATCGACGCGCGCGTTGATCGTGTACGGGTCTCCATAGAGACGGAGGTCGAAGAGATCGAACGCGTCTTTCGCCTCGCGCAGGACATAATCGAAGAACTCGAGACCCGCCTGTTGCTGAGGGAAGGGTGTGACTTTGCGGCCGTTGATCACCGTGACGTCGGGCGGCACGAAGAGGCCGTCATAGCCGCCGATGATGACGACAGCCTTGGGATCGGCGTCTTTCACGGCCTTGTGAAACACCTTTGATTGCGCGACGAATTGCTCCTTCGTGCCGGCCCAGAAGATCGGATTGTTCGGCTCGGCATCGTTCTGCCAGAAGCGCACGCGTCCGTTGGCGTGTTTCACCATTTCGAAAACAAAATGGTAGTAGTCGTCGAGGTTCTTGGCGGGCGAAGGCGGCAACATCGCGGCCGGCTTTTCCGCGCCCCATTGCGAGGCGGAGAAGATGGCGACGAGTCCGGCGTCCGGGCTGGGGAGCTGTTTGGTGAACGCGTCGAGCGCGGTCCAATCGAAACGGCCCTTCTCTGGCTCGAGTTGATTCCAGAACAGATAAACCTTGGTGAAACCGGCGCCGACTTCCTTGAGTTGCGGTGAGTAGTCGACCGCGGGCATGCCGGAATATCCGTAGAGAAAAGACCACGCCACGCCGAAGGGTGAGGCGGGCATGGCAGCGGTCGTGGGGTTGGCGAGGGCATTCATGGTGGGAAGGCAAAGTGCGAGCAAGAGAGTGGAGGACAGGAGCGATTTCATTTTTGGCGTTTTTTGGCGCGGCGTTCGTTGGAGGCGGCTTGGCGGAGTTGGCGGAGGATAGCCTCGATATCCCACCTCAGTCGTTTCGAGCGGATGTCCTCGAGCAGTTGTTGAACCCAGTGCGCTTCTGCCTGGGCGATGGCTCGGGCGTATTCGCGTTCGATCACGAAAATACGGCCGATGCTGGCGCTGAGGAGTGCCAGTGTCTGGTCGTGTTCGTCGATCAGTTGCTGCAGTTTCTCCGCGCGCTTTTCGAGGGCGGACACAGCTTCTTGCGGCGAGAGATAGACAAGGAAGCTGATGGAAGCCGCGAAGGCCGTCGCTTCGGGTTGGAGATTCGAGATAAGCTGTTTGAGCCAGCTATCGAATGCGATAAGTCCGGCATCGGTCAGAGCGTAGGAAGTCTTTTCCGGGCGTCGTCCTTCGCGGGAGATTTCCTTTTCGCAAATCAACCCTGCCTCCTCGAGGCGCCGAATGGCATGGTAGAGCGAACCCTTTTTCAGCCGGAGGAATTCGTCTTTGGCACGAAGGCGGAGCAGCCGCTGGATTTCATAAGGGTGCATCGGCCTCTCGCGCAGCACGGAGAGGACGGAGAGTTCCCAAAGGCCGAAGTTGTCCGCATCCGCGAGCCGTTTAACGCTCATATGAAATAGTTCAGATGAACTACCCCTGCCGTCAAGAGCGTTTATGGTTGCTGAAGAGTCGAGGCGTTCGTTGCCGAACCGTCAGGATAGGAGGCATCGAGGGCGGCTCGGCAGGGACGCCTCGCCCTACCTCGGAGGCGATTCGTTTTGGACATGTCAGACGCAGTCCGAGACTCTGGTTCGATCATTCTGCATTCTTACTTCTTCCTTCATCCTTTGTCTTCCAGAGGTCTCGCCCTGCCCTCAGGGGCGGGTGGCCGAATCTGGGCCCATTTGCTGGAACGGGCTCCGGGGGTAGGGCGAAGCCTCCAGGCGAGCCGTTCGCGTAGCCTAGCGCTCATCATGAGCCACGACCGAGGCGATTCAGGGTTCCCGCAAAAAGACCAGGTCCCGCGGAGCGCAGGTGCAGGTTACGCGTGCGCCGACTTTGGTTGGGGCGCGGACATTTTCTCCGGCGATGATGATGAGCGTCTCGCCGAAATCGGTGCGAACAACCAAACGCTGGTTCGCGCCGAGAAAGACGCGGTCAATGATTTCGCCGACGAAAGAATTCGCCGGTATCGCGCCGCGTTCTTCCGGCAAATTCGTCGCCCCCACCCTTTCTTCTGCGGCGGCGGAACCGACTGCACTGATCCGGATTCGCTCCGGGCGAAGAGACAGCTGCCGCACCGTGCCACCTTGGAGGGCAGAATTGGCGGTCGGATTTCGCGTCCCAAATGAGCTTTGCGCACTCTCGGTCTCGACCTGCCAAACGGCACTCGGTCCGACGCGCACGCTGGCCTGGCCGCCCGCAACGCGCTCGATCGTGCCGGAGAGGATATTCGCCTCTCCGAGGAACTCCGCGACGAAGGCCGTCCGTGGACGATAATACACCTCCTCGCATGTACCCAGTTGTTCAATACGGCCGGCCTTCATGACGGCGATGCGATCGCTCAAGGCGAGGGCTTCCTCCTGATCGTGCGTCACCAAAATTGTGGTCAACCCGAGTTGTCGCTGGAGACGCTTGAGCTCGAGCTGCATTCCGCGGCGCAGTTTTGCATCCAGAGCGGAGAGCGGTTCGTCGAGCAAGAGCACGCGCGGCTCGGGCACGATGGCGCGAGCCAGGGCGACGCGCTGGCGTTGTCCGCCAGAAAGCTCATTAGGGAAACGCGACTCCAGGCCTTGCAGTGCGACGAGGTCGATGGCGCGAGCGACGCGCGGCGCAAGCTCGCTGGCGGACAGGCCCTGCATCTTCAGGCCGAAGGCGATATTGTCGCGCACGGTGAGATGCGGAAAGAGCGCATAGCTCTGGAAGACCTGATTGATATCGCGGCGGTGCGGCGGAAGTGGTGTCACATCGCGCCCGCTGATTCGAATCGCGCCGCTCGTAGGCTGTTCGAAACCGGAGAGAAGCCGCAGCAGCGTGGTTTTTCCGCAACCGGAGGGGCCCAGCAGCGTGAGCATTTCACCGGCGCGAACCGTGAGCGAAACACCGTCGACGGCAGTGACTGCGCCGAAGGTTTTCCTGAGCGACACGAGTTCGATCGAGTCGCTCATGCGTCGCCTTTTCGTTCCCAGCGCCGCGGACGTTGTAGTGCCGCATAGGATACAGCGAAAAGCAGCGTGAAAACGACGCCGAGCGCGGCGCCGAAAGGCCAGTTTCTCGCCTGCAGAAACTGATTTTGAATAACGTTGCCGATGAGAGGCACCTGCGCGCCGCCGAGCAGATCCGTGACGGCGAACATGCCGATCGTCGGGACGAACACGAGCATCGTGCCCGCGGCGACGCCGGGCCAGGTCAGCGGGATGATAACGGTGGAAAACACGCGCAGCGGACCCGCCCCCAGGTCGTGCGCCGCCTCGATCAGGTCTGTCTCGAGTTTCTCCGCGCTGGCGAAAATCGGAAGAATCATGAACGGGAGAAACGTGTAGATTAGACCGATCAACACCGCGGTCGGAGTATAAAGCCAATCGATCGGAGCGGAGATCAAATGGACCGATTTCAGCACGCTGTTCAGCAGGCCTTCGCTCTTCAGAATTTGAATCCAGGCGTAGGTGCGAATGAGGAAGCTCGTCCAGAACGGAATCATCACGAGGACCAGCAACCAATCCCGCCATGGTTTTTCGCGGCGAGCCATGTAGTAAGCCGTTGGATACGCGAGAACCAGGCAGCCCAGGGTCGTGGCCGCGGCGTAGCCGATGGAGCGTCCGAGAATCAGCAGATAGCGCGGTTCGAAAACGCGGACGTAGTTTTCCCAGGAAAATGCGAAGACGATGCGCCCGAGATCATCCCGTTGGCAAAAGCTGTAGACCAGCAGAATGCCGAGTGGCGCGACGGCAAAAAGCACGAGCCACGCAATCATCGGCGCCAGGCACAACCACGCCCGCCACGTCGGGCGGCGAGCACCGGCAGAGGCAGCGGTGACGGGCAGCGTGGCTTGCATGAGTCGAGATCGGCAAACGGGCGCGGGCAGAGAAAGCTGCTCAGCGGCTGTTCTTCAAATCCGTCACGAGTTCGTCGATCACCTGGCTCGTTTTGCCGATTGCGCGAAATGTTTCCAATTTTCCGACCGGCGGATAGCTCGCGGGATTTTCGAGTTGTTCCTTGCTGAGCAGTTTTCGCGCGGCGCCGTTCGGGTTCGTGTAGGGAAACGCGTCGGAAATCCTTTTGCTCACTTCCGGGCGGAGCAGGTAGTCGATGAAGCGGTGAGCTGCCTCGACGTGCGGCGCGTGTAGTGGAATCGCCACTACGTCGACGAATTGATGCGCGCCTTCGGCGGGGATGACGTAGTGAAATTTTGGATTCTCACGATAAAGCAGTGCGGCTTCGCCGCTCCAGACCACGCCGAGATCGGTGTCGCCGTTGAGCAGTGACGTCTTCGGGCTGTCGGAGTCGAAGACCTTGATCAGCTTGATCCACTGCGCGAGGACGGGCCTGGCCTTGTCGATGTTTTCGCGCGTGAGGTCATTCGCCTTGAGGCCGAGCGTGTACATTGCCCAGGTGAGCATCTCGCGGTTATCGTTCACCACCACGATTCGCCCCGCGTATTTCGGCTGGAAGACATCTTTGAAGCCCCTGATGGGCTCCTTCACTTTTTCGGTGTTCACGACGATTCCGACCGTGCCTGTCATGTAGGGCACCGTGTACCGCTGGGTCGGGTCGTGCGGCATGTGCAGGAATTCCGGAAGGATGTTGCTCATATGCGGCAGCTGCTTCGGGTCGAGTTCCCGCAGTTGCTTCGCTTGTATCAAAGATTCCGCTACATAGTCCGGCGGCTGCACGATGTCGTAGGCGGTGTTTCCCGCGAGCAGCTTGGCCAGCATCTCTTCTCCGGAGGCGAAGGTCTCGTAGTTTACCTTGATGCCCGTTTCTTTGGTGAAGCCATCGATCACGTCCTGCGGAACGTATTCCGACCACGCGAAGAGATTCAGCTCGTTATCGTCGGCGGCGTGCGCGACTGACGAAAAGACCGTGAGTGAGGCGATGGCTGCGAGAGAAGCGAGTGACGCAAATGACGCAAGGAGGCGGGTGGTGGGCTTGAGCATGTTCAACGAAGGGCGGTGCGGGCGAAGGAGCGAACTCGAGAAGAAAACACAACGGCGGCGATAGTGACGATGATGAGCAGAGCGGAGAGCGCGTTGAGCATTGGGTTCAGACCGATCTTCGCCAGGCCGTAGATTTTTAGCGGCAGAGTGGCGGAGCGCGCGGACGCGGTGAAAAACGTGACGATCAATTCGTCGAGCGAGAGGGTGAACGTCATCAAGCCCCCCGCGACCAGGGCGGGGCGCAGCAGCGGCAGGATGACATGCCAGAACGCGCGGAACGGTGTGGCGCCAAGATCGAGAGCGGCTTCTTCGAGCGCGGGATCCAGGCCTTGCAGACGGGCCTGCACGGCGACCAGTACGAAGGGAAAGCAAAAGGTCACATGCGCCACGATCACGGTGGTGAAGCCCAGAGGCATGGAGATTGCGGCGAAGAAGCTCAGCAGACTGATGCCGATGATGATTTCAGGCATGATGATCGGCATCGCCACGAGCCCGTGAATCAAGCGCGCGCCGACGAAGCGATACCGGTACATGAGCCAAGCCCCGGCCGTGCCGAGCACGAGCGAGAGCGCCGTCGTGATGACCGCCACGTATAAACTGTTTTTCAGCGCGTCCAGCAGCGGCGTATTGCGCCAAAGTTCACCGTACCATTTCAGCGTGAACCCCTCCCACACGACATTCAGCCGCGAGCGGTTGAACGAGTAGACGATCAGCACCGCGATCGGCAGATACAAAAATCCGAGAACGACAGCGGTCCACGCGGGCAACAACCGCTCGACCCAATTTTTCGAGGAAGAGGCGCGGCGAAAAATCATCACGGCGCGGCATTTCAGGACGAGCCATAAGCTTTGGCAACGCACCGTTTGCCGAATGGCTTGATCGAAATTGCCCCGCGCTCACCGAGCATCTCGAACGGCACCAGGTCGGCTGGGTTGACAAAAATAAGTAAATGGGGATTTTTGTAACCGTGACTATTTCGGACGAGAAGCTCCTTTTCGGCGAGCGCCTACGCCGCGCGCGGCTTATGCGAGGCATGACATTGCGCGATTTGGCGGAACGGCTCGGCAAGCATGGCGCGTCCCTATCACACGCGGCGCTTCAGAAATACGAGAAAGGGTTAATGGGGCCGGACTCGACGGTGTTGCTGGCGCTGGCACGGACGCTCGACCTTGACCCAGGTTACTTTTTCCGAGCATCCGAAGTCACCCTCGAGTCCATCGAATTTCGAAAGCTGACCAAATTTCCGATGCGCGAAGTGAATCGTGTTCGAGAAGAGGCGGCGGATTATTTCGAGCGGTACCTGCAGATAGAATCGATTCTTCAGATCCACGCTTCTCCTCTGCCTCATGTGAATTTATCGCATCTCGCGTCTGACGATGTCACCGCGCTTGCGGACAACGCAGAAAAAGCTGCCCAGCAGATTCGCAAGGTCTGGAAACTTGGCGAAGCTGCGCTGACCAACGTGCAGGAAATGTTGGAAGAACACGGCGTGAAAGTGAAGGAGGTGGAAGCCGATGAAACCTTCGATGGATTTTCGGGATGGGCCGACCATTGTACTCCCGTGATCGTGTTAGCCGCATGGCTCAATCAGGACCTCCCGCGCAAACGTCTCACCGCGCTGCACGAGCTGGGACATCTAGTCCTTAAGCTTCCCGCCGGACTTTCGCACAAAATAAAAGAGTCGCTGTGCTACCGATTTGCCGGCGCGCTGCTTTTGCCGGCCGAAGCATTACGCGGACGCGTAGGTGATAAGCGTCCGGACGGAATCAGTTTTCGTGAACGCATCGGCATCAAAGAAGATTGGGGTATTTCCATCAGCGCATTGATGCACCGCGCTGCGGATCTCGATATCATCTCGGAGAGTCGACTCCGCTCATTTTATATCCAGAACCGGGCGCGGCGAAAAGTTGAACCTGGGCACTGGAAAGGATCGGAACACGCCGATCGCTACGAACAACTTGTCTTTCGTGCAGCCGCACAAGAGTTGATCACACGTTCCAAGGCGGCCGAACTTCTCGGCATATCAGCGCGCGAATTCGATCATCAGTTTGCCTCGGAAACTAACTGAACCACGCGCCCACGGATGAAAATCGCCGTGCAGGACGCGAACGTCCTTATCGATCTTGAATTGGCCGGACTTTTCGATCCGTGGTTTCAAGTAGGGATCGAAACTCACACGACGAGCCTCATTCGTCTCGAGCTGGAGGCAGGCCATCACGATCAGACTCTAGCTTACTTCACAGGAGGACAAATCCACGAGCATGGATTGAGTTTTGCAGAATTGAGCGAAGTGGCTCGCTTGGAACGTGCGGTGGGAAGCAAGGCACGGTTCAACGATTGTTCGGTGCTATTTCTGGCGCGAAAACTCGATGCGATGTTGCTGTCCAGCGACAAGGCGCTTCGACAAGCCGCACAGACACGGCATGTCGAGGTTCACGGTACACTTTGGATCATGGATCAACTCATCGAACGGAAGTTGATCTCGTCGGTTACAGCGGCCGCAAAACTGCAGTTCTTGCTTTCGCGAGAACGATTTTTTCCGAGAACGGAATGTGAGGCGCGCCTGAAAAAGTGGCGATCATTGGCGTAGTGGCGCGCCGGGTTTAGCCGAAAGGCCAATACGATGGAGGCGCTGTTGGTGTTAGGGTGCTGGGCTTCCATGAGGCCCCTTCAACTTTTCGGATGCTTTGTTCTTTCCGCCACGGCGTTGCTCGCGGCGTTTGTTTTGACTGCGGCAGAGGGCGAGGCGGCGGACACGAATGCCGCGAAGGTCGGGCCGGCGACGAAATCGCATGCGCACGCCGAGGGCTGGAGCGGCATCATCACGTATCAGAAAACGCTATACGACAGTCACAGCAGCGACGAGCCGGTGATCGGCGCCATCGATCAAGCGCGCAATCACATCACACATCAGCTCGAACGCGTTTACCGCTACGACGCCCAGATCGTGGTGATCGACGGCAACAGCAAAACGCCGCAGACAGACGCCAACATCACGCTGCTCGACTCCGATTCCGACAACAGCCGACAGGTCGAGTGGGGAAGCTGCGGCTGGGGACCGGAACACAATTTCGTCATCGCCGGCGAACACTCGAAAATCACGCGAGGCCACGCCACTGCGCCGGCCAAATACTTCAACATCGGCATCGACGAGAAAGGCGGCTCCTACCATTTCAGCCTGGAGCTTCCGGAGTTGAAAGGGGCCTACAACCAGGAAGACCATGTGAAGCGCTCAGGCTTCTGCCAGCCGGGAAACAATCTGCCGATCGATGTTTCGGACGCTTCCGAAGTGAGGATCGAACCGCAAGCCGTGAGCATCGACGACGGCAAGTTGGATCCGAAACACCCCGATCGTCTGCACGGCTCGAAGACGTGGGACACCAGTTCTCCGCAGGTCAAAAGTTTCGCCTACACCATCACGTGGGATCTGCGCCGCGGGCCGGACAACGTGATGATCACGGATCTCCACTACGAACACCCGCGCTATCCGGATTGGAACGATTGGGAAATCATCACGCCGGAGACCGGCACGATCGATGGCAACCCGGTGAAGATCAAAGCCACCGTCGTGAACCTCTCGTCCGAACATAAAGACGCGGTGCTGAAACTCATCGAAACCTTCAAGGGCGACCACTGGAACGCCGCCCGCAAAGACGAGCCCCTCGAAAATGGCACCTTCAACGTTCCGCTCGATCCGGGCGAGGAGCGCACGGTCGAGCTGCAGTTCGACAGCACGGGCTACGCCTGGATGGACGATGCGCCGCATCAGCCGCTGGCCGACACCCCGCAGGTGCGGCCGTTTTCGGTGCACCGCATTCGCGCCGAACTCTCGGTCAACGAGGTCAAGAAGGACGAAAAAACGGAGAACCTGAAAATTGCCCCGCGCCCCGTGGTGCTGCTGCACGGGCTTTGGAGCGACGCACAGGAATGGGCGCCGTATCAGAATTATCTCACGCTCGCCTGGGGCTACGAATGGCGCGCGTATCCGGTTGGCGAATACCCAAGCCACGGCGAGATGCGCATGGGCACGTTGCTGACGGAGGACGCCGGCCAGACGATCGCGCAAAACGTCGCTGGCGTGACTAGCTACGTGGAATACGCACGCCACGACCGCAATGCCTGGCATGTCGACATGGTCGCGCATTCGACCGGGGGCTTGGTCGCGCGCCGCTAGGTGCAGGCCGTGATGGGCGATGCGCCGGATCACCGTCCGGTCGTGACTCATCTCGTGATGTTAGGTACGCCGAACGCCGGCAGCGCCTGCGCCGAAGTGATGAATCTCGGGCATGCCGTTTTCGGTGCGAAAGTGAAGGCGCTCGAGGAAATCACCCCCGATGAAATGGCGAAGTTCAATCAGCGCGTGACCGATCGGCGCGGCGTGTTGTTTTCCGCGCTGGCGGGTTTCTATGTGCCGATTTCCTGTGGTCGGCAGGTTTGGAACGACGGACTTGTCACGGTCGAGTCCGCCATCGCGGGCGTGAGCGATTTCAAGATCGTGCAGGGCCGCAGCGACGAGTTGGTCCGCGGTGATTATTTTAATTTCGTGAAGGGGCGCCTCGCGATCGGCAAGGAGGGCGAACGTCCGCGCAATCCGCCGAGCAAGGAAGTCGATTGGGTTCCGCCTCCGCCCGAAGTGCGTTGGACGCCGAAGCATCCGGCATGGCGCTTCGACAAGCCGGCGCAGGACGAGGACGATTCGATTTTGGCAAATGACCTCGGCATCGCAGCGTCTGCCCCGCGCGTGATTTTCGCGGCTCTTCCGATTGCCCCCTCGGCACCAGCGGCTGCATCCGCTCCCGCTGGCGATTTCAGCCGCGTGATTCAGCTCTATAAATTCCAGGTCTCGACGCTGGATGTGCCCGTGGCCGCGGGAAATAATTTCAGCGTCACGTTTATCGCCGAGCCGGAGGTTTCCGTGACGCTGTTCGACGAAAAAGGCGCGGTGCTCGGCACGAATCTCGCCGGCAAACACAGCGCGACGGACATGTTTCGCACGATTTACGTGAAGAGAGACATCCCGGCGAAAACCATGTGGAAATTGAAAATCGAAAACACGAGCCGCCGCCAAACGAGCGTGTTGCTCCGCGTTTCGACAGAGGCGAATGCGGCCGCGGAAATTCCTGCAGCCGCCGCATCGAGCCGCACGCACGTGGCGATTTGAAGTGACCGTCGCTCTACGGGATCGCGCCGACTGTGCGCGACCGCGTGAGCTTGCACACGTTGTTGCGCGGGGACGCTACTTAACGACTAAAGCAATCCCGGTTTCGCATCCGCCGGGGCTTCGCTTTTTGGTGCGGCTCTACCCGGCTGTGCCGACGCGGAGGTTTACCCGCGGGGGCAGCTCTCGTGCCGCGAGAAGCGGCGTCAATCGCCTCACACCCCACATGCAAATCAAGAATGCCGTATCCACTTTTCAACGACTGTGCGCATCGACCAGCGGCCTGTTGCTCATCGCGACTTCAATCCAAGCGCAATCCGCCCGCTCAGGCGCGCCCGCGAGCGGCGAGACGGTGAATCTGCCGGAATTCACCGTCACGGCCGGTTCTCACGTCGGCTATATCGCGTCCGAGTCCGTCACCGGCAGCCGCGTGGCCACACCGATCAAGGACCTGCCTTTCGCCGTCAATGTGGTCACGAGCGAGTTCCTCGACGATTTCGCGTTCTTCGACATCGAGGAAAATCTCGGCTACACCAGTTCGGTCAACGCCGTCGACAACGCGGGCAACAACACGATCCGCGGCTACACGAGCCAGTACATGCTCCGCGACGGATTTTTCCGGATCGGCATGAACGACAAGACGAACATCGACCGCATCGAGGTTATCAAGGGACCGTCCGCAGCGATCTACGGCCAGGCGCAGCCGGGCGGCATGATCAACGTTATCACGAAACACCCGAAGCAGGTGAAAGAGATCGAAGGCACTGCGGGCGTGTCCGTCGGCAGCTACGACACGATTCGCGGCCAATTCAATCTCACCGGCCCCGTTGGGTTGTTGGGCGAAACCTACTTTCTCGTTACCGGCGCGGATTACGAACGCACCTACGACACCCCGATGGCGACGCTGCGCAATCGCTCCGTCGGGGTCGCGCTGCAACATTACTTCAGCAACGGCGGCAATCTTCTCGTGCAGTATAATTATATGCGCAATCAGTCGCACTCCGTTCGCTCGACTGTGCCGGAATTATATAATTCGACGACCAAGCGGTATGAAGGTCTCGCGCTCGATCTGGCGAATCTTCAGCAGAACGGGCCGAACAGTGAAACGTCGCGCGATGTGAACGACGTCACGATCACGTTCGAGCAACGACTCAACAGCGTGTTTTCCGTGCGCGCCGCCACCAACTGGTATCATCGCCACAAGTGGCTGTTCAACGCGGGCAATGGTTCTCAGTACGATTATCTAAAGAACACGCTGTCAAGGGGCACGCCGTCCTATGGCCTCATCGGCGAAGATGGCGGCGGCGTGCAGGCGGACCTGCTTGCGCGCTACAAGTTCTTCAACGGCAAAGTCACGAACAAGACGCTGCTAACGTTCGACTTCTCCGATTATTATCGATGGGACCCGACGTGGCAGCTGGCCAGTCAGTATCAAATCACCGACCCGAGCAAAATTCCGAGCAACGGAATGTATTGGCTGAAGACGATCACCATTGGTCAGCCGATCGATTATACAATCCCGGCGTTCAATCCCGCGGTGTATAGTAATGTCACGCGTTATAACAAAAACCGGGCCTCGATCTGGGGCGCCAACCTGCGTCACCAAATGGGGTTGTTCGACGACACGCTGCTGCTCTTCGCGAGTCTTCGCTACGACAACGTCAAATTCGCGCTGCGCGATTATCTAAAACATCTCGATCTCAAGCCGAGTGCGACCGCGTGGTCTCCGAGCGCCGGCTTCAACTACAAAGCGACCTCGCATATCGCCGTCTACGGCAGCCGCAGCAATGGCTTCAACGCGAATGCGCAGAACCGCGCCGCCTCGGATGGCACGCAGCCCAATGAAAAATCGTATGGCTACGACTACGGCGTGAAGTGTTCGTTTCTCGACGACCGGCTCGTGTTCACGACGGGAGGATATTATATCGTGCGTGAAAACGTGAAGACCACGGAACTCCTTCCGGATGGCACCACGGCCAATGCGTTCGAGGGCTCACAATTGGCGCGCGGTTTCGAATTCGATTTCACCTATCGCGTGATGGACAATTTCACGATCCTCGGCGGCTACGGGCACACGAACGCGAAGTACACCTACTTTGGTCGCAACATTGGCGCCGTCGGCCGGCCGACCAGCAAAGTCCCGAAAGACAATCTCGGCGTGGCCGCAAAGTACGAATTCACCGGCGCCCTGAATGGCTTTTCGCTCACGGCTGGCGTGATCTACATGAGCGAAATCGCGGCGGAAAATCCAAGCACCGGCGACCAGTTTGCCCCGGCGAGCGCAGGCGGCGCGTACCTCGGCAACGATGGCCGCGCCGATATTATGATTCCTTCATATTACACCGTCGATTTGGGCGCGCATTATCGTTTCAAGACGAAAGGCAGCCTCACGCACACGGTGGACCTGAACGTGAAGAACATCTTCGATAAATTCTATATCTCGGCCTCGCGCTATGCCACGGATGGACGTGGCTATTATCTCTCATATCGCCTGGGTTTTTGAATTCGGCTTTATAACTCGCACTTGCCGCCCGCGCAGGCAGCGACGTCTTTCAGCGACGTTTCGTCGGCTGCCTCGTGGAAAGCGGCGTAGTCGACGGGCACGTATTTCAGGCGATTCCACTGCGCGATGTCTTCGTCGCTGACGACGGACTCGCGCGGGGCCTGGGGATAGCGTTTGTCGCCGTCGTAGCCGAGCAGGGCGATGCCGGTGAAGCTTTCCCGATGTTGCCAAATGAAGTCGCCCACGGCGTTCCACTCTTCGGGTTTCACCGTGCAGGTATTCGAAACGTTGTGATGCAATCCCGGTGAGCGCGTTTCCGGCGCCTCACCGTTGAGGACCCAGTGGCGCTGAACCAGCTGGACCAATTCGAGAAACGAAATCGCGTCCAGATCGTCGCGCAGCAAGGCATTCGCCGGCGCCTCCACGGGAAACGTGATCACGTTGTCCGTGTCGGGCCGATAGACGGAGGTCTCGGTCATATGCGGATTCGCCGCGTGAAAGAGTTGATACACGGCGTCGCCACGATTCGCCTGCACGCGCCGGAAATAGTGTCTCGCATGATGCGGGTGAATGCCGGACGCAGCGCCGAGCAGGAGCGAAGCTGTGCCCTCGGGTTTGACGCAGGTGACGCGCGCCGCCGGACGAATCCCGATCGCCGCCGCCACGATTTGATTCACCGCCCGGCAAATTCGCGCGCCGCGCTCCAGCGTCGTCGGCTCGAAAAGAATCTCCGGATTGTCCATGAAGCCGCAGATCGAGACGCCGAGCAGCGCGTCGCGCTCATTGAGAAAACGCGTGATCGGGCCGAGATATTCGATTTGGGTGTAAGCGGCTTGCAGCGTTCCGATGACGCTGGCGTGAATGCAGGCCTCGAAAAAATCCTCCGTGCTGGTCAGGCACGCGCCGTTGATCGTGCTGAGATTGCACATTTGCCAGCCTGAGAGTGGCGCAGTCGAGACGAGGTCTCCTTCGTAGCCCAGTTCGCGCAATCGCGCGAGATCGCTGGCGGAAACGTCCTCTCCGATGACGGGATGCAGCCCAATCTCGCAGCACGGATTACAACCGTAATCGGGATGATCCGAAAAATAGAAACCCGGTTCGCCGAATTCTTTTTGCGCTTGGAAGAGCCGCTTGAACAACGCGTCGTCGGCGTCGTCGCGCGGCAGGACCGCGGAGTTGTTCGAAGCCGAGCGTTGCGGATGGCGCTCGAACCAGTTTCCCGTTTTCGCATCCATCATCTCGACGTCGTCAGGCGAAAAAAGACAGATCGTGGCCGACCGGCGTATCCCTCCGCTCAATACAGAGCGCGCGACGAACATGCAGATGTCATAGACTTCGATCGGCCGCAGCCGGCGGCCGCCCGCGCCGCGCAGCACACCTTCGCAGTCGAGCAACGCCTGTTTCAGCGGCAGATGTCCCGGCGCTTTCCCGCCCGAGGTCGAGAGCGGACGTCCGCGCGGCCGCACCAAGGAGAAATTGAACTCAACTTTAAAGCCCTGCACGTAGCTGATCAGGAGAACATAGAGCGCATTCGCCCAGCCTTCGATCGTGTCGACGACGGAGTGATGAACCACGTCGAGATCGATTTCCTCTCCGCGTTTCGGCAGCACGGGCAGGCGCTCGACGTGGTGACGTTGCACGGAAAATCCGCAGCCCGTGCCGGCGAGCAGAAGGAAATAATATTCACGGAAAAACTCCATGCGGTCCGCCACGCTGAAGGAACAATTGAAGAGGCGTGCGTGGTTGCGAAGAATGGCCTCGCCGCCGAATTGCAGCGAACGCATCGAGGGCAACACGCGTTTTGCCGCGACGGCGGCGAAGGCGCGCGTGATCAGTTCGCTCACCGTCGATCCGCCGATTGCGTCCTCCAACCGCTTTCGATCGCGCGCATCGACCGGCGTTGCGTTGATTTCGGTAGCGACACGTCGATCGAGCCGGTCGCGAAAAAATGTCTGGTGCATCGATTCGACGCGCTGCACGGCTTCGGAAAACAGTTCGCGCCGGCCAAGGGCGGGACGATAGCGCGCGTATTTAGCGCAAGCGATATAGTCCGCGAGACCGTTGTCCTCGTAGTGCTGAAGCCGCTGCGTCGCCTGCGCGAGCCGATAGACGATGTAGCTGCGCGCGACGGCCCATTCGCCTTCGGCGGCGATGGTTTTTTCCACGATGTCCTGAATTTCCTCGATGGTGGGATGCCGGCCCTGGCGATAGATCAGCTCCGCAGTGCGCGTGACGCGGCCCGAGATCGCCATGGCTTTGAGGAACGTTTCGAAGTCGACACCGTAGTGGAGCGCCGGGTCGTCGCGATAGGGATTGGGCGCGCCGGCGTTTTGGACGTCGTGAAAAGCGAGGCAGACCGCGCGAACGATTTTCGAACTATCCCAGGGGACGGTCGAACCGTCGCGTTTGACAACGAGCCGCTGGCTGGCGGCGGAAATAACAGGCTCCACGCGGCGCGCCGTCACGCGTCGCAAAACCGAAACAGAGGTAGGCATGGAAGAAAGACCTCCAGTCTAAACCACCGTTTTCGAACCGCATTGATCCAGATCAAGACTCGCGAGTTTTGCCCGAGCGCTACTCCTAGATAATCTAGGAAACAGGCTTGACGGCGCTCTTTCCTAGAACATCTAGGAGTCATGAAGAAACCGTCCGAAGCGCCGGAGCTCCTGCAGGGCACGCTCGACATGCTGATTCTCAAGGCGCTGCAAAACGAACCGATGCACGGCTTCGGGATATCGGTGCGGATCCGCCAGATGTCGAAAGAGGTGCTGCAGGTGGAGCAGGGCTCGCTTTATCCGGCGATCTATCGGTTGGAGCACAAAGGCTGGATCAAGGCGGAATGGGGCGTTTCGGAGAACAATCGCAAGGCGCGCTTCTATCAAATCACCGCCGCGGGGCGCAGGCAGCTTGCCGGGGAAACGCAGAACTGGATTCGAGTTTCCGCGGCGATCAACACGGTGCTCGGTCACGCCTAGCTCGCGGTTTCCTTCGCATCGTCATGAACCTCATGCCTGATCAATTTCGCCGTCTCTGGTCGTTTATCAGGCGGAGCCGATTGGACGCGGAGATGGCGGAAGAGTTTGAGCAACACCTCGAGTTGCTGGCCGAGGAATTTCGCCGCGCAGGCCTGAGTGAGGACGAGGCGCGTGCGGCTGCGCGTCGCAGCTTTGGAAGTGTGGAGCAAGTGAAGGAGCACGCGCGCGATGAACGCTCCTGGCGCTGGCTCGAGCAGTTGTTGCAGGATTTGAGATTTGGAGCGCGGACGTTGCGGCGAAACCCGGTGTTCACGGTTGTTGCCGTGATCACTCTGGCTCTCGGCGTCGGTGCAAACACGGCGATATTCAGTTTGTTGGATGCGCTGCTTTTGAAGCCTCTGCAGTACGATGAGCCGGCACGACTCGTGCAGTTGTGGGAACCGCCGGCAGGCGTGAGTCAAAACGTGGTGTCGCCTGGAACCTACTTTGACTGGCGCGAGGAAGCGACCTCGCTCGAGTCGCTCGCGGCTTATCGCACGATCGATTTGAATCTGACCGGTTCGGGCGAGCCGGAGCGGTTGATGGGATGGCGAATGACGGCTGACGGACTGACGGTGCTGCGCGCGCGGCCGACCGTCGGACGCGTTTTCGCGCCGGACGAGGATCTTCCTGGAAAGGAGAAAGTCGTCGTGCTCACCGATGAGCTGTTTCAGCGCCGTTTCGGCGGAGACCGGGGATTGGTCGGAAATCGGATTCAGCTGAATGACGAGCCCTATACAGTGATCGGCGTGCTGCCGTCGGCGTTTTTGCCTGACCCTCAGGCGGAGTTCGTCATCGCCGAAGGGCTGGATCCGAAGTGGAGGAATTTGCGCGATGCCCATTTCTTGAACGTGCTGGCCCGCATCAAATCCGGAATCTCCGTCGAGTCGGCGCGCGCGGAGCTCTTGAAGATCCGGCGGAGCAACGCATGGCGTTATCCTGCGTGGAAAGAGAAGTGGACAGTGGCGATGATTCCGATGCGAGAGCAGTTGGCTGATTCCGTTAAGCCGATGCTGCTCGTTCTGTCGGGGGCAGTGCTGGCGGTTTTGACCATCGCGTGTGTCAACGTGGCGAATCTCCTGCTGGCCAAGGCTGCGGGACGGGAGCGCGAGATTGCGTTGCGGGCGGCTCTGGGCGCGACGCGCGCCCGCGTGGTTCGGCAGCTGCTCGTGGAAAGTGTGCTGCTCGCGGTCATGGGCGGAATGGCGGGACTCGTGGTGGCCTATGGGTTGTTGGATCTGGTGCGCGCATCGACGGCATTTGCGAATGTGGCCCGCCTGTCGGACGTGTCGATCGATGGGCGCGTGCTTGCGGCCACGCTCGGACTGAGCGTGTTGACCGGAATCGTTTTTGGGCTGGTGCCCGCGCTGCAGGCCACGAGCGGCTCCCAGGCTGAAGGCTTGAAGGAAGTCGGGCGTGTGGGCCGTGGCGGTCGCGGCGCCGGGATGCGCCGCGTGCTCATCGTGGCGGAAGTCGCGATGGCGATGTTGTTGTTGGCCGCCGCGGGATTGCTTTTGCGGAGTTTCTATAACTTGGCGCGGATCTCGCCGGGTTTCGACGGCGAACGCGTTTTGACGATGGCGGTGTCGTTGCCCGGATCACGGTATGCGAGTGCGGAGTCGCGGGCGCGCTTCTATCGGCAGGTTGTGGAGAGCATTGAAAGTATTCCGGGCGTGGACCGTGCCGCGGTGTCCGCGATGTTGCCGATGAGCGGTGGTGTTTCGAACTGGTACTGCCACATCGTCGGTCGAAAAGACGCGCCGGAGCAGGGGTATTTGGCCGATCAGGACAGCTGCACGGCGGGTTATTTCGAGACGCTCGGCATTCCGTTGAAAAAAGGTCGGCTATTCAGCGATGCACCGACCGATGCGGCATGTGTCATGATCAACGAGGCGTTCGCGCGTTCATATTTTGCGGCTGAAGAGCCGGTCGGGCGCTATCTGACGATGCGTGGCGAGAAACTCGAGATCGTCGGCGTCGTTGGAGATGTGCGAACCCGCAATCTCGCGATCGATGCCCGGCCGACGATATATCGTTCCCAATCCGCGGTCGATTCGACGCGCAACGGGCAAATCATGATCAAGGCGGATCGATCGTTGAGTGGTCTGGCAAACGCGGCGCGCAAGGCGATTCAGGGCATCGACCCCGTGCAGCCGGTGGCGAATGTGCGCCGGCTCGAGGACGTCCTCGATGCCTCGCTTGCGCAGCGGCGCATCACCTTGATTTTGCTGGCGGGTTTTTCGGGCACGGCGCTCGCGCTTGCAGGCATCGGCCTTTACGGCGTGATGGCTTACACGGTGTCGCAGCGCACGCGTGAACTCGGCATTCAAATGGCCTTGGGTGCACAGCCGCGAGAAGTGATTCGGTCGACCATCGCGGGCGGAATGAAGCTCGTTGTTTTCGGCTTGGCGCTCGGATTCCTCGGGGCATTCGGTGTCGCGCGTTTGCTCGCGAGTCTGTTGTTCAATGTCTCTCCTCACGACGGCCTGGCGCTGGGTGGAGGGGCAATGGCGCTGGCGATCGCCGGCTTGTTGGCTTGCTGGTTGCCTGCTCGCGCCGCAGCGCGCGTCGATCCACTCGTGGCCTTGCGCGCAGAGTGAGCAGGTTGAACCATCACCTTTTGAATCTCTTGAAGCCTATGAGAACGCTCGTTGTTTTCCTGCTGCTTGCGTTGTGCTGCAGTGTTGGCCGTTCGGTGGATCTCGCGCTTCTCCATGCGAACGTTTACGCGGGGCCGGATTCGGCTCCGCTCGCGGATGCCACTGTTTTGATACGCGACGGGAAAATCGTCGCCGTCGGCGAGCAGGTGGTCGTTCCCAAGGAAACGAAGACGCTCGACGTGCAGGGGTGCACCGTGCTGGCCGGGTTTTGGAATACGCACGTGCATTTCGTTGAACCCAAATGGGCCGACGCGGCGCATCTTCCCGCGGCCAAGTTGGAAGGCCAGCTGCAGGACATGCTGACGCACTCTGGCTTCACCACGGTCGTCGATACGGGATCCGATCCGGTCAACACGATCGCCCTGCGACGTCGAATCGAGTCAGGCGAAGTGCGAGGCCCGCATGTTTATACCGCCGGTATTCCCCTGTACCCTCCGCACGCGCTGCCGTATTATTTGAAAGACCTTCCGGAGGAACTGCGGAGCCGGCTGAGTCAGCCGGAAACGCCGGCGCAGGCGGTTGCCGCCGTGCAGCAGAACATCGCCGCGGGAACGGACATCGTGAAACTCTTCACCGGATCGATTGTGGCTCCGGATCGAATCGTTCCCATGTCGGTCCCGATCGCGAGCGCCGCCGTCACCGAGGCCCATCGCCATCATCAACTCGTTTTCGCCCACGCCACGAACTTCGCGGGAATGAACGCGGCGATGGAGAGCGGCGTGGACGTGATTGCGCACGCGCCCGAACTGCTCGAGGGCGTCGACGAGCGTTATCTGCAGACGTTGGTCGCGCACCACATGGCGTTGATTCCCACGCTGCAGCTTTTCTCCCAGGACAAAAACATCGCCGATATTCGAAAGGTGGTGCTGCGTTTTCACCGCCTCGGTGGTCGACTCATGTTTGGGACCGACACGGGCTTTCTGAGCGAATACGACATGCGCACGGAGTATCGCCAACTGTCGCTCGCGGGCCTGAATTTTCGCGAGATCATCGCGATGCTGACGACGGCTCCTGCGGAGTGTTTTGGCGTCGCGAAAGAAAAAGGCCGTGTCGCCCCCGGCCAAACCGCAGACCTGACGATTCTCTCAGCCGACCCCGGTGCCGGAGACCTGCTCGCATTCGCTCGAGTGAAATACACGATCAGAGCGGGAAGGATTATTTTTATACGGCCGCAGGGGTGATCGACCGAACGAATTTTACGATAGAGGTGAGTTCTTTAGCAGCCAATTGAATTGCCGCCGCGGGTTCCATATTATCGAACGTTGACCGTGCGCGAAGATGGATTGTGTCTGGATGCGGTATCGGACCTCTGAGGCTAATCAAAGGTTTGAACGCCGCGAAGGAAGTGGCTGTGCGCGTTGCCGGATTTTGGATGGGAGTCCATCTCTGGCGACTGTCAGGCCCCCAATATTGCCACTCCTTATTGGCCTCAAAGGCGTCATTGAAGGCCTTTAGCTCTCCGTGCTCTGCGTTCTGAAATACGACGTTCAGACACAAAAGCAGATCTCCTTCCCAATTCGCGACGCCTGGCACGCGGAATTGAAGTTCGACTGAGCACGAAGGGCTAATGTCGACGGCGACGCAGGGCCGCCCGGACCTGGTAGTCTCTTGGAATCTTGGACCAGGGAAAAGTTTTTTTGATTCCTCGGCGCATTGTGTGAGAAAGGCCTTCCCCGCCTTTTCCGCCCGAAATCCGAGTTCATATCCGGCGAGATCTTCAAGATTCAGTGTCATTGTTATGCATTCCTGTTCCAGGTATCCTGCCATTACGCGCGCCACATTAAAGTCCGTGCTATTCGGCGAGTCTTTTGTCGCATCTATGAATTTTTCAGCCACCTGGCTCCAGGTTATATGTTTAGCACCTGGAGGGCATTCCTCACCGAGCTTAAGTAATGCAAAAATGTTTATTTTCGCACCTGGGAAAGCGGCTGGTGCAGTCGTGCAATATTTCTCGATCTGTTCCTTTCTCAGAATGGACTCTACGTTCACCTCAACGATATAAACCAAGCCTTGCGTCTCGTTGATCAAAACCAAGTCGAAGACGGAATTTTTTCCATCATTCCCTATGGTGGGGTGAAAATACTGTGTTTTAACGTCCCACGAGTTATCGAAACCTGAGGATTCGCCCAACAAACGAAGGAATTCGTCTCGGAGTTTTGAGCTAAGCCTAAGGCAAAGGGCGAGCACCTCAGTTGAGTGGTTTTCCTTCGGATCGATCGAGTAAGGACGATAATACTTCAATCGGATAAACGAGTTTTCGACGTCTTCGATCATGAACCTATACAATGTGCTCCTGTGTGTCCTCTGTTCGAAACTGACTTGGATAAAACAGACAGCGCTGTTCGCGTAAACAGGAGCCGTCCGATAATATCAATCGCATTGTATAAGGCTCGAAGTAGAAATGTAGATCGTTTTCAATGTAACCGGTCTTTTCTACTGAAATTCGAAGATAGGTGAGCTCTTCACTACAGGTGTCTTGCCGCCCACAGCGGGAAAGTAGCATAGATTGGAATGGGCGCTCGTATGAATCCGCGACGGACGTGGGGCTCCGAAAAGTTCCGGTAGATGTGATGACTAACGTTTCACGTTCCGTCCACTTGGATAACCAATCATCTATATTCTCGGTGTTGGAGGAGCTAATGAATGTCGGAATACAAGAGCCAAAGCGAGTGAACGCACTGAGTAGTCGTTGGAAAGATGGGCAATCAGAAGCAATGAACTCGTCTCTAATCATTGCAGCGCTAACTCCACTCATTGAGCAGATCGTCGCCGCGGCGATTAAGCCAGGGTTAAATGGACAATCTATCCAAAGTGCTGGCACTTGATTTTCCACCGCGCGCGCAAGCAGGTCGATCAGTAGCACTGTATCAACGCCATGCGTACATTCTGTAAGTATAAAACGCGCCGAAAGAAATCGGGAGACGCATTTGCGAGTTTTATAGGTGACATTTTCAGGCCGGGTGGACTGCAGCCATGCTTGGTACAGTTTTAAGAAATCTGCCGGCCATTTTATAGCGTGCGATCCTCCGGCTTCGCAGCTTTTGAGTGAGTTCCGTAAAAAGCTCAGAACATTGGTGCTGATCATAACGGATTTGAATTGGAACATGCGAGGTGGGACATTTGCTGTCCCACGGGCCGCCTCTCCCGGGAATATGCACCCGGTGAATTAGCTTTGTGAGAATCGCGGACGGCTCCCGATAAGCAAAAAGCGACACGATCGCCATGCTCAGAATTGGCAGAAAGTCCCTCGCGTTTCGCAGCTGAAAGAGCTCGGCTTCGGCAATTCTGGCAATTTTCGAACCAACGGAGCAACGCCGGATCAGCAGAACCTCATCCGTGGTGGCCCAGCGCAGCGTCGCAGCCGGCAAAACGTTGTCCACGGCTGCCCAACGGAATGCCGGCCCTCCGGCCGGCAGGCCTCGCCAGCGTCCCGCGAAGCGGGACTCTTTTTTTAGGGTTGGCCGGCCGGGAGGCCGGCGCTCCGTTGGGGGCGCGGCGAATCTTATTGGCATTGAGAAAAGGACACTACAGCTGCGTTCAGAAAGAACGCCGCGCTGGCTTCAAAAAGCCGCGCCCTCGGTGGCGCGGTTTTTTTGCCGGAGCGCTGGCGTCCTCGCCGGCATTCTATTTTATGGTCCGCGCCGAAAGCGCGGACGGACTCGATCGCCGCGTCGCGAGGAAGCGAGTCCGCGACTTGCGCCGCGATAGAAAAGGTTGGCCGCCCGGGAGGCCGGCGCTCCGTTGGGTTGTCTCGCTTGCTTCGGGTTTCCCTGTTTCCGGGCCGCCTCTGTTTCCGGGGCTCCCTTGTTTCGGCGCGCTGCCGAACAACGCCGACCTCACTGCAACCGTTACGATGCGAAAGCGAACTTGGTCTCCCGGCTACTTCTTCCTCGCGGCGGCGGCGTCTTCTCGGGCTTTTTGCTTCGCGGCTAGGGCGTCGGCGCGGGCTTTTTGTTTGGCGGCAATGGCGTCGGCGCGAGCTTGGGCTCTAGCTTCGGCGGCGGCTTGCGCGTCGGCCTTCGCTTTCGCTTGCGCGGCGAGGGCGTCTTCCTGCGCTTTCTTTTTCGCGGCTTCGGCCTCGGCTTTGGCTTTTTCGGCGGCGGCCAACTCTTCGGCTTCGGCGGCTTTTGCTTCAGCGGGCATGTTGGCCACGCTGGTTTCGTCTGAGACGGTGACCATGTAGCGCTTCACCGCATTGCCCGACGGCGCGAGAAAGTGCAGCGAGCCATCAGGCTTCATGCCCCAGGCGGACATGTAGCTCTCGAAGCCTTCTTCGAACGTGGGGCCTTTGCGGCCATCGTAGTAAAGTTGATAGAACGGCCTCACGCCCGGGGCGGATTCGCGGGTGAGCCAGAGCACGTGCTTGCCGTCCGGAGTGAAGGTAGGAATGCGAATAATGTAATTCGAGTTCGTCGGAACGAGCTGGCCATCGATCACGAGCCCTGTGCGGCTCGGGTTCTTCTTGTCATAACCGCGGAAGACGCTGTGCGCGCTGTCCGGGCTGAAGATCACATACGAGACGAGGCCCGTCTGCGTGCGCAGGAAATACGCGGGCTCGATGCCGTCGACTTCGGCGCCGTCGACCATCAGGCGGGCATCGTCATTGCGCGTGCCGGGCAGGGTGGCGAAGGCGTAGTGCTGGCCATCAGGACTGAAAATAAAACTGTCGCCGATCACGCGTCGCCCGGCCTGGAGGACGTTCTTGCCGTCGACGATCGCGCTGAAATTACGATTCATGCCGTCCAGCGTGCCATAGCCATAGCGCGCGCCTTTTTGGCTGAGCGCGAGAGCAGCCACTTGGCCGGCCATGAGTTCGAAACCCTCGGATTCCGCGCCGTCGACAATCAGGAAACTCTTGCTTCCCGCATAGGCCTGATAAATCGCTTTCGACGAATCGGGCGTGAAGACCAGATTCGTGACGCCAGCATAGCTTTGGCCGACTTTTCCGTCGGTGACGACGAAGCCAGAGCCGGACGGCGTGCGGCACGCGGCCATGTAGTGTTTGCCGTCGGGACTGAAAACGACGGATTGCGGGTCTTTCGCGTCGGACACCGGTTTGCCATCGACGAAAAGCGTGAGCGGTCCGCCCTGCTTCACTTGGGCGGCCGCCGCGTAGCGTCCGTTTTTCGGCGCGAGCCAGATCTTGTCCGAGATGGCGGCGCTCTTGATCACGGCTTTGCCGTCAACCACCAGCTGCGGCTGCGCCGAACCGGAAGCGCCGCGGGTCATGATGAGGCGATTGTCCGAAGTGAAGACGGGGCGGAAGCCGATGTTGCCGGCTTCCTTGCCGTCGACCACGGCGGTCCACTCTTCAGCCGATGCACCGCCTTTTCGCCCGAGATAGACCCAGCGACTCTCGTCGGCGCTGGTGACAAATTCGGAAATTTGCTCGAACGCGGGGCCTGGCTTGCCGTTCACCACAACCCGAAGACTGATGCGCCCCTGCACCTGTTCAGCGGCGACCAACGTGAGGTGCTTGCCCGTGGGCGACAGTTTCAATTCCCCGTAGCGCAGCGCTGAAATCCAGTAAGGCGCGCGGAAAACTTCCTTCCCGTCGAGCACGGCGATGTAGTTTTCGCCGGCGCGAGCGAGATAGGCGTAGTGTTCGCCATCGCGTGAAAACACGACCGCGTTCTGAGCGGTGAGTGAGCGATCGCCCGTGGTGGAAAAGAGCCCGTCGAATTGCGGTCCTTCTTTCCCGTCCACCACGATGAGACTCTTGCTGCCTTTCATCGTGAGAATCGCGTAGTGCACGCCGGCGTCGCTGATTTTATAACTCGGCAAACTGGGATTGGGGGCCGGTCCGACGACGAGTTCTTCGATTTTTACCGCGGCGAAAAGGGCTGTCTGAAACAGCCCGCAAGAAAGCAGGGCGAGAGCAAGTTTGCGGAACATGGGGTAGGGGAATGATGAATGAAGAAAGCAGAAGGCAGAATGGCGCGGAGGGGGCCGCGCAGGCTAATGCTACAACCGACTGCCGAGGGGTGGGGCGCTGGCGCGGAGGGGGCGCGCGCCGGTGTCGATGTTGATAGCTGAAGACTGAAACTTAGGAAACGAAAGCTGAAATAGCTGGGACCTCTATATTCAGCTCCCTCTTCATTCATCATTGGGTCCGTCGGGTGGTCTCAAAAAGGAACCACGCGCGGCGCTCGGCTTCGTCGATCCAATTTTCGATCAAGCTGGCGGTGGCGACGTCGCGGGCCTCGTCGCAGAGATCGTGGGCATCGCGCAGGTGTTTCACCATCGAGCGGTTGTCCTCGGCCAATTCGGCCAGCATGTCCTGTGGGGTGACGTATTCGGCGTCGTTATCGAGGATGCGTTGCTGGCGTGAAATCTCGCCGATGGAGTGCAGGGTGCTGCCGCCGATCTTGCGCACGCGTTCGGCCAAGGGGTCGGTTGCCGCGAAGAGCTGATCCGCCTGTTCGTCGAGCAGCAGGTGGTAGTCGCGAAAATGCGGACCGCTCATGTGCCAGTGGAAATTCTTGGTCTTCAGATAGAGAGCAAACGTGTCGGCGAGCAGGGCGTTGAGCGCGCCGGTGAGGTTCCGAGTGGACTTATCGGAAAGGTCGGTCGGCGTGGCGATCGCGGCGCGAAGTTCAGCTTTATCGTTCGAAGTGAGTTGGCGTTTTTTCATGATAAAAATATCGCCACATATTCTGCCAATGCGGCCATTCCCGCAAATGGCAGGCCGCTTCTTCTGGCGTCATCTGGAGCCGGCGAACGTAACCCGGCTGACCGATTTCCCGGCGGTGTTTCGAATTTGAAATGGCCGCCTCGAATCTAACCTCCGGAGTGAGTCACGAAAAAATGGCGCGGTATGTTTCGCCCGACGCCGGTGGGTAAACACCCGTAGGGGCAAACGCCTGTGTCCGGCGCGGAGAGAGGCCGAATTGAAAGAGCGGTGCCGGTCAATTAACGTGCGAGCATGAAAGCAGCAGCAGACCACTCGTCGGCGCACGCGGGCCATCAGCATCCGCATCAACGTGAGGAAGGACGCGGGAAACATTTGTCCGATTACCTGCCGCTGATCGTGATTTTCGCCCTGGCGATTCTGGCGGCTCTTGCGAAGCAGCGGGCTTACGCGGATGGCTGGAGCCTCGAGCGAGGGATGCACGATTTCATGGGATTTTTTCTCGTGGTGTTTTCCATGTTCAAATTTTTCGACCTGAGCGGCTTTGCGGACGGCTTCCAGATGTACGATCTCCTCGCCAAGCCATTCCGTCCCTACGCTTACGTTTATCCCTTCATCGAACTTGGCCTGGGCCTCGGTTATCTCGCGACGACGGGCAGCGTCACCCTGTACGCCGCGACGATCGTCGTGATGGGCTTTGGCGCGTTGGGGGTCGGTGTCGCGCTCTCGCGCAAACTCGATATCGAGTGCGCCTGCATGGGCACGGTGCTGCACGTCCCGCTTTCGACCGTCGCCCTGGTCGAAGACATCGGCATGGCCGTGATGGCCGCAGCGATGTGGGTTAGTGTGAAATGATAGATCGCCGCCAGCTGCGCGCGACGCGGTGGCGTCAGCTTCGAGAACCTCTCGGGCGCGAGATCATCATCATGATCCTGATAATAATGAACATCGGCTGGTCACCTTGACACGGGTGCTTCCCTGTCGAGTCTTAGCCGCGAATGAGAGTTGTGCGTGCGATCTTCGTCCTTTGCTTGGCGGCCTTGTGGTTGCCCGCGGCGTCGCATTGCGCGCTCGAACAATTGGGAGTGCTTCCTTTGGCGCAGGGGGATTGCTGCGCTGCGGACGAAGCGAAGACGGCGTCAAACGCTCACGATCGCTGCGCAAAGGATAATTGCGACGCGATCGAATCTGGCGCGGTCAAGTTGGCCTCGAATTTGGTCAAGGCTCCGGCAGTGGGTCTGTTTCTTTGCCTCGATCAGCTTGTCGCCGCCGAGCCGAGCACCGAGGTGGCTCAACCTCGGCCGTTAGAGGATCGGTGCTCCGAGGCGTTGCCGCATACGTGGCATATTGTTTCGCGAGCCGCCTTGGCTCCGAGAGCTCCATCAGTGGCCTGAGTTCACCACGTCCCTGCGCGGACGTGGAGTGTGAATACTTTTTGTTTGGTCCGGGCGCTTGCGCGCGCCCGTTTTCCGCCGCGTTCACCGCGGCCACTGACTCGAACTCTCTCTGTTTCGCTCATGCGTTTCTCATTTTCCCGTACCATCATTCTCGTATCCGGCGTTGCCTGCCTTTCGTTCGCGAAAGCGCAGACGGCCGACGCCTCCGCTCAAAATATTTCTGTTTCCGCGATCGTCGCGGAAATTTCGCAAAACAATCCGGAGCTGAAATTCTACCAAGAAGAAATCAGCGCCGCGCGCTCGAGTGCTCGCACGGCTGGCCGACTGGACAATCCGGACCTTGCGCTCGATCTGGGCCGCAAACGCTCGACCGCGGCGGACGGAACTCGCCTGGGTGACGGCGCGGCCTGGTCCGTTTCCGTGACGCAAACTTTCGAATGGCCGGGACGCCTCTCGTTGCGAAAGGCCATCGCGAATCGCGACGTCGCGCTCGCCGAGTTGGGTCTTGCCCGGTTCGAAAATGCGCTCACGGCACGCGCGAACACACTCGCGTATTCGCTTTACGCGGCGAACACCAAAGCCGAGGCGGCGCGTGACGTGGCCAACCGTTTCGCCGCGTTGAAGGAAACATTTCTTGCGCGAGATCCCGCGGGCATCACGCCTCTGCTCGAAACGCGAGTTATCGAGGCAAGCGAACTCGCTCGGCAGCGTCGGGCGACCGAGGCCGAGCTCGGTATTCAGTCGGCACTGGTGGAGTTGAATCAACTTCGCGGCGCACCGGCGGCGACGCCATTGAAGATCACGGTGGCGGAAACGAAAATGAACGATGCGCCAACGCTCGAGGCCTTGTTGGCGGCGGCTCGTGAAAACAATTTTGAGTTCAAGGCGCGTAGGCTCGAGCTCGAGCAGCAGGGTTTCGTCGTTCGACTGGCGCGAAATGAACGTTACCCGGCGATCTCCGTTCGTCCCTTCTATACGGAGGAGAATGCGGGCGATAAAGAGACCACGATTGGCGTGGGTCTTTCACTGCCGCTGCCGATTAATGGACGCGCGCGGACCGGCGTTGATGTCGCCGAAGCTCGACGACGGCAGGCCGAGGTGGCTGCTCTGGTCGCGCAGCGCGAGCTCGAGCGCGAAGTCATCACAGCGTGGCAGCGTTATACGGCGAAGCTGGCCGAGTCGCGCAAATGGACGCCCGATGCGGCGCAACGCTTTCGTGAGGCCGCAGAACTGGCTGATCGCCACTACCGGTTGGGCGCAGTCCCCATCGCGACGTACGTCGATCTGCAAAACAGCTATCTCGATGCAGTCGAAGCCTTGCTCGAAACCCAAAGTGAAGCGCTGGAAGCCGGCTTGAAACTCCAGCAACTCACCGGCCTCGATTTCGTTTTCACGCGCGAGAACTAGAACGAACATGATCGATAAAATTCTAGAGTTCGCGCTGCGTCAGCGCGTCTTCGTCGTCATCGCCGCTCTGGCTTTGGTCGCGATTGGTCTCTGGTCGGCGGTCCGTCTTCCGATCGATGCGGTGCCGGATATCACGAATGTGCAGGTGCAGATAAATTCGGTCGTGCCCGCGCTCGCCCCCGAAGAAATCGAGAAGCTCGTCACCTATCCGATCGAAGTGGAGATGGGCGGGATCGAGAAATTGTTGGAGGTGCGCTCGATTTCGAAATTCGGACTTTCCCAGGTCACGCTGATCTTCGAAGAAGGCGCCGATATTTATCGAGCGCGCCAGTTGGTGGGAGAGCGGTTGCAGAGTGCGTTGGACGAACTTCCGCCTGGCGTGACGCCGAAGCTCGCTCCGATCAGCACCGGTCTCGGCGAGATTTATCATTATATTGTTCGATATAAAAAAGATTATACAAACGCGCCCGCCGATGCCGAAGAGCGTCTGCGCCAGCTGAAGCTGGTCCAGGATTATGTAGTTAAACCAGCACTACGCACGGTGAAGGGCGTGACCGAGGTCAACACCTCCGGAGGTTATGATAAACAGATCGTCGTTTGGCCGGATCCGGGGAAGCTCACCGACGTTGGGCTGACCGTCGCGGAGCTTGCCGATATCATCGCGGAGAACGTGGCCAATGCCGGTGGCTCCGTCGTGGAAAGGGGCGGCGAGAGCGTTACTGTGCGATCGGTTGGCCGCGTGCAGAGCACGGAAGAGATTGCGAATCTTCCGCTGAAATTCGCCGGCAAACCCGCTGCGCTGCGGGTGAAGGACGTCGCGGATGTCGGCATCGGCTCGGGCGTGCGCACGGGCAGTGCGACTCACGACGGCGAAGAAGCAGTGCTCGGCTCAGCGTTGATGCTGATCGGTGAGAATAGTCGTCTCGTGTCAGGGCGAGTGCATCACGCGATCGAGAACGTGCGCGCCAAGCTACCTGCAGGCGTCGAGATCGAGACGGTTTATAACCGCACTGACTTGGTGAATGCGACGGTGCGCACCGTGGAGAAAAATCTGTTCGAAGGCGCGGTCCTGGTGATCGCGGTGCTGATTGCGTTGCTGGGCAATTGGCGGGCGGCGTTGATCGTCGCGGCCGCGATTCCGCTTTCGATGCTCTTCGCGATGACCGGCATGGTGCGTTATGGTGTTTCCGGAAATTTGATGAGCTTGGGCGCCGTTGACTTCGGTTTGATTGTCGATGGCGCGGTCGTCATGGCGGAAAATATTATTCGCGTGCTCGCGCATCGTCAGCAGCAGCTCGGAAGATTGCTGAATCGCGAGGAGCGCATGCGCAGCATTCTCGCGGCATGTAAACAGGTGGGATCGCCGACGGTTTTCGGCGTGGTGATCATCACGATCGTCTACCTGCCGATGTTCACGCTGCAGGGCATTGAAGGGAAAATGTTCAAGCCGATGGCGTTCACCGTCGTGTTCGCTCTCATCGGCGCGCTGATTCTGGCGCTCACGCTCGTGCCTGCGCTGTGCTCCTTTTTCCTGACCAAAAAGATCAAGGAAGAGGACAATTTTGCGGTTCGCATCGCCAAGCGCGTTTACGAGCCGGTGCTCGAATTCAGTTTGCGCATGCGCTGGGTTGTTACGCTCGCGGCGGTTGCGGTGTTCGCTTTGTCGCTGTGGATTTTTCAGCGGCTTGGCGCTGAATTTATCCCGCAGCTCGATGAAGGCTCTCTCGCCGTGCAGATGATCAGGAAGACGAGCATTGGACTGAAGCCCTCGACCGAAATGCAGATGGCGTCCGAAAAATTGCTTCGAGAAAAATTTCCCGAGGTGACGCACACTTTCGCGCGTCTCGGCACCTCTGAAGTGGCGACTGATCCGATGGGAGTGAACGTCGGCGACAGCTATGTTTTGCTCAAACCCACCGATCAGTGGCGAAAAATCGACGGAGTACCTATCGGCAAAGATGAGCTAGTGAATTTGATGGCGGAGGAGCTGAATAAATCTCTGCCCGATCAATCTTATCTTTTCTCTCAACCGATCGAACTTCGCTTCAACGAGCTGCTTTCCGGCGCTCGAGCGGATATCGCGATCAAAGTGTTTGGCGACGATTACGACGTGCTTGAAAAAGTGGCGACGGAGATTCGGGAAATCGTGGAGAAAATTCCTGGCGCTGCGGATGTCGAATTCGACGCTGCGGGAAAAGCACCGATGCTGCAGATCTCGATCAATCGCGCGGCGATGCTGCGTTATAACGTGCACGCGGATGAAGTGAACAAAGTCATCGGTGCGGCGTTTGCTGGCAGCGAAGCAGGCGTCATCGTCGACGGGAATCGACGTTTCCCGGTGGTTACGCGTTTGCCAGAACGTGCGAGGCAGGATTTCAGCCGGGTCGCGAGTTTGCCGGTGCGCACGAGTGACGGCGGCTTGATCACGCTTGGGCAAGTTGCGGACGTGAGTGTCAGCGAAAGCGTCAACACGATCAGTCGCGAAGCGTTTCAGCGGCGCATGGCGATTCAGGTCAATCTGCGCGGGCGGGATGTGCAGAGCTTTGTGTTGGAGGCGCAGCGCGAAATCGGTGCGCGGGTGAAGTTGCCCGATGGATATTCCGTGGATTATGGCGGCGCGTTTAAAAATCTTCAGGAGGCGCGCGTCCGTCTGATGATTGTCGTGCCGATGGCGCTGGGCGCGATTTTCCTATTGATCTTCATGGCGTTTGGCAGCGTGCGGCAGGCGTTCATCGTTTATACAGGAATTCCGCTGGCGGTGACCGGCGGAGTATTTGCTCTCTGGATACGCGATTTGCCGTTCTCGATTTCTGCGGCCGTGGGATTTATCGCCCTGTCCGGCGTGGCCGTGCTCAACGGTGTGATGATGATTTCCTTCATCAATCATTTGCGGGCAGAAGGTAAACCCGTGCGCGAGGCCGTGATCGAAGGGGCGTTGACGCGCTTGCGTCCCGTCTTGATGACGGCGTTGGTGGCGTCGCTCGGCTTTGTCCCGATGGCGCTGGCCAATGGTCCCGGCGCGGAAGTTCAGCGCCCGCTCGCAACCGTCGTCATCGGCGGAATCATCACTGCGACCTTCCTGACGCTGGTGCTGCTGCCGACGCTGTATTGTTGGTTTGAGAAGGATCAGGCACCAGCGGCGACGAAGGGGCCGCCCGGATCCGGTTAACCTTGGTTCGAGGCGTGCATAGAAAGCCCCAGTTGAGCGCGGGCAATTCGTGTGCGTTTCTATTCACTACGTCAGCCGCGGATTCGATTCGTTGTGACGCCGGCCTCCCGGCCGGCCAACCTTTTCCCTGCGCGAAGCGCGAGACCCCTGACTTTCGCCAACCCTCCCAAAAATTCTTATCCCTTTTGCGCGAAGCGCGCTGTCGGCTTGCCCAGTCGAAGCCGCGGGCACGCATATCGTCCGCCTACGCTCTGCGAGCTTCGGCGAGACAGTCTTCGTCCGCGCTTCGCTCGGCGAAGACTGGCGAAGACTGGCGAAGACTGGGCCCACTGGGATTTGAACCCAGAACCAAAGGATTATGAGTCCTCTGCTCTAACCGTTGAGCTATAGGCCCGTGAGTGGTGGTGGTAAACACGACCTCGGGACGGCGTGCAATGACTTCTTCTGGGGTTACGATCTTGCAGCTGACTCCTGCACCGATGATCACGAGTAGACCGCCTGCGCCCCACGAACGAGGCTCAGGCCTGAAGCTCCGATCACTATTTTTGTCTTATGCCCATCCACACTTTTAACTCCGGTTGGTTTCTCGAAACGCCCCGCTCCACCTATGCGCTAGGAATAACAGGGAGCGGCTATTTGCAGCATTGGCACTGGGGCGCTCGTATCAGTCCAACGGATCTCGGCACCTGGCGCCCGTCACTTCAACGACCCTTCGCCCCGACGGCGGCGATCGACAATGATACCGCGCTGAACACGCTGCCCGCGGAATTCCCATTTTCCGGCAGCGGGGATTTCCGTGCGCCCGCCATCGAAGTGGAGCATGCCAATGGGTCGACGGTTCTGAATCTTCGTTATCAAGCGCACCGCGTGCTGCGCGGTAAACCGTCGCTGCCGGGTTTACCGGCATTATATATAGAACAAGCGAGCGAGGCGGATACCCTCGAAATCGATTTGCTTGATGAAACGGGAGCGCTGCGCGTGACGCTTTCTTATACGGTTTTCGCCGCTCACGATGTGATCGCGCGGTCCGCACGCATAACAAATCTCGGCGATCGCCCGTGTCGCTTGCGGCGTGTGCTCAGCGCGAGTGTCGATTTTGGGGAGCGGCGTTCCTGGAGTTGGCTGCATCTCTCCGGCGCATGGGCGCGCGAGCGGCATGTTTATGATACCGAGCTTCGCCCCGGCATGCAAAGTATCGAGAGCCGCTGCGGCGCGAGCGGTCACGAGCACAATCCATTTATTGCCCTGCGCGCACCCGACAGCAGCGAAGAGCACGGGGAAGTATATGGATTCAGCCTGATCTATAGTGGCAATTTTCAGGGCTCGATCGAGCTCGATGCGATGGACACGGCCCGGGCGCAAATCGGCTTGGGCTCGGTCGGCTTCAATTGGCAGCTGAATCCCGGCGAAACATTTCAGACGCCCGAAGCTGTTCTCGTTTATTCCGATAGTGGCTTGGGCGAGTTGTCGCGCTCATATCATCGTATCTTTCGCACTCGCCTCTGCCGTGGCCGTTATCGCGACCGTATTCGGCCTGTACTTATTAATAATTGGGAGGCGACGTACTTCGATTTTGATGAGCCGCGACTCGTCGAGCTGGCCCGCCGCGCCAAGAAGACAGGCGTGGAGCTCTTTGTCCTGGATGACGGCTGGTTTGGCCGTCGCGACGACGATCGCTCATCGCTTGGAGATTGGCGGCCCAATACCAGAAAACTTCCCAACGGGCTTGCGGGTCTGGCGGCCGCGATTGCGCGTGAGGGTCTCCGCTTCGGACTCTGGCTCGAGCCCGAAATGGTTTCGCCCGATAGCGACTTGTATCGCGAGCATCCGGATTGGTGTCTGCATGTCGCTGGCCGCAGCCGTTCCCTTGGGCGCAGCCAACTCGTTTTGGATTTTTCTCGCGCCGAGGTTCGCGAAGCCATCCTGCAACAGCTCATCGCTCTCCTGCGCAGTGCTCCTATCAGTTATATAAAATGGGATTGTAACCGGCACCTGACGGAAATCGGCTCCGCGAACCGCGAGCCGCACCGTCAAGGAGAGACCCTGCATCGCCATATTCTCGGTCTTTACGAGGTTTTAGAAAAACTCACGTCTGAATTCCCCGAAGTATTATTCGAAGGCTGCTCGGGCGGCGGCGGCCGGTTCGACCCGGGAATGTTATATTATATGCCGCAAACGTGGACCAGCGACAATAGCGACGCGATTTCGCGGTTGTTCATCCAATACGGCACGAGCTTGGTTTATCCAATCTCCACGATGGCCGCGCATATATCGGCCGTGCCCAATCACCAGGTCGGGCGCACGACGCCCCTGCTGACGCGCGGCCTTGTCGCTCAGAGCGGCTCGTTTGGACTCGAGCTCGATCTCGCCCGAAGCACGGATGCGGAGCTGTTGGAAATCTCCCGCATCGTGGAGCGCCATAAACAATGGCAGTCGCTGATCATGACAGGTGATCTCTACCGTCTGAAAAATCCATTCGAGGGGCACGAGAGTGCGTGGATGGTGGTGTCAGCGGATAAAAAGGAAGCGCTCGTCTTCCACACCCAGATTCTCACCGAGGCCAACGCGCCGTTGCTGCGTCTGCGATTGAAAGGGCTTCGACCAGACTGGCGTTATCGCCAAGTAGAATCAGGCCTCGTGCAAAGCGGCGACGCCCTGATGGCCCACGGATGGATCCTGAAACCGGAAAGTGATTTCACCGCCCGAGTCTGGCATTTGGTGTGCGAGGCTTAGAACTGGAAAGCGCTGTTTTTATACATCGTAGCAGCTGGTCTGACAGGAGAACGCCCTGCTCAAGGGGCGTTTTCGAGCAGGGTGGCGAGTTCGCGAGTTTTCGTGAGGTGGACGACGTGATCGCCTTCCATCACTTGGCTTTTCCAACCGCGCGCGTTGGCTCGTTCGTAGTACCGGAAGAACATGTCTTCTTCCGGTTTCTTCCCTTTGTCGACCGTCAGGATATACGTTGTCGGAACGCGTCGTGCGTTGTCCTGGTTCTTCAACTCGATCGGCTGCGAAAATGTTTTTTCCGATTGAGGGACAATATGGGGAACGGGTTTGTCGGATTGATCGAACAGCGTGACAAAGCCGTTAACCGATGGCATGCGCCGCGCGTTTTGTCCCATCGATGAGTAGGCGCTCTCGCCATTTTCCGGAAGAAAAGCGTCGAGATAAATGACGTGTTTGAACCGCTCGGGAATGCGATCGATCACACCAGTAATCACCATACCGCCATAACTGTGACCAACGAGAACGACATCGTGCAGATCTTCCCACTCTATAACATTCACGACGTCCTGAATGTGCGTCTTCAAGTCGATGTCGGGCGAAGCGAGGTGAGAGCGTTCGCCTTGGCCGGTTAATGTCACGCGGTATACTTTGTGTCCATCTGCCTCGAGGGTATCACCCAGCTTTTTATGCTCCCATCCTCCGGCCCACGCGCCATGCACGATGACAAATGTATATTTGTGCTTGGCATCGGCGCTGGAAGAGCTGCTGCCTTCAGCGCGAAGAAAATTTATCGATGGGACAAAGCATAGAGCAACAGCGAGAAGCAGCCTAAGGTTTCTGAAAGAAGCAGTGGAATAGATAGCCATATAAAAAGAGGTGAAGCTTAACGATGGGCGATCTCGTTGAACCTAAAAACATTATTTCGATCCAGCTGGTTAAATCGCTCTTCGCCAAGATCGCGCCGCAGCGACTGACGTGTCTGTTCCGTGAATTGCTCCAAGCTTTGGTTCACTGCGTCCCAATTCACACTTTGGCCCTGGGCCTCGCGTGCGTGGGTTTGCGCTTCATATTCCTGCACGGTCTTTTGATAATACTGCACGGTTCCATACACGCCATCGATGCTTCGATCATCGAGCCCCCAGAGCGCCTGGTTCTTCTTCATTTGGTTATAACCAGGGTCCTTCGTTTTCTGCAGCGTATCGAAGACCTGAGGACCGAGCACGCGCTCGTATTCGCGATCGCGTGCGTCCTCCAAGGCCTTGAGCTGGGCTGTATAAACCATGGATGACTTATCCGTTTGAAACTGATTCTCGAGCGCCGCTCGTTGCTCGTTCAATTGCTTTTGCGTCTTCAACAGATCCTGAAACTGCGACTCGTTGGGATTCGCTTGAGCGAATTCCTCGCGGAGGCCGGCGGCGGCTGTGTCCGGGTCCGTCTGCTGTGATCTTGCATAGCGTTCGTCGCCCAGCAGCCCCTTCATTTGCTGATTGAATTCGGCGAGTGCTGCTCCTTGAGCCTCGGCCACATCGGCTTCGTCCATGGTTCGTTTCACTCGCGCTTCCTTCAGTGCCAATTCGCGGGCTTGGTACTTTTTCCAGAGGCCATAGGCCGACTCGGCTTCGGAAGCCGTGAACGCAACGTTTCCTGCATTTGCTTCCCGCATCATATTATCTCTGTCCCATTGCCGAAAGCCCTCTTCTCCGAGCGCAGCGCGCATTTCGCTGTCCAAGCTCTTGTCGATATCCAGCTGTAGCGCAGCCATCGTATCTGAATCGCCGTGGGTTTTGATAGTAACTTCAGCGGCATGCTTGGTCCACTCCGCGTCAAGATTCGCCAGGACTACTTGCGCCAGAATGTGATTTGGCACGCCCATTTCACGCAATTGATCGACCAACCAGCGCCTCTTGTTCGAGGTCGAATCCGTTTCCGTATAGTGCGGCAGCGCGTGCTCCGAAATTATGACAGTCTCTTTAGGCTTGGTTGTTGTTATTGGTGCCGTTGCTGCCGGCTGGGATTTCGGCAGGGCGAGGATAACAGCGGTCGCAAGCAATATTATATTCAACGCGAAAGAGAGACGATGGCTGTTGTGAGTCATCCTAAAGGAAAGGTCTGTCCCAACCGTGAGCATCGTCAGAGTGGGCCGCGCTGAAGCGGCTGTCTTTGGTTAAAGGGAAGCACGTGGTTGCGCTGTAGCCTATTATATGTGTCAGGGCCTACATAACCTTGCAGGGTCTGCTCAGTTTGAGCCGCGAGCTTTTGCAAATTTCCATTTATCGCAGCAGCATCGGCGCCTCGCCCCTGAGCCTGCAGAGCTCGAAGCTGATTCTGATAATCAGCCGCAGCAGACTGAAAGTTCTGCAGCGTGGAATAAACCTTGTCGATTTTGTTTTCGTCCAGTCCCCAAAGCGCTTCGTATTTCTTCATCTGCGAATAGGCGGGATCCTGGGCCTTCTTAAGAGCATTGAACGCGTCGCTGCCAAGGATGCGCTGGTATTCCAGATCGTGCGCCTCATTCAGCGCATTGGCTTTCTCCTGAAACTCCCGCGATGAAGGATTGTTCTGGAACTGGTGATCGAGTTCGGACCGAGCCTGCTTGAGCCCTTGCTCCACTTTGAAAAGCTCCTGAAATTGCGCCTCAGTGGGATTAACTGAGGCCAGTTGATAGCGGAGATTTCCACCAACAAAAGCGTCATCCAATTGTTGCGACTCCGCGTAGCGCTGATCACCCAAGACCGATTTCAAGTTCGTATAATACTCGGAATACGCCTTGTCGTACGCATCGTTGATCCCGGCGTCGTCGATGGTCCCTTTCAAACGCGCTTGTTCTACTTCGAACTGCTTCCGCTGCAGTTTCTTCTTCAGAGCATATATCGCATCCGCTTCTGCCGGTGTCACTGCGACCTTGGTGCTCATCGCCTCCCAAAGCATATACTTTTGATCCCATTGCTTAAAGCCCTCTTCGCCCAAGGCTGCGCGCATTTCCGCGTCTTTGCTCATGTTCATCTCCAGTTGTACGGCAGCCATCTTGTCCATGTCTCCGTGGCAACTTTTGAAACGGCTCTCCCAGCCCGCTTCGAAATCGACGCGAGCGACCAACGCCAACAAGTCGTTCGGCACCCCCATCGCGCGCAATTGATCGATTACCGATCGGCGCCGGCCAGAGGGAGATTTTATATCGGCGTAATAAAACTTTTCTCGTTTGTCGGGAACTGCCGACGCCTCGTCCGATCGTTTTGCCGGAGATGGGAAGGATATTACTCGAGCCGGACGGCGTAGTTTATGGACGACCAGCGTGCCGATCACAATAACCAGCACGAGATTCAATACCGCCGACGCTCGATTATAAAAGTTGCTGCTCATAAAACACGCGGTCGTTTTGTCTGAACGGAATTGGCAGGCTTCAGAATGTTTTGTCGGCTCTCGGAATGCCAGAAGGGCCGGTGGTCTTAGGCCCCACCGGCCCTGGTTATATCAAACGATTTCAGTCAAATCGTTTGGCGTTGAGTCTCACCAGACGGAAGCATTGCAGCTTCCTGGTCCGCCAAAGGCTTCGACGGAAAGCACTGTCCAGGAGATCGTCGGTCCGAAGCTTCCAATGTGAGCTTTCCAGTAGTTCACATGGTTGGCCATGGTGACGGTATGATTCGCGCCCCTGGATTGATCGACGACACGGTCATCTTTGTATTGAGGGCCGTTGGCCTGCGATCCTTTATAAACGTTATAGGTGCCGCCGTCGCTGTTAACCGTGCCGATGAACGTTCCCGAGTTGGTACCCATCTCAGTGATGTAGTATTCGACATTCGGGTACGGAGCGAATCCATAAACAGCGACCGAGTGCCAGTTGCCGCCCAGATATCCGCAATTGTAGCCGACATTACGAATCGACCCCGGATTCCAGCCCTTGCCACAGAGCGAGTCAGTGACGCCCGCGGTCCAGTTGCCGACGAAATTGCCACCCCCGATGGGGAAGCTAATCGACGTCGATCCACTGCCTGTATAATACGTGAAGTAGTAGTAGCCTCCGTTGGTGCCGGTGGTGCCTCCTGCATTTGCCTGCGGTGCTGCCATGAGAAGCAGACCCAGTGAGAATACGAACGACAGTCGCTTGGCGACTGAACATATCACTTTCATCCTGATTATATTTAGGGGTTAATATTAGCGGTGGTATTTCGCACCGCTCTCGCAGAATGATGCCGGTCTCTCATCATTCTCACGAACGAGGCTATTTTGATATACTGTCGAAGCGCGGTCTATAGGATTGTTTACCGCCTTAGGGTACGCCTGGAGTAATAGCGTATTCGCTTCCAAGCGCGGATAGCTCATGTGTCAGCTCGGGACGGGGAAATCTCGTCGCAAAATGGGTGGCGAGTTGGCTCAAACGGAATGCCTGAAGCGGCGTCAGCTCGGCCAGCGCATCAGTCGTCGCTGTCGCTACGCAGGCCTCGATTTCAGCGCGAGCCAGATCGTTGCGCCCCCCGAGGGCGAGGACAATGGCCCGCTGCACGCGTCGGTCCCAGAGGAGAAGTCCTCTGTCGCGCATAACGTCGTCGGTGAGTCGCGAAAACGGTTTTTGAAACGCCGTGGATTGCGCGGTCTCAGCATATACGACGGCCTGCGCAATTGCCGCGTTGGGATCGTCTGGATATCCTTCAGCCAGGGCCTTAGCCGCCAGCGTGGCCGGCTCGGGCCGCTTCACTTCGGCAAAATATTCCGCGAGGCGACTCAGCGCGAGAGCGTCATCCTGAGTCGGAACGACTTTAAACACGACAAACTTTTCGTTCTCGTAACCCGGCACGTCCGGCAGACGGTAGGGCAGGGCGCGCAGATACGGGGGAAGCCGCCAGCGCTGCAAACGCGCATATAACGTGTCGGTGCCTTCGCCGATGGGTTGGCGCACGAGGAGTGGAAGGACTTTATCCCACGAGTTCAGCACCACATGTGTGACTCCATGGCCTTCCAGCACCGCTTCGGCCTCGCTCGCTTCGGGTGCACTCAGGATCCGCGACGCTGCGATTCGGCCTCGATAAGACTCCCACGCGGTGGACATCAAGACCTTGCTGTTGCCGTGAAAAATCAGGGAGTCGGATACGTCCGGCGACGCCAGAGCGACGACGGGTTTTCCGAACGTGTGCGACGCAAGCCAATGGGAGAAATGGCGGTTGATCATAGCATCGAGGTCCGCAGCACTGGCATTTGCGGTCCCTTCAGGGCGGACAAACGCGCTCGGGAGTCGGTCATGCACCGCGAACGAGACTGAGCAAATCACTGCGCAGACTACAACCGTCGCGCGCCGGAAAATAGCGTCACCGACGCTCCAGCAGAACGGCACTGTGAGCAATGATACGACGACGCCCCAACGCACGCGAAACGTCGCCAAAATAATCAGACCCAGCATGACGCAGCAACTTGTCATGAACTGCACGCGGACTTCCCTTGGCCTGCCGCGCGCTGCGCAAGCACCGAAAATCAGTGCCGCGATCACAACGACTGCGATTGATCCGATAACAAATTCTCCCGCCGATGAAGTCGCCGCAAGCCAGTCGAACAGGTTGTCGAACACCGCCGTCTCATCGAGTGACGAGATGCGTCGGAGCGCCGCGCTGGGATAAAGCCAGCCGGCAAAATGTTTGGTGATCTGAGTATAAACCAATGGAGCCGTGAGCAGGACTGCGGTGATGATCCCACCGACCAAGACAAATGCTCTCCTCCTTTTCGCGCGCCGATATTCACAAATGCATAGCGCTGCACCAAGTCCGAGCCAGGCGAGAGCATAATATAAATGTACGTAGCGCAGTTCGCCTTCACTCGGGTCGATTGGTGCTCGATCGAAAAAGCACGCAACCAATGCGAGGCCTGCACCAACCGCCGACCAACGAAGCGCCCGCACGGCCAGTCCCGCGGCAGCATGTCCAACTCCGACCGCGAACGTAAGCAAAATGACCGTAAAGCCCAGCGCAGGTTCAAGCCACAGGGCGACGCTTGTAGCGACTGCTGCCTGTACGCTAAATCCGTCGTTGCCGCTCACGTTGTTCGTTCGTGGAAAATGCAAAACCAACGCGTAAGCCGTAAGCGCCAGAGCCCAGGTCCGTGGTGAAAGCGCTCCGGGTATGAACTGTGCGGAGAGCGGCGGGAAAAAAACATACAGCAGCGCAACGGCTGCGGCAGCGCCCGCTCCATATCGGGCATGCACCAACAATATTAAAAATATAAAAATGAGAACATGTGAAATCACCGGCTCCCATAGCGCGGAAAGCTCAACCGATCTCGCGATAGGTTCGCCGGTAAACACATGGACGGCTTGGGAAATAATGGCCAACCAGCCCGTATATAATCGCGGCATCAACAGCCGCCGCCCTTCCGGAGCATTGTCACTGCTGTATTCCCGCGTCGCAAAAGGACCGAAGGCGAGCAAGTCCTGGGTTGTCGCGATCCAACGATAGGTCTCACCACGCTCGTGCGTGGCCAGGAAGTGACGCTCGCCGAGCACATAACCTGTCAGAGATTTCGCATCGCGTTGAGGCGCCGCGTCGCCCTGAGCGGAAAGCTTCGAAGCCCAAGTCACCGCTCCGAGGTCGCTCTTCAATAAGAGGAACAACGACAACGCGAGCGCGACCATGAGAGCGATAATGCCAATGCTCCCCTTGCGCGAATGGCCGCGTGGTGCAGTCGAGATGATAGGGGAATCTTTCGTGGCGTTGATCATTCGCTTTTTCGCAGCAGCCACACGCCTTCCGCCGGAGCTTTGGCATGGCGGGTCACGGTACCGTCCGGCCAGCGCACGCTCGCCGCCACGATGGTTTCTCCCGGGGGAACAGCGGCAAAAACGACCGGACTCGACTGGCTCAACCACCCGTCGCCGAGGCCGATTTCCTGCGTCAGCTTGGGAGACGCCGAAAATTCTAACGTGACAGATGAGCCGATGCCGTCGGGATTGCCTGCGGCGCCGATCAGTTTGATTTCCAGCCAACGCGATTCATCGGATCGGTTGGAAAGATATTCGGACGCGTCGCCGTGCCTGGTGAGGAAAAGGCTCGGTTTGTGGTCACCTTCATCAAGCAGGACGAGCGCCTTGGCGTTACCCGGAATTACCACGCCCGAGGTCTTGGGCGGGAGGGCTTCGAATTTACCTTCACCTTTCCCTTTCAAAAAAGCGCCAACGCCTCCGTCGAAATGCGGCATGGCGCCATCGAAATTCTGCACGGCGCAAACATCCGTGAGCCCATCGCCGTCGAGATCACCAGCGACGATGCCTTGCATAGGACCTATCTGCGCTTCGCGGGGAAACGCCTCGAAGCGATAGCCTCCGTCAGGCTGACTCAAGAATACCCCGGAGGCGAAATTGTCGGCCTTGTATAGAGTTGCCGCGGCAAGGTTTTTATCGCCGTAAACATCCGCCAACGTGGCGCGGGCGAAATCGTTATTGTTCGGATAACGACGAAGCACGGACGGAAGTTTGGTGCTGATATCGGCGCGACTCCGCAGAGGGAAAAGTTGCCCGCCGTCGTACACCGCTTCCGCGAGGGTCCGCGTTCCTTTTCCCGAAAAGTCTCCGGAATAAAGCAGCGCGGGATGTTGCGGACTTGCGCGGTAGGTTGTGTTCAACCCGAGATTCCCCACGGCAAAATCGGGTCGGCCATCGCGATTGAAATCAGCGCAGGCCAGCCCGTTCCACCACCCGCGCCCGCCGGTGGAAAAGCCGGCTTTCTCGGTTTGATCGGAGAACGCCCCAGCTCCGTCGTTATGGAAATATCTAACGTAGTCCCATTCGACCGCGACGATCAGGTCCGAGCGACCATCGCCATCGACGTCGCGAAAAAGCGCGCTCTTGACGAGGCCGATTTGACCAAGCCCGGCGGACTGGGCCGTGATGTCGGTATAATGACCATGATCATTGCGAAGCAGAGCGCTTTGCGGGGTGTCGGGATAGCGGCCGGGGATGGAGCGGGCACCGAGAAACAAGTCCAGGTCGCCATCGCCATCGATATCCGCGGCGCAGGCCGCGCCGACGTTTATAGATAGTTCTGGCAGGGCGTCTGTTGCGGTAAAGGCGCCGTGGCCGTCGTTCGAATATAGAACGGGACGAAATCCGGCGGGCCACTCGAGCGTCCGCGCGCTCGATTTGGTGACGAGTAAATCGCGCGTGCCGTTGCCATCGACATCCATGAACAACGCCGGGCCATCTTCGACCTTTGTTGGGGTGATGCCTCCGACTGCGTGTTCGATAAAATGTCCGTTTGCCCAACGAAGCATTCGCGCGGGCGATCCTGTCGTCGCTGCGAGGTAAATGTCGTCGTGGCCGTCTCCGTCCACATCCGCGACGGCAATTCCCGGCCCTCGCCGATCTGTGCGGAAAGGAATAAAGGCTTGTTCTCTGTCTGGGATAGCGAGGTCGGATTGATCTTTTACCTCGAGGCCGACCTCGGCGCCGCGAGCTTGGAATATTGAAACATTCAATGAGGCCGGCTGCCCTGAATCCTGATTATTTTCGGTTATTGTATACGCGTTGTCCGCGGGTAGATCGCTAAAGCGCTGCACAATTCCGGATGGCCACTCGACCGTCAGGGACGTGATATTTGTCTCGAGACCTAAGCCGAAATGGGCCACCAATTCACTTCCCGACGCGTAGCCTCGCGCGGCAATGAGCGTGCGCGACTGAGTACCAGCGCGCGTTTCCAGGCGGACGACGGCTCCAACGCCGAAGCGATTCGAGCGCGTCCCGTGAAGACGAATCTGGGCGCGGTGACTTCCGGTCGTGTTATTCTGAAACACGCTCAGCCCGCCATTGTAGTTGATATAGGCGAGATCGAGATCGCCGTCATTGTCGAAGTCCGCCGTCGCCGCGCCGAAGCTCACGCCGCGCTCGCCTAGCCCCCAAAGTTCGGTCACCGGCTGGAAGGAGGTGCCGTGGATATTCTTATAGGCGAGGTTCTCTTCATCCAAGGCAGGCGACTTCTTTATTACATTGATGCGCTCCTGGTCGGACAACGCGCGCATCATGCGGGAAAGGAGATCGGCATTATTGGCCTCGCGCACCATGCCGTTCGTCACGTGCAGATCGATCCAGCCGTCATTGTCGAAATCTTCGAATCGCACAGACCAGGTCCAATCGGTTGCCTCCAGCCCCGCCCAACACGCCGCTTCGCCAAACACTCCTGCGCCTGTATTGAGCAGCAGAGCATTGCGCATGTATTGGGGAGCGGTTCGGGCGTTCGCGCCAGTTCTGAGCATATCATCACGCGACGCCGCAAGGCCCCGGCGATCTTTCTCTCGGGTCGTAGTCGCCATGTCTGCGATCAATAAATCGATATGCCCATCGTTATTGATATCGCCCGCGTCGGCTCCCATGGAAGAGTAGGGCGTGTGGGGCACGACCTCGTTCAAAACATTGGTGAAGGTTCCGTCCTTGTTATTGCGATAAAGATAGTCCGGCCCGGAAAAATCATTGCATATATAGATGTCGGGCCAGCCGTCTTCGTTGTAGTCGAACCATGTCGCGGCATGGCCGAAGGTCGTTGCTTTGATCCCAGCAGAACCAGTGACGTCGACGAAGCGGCCTTGCCCGGTGTTTCTGAATAGCCGATTGGGCCGGCCTCCGCGTTCCGTGCCATCGATCTGATTCGTAACGACATATGCGTCGAGCCATCCATCGCGGTCGAAGTCCGCGAAGCCCGCCATCACGCTTCCGTCCACGAGATTCAACCCTCGTTCGGCGCCCTCTTCCTTAAAGGTACCATTGCGCTGGTTTATATAGAGCAGATTGGGCGCGTTGTTGCGGCAAATGTAGAGATCGAGAAAACCGTCATTGTCGACATCGGCGAACACAGCTCCCTGGCGCCAGACGGGCGGTTCGCTTTTGGAAACCGCATTCTTCATCCAGCTCAAAAGAGATCTTTCTTCCGAAAGGCCGGCTTTCTCGGTCACATCCTCGAAGCGCCAATTTCCTAGATTTTTGAACAGCCGCCCTGGCTTCGTTTTGGTGCTGACATAAAGATCGACTTTGCCATCGCCATCGAAGTCGCCCGCCGCGACGCCGGATCCCATCCCGCCGCCCATAAACGCACGATAACGATTGCCCCACATTTCTGGATCATCGTACGCGTTCTCGACGACGAGACCGGTGGCTGCGGCGGAGAGTTTGGAGAAGAGCGCCTTTCCCGACGGTGGTGAAGGCGCGGCGAAGGCCGATTTTTGAAGAGCCTCTTCGCCGCGAGCGCTTGCGAGGACGACGAGGCAGGCGACGAGGGGTTGAAAGCGGGAAAAAGTCACGTCGGGTAAGCCGCCGCGATACCTGGGATAATATATGATTTGGGCAATCGACCAGTGGGAATAGTGACGACTATGTCCGGAGTCAGAGGTTTGAGCAGGCTCTTGGGAACCGTGTCGAAAAAACGCGTGCGAGAATGTCGCAAACCGCCCGTAGACCCTGGCGGAGGCTGTTGATATTCTCAGCGGGTACGGAGGCTCAATCGGATGCCTCCTACCAGTAATATAATATTCGATACCCCCAAAGTCCCGGACCCAGCGTCTTGGTTTTCCCGAACGATGCCGCCTCTGCTGCTGCATCGTTTACGACCTGCGCGGACGTCTGGGACGCAAACCACACCTGATGACACCGCGTAAATATAGAACTGCACGAAGAACCGCCAGAGCATGGCTCACGGCTGTGCTGGCTACGACGACGGCGATCGCCCAGACGCGCTCGCCAGGCTCACCGGAGAAGGAAGACGATTTGATCGTCCTTACTCCGTTCGAAGTCTCCGCCAGCTCGAATGAGAATGGCTATGCCACAGCGGCCACTCTGGCCGGCAATCGCCTCAATACTGAACTTAAAGATCTGGGTAGTTCGATCTCGATCTACAACAGCCAGTTTTTGAAGGACATTGGTGCGACCGACAACCAAAGCCTGCTTCAATATACTTTGGGCACGGAAGTTGGCGGATTGAAAGGTAACTACTCGGGTTCGGGCGGCGGTACATCGCCCAATACCGATACCTATCTCAGCCCAGAATCCACCAATCGGGTCCGCGGGCTCGTTTCGGCGGATAATACACGTGACCTTTATCTATCGAGCATTCCGTGGGACGGATATAATATCGACGCGGTCGATCTTCAACGCGGTCCCAATGCCATCCTGTTCGGTCAAGGCAGCCCGGGCGGCGTGATCAACACCCGCACCAAGCAGGCAACTTATCGAAATCTCGGAGAGGTTTCGGTCCGCGTCGATCAATACGGGAGCGTTCGCGGTACGGTCGATCTGAATCGCGTGATCCTGAAAGACGAACTTTCGGTTCGTTTCGATGCCGTGCAAAACGCGTCGAAGTTCCGCCAGGATCCGGCCTTCGAGCACTTTCATCGCGAATACCTCGCTTTGCGCTGGGAGCCGAAGTTTTTGAAGATCGGTGGAGCTCGCACGATTATCAAAGTCGATGGTGAAATCGGCCACAGCACGAGCAATCGCCCGCGCAATATGCCGCCGGGTGATCACATCACGCCTTGGTTCACGGCTCTCAATCAGAAACTATATAATCCTGCCTGGGCGAATGACGGGAATCTCACGATTCCGGGGCGAGGTGATGCGGCCAAGACCGACATAAACAGCAATCCTAACCCGAATTATGAGCCATGGATTGGCGCCACCAACTTCGGAAACAACTACTACGGAGGCCCGGAATTGTTCTTCCTGCCGGGGTCGACCAGTCCGGTTGTCTCGTTGGTGCTGAATCCGAATGCCTATCGTGGAATCGATTCCAAGGGCGTTCGCGATGGTACGATCGGAGGACTTCCTCCCGCTCAACCGCACGGCATCGCCGGTTATCGTGATTGGGCGGTCGCGACAAATCAGCCGTTCTCGACGCTTGCGAAGAACACCTATATCACCGATCCGAGCATCTTCGATTTCTATAACAATCTGATCGATGGTGACATCAAGCGCGAGTGGAGCCATTTCCGCGCGCACGATGCGTCGCTTAGCCAGACGTTCTTTCATGATACGATGGGCTTCGACCTTGGTTATCATGACGAAAGCTACACGGGCGGAAGCTATTCACCGTTGTTGGGTGATGGCGGCAGCATCTTCATCGACTATAATACGGTGTGGCCAGACGGCACCAACACGCCGGAAACAGGTTGGTATACTGATGGCACCGCGAATCCAGGGGCGGGACGGCCCTTCGTTCAGCTCGGTAACGGCAGAGGCGAAACCACCACCGATCGCACGAGCGTCCGTTTCACTGCGTTCGTCAGCCACGAATTCGACAGGAACAATAAGAAGAATTGGATTCTTCGATTCTTGGGCAAGCAGACCCTGACGGGCCTGGCCTCGCGCGACACGTATAAATCCTACTCCCACAACTGGGCTGATTACGGCGTCGTCGGCGACTATTATACAAACGACATGTTCGACGCGGTCAAAGCGGCCAATGGACGCTTCTGGCCGGACTTTAATCCAATACGCACGGTTTATCTCGGCGACAGTCTTGTTGGAAAGAAGCTGGGCCAGGATCTGGGTATTCATTCTCCCGGATCCGATCCAAGCCTCGGTGACACGATTACGCTGCGCTATTTCGATTCGCACTGGAACGCGCCAAATGTCGATCCATCCGCGCCATGGTATAATCAAGTCACGGCCGGCTCCGCCGGCGGTCCGGCGCTTTCCACGCAGTCGGAGAATCCTGCGAACTACGTAGGCTGGGTCACCAAACAAGTTCCGCTGTTGCGGGCCAATACACAGGCAAACCAAGACCTGTTGACGAGCCGCAGGAATTGGGATGATCGCGCGAACAATGCGCTCGCCCTGGTCTGGCAGGGCAAATTCTGGGATAATTCCATCGTCGCCACGGCAGGCGCTCGCCGGGACAAGGTGAGCCAGGTGTTGACGGTTTGGGACGCGCAAAACTCCTCCGATCGGGCGAGCAGCGATCCTACGCTTGTTATTCCTCAAGTGTCCACGACCGGACCGTTCAGCAAGAACTCCACCAGCTGGGGAGTGGTGGCTCACTTCAATAATATGCCGCTGCTCTCTCGGTTGATGAAACATCTGCCGTTGGAAATCAGCGCTTCGTATAATCGCTCGGAAAACTTCCAGACCGGTCAGGTCTATCACGACTATTTCGGCCAGCCACTGCCGTTGCCGAAGGGCAGCACGAAAGACATGGGGCTGATCTTCGAAACGAAGGATAGTCGATACTCGCTGAGAATTAATAAATTCGAATCGAGCGTGCAGAACGATGTCTCGACGGGTCTCCAATTCTGGAATTACGGCAACAACGTCGGCATCTACGCGCAGGCGTATTCACAGATAAAATACAACTACGAGGTGCGCAGCAATCCGAGCAGCCCGCGTCATGGCGACGGCATCATCAGCGATCTGCCGGTCCCGACCAACTCGAACCCGAATATGAAGTGGACCTTCGACTACCAGCCGACTGCCGGTCAGACGTTGGAGCAGGCTCAGCAGCAGGAAATCGCCGTGATCAACGCTTGGGACCAGTGGTTGAAGGAAATGGACCCGCTGCCGATCGTCATGGGCAAAGCGTGGGGCTTCGATTGGGCTAATGATCTCACGGAATCGGGCCTCGCTGACTTCCGATTCACGCAAGATCTGTTGGCCAAGGGTCACGAAATCGAGCTGAACGCTCAGATCACCGACAGCTGGCGCCTGACCGTAAACGCGTCACGCATCAAATCCTTCGTCTCGAATATAGGGCAGACTCCTGCGCCCGGCGGCAAGATGACGGTTATGGATTACATGCTGGATTTTGATCGCCGCATGAACGAGACCGCCATGGGTGACCTCCGCATCTGGGGTGGTGGCGCGGGCGGAACGACTGCTCGACAAAATTGGGACGGGTACGCCGACGGCGACTTGAAGGCCCGCTTGGCTGAGCAGGGCACGGTGGTGCCGGAAAATCGCCTCTGGCATGTGAACGTCGTGTCGAATTACGACTTCAAGCATGGCATGCTGACGGGCTGGAGCATCGGTGGCGCGGCCCGCTATCAGTCATCGTCTATCCTGGCTTACAAACCGATTCAGAATTCGAACTATATTAGTTATGATCTCGGTTCTCCGTATCGCGACAGCGCGGAGATCAACTTCGATGCCTGGGTCGGCTACAGCCGAAAACTGTTCAACAACAAGGTGCTCTGGCGCGCCCAACTCAATATTCAGAATATTGGCGTCGGGAACGAACTGGTGCCTGTCACGGTTCAGCCGGACGGCACCCCGGCAGCGTATAGAATACGTCCGCCACAGGAGCTGTTTCTCACGAACACGTTCTCGTTCTAATTTGGTATCGTAAAGATACTAAATCGGTAAGTCTGCTGAAGCGCCTCCGGTTGGTCACTGGAGGCGCTTCTTCATTATTCGATCTCGATGATTCCGCGTTTGACCGCCGCGACCAGCGCTTGCGTGCGATCGGACACGCCGAGCTTGCTGAATATATTCGCAATATAAATCTTGATCGTGCCCACGACCAAGCCGAGTTGAGCGGCGATTTCCTTGTTGCTGAGGCCCCTGGCGAGCAGCTTGAGCACCTCCATTTCCCGAGGAGAAAGCGGCGCGAGCATGCGTTGGCCGATGCGCGACGCGATTTCGGAGGGGATATATTGATCGCCCGCGTAAACGACGCGGATGGCATCGAGCAAACGCTCGAGCGCCATCTCTTTTATCACGAAGCCTGAGGCGCCGGCCTTGACTGCCTGATAGAGCTCCTCGCCGTTGGCGTAGTTGCTATAAACCACCGCCCGAACCGTGCCGAAGGTTTGTTTTAACGTCCTGATCGTCTCCACGCCGTTTAGGCCCTGCATGCGGAGATCGATCACCATCACGTCGGGGCGATGCTTCCGAAATGCTTCGATGGCCTCGTTTCCGTCTTCGACATCGGCCACGACTTCCATGTCGAGAGCGTCGCCGATCGCCGTCATGAGGCCGATGCGAATTGCCATGTGATCGTCCACCAGCAGGACGCGAATTTTGTGATTTTCAGCCATTTTATAAAATGGGTTCGGATAAAGCATCCTGGGACACCGGCATTTGAATGCGGATCGCGGTGCCTCGGTTTGGAGCGCTGTCGATCGTCAATTTTCCCTGGAGCTTTTTCACACGCGTACGAATTCCGCGGAGTCCAAGGTGGCCGGTTCTGTTGTGCAGCACTTCATTGGGCGAAAATCCGACGCCGTCGTCGATAATCGTCAGCTCCACGGTCTCGGTTGTATAGTTTAGATTGATGTCGATGTGCTGCGCGCTGGCGTGACGGATCGCATTGGTCGTGGCTTCCTGCGCGATGCGGAGCAAGTTGTGGCTCGCGGTGCGGCCGAGAGGGATTTCTTTTCCGGAGACCTTCACATTTATCGCGACCAGGTCTGCGTTGATAAAAGTGATGAGATTCTGGAGAGCCGCAGCGAGCTGGGTTTTTTCCAGCAGCGGAGACTCCATGTCCCAGACGGCGTGCTGCACCTCTTGCCGCGCGTAGGAAATCATATTGCGGACAACATCCAGGCGGTTTCGCAGATTCCCGCTGAATTCGTGCTGTTTCAGCGTGGTATCGAGTTGGAGAATGGCGCCGGTGAGACCCTGTTGGACGCTATCGTGAATCTCATTGGCCAAACGGTTTCGTTCGGCCAGGACGGCGGCATTCCGCGTTTTTTCGCCGAGCTTCGTCATCGCATCCCGCAATTGATGAGTCCGCTCATCGATCACTTTTTCCAGGGCAATATTGCGCTTTCGTTCGATATAGATCGACCAACGCACCGCGCCGAGAAGGCCTAAAGCCGCGGCGGTGCCGAACAAGACATAAGCCGGCCAGGTGCGATACCACGGCGAGAGGATATCGAAAGGAATTCTGATCTCTTCCGCCATGGCGCCAGGTCGCTCCAAGATGCGGACATGCAAAGTGTATTCGCCGTCGTGCAGGCCGCGAAAATTCAATTGTGACCCAGTGATTGCGGTCCAGTTCTCGTGATCGAGCAGTCGATACTCGTAGTTCGGCGGTCGGCGGTCCGCATAGGTGCCGGAAAAAAAGCGGAAGCTCAGATTATTGTTTCGATAAGGAAGGCGCAGATTTGCTATTCCGCTGCCGTAGCCGGTCAGCAATTCAGCGCCGCTCGAGTCCTTCAACGACACCAGGATGGGCTTGAGATGCTCTGGATTGCGAGGCGGCCAGGTTTTTTCGACATGATAGAGCGAGCGGCTCGCGCAGATCCAAATATCGTTTCCGGGCAAAACATATAACTGGGGATAGCGATCGTTGATAAAGTCGAAAGTCGACGTATCGACCTCGAAGCCGGTGCCCTGGGGCGTGAAACGCACGACGCCGTCATCGTGGGTGGCCCAGATGGTGCCCGACTCGTCTTTCTGCACCCGGGAAATCCATATCGGAGAACGGTTGAGGAGGGCCGCGATCTCGGGAGCGTCGACCCAATCTCCCTTGGCTTCGTCGAAGAAGCGACGCTGGCCAGGATTTCCCGCGAGCACTGCTATATTATCGATAACGCCAATGTTGACCCACGGGCTGCTGGTCCAACTTGTGTTTGGAATAATATCGAGCGCGAGCCGGCCTTCACGGCAGGTCAGACGGCCAAATTGCCCGGCGAGTTCGATCCAGACAGATTTGCCGACGCGGTGGACCACGGAAGGATAGCTCACGCCGCCGATCCGCGAGATCGTTTCCACCCATTTTCCGTCCTGCCATTCGAGAAATCCAATATTTCGGCGTCCAATCGCGTAACAGTGACTGTCATCGTACATCACCAAGTGCGCGAGATCCGTGACACGCGTGACGAACCGCAGCGTGCCGTCGTCTGCGACCGAATAGACGTCGTCGGGCCCGCCGACCAACATGTGCGGACCGGATGCGGCGACCGCCCACACGCCGTGCTCGGGCTGTTGTGGATAAAGTTCGAAGTGGCTCGGAGCGCCGGGCGAACCTTGGACCGCGACGTATAAGTTTCCTTCGGAGACGACGTAAATGTTGCCCCGCCACTGTTCGACGACGGGCCACCCGACCGTCAGGCCCAGCGGTTGCCCAAAGGCGGTGAGGGAACTGCTATATAAAACTTTTTCGATGCCATTTTCCGTCGCCACCCAGAGCACTCCCGGTTCCCGATTGGCCAGGGCGGTGATGCGCTTGAACTCGGAGGTGTCGAGCGTCAGCAGCAGTTCGCCTTTGGCGGAAAATAAATAGAGACCTGCTCCGGTTCTTGCCAGGGCGATACTGCCGTCGGTCAAACGTTGGATCGCGGAAATGGACCCGGTGAGATGATAATGAGCCTGCGGTTCCCATGGCGTCGTTCGCTGCCCATCGAAAACCACAAAATCCCCGTCGAGCAGCGCCAGCAGAGCGTGTTGCGAGTCGAGGAGCGCGGCTTGCGTAACGACATTATGATCCAATTCCGTCGGCGGGGCCTCTTCCATGAGGCCCTTGTCGATGTTTATATAGCAAAGCTTACGATCGAAGGCGGAAATATAGATGCGGTTGCCAAGTTGAAACCCGCGGGCGATGCGCGGATGATCATAATATTGCGCCGCTTTGCGCCGAGTGTCCCAAAAGACAGCGCCGTTCGAACCAACGAAATATATTCCCTCCTCCGTGGAAAAAATCTGATCGAAGGTCGCTGATCGCACCCAGTCGGGTGGATTATCTGGAACCAGCGGGACGGCATGTAGCAATCCGTCTGAACGAAGTTCCGCAAGTCCCCAGGAGGCGCGACCGCCGTAATACATGCGACCGTCGGCTCCATTGACGACATTCAACATCGCGATCCGGTCGGTTTCCCTGCCCGAAATATTGAGCCACGAGGTATCATTCAAAACGGCGTAAACGCCATCGTGAATTACCGCCACCCGGCCGAAGCGATCGAAGTCGAGCAGAGCGCCGCGCGGCACAAACCCGATATCTTCCAATGAATAAGATCGGCGAAACGGCATGCCGCGGATCGCCGCGGAGGCGGACGATATCGCGAGAAGCGCGCAAAATCCGAGGGCTAACAGATGGCTGCCAACCCGCGTCAGTTGATCGGAGCGACCGAAGAGCGGCTGCGTCGCGCGAACAAACCGAAAGCGGAGGAAGAAAAGCATGGGACGCGGAGTGCCAACCGAGCGGAATCGCAACGTGAACTCGCTTCTAATCGCGTAAAGCCGATTCATCCGCGGAGCTCGATATTGCGCAAAAAAATCCAGTAAACGCGTCTCGATATATGCCTGTAGCAATAGATCGCGATAGCGCCTTTGTTCCGTTGCGCGCGAGCCGCGGAGAAATCCTGATCGGCGCCGATTTACCCCAATTGCGCCTCGTCGCAATTGGTCACTATAACCTCATGACCCGCGCCACCCAACGTTCGTCCCGAAAAGTCCTCGTGGCGGCGTCGATGGCTCCGGTGAATTGTATTCGCGGTCTGGCGCGCTACGCCCGCGAGCACGATTGGCATCTTGTCTTGGATATGATGTTTACCGGCGTGGTGCCGCGCGAATGGCGGGGCGACGGCGTCCTGGCAGTTCTGCCGCTGCAGCAAGATATACTCTCCGCTCTGCAGAGCTTGGGCCGGCCGTGCGTCCTCTGCGGAGATGGAGATCCTTCGCTGGATTTCCCTCGAGTAGAACCGGATAACGCGAGCATCGGCCGTCTGGCGGCGGTGCACTTGATCGAGCGCGGTTATCGGAATTTTGCGTGGGCGCCTTTCGCCAACGACATCGCCAATCGCGAACGCCTCGGCGGTTTTCAAGACCGCTTGGCGACGGATGGATGCCTCTGCCGGGTGTTGCCACCGGCGCACACCCGCATTGGTCCGTACTGGCAGGAAAATTGGACGGAGTATCGAAAAACGCTGGTCGACGAAATCCGGCGATTGCCGCGACCCACCGCGATCTTTGCGGCGAATGATAGTGTCGCAGCGAACATCGTCGACGCGTGCCTCGATGCCGGCGCTGAGATTCCTGAAGAAATCGCCGTAATCGGCGTCGGCGATTCGATCGCGTGCGAGACTTCGCCAGTGCCGCTTTCGAGCGTCGATATCGATCTGGAGAGCATCGGTTACCGTGCCGCCGCTTTATTGGATAACATTTTGGAAGGCAGCTGCCTCTCGACGGAACCGGTAAGGATTTTGCCGAAGGCGATCGTGACGCGAGTGAGCACAAACGTCGTTGCTGCGACGGATCCGCGAATCGCGCGGGCACTGACGTTCATTGCCGAGAATTTTCCCAATAACATGCTCACCGTGGGTGAGATCGCCGATGCGGTTGGCATGTCCCGACGCAATTTGGAGCGAGGATTTCGTCAGGAAACCGGTTGCTCGATCCACGAGTATATTGTGAAGGTGCGGATGCGGGAAGCGTCGCGCCTGCTGCAGGCGCATCCGAGGGCCAAGAGTTCTGAAATTGCGGCGTTGATTGGGCTTTCGGGAGCGAGCACGTTCTTTCGAACATTCCGCCGGTACTATGGCATGTCGCCTCAGGCCCATCGCGGACTCCGTTCGACTGCAGCCTGAAATTTATCGTGCGTATCCATTCCTACACTACACGCGAGGTCTCTGCCGGAGGCTTTGCAAAATCAAAACGGATGATGCCCTTTCTTTCGCAGGCGGTTGCGATCGTTGGCCTGTTACTCGCCGGATCCGGGTCCTTGCGCGCTTGGCAATCGGACGCTGGCGATGGCACGTTCACCAATCCGCCGCTCTACGCCGATTATCCTGACCCAGATATCATTCGGGTGGGCGACGACTTTTATTTTGCCACGACCACGTTCGTAAACACACCGGGCCTGCGGCTGCTCCATTCCCGTGATTTGGTGAATTGGGAAATCGTCGGCCATATCGTTCCGCGGCTCGACGGGCGAAAGGAATATAATCTGGAAGGCGGCAGCGCCTACCGCGCCGGCATCTATGCGCCGAGTCTGCGTTATTATAACGGAACATTTTACGTGGCGGTGACTCCGGTTAAGCAAAACACGCGAATCTACTACGCCAACGATATCCGCGGCCCTTGGAAATATCATGAACTGGACCGCCCCGCATTTGATCCGGGAATGTTCATCGAAGCGGATGGCCGCGGCTATATTATCACTTCCGGTGGCTGGGATGGAACCGGCACGCTGCTGACCCTCGACAAGGAATTCGCCCGCGTCGTTTCGGCGGAAAAAGCGTTTTATATAAAAGGCGCCGAAGGCTCGAAAGTGGTGAAACGCGGCGAATGGTATTATTTGTTCAATTCGATCCCTTCGAAATTGGCGATGACGGTGTCGCGTGCGAAACAGTTGACCGGCCCATGGGAAACGAAAGCGCAGATCGACGATCATACCGGCGGACACCAGGGCGCTATCGTCGACTTGCCGGACGGCTCCTGGTACGGATTTGTGATGTGCGATTCCGGCGCGGTGGGGCGCATGACAAATATCAGCCCGATGCTGTGGCAAGATGATTGGCCGGTCTGGGGAACGCCGGAAGCGCCTGGCGTCGTGCCCTCGAAGGCGCGCAAGCCGATTCAAGGTCAGCCCGTCATGCAGCCCGCGACGTCCGATGATTTCAGTTCTCCGCATCTCGGTTTGCAGTGGCAGTGGAATCATAATCCGGACGACGCGCGCTGGTCATTGAGCGAGCGCGCTGGTTTTCTTCGACTGCGGCCGACGCAGGCCGCGGACTTCTGGTTGGCCAGGAATACACTCACGCAAAAAGGCCAGGGGCCCTGGAGCCGAGGCGACGTGAAACTCGATTTGCGGAATCTCAAGGCCGGCATGCTTTGCGGCTTTGGCACTCTCGGAAAAATCAGCGCGAATATCGCGACCACTCGCGATTCAGACAATCGCGTGGTCTTGAGCATGCGGGTCAGGAACGACGGAGTCGGCGAAGAGGTCCGGGTGCAGGCCCTGCCAATCGATGCCGAGGAAATTTTCCTTCGGACGGAAATGGATTTCGTCAACAAGCGCGGAGCCTGCGCCTTCAGCGTGGACGGCAAGGAATGGCGGAACCTGGGCGGCGATTTTCCGCTGCTTTACGACTGGCGAACCGGCACGTTCCAAGGCGAGCAGTATGCGATCTTTTGTTACACGCCGCACGACGGGATAGAGGGATATGTCGATGTGGATTCGTTCCAATTTTCCGATCAGCGCGAGCTCGTGGCGAACGGGGCGTCGTATATGATCAAGCATTAAGCCTTATATATTTCTAAAAATTTCATGACGCGTTTTTCTCGGTCCATGCGTAGTATATACAAGTCCCTCGCGGTTCTCCTGATTCTCGGAGCTGTTGTCGCAGCTCGAGCCAAAGCGGAGGCCAGCCCGGTGACCTTCGATTGGTTCGAGTACAAGGGCGAGGATGCTGCGTCAGGCGCCACTCCGAAATCCACGGAATATAGAAATCCGATTCTTTCCGGGTTTTATCCTGACCCGAGCATTTGCCGCGTCGGGGATGACTATTACCTGATCAATTCCACCTTCGCGTATTTTCCCGGCATTCCGATTTTCCATAGCCGCGATTTGGTAAACTGGACGCAGATCGGTCATGTGATCGATCGCCCGGATCAGCTGCCGTACAAAAACCTCGGCGTTTCGCGGGGGATTTTCGCGCCGGCCATCAGCTATCATGACGGAACATTTTATGTCATTTGTACCATGGTGGACGCGGGCGGGAATTTTGTTGTGACCGCGAAGAACCCGGCCGGTCCTTGGTCGGACCCGACATGGCTGCATTTCGAGGGCATTGATCCGTCGTTGTTTTTCGACGAGGACGGCCGCGCCTGGATCGTCAATAATGGAGCGCCGGATGAAACGCCGCGCTACGAAGGCCATCGCGCGATTTGGATCCAGGAGTTCGATCCCGTGGCGAAGAAGATGGTCGGGCCGCGCAAGGTTTTGGTGAATGGCGGCGTGGATATCAGTCAAAAGCCTGTGTGGATCGAGGGGCCGCACCTCTATAAGCGCGAAGGGCTATATTATCTCTGTTGCGCGGAGGGCGGCACCGGGCCGAATCACTCGCAGGTTATTTTGCGCAGCGAGCGCGTGGACGGTCCTTATACGCCGTGGAGTGGCAACCCGATTCTCACGCAGCGTAATTTGGACAATCGCGCGCCCTCCGCCGTGACCTCGACGGGGCATGCGGATCTCGTGATCGGACCGGACAAGAACTGGTGGGCGGTTTTTCTCGGTGTTCGACCGTACGATGGTCGCTATTCGCCGATGGGACGTGAAACGTTTCTCCTTCCTGTGGCGTGGACCGCTGATGGCTGGCCGCGAATTCTCGAAGCTGGAAAACGCGTGCCGATGATCGCGACTGCGCCCGGCGGCGTCGCCGTTCGTCCTTCGAAGGAAATGCTGAATGGTCCGGTGAACTGGCGGGATGATTTCACGAGCTCCACCCTTTCGCCGCTTTGGATCATGTTGCGCACGCCGACTGAAAAATGGTGGAGCCTCGACGAGGGGAAGGGGACATTGAAGCTCTCGCCCCGCGCAGAAACTCTCTCGGGAAAGAGCAATCCGACGTTCCTCGCCCGCCGCGTGCAGCACGCGCGTTTTGCCGCGACGACCGAGCTGCAAATTCCGACGGAGGAAAACGTGTCGGCGGGCCTGGCCGTTTTCCAGGGCGAGAAATTTTATTATTTCCTGGCTGCGAAGCGCGTCAGCGGCGGGATCACCGTTTATTTAGAGAAGGCAAACGGAGGAGAGCCCGAAGTTGTGGCCTCGGCCAGTATTCAGAACGCGAATACGATCCAGCTGCGGGTGAACGCGGCGGACGCGGTCTGCAGCTTCGCGTATTCCTCCGACGGCCAAGAATGGAAGACCCTGGTCAAGGATGCGGACGCAAAGATCCTTACGACCGAGGTCGCCGGTGGTTTTGTCGGGGCAACTGTCGGACTGCACGCGCGGCTTTGAAACAATAGACGACGCCGAGCAGCGGGCAGACGAGCAGGAGCCACGAAAGGCCATCCCAGATGCCGTCGCCGAGCAAGGCGGACAGCAGGCCGATCGCCGTCGCAATCGCGAGGGCGATCGGCATGGAAAAGCGGACGCGAGAAGAAGCGTTTGGGCTCATGACAAACGTCCCTCCAATCCGACCGCGTTGGGTGTCGAGCCGGCGTCGGTGACGACGAGATCTATCTCGGGCGCGAGGTTGCGGCGCTTCCACCAAAGATAAATTCCGGAGCAAAGGACGACGATCGCGACGACGTCGAAGAGCGCCCAAAGAATTTTCAGGGGAAGCCCGCCGTAGTCGCCGAAGTGCAACGGCTGGGAAACCAGCAGCGCGACGATGTACCACGGCATGTCGCGTTTGTCGGTGAACGCGCCGGTTTGCGCATCGATCAACACCGGTTTCACCAGCCGAGCGGTGAATGGCTTATCGCCGCGCATGAAGATCGTGTAGTGATGAGGACTGCTGAACGCCGTGCCGGGATAGGCGACAAAGGCGAATTGCATGTTTGGTTCGTGCTGGCGCGCTGTGGCCACGGCTTGCTCTAACGACGCGAGATGAGTCACGGGCGGCTGCCCTTTGTAGCTCGCGGTCATCGCTCCGAGTTCGTTGAACTGCCAGACCTTTAAGAGGAGATCGGCCCAGGTGTTGAGCACGCCGGTGAAGCCCACGACTCCGATCCACAAGGCGACGCTCACGCCGAGCAGGTTGTGCAGATCGAGCCATTTCAAGCGCGTGCTCCTGTCCCGCCGGACCACGCCGTACGAGCGCTCCCGCATGAAAGGCGCGTAGAGCACCACGCCGGAGATAGTCGCTATGACGAAGAGTCCTCCCATCACGCCGAGAAAGAGTTTACCGGGAAGACCGGCGAACATTTCGACGTGCAGTTTCAAAAAGACGTCCATGACGCCGCCCTCGCCGTACTTTTGTTTTCCGAGCACATGCGTCGTGCGCGAGTCGACGATCACCCCGGTGTCCTTGTCCAGCGGCGCGGCCGGGCTGTCGCCCAGACTCACATAAAGATGATCGGGCTCCTTGTCCTCGCTATAAACCAAATGGACCACTTGCCCGGGAGCAGCAGCTTTGGCGGCCTCGACGATGCGGTCTAGATTGGCCCAAGGCGTGTCGGCCGGAAGGTCGGCGGGCTTTTCGAATTTTGAAAAAGCGTGGTCGATCTCCTCGTGAAAAATCAAAGGCAGACCGGTCACGCAGAGCATCAGCAGGAAGATCGTGCAGACCAGACTGGTCCATTTATGGATCCAACACCAACGGCGAATGGATGCGGCGGAAATCATAAGCGAAGGGACGAGTCGAAGAATATCGGATGAGCGGCGCTTTCGCGTCAGCGCTGTTCATCCGAACTGAGCTCGATGGATCAGAATTGATAGCGAACGGAGGCGAGAAGGGTACGGCCGGCAGCAGGCTGAACCATCGTGCTGTTGCTCGTCGCGTAATAGTAAGTGCGATCGAACGCGTTCTTCAGATTGATCTGAAACTTCCACGCTCCGAGTGAATAATATGTCGTGGCATCGAACTGAACATACGAGGGCAGGGTGCCGGAATTGGCATCATCGACTGCGACCCGGCTCGCGGCAAACACGCCGCCGCCGAGTCCCAGCCCTTTGAGCGCTCCCGAGCGAAATTCATAGACCGTGAAAAGCCCTCCAGCATTTGTCGGGACGCCGGTGCGGCGATTGCCGACATTCAGATTGTTTGGCGCTGAGGTGATCTTCGCGCTGGTGTGACTCATCTGGGCCGTTAGGCGCCATCCGGGAAGAATTTCTCCCGATGCTTCCAGTTCGATCCCGCGGCTCCGCTGGCTGCCGGAGTTGATCGAATAAAGCGGATTGTTCGGATCGGCGCCGACCACGTCGTTCTTTTCGATTTCAAAAACCGCCGCCGTGGCAGTCAGGCGCGAGTCCAGCCATTCTTTTTTCGCGCCGAGCTCGTATTGGCGGGAGCTTTCCGGATCGAGCGGCGCGCCGGTCGCCGTCGGAGAAGCGAAGGCGTTCAGGAAAACATTCTTCGACTCCGCGTAGCTGAAGTAGAGCGAGAGCGTTTGTAGTGGCTTCACCACTACACCGGCCGTCGGGCTGAAATCCGAAAGCCGCTGTTTGCCGACACTATTGGTGAAGGGAGTGCCGGGATCGGGATAGTTCAGCGAGTAGTTCGAGCGAAACCATTCCATGCGCCCGCCGGCCGAGAGGAAAATTTTGTCGCCGATAGAAAGCCGATCGATGGCGGCGACTGAATACACGTTGGCCGCGACGTCCGAGTATTCGTTGAGCTTGAGCGGAAAGTCGGGAAACGGCAGGAGGGGAAGCGGCGCGTAGCCGACGTAAACCGGATCGTAGGGATTGATCGAGACCTGCGAGCCGAGGATGCGGTGATGATTCTGGGTTTGGCGCTCGAATTCGCCGGAGAGCAGGAGCTGGTTGCGAATGCGGAAACGTCCGGAATCGCTCAGATTCGCGGCGAGCGTTTGATCGATGCGCGCGGTGAAATTTTCGTCGAGGTGATCGTTGATCGAGACAGCCCGCGCGATGTCTTTCGTCACTGGATCCTGAAGGGGACCAGCAAAATTATAGAGAAGAAAATAGTTTCCCACTTCGGTGGAATGGCGGCCATGCACGGAGACGGTCGTGACGGCATTCTCGCTCCAGCGATGTTCGAGTTGGGCGATGCCCCTCGAGGTTTTGTGAGTGAATTCGGTGAAGCCGGGTTCGCCGAGATATTGATCGCGCGGCACGCCCGGGAGCACAGCGCCGTCGAGATATGGCAAACCTGGATTGGTGGAGCGATCATCGTGGGAATATTCGCCGCGCACCGTCAGCGTGGTAGCGGGGTCGACCTGCCATTTGGTCGCGAGGGCAACGAACGTTCTTTCGCCGTGCATTTCGTTGATGAACGAATCGGCGTTTTCATAAGCCGCGTCCAATCGCAGCGCGACGCGGTCAGGAAGGAGATTCCAGTTTCCTCCAATCTGGCTGCGATAGAAACTGTCGCTGCCGACGCTTTGTTGAACTTCCGCGGTGTTTTCGAACGTTGCGGATTTCGTGATGTAGTTGACCACTCCGCCGGGCTCGCCGCGTCCATAGAGAATGCCCGCGGGTCCCTTCAGAAATTCAATGCGATCGATATTCGCCATGTCGGTCGGCCCCGTGGCGGTCAGGCCAACGTTCGCGGCGGTGCCGGCGCGAAATCCGTCTTTGATCAAATCGGTCTGCTGAAAACCGCGCAGCAAGAACGTCTCGCCGGCGCCGATGTAGGAGCCCGAGCGCGTCGTGCCCGCGACATTTTGCAGTGCCTCCTGTGGGTCGAGAATCGCCCGATCGGCGATCATCTGCGCGGTCACGATCTGGACGGAACGTGGCGAATCGAGCACTGGTTCGGGAAAGCGGGAGCCTACCGTGGCGACGGCGACGTTGTAGGCGCTTTTATCGACTTGGCCGACCACCTCGATGGTGGAGAGCTTGACCACCTCCGGATCGGCCGCGCGGTCGGCGGCGGGCGTTTGGGCCAATGCGAAAGGGTTGAAGAGAAGCGCGGCGAGGACTGTGCCGCAGGTTTTCATTTTCATGACGATTTCCGGTGAAGCGTAATAAACGGCGAACAGAGACCGGCTTACCCAAAAACAAGTCGGGCAGCGTCGATTCGCGCTTCGTCACGAGATCAAGTCTCATTTTGGATCTGTCAATAGAGATTGAGACCCGTTCTCATTAAATATGCTTATAACGGAGCCAATTAGGCAAACGGCTAGGCTCTGTGGGTAGGTAAGCGCATGACCGGCCTCAGTGGGTAGATGCCATGAAGCCGACAAGCGGAGCAAGAGGCTCCAACTTGTCGGCCTATGATAAACACTAACGTTGAAAAGGTACTCGGGCGACTGCTCGGGTCAAAGTCAGAAACGATCAAGGTAGGATGTGACAT
>DASTWZ010000013.1:0-19096 GCA_035765635.1 Opitutaceae bacterium
GAGACACTCCAAACGCGCTCGCCGCCACACTCCCCGCAGAAATCGCTCGTCCAAGAAAGCCAAGCACTCCTTCAAATATGGAATAATAACCGAGCCAACTTTCCGCTTGCCTCACACGGCATCATAGCAGGGCGAGCGGTCCCTCGCGAGCCGCAACCGTTCGGCCTAACCTCCGGGTTAAGCCACGCTCAACGCGGCTCGCCAGGGACGGCTCGCCCTACCCCCGGGGGGGCAGAGCTAACTCAGAAGGCAAAACCTAGCTAGCGTCCCGCCAAGCGGGACTCTTTTAGAGTTGGCCGGCCAGAGGACCGGCGCTCCGTTGCGCGGGGGATTCCGAGACGACTTCTTTTCCGAAGAAACGGCGCGCGGCGCGCATCTTCAGGAGGAGCGTGAAGAATACTCCGGTGGCGAAAAAGGTCTCGGCCATTTCGAGATCCTGCCAGAGGAAGAGATCGAAGCCGTGATAGTATGGCCGGATGACGCCGTTGAAGTGGACGAAGACGGCGTAGATGCCGGCGGAAACGCCAAACAGGCCGATGGTGGGCAATTCCGTGCCAAAAAATGAGGCCCGGATCGCGCCTCGGCGCAGGAAGGAAAAGCTCAGCAGGCCCGTCATCATGCCGAAGACGCTGGCCGCGAGAATGGAGGGATCGAGGAGCATGCGGATGTGCTCGTCGTTGTGGAGATTCGTTTCCTTCTGGACGTTTTCCGCGGCGAAATAACCCGTGCTCTGCCACCCGATGATGCGCTGACCCCAGCTGATCTCCTCGCCGAACACGCAGAAAATAGCCATCGCGAGCAAAAGATAAGCGGTGCCCAGAAGGCGTTCATGTGCGCGGAAAAACGTACGCGCGGTAAAACCGGAACAAATCGCGGCGCCCAGGAGCATCAATGCCTGGAAGTCCTCCGCCGGACCATCCTCCCGCACGAACGAATAGTATTCCAAACGATGCCGGCTTCTCAGCCAGTAGAAGCCGATGCCAAACAGGACCGGGAGAACGAAAACGAATTTTTCGAGCGCTCCAAAGTGAACGCAAACGCGCGACGAAGTGGAAGCGGAACGAGAGGTAGAAGCGGGACGAGGCACCTCTGCTATCGAATGTTTCTTGAAGGCCATGGGGTAAACGGGCGGACGCGGATTCGCGATCCTCAGGCAAATTCGACGTTGGCGACCGTGACCTCGATGTCGCCGTGCAGATGGTACAGGATCGCCGCGCGGTGCTGACCATCGCGAATGACCGGTTCGCCGTTGAAGACCACGATAGCGGACTTTTTCGGATCATAGCCGGTGGTGCGGACAGACTGAATCAAGTCGTCGAAGCGTTTCGCGTCGTGAACATCGAATGCGTTTTCCAACTTATGGTACGCTTCGTAGCCGGGCTTGTCGCCGACGAGATAACGCGCGGCGGGCGTGTCTCCGACGGCGATGAAATTGTCTCCGGCTGGCGTGCGAATGTGCGCTCTCAAGTTCGAGAGCTTCACCGATTTCGGCTGAATACTGCGCACGCGCGAATTCTTCAAAATGTAGCGCGAGTAAAAGTCGGTGTCGATCGCGACGCCGCTTCGCGGATCCTGGCGCCGCCATTTCCACGGACGAAGGGAGACGGACCATTCGCGAACGCGCCGGCCGACGGCTCGCCGCAAGCGCTGCTTGGCCTTGCGAGCCAGACCGGTGTATTTGCCCAGCAAATACACAGGATAGGTCCGCAACGGCGGACGCACGCCGAGATCAGCCAGGTCGCGCAGCTCGACTCGCAGATTTCGGAAGTGGACGTGGTAGTGACCTTCGACCTGTTCCTCGATCTGCACCCGATGGTTGAATTCGGTCTTTTCGGGGAGCTTCTGATCCTCCGCGATCAGTTGGAATTTCCCGTGGCCGTAGTCGAAAGACTCGATTTTAGATTCGTCGAGTTGCTTGAGATGGCGAAGCAGCGTGAGGAATTCCTCCTTGGGAAACTCCAGCCGCAGATTGCGATAGTGGAGATGGACGTTTTCGCAAAGCTCCACCGTGAAACGCCGGTTCAGGATCGCTTCGCCGACAGTTCGATTTTCCAAGACATGTTTGATCCGCCCCATGCGAGCGGACACAAGGGGGCGACCGTAACTGCGACAAGGGGAATGTTACAATTCGGTGACGATTCAGTTACACCCCTACGCCTTGGCGCTAGATTCCTGCAGGCGGGGGTGTCGCTTCGGGCCGAATACTCGCAAAGCGCCCAGCTCGCACCGATCGTAAGCGCCGCCCCTGCTTACACTGCTGTCCCGCAGAATCGCTCAATTCCTCGAGGATTTTTTTGCAAATGGATGCGGGCTCCGAGGTAGGGCGTACCGAGCCGAAGGCGACATCAGACACGGTCTCTCGCGAGCCGCTTTGACGTGTGGCTCAACCCGGAGGTTAGGCCATACGGTTGCGGCTCGCGAGAGACCGCTCACCCTGCCCACTGAGGCTGGCCATGCCTTCATTCTTCATTCTGCATTCTTACTTCTTCCTTAGCGCGCCGCGCGCGTAATCTTTGGTTGCGGCTTCGCCGCGCTATGCGTTCTTCTTGCCAGTCGCGCGCTTGGCTGGCTTGCGCATTTTTTTCCGGAGATTCGTCCCGAGTTTCGGGTCGTCCGCGGGCTCGGCTACGGCCATCGAGTTTGAATCGAAGTCAAGCAGCTCCCAAAGCTCCAGACCACAGGCTTTGGCCAGCTTTTCTAGCGTGGAAAATCGGATGTCGATTTTGCGGCCCGCCTCGATCGCCTGGTAGTGCTTGTATTTGAGACCAGCGTGTTCGGCGAATTCTTCCTGGCTCAATCCGAGTGCTTCTCGGAGTGCTTTCACCCGCGTCAGCAGGCGCTTCGCCGTATCGTTTGCCACGCCGGATCATAGTCATTGCCTCTCCCGACCAACACCCCTGCAACGGTAGTGCAGGCTTTACACCCCATGAGCGGTAGTGTGAGGTGCTGCTGTTCATGTCCGTCCTAGCTTCTGCGTCCGCGGGCCGTCGCCGGTTGGAGCCCGCATCCCGGATGCCTACTTTCCAGCCGCGATCGGAGGTAAACTCGGAAGGGGCAGGGCTCCGACCTCGACGAGCCCATGCCTCCGAGCGCAGCGGCGCAGCGAGCCACCGCGGAAAATAGAAACGACCGCCTCCAGCATACCCCGATGCTAAACCTAACACTTCGTCCCGAGTTTCGCGGCAAGGCCCTCAAGGGCACCGTCATCGAGCTGCGCGATAGCAAAAAGGGCGGCGCGATCGAACGTCCCGCCGAGCAGTTTCTCGAAATCACCTACCCGTCGATCGACCTGCTGCGAATGGTCGAGGCATTGCAGCCGGACAAAACCAAGACCGTCGTTCTGAAGGGCGGGCGCGGACAGGGTAAGTCCCACATGATGGCGACGGCTTTTCACCTGTTGCGCAACCACGCCGCCGCCGTGAAATGGCGCGATTACTGGGCGCAGCGACTGAAGGACAGCAACGTTGCCAAGCTCTCTTTTCGCCAGGGGTTTCATGTGATCGCCGAGGCGATGCACAACCAGCGCTACAAGCACCTCTGGGACTTGCTCTGGGATCAGCATCCCCACGGCCAATTTGTGAAGGGGCAGTGGACCGCGCGCGGCACCCATGTTCCCAGCGATCAAGATGTGCTCACCTTGGTCAGCCATACCCCGACTGTGCTGATTCTGGATGAATTTCAGACTTGGTACGACGGCCTGACCAATACGAAGCAATACCCGCACAAAATCTGGGCTTTCAACTTCGTCCAAACCCTCAGCGAGGTCGCCAGCGCCCACCCAGACAAACTCGCCCTCGTGCTTTCTGTGCGCGACGGAACCACGGACGCGTACCAACAAGTGCACAGGGTCGATCCGCTGGTCGTCGATTTCACGGGACCCTTGGTCAAACGCGACCGCCGCCGACTCCTTCTCTACCGCATTTTCGAAAACCGCTTTAACATCCCCGACGCCGAAATCGCCGATTGCCTCGATGTTCATTTTCGCGAGTCGTGCCGCCTTCGTCAGGTACCCGCTCACGAGATCGAAAAGGAGCGCGCCGAGTTCGTCGAAGCGTGGCCGTTTTCGCCAAAACTGCTGCAGCTGCTCGACGACCAGGTGCTCATGGCCACGGAGGCGCAGGAAACGCGCGACCTGATCAAAATTCTGGTCGAGACGTTCAAGGTCGCGGGAGAGACGAGTCCTGTCTTCACCGCCGCTGATTTCCGCATCGACAACGACAAGAGCGCCGTCGGCTCGCTGATCGACAGCGTGGCCAATCAGGTTCACCGCGACCTGCGCGAGCGCGCTTTGCGCAATCTCGAAAACGTCAACGACACGGTGGACAACCCCGCCGAGGAGGTGCCGCACGCCGCCGAAATCATCAGCTCTCTTTGGCTGCGCTCGCTGACGGTGGATCGCCTGCTCGGCGCCCACCCGAACGATCTCCAGATCGATATTACCCGGACGAAGCCGGTCGATGAAAACGCGTTCCGGGTGGAGTTGTCCCGCATTCGCGAGGGCAGTTTCAACCTCCACGAGATCGGCGACCGACTCGTCTTCAAGAACGAGGAGAACAACGAAACCAAGCTCCTCGCGAACGCCCGCAACACCAAACTCTTCGCGGACGGCAAGGACGTGGAGTTTCTCGCGAAACTTCTCCACGGCGTCCTTGCCGGTGCGGATACGTCGCCCTTCCGCATCATCGTTCTGCGGCGTAGTTGGGAAAACGACCCGTGGACGGAGCTGCCACCCGAGTCGCACCCGCAGGCCTGGGACAATCGCATCCCGTTGATCGTTCTCCCGGAATTTCCGGAGAACAAAAACGCCACGCTAGGGCGCTGGTTGACGAAGCATCTCGCCGCCAAGCGCAACACGGTGCGCTTCCTCCTGCCGGCGGAGGGCACGCCGAACATTTACGTCGATACCGATATCATCATCGACGCCCGCGCCGCGAAACTCGCGATGGAGTGGAAGACGACGGAGAAAGATTTCGGAGCGCTTTTGATCAAATTCGAGCGGGAGCTTACGGCGAAGCTCAAGGGACGTTTTCCCGTCTTCGCGATTCTCGACGTCTGGGATTATGCGACTCCGGCCAACTGCCAGTTTGCTTACGACAAGCACGACAAACAGGGCGCGCAAATCCCCCAAGCCATCCACACCCAGATCAAGGAAGCCCACTTCATCCCGGAGGAATTCGAGGAACTCGTGGCCGCCTTCGCCAAAGCCAATGCCTCCCTCGCCGACCTGTTGAAGGAACTTCAGGAGCCGCTTGCAAATGGCAAGCACTCGATCCCCTGGCTCGGCGAGGCGGACATCAAGGACAACCTCGAGCACCTCGTGGCGCGCGGCGCGATCGCGCTCAATCTGCGTGGCTCAACTTGGATTCAGGCTAACGCGGGTGAGAGCGAAGCCGACGCGCTGCCCCGCATTCGCGGTAAACTCTCTAACATTACCGGCACCCATCTCGCCAGCACTACGCTTCACGTGCCGACCGCGACGCCCTCAGCCGGCGGCGTGATGCCGCCGATCAGTGACGGCCCCGCGACAACCGGAGGCGCGGGTGCATCGGCCTCGCCTGGTGGTTTCACTCCTTCCGGTGGAATGCCTTCCGACGGCCTTTTTGGCGGCGGCGCCTCCTTTCCGCTGCCAGCCGGTGGCTCCGACAGCAGCAGCCCCGCCACTCGAGACAGCGGGGGCGGTATCACGTCCACTGTGCCGATGCCTCCCGCGCCGGTCCTCACATCCGCCGCCAATTCTCCGCTCAACCTGCTCGGCACCGTCGAGCAGTGGGGAATCACCGGTCAGACCAAGATGCGCGCGCTCCGCCTTTCCACGGACGGGTTCACGGGCGCACAGCTTCAGGCTCTCCTCCGCAAGCTGCCCGAGGGCAAGTACGTGCTCGAAGTGCAGAAAGAGGAGGGCGCGTAAATGTCACTGCCGCACGTCACGACTCAGCGCCTGCTCACCGAAGACGCCTCGGCCGCTTGGGCGACAATCCGGTCTGAATTGCAGTCGCAGTTCTTCGCTCCGCTCGCTCAGGGCAATGTCGTCGAGGAATTGATTCGACGCGAAAAAGCGATCGAGCCGCTGGAGCTGCTGCTGGGCGGGGCGGCCTGGACGCTCTGGGAGGAGTTCGCCACGGCCGTTCCGCGCGGCAGTGCTCGCCTTCTCGAGTGGTGGCATGCCGGCCACGGCGGCAAAGCGGTGTTGATCCTCGATGGCCTCTCGGCGCGTGAGATGCCGGTGCTGATGGCCGAGGCCGCGAAACGCGGGTTCTTCGTGAACCTGCCAGAGCTGTGTGGATCGGAACTCCCGGCGGAAACCAACGCGTACGCCAGGGCTCTTGGCTTCTCGCATCGTGGCGCGCTCGACAACAACGGCGCGGGCGGAGCCCACAAGGTCACGGGCGCCTACACGTTGACCAATCAACTGCCTTGGGCCGACCTCGCTCGGAGCCTCTCCCACGAATCGCGCCTCTTCGTCTGGCATGAGTGGCCCGATGTTCGCGTCCACGACCTCGCCGGGCACGGCAAGGGCATTCGCGAATTGCTCCCGGAGGTCGTGCAGCAACTCCGCTCCGATGATTTTTGGACGCTGGTGGCAAAACTCGCCACCGGGCGCGAGGTGCTCATCACCTCCGATCACGGCTATGCTGACGCTGGTTCTTTTCGCGATGCCGAGACCGACGAAAAAAATTACCTCCGCGACAATTTTGGAGCGAATCGTTACCGGCAAAGCGAGCTGACCACGCGCGAGTGGCTGCCGCCGTTGGCGCTCACTCTCGATTGCCCATCCGGCCGCTGGAGCCTGGCGCTCGGCCGCACGAAGTGGGCCGTGGCGGGTGGCAACAAGACGCTTTCCCACGGCGGTCTCACGCTTCTGGAGACGTTCGTCCCTTTCCTGACTCTCTCGAAAATCTAACGCCCGACCCGCCCATGGCCCGCAGCAAAAAAGAACGCCTCACCGATGAAATCGCCGAACTCGTCGGCGCGGGAAAACCGTGGACGCTCGACTCGGTTGATTTCAACGACCCGAACCGCCCGAAGACCTGCCTGGAGGTGGATTTTCCCATCGTGCCGATCAACGAGATCGCGCAGATCGAGGGAAACGCGGGCAAGCCCATCTACCAGATGTCGAAGTGGTGGGCGCGTCGCCGTTCGAGCGTTTTCCGCGCCATGCTTCTCGCCGCCGCGACCAAGGCGCCCGACGATGAATCGGAAGCAGCGTCCAAAATCTGGAAGGCCTACTACGGCAACCACCAGAACAACCCTGCGTTTCAGAAACTCCAGGTCGGCGACTTGTTCATGGGCGGTGGCACCACGCTGGTCGAGGGCTCGCGCCTCGGCATGAATCTCTTCGGCTGCGACCTCAACCCAGTGGCTTGGTTTGTGGTGAAAAACGAGGTGACCCCGGTCGATGTCGAGGAGGTCAAACGTCTCTTCGCCGAGATCGAAGCCGAGGTGAAACCTTTCCTCATGCCTTATTTCACCTGCGACGGGCCGGAGGGTGAGAAGGGCGTCTGGTTCAAGCGGAGCGCAACGGCGGCTGATGGCTGGGAAAAGCTGCCTGTCGATTTCGACATCTGGACGGTGCCGTGGCAGGAGCGGCCTCAGTATCGTTACGAAGGCCCAGAGATTATCTATACGTTCTGGGCCAAACACGGTCCTTGCGAGTCGCTGAGCTGCGGCCATCGCACGCCGCTCATGACGACACCGGTCATCGCGATCAAGACGCTGACGGTGAAACACTGGTCGGATTTCGAATGCGACTGCGGCAAGACGTTCGACGTGGAGCAGTTTCCGGCGCGCATGGCGCCGGACGCATCGCTGGCGATTGCTCCCGATGAGAAACCCTTCGCGTCGATGAACGCACGAGGCGAGTTCACCTGCCCACACTGCGGCAAGGTTCACACCGACCTAGCGGGACGCCTGCGGGGCGATTCCATCAGTCTCGGCGGCAAAGCCAGTAACAAGAAAGTGGAGCTCACCTTGCTCATGCATCCGGACTGGCTGAAGGGCTGCGGGCCCACGGATGCCGAGGGACACCCGCTGGGAGGCTCGGCCACCGACGATGTGGAGTCGACGATTCGCTGGTATCGCGAACGGGCCAAGACGCTTTGTTTGGTCGAGGTGCGCGGAAAACTGCCAGAGACGGTAACCTGCCCGGAAACAGGAGTGACCTTTTCGACGGGCTCCGCCGGTGGAAATGTGCCGAAGCGATCTACCTTTGAGTGCCAGGCCCCGACCTGCGGGCGTCAGCAGGATGTAATGGAGAGTACGAAAAAGACGGGTAAGCCCGCGCCGTTAGCTCCGTATGTTATACAAGGTTACAGCTCGAAGCGCGACAAAGATGGCCACTGCTATGGAGGTCGTTTCTTTGCCAAGGCAAATTGTCGTCTGGCGGCGGCTGCAGCAAACGAATGGTTCGTCAGGAGCCATGTGGATTTACGGGACTTTTGGCCAGAGACCGCTGTTGAGGCTGGTGCTGAAATCGGAAAGCACGATGTGGAAGGCCACGGATATAAACATTGGTGGAAAATGTTTAATCCAACTCAGCTCTTAATTCATTCCCAGATACTCAGAGCAATTGTTACTAAACCCGATTTCTCGGAGCCCGCGGGGGAAGTCGCTTTCGGTGCCTTACAACAGTATCTTAGAAATCAGAACAGTTTCACCCTGTGGAATATTGCGGCAGATAAACTCGAGCCTATGTTCTCGAGTGGAAAATTTCAGCCGAAATCCACGACTGTAGAAAACAACGTTTTTGGAGAATTTGGGAGGGGGAACTGGAATGCATGTGCCTGCGGCATAGTTGAGGGAATCGAGTGGAAGAATAATGTCCACGAGTTGGTCGGTCGGCAAAACGTTGCTCGTAGTTCAATAGATTTAGCTCAATCGATTCAGGGTAAGAGTGTTCCTATACTTACTCGTGATGTCGTTAGGGACTCAGTAAAGATATACTGTGGATCAGCGACGAATCTTAATGGGAATATATTGGATCAGGCACTGGATATAATTATCACGGATCCACCGTTCGGTGAATTGATTCAGTATGCTGAGTTATCCGAGTTCTTTTATGCGTGGTTGCGGCTCGCTCTTCGCGGAAGATATCCGGAGCACTTCGCAAAAGAACGGACACCGAAGGCACTCGAAGCAGTTGAAAATAGTGTCCGTCAGTCGAACCCAAGCGAAGACTATAAAGGAATTCTCCAGGGCTGTTGGATGGAGGCTTATAGAACATTAAAGCCTGGCGGTATTCTTGCGTTCACGTTTCATCACAGTAAGGACAAACCGTGGGTTGATGTTTTAGAGGGCCTATTTTGCGCAGGCTTTTACTTGGAAACGACCTATCCCGTTCGCAGCGACGAAATCAAAGGCGATAAATCGCAGTTTGGCTCTCAGCAGATCGAATACGACATCATCCACGTCTGCCGCAAACGCCGCGCTGATCCGGTGCGCATCAGTTGGGCGCGTCTACGCCGGCGGATCATGGATGATGTACGTGCGCTCAAGTCGCTCCTCGAACAACATCAGAGCGCCGGTCTTCCCGAGGCCGACCTCCGCGTCATCAAACGCGGCAAGGCCCTTGAATATTATTCCCAACACTACGGGCAGGTTTTCGTCGAACAAGGCCGTGAGTTTACGCTCCGCGAAGCGCTGGTCGGCATCAACCAACTCATCGACGACGAAGACGAGAAATCGGCCGACGCGCCACCGGTGACGGCCGAGGCATTCTCTCGTCAGTTCCTGCGCATCTTCCGCAAAACCGACGAAGTGCCGAATGACCAATTGCAAAAATTCCTCCGCGGCACGGGCATGTCGCCCGCCGATTTTGAAAAGCGCGGCTGGTGCGACAAAGACGGCAAAACCTATCGCATGGTCGAGCCGCTCGCCTGGGCACGCGCTTGGAAAGGCCAGAATCGAAAGGGCATGTCGCGTGACCTTGACCAAACTCTGTTCCTGATCGGCGCCAGCTACGCTGATAGCGGTATCAAGGTTTGGGATACGCTCAACAGCCCCAACTTCCTCCATCACCCGGCAATTCCGGATCTGCTCAGTTGGTTCGGGAAAAACGGCGCCAACCAGACCGTGAAGGAAGCCGCCTATCGAGCGCAGCGTCTTTACGAAGACTGGATGGAGCGTAACAAGCCCGCCGTGCAGGCGCTGCAGGTCGAGTTCGGCTTCACGGAGGAGGTCGCGTAAACCATGCGAGCCGACTGCAACGATTCCATCGTCTGGACCAAGCGCGGCGTCTCGGTCGTGTGGGACGCCCCCGAACTGGCCAAACGCTGCACGTTGGCCAAGGCGCTCTCCCTGCGCCAGTGGTTCCGCTGGCAGGCCGAAGGCTGGCCGGTCCGCGACGACTACTACACGGGCAAGGATGGCCGCACGATCATCGTCGCCGGACTCGACGCGGCGATCGATTCCATGACTCCGGAGACGGCGACGGAGTGGATGCAGGCGAAGCTGCTCGCGGCGATTCGAGAATTCCAGGCTGAGGTCGCGGGCGGAGGACAGGAAGCCGCCCTGATCTTTTGGATGGTGAATCGCCGTCGCTTCGAGCACCGCCGAGCCGATGACTCCGTTATCTGGAAATCCGCTCCCGGTTACCGAGGCGAAACGATCCCAATCAGTCACTGCATCTGGAACGGCGCGCAACGCGACATCGCCCGCATCGTCCCGCCGGGTTGTGCGGATCTGGAGCACGGCATCGGCCTCTTCCTTCAGCGCGTGTCGTGATCTCTCCTGCAGCGGACTCCATCGTTCCCGGCGGCCGGGTGGCGCATCGCGACTTCGGCGAAGGTGTCGTTGTTGCCCATGTGGGCGACGGTTTTGTTCGCTGCTTCTTCGCCAGTGGCGAACGCCAAGTGCCCGTCGCCGCGCTCACGGTGTTGCGCGACCGCACCGAGGAAATCATCCTCAACACCCAAGGGGAGCCGTCCCGCAATCGCCGGGCTTGGCTGGCCTGTTTGGCGCATCGGCTGCCCTTGCTCGACAGCGCGGCGAGCCTCACGTCGGCCAAGATCGATTTGCTGCCGCATCAAGTCGTGCTGGTGCATCGCGTGGCCACGACGTCGCCGCGCCGCTTCCTCGTCGCCGACGAGGTCGGCCTCGGCAAGACGATCGAAGCCGCGTTGATCCTGCGCGAACTGGCCAGCCGCGGTGAAATGAAACGCGCGCTGATGATCGTGCCTGCCGGGCTGGTGAACAACTGGCACCGGGAGCTCAACGAAGTGTTCAACCTCAATTTCGAGATCTTCGGCCACGAAGGCGACGTGAGCGATCGCCGCTCGAATGCGTTCGCGAAGCATAATTTTCTGATCGGCAGCATCGACACCTTGAAGCTCAAGGAGCGCATGCAGCGCCTCGAAGAGGCCCCGGACTGGGATCTTATTATCTTCGACGAAGCGCATCATCTCACCGCCTACAACGCCGGCGGGAAAGTAAAGAAGACCCTCAACTACAAGTTGGCGGAGCTGATGCGGAAAAAATCGCGGGATTTGATTCTGCTCTCGGCGACGCCGCATCAAGGCGACCACTTCAGGTTCTGGATGCTCGTGCAGTTGCTCGATCCCACGCTTTTCCAGAGTGCTCAGGAGATGGTGGAGAAGCGCCACCGGCTCAATGCGGTGGTGGTGCGCCGCACCAAGGCGGATGCGTGCAAACCCGACGGCTCGCCGCTCTTCGCCCGGCGCTGGGTGCATACGGAAAGCTTCCTGATGTCTCCGGCGGAAAACGTATTCTACAGTCTGCTGACGGAATATCTGGCGGAGGGTTTTGCTCTGGCGAAGCGGAAGGGAGGCAAGGGCGCGGCGCTGGGTTTCGTCATGACGATTTTTCAGAAAATCGCCGCCTCGAGCTTCGCGGCCGTCAGCCGCACGCTGCGCCGCCGTCTCATCGCGCTCACGGTGCATGAAGGCATCGTTTTCGACACCCAGCACGAGGTGGAGAAACGCAACCACGCCTGGCAAGAAGCCAAGGAACTGATCCGCGCGGAGTTTCATTTGGGAGCGGATCAACTCGGCGACGCGGAGACCGATCGGATTCTGGCCGACATTCGGCGCAAGCTGCTGAAAAAATTCAAGGAGGAGGAGCTGGCGCTGGCCTCGGACGCGTACACCTCGGAGGACACTATCGCGGCGGCGGAGGACACCGCGGTCAATGCGGTCGAGTTGGCTCTGCCGGAAGAGCGAGCCATGATCCGCAAGGTGCTCGCCGCGTTCCCGCAGGACGCGGAAACCAAAGTCCAGAAGCTGCTGGGTGCGATGAATGTGCTGTGGGCGCAAAACCCGCGCGAGAAGATGGTGGTATTCGCGACCTATCTCGGCAGCGTCGAAATGCTCGGGGCGAGCATCGAGAAGTATTTCCCTGGCAAAGGAGTCGTCGTCTTGCGAGGTGGGGACCACGGCTCAAAGACGGCCGCGGAGAAGCGCTTCAAGGAGCCAAACGGCCCTCGCGTCATGATCTGCACGGCAGCCGGGCGCGAGGGCATCAACCTCCAGCACGCGCGCATCCTCTTCAATTTCGATTTGCCCTTTAACCCGATGGACATGGAGCAGCGCATTGGGCGAATCCATCGCTATGGGCAGCAAAACACGGCGCAGGTCTACAACCTCGTCCTCTCCGACACGATCGAAGGCAGCATCTTTCTCATGCTGGAAGACAAGCTGAAGGCGATCGCGCAGACACTCGGCAAGGTGGACGAACACGGCAACGTGGCGGAGGATCTACGAGCGCAGATTCTCGGCCAACTCTCGGAAGGCGTGAACTACCAGAAGCTCTATGCCGAGGCGTTGCGCGACCCGAATCTCCGGCGAACGGAGGTTGAGCTCCAGGCCGCAATGGCCAACGCAGCCGATGCGCGCACCGCGGTTTACGAACTGTTCCAGGACCTGGATGGCTTCAGCCTGCAGGATTACGAGCCGCTGGCGCACACGTCAAAGGACGTGCAAACCTTGACGGCCTTCGTGAAGGACGCGGCGGAAGTGCAGGGACTGAAATTCGTTCCTCTGGGGCCGGGCGATTTTCGGCTCGATACCGCCGATGGGCGGATCGATTCGATTTTCACGTCTGACCGAGATCGGTCGCAGGCGAATGCGAGCATGGAGCTTCTCGGGCTGGATCACCCGAAGGTTGTCGGCTGGCAGCGTCAGTTTGCGGCCCTGCCGCCGCAGGCACTCGGCATTCGGGTGCGCAGCCGCGATGGCCGGAAGGGCTGTCTGGGCGTTTGGCGGGTGGAGACCGAAGGCGAGCGCCGCCAGCGGAAAACTCGTTTGCTGACAATCGCTGTTGCGGAAAATGGCGAACGGATCCCGAGCTGGGAGCGTAAACCCGATGAGATTTTTCACGCGGTCCCGCTCGAGGGAGCTGGAGAACGCTGCGACATGACGTTTTACCGCAAAACGGTGGAACCGATTTTTCAACGCGAACTAAATCAACGCGGCATCGTGGCTGGCGGAGTCAGCTATCAAGCGGAACTCGTGGCGTGGGTGGAGGTGCAGTAGTGTTTTCCGAACGCCTGTTATTTAGGCGCCCGTTTCTGTGACTTGCGCGGAATCCGGGTTAGCGGCAACGAAGGGACGCCCTATGCTCCTCGCTGCGGACCTGCACCTCCACTCGCGCTACTCGACCGGTGTGTCTCCTGCGATGACGCTGGAAAACATCGCCGTCTGGGCTCTGCGCAAAGGGCTCGACGTGCTCGGGACCGGCGACTGCCTGCAGCCGAATTGGCTGCGAGAGATCGAGGCGTCGACGGCGCCATCCGAAGGGGAGAATGGCTTTCTGCGACTTACGAACGAGGTCCAGGAACGGGTATGGTCCCGCGTCCCGATCGGACTGCGGCGGCCGCTGCGCTTCGTCCTGAGCACGGAGGTCGACTGCCTGCCTCCGACCAAGACCAAGTTTCAGGGGCTTCACCACCTGCTTTATTTTCCGACGTTCGACAGCGCGCATGCCTTCGCCGAGGAACTGCGCGCCCACGGCGATTTGTCGGAGGGTAGGCCCACGGTGAACCTGACTCCGCTGCAGTTGCTCGAGCGCACGCTCGAACACGGCCCGCGATGTCATTTTGCGCCGGCCCATGTTTTCAACCCGTGGTTTTCCGACCTCGGCACGGTCGGCGGGGAAACCTCACTCGAGGAATTATACGTCGATCTCACCGCCGAACTGCTCGGCGTAGAGACTGGTTTGACGTCGATTCCTCCGATGTGCCGTCGCGTGTCGAGCCTCGATCGGCACGCATTGTTCTCGTGCTCAGATGCGCATTCGCTCGAAAACCTCGGCCGCGAATACACGGTCGTGGACTGCGCGCCGAACTATGACGCGCTGTTCGCGGCCCTCGCCGACGTCACAGCGCGGCAGGTGGTGCAGACCATCAAACTCGCTCTGTACGAAACACCCTACTACCTCAACTGGTGTTCCAACTGCAAAGCGCCCTTTGATGCCGTGATTTGTCCGACTCCCGGCTGCAGGCGTGCGCTGGTGACAGGTGCGAGAGACCGCTTGGAGAAAATCGCGGACCGCGCCGTGATGCCGGCGGCGATCAAGCCCGTCCATCAGGAACTGCGTCCCTTGCCTTTGCTCATCGCGCGAACGCTGCGCACGTCCAAGAAAACTGCCTCCGCACAGCGCGTCGCGGCCGCGATCGTCGACCGCCTCGGCCACGAGCGGTATGTATTGACCGAGGCCACGGAAGCTGAAATCGCCGGCGCCGGATTGGCCTCCTTCGCCCGCCCCATCGTCGAACAACGCGGAGCCGGCACGGACTATTTTCGGACCACTCTCGGAGCGGCGGCAAATGATGCCGCTAGCCAGACCATCTTGAATCTCGATCTACCCGACTGAGCGTTCGCTCCGTCTAAATCGCACACGTGCAGCGATGTAGTTGGGAATTGCTCCGCCTTTGATAATACGCACCCACATCGGAAATCACAGCTCCTCCGCCAGCGCGACTATAATACCCGCAGGACCTCGCATATAGCAGAGTTTATATACATCTTCGTATCGAACCACCTCACCAATCAGTTCACCTCCGAAGCCGCGCAGACGCGCCACCGCCTCGTCGACGTTTTCGACATTAAACATGATGCTGCGCAAACCTAACGCATTCGGTGGCGCGACTGCAGGTTTGATCGAAACCAATTCTGGTTTATAAAATTTCGTCAGCTCGAGCCGCCCGTTTCCATCCGGCGTTCGCATCATCACAATATCGATTTTGATGCCCTTGATATTATTGATCCGATCCACCCAACGCCCTTCGATCGGCGCCTTGCCTTCGACTGTCATCCCTAGCGCTGTAAAAAACGCGACTGCCGCCTCGAGGTCCTCAACGACAACGCTGACATGGTGCAAATTCATGGTCGACATAGCGCGGGGTGCTAGCTGCGGGTTGAACGGTAGGTGTTGATCAAAACACCGGTAGAGGTACTACGACTTTTCACGAGTGCGAGGTCGCGCGGCGGGACGCCATTTTCGAACAGCCGCTTCCCGGTGCCGAGGACGAGTGGGCAGATCCAAAGTCTATATTCATCGACGAGATCTGCAGCGATCAGAGTCTGCAGCAAAGCGCTGCTTCCCCAAATATGGAGCTCTGGTCCATCGCTTTTCTTCAGTTGCCGCAGTGCAGCGACAACATCGCCCTGGACAACCTGAGAATTATTCCAGTCGAGCCGCTGAAGGCTGCGCGACGCGACATATTTTGTAGCTTTATTGAAAGCCTTGCCGATGGGGTTGTCATCGTGGTGCGGCCAGTAGCCTGCGAAGATGTCATACGTGCGCCGTCCCAGGATCATGTCGAATTCGCCGGAAATCGTTTCGTCCAATTCCTGCTGAATCGTGTCATCCATATATTTCATGGCCCAGCCCCCATGTGTGAAGTGACTGGTGACGTCCTCGTCAGGACCACCGGGCGCCTGCATGACGCCGTCGATGGTGATCTGGGTGATGGCAATAATATTTCTCATGGCCGTTGTTCCTGTTTTTGAAGGTTTCATCTGCAATCAAGACGAACGGCAGGTGCCGCATTAGACATGATATAACATCTTTTTCCCGAAACCAATTGCGGGAGCTAACTCACGGGAAAAGTTTCTGAGTCGCGGTAGTTTCAGAAAATCGGGAAACATTTGGCCGCGGATCCAGTTTCGCGAAGCCGGCATGCGATCAAACGGGTTCTTGCCCGTGGCGAGGAGTTACATCAACCCGAGACACGTTCTCTCCAAAAATTTGACCGCGCGTCGCGTCACCCTGCAGAAAATCATGGGGAAATCCCATTTCGATGCGACTCACTTCATCGAGGGTTCTCACTTGATCCGCGGAAAGATTCAGGTCCACGCACTCTATATTTTCGACGATCTGCGCTGCCTTTCGTGCGCCGACGATCGGAATCGCGCCTTTGTGTCGGATCCAGCTCAGGGCGACCTGTGAAGGTTTACGTCCGAGTTCGCCGGCAAGTTGTTGGACCTTGTCCGCAATGGCGAAGCTCCTTTCGCTCGTGAAAGCCGTGAGGTGAGGGTGCTCTGCTCCTTCCAACCTGCCATTCGCGGGTGTGGAATTTCGTTTGGAATACTTACCGGTTAGAACGCCCATCCCCAACGGTGCCCACGCCGCTACGCTCATCGAAAAATCTCGCGCCATGGGAAGCAACTCTCGCTCGACCGCGCGTTCGACGAGACTGTACGGAACCTGCAAGCCAACAAACTCTCTCCATCCGCGGAGCTGAGCGATCGTATTAGCCTTCGCCACGATCCATGCAGGCGTATCTGAAATTCCGATGTGCAGCACCTTGCCGGCACGCACCATATCGTCGAACGCGTGCATGACCTCGTTCACGGGCGTCGTGAAGTCCCACGCGTGTAACCAATATAAATCGATATAGTCTGTCTTCAGCCGACGAAGGCTAGCCTCCAACGACTGCACCATGTTTTTGCGATGATTTCCGCCGGCATTCGGATCGTTCGGCCGCATGGACAATGAATATTTCGTGGCGAGGACGAACCTCTCGCGTTCCGCGCGAATAAAGTCAGCGAGGTATTTCTCACTGCTGCCGAAATTGTAGTAATTCGCGGTATCGATAAAGTTGCCGCCCGCCTGAGCAAAAGCATCGAAAATCTTTTGGCATTCGTCCCGCGGCGCGGCGACCTTCATGCCCTCCCATTCTTCGCCGAACGTCATCGTTCCCAGGCAGACTTCTGAAACTCTAATACCGCTTTTCCCGAGTAGCTTGTAGCGCATGATGCCTGCAACGATTTGCTGATTGATCCGTTATTGTTGTCTTCGTCCGCACGTCGCCTTCAGCGAAGTGCAGATTCTCCCCAGGACCCAATAGCGGTCTCCCCCGAAATCAAACGAAGCTGGTAGTTCACCCCTAGCTTCTGCCCCGGACCGGCCTCACCCCATTTCTGTGCCCTTTCCACGCCCTCCGGGATACCAGAAAGCGCCCATCCCTCGCGAGGAATGAGCGCCAAAATCGACTTACAAAAGAAGCGTCCCGTCAGCGTCTCTTCCTACGCCGTCCAATCATTGGCAGCGCCAGCAACGCGCAAGCCGCCACGGCGTAGCTGGAAGGTTCCGGAACCGGAACCGCGTTTACCGGAGGCGGCATCGAAAGATCAATAAACTCTAGCCTGACTTTTCCGCCGTCGTCATGGCCTCCGGCCAGTACCGTGATCGGACCGCCCAACTCAGAAAATTGATAAAGTAGCACTGCGTCTTTACCACCCGCACTAAATGGCGTGAGCCCGTAAGCCGACACCGCTTTTGCGATTTCGTCGGCCTGCGGCGAGGTTTCCCAATTATCGTTTTGAGACTCCAGTTGAGCTTGTCCGTTGTACAGACTGAGCGTGGGGTCGGCTATCGCGCCAGAAGTGTCCAGAGTAGGCCGGAGAGCGCGAATCAGATAGCGATCATTCTTGCCGATCAGACCAGCGATTATCCGCGAAAAACCCGGGCCCGTTGAACCTTCGATGGAGAGTCGAGAGAAACCCAAGGAACCATTTGTCACTGAATACAGCTCTGGCAAGGCGACGCCCCAACCGCCATCGCTGCTAGACGTGATCATAGTATAACTGCCGGCTGCCAGGTTGATGCTTAGTCCGGCATCTTTCGAATTTGGATCGAAAGGGAAGGCGGATTGCGCCCCACCGTCGACGCTTTCTGAAGTCCAATTATCGTTTTGGCCGATCAGAGTTTCACCCTTGTAGAGCTCGATCTTCGGATCCGCCAATACCCCACTCACCCCGAATTTGGAGAGCATTGGCCCGGCTGCTCTCAAATAAACGCGCTGGGACGCACCATCCGGTATCGTAAACGAAATCGTGACATGCTCGCCCTGGTCTAAATTTAGACGCGTGGAAAGAGTCGTCAGTTGAGCCGAGGCCACACCGGCCGTTAAAACGAAGAGAGTAAGAAGCTTCATGGACAAACCCACTGTAGCCTATGTAGTACCCCCGCGTCTGTAGAGCTTGCCCTGGTTCTTCTGTGCTTTTGTCAATGTGTTGTGATGCATTCGCTCGCGGAGTGTCTCACGAGTCACCGTAATTCTTAGCGATCGTCCCTCACTTCGCCTAGCGAGACAGTCGCCGCTTTGGCCGTTTACTTCTTCTTCGTCTTACTATGTGGCCGCGTTTCTTTCGTGTCTTTGGCCTTATTCTTCCGGAGCTCAATCCGGTGAAAACGCTGGTTGGCCTTTTGGTCCTTTGCGGTGGGAAGATATTTCGCGCCCATGCGCACAAGCCCGAAGCCACGCATCCCAGGCCGCAACCACAATCTCGGGCGACACGCATCTCCGATAGAATCGACCGTCCGCCTGCCTCAACGCGCGTCCGTTCCGCCCCGCGCAATCGAAGCTCCCACCCTCGCCACGCACACAGCCTCTTTGCGCTTTTTGCACGGCTGTCCTGCAGAATCGCACAATTCCGCGAGGATTTTGGTACGAATGGATGCCGGCTTCCGAGGGTAGGGAAGTGACGAAGGGGTCATGCTGAGGTTGCCCCGATTTGACGGACACGGCGAGTGGGTCCAAAGCGAAAGAGAATCGAATGAAGACCCAGATGCAGAAGCCATCCGAAGGGAAGGCTCGATACACGAAAGAGTATAAGGAAGAGGCATTGGCGTTATGGCG
>DASTWZ010000014.1:0-16662 GCA_035765635.1 Opitutaceae bacterium
CCGCCATAACGCCAATGCCTCTTCCTTATACTCTTTCGTGTATCGAGCCTTCCCTTCGGATGGCTTCTGCATCTGGGTCTTCATTCGATTCTCTTTCGCTTTGGACCCACTCGCCGTGTCCGTCAAATCGGGGCAACCTCACGTCGCAGCGCGCAGCAAAATACTTAGCATGGCTCTTTTTTACTTTAATGCTTCCTGGTCACGAGCAGTAGACTCGTCCGCGAGGTGATTCATCGCCCATTGGAACGGAGAGACATTTCTTCTCTGAAGATCTTTTCGGATTTCTTCATAACTCGAAAACAACTTTGGGTCGATCTGTTGCGCAAACCGGCCCGCGTGTTTTGACCAGAATATGAGCACGACCCCATCCACCATTCTCTCGTTTGCTTGAACAGCCTCTGTCGGACAATAGGTTATCTCCAAGCCATAAAAACCCCACTCAGTTTCAGGATCCGTAATTGCAAACATACCAACATAGCGCCCCTTCGAATCTGAGCGTCCAACCATAAAACGAGTCTTTTGATAGCCGATGGCCTTGCTCAGGTCAGCTTGGCGCATTGGGAAAGAAGTAACGAAAATTGCCTCACCCACCGCGCGAACATCCTCTGTCGATATCCACGTATTTTGATTTGCAGCACGAGCCAACGCCGCACCGGCCGCAAACTGAAAGATCGTCGCAATTAATATAGAAATGACCGCTTTGTAACTCATGGTACGCACAAAGGGGTCACGTCGCAGCACGCTGCAAATCTGGGGCTCTCCAAACTACACAACAGTTGCTGTATACTGCGACGTGATTCCTTGTGAGTGAACTGAATGCTTCCGATATTCCGGAAAACATGGCTAATGTTCTAGAGTGGAATGCCACTCCATTCATGATGATAATCTGTGGGATTTTTTAATATCGGACACTTGGAGCAAAATATGAGTATTCCGGCGAGAAACAAGGGGTAAAAATAATTAATGCGGATAAATCACAAGTGTACCGAGCGCCAAGGCATGGTTTTGAGGCGGAGTTGCTTAAAGGGTGTGAGTAGCAAGACTGTATGAAGCACATTTATATATTATTATTTTGTGTGATGCTCGTGACTGCATGCGTCGGCGACGCACCAGAAATCGCGATTTCCCATACCCCACATGAGGAGCCTGCGTATCCCTCCTTTTTTCTCCTCCTGAGAAGTACGGTTGATTACGAAAACAATAGAGTTATACCTGAAGACATTTTTAGGGCGACGCTTCGAGCATGGAAGCGCGCAGCGACTGACGTACCTGAGACGTCTATTGCGAATGTTATAATCGTGGATTGCGATGATCGGTGGTTCGTTGGAATATTTCCTATAGGCAATGGCAAAGTGGTAATTTCGGATCCTAGGAGAAATTATGCGCCTAGAGAGGGTCGGTCCCATTTCTTGAATCCCAATTGTGGCGTGTATTTGTGGAAGGGCACTTTAGAGGTCGCCCCGCCTCCTATTAAGCCATTTGTTGCAATGCCGGCTATTGATTCCAGTAAGTTAAATGAGCGAGCGCCGGGAAATGGAGCTATTTATGGAGTGAACACCGGAAACGACGGAAAAAAGTAAAATGAGCCGACCCGGCGTTCGTACGATTTAGCAGGCGGCCGTAAAGGGGGCGAACTTTGCACATTGCGCTCGTAGTTGTGGTTCCACTACGCGGGGCCAGGCGGCAGGCTGCACGCGCCAACCGGACTTTATTGGCGGTTGCGAAGCGTGATTCGTCTGAGTGGGGTGGGATTGGATGGTTCGGTTTGTAGAACCAAAAACCGCTGCGTCGCCTCCGTCAAAGCACTTGCATCGAGATGCATTTCGACCAGTCTTTAGACTAGTCTATCATTTCATCATGCCTGCAGCCAAAACAGTCGGAGCCTACGAAGCCAAAACCACGCTCCCCGCGCTCCTCGCATTCGTCGGTCGCGGGCGCGAGGTAGTTATCACCAAGCACCAGCGCCCGATCGCTCGACTCGTGCCCGCTGACGCTCCCTCGCGACGGGATGCCACCGTCTTCACTCGCATCCGAGCACTTCATTCTCGCCTTGCGATCCCGAAGGGAGCGACCGCCAAGGAACTGATCGAAGCGGGGCGACGCATTTGAGCAATGAACGCGCTGGTTATCGATGGTTCGACCACAATCGGATTTCTGCTGAAGGACGAACAAGGAGTGGCCCCGTTGAAAGCTCTCGAGGCCATCGAGAACGGCGTCGTCACTTTTGTTCCTGCGCATTGGAGCGTTGAAGTTGCCAATGGCCTTATCATGGCCGAACGACGCAAGCGTGCTTCGCAAGCGGACATTACCGAGGCGTTGGCACTCGTCGCGGCGCTGCCCGTGGAGTACGATGATGAGACGACGCAACGAGCGGTCAGTGACACGGCGGCTCTCGCCAGGCAATACGGACTCACGATCTACGATGCAGCCTATCTTGAATTAGCGATGCGCCGCGGCGCATCGCTTGCATCGACCGATGCCGCACTTTGCAAGGCAGCGAAGACGGCTGGTGTCCGCATCTTCAACTGAGAAAAAGCTAGGGCCAAACTTTGCACATTGTGCTCTGTAGTTGTCGTTCCACTACATTGAGCAAGGCGGCAGGGCTCCCGTCAGATCTTCGTCGCTCCAGTTTGGTGGGTGCGACCGACGGGCGGTCTATCATGTGATCCGCCGTGAAACTATCGGGCCAATGTATTTGGTGTTAGAAAGCGAAGGCGGACGCACAAAGGAATCAAGTCGCAGCCCGCAGTAAAATACTTAGCAAAACTGCGGTTCTCGAAACTACACCACACTGCTGCATGCTGCGACGTGACCCCTTCTGGTACCGCTTCTGGTACCGTGACCTCTTCTGGTATCGTGGATGGAAGCGCCGGAGCGCTTCTTTCCGAGTTCGTTGATGGTTGGTGCAGGTAACGCTCAGGGGCCGCGGAGACGACAGGTTCAGACTCCGCACATTGCACTTTGTAGTTGATTATCCACTACACGCGAGAAGAGCGGTCGCGCTTTGGCGTGATCCGCGGAAAACTATTTCTTCAAGAGCTCTCGGGTGCGGCGTTGGAGGGTGAGGTCGTGTTTTTCATGCGGGGGCAGAGTGAGGCCTTTTTCGAGTTCGGCGCGGGCATTGGTTTTGTCTCCAGAATTCCAATACACGAAGCCGAGTGCGATATGATGCGAGGCGCTGGTGGGATCGAGGGCGATGGCTTTTTTCAACTGCGCGATGGCTTCTTCGATCGAACCGGAAGGCAATCCGCCATAGAACAGGCCGGCGAGGGCTCGCGTCGGTCCGCCAACGTCTGCGACTTCTTCGTTCCAACGTCCCAGCACGTGGTGGGCCCACGCGTAGTTGGGATCGATCGCGAGGGCTTGCTCGGCGAATTTCTTGACGAGGCGCGACGCTTCCACGCGTTCACCCGTCGCACCCCAGCGCGCGATGTGGCCATAACACACCGCGAGTGAGACGAGGTTTACCGCGCTTTTCGGTTCCAGCGCCACGGCGCGCTTGGAGTAGTCCATGGCCTGCCGCGCGAGCTCGAGCTGCTGCTTCGGATCGGTCAGATCGTCCGTCGAATCGGAGAGCTGTTTCGAAATTTTCTGGAGAATGAACGCGTCGTCCGGCCTCGCCGAATCGGCTTGCCGGAAATAGTTCAACGCTTCCGCGACATCGCCGCGCCGTTCGGCATCCACGCCGTGGCGAATCAATTTCGCGACGGTCGCCTCGGTGAATGGATTCCGGTTGCTTGGACTCATAACCGCGGGCTCGCCCGCGAACGAACGACAGCAAAACATCGGGGCCGCCGCGAAAAAAATGAGCAGGATGACCAGAGTTGCGCGCATAATCGTCGTGCGGACCGCGCAAATTCGACGCTGCTTTCCTGGCGACGTCGAGCGCTGGTTGACGACGGAGTTGAGCGACCTACTTTCGGGGCGTGCGTTTGGATGACCTCAGCGGCCTGCAACGACTCGTTCTCCCCGATGCTTGGCAGGCCGCGGCCATCGGCGCGTTGAAGGCGGGCCGCGACGTGATTGTCGACGCCCCGACCGGAGCGGGAAAAACCTACGTCTTCGAGCGTTGGGCCGAGCAGACGAATTTCAGCAAACGCGCGCTTTTCACGGTACCGACCCGCGCGCTCGCCAACGACAAGTACGCCGAATGGAAGGCACGCGGCTGGCGCGTGGGGATTTCCACGGGCGATGTCACGATCGATGTCGATGCTCCGATTGTCGTCGCCACGCTCGAAGCGGTGCAAAGCTGGATCGGTTTCGCAGCGCAAGGCGCGCTGCCGGAGAGCGAGCGTTTCGCCGCGGCTTTCGAGCAACCCAAGACACGCTTTTCGCTGCTGGTTATCGACGAGTACCATTGGCTGGCGGATCCGTATCGAGGAAATCACTACGAAGGCGCCATCGTCGCGGCCGATCCGAATGTGCAACTCCTCCTGCTCAGCGGCGCCGTGGCGAATCCGGCCGATGTCGCGGGCTGGCTCACTCGGTTGGGACGGAAGGTCGAACTCGTGCAAACCTCGCGCCGGCCCGTGCCCCTCGAGGAGGTTGACGTCGACGACTTGGTGCATGGCTTGCCCAAATCCGTGCAAGGATTTTGGGCGCGACGTGTCGCGGGCGCGCTGCGCGAAGGTCTCGGTCCGGTGCTGGTGTTCGCGCCTCATCGCCAGGATGCAGAACGTCTGGCGCGGCAATTCGCGCGCGAGCTTCCACTGCCCGAACCGTTGACGCTCACGCCGGAGCAAGAGTTGGCGTGCGGGCCGGAGCTCACGCGTTTGTTGAAACAGCGCGTGGCTTATCATCACAGCGGGCTCAGTTACGTGCAGCGCGCCGGCGTGATCGAGCCGTTGGCCAAAGCTGGTCAACTGCGCGCCGTCGTGGCGACGCTGGGGCTTTCGGCGGGAATCAATTTTTCTCTGCGCTCGGTCATGATCACCGCGTCGAGCTATCGCTTCGATCAACTCGATCGGGAAATCGCGCCGCACGATATTCTGCAGATGATCGGGCGGGCGGGGCGCCGCGGGCTCGACGAGACCGGCTACGTGCTTTGCTCCACGAGCACGCCGCGCATGCGCCGGGCGGCGCCGCTGCGGCTGAAGCGTTCAGCACCTTTGCCGTGGGCGATGATTCTGCGGCAACTGCGCGGCGGCGAAGTCGCGTCCGAGGTGGCGAACGATATCGCCCACCGTTTCTACACGGAAACGCCGATTATTCTGGGCTCGGAGAAAACGCGTTTGCTCGACCGCGAGCTGCTGCCCTGTCGCCAGTTAACGGATACAGGACGCGCGCGAATGGTTCGACGTGAACGCGATCCTTTCGCGGGCTGCGTGACCTGCGATTGGCGCGGCGACTGTTTGCGGATCGATCCGCAGTCGACGCTGCTTTGGCAATGGCAGCGCTGCGGCGTACTCGATCGCGATCTGCGGCTCACGGCGCGCGGTGAAATTGTCGGCGCGTTTCTCGGACCGGAGGGGCTCGCCTTGGCTGCTGCGCTGGAGGACCGGCGTTATCCGCTCGAAGACCTGATTTTCGATTGCGCGAATCTTTACGGCGGAGATCGGTTTGCGGGCACGAATCCGCGCAAACTCGGGCGCCTCGCGACGGTCTCCGAGCGCGCGTTTCGCCGCACGACCGTGGAAGGCTATCTCGTCGAGGGCGTGCCTCCGCAATATGGTTTTGGCGCGAGCGAAATCGTCCGCGCGGTGGTGGAGGGCGCGCGTGCCCGGCAGGTGCTCGATGCGCAAGAGATGGTGGGGCGCGGCGACCTGGATCGTCTGCTCACCGAGTGGCGCAGCTTGCTTCGGCAAGTGGCCTCGGCCCCGCCGCTGACCGATCGCGTAATGGAAATCGCGAGCAGTGCGAATCCCGAGGCCGACGAACGTGCGCGTCGCAACCGCGCGTCGCTTTCGGAGCGCTGGGACCAATTTCGCGCGCTGGCCCGAGCGCAATTGGTGGAGGCGAAAGCAACGTCGCTGCCCGAGCTTCCTCCACTGACCGCGGACCAGCGCCGCGTCGTGAATCACCGCTTCATGCGCGCGGCGAACGCGCACGCGGTTTGATCGTTGGCGTCGGGCTCGGAGCCGATGCCGCAGGAGGTGTCGACAGGCGCGTAGCCGAGGAAGGAAACACAATCGGCAGCGTCACGCGCACGATGCAGGGCTGTCCGCCTCGCCGTGGCGGATCGAAGAGCATCGCATCGACCGCCTTCAGCGTGGCGTCGACCAAGCGAGAGTCGGAGGGCGGTTTCATTTTGGCGAAACGCACACGGCCATCTTGGTCGACGATGGCGGTCACGCTGACAATTTCCTCATCGTATCCTTCGGAAACATCGCGCGGATCCTCGGGTGGAGCGGAAGATTTTTTCGTCAATGGCGCATCCAGCTCTTTTTCGCCGACGAGCGGAGGATGCTTCGTGGCGCGGGCGGTGGAGCCCGCTGTAGCGAGAATTTCGATACAGCGCTCCGACTGGCAAACGTCCGCGACGGCCGGCGCGGTCCAGTCGCCCGACAGCGGCTTGTCAATGGGCCAGCCGCGCTTCAGCGCGTCGTTCAACAGCGCGGCTTGATCCAGCACGATGGCGCGTTCGAGCAACGCTCCGACGGACGGCGAGTCGAGATCCAGATGCGCGCCCTTGGCGACGAGCAGTTCGAGACAGTCGCGTGAGCCGAACCGAAGGGCCAGGGCGAGCGGCGTGGCGCCGTCTCGATTCTTTTCATCGAGGCGGGCACCGCGTTGCAGGAGCACGTCGGCCGCGCCCGAGCGATTGAAGGTCGCGGCTCGATTCAGCGGGGTGTTGCCGGAGTTGTCGCGTAGAGTCGGATCCGCACCGCGAGCCAGGAGCGCGTCGGCATACGCGGCGTTGCCTTGCATGACTGCACGCATCAGCGCCGAGGCGCCGGTTTCGTCGACGCGGTCGATTTTCGCCTTTGCGTCGAGCAGCACGTTGGCCAGGTCTCGCGTGCCTTTGCGGGCGCCGGCCATCAGCGCGGTGCGGCCTTGCTGCACGAAATCGGCCTCCACTCCGTGCGCGATGAGCCAGCGGACCATTTGCGTCGCGCCGCGCGCCGCTTTCGCGATGAGAACCCGCGCGGCCTGATCGCCGGTGCCGAGCTGGCCTTTTCGGCGATAAAGCAGATCGGCGATTTTCACATGGCCGCTGCCGATGGCCGCGGCGATCGGCGTCCGATGCCAGGAATCCTCCGCCTCGATGTTGGCCTTCGCCTCGATCAGTTCTTTCACTGTTTCGTAATGACCATTCTGCGCGGCGGTGATCAGGGTGCGTGTGCGCAAGTCCTCCGGCCACTGATTCATCGGAGCAGCCGCGAGCAGCCGTGCGACGACTTCGCTTCGACCATTTCGAACGGCGGTGTCGATCGGTGTGGCGCCGTTGGCGTTCGCGTCTTTCCACGCGTCCTTTTTCTGCGCGAGAAGATATTCGACCACTCGCGGTGAACCGGCTTCGGCGGCGAAATGCAGCAGCGTGTCGCGCTGGGCGGAGACGATGGGCAACGCGGTCCCGTTTTGCCGCAGCGTTTTCAATGTATCCAAATTGTCGAGACACGCCGCGACGAACGCCGCCTGCTGATTCGCGTCGGAAAATTGCGGAGCCGGCGGGACCACGGCGCCGTTTTGAATGAAAAAGATAACCGGCTGTCCGCGCGCTTCCGCGGCGCTCAGCTTGAAAAGCACTTCGACCGGCTCAGGGGTTTTATCGTTGTTCGAACTCCAGGCCCGCGGCTCGATTTGCACAATTTGTCCATCGAGAATCCAAGCGAAGACGAGCACACCGGGTTGGTTGGCGGCCGAGGGCCAGAGACTAAATAACTGGCCAACGTTAGCGGCGGAGCGCTGCGTCGGAGCCTCTGGCCGACCAGCCGCTGGCCTTAGGCTCACGGCCACATTTGCGTAGAAGGATTTATCCTCGTCGGGTTCGCCTGCCTCGTCGCTCACCGCGCGGATAATATAATTTGGCGACCAAGCGGCCTCGTGGTGATGCGTGGAGAAATCCCCTTCCACGCTCCACATGGTTTCGCTCGTGGCCAGCAGCGCGCGGACATTGCTGCCATTGCGGAAAACGATCGAGTTCCCCTCGCTGGTGTAGATCGGAATGCGTTCGTTTTTTGTTTCGCCGAAAAACGTGAGCCCTGTCGCCCCCGCCTGCCCCACGAGCAGCAGCATCGCGAACACGCGAAAAATGTGGCGTGAAGGAACGTGGGCCATCAGGCGATTCACTACCCATCCACCGTGCAACGTAAAGCGGCCAGTGGTGCAAGTGCTCGAACGGAAGCGGGCCAGCTCTGCCCGCCTCGCCTCACGACCCTCCGCCTGCGCCGCCGCCGCCGAAGCTCAACTCGCCTGCCGAATTGTCTGGTTCGCTCAACGCGCTGAAAAGCTGCTTGAGCATCGTGGGAGTCGGCGGCTTCACCAGGTAGGCGGCAGCGCCGAGTTCACGCGCGCGGCGGCGATCGCGTTCTTCGGGTGAGGAGGTGAGGATCACGACGCGCATTTGGCCGAGCGTGCCTTTCTTCCGCATCGCTTCGAGGACCTCGAAGCCGGTGCAGTAAGGCAGCTTCAGATCGAGAAAAACGATGCCAGGCAGGGGGAAGTGCGCTCTGTCCGCGAATTGCCCCGCTCCCGTCAGGTAGTCCGTTGCTTGCTGGCCATCGGTGAGGACTTCGACCGGCGCGTTGATGCCCGCGCCCTTGAGTGCGCGCCGCATGAAGAAGACATCATCGTCATTATCTTCCACCAAAACGATCAGTTCGTCCGTCATGTGCAAAAGGTGCTGGTCATGGAGAAGAGAACCGGTCTGCCAGTCAGCAGTTTTCGCAGCCGAAATGCTATATTTTTAATTCGCGGCTGCCTCGAATGCATCTGCGAAACCGCCAGGAGGCCGGCACTGTTGCCTGTCATTTACGAAAATACGGGAAATGTACGGATGGCGCTATCGGGAATAGGCATCCGAGAGTGCGCTTCCGGTTTTCCGATGCGAGGTCTCAGATCGCCTACCGCTCGTATACTGGTGAGCGAAAACCCCACGCTCTGAAACTAACTGTCTCTTTATGGTCCTGATTAATAACTTCAGTCGCAGCCGCCGTCTCAACAAAACCCAACTCCGTGATGCCCTCGCTGACCTGCGACGAGGCAATTTTGCCGTCAGCTTGCCGGATACGTTTGATGATGTCGACGGCGAGATCGCTCGTGAATTCAACGAGTTGGTCAGCATGAATCAGCGACTCGCTCGCGAACTCGAGCGCATCAGTCAGGTGGTCGGCAAGGAAGGTCGCATCTCTCAACGCGCATCCCTCGGCGCGGTCAGCGGCGCCTGGAGCGATTCGATCAACTCCGTCAACACGCTGATCAATGACTTGGTTCACCCCACCTCCGAAACCGCGCGCGTGATCGGCGCGGTGGCGAAAGGCGACCTCTCGCAATCGATGGCCCTCGAGATCGAAGGGCGGCCTCTCGAAGGTGAATTCCTTCGCACCGCGAAAACGGTGAACACCATGGTGGAACAGCTTTCGTCGTTCGCTGCGGAAGTGACGCGTGTGGCGCGCGAAGTCGGCACCGAAGGTAAACTCGGTGGTCAGGCCGACGTCCCCGGTGTCGCCGGAACGTGGAAGGATTTGACGGACTCGGTGAACTCGATGGCGGGTAATCTCACGTCGCAGGTGCGCAACATCGCGGCGGTGACGACGGCGGTGGCGAACGGCGATTTGTCGAAGAAGATCACGGTCGACGTGCGCGGCGAAATTTTGGAGCTGAAAGACACGATCAACACGATGGTGGATCAGCTGAATTCGTTCGCGTCGGAAGTGACGCGCGTGGCCCGCGAGGTTGGTACAGAAGGGAAGTTAGGTGGTCAGGCCGATGTGCGCGGGGTGGCCGGCACATGGAAGGATTTGACCGACAACGTGAACTTCATGGCCGGTAATTTGACCTCGCAGGTGCGCAACATCGCCGACGTGACGAAGGCGGTGGCGAACGGCGAGCTCTCGAAGAAGATCACCGTCGACGTGAAGGGCGAAATTCTCGAGTTGAAGAACACCATCAACACGATGGTCGACCAGCTCTCGTCGTTCGCGTCGGAAGTGACGCGCGTGGCCCGCGAAGTCGGTACGGAAGGCAAGCTCGGCGGTCAGGCCGACGTGCGTGGTGTGTCGGGCACGTGGAAGGATTTGACCGACTCGGTGAACTCGATGGCGGGTAATCTAACGTCTCAGGTGCGTAACATCGCGGCGGTGACGACGGCGGTGGCGAACGGCGATTTGTCGAAGAAGATCACCGTCGACGTGCGCGGTGAAATTCTGGAGCTGAAAGACACGATCAACACGATGGTGGACCAGCTGAATTCGTTCGCGTCGGAAGTGACGCGCGTGGCCCGCGAGGTTGGTACAGAAGGGAAGTTAGGTGGTCAGGCCCAAGTGCGCGGTGTCTCGGGTACGTGGAAGGATTTGACCGACTCGGTGAACTTCATGGCGGGTAACTTGACCTCGCAGGTGCGCAACATCGCCGACGTGACGAAGGCGGTGGCGAACGGCGACCTCGGCAAGAAGATCACCGTCGACGTGAAAGGCGAAATCCTCGAGCTGAAGAACACGGTTAACACCATGGTGGATCAGCTCTCGTCCTTCGCCGCCGAAGTGACGCGCGTGGCGCGCGAAGTCGGTACGGAAGGTAAACTCGGTGGTCAGGCCCAAGTGCGCGGCGTCGCCGGCACGTGGAAGGATTTGACCGACAACGTGAACTTCATGGCGGGTAACTTGACCTCGCAGGTGCGCAACATCGCCGACGTGACGAAGGCGGTGGCGAACGGCGACTTGTCCAAGAAGATCACCGTCGACGTGAAGGGCGAAATCCTCGAGCTGAAGAACACGGTCAACACCATGGTGGACCAGCTCTCGTCCTTCGCCGCCGAAGTGACGCGCGTGGCGCGCGAGGTTGGTACAGAAGGGAAGTTAGGTGGTCAGGCCGTCGTGCGCGGCGTCGCGGGTACCTGGAAGGACTTGACCGATTCGGTGAACTCGATGGCCGGTAATTTGACCGGCCAGGTGCGCAACATCGCGACCGTGACGACTGCCGTGGCGAACGGCGATTTGTCCAAGAAGATCACCGTCGACGTGAAAGGCGAAATTCTGGAGCTGAAGGACACGATCAACACGATGGTGGACCAGCTGAATTCGTTCGCGTCGGAAGTGACGCGCGTGGCCCGCGAGGTTGGTACAGAAGGGAAGTTAGGTGGTCAGGCCGACGTGCGCGGTGTGTCCGGCACGTGGAAAGATTTGACCGACAACGTGAACTTCATGGCCGGTAACTTGACCGGTCAGGTGCGCAACATCGCGGCGGTGACGACGGCGGTGGCGAACGGCGATTTGTCGAAGAAGATCACGGTCGACGTGCGCGGCGAAATTTTGGAGCTGAAGGACACGATCAACACGATGGTGGACCAGCTGAATTCGTTCGCGTCGGAAGTGACGCGCGTGGCCCGCGAGGTTGGTACAGAAGGGAAGTTAGGTGGCCAGGCCCAGGTGCGCGGCGTCTCGGGCACGTGGAAGGATTTGACCGATAACGTGAACTTCATGGCCGGTAACTTGACCGGCCAAGTCCGCGGTATCGCGAAGGTCGTGACCGCGGTGGCGAACGGCGATCTCTCGAAGAAGCTGACCGTCGAAGCGAAAGGCGAAATCGCCGAACTCGCCGACACGATCAACAACATGATCGACACGCTCGCGACCTTCGCCGCGCAGGTGACGACGGTGGCGCGCGAGGTCGGCGTCGAAGGAAAACTCGGTGGCCAGGCCCTCGTGCCTGGCGCGGCCGGCACGTGGCGCGACTTGACCGACAACGTCAATCAGCTCGCCGCGAATCTCACGACTCAGGTGCGCGCCATCGCCGAAGTGGCGACCGCGGTGACGAAGGGTGACTTGACCCGATCGATCAAGGTCGAGGCGTCCGGCGAAGTCGCAGCGCTGAAGGACAACATCAACGAGATGATCCGCAACCTGAAGGACACCACGATCAAGAACAACGAGCAGGACTGGCTGAAGACGAACTTGGCCAAGTTCACTCGAATGCTCCAAGGCCAGAAGGATCTGCTCACTGTCGGAAAACTGATCTTGTCCGAACTCGCTCCCGTCGTAAGCGCGCAACAAGGCGTGTTCTACACGATGGATAATTCGAGCAAGGAAGCGAACCTGCGCTTGCTCGCCAGCTACGCCTTCCGTCGCCGCAAGCACTCCGTCAACGAGTACAAACTCGGCGAATCGCTCGTCGGCCAGGCTGCGCTCGAGAAAGAGCGCATCCTGCTCACCAACGTGCCCGGTGATTATATTCAAATCTCGTCCGGCCTCGGCGAGGCGACGCCCCGCAACTTGATCGTCATGCCGGTCGTGTTCGAAGGTCAGGTGAAGGCCGTCATCGAACTCGCCTCGTTCGACGAGTTCAGCCCGACGCATTTGATCTTCCTCGATCAGCTGACCGAATCGATCGGTATCGTGCTCAACACCATCGAGGCGAACATGCGCACGGAGGACCTGCTCAAGCAGTCGCAATCGCTCGCGCGCGAACTGCAATCACAGCAGGAAGAGCTGCAGAAGACCAATCTCGAGCTGGAGGACAAAGCGAAGCTGCTGGCCGACCAGAACGTGGAGGTGGAAAAGAAGAACATGGAGGTGGAACAAGCGCGCCAGGCTCTCGAAGAAAAAGCCGCGCAGCTCGCGCTCACGTCCAAGTACAAATCGGAGTTCCTCGCCAACATGTCGCACGAATTGCGCACGCCGCTCAATTCGCTGCTCATTCTGTCGGATCAACTCTGCTCGAACCGCGAGGGCAACCTCCAGCCGAAGCAAGTGGAGTTCGCCAAGACGATCCATTCGTCTGGTCAGGATCTGTTGCGTTTGATCAACGACATTCTCGACCTCGCGAAGATCGAGTCCGGCACGGTCACCGTGGAAGTGGGCGAGGTGAAACTCGTCGACCTGCGCGATTACGTCGAACGCACCTTCCGTCCGATCTCCGAGCACAAGCGTCTCGATTACGTGGTTCAGCTTTCGGAGGGACTGCCGCGCACGATGCGCACCGATTCGAAACGCCTGCAGCAGATCATCAAGAACCTGCTTTCGAACGCGTTCAAATTCACGGAAAAGGGTCAGGTCTCACTCGCGATCGATTTGGCCACCGGCGGTTGGAGCCGCGAGAACCAGATCTTGAACAATGCCGCTCAAGTGCTGGCGTTCAGCGTGCGCGACACGGGCATCGGTATCCCGTTGGACAAGCAGCAGATTATCTTCGAGGCGTTTCAACAAGCCGACGGATCGACGAACCGCAAGTACGGCGGCACCGGCCTGGGCCTCGCGATCAGTCGCGAAATCGCGCGCTTGCTCGGCGGCGAAATTCGTCTGACCAGCACGCCGACGCAGGGCAGCACATTCACGCTGTACGTGCCGGTCAGTTATGTTCGCACGGAGGTCCGAAAGGAACCCACGGCGGAACGGCCTTCGAGCCAGCCGCTCGCCTTCGCCACGGAGGCGAATGGCGCCGGCCTTGCGCCTCTGCCCACCTTCGATGTGCAGGACGATCGCGAACTCATCGACGGCGATGATAAAGTGCTCCTCATCGTGGAAGACGATCCGACGTTTTCGTCGGTGCTGCTCAACGCGGCCCACGAAAAAGGTTTTAAGGGCATCGTGGCTTCGCGCGGCGCGGAAGCGCTCGACCTCGCGCGCCGTCACCGCATCGACGCGATCACGCTCGACATTCGTCTGCCGGACATCGACGGCTGGCGCGTCTTGAATCGATTGAAGGATGATCCGGCGACGCGCCACATCCCGGTGCAGATTTTGTCGGCCGACGAAACCACCGATCTCGGTTTGAAGAACGGCGCGCTCGCCCACATCACGAAGCCGATTCAACCGGAGCGGATCGAGGAGATGCTGAACTCACTCATCAACTTCGTCGCGCGCCCCGTGAAGAATCTGTTGATCGTCGAGGACAACGAGCTCCAGCGGCAGAACACGATCGACCTGATCGGCGGCGCTGGCGTGAACACACACGCGGTCGGCACGGGTCGCGAAGGTCTCGATGCGTTGAAGCAGCAGCACTTCGATTGCGTGGTGCTCGACCTCGGTTTGCCCGACATGACGGGCGCTCAGTTCATCGACGAGGTGAAGAAATCGGGCTTCAACAATCTGCCGATCGTGGTGCACACCGCGCGCGACCTGCATCGGGAGGAAGCGCAGGAGATCAAACGCATCGCCCGCACGGTCATTCTGAAGGATGTGCAATCGCCCGAGCGCCTCTTCGACGAGACCGCGCTTTTCCTGCATCGCCCGGTCAGCAGCCTGCCTGAAGACAAGCGTGCGCTGGTGGAAAATCTCCATCGGAACGACGACGTGTTGACCGGCAAGAAAGTGCTGATCGTCGACGACGACATGCGAAACATCTTCGCGATGACGAGCTTCCTCGAGCGTTACAACATGGACATCCTGTCCACGGAGAGCGGCGCGGAAGCCATCGAGATGATCAAGAGCGATCCATCGATCGACGTCGTGCTCATGGACATCATGATGCCCGATCTCGACGGTTACGAAACCATGCGGCGGATCCGCGCGATGGATGAGTTTTCCGATCTTCCGATGATTGCGTTGACCGCGAAAGCGATGAAAGGCGACCGCGAGAAGTGCATCGAAGCCGGTGCGTCGGACTACATCGCGAAACCGGTCGACACGGAGCATCTCCTCTCGCTCCTGCGCATATGGTTGCACCGCTGAGTCGAGAAAAACTTTGAGAGAAAGAGTCATCTTTGGCTCTTTCTCTCGAGAACGTTGTCACCCCGATTTTTCCCGTGTCCACAAACAAGACTCAAGTCGCACCAGCCGCGCCAAGCGCGCCGGATCGCGCAGATTCCGAACTGGCGCGCTCGAAGGATGAGCTGGGCAAGATCAACATTCTGATCGTCGACGACGCGCGAGATAAGCTGCTCGCTTTGGAAACGGCGCTCAGCGATCTCGACCAGAATCTGGTGAAAGCGGGATCGGGCACCGAGGCGTTGCGTCTGCTGCTCAAGCAGCAATTTGCCGTCATCCTTCTCGACGTGAACATGCCGGGGATGGATGGCTTCGAGACCGCGCAATTGATCCGCCAGCGCAAGGCCACGGCGCACGTGCCGATCATCTTCGTCACGTCCTTCAGCACGGCGGACACGGAAGTGTTTCGCGGCTATTCGCTCGGCGCGGTGGACTATATTTTCACGCCTGTAGTGCCAAACGTGATACGCGCCAAAGTGTCCGTTTTCATCGAGCTTTATCGGCAGCGCCGAGAGATCGAGTTGCAGGGCGATTTGTTGCGGCGGATGCAGGAAGAGCGGCATCAACGCGCGCTGGTGCAGGCGGCGGAGCGGATCGAATGGGAGACGCGGAGAAACCGGTTTTTCAATTTGTCGATCGAGCTCTTGGGCATCGCGAATTACCGCTGGGAACTGACTCAGTTGAATCCGACGTGGACCGCGGTGCTCGGATTTTCCGAACCGGAGTTGAAGGCGCAGCCGTTTATCGAGCTGCTCCATCCCGAGGACCGCGGCGTGACGCTGGACTGTATATTGAAAGTCATGCACGGGCAGGAGCCGGCGTATTTCGAGTCGCGCGTGCGGACGAAGTCGGGCGGTTATCGCTGGCTGGGCTGGACGATGGCGCCGTTCGCGGAGGAGGAGCTGCTGTATATTTTTGCGCGCGACATCACGGACCGGATGGAGAGCGAAGCGGAAGTGCGGCAGTTGAACCGATCGCTCGAGAAACACTCCGCGGAGCTGCAGGCGGCGAACCGCGAGCTCGAGGAATTTTCGTATTCAATTTCCCATGACTTGCGCGGGCCGCTTCGTGCGATCACGGGTTACGCGGAGATTCTGTTGAGCGAGCATCTCCCGCGGTTGGAGAAGGAAGGCCAGCAGATGATCGAGGCGGTGAGCCGCAACAGCCATCATCTCACGCGGTTGATCGACGATTTTCTGGCGTTCTTCCGTTTCGGCCGCACGCAGGTGAATCCGATCAATTTCGATATGAAAACGCTGACGCAGGCGGCGATCGAGGTCGTGCGTCCGGTCAATGGCCGTGTGATCGATTTTCGTCTCGGTTCGATGCCGGCAGCGTACGGTGATCGTGCGATGGTGCGGCAGGTGTTGATCAATTTGTTGTCGAACGCGGTGAAGTTCACTTCACACGCGAAACGCGCGGTGATCGAAGTGGGCTCGATGCGTCGGAATGGGCGGACGATTTACTTCGTCCGGGACAATGGCGTGGGCTTCAACATGAAGTACTACGACAAGCTGTTCGGCGTTTTCCAAAGCCTGCACAAAGACGAAGGTTTCGAGGGCACCGGCATCGGCCTTGCGCTCGTGCACAAGATCATCCGCCGTCACGGCGGTGAGATCTGGGCGGAAGGAAAAGTGTCCGAGGGCGCGACGTTTTATTTCACGCTCAGCGCCACACCCGAGCACGCCGATCACCCGCAGGCGGAAGTGGCTCGGGGGTGAGTGGCGGGGGGGCGGGGTGAGTGGGAGGCCGCGGGGGGAGCGGGAGCGGAGGCGTGGTGGACTCTGATTAGGAGGAGCGCGGGGCATTGGGATGGAGGCGTCTCGCTTGCGCTCGACGTCAATGCCGGCGGGGACGCCAG
>DASTWZ010000015.1:0-74172 GCA_035765635.1 Opitutaceae bacterium
CACGGTGAGTTTTTTAGCCGCAAAAAGGCTCAAGATACGCAAAGAGGATTTTTGTTAGGCCGACGCGGCTCAGAGATTCCTGGCTCGGGAGCGGTCTGGTTTTTTGGTTTGGAGTTACAAACCAATACCCCAACCGAATTAGGGAGGAGCCGTTCCGAGCGACGTCACAAATCCGAAATCCTCTTTGCGCTTTCTGAGCCTTTTTGCGGCTACACTTTTTTTGAAATCGCTCTAGCGATCGGCGAGCTGACGCTGCAATTCGGCTTCGTCGGTCACTCGCCAGTGTTCGGAGATGCGGCCGTCTCGGATTTTCTCGATGTTGATTTGGTTCACGCGAATCGCTTTGCCGGTGGGAGGCTTGCCAAAGAGGACACCGGTATTGGTTCCGGTCATAATGACGCGCATGACGACGCGCTCCGGCGTCACGACGATGTCCTGAATCTCATAGCGCAGGTCGGGAAACCCGGCCCGAATGGCCTGCACGATGGGCTTAAGTCCACCTGGTCCGCGCGGCGGATTGGGCGTGCTCGGCGTATGGTTAATGTAATCCGGCGTCAGCAATTCGTCCAAGACGTCAACGCGGCCCTTATTCCAGACTTCTTCGAAATATCGTTCTCCGATCTTTCGGTTTCGCTCAATGATTGGCGCGTCTGCCAGCGATTCGCCGCCTTCCGAACGGCACGGGCTGCACAACAAAATTAAGAAGGTGAGCGCGACCAGCCAGCGAGGGAGCGACACGTTACGGTCGGGACGACGGAGAGAAGAATTTGAGTTCATAGAAGTTGTTTTTGGCCTGTGCGCCGATTCGCGATCCGAGCGATCTGAGCAGCGTCGCCGATTAAAAATTGAGCCCCCAAGGCCAGCACAAGAAACGCCGGATATTCCCATCCACCATTCGGAGCCGTGAACATCCAGCCGTTGGGTGCGTGAGCGAAGCATGCGCCCAGCATCACGGGAAGAAGCGCCGCCGCTACCCACCGAGGGCGCCAACCAACGAGGAGAAGGACGCTGCCTACCGCTTCCATGAGAAAGACCGGGTACGCGGTCCATCCTGGAAAACCATGCGCCGCGAAGAACGCAGCCGTACCGGGCAAAGTGAAAATGAAATATTTGGCCGCGGCGTGCGCGAGCATGACCAAGCCGAGCGCGAGGCGGAGCGTGACCACGCCGTAAAAGGGAAAACGATCGGTGAGCGCATTCATCTGAGAGGTTGAGGAGTTTATTCCCTTCCTCGATTTGGAGGTAATGCTTTGTGGTTGGCTCAGTCATGCCTTTGAGGCATGGCCAACTCGTGGAACTAAGATATCTTCGCTACTTCGTATCCGTAGCCGAGGAGGGCAGTATCACGAAGGCGGCAGCTCGGCTGCGCGTCGCACAACCCGCGCTGAGTCGGCAGCTCCGTCTTCTCGAACACGAAATTGGTTCGCCGCTCATGGGGCGAAATTCGCGCGGGGTCGTGCTCACCGAAGCGGGGCTCGCGTTCGCCGGCGATGCGCAGCGAATCCTTGACGACGTGGACGCAGCGATCGTCGCGGCGAAGGCGCGCAGTCGCGGAACCAAGGGCGAACTCGCCATCGGCTACGCGCCGTCTCCGACTGCGGAAATACTTCCGTCGGCCCTCCGCATTCTGGAAACATCTGCGCCAGACGTGAGCGTCGCCTTGCACGATATGAGCGGCGACGAGTTGTTAACGGGACTGCAGAAAGGAAAACTGAACTGCGCGGTTATGGTGGAGCCCGGGAATCTTCTTCCGGCCAGTTTGGTTTTTCGTCCGCTCAAGCAATATCGACAGTGCGTCGCGTTCGGACCGGAACACGCATTCGCACGGATGAAGCGCGTCCCGCTCGAGCGTGTGGCCCGCGAGCCGCTCGTCACTTACGACCAACGACACTATACCGAATACATGCAGACGCTTTTGGCCTTCCTCGCTCCTGTCACAAAAACTCCCCGGATCGTGGCCGAGTGCGATGGGATGAGCACGCTGGTTGCAGCGGTTCTTGCGGGTCGCGGCGTGGCCATTGTGCCGGAAGTTTTTCGTCGGCTCAGCGGAAACCGCGTTCGGCTGCGCGCGATTCATCCGCCGGGTGCGCCGCTCGTCGTCGGTTATGCGCACCGAGTTGACATCCCTATATCGCCGGTGGTCCGTCGCTTTGTCGAAGCTCTGAAAAAAGCATCTCGTTAAGGTTAACGTCCTCGGTCAACCAAAGTGAAACGCGCCGCGCAAAACGTCAGAGCGCGTTGACGTGGGCAAGTCTTCACGCTGCGTGAGTCTGAGCTCACCGACTGAACACCATGCGAAAACTCATTCTTCAGATGCAGATGTCCGTCGACGGCTTTGTCGGCTCCGACACGATCGACGATTGGCAGTTGTGGGATTGGGGTGACAACAAGGCTGGGACGCTGCCCTGAAACGGGAGTTCAACCAACACTTCGCGTCGCTCGACACGATTCTATTGAGCCGGAAAATGGCCGAAGAGGGCTACCTCACGCACTGGGGGAATGCGGCGAAACGTTACCCGCGTAATTCGTTTTACGGTTTTGCGAAACGGATCGTGGAGGCGCAAAAAGTCGTTCTCTCCGACAAATTGAAAAAATCAAAATGGGACCGCACCGAGGTGAGAAGCGGCGATCTGACGCGTGAGGTCTCGGCCCTGAAAAAACAGAAAGGCAAAGCGATCGGCGTATTCGGCGGCGCCGGCTTCGCCGCCGCCCTCATCGCCGCGCGCGTCGTCGACGAATATCAATTCTATATCAATCCCGTCGCTCTCGGGAGCGGCGCTCGGATCTTTGACGAGACGACCTTCGGCGCGCTGAAGCTGCTCGAAGCAAAAGCGTTCAAATGCGGCATGGTCGTGGGAAAGTACGCGCCACGCTAGAGCTGACGTCGGCACTGGGCCGCGAAGGATCGGGGTTTCGATCGCGAGTTTTTTTGGCCGCAAAAAGGCGCGCTGAAATCGCAAAGAGGATTTTATTAAACCGACGCGGCTCAGGATTTATCGCTCGGCCGCGGTCCGGTATTTTTGTTTGGAGCTACAAACCAAAACCCAACCAGGTTGTTATGCAGCCAGTGCGCGCGATGTTGAGAACCCGAAATCCTCTTTGCACTTTTTGCGCCTCCTTGCGGCTACATGTTTGTTGAAACCGTTAGTTCGGAGCCAGGTGCTCGCGCTTCAGCTTAGCGGTGAGATCGGCGATTAACCGATCTCCTTCCCTGGCTAGTTTGCCGGCGACGGCCGAACTCGCCGGCGTCACCGGCATGTGCTTGCGGCCCCAAATTCCGATCTGCGCCAGCACGGGCAGCAGGTCGATGCCCATGGGCGTGAGACTGTAGATCGCTTTCTGCAGGTGCGTCGGGTCTTCCGATTTTGTCAGAATGCCGGCGTCGACCAATCGGGTGAGCCGTTCCGCCAGGATGTTGGACGCGATGCCTTCATCCGATTGCAGGAACTCCCGGTAATGGCGTTTCCCCGCGAACATCATGTCGCGGAGAATCAGCAGGCTCCAGCGATCCCCCAGGAGGTCGAGGGTCAAGCTGATGGGGCAGCGAGAGCGGTAGGAATTTTTCACGAATAACTGCTTGCATTATGAAAGCACGTGACTCAACTCTGAAACTGCTTTCAAAACGCAACCAGAATAAATTAGCTGCTTTAAAATGAATCTATTGACGAAAAAATCTGTTATCGCCGTGGTCGGAGCGACCAGTGACGTGGGCCGGAGAGTGGTGTCGCACGTTCAATCCATGGACTATCAAGTTCGCCCCATCTCACGGCAGCACGGCGTGTCGATGGATGACCCGATCGCTCTGCAGCGCGCGTTGGACGGCGCCAGTGCGGTCTATGTGATGATTCCCTTTGATATTGCGGCGGCGGATCTCCACGCCCGCGAGGATCAGATCGGTCGTCAACTGGCCGATGCGTTGAACGCCACGAAGCCGAGGCGCGTCGTGCTCCTCAGCGGGCTGAGCGCGCATTTGCTGAAAGGCAGTTCATTGGGCGCAGCCTTGATGGAGCAGCGGCTCGACGGATTGGACGTGCCGGAGAAAATCTACCTGCGCGCCGGCTTCTTCATGGAAAACTTTTTGAAAGGGCTGGCGTTTGCCCCGCAGGCGGAGACGGGAGTTTTCGCAACCCCGTTTCGCGGCGACCTGCCGATGCCTTTGGTGAGTGCTGAGGACGTGAGTGCTAAAGTCGTCGAACTCTTGACCAACGTCGCGCTGCCGCCGTCGCGAGTCGTCGAGCTGCACGGCGCGGCGGATTACACGTTTGTCGAGGCGACGCGCATTCTTGGCGAAGCGATCGGGAAGCCGCACACCCAGTATCGAGAAGTCGCTCCGGCGGACGCGATGACGGGAATGATTGCCGCCGGAATGTCGCAGAGTTTTGCCGAGGCCGTGATGGTGACCGCGGAGAGCTTTAACGCCGACGAGCGTTGGGCGTTGGAACCGAGGAGCGCGAGCACGTCGAGCCCGACCCGACTCGAAACGTGGTCCCGCACCGCGTTCGGTAAATGATGGACCGTGTTTTAGAAATGAGGGGCCGAGTTTAGAAATGCTGGGCGGTGCTGTGGGCTGCACTGCTACGCCTTGGGAGCGTTAGAAAACATTCTGGCCCGGAGCGCAGGCGTCCCGCCTGCAAACCTAAACAATGCGGCGTCAGCCGCGGACTCGTCCGAAAATAGCGGACGAGAAAAAAGCAGATGGGGTCATGCTTTACTATTTGCCTTCATCCTTTAACCCGCGGCCGGTGCTGCTGGATAAGAGGCGGCAGCATGTGTCCAAGGTAAGAAGTAAAGCATGACCCCGTTTCGGGGGGTGCGATCCGGTGATAGGTTACAAATTGTCCGGAGTGATGTGTTACACATCGGGTGTGGGTTAATGTTTGGGCCGGCATAGAGACCGATGCCGGCGAGGACGCCAGCGCTCCCAGTGCCTCCTGCGCCTTGGAAAGACGCACCTCGGCGGAGCTCAGGGTATTCGCCGAGCGTCGGCGTTTCGCCGATGTCGGCTACTGGGAGCGCTGGCGTCCTCGCCGGCCAACCTATCTAAAGTCCGCGCCCACAAGGCGCGGACGGACTCGATCGAAACGCGGACGGACTCGATCGACAAGGGGATGGCGCTTCACGCGACGAAGCGAGTCCGCGGCTGGCGCCGCGCTAAAAGGTTGGCCGGCCGGGAGGCCAGCGCTCCGCTAGGGGCACGGCGGCTCTCTCGTACGCTGTCGCTCTCCTGCGCTGGAAATTTATTCAGCAATGCGGCATGGCGCGGCAGAGTGCCGGGAAATGTTCTCCGAGAGTCCAAACGCCGGCGTGCGTTGCCAAGATACTAGACCGATGTTTCGATATCGCGGAGTTCCACTGCTAGCCGGGGCAGAGGAACTCGTGGTTGGAATGACTCCGCTTGAAATGAATGAATTTTCTCCGACAGCCGAGCACTGGCCGTTCATTCCGGTTTTGACGCGCATGGGCCTCGCGGTGGCGCTCGGCATCTTTATTGGGCTTGAACGCGAGCACAGTCAAAAGACCGGCGTCAGGACGTTTTCGCTCACCGGCCTTTCCTGCTGCCTGGGTGGCCTCATGGGGCCGATGTATGCCGCATTCGCGCTCGCGTTCGTCGGCATCGGCATCGTCGGAATGAATTACCGGGAGATGGCGAAGACGCGGAAGCTGGCTCTCACGACCTCGTGCGCCTTGGGCGTGGTCGCCTTCACCGGTGTTTTGTATGGGCAAGGGCATATGTTCACCCCGACGGTAGCGGGAATCCTCACGGCGGGCTTGCTCGCATGGAAGCAGCCGATTTCACGCTTCGCGGATGTCGTCTCCGAACGCGAGCTGCGCTCGGCCATTCTCCTCGCGATTCTTACTTTCATCGTCTTTCCGATTCTGCCGGTTCACGCGGTGGATCCGTGGGGGCTCGTGGAGCCACGCTCGAATTGGGCGAGCGTCATCATCATCGCAGGGATCGGGTTCGTGAACTACATCCTGATGCGTCTGCTTGGCGCTCGGGGACTCGAACTCACGGCGTTCTTTGGCGGGCTCGTAAACAGTCGCAAAGTGATCGTCGAATTGGGCACGCGACTGAAAGAGGTCGGGCCTGCGTTGTTGAGACCGGTTGAACGGGGAATCATGCTAGCGACGGGAGCGATGCTCATCCGCAACGGACTCATCGTCGCCGTTCTTGCTACGAGGGCGGCGTTGCGGTGCGTAATTCCGCTGCTCCTCATGCTGCTCGTCAGTGCCGTGCTCTGGCGGCGCACGGGCCAAAGCAAGGAGCCGGCAATGGATCGGGAGAGCCTGCACGTCGAATCGCCGTTCAAGCTCTCGGCGGCGCTGAAATTCGGATTGGTTTTTCTCGCGCTCAATGTCGCCGGCGCGCTCGCTCAGCGTCATTTCGGAACCGCAAGTTTTTATTTCGTCAGCGTGGCGGGCGGGCTCCTCTCGAGCGCTTCATCGATCGCCGCCGCGGCCTCGCTCATGGCGAGAAACGAGATCACCGTCGAGGTCGGCGTGAACGGCATCGTGCTCTCGACGCTGACGAGTGTCCTGGCAAACATTCCATTGATTCAGAGCCTCATGCCGGAAAAGGCGCTCAAGCGGCAGCTCAACGTGGCTCTGGTGCAGATCGCGGCTGTTGGTTTGGTGGGCGTGCTGGTGAATAATTTGGTGTTTCACCTGCGGGGGTGACTTCGAGAATCCTGTGAGGCTGAGCAATACGGAAATCGCCCGGCGTTTGGTCAGCTATGCGCATGGGCTCCAAACTAAGGACGACAATCCTTACAAGATTCGGGCTTATCGACGGGCTGCGCAGACCATCAAGAACCTGCGGGAGAAAAAAGCAGATGGGGCCATGCTTTATTATTTACCCTCATGTCCAACTTGCGGCCGGTGCTGGTGGATAAGAGGCGGTAGCATGTGTCCAAGGTAAGAAGTAAAGCATGACCCCGTTTCGCGGTACGATCCGGTGATAGCCGACAGCCGTCCGCAGTTTCACTTCGCCAGTTCGAACAATTCGACAGGGTTGCCGTCGGGGTCCTCGATCTGAACCTGGCTGCCACCGGGACCAGAAAGGATTTCGTTGCGAAAGTGCACGCCCGCTTGTTTCAGCGCCGCAACGCACGCGGGCAGATCGACCGTGTGCAAGACGATGCGATTCCAGCCGCCGGGTTCCTGATTCTGGCCACCGGGCAGCGGCCGCGAACCCGAAGCCCCCGGGCCGGTGAGCAAGAGCATGGTGCCGCCGAAAGACATCGCCGCGAACTGCGGTAGATGCTGATGCTCGAGCTTGAACCCAAGATGCTGAGTGTAAAAGGCAGCCGCGCGCGCTACGTCCTTCACTTGGTAGCGAATGCCGTGAAGGTCTTTAAGGAAGGCGACCGCAGTCGCCTGTGATGGATTTGGTTGGGTCATAAATTGCCTGAGGTTGCGTGGGACGCGCGGACAGACGCGACCGACGGCGAGTTCGACCCTGAGCGGATGGGGTCAGCCCGCGGTGCGGGAGCGAGCGAGGCTCAGGCAGCCTAAGACAACCGCTGCGAGCCCCAGCACTAACGCAGCAGCGCCCCCGACGACACCGTTGCCGCTGCCCGGTCCGCCATTCGCCGCCGCCAAAACCAGACCGCCGTTGATGGCTGCAATCACTCCGGCGATCATGACGCCGCGTCTCCAATTGCCAGTGGCGAAACGGCCGGCCGGTCTCGAGACCGCCAGACTGCCGAGGAGAGCGCCAGCGAGCGCCAACCCAACAGCACTGGTCGCCCAGAGCCGCCGTAGCGTAGGCCCGTGAATCGTGGTTACCGCCGGCTCGGAAACGTGTGCGACACGCAACATCGTGTAGACCAGGCCCGCGAACAGTGTGACGCCCGCCAAGGCGGCGAGGCTCAGGAGAAACGTGCGTTTCATGGTGAATACGAACATGACCGATCTGCCTGCACTTCTGTGACAAGGGGCGCTCCGCATAGCGGGACTATTTTCGTGCGCAATGTCACAACACTGGCCTCTATTCGGTCTCTTTTCCCAAGCTCGCGTTTTTCGCCCGATGACCGATCGGACAACTTCACTCTTCGAGGAGCACCGTCCGTTGCTCTTTGGCATCGCCTACCGCATGCTCGGCTCGGTGGCGGATGCGCAGGATTTGGTTCAGGAAACCTATCTGCGTTGGCAGCAGACCACTGAGCAAGGCATCGAATCACCGCGGGCGTGGTTGAGCACGATCATCACGCGACTGTGCATCAACCACCTTCAATCCGCGCGCGTACAGCGGGAGACTTACGTGGGGCAGTGGTTGCCGGAGCCGCTTGTCGACGAGCGCGCAGGAAATCCAGCCGATATGGCGACGCTGGCGGATTCACTTTCGCTCGCGCTCTTGGTGGTGCTCGAAACGTTGAGCCCGATAGAACGGGCGGTGTTCATTTTGAGGGAAGGTTTCGACTGCGAGTTCTTCGACATCGCACGGATGGTCGAAAAGTCGGAAGCGAACTGCCGGCAGATTCTCGCCCGCGCCAGGCAGCGGATCAACGCCCGCAAGCCCCGCTATGACGTGTCGCCGGATGATGCGGAGAAACTCGTAACGCCGTTCGTCGCGGCTCTGAAAAACGGCAATCTCGAGTCCATGCTCGCGAAGCTGGCGGAAAACGTGGTGCTAATCGCGGACAGCGGCGACAAACCGGGCGCGCTATTGAGACCGCTCGAAGGCGCCGAGCCGGTCGCTCGCGCGATGCTGCACGCGGCGCGAAAACACGGCATGGCAGGCGACGTGCGTTGGGCGACGGTCAACGGGTTGCCCGGGCTGGTGAGATTCGAGGAAGGCGTCGCGCGCGCCGTGCTGGCGTTCGGCATTGTGGGGGGACGCATCCAATCAGTGTTCGTCATCAGCAATCCGGACAAACTTCGACACCTACACCGGCCAACTCGACTCTGACGGCGCACGGTGTGAGTGGCTACGCTGTGGAGCTCATGCTGCGTCACGAGGCGGCTTAGCGGATTTCATTGTCGATGGTGGATTCAGAAACCGCCCGCTGGAGCTTAGTTCGCTCGCTTGAGCTGTGGCACCCTGGTCGCTGCTGGTAGTCCATGGCGACATGGCTGCGACGTCGCTTTCCGTTCCTCCGCTGAGCAATACGGAAATCTCTCGGCGTTTAGTCAGCTATGCGCATGGGCTCCAAACCAAGGGCGACAATCCTTACAAGATTCGGGCTTATCGACGGGCTGCGCAGACCATCAAGAACCTGCGGGAGAGCGTCGATGCGTTGATTCGCGCGGGCGATGACGTGACGCGCTTTCCGGGGATCGGCAAGGGCATCGCCGCGGCCCTGCGCGAGATCGTTTTTGGTGGGACCCTCGGCCAAATGGAGATGCCGCTCGCGTCGATACCACCGGAAGTGGCAGCGGTCGGCGAATATCCGGCACTCGATCCCAAGCGGGTTGCACGCGTATTCAAAAAGCTCGGAATCGAGACGGTATCAGCGCTGAAGCAAAAGCTCGAGGACGGCACGATCCGAGCGTCGTTCGGCGCGCGCATGGCGGACCATTTTCGCAACGCTTTCCGCGACTCGACGCTCGTGCTGCTGGACGACGCCGACCAGCTTGCGGTGGAGATCGAGCGATTCCTTCTCACGCGCTGCAATGTGACGCGCGCGGAACTCGCGGGCGATGTGCGCCGCCGCGTCGAGTCGATCAGCGAAATTGTTTTCGTCATCGAAACAGATGATTTCTCCGCGACGTTGAAACGCGTGAAAACTTTCCGCGGCGGGATCGATTTGATCGAAACCGCGGGACGCGATGCGACGTTTCAGTTGCCTGGCTCGGTCATGCTCACGCTGCACGGGGCGACGTCCATCAACTGGGGCACCGCGGTGGTGCTGGCGACCGGCTCACCCGCTCACCTCCAGGAACTGGAGCACGTCGGCGGTTTGGCCCGGCGCGCGAAAACCGAGAACGATGTTTATGCCACGGTTGGGCTTTCCTGGGTTCCGCCCGAACTCCGCGAGGGACGCGGCGAAGTCGCGCTGGCCGCGAAAGACGAACTGCCGCGGCTCGTGGAGTTGAACGATATTCGCGGCGACCTGCACATGCACACGACCAGCAGCGATGGGCTCGACACGATTGAAGCGATGGCAGAGGCCGCGCGCGCTCGTGGCTACGATTACCTCGGCATCACCGACCATTCGCAGAGTCTGAAAATCGCACGAGGCGTCAGCATCGAAAACCTTTGGGCGCAGATTCGCCGAATCGACAAACTCAACGCGCGCCTGAAAGGCATCCGCATTCTGAAATCCGCAGAGGTGGATATTCTCGCCGATGGCTCGTTGGACTATCCCGACGATCTGCTGGCCGAACTGGATTATACGATTTGCTCGATCCATTCCCGCTTTGCGCTCGGCAAGCAGCAGCAGACGGAGCGCGTGATGCGGGCGATGGACCATCCAGCTTTCACCATGCTCGGCCATGCCACTGGCCGTCTCATCCTCCATCGAAGCGGTTACGAATTGGATCTGCCGCGCATCATCGCACATGCGGCGGCCCGCCGGTGCTATTTTGAAATCAACGCGGACCCGGATCGTCTCGACCTCTCCTCGGACAACGTGCGGTTGGTCGCGAAGGCGGGCATCAAGGTCGCGATCGGCACCGATGCCCACCGAGTGGCGGGGCTGGACTACATGCACTGCGGCATCGACGTCGCCCGCCGTGCCGGCCTCACGAAAAAAGATGTCCTCAACACCGGAACGCTCGCCCAGCTTCAACGCGCATTTCGCCGCTAGCGGGTCGGCGATTCGATTTCGATTTCGCGCAGGCTGCGGACGGGCTCGCCGTCGGCTCCCATCAATTCCGCCTCGATCTCGCAGGCTCCGGCTTGCTCTGGCCAGGTGAAATCGAACGACGTTTCCGCCTCGCCAAACGGCTCGACACTGCACTCGCGGTTTAGCTCGAGCATCGGTTTTTCCGCGCCGGCGCGACGCAGCCGCAGCACGACCGAACCGCGCCATGGCGAATCGAGGTCGTTGATCACCCGCACCGGCACCTTCACGACTTCGCTCGCATTCACCTTCGCGCTCCAGAAATCGACCATGAGTCCGACCGGCGCGAAGGCGCCGCGCACATAGCGGAAGAACTCCGGCTCCCATTCCAGTTTCCGCACGTCGCTCCAATGATCGCTGGTCTGTCCATCCGGTCGTGAGTAGCCGAGCGCCGTGAATTCCATCACGGCCGCGGCCTGCCGGTGGCTGCGCCAATATTCCGTCTCCGCCGCAAGATAGGTCGCATACAGGTGCCGACGCTGCGCCGTCGTCGAATCCGGACCGAGCAGGTTGCGATACAATTTCTTGGTCAACGTCGTGGGTGTGCCGTCGCGGTTGAGCCAAAGCCAGCCATACTCGTTGATGATCACCGGCGAATCGCCGGGATTGGAGAAGTCGCTGCCTTGCGGGACGGTCGGCACGCGAGCGAGGTCGGCGAGCCGGAAGTCCGGATTCTGGAAATGATAGGGGTGCGACTCGAAGACGTCTCCGGCGATGCGGGGAATGCCGTAGCTGTTGTCCCAGGGCCGGTGCGAGAGATCGAGGCCGCGCACCTGCTGGACAGCGGCGGTTGTTTCTTCCGATGAGGTTTCATTGCTCGCGTCCCAGATCACGACGCTAGGGTGGTTCCAGCGCTCGCGCATCCACTCGGTGTATTCGGCGGCGATTTCGCCGCGCTCGAGGTCCGGCGGCCACGTCGACCAATTCCGCCCGCCGTACCAGATGGGAAACTCGTCCTGGATGAGAATGCCCTCTTCGTCCGCGATGCGATACCACGCCTCTGGCGGAAAACCGATGCAGTAGCGCAGGCTGTTCCAGTGCATTTCTTTCATCTTGCGGTGAAACTGCCGCACCCAGCTCTCATCCCAGGGCAGCGCGCCACAGGCTTCATCTTCGAAAAACCGATAGATCGTGACGTTGCTGCCGCGCATGAAATACGGCCGACCATTCAGCATCGCGCGCTTCGTCTTCGGATCGAATTCAAACGAACGCATGCCAAACGCGGTCTCGAAGCGGTCCGCGCCGCTGTCCACCTCGGCCCGATAAAGAAACGGATCTTCCGGCGACCATGGACGAAATCCTGCGAGCGGGATTCGCATGTCCACCCGTTCCTCCGCCCCGGCGGCGAGCGAGATTGGAGCGCTCTCCGCACGCGCGACGACGCGGCCCGATTTTGCCTCACGCACCACGAAGCTCAGCTTCGTTTCCACCGCGGCCGCGCCGGCATTGCGCACCTCCGTGGCCAGCCGCACCTGCGCGCCGGCGAAGTCTGGCGCAACCTGCAGGTTCACGATGTGGGGCGTGCCGGACAGGATGAGCTCCACTGAATCGAAGATTCCCGGGATGTAGCGTGTTTTTTCGAAATCGAATCCATCCGGCACTCCCGGCGGCAGCGCGTCGCGGTCTGCGCCAATCCGCACGAGCAACTCGTTCTCCCCTTTGGTCAGCGCCGCGCGCACGTCGAAGTAACCCGGTGTGAAACTCGGCTGATGATCGCCGACGATCTTGTCGTTTAAAATCACCCGCGCGCCGAACATCGCTTTGCCGATCTTGAGCACCGCGACTGCCGGGACTTCCCCGTCCACACGGAAAGTGCGGCGATACCAAAATGCGTCGCGACGCGGATCTTTGTGCTCGATCGATTTTCGGTCCTTCACTCCGCTTCCGGGTTCGACAAACGCCGGCTGGGCGAGCGACACGAGTCCCGGCACCGGCACGGTGTGATCGAAGCTCGCCGGCGCGCGGTCGAGCGAGCCCTCGGCGATTTGCCATGAACCATCCAGGGAGAGCGTCCGCCGGGGCGATTCGCTGGCTGCGCTCACGAGCGTCGCGGCGAACAGGCTGACTGCAGCGATAACGACGGAAGTTGGCCGCAGCCGAAGCGCGGAAAAACCAAGGCAGCAACGGTTGACTCGGAATCGCATAATTTCGGGGGAGAGGGGCGGTGCCAGAGCGGGACGACCGCCAGAAGATATGTCAATGCTATACTCGTGGCGTTCTCTGCTTGCTAGTATCTACCCCTTATAGGGTCGGCGCTGCATCGAAACGCACCGAGGTATTTGGCCCAGTCCTCGGGAAAGTCTCGCGTTTACCTATAGGAAACGCTCCGAAATGCAGCCGACATTAGCATTAGATGGTTACTATAGCATTGACAGTCTACTCTTCTCAAATTCTACGTTTCCTCCGGCCCACCCCGGCCATGTGCGGCCTGTGCAACTGCTCATTTGCCCCAGAGATACCCTGCAGCAGCCGACGTAGCCTCGTTGCCCCGTTCTGAGGCGAGTCCTCGCATCATCACCTTCAAACCGCTACCCGCGCTGCGCTCGGTGGGCCCCTTCCCCCGCTATGAAAACACATCCCATAATCGCAGCGCTCGGCCTCGCCGCTCTGTCGCTTGTTTTCACCACCCCACCGGCGCAAGCCGACTCTCCCACGATGTTCGGAGTCAATCTCTCCGGCGGTGACTTCAAAACGTCCGCGATGCCAGGCGCGCTCGGCACCGATTATTTCTACCCCAGCGCGCCGCACATCGATTGGGCCAAGAGCCAGGGCCTCGAACTCGTCCGCATGCCGTTCCGCTGGGAACGCGTGCAGTACGAGACCAATGGCGTCCTCAGCACGACGCTGCACGGCCCGGACATCGATGCGATCGACGCTGCCCTTGATTTGGCGGAGGCCCGCGGTCTGCGCGTGATCCTCGACATGCACAACTACGCGGCCCGGTCCCTCACGATCAACGGCACGAAGTCCGGGTACAAAATCGGCACGACGGAGCTGCCGGTGTCGGCCTACGCGAACGTCTGGCAGCTACTCGCCGATCATTTCAAGGATCGCGGCTGCATCTGGGGCTACGATATCATGAACGAGCCCAACGGCGTGGCGGTGGCCGACTGGGTCACTGCCTGCCAAGCGGTGGTTAACGCCATTCGCACGGTCGACACGAAACACGCAATCGTACTCGAGGGCGTGACTTACGCGCACACATCGAGCTGGGCGACGACCGGAGCGCCGCTCCTCGCCGTGACCGATCCGGCCAACAACCTGATCTTCGAAGGCCATTGCTATGTGGATCGCGATCAGTCGGGCACCTGGTCGCATGGCGTCACCGTTTCCGCCGAACTGGTGCCTTCCTCTTACGCCACCGTAACCGCGGCCTACCAGGTCGGCGTGGATCGGGTGAAGCCTTTCGTGGATTGGTGTGTGGCGAATAATGTCCGCGGCCTCGTGGGCGAATATGGCTCTCCCAGTGCGACCGATACGGCGAACTGGAACGTCGTCCTCGATAACATGCTCGCGTACATGAAGAACAACGGCAACGGGCTTATCTCCGGCACGCAGTGGGGTGGGGGCGGATGGAACGGCACGTATGTGGCGCGCATGGAGAGCCGCCTGGATAATTCGAATCCGCCTCCTGTGGCTCTGGTGCTGCCGACCTACGCGAGCGGCCTCGGCACGAATTATTGGTCGCTGTTCACCTGGTACGATGAAGTGATCACGACGACGGCCGATTACACGTATCCTTATTCGTACGCTTCGACCTCACCGGCGGCGACCTGCACCTTCAATATCGCCGACACGACCACGCATTTTTCCGGCGCGAAATCCGTTGATCTGGCCTACACGGTTCCCGGCGGTGGCTACGCTGGCGCAGGCATGCATATCCGTGGACCACTTTCTTCGCCGGACAATGTCGGCGGCGTGGATATCTCGAAAAGCGTCGCGGCGGGTCACGTGCTCTCGTTCTACGCTCAAGGCACGGTGGGCGCGAATCCGTCGGTCACGCTCGGTACGACGAGCGACTCGAGCGGACTCGATTCGGGTTCCGACACCGGTGTCGGCAACTGGATTTCGCTCAACAGCATCAAGCCGCTCACCGCGACTTGGCAGCGCTATGAGATTCCGCTCAGCGCGTTCTTGAACTCGTCGATTACGGCGAGCACGCGGGTGCAGCGCCTGCGCTTCGCCGCTGGACCGGCCGATGGCGCGAGCTACGACGTGCACTTCGACAAAATCACGATCGGCGCGCCAAGCACCAACACGGCCCCCGCGGTCACGGTCGATACCTCTACCAGTGGCAGCACCTTTACGGTCAACACCTCCGTGGGCCTCGTGGCCACGGCCTCCGACGCTGACAGCGGGGACGCGATCGACTACGTCGAGTTCTACGCTGATGGCCGGAAAGTGGGCGTTACCGATACGCCTCCGTACACGGCCAGCACGACCTTCACGTTTCCCGGCACGTATCCGATTCGGGCAATTGCCTTCGATTCACATGGCGCGGTTGGCACGGCGACAAAGACCCTGACGATTGTTCAATTGCCGCCAGCCGCCCCCACGGGTCTGAGCGCAACTGCGGGCTATACGCAGGTGGCGCTTTCGTGGACTGCCTCCGCTGATACGACGAGTTACAATATTAAACGCGCCACGACGAATGGCGGTCCATATACCACGGTGGGATCGGTCGGCGGAACGAGTTTTATCGACTCAGGCCTGACCAACGGTGTCGCGTATTGTTACGTGGTCTCGGCCATGAACCCAGGCGGCGAAGGCGTGAACTCCTCCCAAGTGAGCGCGACTCCGTCTGCCGCGGCCGCGCCCTTTGCGCCCACTGGCTTGAACCTGCTCACGGGCGATACCCAGCTCTACCTGAGTTGGACAACGGCTCCCGGCGCGAGCAGCTACAACGTGAAACGCGCGTCAAGCAGCGGCGGTCCCTACACGACGATCGCGAGCGTGACCACGACCTCCTTCACCGATCCCAGTCTCATCAACGGGACGAGCTATTACTATGTGATCTCGGCCGTGAATGCCAATGGCGAGAGCGCGGACACAAACCAGGTGTCAGGTGTCCCTCAAGCGATCACGATCATCCAAGACAACACGGACGCGACGGGAGTGGTGAAGACCGGCGGCTGGGCGGTGAGCACCTCGAGCACCGGTTATTACGGCAGCAATTATTGGCACGACGGAAACAACGGCGCCACTGGCGGCCGCAAGGTAACGTATACGCCGGCGATCACCACGTCGGGATATTATGATGTCTATGCTCGCTGGGTCACCAACGCCAACCGCGCGACCAATGTGCCGATCGATATCAACTCGGCTACCGGGACCACAACCGTGACAGTGAATCAACAAACCAACAACGGCGTGTGGGTGCTACTCGGCCGCTTCCAACTCAATGCTGGCGCCGCCGGCAGCGTCGTCATTCGCAACGATGGTGCGAACGGCTACGTGATTGCCGACGCCATCGAGTACATCCTGCGCTGAGTTACGACAAACTCGGCGACGAATAGCATCGCCCGGTGCTATATTATACATGGCACCAATATGGCACCGGGTACGCGTGGCTGTTCTATAATGAGGTTCCGAACTTCTGCTGAAAGGCCTGCTCGAGTTTGAGTCTTTCTTGAGACGGGACGCGCGGCTGATCTTTGATTTTCTGCATCGTGACTCTGGCGTTTGGCTCATCACCTCGCGAAATATAATCTCGAGCGAGAGTGCAGAGTGCAGGTGGATATCCCGGTTCGGCGATGAGCGCGTCCTGCAGCGCAGCGTGGGATTCGCTGTTTCGATGCAGATGGGAATAAATCAACGCCAATGCGAAGGACGAGGAGGCGTCGTCGGGTCGGAGGACAGCAGCTTGTTTCAGATCCGGGATGGCTTCTTCATAACGGTTTGCGCTGAGCAAAAACCGCCCGCGCAGGAAGTGCAGGCTGGCTGAATCCGGGCAATAGGTGAGTCCATTGCCAAGAACCCGCCATGCCTCCTCGGTTTGGCCCAATGTCATCAGCAAGTTGAAGAGGTTGCCCCAAGGGTCCGCGAGAGTCGGCGCCAATCTAACCGCGCTCTCCAACTGTCGACGGGCCTCGCCCAAATTTCCCAATTGTTGGTAGATCGTGGCTGCCTGGAAGTGGTAGCCTCCATTGTTCGGCTCTAGATTGACGGCTCGTTCGAGGAACGTGATCGCCGCGCTATAGTCACGCTCGCGCGCCGCTGTGCCGCCCACGACAGAGAGTTGATAAGCGTCGTAACAATCGAAGTATATTTCCCTGAGCCACGGGTCCGGTATATCGAAAAATGCGCCGGATGCTTTTTGTTGCGAACGGAGTTCCTGGGCCCGCTTGGCGTCGCCAAGATGTTCGTACACGTTAACGAGAAGATCATATCCAACGGAGGCTCCGGACTTGGCGACGGCGGATTCCAGATATTCGCGAGCCTCGGTCCAGCGCCCGGCATCAATATCTATACGCGCCAGGCCGAGCAGCGCGTACGGATTATCGGATTCGCGCTTCAATATTGTTTTATATAAACCCGCAGCCTCTGCGGACCGGTTGAGTTTGAGCAGCGAATCCGCGAGATGAATATACGCTGGTGTATAATCTTTGGCCAACGCCACCGTGCGACTCCAGAGCCCAACCGCGTCGTTCAATTGTCCATATCCAGCGACAAGCGTCGCGAAGCGGTGGGACCACCGCGGGTTGGACGAATCGATGCGCAGCAATCCTCGGTAACACTGGACGGCTTCCGCGGAGAACCCGTTGGCATGATAAAGCTGACTCAATTCGCCGAGGGCGCCGATCACGTCCGAACCCGCTCTAATGCGTTGTTCACACTCGCGGATGCGTTGTGAAAGCAGCGCCGGTTTATCCGAAAGGGTTGGTTGAGTCGGAATACTGGCCGCCGCCATGGTCTGGCGTTCTCTTGCACGCCAGAACAAATAGCCCGCGACGACGATCAATCCGAAGGCGATGATCGCAGAGGCAAGCCACCATTTTCTTCTCGGTTTGCTCACGGTTTATTGGTGCGCCGCCACAGGGTGATGCGGCTCGTGCGATCGTAAGGTGGGGTGAAAAAAAACGCGCCTGTGACCAGCGCCTGTTGACCATTTCCATCAAAATCCGCGGCGGCCACGGTCAGCAACTGAATCGGTTCATAAGCTAAAATGTGCGGCGTGAAACTCATTCTGCCGTCGTTCTTGTACCATATCATGGATACGGCGCCGGGCTTGTCCCAACTATTGAAGGTGCTCACCGCGACCACGTCGTTGTTGCCATCGCCATCGAGATCGACCCCGACAGGGCTGTAGGCCCCGGGCTGGTCGCCAATGCGGTGAAAGCGAAAGTTTCCGCTGCCGACATTTTCAAGCCATTGCACGCCGTGCCAGGGTCGAGGACCGGGAAGGAGCGACGGGCCGAAGCCGTCGCCATTAGTATAAAGAATGTCGGGCCGACCATCGCGGTTGAGATCGCAAAGGCTGATGTTGCTGCTGGCGTAGTCTTCGTTGGTCGAACCCCAAATGATCTTTTTGCTGAAGTTCCCCACGCCGTCGTTTTCGAAATAAAAGATCTCCTCGTACTGTTGCGACACCACCGCAGCGACGTCGCATTTTCCGTCCCCGTTGAAATCGGTGGCCAACACATTGATCGTGCCAGGAAGGTTGAGAAGAATACGGCTTTTGAATTCCCATTGGCCGACCCGCTCCATCAGGCGAACTTCGCCTTGATCGTAGCCGAACTCCGCCGCGATCAGATCAAGTTGTCCATCGCCGTTGAAATCGGCGGCGCGGACATCAGTCACACGAGCGATGTTTTCCAGAACGACGTGGGGAGTGAAATGCTGCTGGCCATTGTTTTCCAGGATGACGATGGAGCCGATTTTGTCGTTATTGGGAAACACGGCGCCCATGCACGAGACCAGGATGTCGGAATGCCCGGTGTGATTCATGTCCGCGACCTCGACGTGGACCGGCGCGGGCAGGTGTTCGGCCAGCGCAATCTCCTCGAAATGTCCCCGTTGTACCTGCCGCAGCCATAGCACTTTTCCCTCCTGTGCCTCGCAGGCGATCACGTCCATCAAACCATCGCGGTCGAGATCCACGGCATTCACCTGAGCAATCCAGGGATGGCCGGTCACAGGATTTCCGATCGCAGCAGGCGTCAGATAAGTGGTGTCAACGACGGCCGCTGGTTCCTCTTTTATTTCGGCCACCGAAGGAAGCGGTTCCTCCCGCCGACACGCCGCGACGACCAATACAAAAAATCCGAAAGCCGCTTTCTTGGTTTTTCCGGGGGAAACGCTCATTGCAAATGGGCCTTCAGATGAAGGCGGCGGATGTTGGTTGGCAATCGCCACAACCACTCACTTTTTGGCGCGGCGCCATCAGTTTTTTCCACTTTCCTGGAATCGAATTCGGTGCTCGCGTGGACGTGCGGCTGAGGCGTCTGTTCACTCATCAATCAACCCCGAACCCCGTATTCGAGCCCCATGGATTCCTTTTCTCTCTCGCGCCGTTCTTTTATCAAAACCGCCTCACTCGCTTCCGCTGCGTTCGCCGCGCCCGCCATCTTGAAAAGCCAGGGCCAATCCGGCCAATCGCCGAACAACAAATTGAACATCGCCTGCTGCGGCGTGGGAGGACGGGGTTGGGACGCGGTCAATGGCCTCAAGGATGAAAACCTGGTCGCGTTCTGCGACGTCGACGATGTGCGCGCGGCGAAGGCTTATGAAACATTTCCTGGCGTGCCGCACTTTCGCGATTTTCGAGTGATGCTCGATAAGCTCGGCAACAAAATCGACGCCGTGACGGTGTCGACGCCGGACCACATGCATTTCCCGATCGCGATGGCGGCGTTGTCTCTGGGGAAACATGTTTTCGTGGAAAAGCCGCTGACTCACACCATCGACGAGGCGCGCAAACTCGCAGCGCTCGCGCGGGAGAAGAAAGTCGCCACGCAAATGGGCAACCAGGGTCACGCGCACGACGGCTGGCGACTGATCAAGGAGTGGTCGCAAGCGGGCATACTCGGCGAAGTTCGCGAAATTCATAGCTGGACCAACCGCCCGATCTGGCCGCAGGGCGTCGAAAAACCCGATCACAGCAAGATGATGCCGGTCGTGCCGTCGACGCTCGATTGGGATCTGTGGCTCGGCGTCGCCCAGCCTCGCGAATACGATCCGGCGTATGTGCCTTTCAATTGGCGCGGCTATTGGGATTTCGGGACGGGCGCGCTCGGCGACATGGGTTGTCACATCATGGACGGCGCCTACTGGGCGCTCGATCTCGCGGCTCCGACGGCCATCGAAGCGGTCAGCGCGCACCAAACCAGCATCAGCCCTCCGACGGCGTCGGTCGTGAAATATGAATTCCCGGCGCGAGGCAATCTGCCCGCTGTGAAATGGACATGGTACGACGGTGGGTTGCTGCCGACACTGCCAGCCGATTTTGAACCCACGCGCCAACTGCCGGCCAACGGCTCGCTCATCGTGGGCAGCAAGGCGACCGTTTTCGCGGACACTTACTACGCCAACGCCTACATTATCCCGGAAGTGAAAATGAAAGAGCTCACGCCAACGCTGCCGGCCAAAACGATTCCGCGAGTCATCGGCGGCCACTTCGCCGAGTGGGTGCGCGCGTGCAAGGGCGGCACGCCGGCGGGATCGAATTTCGATCATTCATCGCGCCTCACCGAAACCGTGCTGTTGAGCAACGTGGCCGTGCGCGCTCGCCGTCGCATCGAGTGGGATTCAGCCGCGCTCAAGGTGACCAACCTTCCTGAGGCGAATCAGTTTATCTCGAAAAACTATCGGCCTGGTTTCGGGGTTTGATGAACCGGGTCCGGCTGTGATGCGCCGGCGTCATTTGCATCGCGGCGACGGAGACAAACTCGTCATGAAAATGCCGGCGCCATGGCCCATTCGCGGGCCGTGACGAGCGCGGCGAGTGCTTCGGAGGCGCTGCACAGCGGCGTCGATTCGCCGGAAAGAAAACGGATGAAATTCCGCGCCTGCGAAGTCATCGCGCTGACCGCCGGCAACACGGGCCGGATGGTGATCGGCGTCGATTCGCCACCGAGATCGCGGAACACCTCGACGGTGCCCGCGCGGTTGATGGCCAGCGGCGCGGGCAGATCGATCTGCACATAGCCGCGTTCGAAAGCCACGAAGGCATTTTCCCGCCAGTCCTTGGTCGACGTGTAGGGTTTGAACTCGAACACGCCTGGGAGGCCGTTCTCACCAGTGACGACAAGCAGGACGCCGGAGGGGTCGACGTGTGCGATGCGGTACGGCCCGATGAGATGATGCATCAGATCGAGCTGATGGCTGTGCGTGCCGGTGAACATTTCGAACTTCAGTCTCGCCGCTTCGCTCATGCCGCGAAACTCGTCTGCTGGCAGAGCTTCTCGTTGCATGACCCGTTTGCCGGTGAGTGTGCCCCGATATGCGTTCGCGGTCCAGTCACCGCCCAACGCCACGTGCACGCGGGCATAGCGCAGGGCACCTAGCTCTCCGCTGGCCCGGTATTTTTCGATTTCGGTTTTGGCGTACATGGTCGCGGGATCGCTGCGCTTGTGATATCCGACGAGCAACGGCGTGCCCGTCCGTCTTTGGCGGGCGCAGATGCGTTCAGCCGCGGGGATGGTCCAGGCCAGCGGTTTCTCCACGATGAGCGGCACGCGGGCATCGAGCACATCGAAGATGAGGGACTCTGTTGCGCGCAGCGGCGGCAGCGTGACGACCACGGCGTCCGGCTTTTCTTTGGTCAGCAGTTCCTGGTGCGTGCCGTAATGAGGCACGCCGTAGCGCGCGGCCACACGCGCCGCGAGATCGGCATCGAGATCTGCAATCCCAGCGATCTGGCAATTTTCGATCGAGGCATAGCTGGGCAAGTGGACGCTTTGCGCCTGTTTTCCTGCGCCGATAAATCCGATCTTCAAAGGGGTCATGCTTTACTATTTACCTTGGATTCAATGCTCCGGTGGTGGCCGCTGAATCTACATGCACGGCGCCGCCTATCGATAAGATTTAAGCCAAACATCGTCGGGCGTGTGGCAGGCGTTTACAGGCTGGCGAGGGTAAGAAGTAAAGCATGACCCCTTATGCGAATCACCCGGTCAGGTGGTAGCGATGATCTGGAGGTCTGTGTTATCCTGTTGGGCTCGTTTGATCGAATCTACCCCTGTCTGGTCGCAATCGCCCGAGTTTTTGCCGCTCCAAAATATCAAACCTAATCGAGGCAAGCGTATGGATGAGCAAACGTTCACCCTTTGTTTAACTATTAAATATAATCGGCATCGATAGCGTTTAGCTCCGAAGGACGATCTTGTTGAGCGGGGAGGATCACGTCCGAGACCTCTATATATAATCATTCGCTGCGTTTCATGCCATGAAGACCCTAGGCCCTGCGTTGCTCCTTGCCGGCATCGCTCTCGCTTTCACCTCACTCACGGCTGCTCCGGCGGCAGTGACGCTTCGCGAGGTCGAGGAAAACATTCCGACATACCTCGCTGGGCCGCCGGATCCGAATCCCATGTTCTATTTCGGGCGCGCCTCGCAGGGCGCCGAGGGTCGCATTTATCCCTATCCACTCTACGACAACCTCACGAACCGGAAGAGCGACAAGCGCTACAAGCTCGTTTATCTGGAAAACGAATACGTCAAAATTGGCATCTTGCCCGAGATCGGTGGGCGACTGTTCTCCGCCCTGGATAAGACGAACAATTACGATTACGTTTACCGGCAACACGTCATCAAACCCGCGCTCATCGGACTAATCGGCGCGTGGATTTCCGGCGGCATCGAATGGAATATCCCGCACCACCACCGCGCCTCGACGTTCATTCCCGTACAATACCGCACCGAGGAAAACGCGGATGGCAGTAAGACCGTCTGGGTTGGCGAACTCGAGGTGCGGCATCGGATGCGTTGGGCGGTCGGTTACACGCTGCATCCGGGCAGTTCCGTGCTCGAATGTTCGCTCCGCATCGTCAACCGCACGCCGGAAGCCCACACGATGCTCTGCTTTGCCAACGTCGCGGTGAATGCCAGCGAAAATTATCAGATCATCTTTCCGCCGAGCACCCAATGGGTCACGCACCACCACAAGCGCGAGTTCACTCAATGGCCCATCGCGAAGCAGCCTTACGGCGGTGTGGATTGGCACGGCGAGGACGTGAGCTGGTATAAGAACCACAAGAATGCGAACTCGATGTTCGCGTGGAATTACCAGGACGATTTTTTCGCGGGTTACGACCATGGCAAGCAGGCCGGCACCATGAGCATCGCCGACCACCACATCGTGCCAGGCAAAAAGTTTTGGACCTGGGGCAGCGGCCCGCGCGGTCAGATGTGGGACGAGATCCTCACTGACACCGACGGTCCCTACATCGAGTTGATGGTCGGCGCCTATTCCGACAACCAGCCCGATTATTCGTGGCTCCAGCCATTCGAGACGCGCTCGTTCACGATGAACTGGTATCCGTTCCGCGATATTGGTGGCGTGAAGAATGCCAATCTCGACGCTGCGGTGAACCTCGAGATCAAGGACGGCGTCGCCAGCTTCGGCTTCAACACCACGCGCGAGTACCCGAGCGCGACTGTGCGCTTCACCGCAGGCGACAAGGTTCTCCTCGACGAGAAGATCTCGATCAGTCCGGCCAAGCCGTACGTCAAGCAGGTGCCCGTTCCGGCGGGAACCGACGAGCATGCGCTGAGCGCCTCGCTCAGCGTTGGCGACCGCGAGCTCGTCGCGTATTCGCCGCTCAAACTCACGCCGATGCCGCAGCCCTCGGTGGTGAAGGAATACCCGCAGCCGAAGGAGATTGAGAACAACGAGGAGCTTTTTCTCGCCGGTCAGCGCATTGACCAATTCCACAATGCCGAGCGCGACGCCGATCCGTTTTGGGAGGAAGTCCTGCGCCGCGATCCCGCCGATGTTGCCGCCAACACCGGGCTGGGCATTCTTTCGCTCCGCCGCGCCAAATTCGCCGTCGCCGAATCCTGTTTCCGCAAAGCGCTCGGGCGCCTCACCGACCGCCACACCACGCCCAAGAATGCGGAGCCGTTCTACTATCTCGGCGTCGCGCTGAAGGCGCAGGGCAAGCTGGACGAGGCGTTCGATGCCTACTTCAAGGCGGCTTGGAGTCAGGAGTGGAAAGCGCCTGCCTATTTCGGTCTTGCGGAAATTGCCTCCACCCGCGGCGACTTCGCCAGGGCGTTGGATTTGGTCAACCAGTCGATCGATGCCAACGCGCTCAACGTGCGCGCCTACGGCCTCAAGGCGGCATTGTTGCGTCGACTCGATCGTGCGAAAGAGGCGGACGACGTGCTCACGTTTGCTGCCCGCAAAACCGATCCGCTCGACGTGCGGCTCATGGCTGAGCGCTGGCTGATCTCACGCGAGGTCGGCGCGGCGCGCACGTTGTTCACCACACTGACCGAATATCCCGCCAATGCGCAGGAGATCGCCGCAGAATATGCCGATGCCGGATTGTGGCGCGATGGCGCCGACGTGCTCGAACAGCTCGCCGCCGCCACCGGAGACCATGCGAAACTCTCGCCTCTCGTGTTCTATTATCTCGGCGATTTCGCCGAAAAACTCGGCGACAAGGCGAAGGCCGCGGAGTATCGCCGTACCGCCGCAGAGCTTTCGCCCGACTACGTGTTCCCCTTCCAATCCGAAGCCATCGCCGTGCTTCGCCGCGCGATCGAGGCCAATCCCCAGGATGCCCGAGCACCGTATTACCTGGGCAATTTGCTCTTCGATTGGCAGCCGGACGAGGCGGTCGCGCTCTGGGAAAAATCCGCGCAGCTTGATCCCGACTTCGCGATCACCTGGCGCAATCTGGCGGAGGCGTATGCTCACAAGAGCGACGACGCCTCGCGGAAGAAGGCGATCGCGCTGCTCGAAAAAGCCGTCGAAGTCAGGCACCCCTATGCGACCCATTTCGCCGAGCTCGGTCACCTTTACGAGGCGATGGGCGCCCCCGTGGAAAAACGCCTCGCGTTATTCGAGAAGCACTTGGACCAAGTCGAGCAGAAGGATGAGAGCGTCGCGATGTTGATCAACCTGAAGACCTTCGTCGGCAAACCCGATGAGGCGATTGCGATGCTGCAGAGTCGCACGTTCAACGTCTGGGAGGGCGGCACCCGATTCAATACCGGCGAAGCGTGGGCGGACGCGCATCTCGCCCGCGGCCTGCAACAATTGGCGGCGAAGCAGCCGCGCGAGGCTCTCGCCGATTTCGAAAGAGCGCAGAAATTCCCCTTAAATTTACGCGCCAGCGAACAGAACGGTCCGTCGCGCAAAGCCGAGTTCGCCTATTGGACCGGCCTCGCGCATGAGGTGCTTGGTGAGAGCGAAAAGGCGAAGACCGCATGGTCCGAGGCCGCCGCCGAGCCGCCGCAAGCCAATCGCTCCGCGGGCGAACGCCGGTTCCGCGATCCACTCGTCGAAAGCGGCGCGCGCTATTATCAAGCACTCGCGCTGCGCAAACTCGGACAGGGCGAACGTGCGGACGCAATCATGCGCGAGATTGTCGCCGCTGCTGACGCCCGCCTTTCATCGATGCAGTCGGCTGGCCGGGATTCTACTGCTCAGGATTTTGCCCGCGGCTCGCCGCGCATGCAGAGCGCCAGGGCGCATTACGTCGCCGGCCTCGGTCACGCCGGGTTGGGAGATAAAGAAAACGCCAGGAATGAGTTTACCGAGGCTCTTGCGAGCGCTCCCGACTATATCGCGGCCAAGCTGGCGCTGGATCTACTCTAGAGCGTTTCAAATAAAGTTGTAGCCGTAGGAAAATGTGGTAGGATGTGGGGATGAAGAAGCCGATCTCGTTGGATTTGCGGGAAAGAATCGTGGCGGCGTACGAAGCGAAAGAAGGGACGAGAGAGGAGGTGGCGAAGAGGTTTAAGGTGTCGTTGGGGATGGTGAAGAAGTTGTTGGCGCAGAAAGCGCGGAGCGGAGACTTGAAAGACCGATACAGCTATTGTGGTCGGAAGGCTAAGCTGGAGCCGGAGTATGGTCTGGCGTTGAGGAAGTTGGTGCAGAAGCAACCGGATCTGACGCTGGTGGAGATCAAAGAGCAGCTGGGGTTGGAGTTCACCATTGGTGCGATCCACTGGGTATTAAGCCGAATGGGTCTGACATATAAAAAAAGACGCTCCACGCAGCCGAACAGAACCGGCCAGACATCGCCAAAGCACGTCGCAAGTGGAAGCGCAGCCAAGGCGGACTTGATCCCGCGCGGCTTGTCTTCATCGACGAGTCCGCGGCGAAAACGAACTTAACGCGTTTACGCGGCCGTTCACCCAAAGGGCAACGGCTCATCTGCCACGCTCCACACGGGCATTGGTGCACGACGACTATGATCAGCTCGGTCAGACTAGATGGAACGACCGCCTGCCTGACCATTGAAGGGGCAACTAATACCGAAGTCTTCAAAGCCTATGTGCGAGAGATACTCGTGCCGGTGCTACGCCCCGGTGACATCGTGGTCATGGATAATCTCGGAGCGCACAAAGATGAGCAGACTCTCGCCCTAATCCGCCAAGCACACGCTGAAATCCGCTTTCTGCCGGCCTACTCTCCAGACCTCAACCCCATCGAAATGATGTGGAGCAAAGTGAAAGCGCTTCTTCGCAAGGCGCAGGCGCGCACCCATTCCGACCTCCTCCACGCCATCTCCCAATCCTTGCGCGCTGTCTCTGCTCAAGACGCTCTCGGTTGGTTTACCTTTTGTGGCTATAACTTTATTTGAAACGCTCTAGTTTGTTTCAGAGGGAAATTAATTATCAAGAATCGCAGACCAATAATGCTTTTATCATGAAAAAATTGGCGCTCCTGATTTTGCTCTTGGGAATATATTCAATCGGCTCTGCACAGAAGCCGGTGGTTATTGTCTTTCAGGAAAACAAAACCGTGCCGGGGACCAAAGTGGAACTGAGCCGATTCGATAAGAATTTCCCCACGGACTGGAGTAATTATAAATTTCTCGTGCTGGAGATGAAATGTTCGACCGCCCAGCGCGTCTATGTCGGCCTCAACACTGCCACAGGATATAACGAACTCCGGATTATTTTTTATGGCGTAGGTGGGCTCATCCGCACCGCCATTCCATTGGAATACTTTGATGCGCCTCCCGCTGGCGCGCATGACCTGGCCGCGACCTATAATCATAAAAGGCCGCTATCCTATATTAACCTCGATCGCGGCACCCGGCGACCGTTGGTGGGGGTGAATGCGATAGGTTTCCGTATGCACTGTCCCGTCGGCGGCGATCAGAAAATCGAACTGAGAAATGTGTACTTGGCAGCCACTGATCCCGGCGATGCCTACCTCGAGGACAAACCTGCGGTGGATCAATTCGGGCAGTGGAATCTAGGTGAATTTGAAGGCAAGGTGCATTCTTTGGATGAGCTTAAAGCCGACTGGGCAAAGGAGGATGCCGAAATTGCGGCGATGAAGGCCGAGGCTCCAAAATATTCCAAATACGGCGGAAACTTAAAATACAAGGGTGAGGCAACCGGCTTTTTCCACGTGAAAAATATAAAGGGCAAATGGTGGTTTGTTGATCCCGATGGTTATCTGTTTCTTTCCATGGGAGCGAACAGCGCGGTTCCGAATATCAATTCCAATTACAATCCGCCCAAGGGGGCCTACACGCTGGCAGCGCCGGCCGGTTTTGACCCTGCTTCGTTCGGAATCAAATCACAGGAAGGACAGCCCGCGCTTGTGGGATACTGGAATCTATACCGCCATTACGGTCCGGAAAAAACGCTGGAGAAAGCGCGGCAAAGGGTGGTCGACCGCATGTCTTTGTGGGGAATGAATACCATGGGCGGCTGGGGCAACTCGCCGGAGCATTTAAAACCCTACATGAGCTTCGTGAGAGCGGGAAATACCACCAATATATTTGGGTTGGTGGATGTTTATAGCCCCGGCTTTAAGGAAAGGGTGGAGCAAGGCGTGAAGGACTCGGTTAAGAATTCGGTGAATGATAAAATGTTAATCGGCTACTTCATTGGTAATGAACCTTCCTTCTGTAATCAGGAAAATCGACTGGCCGAATTGATCATGGAAGCCGACGACGCGGTGCCGATGAAAAAGGCATTCAAGGCATATATCGAAAAACACGGTGCTTCGACCGCCTCAAACAAGGCATTCGCCTACGAAACATTCCGCGAATACGTGAAAACCATCTGTGGCGCCGCCAGGAAATATGATCCCAATCATCTTATCCTCGGAATACGCTTCGGCCGCGGCGTTCCGACGAAGGAAGTGCTGCAGATTTCCAAAGAGTATTTCGATGTCTACAGTTTCAACAACTATGGGATGAATCCAATGGTGGAGAATAATGTTAATTATGGCACCATGACTGGAACGCCTCGGGCGGGCAATTCGCCAAGAAACATTTTTGACGAAATATACGAAGTCACCGGCCTTCCGATGCTGATCGGTGAATACCACTTTGGCACGACGGACCGCGGCTTGGGCGAATCACTTGTTCGGGTGAATTCCCAGGAAGAGCGCGGCATCGCTTACCGCAACTACAGCGAGGCGGCATTTTCTCATCCTGCGCTAATTGGCCTTTCGTGGTTTCAATGGAACGACCAGGAAATCTTTGGCCGCAACGACGGCGAAAACTATAATATCGGCTTGGTTGATATTACGGACCGTCCTTATCCCCACCTTGTGCAGGCGATAAAGGCAGTAGCCGAAGACGCCTACGAAATCCATAGCGGCGTAAAGAAGCCTTACTTTAAGCAGCTTTATCGGTACGGCGGCAAATTTCCGGATATATGGGAGTAACGTTCCGTTTTGGGCGATCAGCGAACCGGTTGCCATTCGTGGGTTGTACGAAAGGAGTTAGGCTCGGTTCTCTTGAGAATCTCTAAAAGCGTTTAGCAGGTGCCGCGCGAAAATTGTCGCAGCGGCGGCGATAGCACCCGCGGCAAAGGCGACGAGCATGCACATGAAGATCCCGGCGGGCCGATCGTCTTTGTCGCCGAAGAGAATGATGAAAATCACGGCTCCAGCCACGAAGCCGACAATGACCATTGCGCAGCGTCTTATGGTGCGTAAGGCACGCAACGTCTCCTGCGAAAAGGCGCCATTTCGTCGGACCTGCCCAAATAGTCTGAAGGCCCGATGAAGCGCCACGAAGAACGGGATGGAACCGATATACACGTAGGCCAGGAAGGGGTCCTTGAAGTAGATTTCGAAAGTCGTGGCGTGGGCATTCCTGCCCTCGAGGTGCGGTTCCCACAGCATCCAGGCGAGGGTCACAATGCCCAGGAGCACAATGACCATCTGAAGAATCAATGCTGAGCTGCTTTTCATGCTTGGCGTTTTCATAGACAGCGAGGATCGCGCAGTCCGGTGAAGCCAGTATGAAGTGGCGATGAATTCTGCGTGAGAATTGCACCAAGCGGCCCTTCGTGGCTGATTGGGTGCGCAAATCCGGCGCGGAGATTTGTTTAACGAAAGCTCAGATAGGGGTTGTTCTCTGGTTTTTCCGGATGGAGGCGACAGGTAAAGCGTGTCCCTTCGCGCCCCGAGAGCCCAACGGAGCGCCGGCCTCCCGGCCGGCCAACCCTATTATCGCAGCGCCAGCCGCGGACTCGATTTGCCGCGAAAAACGTGGCCGTTGAGTCCGTCCGCGCCCTGTGGCGGGGACGATAAGTAGGAATGCCGGCGCGGACGCCAGCGCTCCCAGAGGCCGACATCGGCGAGACGCCGAAGCTCGGCGAATACCCATCGCATGGCGAATCCCCTGTCTAGCGCTCGACCGCCGAGCTGCGCCTTTCCAAGGCGCAGGAGGCCACTGGGAGCGCTGGCGTCCACGCCGGCATTCGACCTCTATGCCGGTCCAAACGTCATCTCCGCACCCGACTCCAGCTCCGCACCCAACGTCGGCTCTACACCCGACACGCTGCTCTCTCAAATCAAAGACTGGCCGTCAGTATACATGCCCTTTGGGATGACGTGAGTTCATGGCTTCACTTCATCATGCCGCAGCATTCCTTGGGATGAGCATCAGCAGCAGTCTGTTTCTAGCGCATGCGACACGAAACCACCCACGCGCTCGTTCTGATTCGAATCCGAGTAAAACATTTGCCGTCATGCTGCGGCCTAGGTGGTCGAGGCGGTTTTCATGGATGCTCGCGGTCTTGGGTTTGCTTGGAGCAACGCCGCTAGCGACGCCACTGCGGTCCGCCGAACCAACAACGGCGCAGCGTGAATCTGGCGGGCTCTTCGACGGCGTGCCGACCGCGATGGCGCGGTTGGCGATGGACGGATCGGCGAACATCCTGGCGCAGGAACAGCTGTGGGTGCCCGGCGGCGGTTTGAGCGTGAACCCGCATCTCGGAGAGGTCGGCAGTTTTTTGAACTTTGTCGCGCCGCCATGGGCCACGACAGGGTTTGCGTGCCGCTTGGTAATCGACGGCGCGCCGATCAACGCGAGCGGGTATCGCTGGCTGCCGGGCGAATTTCAGAGCGAAGGCACGCTGCCCTCCGGGGTCCGCGTGAGCAGCGTGCTTTCTCCGCTCGTTGCGCAACGCGGACTGATCGAGGCGATCCGCCTGCACAATCCCACGGCGCAACCCGTCCGACTCACGGTGAGGCTGACCCTCGCCGGAGAATTCGCCAAGATCCCGAAAAACAAATGGACCTTCGGCGCCGTGACGCGCCGAACGCCTCCCGGTGTGGCAAGCCCTGTCGAATGGGCGGTCGCGAAGTGGCGGCGTGACCCTGCGACACCCGGCGCAGTGATCGCGTCGAGCGATGAAGGCGTGATCCTCGCCAATTCCGATTTGCCGACGGTCGTCCTGGATCGCGGCGAATGGACCGGCGACATCACGCTCGCTCCCAGCGCGGCGCGCATGTTCAGCCTTGTCCTCGGCGTCGGAACGGCGGCGGATGCGAGTGCGTTGATGCGTGCACATGCATCGAATGCCAGCGACGCGAACGGCCTCCGCGCGAACGTTATCAACACGAATGCCGGCGACACGAACGCCAGCGAGGTGAACGTACTCGACGCCAAAACCGTCGCCACCGCCACCGTCACCGCCACCGCCAAAGCCAAAGCCCTCGCCGCAAACTCTCTCGAGGCGAGCGTCCTCGCCGGCATCGCCGCCAACCGAAAACAATGGGCTCAGCGAATCGAGGAACTCTACCGACGCCTTCCACGGTTGAGTTCCTCCAGCCGCGAGCTGGTGGATTTCTACGATCGCTCTTTGACGTCCTATCTCGTCGGGCGGTGGGACGGACCGGATTTCGTTACACAGCCGTACTTCCCGACCAGCGGTCTCGATGGAGGTGCATTCTGCCTTTACGCCTGGGACTACGCTTACACGGCGATGCTGCATCCGCTCGTCCAGCCGGAGACGGACCGTGCCATCATAAAACTGCTCCTGAAGGCGGGGCTGTTTAACAACTACGCGGTGCTGCCTTTCGACGGCGAACCATCAGGCCCGTGGTATGCCTACAACCACTACGCGATCACCCAGTTGATTTATTATTACGTTCTCCACACGGGCGATCGCGCGTTTCTCGCGGAGCGCGTGAATGGGCGAACGGTTCTCGAGTGGGCGAGAGAACACGCCGTCTACCTCGACCATCTGGACGCGCCGGTGACGTTGATCGACTACGGCACCAATAACAATCTGCTCGAACTCCATCGCACGGATGCCTACCTGCACTTCGTTCCGAGTCCCAACGCCGAGCGCTGCTGGTCCTATCGCGCGGTCGACGAGATGGCGGGCTGGGCAGGCGTTAAGCCCTTCGGCTTGGCGCGCCGCGCCGACGAACTCGCCGCCGTGATTCATCGAAAACTATGGGACGCGAAGGCGCGCTGGTTTTCCGCTCTCGATGTCGGCGGGCATCCGAAATTATGTTACTCGATTCAGATATTCGACCTCCTTCGCCAAGGCATTCTCACGGCAGATGAGCGGTCTGGAATTCTCACGCATCTGAAGGAACCGGAATTCCTTTCTCCATGGGGCGTGCACAGCTTGGCGACGTCTGATCCGGGTTATGACGAGACGGATGTCGATTGGGGAGGCCCGGGCGTTTACGCCGGTGATGCGCCGCAGCTCGTGCAAGATCTGCTCGGCGCCGGCGCCTTCAGTCAGGCCGACGATCTTTTGCGGCGCATTCTCTGGTGGGGCCAGCGCCTGCCTTATTTTCCGCAGGCAATCCGTGCGGATCGCGCCGACTACCGACACGATGGCCGGGCCAACGTGATCGCCGGAGCCACAGGCGCGCAGGCCGTGATCTTCGGCCTGCTCGGTTGCGCCGTGAAGCCGGACGGCTCGATCGAATTGAATCCGCATCTGCCTGCGTTCGCCAAAGACCTCGCCTTCACGGGCCTCAAGCTCCGCGGTCGGATACTCGACGTCACCCTCGACCGCGAGGGCTACCGCATCACGGTCGATGGTCAACCGGTTCCGCCTAAGCCTTACGGGACACCTTGTATTCTCTCTTCGTCCCAACAATCGCGAAAGGTAGCTACGAATTAGCGGCCGCGTTTCCAAACGCGGTCGCGGGCATTTTGGAGCGCAGGCGTCCCGCCGGCATAGTCGTCGAATGCAGGCGGGAGACGCCTGCGCTCCACAAACCGGGCAAGCCGCGTTCGGAAACGCGGTTGCCCACCGTAAGCGATTTGTCCGGTCTGCGACCCCGCTGGAAATTTCCACTCCAAAATGCGGTTGGGGTACTGGTCTGTAACTCCAAACCCAAAGACCCGACCGCGGCCGAGCGACGGATGTCTGAGTCGCTTCGGCCAAATAAAAATCCTCTTTGCGATCCTGTGAGCCTTTTTGCGGCTAAAAAATATCGCCGTAGCTAAGCGCTCGCGCCTTGCGTGACGAATCACGACGCCGGGCGACAATCCGCATAAATCGAGTATGGTGGCGCCCTCCGTGCGCGGCGATCAAGCACGCGCGCCGCAGGATCACCTTCAATTCACTGCCATGTCCAAGCCACGAGCCTATTCTGTCAAAGCCTACGCCACGTCCGGACCGAAAGTTCCGCTCGGCGCCTCCACCATTTTGCGTCGCGAACCCACGCCCAGCGACGTGCAAATCCAGATTCTCTACTGCGGCGTCTGCCACTCGGATCTTCATTTTGCCCGCGACGAATGGGGTTTCACGCAATACCCCGCAGTGCCTGGCCACGAAATCATCGGCCGCGTCACCGCGGTGGGCAGCGACGTTAAGAAATTCAAAGTCGGCGATACCGTCGGCGTCGGCTGCCTCGTCGATTCGTGTCGCACCTGTCCGGAGTGCCGCGCCGGTCTCGAGCAGTTTTGCCCCGAAATGGTGATGACCTACGGCAGCACGGATAAATATCTCGGCACGCCGACCTACGGCGGCTACTCGCAGACCATCGTGGTCACGGAAGATTTCGTGCTGCGCATTCCGGGCAACCTCGACCTCGCTGCGACCGCGCCGTTGCTCTGCGCCGGAATCACCACCTACTCGCCGCTGCGCCATTGGAAAGTTGGCCCCGGCCAAAAAGTCGGTGTCGTCGGTCTCGGCGGCCTCGGCCACATGGGCGTGAAATTCGCCCGCGCCTTCGGCGCGCATGTCGTGCTCTTCACGACTTCGCCCGGCAAAACGGCCGACGCGCAACGCCTCGGTGCGCATGAAGTCGTCATCTCGAAAGACGAAGCGCAGATGAACGCTCACGCGAACAGCTTCGACTTCATCCTCGATACCGTGGCCGCGACGCACGACGTCGGCGCTTATATCAACCTGCTCAAACGCGACGGAAATCTCACCCTCGTCGGCGCGCCGGAAAAGCCGCTCTCCGTCGCCGCCTTCCCGCTGATCTTCAAGCGCCGCTCTTTCTCCGGATCGCTCATCGGCGGACTGCCCGAGACCCAGGAAATGTTGGATTTCTGCGGCCAGCAGAACATCACCTCCGACATCGAAATGATCCGCATGGATCAAATCAACGAAGCCTACGAACGCATGCTAAAGAGCGACGTGAAATACCGCTTTGTGATCGATATGTCGTCGCTCTAGCGCGGCACGCTCCGCGTAAACTGCTCCGTCACGCGCGCTCGTAGTCGTCGTGGTGTCGGAACCAGAAGCCCGACTCGTTCCGGCCGAGGGGCGCGCGGTCCAGCCATTGATAGGTGCTCCATAATACATCAAGTCCGCGGGCATACGTGGAGTACGTGTGATAAATCACGCCATCTTTGAGCGCGAAGGCGCTCATGCCGGGAGCTTCCTGAGCGTAGGTGGACCAGCCCACACCGCACTGGCCGGCGATCTTCTTTCCTTCCGGCGGCGCCGATGTGCTGGTGTCGATTTCATTTTCGCGAGAGCTCAATCCACCCTCGCGGAAATTATAATCGATATCTCCCGTACGCTGCTGCTCGTCGGTGAAGGAGACACTATAATCGTAATTGAAGTCCGTGCCTGCGGACGACGCCCAGGGGAAACTCCAGCCCATGCGCTTTTTGAATTCCTGCAGCTTCGCCAGCGGTCCGCGTGACACGGCCCAGAACATCACATCGTGGTTGGCCAAATGCGTTACGCAGCCGTCAAAGCTGTCGGCAATAGACGAACAACTCGGACATCCGGCATCATAGTCGGGACCGAACATGAAATGATAGACGAGAAGCTGTGAACGGCCGCGGAATAGATCGGCCAGGCCTTCTTTTCCGCGATCGGTGTCGAAGCGATAAGCCTTCGTGACTGGAACCCAGGGCAACGCCTGGCGCTTCCGCGCAAGTTCGTCGCTGCGTCGCGTGAGTTCTTTTTCCTCTTTGAGCAGTTCAATACGGGCTTTCAGCCATTGCTCGCGCGAGGCCACGTTCGGTTTTTCTGCGGATGTCGTTTTCATATATGTATCTGTGATCGGTGTGTCGTGTTTATATATTCGATTATATATTTAAGAACCGGACGTTGCGGCCCGGGCTTTTTGATATTCGGCTTTGAGTCTCGCATGCGTCGCCCAGAAGGCCGGACGTGGCGTGCCTTCGAGTTCCGCGATGAGAAGCGTGAGGTGCGTGTGCCAGCCGCTCGCGTAGCCGTTGAGAGAAGGAAGGTCTTCGCCGCGGCTCCGATGCGTGAGCACGAGGAGCACGTTTTTCCCTTCGGGCGTGAGTTCGAATGTCACGTCGGAGTTCTCGTCGAACGTGTAGCTCAGCACGCGTGGCGGCTCCCAGCGCAAGATCGAGCCCGCCATCTTGAAACCACTTTCGTGCACCTCCTTGAATTCCTCCGGCGGTTCCTCGTCCGGCGCGATGTTCTTGTGATGAAAGAAGAGTTCCACCTTGCCGCCAGTCTTCGGCTCCATCGGTCCGCCGGCAAACCAGCGCGCGCGCTTCTCCGGGTCTGTGAGGTACTGCCATAGGCGTTCGATCGGGCCAGGCAGAGTGCGGACGATCCGCACTTCACCTTCGCCTCTGAATTCTCCGAGTTGTTCGTTAGCTTTCATGAAGGATTTTGTTGTGGGCTGATGGAGCGATTTTGTTGGCTGAAATTTCCAGGAGGGCAGTGCTGTGCTTGGGGATAGAAGAGAGTGGCGGTCGCGGATGAGAGAATGGTGATCGTGAACAGCAGAGCGGTACTCGCGGCTGGGAGAATGGTGCACAGTCGGACGAGGAGGTTAGCTCAGGGTTTTCTTTTTCTTCGCTTTTGCGGCCCGCTCGTCTTCCGCGCGTAGTTCGCGCTCCAGCGCGTCGAGTCGGCGGCTCCAAAATTTCCGCGTGCGGTTCAACCACGCCTCGAGTTCGTCAAACCCCGCCGGATCGAGGGACTGAATTCGCGTCTGTCCTTCCGCGCGCGTGGTGATGAGTCCGGCGTCACGCAACACTTTCAAATGCTGTGAAATCGCCGGCGCGCTCATATCGAATTGCTGCACGAGTTCGCCTGCCGTGCGATCGCGCTCGGCCAGCAGCTCAATAATCCGGCGCCGGGTAGGATCAGCGATGGCAGCCAAGCTTTGCATGCCGATACGTTATTAAGTGAAAAGTTAATTAAGCAAGAACTAAATTAAGATTTTTTTTTGGATTTTTTTTGTGAGGCCAGTGCTGGCGCGTTCATCCATTGTTAGCGATCGAGTCCGTCCGCGCCTTGGGGCGCGGACAATAGGAAAGAATGCCGGCGCGGACGCCAGCGCTCCCAGAGCCTCTGCGCCTTGGAAAGGCGCACTCGGCGGCCGAGCGTTGGCGTCTCGCCGATGTCGGCCACTGGGAGCGCTGGCGTCCCCGCCGGCATTCGACATTTATGGAGTCTCTAGCACGTGCTGCACACTCGACTGCAGGCTGGCTCGCAGGTCGTCGCGATCTAAGATCTGCTCCTCCGTGAGAGCGTTCGAGCCCAGCGCCAGGCGCACGCACGCCGGCTTCAACACCTCCGCTGACATCGTTGCGAGTATCTCCAGCAAAGAATCGTACGCCCAGTCAGACCCGCGCTGCGCGTGAAGCACGACCACGCGCTTTCCGACAAAAGCAGGAAAACTCACCAGCCAATCCAGCGCGTTCTTGAAAGCCCCGGGGAGGCCATGCGCGTATTCCGGAGTCGAGATGACCAGCAGATCGGCAGACGCGACCAACGCCCGCCACTGGCGCACCGCCTCCACGACTTCGTCGCCGTCGTCATCGGGATTGAAATGCGGCAGCTCGCACAAGCCCTCGTACGCCACCACCTCCACGCCAGCCGGCATCAAACTCGCGTAGGCGCGAAGTATCGCCCGGTTCGACGATTTCGCCCGCAAGCTTCCGCAGATGGTCAGAACGCGCATGGTGTGGTTAACGTCTCCGATGAGTCACGCGCTGCGCGCACGATGTTTTCCATCTTCACGTTCAATGCCCTTGCCTGCGCGTCCGAGAAAGCTAGCCGTTGGCGCATTTCGTGACGGTTTCCCAGGTGCGCGTCGTGACGCGCGAGCCGAACGTTTTTTCAATCAGCGCCATGAAAACCGGTCCCTCCGGCCCCGGGACATAGTAAGCGAATATTTCCCGGCCATTTGATCCCACGATTCTCGCGTCGCCTCGCTTGATGGGAAAACTGATCTCCTGGCCGTGTGGCTCGCGGACAAAGGTGATCACCCGTTTCGCTCCGCTCGGCAGCGAGATGCCTTTGAAGGGATTCCCCGCGAGCAATTCCCGCAGCGCATCCTGGGCCCGCACGATCGTATAAAAGCTTCGGCCGAGTTCCTTCGTCATCGCCGCTTCCGCCTTTTTCTCCACGGCTGCGGCGCTTCGCTCCCGCGCATCGAAGACCACGTTGCCGCTCGAGAGCAGCGTCCGCACATTGCCGAATCCCGCGGCCTCGAAGGCCCGTTTCAGTTCAGGCATCTTCGCGTTCATGGGACTCACTCCGCGCAGAAAAGCGACGTACCGCGTCATGGGTTGAATTCGTGCGGACGCGCAGCCCCGGGCCAACCACAAACACACGCTTCGGCCATTTCGTGTCCTTCGTGATGCGCCGGGCACAGCTGGGCACGTCACCCGATTTTTTTTGCGGCCAACACCCTAAAATTCCCGCGCCGGGGTTGCGTTTCTTAAACGTTGCGTGCCCTTGAATAGGCGAATTTTTCGCCGCCTTGGCGCAAAATTTTTAACAAACTGCCTGCTTCTTCGTCGATCTGCTGATGGCTGCTTTCTCCTCCCCGCGTTTTCGCCGTTTTTCTCTTTATTTTTTGGTCGCTGGTGCCCTTGGCACGGCCGTTTGGTATTTCGGTTTTCGTCCGAAGGCCCAAAAGGATAATTACCCCCGGCCGGCCTGGGCGGGCGAAGGGTATCCGTGGCGCGTTCCCGTTCGCACGGTCGCTGCCGCCCTGGAAGATCTTCCGATCGAATTGAAGGCCATCGGCACGGTCACGCCGCTCAACACCGTCACCGTAAAGAGTCGCGTCGACGGCGAGCTGCTGCGCGTTCTCTTCGAAGACGGCCAACGCGTGGAGAAGGGCGACCTCCTCGCCGAGATCGATCCTTCGAGCTACCGCATCGCCCTCGCACGCGCCACCGCCCAGCTCAAGCAGTCCGAGGCGCGCCTGAAAAGCGCACAGAGCGACCTCGCCCGCATCACCGAACTCCACGATCGCAAGCTCACCAGCAGCCAGGAGCTGGAGCAGCAACTCGCCTTGGTCGCAGAACGCGAGGGCGCTGTCGCCGCCGACAAAGCCCAGGTCGACGACGCCCAGCTCAAACTCGATTACACTCGCCTCGATGCCCCGATCTCCGGACGCACCGGGCTCCGACAGGTCGATGCCGGCAACCTGGTCTCCGCCAGCGACACCGACGGCGTGGTCGTCATCATGCAGACGCGCCCGATTTCCGTTCTCTTCACGATTCCCGAACTCGAGTTGACCGCCGTGCGCGAAGCCATGCGACAGGGCCAGGCGCTTTCCGTCGAGGCCTGGAACCGCACCGAGACCGTGCGCATCGCCTCCGGCGTCCTCAAAACGATGGACAACGCCATCGACACCGCGACGGGCACCGTCCGCCTCAAGGCCGAGTTCGCCAACGACGACGAGCGTCTCTTTCCCCGCCAATTCGTGAACGTGAAGATGCACGTCAGCACCTTGAAAAACGCCGTCACGATCCCAGGAGCTGCCGTTCAGTTCGGCGCGCGCGGCACGTACGTTTACGTCGTTGACAAGGACAACCACGCGAATGTCCGCGATATCATTCTCGGGCCGGTTAACGGCACCAAACAGTCCGTCGCCAAGGGCCTCAAGGAGGGCGAAGCCGTCGTGCTCGAGGGCCTCGATCGCCTACGCGACGGACTCACCGTCGTTGTGACAAATGACTCCGCAGTCACGGCGACGCCATGAGTCTGTCGCGTCCGTTTATTGAGCGCCCCGTCGCGACCACGTTGCTGATGGTTGCGCTGCTGCTGTCCGGAGTGATGGCCTACCGCCTCCTCCCCGTGGCCGCGCTGCCGCAGGTGGATTTTCCGACGATTCAGGTTTTCACCTTTTATCCCGGCGCCAGCCCGAACGTTACCGCGCGCTCGATCACCGCTCCGCTCGAGCGGCGCTTCGGCCAGATCCCCGGCCTGAGCCAGATGTCGTCCTCCAGCTCCACGGGCGCCTCCGTGCTCACGCTGCAATTCTCGCTCGATGTTTCGATGGGCGTGGCCGAACAGGACGTCCAAGCCGCCATCGCCTCCGCGAGCAATCTGCTGCCCTCCGACCTCCCGGCTCCGCCGATTTATCGCAAGGTCAATCCGGCCGACACCCCGATCGTCACGCTCGCGATCACGTCCGCCACCATGCCGCTCCCGAAAGTGCATGACTTGGTGGACACGCGCGTCGCCCAGAAACTCGCCCAGATCCCGGGTGTCGGCATGGTCAGCCTCGCCGGCGGACAACGCCCGGCCGTCCGCGTGCAGGTCAACTCCACCGAGCTGGCCGCCCGCGGTTTGAGCCTCAGCACGATCCGCAGCGCGATAGCCGCCGCGAGCGTCAACCAGCCCAAGGGCAGTTTCGACGGACCGATCCGCAGCATTCTGATGGACGCGAACGACCAACTGCGTTCGCCCGCCGAATATCGCGATCTGATCATCGCCTGGCGCGACGGCGCCCCGCTCCGCCTCGGCGAAGTCGCCACCATCGAGAGTTCCGCCGAAGACCGCCGTCTCGCCGCCTGGGCCGACAAAGCCCCCGCCGTCCTGGTCAATGTCCAACGCCAGCCCGGCGCCAACGTCATAGAGGTGGTCGACCGGGTAAAAGCGTTGCTGCCGCAACTCTCCGCCAGCCTTCCCGCCGCGCTCGAACTCACGCTGTTGACCGACCGCACCCAGAGCATTCGCGCCTCCGTCCATTCGGTGCAGCACGAACTGATTTTCGCCGTCTTCCTGGTCGTGTTGGTCACGTTCATCTTCCTGCGCAACGTCGCCGCCACGATCATCCCGAGCATCGCCGTGCCGCTCTCGCTCGTGGGCACCTTCGGCGTGATGCATCTCGCCGGGTTCTCGCTCAATATTTTGACACTGATGGCGCTGACCATCGCGACCGGCTTCGTGGTCGATGACGCCATCGTCATGTTGGAAAACATCGCCCGCTACCGCGAGGAAGGAGCCGGCGCAATGGAGGCCGCGTTGAAGGGCGCGTCACAAATCGGCTTCACCCTGATTTCGTTGACCGTGTCGCTCATCGCCGTGCTGATTCCGCTGCTCTTCATGGGCGAGGTGGTCGGCCGACTTTTCCATGAGTTCGCGATCACACTTTCGGTTTCGATCATCATTTCGCTGATCGTGTCGCTGACGCTCACGCCCATGATGTGCGCGCGCATGCTGCCGCCGCATAAGGCGCATGACGCAGCCGCCGAAAAGCGCGGTTTTCTGGACCGAATCATCCACCGCTACGGCGTCTGGCTGGACTGGGTCCTGGCTCACCAGCGTCTCGCACTCGCCGCCACAGTCGCGACGCTGGCCGTGACGGCCTGGCTTTATGTGCGCGTGCCGAAGGGTTTTTTCCCGGTGCAGGACACCGGTGCGATTCAGGCCGTGACGGAGGCCCCGCAGTCGATTTCGTTTTCCGCCATGGCCGATCGACAGGCCGAGCTCGGCGAAAAACTTCTGACCGATCCGGCGGTTGTCAGCCTCTCGTCCTTCATCGGCGTCGATGGAACGAACGAGACGCTCAACAGCGGTCGCATGCTGATCAACCTCAAGCCGCACGACGAACGCCACGACTCCGCGTCGGCGATTATCGATCGGCTAAAAACCCTCGCGGGCGAGGTGAAGGGAATTAAATTATATATGCAGCCCGTGCAGGAGTTGACCATCGAGGATCGGGTCAGCCGCACGCAGTTTCAGTTTATGTTGAGCAGCCCCGATGGCGCGTTGCTCAAGGAATGGGTTCCGCGCTTTGTATCGTATCTCGAAAAATCGCCCGCGCTGAGCGACGTGGCGAGCGATCTACAGAACCAGGGGCTGCAGGCTTATTTTGATATAGACCGCGACACCGCGAGCCGACTCGGCATCAGTGTGGCCGATATCGACGACGCTTTATATAGTGCCTTCGGCCAGCGGCAGATTTCCACGCTCTTCACTCAAGCCAGCCAATATCGCGTCATCCTCGAAGTGGATCCGCGCCTCGGCAAGGGACCGAGTGCGCTGGAAAGTATATTCGTGAAGCCGGCGAACGGCGCTCCCGTGCCGCTTTCGAGCATCGGCACGCTGCGCGAGCGCGAGACGCCGCTGCTCATCAGCCATGTGGGACAATTTCCCTCGGCCACGATCTCGTTCAATCTCGGACCGGGCGCGTCGCTCGGCGAAGCGGTGCATGCGATCGAGCAGGCCAGCGCCGATCTGAAATTGCCGCAGGCGATCGAGCTTCGTTTTCAGGGCGCGGCGCATGCGTTTCGCGCGTCGCTCTCCAGCACCTTGCTGCTGATTTTGGCGGCGGTCGTGACGATGTATATTGTGCTCGGGATTCTCTACGAGAGCAGCATCCACCCGATCACGATTCTATCAACGCTGCCTTCCGCGGCGGTCGGCGCGCTGCTCGCGCTTTGGATTTCCGGGCGGCCTCTGGATATGATCGCGGTGATCGGCATCATCCTGCTGATCGGCTTGGTGAAGAAAAACGGTATCATGATGATCGACTTCGCGCTGGAGGCCGAGCGCCGCCAAGGCATGACGCCCAAGGCCGCCATTCGCCAGGCCGCGCTGCTGCGCTTCCGTCCCATCTTGATGACGACGCTCGCCGCGCTCTTCGGCGCGCTGCCGCTCATGCTTTCGCACGGCTCGGGTGCTGAGCTGCGCCAGCCTCTCGGTTTCGTGATGGTCGGGGGATTGATGCTGAGCCAGGTGCTGACGTTGTTCACCACGCCGGTGGTTTATCTCTTCTTCGACCGACTCGCGCATCGGGCGCAGCCAGTTCGCGTCGCGCCGCGCGCCCGTGCAGTTCGCCAAACGGAAACAGCGGCGTCGTGAATCTTTCTCGTCCCTTCATCCGTCGCCCTGTGGCGAGCATCCTGTTGGCCGTCGGCATCGTCCTGCTCGGGCTTTTTGCGTACACGATGCTGCCGGTCGCGCCGCTCCCGCAGGTCGATTTTCCCACCATTCAGGTTTACGCGTCGATGCCCGGCGCCAGTCCGGAAACGATGGCGTCGAGCGTGGCCACGCCGCTAGAGCGCGCGCTGGGAAGCATTGGCGGTCTGACCGGCATCTGGTCGAACAGCCGCCAGGGCTCGACCACCGTCACGCTGGAGTTCGACTTCGATCGCGATATCGATTCGGCGGCGCGCGACGTGCAGGCGGCGATCAACGCCTCGCGAGGGCAACTGCCCTCGGGCATGCCCCGCAATCCCGTTTACCGAAAGGTTAACCCCTCGCAGTCGCCCATCATGGGCCTGGCTCTGAGTTCGTCCAATCTCGCCTCGAGCACGCTGTACGATGTCGCCTCGACGGTCCTCGCGCAGAAAATCTCCCAGGTTTCCGGCGTGGGCGAGGTTCAGGTCTGGGGCAGCTCGCTTCCGGCGGTGCGCATCCAGCTCGACCCGAATGCGCTCGCTGCCCGCGGCATCGCGTTGGACGAAGTCCGCAACGCCGTCGTTCGGGTCAACTCGCTCCGTCCGCGCGGCCTGATTGAATACGGCGATCGCCAGTGGCAGGTCGAGGCGAGCGGTCAGCTCAAGAAAGCGAAAGATTATATTCCGCTGATCATCCGTTATCGTGATGGCTCACCTGTGCGGTTAGGTGATGTCGCGACCGTGACCGACTCGGTCGAGAACCGCTACAGCAGCGGATTTCATAATAATGAACCCGCGGTCCTCCTGATGATTCGCCGGCAGCCTGGCGCCAATATCATGAAGACGATCGATGCGATCAACGCGCAGATGCCCGGCCTGCGCGCGCTCGTGCCCGCGGACGCCGAGCTCAGTGTGGTGATGGATCGCTCGCCGGGGATTCGCGCGACGCTGCGCGAGGCGCGTTTCACGCTGCTGCTTTCGGCCGCGCTGGTCATGCTCGTGGTGCTCGCGTTTCTCGGCAGCGCGCGCGCGGCGTTGATTCCAAGCCTCGCGATCCCGGTGGCGTTGATCGGCACGTTTGGCGTGATGTACCTGTACGGTTTTTCGCTCAACAACCTCTCGCTCATGGCGCTGATCGTCGCGGCAGGCTTGGTCGTGGACGACGCGATCGTGGTGCTGGAAAACATCACGCGCCACATCGAGCGCGGATTGTCGCCGCTGCGGGCGGCGTTGCGCGGGGCAGGGGAAGTGGGTTTCACGCTGCTCGCGATGAACCTTTCGCTCATCACGGTGTTTCTTTCCGTCCTCTTCATGGGAGGCCTGGTCGAGCGATTGTTTCGCGAGTTTTCTGTGACGCTCGCGGCGGCGATTTTGGTTTCACTGGGCGTGTCGCTCACGTTGACGCCCAGTCTGTGCTCGCGCTGGCTTAGGCGCGCCGAGCCGGTGAAAACCGAACGCGGCCTGCGCCGCTGGAGTGACACGACCTTCGAGCACGTGAGAAGTTTTTATTCGAGGACGCTCAAGTGGGTGCTGCGCAATCCCGGCCTGATGTTTCTGATTTTTCTGGGGACGATCGCGCTCAACGTGGCGCTCTACATCACGACGCCGAAGGGTTTCCTGCCGACTCAGGACACGGGCCAGTTGAACGCCTGGGTCCGGGGCGATGACGGGTTTTCTTTTCAAGTGATGCAGCCGAAGATCGACGAGTATCGGCGCCTCCTGGTGGCGGACCCTGCCGTGCAGGACGTCGTCGGCATGAGCGGTGGCGGCAACGGCATCAGCAACGGCTGGATGATGGTGCGCCTCAAGCCGCTGGCTGAACGCGGCGAACCTGCCAGCGTGGTGGTCGAACGCCTTCGCAAAAAAGTCCCCGCGGTGCCCGGCAGCATGCTCTGGGTGAGCATCAGCCAGGATATACAAATGCCCCGCAGCTCGGATTCGGGCTCGTATGATTTCACTCTGCTTTCCGACGACCTTGAACTCCTGCGCACCTGGGCGCCGAAGGTCGGCCGGGTGATGATGAGAATTCCCGAGTTGATCGACGTCGATGCGCCGGCCGACGAAGGGGCGAAGCAAGTCATGTTGAGTATCGATCGTGAGGCCGCGGAGCGACTTGGCGTCGACATGCAGATGGTCATGCAGGTGTTGAACAGTTCGTTCAGCCAGCGGCAGATCGCGACTATATATAACGAACTGAATCAATATAGCGTCGTGATGGAGTTGGAGCCGCGTTATACACAAGACCCCGTTGTGTTGGATCAGGTGCAGGTGATCACAAAGGACGGGCGCCGCGTGCCGCTGTCCACGTTCACGAGTTACAAGTATTCACTCATCAACGACAGGGTGAATCACCGCTCGCAGTTTGCCTCGGAGAACATCGGCTTTGGTTTGGCTCCGGGCGTTTCGCTCGAGCAAGGCCTCGCCGCGATCCGGCGCGCGATGGCCGCGATCATGTTGCCCACTGGAATTCAGGGCCAGCTCGCGGGTGGTGCGGAGAGCTTTCAAAAAAGCCTCAGTCGCCAGCCGTTGCTTATTCTCGGCGTGATGGTCGCGGTCTATCTCACGCTCGGCATTCTCTACGAGAGCACGATTCATCCGCTCACTATATTGTCGACGCTGCCGTCCGCCGGTCTCGGTGCATTTCTCGCGCTGCGCTTCACGGATACCGAGTTCACACTGATCGCGCTGCTCGGCGTTTTTCTCCTGATCGGAATCGTGATGAAGAACGCGATCCTGATGATCGATTTCGCTCTCGAGGCCGAGCGACGCGAAGGCAGCACTCCGCGCGATGCGATCTTCGAAGCCGCGCAACTCCGCCTGCGGCCGATTTTAATGACCAACATCGCTGCCCTGCTCGGCGCGTTGCCGCTCGTCCTCGCTACTGGCGAAGGCGTGGAAATGCGCCGCCCCCTGGGCCTCGCCATTGTCGGCGGCCTGGCCGTGAGCCAGATCCTGACCCTCTACACCGTCCCCTTCGTCTACCTAGCCCTGGACCGCCTCCGCCGCCGCAAGAAACCGCGCCCCGCGGCGGACACCAGCGCAAGCCCGACAAGCTCCCCGCTACCGAGTCCGTAGGAAATCAGACGAGGCCGCAAAGAAGCGCAGTGCGGCCGAGCCGCAGCGAAAAGCGGAGGCGTTTTGGCGGATCACTTTTGGTCGATCACGTTTTGGCCGCAAAAGTGTATTGGGAATGAGCAACCGCGTTTCCAAACGCGGTCGCGGGGTATTTGGAGCGCAGGCGTCTCGCCTGCACTCAGTGAGATGCCGGCGTGGACGCCAGCGCTCCCAGTGGCCGACATCGGCGAGACGCCGACGCTCGGCGAATACCACTCGTGTGGGACGCCAGCGCGCAGCGAATCTCCGACACTACCGGTGGGCGGTCTCTGTGGAGATACTTAGACTGCAACATTCACTGGCTCGAAGTTCTGGTGCCGAGTGCGCCTTTCCAAGGCGCAGAGGCTCTGGGAGCGCTGGCATCTTGCCGGCACCGATCGGGCTGCCGCGAAGCGGCGGACTCTTGCCGATCGAGTCCGTCCGCGCGTGAGGCGCGGACTATAAAGATGCAGGCGAGACGCCTGCGCTCCACGAACCGGCGCAGCCGCGTTCGGAAACGCGGCTGCGGCATCTATTCGCACCAAGAACCCTCGCATACTTGTGCGGTTCTGCAGGACAGCAGTGTAAGACGCGCAAGAAGGACGTTAATTCGTTTGAAAGTATCGGCGGGCATTTACGTTTGCTTGCCGCAGCAGCGAGCCCGAGGGTAGAACGTAACGTCACTAAATTCGCGGGAAAAAGCGCTTCGACAAAAGATGACCATGCAGTTGTCAACATTCGCAGCTCCAACGCGGCTTTTTACTATTACTCACACTATGTTAAAGAACATATCGACTGGGTTGATTATATTTTGTTGCTTATGTGCCGTTGGGCATGGAGCACCGAAGGACGTGATCCACGATGCGAAGGCCGTGGCGATCGTCTCGGGCATTGAGCCGAGTATAAAGGGCAAGAGAATCGGGTTTACCATCTTCGAAAATCACGAATGGAGAGGGGAAGAGCCCGGATTCGATGTGAACAAAGCAGCGACAGAGGAGTTGAAAAAAGTTCTGACTCATCCGGCTCAGATATATAATGGCCGGGAGCTAAATCTCGCTGATCAGAAAAATTCGGAGGGATCTCCGAGTCCTTCGGATGAGACCATAAAAGAGACGCTATCGAAAAAAGCCGCGGGTTGGGGAGTCGACGTGGTTCTATTAATCAGAGGGGGAGAGCAGCGGGATTGGATTTCCAGCAGTTCTGTCGTCCTAGAAGATGTTGGTATTTTCGATCGGGGAAATTTCACCACCGCCTTTAGCGTGCTTGACCTTTACTTACTGGACCTCAAGGCCGGCTCATACGAAAAGGTGGCCAGCGCACATCGGGGGCAACGCACGCCGCGTATAGAATGGCATAACGACTGGAATGCCTATGAAGGTTCGGCGAAACGAATGATGCTCGACGGCATTCGCGGCTCAATTCGCGATAGTCTTGCAGAGCTGTTTTCAAAAGTCGGCTTGGCCGAGGCCCCTGCTGACGAGCGTTCCACTCTTCGGAAGGCCTTGTTTATGCCTGACCGAGGAAAATCGTGGGTTCCCGAGGGAAACGATATTCCGATTTTGGAGGGAATTTCTCCCGCGGATGTTCACCATGCTGTATTAATTGCGCTGAGACATCGCGGATGGAAAGTTATTAGTGACGAGCCGAACAAGGTTGTCGCCAACCTTGTTGAAAAGCGAAAAGAGGCCGTCGAAACGATCACGATTTCCTCTACAGTAATCACGCTCACACCTGAGCGATTTGAACAGAAGGGCGATGGTGAACGAGTGAAAATCGAGCCCCACCTTCGCTGGAATAAAAACCTTAAGGAATCGATCATTCAATCCATGTACGATCTGGCTCCCACCGCTCAATAATAGCCAAACGTCCAGCGATTATTAAGATCAGCTTTACGGCGGAACTTGGAGAAATTTTTGTTTAAGAAAATAATATCGTATTCCCAATACGGTCGCCAGTTGGTCTTTCGTTACCCGCAAATCTGAATCTGCAAAATGGGCTACCCTTACACCCGGCACCAAATCAATGAACTCGTGCAAGCGTCGAAGCGGGTGCGCACAAACACGCGACTGGAAGTTTCCAGGCGAGGCGAGTTGGGAGCATGGTTTGATGTGAACCTCGATTTGGCCGACGGGGGGTTTGTGGATCTCCGCTATTTGGGAAAGGCCACGGACGTCAGTCAGCCGTCTAGCTACGAATCCAACTTCATTCTTGCCGGTTATCGCGTGCGCGGCGTCGGACATAACTTCGTGGCTCGAAACAACCTTCGTTCCAAGCAACGCATCCCAGCTGGATGGCATCAGAACAGATGCGACCCGAACTTGCCCACGTCGCACGTCGAATACAACCGACACGAACCCTTGCCAGAATTTGCGCCCACTGATTTCGGCGATTTCATTGCCAAATGCGCCAAGCTTTGGGCAATTGACCTCGCTATGCCGGAGGTGCTGCTATGAGCGCCGTCGAAACTATACCACATCCTCTCGTCCTACGCGAAAGCCTCCAATCTTTCTGGCACGATTCTCTTGAAATGGCAGAGACGCCGCGAGGCCTCGAGTTCACGATGCCTCAATCGTATCCCGATGGATGGCAGATTGTATTACGGCTCGAATTGCCTACCCCGACCACTGCCCGCCTGAGCGATGGCGGCAAGACGCTCTGGCAGCTCGCCCAGACAGGTCAGAATATTGAAGCGGATGTCACAGCTCAGCGTATTGAAGAGCTCTGCAAATCATACGAGCTCAGGCGAGATGGCTGGGAGCTATTTCGTTTTCTCCCGTGGCCTACACCGGGGGCTGATATCCATCTTTTCACAGAGGCATTAGTGAGCATCGCTCATCTCAACTACCTTCATGAACCCGCCGCGAAAACACCTAATGTCGCCCGGGAGACTGTCGAAAAGGTGTTCCGTGAACGTAAGATCGACGTTAAGACAAATCATCGCCTCGAGGGACGGGTCGAAAAACGTATCATTGTTGACTACTTCGCTTCGCCTTATCGTTCGCTCGCCGTTCAGGTGCTCGGGCGACGCGGTGCAGTCACCAGCTATATGGAACAGTGGGGCTTCCGCTGGCGCGATCTTCGAGACGCTCATCCGCGGTTGCTACAAGTGATGCTCTATGATCCCGCCGTGCAGGAGGTGGATTCAACAGCAACTGCGATTGGTGAATCTGTCTGCGACTACTTTGGTCCATACGATAATGTTACCCGGCTGCACGATCTATTAGATTTGGCATCGCGCTGATAGATCTAATCTGAGGGCGCCAGTGTCTCGTTAGGCCGGGTGATGTATCAATCGCCCTACATAAAATAATATAATGGGAAAGGCCAGGCGGGTGGGTATCGCAGGCAACAATTGGTGCGCTTGCGGCAAAGGCATTCACTTGCGGTTGGAGTGGATGTTGCCGAAGGGGCTACGAATTGGAACAAGCGGCGAAGCCGTTCAGTCGCATAGGGGATGCGGCATGAGATGTTGAGAACTCGAGTTGCAGTTTGCGGGGGGTTGGCTGCTGCAATGATCTCGGGCGCAGCCTGGGCTCAAACCATGGACGAGGCCGAGAGAGCGTTCCGCTCGAAGCGCGCAGCGTTGAGCGGATTCGCGTTCGCCAAACCTGCTTTGCCCGCCGCGTCTGGTGAAGCTGACGCGACAGTCAAAGCCTCAAGCGAGGCACTTAATGATCCGGACGTCGTTGTAATGAAGGAGCTCCGAATCACTCCGTTGATCGATTACGACCTCGCCGCGGATATAAAGAAAACGCGCCCCCTAAAAGCGCAGTCGCAGGTGAAATACGGCACGGGCGTCTATCAAAAAGATTTCGGAAAAGTCCGAGCGTCGGCGATGACGATTCTGTACGTCCCCGTGCTCGTTGGCGTGTCGTGGTGACGCTAATGTTAGCCGAGCGTAGGCGTCTCCCGACGTCGGCCTCTGGCCGGCTTTGACGCTACTGCGGCTCGACTAGATCGCCGACTAGCTTCATTCGCCGGTCGGGGTCGGGGAGCGGGACGGCGGCGAGTAGCGCTTGGGTATACGGATGACGCGGGGTTTCGAAGAGCTCGGCGGTTGGCGCGAGTTCGACGATCCGGCCGGCGTGCATCACCGCGACGCGATCACAAAAATGCCTCACCACGTCGAGATTGTGCGCGACGAAAAGATAGGTGAGCGCGAACTCTTCCTGAAGATCCTTGAGCAGATTCAGGATCTGCGCCTGGACTGACACATCGAGCGCGGACACGGCCTCGTCGGCCACCACCAGCGACGGGCGCATGATCAACGCGCGGGCGATGCCGATGCGCTGGCGTTGTCCGCCGGAAAACGCGTGCGGATAACGCGTGCGGTGCTCCGGCTTGAGGCCGACTTTTCGCAAGATGTCCCCGACGCGCGCGTCGAGCTCCCGCCCTTTCGCCAAGCCATGCACGACGAGAGGCTCGCCGACGATTTGACCGACGGTCATGCGAGGATTGAGCGACGAAAAGGGATCCTGAAACACCATCTGAAGGTGCGGCCTCAACGGCTTCAGCGCTGCCTCCGGTAATTGCGCCAGATCGGTCGCTGGTCCCTCCGGCGGACGAAATAAAACGCTGCCCGCGGTCGGCGTGATCGCGCGCAAGATACAGCGCGCCGTCGTCGTCTTTCCCGAACCGGACTCGCCGACCAGTCCGAGCGCCTCGCCCGGCTGCAGGTCGAAGTTCACGTCATCGACGGCGCGGACGCTGCCAATGTCGCGCTGAAGCAGTCCGCGACCGCGAATCGGAAAGGTCTTGGTCAGCCCGCGAACGCTGAGGAGAGGAGCATTCATGGCAGAGGAACGTTCATGGCGCGATTTCCTCGGCGCGCACGCAGGCCGCGTGATGCTCGGGCGCGAGCTCGCGCAAGTCCGGCGTCCGACCCACATCACAGCGACCCGCCTGTGCGAACATGCAGCGCGGATGAAACGGGCAACCCGCCGGGATCGCGTTGAGCGAGGGCACGGTGCCGGGAATGGAGGCCAGCCGCCGACCCACATTCAGCGAGGGCAAAGATTGGAGCAGGCCGCGGGTGTAGGGATGACGGGGCTGCTTCATCACCGCGCGAACGGGTCCGCGCTCCACGATTCGCCCCAGATACATGACAGCGACTTCGTCCGCGACCTGAGCGACGACCCCGAGATCGTGAGTGATGAGCAGCACCGCGCACCCGAGTTGCTGCTGCATCGAGCGGATCAGTTCCAGGATCTGGGCCTGGATCGTGACATCGAGCGCGGTGGTCGGCTCGTCCGCGATGAGGAGTTCGGGACTGCCGACCAATGCGATCGCGATGCCGACCCGCTGCCGCATGCCGCCGGAGAGTTCGTGCGGGTATTGATCGAAGCGTTTTTCCGGAGCGGAGATGCCGACCTTGCGCAGCATCTCGATTCCCCGTCGCCGCGCTTCCTCATCGGAAACGTCAACGTGAAGCTGAAGTGCTTCCGCCAAGTGATGGCCGATCGTATGAACCGGCGAAAGCGCCGCGACCGGCTCCTGAAAAATCATGCTCACGAGGCCGCCGCGAATTTGATACAGCCGTGGGTCCTCTTCATCGAGTTGCGCGACGTCGATCTCCTTGCCGTCTCGAGGACGAAGCACGATTTGCCCGGCGACCACCCGGCCCGGTTTTTGAACCAGCCGCAGGATCGAGTAGGACGTCACGGTCTTGCCGCAACCCGACTCGCCGACGAGAGCGAGGGTGCGTCCGCGCGGGATCGAAAAACTCACGCCGTTCACCGCGGGCAACGCGCCTTCCTCGCTGAGAAAATGCGTGTGGAGATTCGCCACCTCGATGACGTTGTCGGGAGTCATTTCAGCGGGTGGCATAGGGATCGGCGGCGTCGCGGATTCCGTCGCCGAGAAAGTTGAAACAGAGCACCGTGAGCACGATCAGCACGACCGGCGTGAGGAGCCACGGGTAGTTGGCCACGGTCTGCAGGCTGAGGCAGTCCTGCAGCAACACGCCCCAGCTCACGATCGGCGGACGCAGGCCGAGGCCCAGAAACGAGAGGGACGTTTCGCCAAGAATCATGGCGGGGACGCTCATCGTGAGGACCACCACGATGTGACTGCTCAAGCCGGGCAGGAGATGGCGAAAAAGAACTCTCGCATGAGACGCGCCGATCAACCGCGCCGCCGTCGCATAATCCTCCTCGCGCAGCGAAAGGATCTTGCCGCGCACCACGCGTGCGAGGCTGGTCCAGCCGAGCAGCGCGAGCACGAGCGTGATCGCGAAATACACCGCCAACGGCGACCACTCCGGCGGAAGCACGGCGCCGATCGCGAGCCAGAGCGGGAGATGCGGAAACGAATTCAGGATCTCAATAAACCGCTGAATCACGTTGTCCAGCCAGCCTCCGACATAGCCGGAGATACCGCCGATGGTCGCACCGAGCAGGAAGGTCACGGCGATGGCCACCAGTCCCACCGAAAGACTGATGCGGGAACCATAAATCAACCGACTGCAGAGATCCCGGCCGTATTTGTCAGCGCCGAGAGGATAAAAAACTCCTGAGGCGTCCGCTGCGTCGGCGGATGATTTGATACCGAAGAAGTGAAGGTCGGTCGAGACGAGCCCCCAAAGCGTGTACGGTTCACCACGCACGAGAAACCCGAGCGCGACGCGGCGGGATGCGTCTTCGTAATAGGACTTCTTGAACGTCACCGGATCGATGACCCGTTTCATCGCCGGCACGTAGATTCCGTCGGCGAACGAAAATCGCGGGATTTGCGGCGGGCAGTAGGCGTGGTCGAGCCGGCGCCATTCGCGCGGGTACGGCGCAAAAAACTCCGCTCCGAACGCGAGCGTGTAGAGCACAGCCAGCGCGTAGAGCGCCAGCACCGCCACCTTGTGCCGCCGAAAACGCCGCCAGCTCAGCGCCCATGGCGAAAGCGAAGCGGTCTCGTCGACCGGGACCGGCGCGGTGGCGAGAGGAGGATTGAGGACGTTCACAGGCGCTTCCATGGAGCGAGGGGGCGTGGGAAAAAGGGGGCGAGAGCGGGAGAGCGTGGGCGAAAGGACCGGAGGTCGAGAGAGCGTGGGGGCGAGAGGGTGGCGGAGGAGAGCGTCGGGCGGGGAGCGACTGAAGTTGCTTCAACGTTTGCCGCGACCCATGCGGATTCTGGGATCGAGCCAGAGCAGGAGCAGATCGCTGATGAGCGTGCCGAAGACGCCGAGCAGGCTGAGGACGATCAGCATCGAACCGGCGAAATAGGTGTCCTGATTGAGCAGCGCGGTGAGCATTTCCGGCCCGATGATCGGCAGGCTCAAAACCAGCGCGATGATCGCGCCGCCGGAAAGCAGGTGCGGAAAAAGGCTGCCCAGTCCGGAGACGAACGGGTTCAGCGCGATGCGCACGGGATAACGCAGGAGCAGACGAAGGGGCCGGCAGCCACGGGCTCGGGCGGCGGTGACGTATGGTTTGCGCAACTCGTCGAGAAGATTGGCGCGCATCACGCGGATCATCCCGGCGGTGCCGCTCAGCCCGAGCACCAGAACGGGCACCCAGATGTGTTGCAGCAGATCGACGATCTTGCCCCACGACCAACCGGTCTGCGTGGCGTAGCGCGGCGAGAACAGCCCGGTGATCTCGAGCCCGAGCCATTCATTGCTCAAATAAATCAGCACGAGCGCCGCGAGAAACGCAGGCACCGACATCCCGAGAAAGCCGAGGAAAGTGAGGAAATAATCGCCGAAGGAATATTGCCGTACCGCCGCATAGATTCCCGTCGGCAGCGCGATGGCCCACGTCAGCAAAATCGTGAATCCGGAAATAACCAGCGTGAGCAAAATGCGGTCTCCCACGATGTCGTTGACGGGGCGATTGTACTCCATCGAGCGCCCCAGATTTCCCTGCAGCAAACCCTGGTCCTCGGCGCGAAACGAGGTGAACCACACCAGCCCGATCCAGCGGAGGTAGCGTTTGGTGACGCTTTCTTCGAGGTGGAAACTGGTGCGCAAATCCTCGATCTGGGCGCTGGCGGAGGCATCGCCCGTCAACTCCAACTCCTGCACACGCGCGCTGATGAAGTCGCCGGGCGGCAGTTGAACGACACTGAAGACCAGCGCCGAAACGATGAGCAGCGTCGGAATCATCAGCAGCAAACGCCGCCCGATGAACGGATGCCGGAAACCGATCAAGGCCACCGCGGCGATGGCGGCCAAGCTCACGAGCCAGCGGAGGACCGTGCCGAGCACGGCTCCAGCGTGTGGGTGCGGCGCGGCGCCGGTCGCGCTGCCGGCATTCGGCATCGGCACGATGTTCGCGATCTCGTGTTTGATCTGCGCGACGGTGCCCGGCGAATCCGTGGGCTTGTCCCAGAAATACGTTTCGATGCCGGTATTCGCCGGCGTCATGTAGGGCGTGCCCGCGATGGCGTGATCCGGGACATTGCGGAAACCATTTTTCACCACGACGAGCTGTGGCGGCGCGGTTGCGATCGAGATCGACCAGACATTTTCCGCGGCGATGTGCTGGATGCCCTGGAAAAACTGTCTGGCGGCCTCGCGCGATGACGAGGTGTAAGCCTGGTCAAGCAGTTCCATTTCACGCCGCAGCGGATGATTGGGCGGAGGCGCGAGCGCGCCCTTGTGGTCGCGCACCGTGGGGTCTCCGTAGAGTCCGCCATAGCGATACCAGAGCCCGTAGCCGGGGGCGAAAAACGATTCGCCGAACGTCGGCACGAAGTTGCGCGGATCGAGCAGCGGATCGAACTCCGAGTTGCCGATCCACACGTCGAAGTCGTGTTGGAACGAGGCCTTCCTCGCATAGAAGAGCGGGCGTCCCTCGATTTGGAGAATCACGCGCACGCCTACGCGGGCCCAGTCGTCGATCACGAATTGCGCGGGCTCCTGCGTCGTGTTCGAGCCCGCCGTGAAGTGCAGGAAAAACGTCATCCTGGAGCCGTCCTGGAACGTGCGAAAACCCTCATGATCGCGCTTGGTCAGACCGATCGCGTCGAGCAGCGCGCCGGCCCGGGCGGGATCATACGCGGTGAAGCTCTTGAAAAGCTCCGGGCTGTGAAAATCCGAGAGCGGTCCACCGTCCAGCTGGGCCGGTTCACCTTGGCCGTTGAAAACCGCATCGATGATCGCCCGGCGATTGATGGCGAGGGAGAGCGCCTGGCGAAAACGAGGTTCGTTGAGCAGAGCGGCTTTCTTGGCCGTCTCGGGATGCGCCGGATCGACGCGGCGATTGAGCACGGGAAAAATCGTGAAGACCGATCGCGTCGCGGGAAACCAATGCAGCACGCGATAGTCGCCGGACTGCATGCCGCCGAGGAGCAGCGTGTGGTCCTCGTAGAGAATGCTCCTGGCCTGCATCGAGATTTCGCCATTGCTCGCGGCGATGGGAATCAGCGACGGCGTTTTCACGTCGATCACGATGCGGTCGAGGTAAGGGAGTTGGTTGCCCGCGGAATCGACGGCGCAGAAATACGGATTGCGCACGAACGTGTACGGCGCGCTCGCCTGGAACGTGCGGTACAGCCACGGGGAAAGGCGCGGGCACTCGGGATTGCGCCACTCTTTCATGCGCCGGTAAACGGCCACCGCGCTCCCGAGTTTCAGCGCGGACATCATCTTCCGGATGAGCGCCTGATCCCCGATTTTCGGGTGAAACTGCCGCAGGTAATGAGCGGGGTAGAGAATATCGAACTGATCGGCGGCGCGCGCGGCGCACGATGGAAAATACGGATTGGGCAGCGGGAATTTGAAACGGACGTGGAGGTCGTCGATTTTTTCCACCGTGCCCATCTGGCCGGCGATAGTCATGAACCGGGGCGTCTGCTTGAAGTAGAGCACCTCCCACTGCCACCAGAACAGAATGTCGTCCGCGGTGAACGGCGCGCCGTCCGACCACTTCATTCCGCGGCGAAGCGTGAAGGTGAATTCGCGCTGGTCCGGCGAAGCTTCGATCGCTTTCGCGATGTACGGCACCAGCGGATACCCTTGCGGCGACCAGCGCATGAGCGTCGGCGTGTTCAGCAACGACTGCGTGGTGAGCACGTCGCGCTCGGAATTCGCGAGGCGATACCAGGTGCCGCCATAGCGCCCCAGACCTTCGCAGCCTTCGAGCACGGCGGGCTCGGGACCAACCCGCTCCGTCAGGGGCGGAAGTTTTCCCTCGTGTTCGAGTTCGGCGAGAAGAGGCGATTGTTTCTTCGGCCACCACGTGCCCGCGCTGGCTTCGGCGTAGTTCACCTCGCGCGCGACGACGGGCGGATGAGCGAGGTTGAGGCTGATGTTGCGCGAGGCCTCGACTTTTTCCACGAGTTCGGCCGGGGGCGACGGCGGGGCGCTGCTGACATCCGGGCGAAAGCCCAACCCCACCAGGAGCAGCAGGACAAAGATGCCGGCCGCAACGACCACGTAGCCGAGAAAAAACCGCGCGAGCCCCTTCACGGCTTTGTCCGGATGAAAGGTGCGATCGCGCCGGTGTTCGCCAGCGCTTCGAGACCGGCCGCAAGAAACAGCGCCTGCTCCTCGCGGGCCCGGTCATCGAAATGAACGTGATCGATCAGCGAAGCCGGGACCAAGGGCACCGAGAAAGCGTGGAGGTCGAGCGAGGGCACGCCGGCCTGGCGCATCACGTCGTCGGCGATGCGATTGTACGTTTCGACATCGGCGGCGTGGCGGTGAAATTTCTGGCACCGCGTGTTGTGAATCGCGTCCACCACCGGAGTCGTGCGAACCCACACGACGCGCAGACCCATCTGCCGGGCCTCGGCCAAAATCGACTGAAGATTTTTTTCGTATTCCTCCGGCGGCACCCGTTTCGCGCCGGTCGAGGGATCGGTGCGCAAGTCGTGCAGGCCGCAGTTGAGCAGGAGAACGTCGGCCTGGATCGGATTCCGTTCTCTCCGGCGGCGCAGGTATTCGAGCACCATGCGGGAATCGCCGCCATTGGCGCCGTCCGGCTGATCGAGATTTCCCGTCGTGCCGGATCCATCGTCGCGTTTGCGATCATATTTGAAACGCGGCGCCAACCGCCGCTCCAGCGCCGGGCCGTAGTGCATGGAAATGCTGTCGCCCAGGACGAAAACCCGCGGACAGGCCGAGTCGACCTGGCTGAATTTTGCGTCGGTGACGTCCTGCAAAATCAGCGCCGGTCGCGCATCGGGTTCGGCCGTGCGCACGTCGACGGCGTGCATCGAGAGTCCGCGGACGTGGCGGATAAAAAAACCGTACGCGGGCATGACGCCGAAATGATACGGCTCAGGATAACCGGCCTCGAGTTCTTCGGGTTGCCGTGCGGCATCTTCCGGCGAACCGCCGCCGCGATAAACGATGCGCACATTGCTGATCGTCACGTCCTCGATGCAGTGGCCGGGAATGCCGGTGATGAGGCAACCGAACCGCGGATCGACATTGCTGGCCACGAGATTGGTGATGAGCACGCGACGCAAAGCTCCGGGAACCGCCTCGCCGGGACCGCGCCCGCGATTGCCCAAGCGCAGGAAGATCGGAGAATTTTGAATATCCCGCATGGTCAGGTTGCTGACCGTGATGTCCTCGAGACTGCCGCCATCCACGCTCTCGAGGGCCAGCCCGCGGCAATACTCGAAGACGCAGTTCGAAATCGCGATGTTGCGAAAACCGCCGAATGACTCCGTGCCGAGTTTTATGCGGCCGGTGGGGCCGCCGCGATTGAGCAGCGTGCTTTGCTGCGGACCGAAACCGACGCTCGCGAGCGCCTCGGCCGACATGGGTTTGACGAAGTCGACCCGCCGTTGGCGCGTTCCGTCGAGCAATGTCCCGACGTCGTAGCCGCTGACGAAGCAGTTGGTGATCGCGACGTTTTCCGTGGCGCGCCGGTAGCCCAGACCGAAGCTGCTTTTCAGGCAGATGCCGTCGTCGAAGGGCGAGTTCACGCTGCAATTCGAAACGCGAACGTTCTGGCAGCAGTCGATATCGATGCCGTCGCGCTGCGTATCGATCGTGACGTTGTCGATCGTGAGATTGTCCACGCCGCTGGCCAGGATGGCGAAATGGCCTCCTTGCAGAATGGAGAAATCGCGTAGCAGGACGTTGCGGCAGTGCTTGAGCGCGATCGCCTTGTTGCCGGCGCCAGCGGGAACCTGGCGGTTGCGCACGAGACTGCGGCCGTGTATCCGTCCGGGCCCTACAATGGAGACGTCGTGCAGATCGACGCCCGAGATGAGGCTGTTTCTCCAGTGGCTGTGGCCGAAGGACGAAAACTTTTCCGCGTCGGGCGCGGCTTCCGGCTCGGGCGCGTCGAAAGGATATTGCTCGTACGGGGCCGCCTCGATCACGGCGCCGGCGTCGAGCGCGAGCGTGATTTTGCTTTGGAGACGAATCGTAGCCGAGAGGTATCTGCCGGCGGGAAACCAGATCGTGCCACCGCCGGATGCGTGGGCCGCGGCGATCGCGGCGTGGATTGCGCCGGTCTCGAGCGCGTGTCCGTCGCCGCGCGCGCCGAAGTCCCGAACGTCGAAAATCCCCGAGGGACGGACGCTCTCGTGCGGCATGCTTTCAAAAGGGGCAGGGGGCATCGTGGGAAAACAAGTTGAACTCAAAAACTATCCACCGCTCCGCCATCGACGGGCAGCACGACGCCGCTGACGAATTTTGCGGCGGGGGAGGCGAGGTAGACGGCGGCCCAGCCGATGTCGTTGACCTCGCCGAAATGCGCGAGCGGCGTGCGCGCGAGAATTTTTGCTCTTCGGGCCGGGTCGCCAGCCAGCGCGCGATCGAGCATCTCGGAGGCGATCCAGCCCGGAGCGATCGCGTTCACGCGCACTCCGTGCGGACCCCACTCGGTCGAAAGCGCGCGAACCAGGCCGAGGTACGCGCTCTTCGCCGCGGAATAGGCGACGACCGAAGGCATGCCGATGAAGGCGGTCATCGACGCGGTGAAGATCACGGAACCCGCGCGGCGCCCGACCATGCGTTGACCCGCTTCGCGCGTGAGTGCGAACGCGCCAAGCACGTGCGTTTCCATCACGGCGGCGAATTCGGCATCGGTCGTTTCGACGGCCGGTTTTTTCAGGTGCACGCCGGCATTGTTGACGAGCAGCGTCAGCGGCCCGGCCAGCTTCTCCGCTTCGTCGACCAAGGCGCGGGCGGAGGACAGTTTTGTCACGTCGCCCTGGAGCGGATGAGCATTCGCGCCCAGGTCCGCGCATGCGCTGGCGAGTTCGCTGGCCCGGCGGCCGACGAGCACGACCTTGGCGCCGGCGGCGACGAGGCAGCGCGCCATGCCGAAGCCGAGACCCGTGCCGCCACCGGTGATGAGGGCGGTTTGACCGCGCAGATCGAAGGCTGTTTGGGGCGAGGGGAGACTCATGCGCGGCAACCTGCGGCGAGCGCGGGCGTGTCCTGGTGTTTGTACATGATGAGATATTCGCGATGGCCGAGCCGCTCGGGTTTGCTCGGCTCGCCGCTGGCGATGCGGACGACCAGGTCCGCCAAATCGCGCCCGGCCTCGGCCAGGGTGAGTTCACCGGTGAGCACGCGGCCCGCGTTGAAATCCATGTCCTCCTCCATCGCGGAAAACGTGGCGGAGTTCCCCGTCACTTTAATGAGCGGAGCGATTGGACTACCGATCACGCTGCCGCGGCCGGTGACGAAGAGAACGATCTGGGCGCCGCCGCTGATCAGGTCCATCAGGCCCTCCGTGTCGTTGGGATTCGTGTAACCGAATTGGAGGAAGTGCGGGTCCGGCACGCTGTCCATGATCCAGAGGCCGGCGTGGCGGGGTGTTTCGGAAACCCGGACGACGCCCTGGATTGGCCGTGTGCCGCCTTTGGCAAACGCGCCGAGGCTCTTTTCCTCGATCGTGGTCAGGCCGCCTGCGAAGTTGCCGGGCGAGACGGAATATTGGCGAACGTCTCGACAATAGCGTTCGGCCTTGTCGTAGGCGGCGGCGAGTTGGGTGGCGGCGTCGGCGCTGGCGGCGCGCGACAAAAGGTGTTCGCGCAAGCCGATCATCTCGACCGTCTCCTCGAAAATCGCGCGCCCTCCGGCGTCGACCAACAGATCGAAAAACGCTCCGACGGTTGGGTTGCCGGCGAGGCCGGACGTGCCGTCCGAGCCGCCGCACTCGGCGCCGACGGTGAGGTCCGCGAGGGTCATCGGCACCCGCGGAGTTTCGGCGCGGATTTGGGAACGGAGCCGGCGGACGATGTCTTTTCCGGTCGAAACGGATTTGTTGGTCCCGCCGAGTTGTTGGATGAAAAACCATTCCGCGGGCCGGCCGGATTCGGCGACGACGCGAGCGATTTTTTCCGGTTGGGTGTATTCGCAGCCGAGCCCGACGGCGAGGACGGCGCCGATGTTCGGATGCCGCGCGAGGGCGAGCATGAGCCGGATCGCATAGGGGTTGTCGTAGCATCCGGGGAAACCGATGACGTGCACATCGTCTTCGCCCGCGGCGATGGCGTGAGCGACGTGTTGCGCGCATTCGACCGTGTAGACCACGAGCACGAGATTGCGGATGCCCTTGCGTCCATCGGGCCGAAGGTAGCCGGTCCAGCTTGGGGCAGTGGGCGAAGCGATGGAAACGGGGCCGGCTTTGGAAACGTTCGCGGCTTTGGAAGTGGGCGCGACGTCGGAAACGGCCGCGGCTTTGGAGATCGGCGCGGCGTTAGACATAGGACGAGTTCGTGTCGGTTGGCGCGCCGGTGTGCACGTCGAGTGTTTGCGAGCGGGCATCGAGATCGCTCGCGAGATTGTGAAGGTGAACCCACGCGCCGGGTGAAATCGGTTCAATGGCGTGGCCGATGCGCACGCCGAATTTGATGATCGGTGCGCCGGCCGGGATTTCGACGAGAGCGATCTTGTGGCCTCGGGAGATCGGTTCGCGGGCGTGGGCCGGAGACGTCGCGCCGTCACTGGCGCCGATGATGCGAACGGGGCCCGGTTGGCCGTCGTCGATCAACGTGGCGACGTTATCCGCGGGGTGGATTTTGAATGCTGCCTGAGCACGCATGGCACGGTGATCGAGCGTCAGCCGTTCGGAAGTAGAAGTCCATTCTGTGCCCATGCAGGCATGCAGCATTGGGCCGTTGCGTGAGAGCGAAAGTGAGGGCGGGCTTATTCTGATAAGGAGCAAGCGGTTGGCGGAGCGGCCGAGTTCGAGTCCGTCCGCGCCTTGGAGGGCGGACTGTAAGTAGATAGAATGCCGGCGAGGGCGCCGGCGCTCCGGCAAAAAACCGCGCTCCGGAGGGGCGCGGCTTTTTCTCAAACCAGCGCGATCGCGCCAGCGCGAGAGAGCGGCTCTCTTCGGAAGTGCCGGCGCCCCTGCCGGCATTCCGATCTGGGAGCGCTGGCCTCCGGCCGGCATCGTTTGGTTGCCGCGAAGCGGCGGACTCACGGAGGCCGGCGCTCCGTTGCGAGCCGCTTATCTGTATCAATCTTATCTGTATCAATCCCCCGACGTTTGCGGCGGCCGGCCCGGCGGGATCGAAGCATCGCGACGCTTACCGGTTTGAAGACGCCCGATCAGAGCACGCTTCACTCCGTTCCCCACTCTCAATCCCCCTCAGCTCCGCTCAGCCCAGCCTCTCCCGCTGCCATGATTCGTTCATTGCTTCGCACTTGCCTTGGTTCTTTTGCGCGCCGCGCCCCGGCGCTTGTCGGCTTGCTCCTCCTCGCGGCTCTTCCGTCGCACGCGCAGAATTTACTCACGAACGGAGACTTCTCCGCCACGGATGCGAACGGACTTCCCACCGCCTGGACGCTCGAGAATCCCGCCTTGGTCTCGATCGATGCGACACAGGCGCCGGCCGGCCAGACGCAGTCGTTGAAGGTCGCGACCCAGGACGAGGGCACCTCTACTCTCGGCATCATCTCGCAGGCGCTGAACGTCAGCGCATCCAACGGCCCGCTCCTGCCCGACGCGCACTACGTCGCGCGGGTCTGGCTGAAGAGCACGGTCAACGATTTGGCGCGGCTGGAGATCAAGCGCTACAACGGCCAGACCGAACTCGATCGAACCGACTCGACCGGATCGTTTTCCGATTGGAGCAAGGTCGCGGTGAACATCGATACCACCGGCGCCACGCGCGTCGAAGTGTTGCTCCGCTACAAGAAAAACACCTCCGCCGCCGGGCAGACGGCGTGGTTTGCCGGCGCCGAACTGATCACCGCAGCCGATGCCGGCAGCGAGATGACGCTGGGAACGCTGAGCCTCGTGCCCACCTTCGAAAGCATCAGCGCCTACGCCGGCTTCAGCGGCACGTTCACCACCCAGACGTTGGAGCTGCAATACCGGGTGGCCGGCGCGACCGACTGGCGCGATGCGCTTTCCCCAGTGGCTTACACCGCCGACAACGAATTCCGCGGCAGCATTCTCCTGCTTCAGCCGAATACCACCTACGAAGTGCGCGGCCGGCTCTGGCTGGATGGCACGCTGCTGGACGAGAAAACCACGACGACCACGACGTGGACCGATGAGGTGCCAATCGCGAGCGAGATCACCCTCCCAGCCAACAGCACGGCCACGTACACGATCACGGCCCAGGGAACGCCGACGGGCTGGATTCGTTATCGCGCGGCGAGCGGAGGCAGCACGATCGACGTGACCGGAAATCCCGCAGCAACCGAGGCGGTCGTGCTCGATCACGCGGCTTACGTGATCGTCGAGGGTCTGACCATCCGCGGCGGCACGAAGAACGGCCTGCGCGTCGACAACTCGCACGACATCCGCATCCGCAATTGCGATGTGTCGAACTGGAGCGCGCCCGGGACGTTCACCTTGGTGAATCAAGGCGACATCGCTTACGGCTACGTCGATTCCGCGGGCGCCTCGATCAATCTGCGCGCGGGCATTCGCATCTTCGGCTCGGAGAGCACGCGCGTCGTGCTCGAGCGAAATCTGATTCATCATCCCGTCGGCAAATCGCCGAGCTGGGCCTTCGGTCATCCCAACGGTCCGGAGGGCATCGTGCTCGAAACAACCGGTGGAAACAACGTCGTGCGCTTCAACGATATTCTCGCGGCCGACGGACACTATTTCAACGACGCGATCGAATCCGTGCAGAACGGCAGCGTCGACGGCGGTCCGTATCGCGACACGGACATTTACGGAAATCTGCTCGAGGGCGCGAACGACGACGGCACCGAACTCGACGGCGGCCAGATGAACGTTCGTTACTGGCACAACTGGGTCGAGGGCGGGAGCGGCTCCGTGAGCACGGCGCCAAATCTGAAGGGCAGTTCGTTTATTTTCCGCAATGTCCTCGTCACCGGCGACGAGCGCGGCGGCGCACAGGCGGGCTCGATCAAGATGGGCGGCGCGCCAGGCGTGACCTTCCTGCTGCAGAACACGATCATCGCGCCAGGCTACGGACTCACCAGCGGACACTACACGAAGGCGGGAGCGGTTTCCCCAATCCTCTCGCGCAACAATCTCTTCACCGGCCTGCTGCCGGGCGATGGCCGCGTGCGTTTGGACGAGGCGGTGAGCGGCGACCTGGACTACGACCTCATTCCGCCGGAAGGCGTGCTGCCGAGCACCTTCGTGCCTGGGCCAGGACGCGAGGAATTCGGCGTTTTCGCCATGCCGCAATTCGTCGCGCCGGAGCAGCGTGATTTCCTGCTCGCCGCGGGCTCGGCGGGGATCGCCGCCGGCACGCCGCTGGCGAATCTCACGCCCGATGGCGTCACCGCGCCCGATCTCGGCGCTGTCGACACGAGCAATCAAAACGCCTCCTGGCCGCTGCGTCCCGCCTCGCCTGAAACTGCTCCCAATCTGGTGAAAATTCGTGTTCGCCAAGGACAGACGGCCACGGCCGCGGTGACGCTGATGCCGGTGGCCGGAGCGGGTTGGGATTGGTCGGCTCGCGGAGGGGATGCGTGGCTCACCGTTTCACCCGCCACGGGCAGCTCCAGCGCGTCGAGTCAGACCCTGCAATGCACGGTCGACACCGCGTCGCTCGACGTCGGCGAACATCGCAGCTTCGCCAGCATTCGCAGCTCGACCGGCGCCTTGCGCACCGTGCCCGTGGTCGTGCAGGTGGAACCGCCGCAGACGCTGACGTTTTCCCGGGAAACCGAAACCGCTTTGCCCCTCGCGGGCTTCACCGGCGGCACGGACGCTGACGCCTCTGCTGGCGGTTACGTGAAGGCAGTGACGCTGCAGCCCGGCGAGACGACGAACGGTGAGATCGGACTCGATTTCAACGTGCCGGAGGCCGGCACGTATTTCATCCTGGCACGGGTGCGGGCGACGGGTCCGTCGAATCTCATTCCGACGCAGGACTCGATCGTCCTCCGCGTCGATGACAGCGAGGACTACCGCTGGGATCTCTGGGGAATTGGCGAGGACACCTGGAGTTGGAACCGCGCGTATGTCGTTCCCGCGACCCCGACGAGCGACGTGATTGGGAAATTCACCTTCCAGCCCGGGCCGCACCATGTCGCCGTGGTGGCGCGCGAACTTGGCGCGCAGATCGATCAGATCGCCGTGTCGAACGATCCATTTTTGCCCGCTTCTTCGCCGGGTCCGGTGCCGGCGATTTTCACGGCGACCCTGCCGAATGGCGGAATGGGCGTCGCTTACGAACATGCGCTCCTCGGCGCGGGTGAGGCGCCGCTGCTCTGGAGCGTCGTCGGTGGCGCGCTGCCGAGCGGGCTGACCCTGTCCGGCAACGGCGTGATCAGCGGCACGCCCACGACTCTCGGCACGAGCAACTTCACCGTGCAGGTTGCCGATGCGAATGGCGACGTGTTCACGCGGGTGCTCTCCCTGACCATCACGGAGCCGCCCGCAGCCGCGCCGGAATTCAACCCGGCCGGCGGAACGTACACCACCGTGCAAACGGTTTCGATCACGTCGGCCACCAGCGGGGCGACCATTCGTTACACCACGGACGGCAGCGCGCCCAGTGCGACCAACGGCGCGATCTACAGCGGGCCCGTTACCCTTTCCGCGACGACCACGCTGCGCGCCGTCGCATTCGCGAGCGGCATGAGCGAAAGCCCCGTGACGTCCGCGACGTACGTGATCAATCTCCCGCAGGCTGCGGCGCCGCAGTTGACGCCCGCGCCTGGCACCTACGGTTCGCCGCAGACTGTCACGCTGACGAGTGCGACGACGGGCGCAGCGATCCGCTACACGACGGACGGAAGCGTGCCGACGGCGACGAGCGGCACGGTCTACACCGGACCTGTGACGATTTCGGCGACAACCACGCTGCGCGCGATCGCTTATGCCAGCGGAATTCTCGACAGTCCTGTCACGAGCGGGACGTACGCGATCGGCGGCACACCCGCGTTTCAGTTCGCCAATGGGCAGGTGGTCATGGAGGCGGAGCATTTCGCCACTGAAACGGCCGGCGCCGGTCAGGACTGGCTGGTGATCACCCAGGACGGCGCAGCGGGCGCGGCGACGAACAACGCCATGCAGGGCTTGCCGAATCTCGGTGTCGGCTATCCGGCGCTCGATGCGTCCTTGCCGCGCGTCGATTACTTGATCGACGTGCCCGAGACGGCGGCGGGCAACTACTACGTTCATTTGCGCGATTTCGGCGCCACCTCAAGCGATGATTCGGTGTACGTCTCGATCGACGGCAGCACGACCGTTTCCCAAGTGGTGTCGGCGGCCCGCACGCTCGATTGGAAGAGCTCGCCCGGAACGCTCGCGCTTCCTGCGGGCCAGCACACGCTGACCCTGTGGATGCGTGAGGACGGCGTCGTGGTCGATCGCATCGTGGTCGACACGATCGCGGCTGCGCCGACGGGCGTCGGCCCGGCGGAAAGCGGATTTTCCGCGCCCCCCACCGTGGGTGCTCCGATCTTCGATCCGGCAGGCGGAACATTCGAGGCCGCGCAAACCGTGGCTATCACCAGCGCCACGAACGGCGCCGCCATCCGCTACACGCTCGATGGCACGACGCCGAGCGCGACGGCCGGCATCGTTTACAGCGCGCCCATCTCCATTGCTGAAACGGCAACGTTGCGCGCCGTCGCCTATTTGACGGATGGCTCGACGAGCAGTGTTTCGAGCGCCACGTACACCATCGACATCCCGAGCACGGGCGGAAACGGCGCCTTCCAAATGAGCGGCGGACAACTGGTCATGGAAGCCGAGAACTTTACCTCGCACGTGGACAACGGCCCGCAGACCTGGACCGTCGTGACGACGGCGACCGCGAGTGGCGGCGCATCGAATAACGCCGTGCAGTCGCTGCCGAACGTCGGCCTCGGCTACCCGACACTCGATCCCACGGTCGCGCGAATCGAGTACCAGATCGACGTGCCCGCGGATCAAGCGGGGAACTACTACGTGCATCTGCGGGATGTCGGCGCGACCTCGAACGATGATTCGGTTTATGTCTCGATCGACGCCAGCGCGACCGTGTCACAGGTGGTAACGGCGGGCCGGACGCTCGACTGGAAAACCTCGGCGGGCCGCCTCGCGATTCCGGCGGGCAGTCACACGCTGACGATCTGGACGCGCGAGGATGGAATCGTGGTCGACAAGATCGTGGTCGACGGCACGTCGGCCGCGCCGACGGGTTTTGGCCCGGCGGAAAGTTCACGGGCAGTCGAGACTTCGCAGGTGCGTCATGCGCCCGTGATCAACGGCGCCGTCGAAGGTTCACTGCAGGTGTTGACCGGCGAAAGCTTCGCGTTGAACAGCAGCGCGCGAGTCAACGGCGACCTGCTCGTCCCGGGTGTTCCGACCGTCAAGCTCAACGGCGCGCCGGTCTACGCGGGCACGCTCGACGGCGCGGGCGCTGAGACGCCGACCAACTATCAAGTCACGTTGAACAGCAGCGCCGTTCTCCAGCATGTCGTGCGGCGCACCGATCCCTCGGAAATGCCGGTCGTCGCCGCACCGCCGGCACCGCAGGGCACGCGCAACGTGGCGTTGAATCTGCCGACGCAGAGTGCCGGTGACTTCGCGACCATTCGCGATCTGACCCTTAACGGAAACGTGGGCGCAGTGACCGTTCCGGCGGGCACGTACGGGCGGCTCACGGCGAACACGGGCAGCAGCTTCGTATTGGGCATGGCCGGCGCGACGCAGCCCGCGGAGTACAATCTCCAGGGGCTCACGTTGAATTCCGGCAGCCACCTCGAAATCGCCGGTCCGGTGATCCTCACCATCGCCAACGGCGTTTCGCTCAATGGCACGGTCGGAGCGGCGGCCCAGCCGAAGCTGCTAACTCTGAAGATCGCCTCGGGCGGAGTGACGTTGAACTCCGGCGCCGCGTTGTCCGGGGTCGTGCTCGCGCCCACGGGGACGATCACCCTGAACGGCCCGGCTCAATTGATCGGCCGCATAGCCTGCGACCGGCTCGTTCTCAATTCAGGCAGCACGCTCGACGTGTCGGGTCAGTAGAGAATGTTTCCCACGGAATACACGGAAAACACGGAGTAAAAACCCAGGCTTTCCGTGCCGTCCGTGTATTCCGTGGGAAAATGGTATTCTGGTTTCGTGCCCTTCGTGTGATTAGTGGGCAACTGATCTGCGCGCGCTGCCGGTTTATCTGTATCGACGGCGCGACACTGGAGGACGCGACGGCTCTGCGCAGGTTGGGAAACTTTCCCGCGCTCTGCGTACCCCACTGGGCCGTGGCGCAGCTCGGGCGGGAGTATCCCAAAACCCAATACGCGCATCATCCCATGCGCCCGACCCCATGAATGTTGAACTGCGTTCGCCTTCCAGCGCCTCATTCCGGCCGCGCCTCGGCCGTTTCGTTTCGGTCCTGTTGCTCGGCCTGTTCTGCCTGACCGCCTCCGCCCAAAATCTTCTGGTCAACGGCGATTTTGCCACCATCGGCGGCAATGGCCTTCCGGCCTCGTGGAGCTACGACGCGCCAAGTATCATGTCCGTGGATACGGGCGATCATCCCGCGGGCGCGTCGCGTTCGCTGCAGGTCAGTTTGCCGATGAACGGCGGCTCCAGCCTCGGTCAAATCTGGCAGAGCCTCTCAGTCGCGAGCAGTGGAACCCCGCTGCGGCCCAACACCAGCTACGTCGCGCGAGTCTGGCTGAAATCGTCGAACAGCGGCGATGGGCGTCTCGAGATCAAGCGCTACGACGGCAGCAACACGGAACTGGAGCGGATCGATTCCACCCGATCGTCGACCGGCTGGACGCAGGTTCAGGTCGCGTTCAACACCGGCGCCGCCGCGCGAGTCGACGTTCTTCTCCGTTACGCAAAGGACAACACGAGCGCGGGCGAAGAAGCGAATTTCGCGCTGGCCGAAGTCGTGAATGTCACTGATTCGACGCTGGGCGCGATCACTCTCGTGCCGACGTTCGAAAGCCTCGGTGTCTACGTTCCGATCAACGGCGCGATCGCGACCGGCGCGAACGGACACACCGTCGAAATTTCCTATCGCATCACGGGCACTTCGACGTGGATTCCCGCGCTCTCCGCCGACGCCTCCATCGCGGACAACGAATTTCGGAGCAGCATTCTCCAGCTCCAGCCGAACACGTCCTACGAAGTGCAGGCGGTGCTGAAGCTGGCCGGCACTCAGGTCGACTCGGCGCAGAGTCAACCGACGTCGACCTGGAAGGAAACCGCCACGCTTCAATCGCAGGGCAGCATCACGACGGACACGACGCTCGCGGCGTCTTCCAGTTCGATGCTGACGATCACCGGCGGCGGCACGGATGAAACGCACTGGGTGCGCTACAAAGCCGCCACCGGCGGGAGCACGATCGACGTCGGCTCCTCCGCGAGCCAGGCGATTTACATCAGCAACGCCCACTACGTGATCATCGATGGTCTCACGCTCAAGGGCGGAAAGAACTACGGCATTCTCGTCGAAAACTCGCACCACATCCGCATCCAAAACTGCACCATCTCTGGCTGGAGCGAAGCCGGCACCTTCGGTCCCAATGCCGACCAATCGAAGGACACGAAATGGGCTTACTTTTTCGCTTCGCCCTACACGTCGGGCGGCCCGAGTCCCACGCTGATCAACTTGCGCGGCGCAGTCTACGTGAAGGGCACGACCAGCGCGCAGGTCGTGATCGACCGCAACCTGATCTACAATCCGATCGGCAAATCTCCCTCGTGGGGCATCATCGAGAGCGGCCAAAATCATCCCGCCGGTCCGGAGGGCGTCGTGCTCGACACGACAGGCGGCAACCACGTCATCCGCAACAACGACATGGTCGCGGGCGATGGACACTTCTTCAACGACGTCATCGAGGGCAGCCAGAACAGCGCGATCAACGGCGGGCCGGCGCACGACACCGACATCAACGGAAATCTCTTGGTCGGCGCAAACGACGACGGCACCGAACTCGACGGAGGACAGAAGAACGTCCGGTTCTGGAACAACGTCGTCGAAATCAATCATTCCGGAATCAGCACCGTCCCGGTCTTGCAGGGTCCCTCGTATATCTTCCGCAACATTTTCGTCGGTGGCGACGAGCGCGGCATCACGGAGGATGGGTTCAAACTCGGCGGTGTTTCCGGCATCGCGCATTTCCTCAACAACACCGTCTACACGCCGAACTACGCCTTCACCGGCGGCCACTCGTTCGGGAGCACGACAACGATTTTCACGCGGAATAATATTTTCACCGGGCCGGTGAACGGCAACGCGCCGCTGCGCTACGACAAGTCCAGCAGCTACACCGTGCTGGGCGACACCGACTACGATCTCACGCCGGTGGGCGGCATCAACGCCGCGTCGCCCGGCGACAAGGAGCCGCATCGCGTGGAAGGCTATCCTTCGTTCGCGAATGCCAAGGAACGCTCGTTTCTCCTCCTGCCCGGAACGGTCGGCATCGCGGCAGGCACACCCGTCGCCACCGTCACACCGAGTGGCGTGAGCAATCCCGACATGGGCGCTGTCACCACGGCGACGGCTTTGTCGTCGTGGCCGTTGCGCGCCAACACACCCGATCTTTTCCCGCTGCGCACAGTCGTGAGGCTGCGCGAGAACACCACGACGAGCGCTGGGCTGCAGTTGACGGCGCCGACCGCCACGGGCGCGACCTGGAAAGCGCTGTCCGGCGCGCCCTGGCTCACCCTGTCTCCGAGCACCGGCAACACGGGCTCGAGCCCGATTGCGCTGGTTTGCAGCGTGAATGCGTCCGGCCTGTCGCGCGGCACGCACAACAGCCTCGTGAGCGTTCGCACGAATACCGGCGCGCTGCGCACTGCGCTGTTCACCGTGGAAGTGCTGCCGGCGACAGACCATGTCTTTGTCAAGGAAGCGGAAGTCGGTCTTCCCACAGGGGCCGCGTTCGAATCGCTACCGGACGCGAGCGCCAGCGGAGGCGCGTATGCTCACGCGATTTCGACGGGCACGAACAACATCGTGATGAACTTCACCGTGCCGGCCGCGGAGGAATATTACGTTCACGCGCGCGTTCGAATGGACGGTCCCAGCGCGCAGCAGCCGAATCAAAATTCCTTGTTCCTGACCATCGCGGGCGAAACGGACGAATGGGATTTCGCCGGTCCAGGCATCGACTGGAGCTGGGATACGGCGCGTGTTCCGCGCGCCGCGGTGACGGACAGAACGGGTCCGATCCTTCTCGCGGCGGGTCCCACGGAAATTCAAATCGGCAAACGCTCCGGCGGCGTGCAGATCGACACCATCGTCGTGAGCAACAGTCCGTATCCGCCGCGCGTCGCTGCGCCGTCTTTCAGCCCCGCGGGCGGAACCTACGGCGGCGCGCAATCTGTCACGATTTCAACCGCCACCTCGGGCGCGACGCTCCGCTACACCACCGATGGAAGCCTGCCGACGCGCGCCCACGGCACCGTTTATAGCGGGCCAGTTAGCATCGGCGCGACCACGACGCTCCGCGCGATCGCCTACAAGGACCAGATGGAGGACGCCGATATCTCCAGCGACATCTACACGATCGGAGGAGGAGCAGGGACGTTTCAGATGAGTGGAAACCAAGTCACGATGGAGGCGGAGCACTACTCGTCGACCACCGCGGGCGACGGTCACAGTTGGACACTCGCGACTGCGTCCGGCGCCGTCGGCGGGGCCTCGGATAACGCGATCCAGGCCATGCCTAACACGGGCACGGGTTATCCGACCTTCACCAGCGTGGCCGCCCGCACGGATTACGCGATCAACGTGCCGAGCGGCTCTGCCTCGAACTTCTACGTCCATCTTCGAGCCTTCGGCGCGACGACGACGGATGACTCCGTTTATCTTTCGATCGACGGAAGCACGACGACGGTGCTCGAGCTGGATATTCTTCACAGCCTAAGTTGGAAAACGAGCACCAGCACCCTGGCGCTGCCGACCGGGGCGCACACGCTGACCGTCTGGATGCGCGAAGACGGCGCGATCCTCGACCGCATCGTCCTCAGCACGAGTTCAACCGCGCCGACCGGCAACGGCCCCGCAGAGAGCGTGCGAAATTAAGGAACGAGAATCACCCACGAATCACACGAAGAACACGAAACGATCGAACCATTTTCCCACGGAAAACACGGAAAGCACGGAACGGAATTCAGACCTTCGGATTCATCGTCTGATGTCCTCAGATCAGAGAAAGCGAGAAATAAGTATCTCTCCCTTCAGCTTGGGCTTTGTAGAGCAGGCGAGAGACTGCGCTGCCGGAGAGGGTTTTTGCACCATTCGGTGTTTTCCGTGAATTCCGTGGGAAAATGCTATCCTGCATTCATGTTTTTCGTGTGATTCGTGGGCACCTATTTCCGTTCAACCGAACTGTATAAGTTCCGGCCGTTTTGCGCGGGCAAATAGGGTGGCGATGCTGCCGGGGTTTCATGCAGCCAAGTCTGCGCGCTGCTGACACCTTCAAACCCTGGAAACCACCCCCCATGATACAAAATCGGTCTCCGATCGTCCTGCTGGCTGCGCTCGTTGCAGCGGGCACGTTGTCTCCCTCCCTCCTCCGCGGTCAGGCGACCGCTCCAGATCCAAACGTCAACAACGACGAGTTGGTCAAACTTTCACCTTTCGAAGTCTCCGCCATCCAGGATCACGGTTACGCTCCCAGTGAAACGCTCTCCGGCACGAAGGTCCGCACGCCTTTGCGCGAAATCCCGATGAACATCCAGGTCGTGACCTCGGACTTCATCCAGGACATCGGCGCGTTCGATCTGCAGGAAGCCATGTCCTACACCTCGGCCGTGACCGTGAACGCCAATTCCTACCAGGCCACGGTGCGCGGCTTCAGCAGCGACTGGCAGTTGCGCAATGGGTTTCGCTACTACAAGCGCACCGACACGAGCAAGGTGGCGCGCATCGAAACGATCAGCGGCCCGGCGGCGGTGCTTTATGGCATCACTCAGCCCGGCGGCATCCTGAACGTCATCACGAAACAGCCCACCGGCAAAAATGGCGGCTACATCCGCGAAACTTATTCCTCGACCAACCGCGAACGCGTCGAGGGCGAGTACAATTACAAGGTCAATGACAAGGTTTCCGTTCTGCTCGTCGGCGCGTACGACGCCGCGGAGTCGGACACCGATTACAACAACAACTATCTTCGAACCCTGAGCCCGACGCTTGTCTGGCGCATCACCGACAAGACGAAGCTCACGGTCGATTACGAATGGGTCGACTACGACCACCACTTCACCTCCGGCTATCTGACTTATAACAATGTTCCGATTCAGCAGCCCGTGAGCGAAGGAGGTTTCGGCATTCCGGAGTCCTTCAACTACGAGGGGCCGGGCAGCTACTATCACGAGGATTATGAGACGCTCTTCGCGACGCTCGAACACACGTTCAACGCGAACGCCTCGGCGCGCCTGACCTATAATTCCCACCATCAGACCTCGAAGCAGGAATACATGAGCGTCGCCGTGGTGAAGGCGCCCGCCGGCAGCGGCCTTCCGGTGAACGACATGGCCATTCGCGGCACGTGGAGAAATTTCACCCTCGAAAACGACATGCAGAGCATCGCGGCCGACGGGCTGCTCCGCTTCGACACCGGACCGGTGAAGCACCAGCTCCTCGTTGGGGGCCAGGTGGGTGTGGATAAATTCAATTCGCCTCGCTACTACGACCAGGTGGCCGGCACCTCCCAACTCAGGTACCGTTACTGGTCGCTGTCGGACCTGACGCCTAACCTCGAGAAGCCTTCGGATATCAACTACGTCTTCCAGACCGCGCTATCGTCGTCCTCGCGCCGTGAAGAGAACACCGTGGCCTCGATCTACGCGACACACCAAGGCCGGTTCTTCAACGACCGCGTGGTCACGCTGGCGGGCGCTTTCTACAGCGACATCGACAACTACATCCGCGCCTTCGGCGGTGAGGAGCAACGCTACGCAGCGTCGAAGGTCAGCCCGCAAGCCGGCATCGTCGTGAAGGTGGCTGATCCAATCTCGCTCTACGGGCTCTATGCGACGTCGCTGTATCCGCAGCCAGGTGGCGCGCGCGGCGGCTTCGGCGAGATTTTCGGGCCGGTGAAAGGCAAGAGCTTCGAATACGGTCTGAAATTCGACGCGCTCGAGTCGAACCTGACCGGCACGGTCAGCATCTACGACATCCGCCAGGAAGGTCGTGTGATTTTCGATCCGACTGCGCCGAACTCCGATAATCCGACGGCGGATCCCAATCTTCCTCGCGGTGCGAACGTGCCCACCGGCGAAACGTCCTCGAAGGGCCTCGATCTCAATGTCTACTACCGCATCACCAAGGATCTTCAGCTGATCGGCAGCTATGCCTACAACGACACGGAAATCTTGAGCGACACCCAGGCCTATCTCGTCGGCCGCAAAGTCACGCCGTTCTTCCGCAATCGCGCCGCGCTGTGGGCGAAGTATTCGCCGGAGCAGGTCAAGGGCTTGTCTGTCGGAGTCGGCGGCACCTGGCATGGGGAGGGCATCCGCGGATATTCCGCCTCGTCTGCCTCCGGCGTGCCGAACACGCAGAAAGCGGAGTTCAATGCCCAGGCCATGGTCAGTTACATGCGCAAGTTCAACGGGTATCCCACCACCTTTGCGATCAACGCCCGCAATCTACTCCGCTCGGAAACCGTGGTGGGCGGCATTGGGGACGTGGGTTATTATTACGGGACTCCGCGCGAGGTGCGTTTTAGCGTCATGGTTGGGTTCTAATGACGCTTTTGACTGGGGTAATTGTAGGATTCGGAAACGTCGGCCGCGCTTTAACGCGCTTCCTCCGGGAACGCGGCGCGGCCGACGCACGAATCATCGGCGCATGCGATCCGGATCCGGCGGCGCGCGCCATCGCCGAGCGGGAGTTCGGGCTGACGAGCACGGATTCGTTGGCGGAACTCCTTCGCGCGAAACCCGATTTCGTCGTGATCGCCTCGACCTCGTCGGCCCACGCCGAGCAGGTCGAGCAGGCGGCTTCGGCGGGTTGCCATGTGTTTTGCGAGAAACCCATCTCGCTCACGCTGGCTGACGCCGATCGCGCCATCGCGGCGGCCGAGCGCGCGGGAGTCGTGAATCAGGTCAATTACTCGCTGCGTTACATTGAAGCTTACCGGACGCTCCACGATTGGACGCGCAATGGCCGGTTCGGTCGGCTTCTGGCAGTTACTCACATTCGCACGCGCGGCTTCGGCCTCCATTCAGGAGGAGCGCGGCATCCCGCGGTGATTTCGCCCGAGATGTCCGGCGGCTGGGCAGTCCATCACGCCTGCCACGGACTGGATTTGCTATATTGGCTCAATGGTCCGTTCGCCTCGGTTTATGGTCGAACAGTCGGAACAATTTCGACGGGCGCGGAAGAACTCGTGCACGCGGAATTGACCTTCGGGAACGGCGCGATTGGCCATGTCGGCGACTCGGTTTGCGGCCTGCGCGACCACTACACGATGATCGTCGGCGAAGCGGGTTCCGCGGTGCTGACGGGTGAGCGAGAACACACCGTTCTGCGTTACCGTGCCGAAGGCGCGAGTGACGACGAAATCGTTCCCGTGCGCGACGTGAAGGACCACGGCGTTGCGTTCAGGGGTTTCTTCGACTGCATCCGCCGAGGCCAGCCCTCCCCGCATTCCCTGCGCGAAGCCCGCCCCTCCCTCGCCGCCGCCCTCGCCCTGCAAGAGTCAGCGCGGACGGGTCAGGTGGTGCGGTTGCTAGATTGACCGCGGCGGATCGATAGAGCTGCTGTGAATTAGCGGCCGCGTTTCAAACGCGGTCGCGTGGTATTTGGAGCGCAGGCGTCCCGCCTGCCCTTTTTATCGCGGCACCAGCCGCGGACTCGATTCGTTGCGCGAAGCGGTAATCGAGTCCGTCCACGCCTTGTTGCGCGGACTGTAGAAAGAAAATGCCGGCGAGGACGCCAGCGCTCCCAGAGCCTCTGCGCCTTGGAAAGGCGCACTCGGCCGCCGAGCGTTGGGTAGTCGCCAAGCGCCGGGTATTGGCCGAGCGTCGGCGTCTCGCCGATGTCGGCCACTGGGAGCGCTGGCGTCCTCGCCGGCATTTTCTTTCTACAGT
>DASTWZ010000016.1:0-14593 GCA_035765635.1 Opitutaceae bacterium
TCCCTCGCGAGCCGCTTTGACGTGTGGCTCAACCCGGAGGTTAGGCCAGACGATTGCGGCTCGCGAGGGACCGCTCGCCCTACCTCGGAAGCCGGCATCCATTTGCAAAAAAATCCTCGCGGAATCGCGCGATTCTGCAGGACAGCAGCTCAAGAAGCGCAAAGAGGATTCTGGGGCGGACGACGCCGCTCGGACGTCCTGAAGCTTGATGAAGACTTGGGTTATATTTGTTGTTCCAAACCTTCAAATTTTCCGGCCACCTAAAAATTCGGAAGGTTTGGAACTCCAAACAAACACTGATCGACCTTTGGGATGAGGATGTCGGAGGGATTTTTTCGAACCCCAATCCTCTTTGCGCATCTTGTGCCTTTTTGCGGCTACGGTCTTCCGAACCGCTGCAGCCTAGCCGAGCCTAGGTCCCGCTTTTGGCTTCTTGTGTTACGCCGAAGACCATGTCGCGGAGGGGAATGGGGCGGTTGAAAAACAGGCCGGTGAAGGTGAGGGCGGACGCGCCCATGCAGAGGAGCACGAAAAACCAAAGTGCGATTTGCGAAACGAGGGGAGGACGCGGGGCTTTGCGGGCCCGCGGATTCACCAGCGCGGAAAACACGAAGAGGCCAAACATGCCGACGAAGATGGCGATCGCGCCGAAGATCATCGCCGCGGGCTTGAGATGCCATGCCGTGATGATGCCAATGAGCGCAACGAGGCCGACGACACCGATAGCCCATTTCAAGATGGGCAATTGCGCCGCGGCGTAGCGCAGGAAACCGATCGGGTTCGTAGCATCAGCCAATCCCTCGCGGCCGGAGCCGTCGCTTTCTGTGTCCGTGGAGTTTTTCACGATGATAACGGGTCTTGAGTTGGTGAGATCTCGCAGAAATTTTTCGGGATCGTTCGACGCCTGCTGGTCGTATTTGCGCAGCTTTTCCAGAATGCCGACGCTGTAGCCGTTCGTCGCCTTCGATTGGCACTGCAGCGCCAGTTTATAAATCGCAGTATTTTTGTCGGCCTCGTCCTTGGGCGGATCGAGCGCCTCTTTCATGCTCACGAAATGCTCGTGCAGCGCCTGCGAATCCAAACCGCGTTTCATGCGGAGCCGCCCGTCGTCATTCAGATCCAGGAGCTGAGCGAGCGATTCGAACTCCGCGTACATCCGGAGCAGATTGATGCGCAGCTGACGAAGCGCATCGGGATCATCGGTCCGCTTGACGAACCAGCCTTTGATTTCCCGTCCATTGACTTCGCTTCCAAGCAGCGCCGGTTGCAGTCCTGATTGTTGCGCGCTGTCCGTCTGGATATATTGCGCGAAGGTCGGGAGAGAATCGACTTCGCGAGCCTCGTAATCGACGTAGACCAGCGGGGCGCCGGCGCGGACGGCCCAGTCTTTTGTTTTTTTCGCTGCAACCGTTTTCGTGAGCTCCCGCACTTTTTGCAGCTTCGACGGCTTCTTCGTTTTATCGGCGGTTTTCGTTGTGGCGAAGCGATACATTTCCACGGCGTGATTGCGCAGATCCAGGATCGAAATCGTTTTCAGTCCTTCCGCCGTCTTTATCGAGATGGGCAGTTTGTGGACGCCCTTGAGCAGTTCGATCGCGGCGTATCCCTCCAGCTTCACCGGCAGGTGGATGCGCCAGCCGATTTCCAGGCGAACCAGTCCGGTGCCATCCGAAAGCCAGCGCCGAAAAATCGGCGTGAGGCAGGCAGAGTTCGTCGCGCTCAACTTCATGGTCCGGCTCTCCGCGCCTGTCGGCGGTGGGAATTTCAACCACCGCGAGGAAGAGCAATAATAGCCTTCTCCCGTCCAATCGTCCGACCCGCCGCGAAACCTCCGTTTGAACCCGCCGATCGAGTGAAGAAAACTGCTACCCACCTCTGGGCGTTGCCAGTTGGGAAAACGCGTCAGCGTTTCGTTCTTCAGGAACTTCCTTACGTCGATGATGGGAAGCTGGAATACGAGGAACATATAAAAACCTCCCCCGTTACCACGAGGAGCAACGGGGGAGCCATGTTTGGGCCGTTAAAACTGCCCTATGGTTTTGGTCAGCATCTACGTGCAGGTTTTACCCTTTACGCAGCAGCCCTACTCATATCCGCCAGAAGCTGTTGTGATCAAGTCTGGAAACCGATGCTCGGCGCATTCGGACCGCAGCGAGCGTGAGTGTTACCTAAACGGAACCGAAAAGTCTCATTCGGTCGCGAGTTGCTGGAGTTCGATGCCGGCCATGATCAGAGGGCCGACGCCCTTGAGGTCGTTTTCGACGATCTTCTCGTGAATATAATATTCGTATGTTCCGTCCCGATACGGACCGTCGGCCGAGGCGCGACCGAGGCCCGCGCCCTGGCAGCATTTGAGCAGGTTGATGCTTCCATCGGCGTCGGTGCGGATCAGGTCGCGCGTGATCCCTTCAAAACCTTTCAGTGTGGCAGCCAGATATTTTTCGCGAGGGAGATAGCCGCGGTTGATCGCCTTCGCGAGCGTGTAGACGAACATGCTCGACGCGGTGCCTTCGAGGTAGTTTCCCGCGCGATCGCCCTGGTCCATGACCTGCCACCAGAGACCGGTCTTCGGGTCCTGCCAACGCACGATCCCGTCAGCGATGCGGCCCAGGATTTCTTTGATGTGCGGGACTTCGGGATGCGACGGCGGGATGAAATCGAGTGAGTCGACGATAGCCATCGCGTACCAGCCTTCCGCGCGGCCCCAGAAATTCGGAGAGCAGCCGGTTTCTTTGTTTGCCCAGGGCTGCGCGTGCTTCTCGTCCCAGGCGTGATAATGCAGGCCGGCCTTCGCGTCGAAGGAATGGCGATCCATCAACACGATTTGTTTCGCGACGTCGTCGAACAGGGCCGGCTCGTGAAAGACTTTTCCATATTGCGCCAGAAACGGCGACGCCATGAACAAGCCGTCGAGCCACATTTGGTAAGGGTAGCGTTGCTTGTGCCAGAAGCCGCCATCGCTCGTGCGCGGCTGGTCTTTCATCTGGGTGCGCAAGGTTTCGAGCGCGGTCTTGATCCGCGGCTCGTGGTGGCCTTGTTCCCAACGATAGAGCAGCACCTTGCCGGGCGGGATGAAGTCGACGTTGTATTGTTCAATTGAATACGTGGCGATCGAGCCGTCGGGGCGGACAAAGGATTCCGCGGTCTTAGCGCCGTAGTCGCCGTAAGCCTGATTGCCCGTTCGGTCGGCCAGCTTTTGCAGCGAGAGTCCGAAGAGTGAAGTCGTGTAGCCCCAGCTCGCCTTGGCGCGGCTGCCGCCGAAGAACATGGTGTCACCCATGCGTTTCATTTCCGAATCCGCCATGCGCACCGACCATTCCAGCGGCGTGGCGCCATTGAAGGTCTTGGCCGTTTTTTCCGCACCGTGAAGTGGCACGGACGCCGAAAACGTGAGGGTGAACGCAGTCGCCAGGCAGCCGAGGAGTTGGGGAGTTTTCATGGAAGAAGGAAGAGGAAGGCGAAAGGACGAAGGCTGAAGGGAGAAGGCTGAAGGCTGAATGAAGAATGAAGAAGGATGAGTGAAGAATGAAGAATGCAGGCGGGCCGCCCTCAGTGGATAGGATGAATGATGAATGCAGGCAGGCCGGCATCAGGGGTAGGGCGAAGCCTCCAGGCGAGCCGCTCGTGAGACCTAACCCACGAGATGAGCCATGCATAACGCGGCTCGGCAGGGACGCCTCGCCCTACCTCGGAAGCGGATTTGGTTTTTTGATAACGCCCGGCGCGGGGTGAACATTGCGGCTCGCCCTGAGGTCTCGCCGTACCCCCTGAGGCGATTCGTTTGGAACACGTCAGACGCGGTTCGAATACTTCGATTCCGTCATTCTTCATTCTGCATTCCCACTTCTTCATTAGCGCAGCGCTAGGGTCGCCGCCATGAGGCCGATGACGACTTCGTTGGCCAGGGTGCTAACCGTGAGGGAGCGCAATTCTTTGTTGGGGTCGAGCGGTAGCGATAGCACGGTGGCTGCCCCGCCGGGGATGATGCCGCCTTGGCCTTTGAAGGTTTTCGGGTCGGGCACGCGGACTTCGCCGGTTTTCAAATCGACGCGTGTCGGCAGCGGGGCGGGCCGGCGGAATTGGTAATCATCGATAAAGTAGTCCTGCTCGATCGGCCACCAGTTGGATGGATTTTCCAGAGCCAGCCGCTGGGTCGTGCCATCGGCGTACGTCACGATCACTTCCCCGTTTTCGAAATGGCTCTGCATGTGATTCGTCGAACCTGCCATCAGGAGAAATGCCGCGCGGGCTCGCCCGTGAAGCGGGATTTCGACTTGCCGCGGATAATTATCCCATTGCGACGTGAACACGATGTTTCGCGCGCCCGCTGCCGTCGGCGTGGCGAATGGCACGTTGTTCGGCAGAATTATTTTTCCGTGATTTTTCGCGGCCGTTGCCCGCAGACCCGTGTCGTCGATTTCCGCGGTGACATTCACGCCGTTGGCCCAGCCGCCAATGCCCTGTTTCGGAATCGCGAGCGAAACGAAAGGCGAACGGGGCGAACGATATTCGTTTCGAAAAATCTGCGTCACGCGGTCGTTGAAGACCTTCGTGAGATCGACTGTCTCAAGCCGGGTATCCGCCGGCAGAGCGATTGGCCCCAGACCTCGCATCGCATAGGCCGCTGAGGGCGACGATTCGGTGGATGCATGCGAGGCTGTCGTCGATGACTCATCAGAGACGTTAAAGTTCCGAGCCGATGACTCATCGGGAACGTTAGACCACAGCGGCTTGACCTCGCGCCGCGTAGGCTGGCCGGCCCAGGTGATCAGAATCTCATGCCGTCCACTCGGCGGGCTCTCGATGATGATGTTTCGTGGCGCGCCTTCGCGGGACGCTCCGGCAGGAGCGGCAGCAGCATCGCCGGCCCGCCAGGACGCGGGATCGCCATTCACGCTCAGCGATGCCACGTCTTCGAACGGCGCGGACAACTGCAGCTGGAGACTGAGCTGCTTCGGAAAGCGCTGCGTGATCACGTAATGATCCGTCTTACCTTCGCGCGTGAAGCGCAGCGAAATATCGGGATGATGCAGGCTCGCGTGATTCCAAGCGGAAGGAAAGCCAGGCGAAACATGTAGTGTTCCGGCCAATACATCGGGCTTGATGCCGAAGAGCCCTTCAATGAGCGCGCGTGAAAAGGTTCCGGATCCATCGGCGAAATCGCGCTGCGATTCGCGGCGGTAGACGTCGAGGTACGACATCGATCCGACATTGCCCGGCGAGATGCCCATGAACATCGCCGCGAGGACCGAACCCTCAGTCATGCGCGACGCTTCTTCGGGCCGCCCCGCCTGCCAGAAACCCAGCGCGGCGTGCGTAATCTCCGACATCACGACGTTGTTGATGGACCAGCGATAAGGCATCCAGTTGGACGTTGCGGGCACGGCGAGGTTTTCCGGAACGCCGTCGCCGGTCACGGGCAGAAACGGAATCTCGCGTTCCACCCGCTGCGTCATCTCCCAGGCCTCGCTCGGCGTGGGCAGTTCCGAGTCCATCGTATGATAAAAGGTCCAGAGCGCCGCATGGTCGTGCACGCGCTGCAGCCCGAGGAAATCCTTGAACTCGGCAAAGCCTCCGCCGTCTTTGCGCCAGAGCAGCTCGCGCATGCCGCGCGCGATGAGGTCCGCCTCCTTTTCGTAGGGCGCAGGGTCTTTCCCGAGGAGCCGCGCGAGACGCGCCGCCTGCCGATTGTGATAATAATTATACGCCGTCGCGTGCGCGACGCCTCCGCCGTGATATTGCAGATCGTCGCTCGCCCAAATCGCGGCGTAGGCTTCGTAGAGCGGAAGTTTTTCCGGACCGAACTCGCGGCGGAAGAGACGGCGTTCCCACGCGAGGTGACGTTCGATCACCGGCCAAAGATCGCGCGCCAATGCGAGATCGCCGGTCCACGCGAGATGGCGAAACAGCGCGTCGATGTAGACGAGATTCATGTCGTAGTGCGACCGCGACATGTCGCCGTTCGAATGCAGGCCGGCCTCGTTGCGCGCGAGATTCGATTTTTCGTCGGCGGGAGGGAAGTGATCGGGGATTGGATCGGTGTTTTGCCGGCTCGCCCAGTAAACGAAGTGCTGCCGCGCGCGCTCGTGCCAGCCGAGTTCGTCGAGCACGTACGGGCCGCGCCAGCCGAGCAGTTTCGTGCGCCACGCGATCGCGCCGTGCATGATGGCGTGCTGCGGCTCGTCCCAGGCCGCATCGGCCGCGACGTTCAACGCGCCGGCCGCCGCGTCGATGAACGTATCCGGCGTGTCGATACGCACGCGCTGGCGCATTTCCCGGAAGTGGCGTTCGGCATCGCGGAAGCGTTGCGGAAGTTCGTCGCGGGTAAAGGCGGGCGCCTGCCTCGGCATCGATGGCCGCGAGGCGGATTCACGCGGGTTGGAGTTGGAAACTTCACGATAGGTCGGCAGATCCGCGTTGTTGCCGACGTCCTGGTTTGGCGTGTCTGGGTTGAGACGCTGCAGGGATAGAAAAAGCGTTTGTCCGGGTTCGAGAGGTGCGCGCCCAATGATGATGGGGTGGGGCGGATTTTCCGAGGTAGAGGTTGAAGCGTCGTGAGAAGAATGGGACGGGACTGTTGGGGGACGATTGCGCGGCGGGTGAGCGGACGACGTGCGGCTCGCCGGGACGTCTCGCCCTACCCACTGAGAGTGATCCGGCTGGGCGGCGCTGGAGCCGTTCTTTGCAAAAAGTAGGTCGGGGTCGTGCCATGCGGCGGCGTCGGCGATGGCGAGTTTCGCGTTCGCGGGCATCACGCCGAAGATAGTCGCGGCCTTTGCGTGGAGCGTGAATTGGCCGCTCCCGAGAGAGAACGCGTTGCCGGCGCAAAACTCGGGCTTGAGCTGGAACCATTCGCTGATCGGGACGTTTTCCGTGCCGATATCGCCGTCGCGCTTGCCGCGCTGGCCGTTCACGCCGCCGTAAGCCCAGAGAAGTTCGATCGCGTCCTTCTGCGTATCCGTTCGGGCACTACTCACCGCGCCGTCATTCGTATCCGCTCGGGCACTACTCAATTCCGCGCGGACGACCAAGCCTTCGGTGTCGGCGTAGGCGAGAGCGGAGAGCCGCAGCGTCACCCCGGCGCCGAGCACGGGATCCTGGATTTCGTAGAGCAGCATCCCGGGCCGATAACGCGTGACGATGCGGGCGGCGTCGTTGAGCCATTTGCTTGTAGTGCCTGCGCGAATACCGAGGCGCAAATTCCCGCCGCGACCAGGAAGATAAAGCACGAATTCCGGCTTGTCGCCGCCATCGACACGGAAGGCCGTGTTGCCGCCATAGAGTGACCGATTGAAAAACTCCGAGCCATTTTCGATCACGAAATCCGCGCCGTCCGGATGATAACGCAGCGGTCGCGCGAGATGATCGGCGAGGTTTGGGCGCGGGCGTTTCGGACCGAACGCGTCTTCACCCACGGCCCGTGCCGGGGTTTCTCCTCGCGCGAGCGAAATGGTCAAAACAAGAGCGGCGGCGAGAGACTTGAGCATGGGGTAAAATTGCCGGCTCGACTGTTTCGTTGGCAGCATTTTGAGGTGGATGGTTTCTGCCTCAGACCGTCCGAAACTCACGCCCTCGCGCGAGAAAGTCGCGGTTGTAGCTGTCAACTCTCCCCACCCGCAAGGCCATTGGCCCTCTTATCATGAAGACTTTTTCGAATGTTTGGCGGACTCGTGTGATCGGCTTTGTTGCCGCCTGGTTTGCGATGACCGCGGCGGCGCCGTCGATCTTGGCGGCGATCGATCGCGAGGCGCTCGTGTCGCGGCACAACGTGCACGTTAACCGCATCGACCCGGAAAGTCCGCTCAGCGTGGGCAACGGCGATTTCGCCTTCACGGTCGACGTCACGGGCCTGCAGTCGTTCGAAACGCGTTATCACGAAGAAGGCATTCCGCTCGAGACGCTCTCGACCTGGGCGTGGCACACGTTCCCGAACACGGAAAACGTGAAGATCGAGGACGCGATGATGCCGTTCGATTTTCACGGACGCACCATCCACTACGCGGGCCGGCAGAACAGCCCGGCGGGAAAATATTTTCGCGAGAACCCGCACCCGATTCCGCTGGGGCAGGTGAGTTTTGTCTACGAGGACCGGCCGCTCGCCGCCGAAGACATCACGCAGATCGATCAGGTGCTCGATCTCTGGACCGGCGTCGTGCGCAGCCATTTCGTGCTCGATGGAAAACCCGTCACCGTCGAAACAACGGCGCACGCCGATCGGAGTGTCGTCGCGGTGCAAATCGACTCGCCTCTCCTGGAGAGTGGAAAACTCGGCGTGCGGCTGCGGTTTCCTTATTCGCACCAGTCCGGCACGCGAAACAAACCGCCCCTGGTTTGGGATCAGCCTCAACGCCATCGCACGTCGATCGTGCGGAACGACGAAACCTTTCGTCAACTCGAGCGCGTGCTCGATGCGAGCCGTTACTTCGTGAATGTGCGCACGGATCGTGCGACGCAGTTCGCCGAGGCCGCGGCGCATGATTTTCGTCTCAGCGCAAAAGGCGGGACCACGCTGGCGCTGACCGTCGCGTTCACGCCCGAGAGCGGAGATGCTGACGCCGCAACGCCAACATTCGCGCAAACGCGGGCATCCAGTGCGGAAGGTTGGAAAAATTATTGGCAGAAAGGCGCGGCGCTCGACCTCTCCGGCAGCAAGGATCCGCGCGCGGCGGAACTGGAGCGGCGCGCGGTGCTGTCGCAATATCTCATGCGGGTGAACTACGCCGGTAGTTTTCCGCCGTCGGAGGACGGGTTGACCAACATCACCTGGTTCGGAAAGCACAACACCGAGATGTATTTCTGGCATGCCGCGCACTTCTACGCGTGGGGCCATCCGGAATTGTTGGAGAAGGGCCTCGCTTGGTACCAAAAGATTTTGCCGCTCGCAAAAGCCGATGCTGCGTCCCAGGGCTTCGAGGGAGCGCGCTGGCCGAAAATGGCGGGCATCGATGGCCGGCCATCGCCGGGCACGATCAATCCGTTTATCATTTGGAATCAGCCAAACCCGATCGCGCTCTGCGAACTCGTTTACCGCGCGCATCCCGATCGCGCGACGCTCGAGAAGTACCGCGACATCGTTTTCGAGTCGGCCAAGTGGCTGGCGTCGTTCGCGTATTTCGATCAGGCGACGCAGCGTTACGTGCTCGGCCCTCCGATCAAGAACGTCAGCGAGAAAGCCGGGGCGAACACCACGCAGAATCCGACGTTCGAGCTGGCCTATTGGTATTATGGATTGCAGGTCGCGCAGGAGTGGCGCGCGCGCCTGGGACTCGCGCCCGAGCCTCGCTGGACCGACATCATGCAGAAGCTGTCGAAACTGCCGCAGAAGAACGGGCTCTATCTCGAAATCGAAACGCAGCCGAATCTCTACGCGAAGAAAGGCAACGTGCCGACTTCGATGCTGATGATTCTCGGCTTCATGCCGAAGGTCGACGTGGTGGACACCGACACTGTTCGCCGCACGTTCGACGAAGTGAATCGCCGCAACGGCATCGATCACTGGGTTAGCTGGGCGACGGGGCAGGCGGCGATGACCGCGACGCGATTGGGCGAGCCGGAGCTCGCCGTGCGGATTCTCACGAACCAGGCGCCGGCCGCGCGTTTCATGAACAATGGCCACGTGCGCCGCCCGAAGGAGCCCGATGGTTGCCCGGCCTATTTACCGGTGAATGCGTCCGTGCTCGCGGCGCTTGGCTTGATGGCGGGCGGTTGGGACGGTGGACCGGAAGGCAACGCGCCTGGTTTTCCGCGCGACGGCAACTGGCACGTCCAGGCGGAAGGATTCAATCGGATGCCTTGACGCGCCGCGCCGTCGCCCGAGGCGCGGCCGGTGCTGCGTGTGCCGTGGACGCAGACTTCGCGTTCACCTGAGCCGGCAGAGTAGGACCGTCGACCCAGCGCGGCGGGACCGAGGTGTTACAGGGCAGCTCGGGGATGCCGTAGTCGTTTCGGTGCAGACCGCCGATGATGATTTCGATTCCGTGCACGCCGATTTGGTACGGCTGCTGATCGATGCCGGCGCAGGTCGTGGCGTTGAGGCTGACATTCAGGCAGCAGAAACCGTGAGTCGCCGGAACGCGCGCGCCGCATTCTTTCATCCACGAAACGATTTCGACGCGATGGCCGAGCACGACATCCGGCTTGTGGTGCTTGAACCATTTCACGAAAGACTCGCGCGAGATCGATGGCACGACGAGAGGCGGCACGACGGCGTCGAAATCGGAATGCAGGGAAACGTGGCCTAAAAATGCGCCAGCCCAGCGATGTTGGAGCCGCAGGCTTTCCTGTTCCTGCAAGACCAGCCCGGGGCGTCGATAACCAAGCGCCTTCAGACGATCGAGCGCCGTGACCATCGCGCGAGGATGATCCGGGCAAATCGAGTGAAGCGCCGGCGAATCGATGAGATAATCGGCGTAAACTCCCATGTAGTTTTTCCAATCGAGCCGCGTGAAATCGGGATGATCCCACGCCGGCATGATCAACACGCCGCGGATGCCGCGGGATTGGAGAATCGTGTCGAGGCGATGGACGGAGACGCCCGGCGCGCCGACGAGGAAGCGCTCGAGCTTGAAACCGAGTTCCTGGGCGCGCTCGCCCGCGCCGCGGAGCAAATCGCGCCAATAAGGTCCGGCGAATTTCGGACGCGACGGTTCTTCGAGACTCACGACGGCGAGCACGCCGTGGAACGACGAGAGGCGAGTGCGCCGCACTTCACTCAGGATCGAACTGGCGAGCGGATTGAAACGATAGCCGACCTCGCGCGCGTGAGCTTGCACGAGCTGGCGCGTCGAGGCGTTTACGCGGGGATGGTTGCGGAGCGAATCGGAGACAGTGGTGCGCGAGAGGCCGAGAAACGTGGCCATGCTTCGCATCGTGGGGCGGGCATCGAAGTTCACGTTTCACCAAAAACAGGCGTCGCACAGCGCGGCCAGCCGCGAAAATTCTGACGGAACGAATCTCATCGGTTCGATCCGACGGTTTTGGCCTCCCACGTTCGCGCTGCGATTTGGCGAATCTCGCAAAGTCGCCCAGCCCCCGCCCCCCACGGGCGAGCGAAATCGGCGCCCCTCCGTCCTTCTTCTTTGAGGACGACGCTGCCTGATCCGCTCGTCGAAAAACCAACTCCTCGTATGAAATTGCATTTCCCTTCTCCACGGAGTCAGGCCTGCACCGTTCTCCTTCTGAGTCTCGCCGTCGCGAGCCTTCGCGCGCAGCAAGCGCCCGCGCCAAGCACATCCGCGAAAGACACGTCTGGCGGCAATGCCGCGATCGCCGCGGGCGAAAATAACGACTCGGGCGACAAAGTCGTGCAGCTGTCGCCGTTCGAGGTGAACGCCTCCGACGACCGCGGATACCAGGCGCTGAACACGCTTTCCGGTTCGCGCATGAACACGAAGCTGGAGGATCTCGCGGCATCGCTCTCTGTGGTCACGAAGCAGCAACTGCTCGACACTGCCGCCACGGACATCAACGACGTGTTTCTCTACGAGGCGAACACGGAGGGGACGTATCAATGGACCAGCTTCACCGTCGACCGCGGCAATGTCAGCGACGACATCCAATCGGATCCGAGCAATGCGACGCGCATCCGCGGCTTGTCCGGACCGAACGTGTCGATCGGCCTGTTTCGCACCTCGCTTCCGCTCGACACCTATAACATCGAAGCGATCGAAATTTCCCGCGGCCCGAACTCATCGCTCTTCGGTCTCGGCAGTTCGGGCGGCGGCGTGAACGTCATTGCCGCGCGAGCCAACACGACTTCGCGCAACTCCGCGCTGTCCTTTCGCACCGACGATCGCGGCAGTTTTCGTTCGAACTTCGACGTCAACGTTCCGCTGATCAAAAACCGTTTGGCCGTGCGCGTGCTCGGTCTGTACGACGACAAGCGTTACGAGCAAAAGCCCGCGCAGGATCTGACCCGCCGATTGCAGGTGGCGATGACGGCAAAACCTTTCAAGGGCACGACGCTGCACGCGAGTTTCGAGTCGTATCGCAATCGCGCCAACCGTCCGAATTCAACGACGCCGCGCGACATGTGGAGCGACTGGATCGCGAGCGGGAAGCCGACCTGGGATCCGATTACGCAGACCGTGCATCTCGCCGACGGCACGAGCATCGGACCGGTGGCGCAGAGTGCGGAAGCCTCGAAATTTCCTGTCGGTCTCGCGGTGACCGACACCGGTTTCACCGGTCGTCCGAGCTGGTACATCGATAATGGTCAGGTCGAGCTCTACACGATCAACCGCATGCCCAATGCCTCCGGCAATGGTCCGCAAAATATTTCCGGCACGGAGCGCCTCCTGCAGAACACGACGAATTATTTCGCGAACTCCGGCCAGTATCCGCTCTTCACCACGCCGGGCGTGAGCGATCAGTCGCTCTACGATTGGACCTCGGTGAATCTGATGGCGCCAAATCTGGACACGACGAAAGGCGAGACGAGCAGCGTCGAACTCGAGCAAATGATTTTGCAGACGCCGCGTCAGACCTTGGCGGTGCAGGCGGGTTGGTTCCGCGAGCGCATCACGACGAACGGCCGCTCTTTTCTCGGAAAGTCGGATGGCGGCAAGATGCAGGTTTACATCGACGTGAACGAGAAGCTGGTCGACGGCTCGCCCAATCCGTACTTCCTGCGCCCGTACGTTGGCGGCTCGGAACCGGCTTTCCGGAAATCGCGCAACAACAGCGACAATTATCGCGCGATGCTCGCGTATCAGCTGGATCTCTCGCACGAGTCGAACTGGCTGCGTTTCCTGGGCCGTCAGAATCTGCTGGGTTACGCCGAATACCGCGAAATCTATGGCGGTTCACTCGGCTACAAGGACACCATGTCTTCGACCGAAGCCTGGATGACGCCAGACTCGCCGACCTTCAGTCGCAACGGCGCCTCGTTCCGCGCTTATCCGCGCATTTATGTGGGCGACGCGAATGGTTCTAACGTCGATTATGCGCCACTCGGTTACGGCGATCCCGGCACGTACACGCTGCATTATTACAATGGCGTGACGAAGCAATGGATCGATGAGTCCGTGGATTTCTCGCAGTATTATTATGCGAATCGCTTCAATCGCCGGCTCCTGAGCACCTACGGCGGCATTTACCAAGGCAGCTTCTGGGACGGCCGCATCATTCCGCTATTCGGCGCGCGTCACGACTTCAACCGCACGCGCGAAGGCAATCCGGCGAAAGCGCCCAGCGCGGCGACGAATGGTTTCTACGACACGAGCGACATGGAAAATTTCGGCACCTACGACTGGGTGACGCGTGGCGGCAACACGACGAATGCCGGTGTTGTTCTCAAAGTATTCAATTGGCTGCGCCTCGATTACAGCCAGTCGAACAGCTTCAACCCGAGCTCGCTGGCTTATGATATTCACGGCCAGCCGTTGCCCGATCCGCGTGGTTCGACGAAGGACTACGGTTTCGATTTGGATTTCTTCCGCGATGCCGATGGCGTGCCGCGTTTGTCGATTCGTGCGCGCCAGTACGAGACGATCGATTTCGGCCGCGGCTCGAGTTCGGTGAACACCATCGTGCAACGCGCGATTCGTCTGGATGCGGATGGCAACGAGACGGCGGGCGACCCGGACCTCGAAGGCTTCTATCAACAGGAGCTGCAAAAGCTGCACCCCGATTGGACGATTTGGCAGATCGACGCGCTCACTCCCGAGCTGATGGGTGTGGATCCGGCCTTCATCGACAGCCATCGCAACAAGACGCACAACGACAACAGCGATGCCACTTCGCGCGGCAAGGAGATCGAGATCATCGCGAACCCGACGAGGTTTTGGACGCTGCGCAGCACGATCACGCAGTCGAAGGCCTTCAACGGCACGATGTCGCCCGCGCTGCAGGAGTACGTCGCCTCGCGTCTGCCGACCTGGGAATCTGCGAAGAGTCCTTTCGACGGCTCATCGTATTGGAACGGCGGATACAAGGCGGGCAATGTGACGCCCGAGGATTGGTACACGAAGAATCTTCTCGCTCCGATGAAGCTCGCGGTGGCCTTGCAGGGGAAGCCGATCGCGCAGAATCGCGAATGGAAGTTCAACGTGGTGACGAACTATCGCCTGCGTGGGATCACGGACAATCGCTGGTTGAAGAACCTCGATATCGGCGGCGCGATCCGCTGGGAAGATCGTGCGATCATCGGCTACGGTGGCGCGGCGCCCGATCCGGACGGCGTGATCCGCGAGTACGATCCGAACAAGCCCTTCTACGACAAGGCGCGCACGTACTTCGATTTCATGGCTGGTTATGATTTGAAGCTGAGCAAGACCACGGTGCGACTGCAGCTGAATATTCGAAACCTCTTCGAAGACGGTCGCCTGCAAGCCGCAGCTGTGAATCCCGATGGCAGCGCGTACGTCTGGCGCATCATCGATCCGCGCCAGTTCATCTTCAGCGTGACGCTGCGGATGTGAGTGGTGGCTGGTGCTCCGCCGGCGCGTAGCCTCCGGCGGAGCGGGCGGAAGGAGCGTGCGGAAGGGGCGACGACGATCGCCGCAAGGGCTCGCAACGGAGCGCCGGCCTCCGGCCGGCTTTTTTAATAGAGTCCCGCGAAGCGGGACGGACTTTTCGGCTGGCCGGCCGGAGG
>DASTWZ010000017.1:0-114591 GCA_035765635.1 Opitutaceae bacterium
ACTTCGCATCGAACTTTGGGCCCAATGTCTCCGCCAATCGAGTTTATCGCAGCTTAGATCCGCCCCTCTCCCTCACCAGAACTCGCATAAACTCCAACCCAACCTCGCACCCGCTGTCTTTTACGCACGAAATTGAGCCAATCTCCAGCGCCAGCCTCCGGCTGGCTTTCGAATAAATCTGTCCCGCTTCGCGGGACGCTATTTAGGTAGCCGGCCGGAGGCCGGCGCTCCGTGCGCGCCGGGCGGGACTTAGCGCTCCGTTGCGAGCCGCGCGCTTCCTTCGATGCGTTTCGTGTATTCCGTGCATTCCATCAAAAATTCCGAAGATCGCTTTCGTGCCCTTCGTGTGATTCGTGGGCCATACAAAGAACACCGCCGCGCTCGTCTTCAGTTGGCCGACGCTGGCGGTGGATTTTTTGGAGTTTCGTAGAAGGGAAGGAGGGACTTCACGTGGCCTTGGATGATGTTGGCGACGGCGGTTGGCGGCAGGCTGCCCTTGTGTAGTTCAAAAATCGATACGAGGAGCGCGACTTCGATATCCGCCTTCTTCGGCGTGACTGCTTTCATCGCGGCGAGCAACTCGAGCGCTTTGCGCTCCGCTTTCTTGTAGTCCAAAAAATTCTGATCGGTCGGCGTGGCCATGAGCCCAGCGCATGCGTTGCGCCGTCGCGGTCAAGCGCGCAGGGAAGGGCGCTCCAGAGAATAAAAGATAATCGTCTCCAACAAAAGACGTAGCACGGATTCTCGTTTCCGTGCACTCCGTGGGAAGCATTCTGAATTTTGAGCTTGGTGTGATTCGTGTGATTCGTGGGTAGTCCGCCCGAGCGAAGGCGAGGGCCGCGAGCCGGCCGCAATTTTTTTCAACTTTCGTTCGCCGCGGCCCGGCACCTCATGCGTGATTGGCGGAATGTCTCTTGGTGTCATTGGCCAGCGCTGCATGAGCGAACGCGAACCCGAACTCGGGCTCGGCGTGGTCGCGAGCGTCGATCGCACGCGCATCGGTATCAAGTTTCCCGCTACAGGTGAGCAGCGGCTTTACGCGCTGGGCACGCCGGTGCTGAAGCGCATCGCTTTTCGCGTCGGCGACTCGGTCAAGACGCGCGCCGGCGCCGTTTTCGTGGTGGAATCCGTCGAGGACCACGACGGCGTCCTGACCTACGCCGGCCACGGGCACCGTGCTCGGGAGGACGAAATTTCCGATGTCACCAGCGTGAGCTCCCCGGCCGAGCGGCTCATGGCCGGCCAGGTGGACGAGAATGCTGTATTCGATCTTCGACTACGCACCCTGCAGGCCCAATGGAAGTTTCGCCAATCGGAGGTGCGCGGCTTTCTCGGCGGCCGGCTCGAACTCATTCCGCATCAGTTCTACATCCTTCACGAAGTATCCACGCGGCAAATACCGCGCGTGCTCCTCGCCGACGAAGTCGGTCTGGGCAAGACGATCGAAGCCTGCTTGATCGTGCAGCGCCTGCTCGCGGTCGGGAAAGCGCAGCGCGTGCTGATTCTCGTGCCCGAATCGCTGACCCATCAGTGGTTCGTCGAACTTCTGCGGCGGTTCAATCTCTGGTTCAGCATCTACGACGAAGCGCGCTGCGCCGCGCTCGAAGCGAGCGATCCCGGGGAAAATCCGTTTCTCGATTCCCAGCTCGCGCTGTGCAGCGTCGCGTTCCTCGCCGGCGACGAAAAGCGCCGCGCGCAAGTCGTCGAGGCCGGCTGGGACATGATCGTGGTCGACGAGGCTCATCACCTCGCGTGGTCTCCGGAGAAGACCAGTCCGGAGTACGAACTGGTGGAGCAACTTTCCCGCCGGTCCCCCGGACTTCTGCTGCTCACCGCGACGCCCACCCAGCTCGGCCTGGCCGGGCATTTCGCGCGGCTGCGATTGCTCGATCCGTATCGCTACGACAACTACGAGAAGTTTGTCGCGGAATCCGAAGGCTACGGCCTGGTCGCGGAGATCGCCGGAAAAATTCTCGATCAGAAGCCGCTGAAGCCGAAAGACCACAGCGCGCTGAAGAAGATCTTCAACAAGGATCCCGAGCGGCTCGCCGAGCATCTGGCCGCGCTCGAGCAGGGCAGGGCGGGAGCGCGCGAGGCGTTGATCAAGACCCTGCTCGATCAACACGGCACCGGCCGCGTGGTTTTTCGCAACACGCGGGCCAACATGCACGGTTTCCCGAAACGAAAACTCGTGCCCGCGCCGCTTCGCGAAACGAACCTCGCGCTGCTCGCGCGCATCGCCCGCGAACTGCAGGCCGAGGAAACTGGAGCCGACGCCACGACGCGCTATTCGTTCAAGGACGATCCGCGCATCGACTGGCTCGCCAATTTCCTGAAAACGAATCGCGGCGCGAAAGTCCTGCTCATCTGCAAATCGCAGCGCAAGGTCCTCGCGATCGAAGCGGCGCTGCAGGAGAAGATGACGGCGAAAGTCGGTCTCTTTCACGAAGGACTGCCGCTCGTGCAGCGCGACCGAAATGCCGCATGGTTCGCCGAGCCGGAGGGCGCGCAACTCCTGATCTGTTCGGAGATCGGCAGCGAGGGTCGCAACTTCCAGTTTTCCCATCATCTCGTCCTCTTCGACCTGCCGCTCAATCCTGGTTTGCTGGAACAGCGCATCGGCCGGCTCGATCGTATTGGCCAAACGAATACGATCCGGATCCATGTTCCCTACATCGAGGGCAGCAGCGAAGCCTTCGTGCTGGATTGGTATCATCGCGGCCTCGATGCGTTCGAGGCGCCATTGCAGGGCGGCAACGACTATCAGGACAAATTCAAGACGCGCCTGCTCGAGCTCGTGGCGAAATACGCCGGCGGCGACATGGCGGAAGGCAAGACCGAGATGGAGGCTTTGATCGAGGAGACGATCGCGTTTCGTGAGGAGCTCTCGCGAAAAATGAAGAAAGGCCGCGACCGCTTGCTGGAGTTGAATTCGTTCGACGCCGCGGTGGCCGCTCGGGTGATCGAAGGCGTGCGCGCAGCGGACGCCGATCCCGCCCTGCGCAATTTGCTGAGCGAATTGCTCGATCACTTCGGGGTGCGCGTGAAAGAGCACGAGGAAGGCGACGTTTTTCTCGATCCGAGCCACGCCTTCATCGAGGGATTTCCGTCGATTCCCCGCGACGGCATGCTCGCGACCTTCAATCGGCAGCGCGCCGTCGTGCGCGAAGACATTCGCTTCGTCTCGGCGGATCATTCGCTCGTGCGCGACGCCTCGGACCTGTTGATCGACTCGACGGCTGGCACCGCGGCCTTCGGTATCCTTAGATCCACTACACCCAATCTCCTGCTCGAAGCGGTTTTCGTGCTGGAGGCGGTGGCCGACACGCGCTGGCAGGTGGATCAATTTCTCGCGCCACTGCCCGTGCGCGTGCTGGTGGATATTCGCGGCAACGATCTGACCGAGGCGCGCGACGCCGTGACGTTTGCCGGCGACGTGGAGGACTCGACGATTCAGCGCTTTCTCGAGCGGCCCGGCTTCAACGCGGGTTTGTTGAAAAACATGATCGAGAACGCGACGGAGCAGGCGGAGGCGCGCAGCACGGCGTTGCGAAAAGCCGCCCAGGAAAAAGCGAAAGCTGCGCTGAGCGGCGACCTGCAACGCCTGAAGGACCTGAGCCGCCTCAACGACAATGTCCATCCCGCCGAGATCAATCTCCTGGAAGAGCAAATCCGCCGCACCGACGAAGCCATCCGTGACTCACGTCTGAGGTTAGATTCCATCCGCCTCGTCGTCGAAGGCGGCGCGGTGGAGTGACCTGGTGAGTTGAGGAATGGGCTTTGACCGCTTGATTGGGGGATGAGCACTTCACCTCGCATCCTGGCTTTTTCGGGCAGCACGCGCCGCGAATCCTTCAACAAGAAACTGCTCTCGCACGTCGTGCGTGCCGTGCAGCAGGCCGGAGGCGAAGTCACGACCATCGATCTGAGCGATTTCCCGATGCCGCTGTACAACGGAGATCTCGAGGACGCCGAAGGACTCCCGGCCAACGCCAAAAAGCTCATCGAGCTCATTCTCGCGCACGACGCGCTGCTCATCGCGTCGCCCGAGTACAATTCGATGATGACGCCTCTATTGAAGAACACGATCGATTGGTGCACGCGCGACGAAGAGAATCCCTTCATCGGCAAGGTCGTGTCCATCGTCTCGGCGTCGCCCGGGCCCTTCGGCGGACTGCGTTCGATGACTCTCGTGCGCCAACTGTTGACCCATCTCGGCGCCTTCGTCGTTCCGAGCCAGGTCATCCTGCCTCACGCCGACGAAGCTTTTGACGCCCAGGGCCAGCTCACCGTCCAGCGCACGATCGACGCCGCGAAAAAACTCGCTGACTCGCTCGTCTCGACCGCGCGGAAACTGCGGGCGTAAGCGCGCCGACGCTGCTCCTGGCGGGGTGGAAATTGGGAGATTTATCGGTCCGGAATGGACCTAAATTTCCTGATAACATTTCTCAATTTCAGAGCGCATCCTTTCCGGCGAGACTGCGTCTTTTCAGGCCTAGTCTCTCGGGCTTTTTACAAGGCCCGACGCTGCATCTCACTACACCGTGCTGTCGAGCCACCCCTTGTTGGATAATGGTTTATGCCCGCTTGGCGACCCCCATCGCAGAGCGGAAGGGCCCGACTGCGTGCTTTGTTACCCTCGTCGTATTTCCCCAAGCAGACGACAGGAAACAAAACCCAAACCCATAAAGTATGAACTACAGATGCAAGTCAGCGGGCTCGGCCTTGGCCGCGCTCCTCGCTGTGGCGCTCCCGCGATTGGCGGGTCAGACCGCCCCAGCCCAAAATTCGCCGACGGTCGGCGACGACGAGACGATCGTGCTCTCGCCGTTTATGATCAGTGCGTCGGAGGGCACAGAAGGTTACTCCGCGACCACGACGTTGGCGGGATCCCGCGTTAGGACGGATCTGCGCGACATCGGTTCGTCGATCTCGGTCGTCACGTCGAAGTTCCTCCAGGACACCGGCGCGACCGACAACCAATCGCTGCTCCAGTACACGACGAATACTGAAGTCGGCGGTTTGGCCGGTAACTTCTCGAACTTGGGCAACTCCAGTTCGATGAACGAAACGGCCCGCCTCCTCCGTCCGAACAACGCCACGCGCGTGCGCGGTCTCGATGCGGCGGACAACACCCGCAACTACTTCCTCACGGACATTCCGTGGGACAGTTTCAACATCGATCGCGTCGAACTCCAGCGCGGCCCGAACTCCATTCTGTTCGGCGTCGGCAGCCCGGCCGGTATCATCAACACCGCGCTGTCCTCCGCCTCGTTCCGCGACTCGACGAATCTCGAAGTTCGCTTCGACAACTACGGCAGTCTCAGAGGCTCGGTGAACGAGAACAAAGTTCTCTTGCCGGATGAACTCGCGATTCGCGTTTCCGGTCTCGCCGACAACAAGCAGTACGAGCAGGCGCAGGCGTTTGAAAACAGCCGCCGCGCCTACGCCGCCTTGCGCTACGATCCGAAGTTCCTCCGCGGCGACGGCATGCGGACCACGCTTCAGATCAACGGCGAGTACGGCAAGATCAGCGCGGATCGCCCGCGCACGCTGCCGCCGATCGACACGATCAGCGCCTGGTACACCGACCTGAACAAGGCGACCTACGATCCGTTCCACGAAAATCTCACGGGCGGTCTCAACAACAGCAGCACCCTCGATCCGCACTTCGCGGAAGCCTTCGTGGGCCGCCAATTCGCCTCGAACGCGGTGGCTTACTACGACGCGGCGAACTCCAGCACGCCTTCGAAGTACCTCGAGACGACCTGGAGCAATGCCCAGCAGTTCGGCCTCAACTCGGCCGGCGCAATCGACAACTCGATCAGCGGCGCGTTGTTCTACCGTCCGATCGCGCTGAACTCCTACTCGAAGTATGCCGCGCGCGCAGGTTTGCCCGGCGCCCAGTACGGCCTCTGGAAGGATAAATCGATGACCGACACCTCGGTCTTCGATTTCTATCACAACCTCATCGACGGGGGAAATTCGTGGCAGCATGAAAACTGGCACACCTTCAACGCCGATCTCACCCAGAGCTTCTTCAACAACCGTCTCGCGTTCGATCTGACGTACGACCACCAGGACTACAAGAACGCCCAGGAGCAGTTCTTGGATTCCCAGCAGTACACGATCGGCGTCGACCTCAACCAGACGCTCTCCGATGGCTCGCCGAATCCGAACGTCGGTCGCCCCTACGTCGCCAGCAACGGCCAGTACGGCAACAACTCGACGCACCGCCAGCGCGACGACATCCGTTTCACGGTCACCGGCGAAGTCCGCGCCGACGATTTCCTCGGAAAATCGCTCCTCACGGACATTCTCGGACGCCACCAATTCACGGGCATCCTCGATCACAACGATTTCAAGGATAAGACCGCGGCCTGGTCGCGCTACGCCTTGGCCGGTGATTGGGCCAGCACGCTCAACACCACGCCGTCCATCAACCAGACGAACAACCAGGTCGACTGGGTCGTCTATCTCGGGCCCAGCTTGTTGAACACCACGTCCGCGGCGGGCGCCAATCTCCCGGCGGTCTCCGGTCTGGTGAATCCCTCGGGCAGCGTGGATATCCGCTACTTCGATTCGCACTGGAATCGCTCGACGAATCCATCCGACCCGAACTACGTCGATCCCGCGGCGCCGTATTCGTATCCGGGTTCCACGACGACGACCACGACGTCCACGCAGTCGGAAAATCCGGCGAACTACGTCGGCTGGACGACCCGCTCGTTCAACATCAACAACGCCGACCAGGGCGACATCGCGCAGCTTTATCGCCAGGCGCAGGAGACGCGCAACGTCATCGATTCGCAGGGCATCACCTGGCAGGGCTTCTTCCTCGACGGCACGATCATTCCCACGATCGGTTATCGCCGTGACACCGTGCGCGTCTACAGCGGCTCCGCCCCGTTGTATCCGAACACGGACGTCGCCAATCCCGACGCGACCGAATCCACGTTCGTGGCCAAGGCGCACGGCACGACCCGCACGTATGATGTGGTTCTCCACACCCCGAAGGCTTGGCGTCAGAAGTTGCCCGGCGAACTCGACGTGAGCTTGTTCTACAACCGCTCGCAGAACTTCAAGGCCGACACCGTCCGCAAAGACGTTTTCGGAAACAACCTCGACAATCCGAAGGGCAAGACGAACGAGTACGGCTTCTCCGTCTCGGCGCTCGACGATCGCGTTGTTTTCAAGACCACGTTCTACAAGACGACCGTCTCGAATGCCACGCTGGAGGGCGACAACGCCGGTCTCGGCAGCAATCTGTACTGGCTCTGGGCCACGCAGGCCTGGGGCGCGGCGACCTCTGCGATCAACTTGAACGGTCTCGCCGGAAATGGTTCGGGCAACGCCTGGGCGTGGGATTATGCGAGCAACGATCTCGGCGCATCGGTGCAACCCCAAGGCGGTGCGCGCGTTCCTGCCTCGGCTGCGATCGACGCGGCTGAAATCGCGGCTTCGAAGGCGTTCATCGACGGCATCGCCGATCAGGGCTTCTTCGACAACTACGGTGTTCCGGTGAATGTCGCCGCGCTCAAGGCGGGCAACTGGGCCGCTGCCTTCCCCACGCTGGATCTCTCCACTGCCGGCAACGGTGGCGCGCTGCAGCCGGCCTACGGTGGCACGATCCGCGGCATCGCTCCTGTCGCCACAGTCGACACGGAATCGAAGGGCGTCGAGTTCGAGTTGACCGCCAAGATCACGCCGACCTGGGACGTTTCGATCAACGCGGCCAAGACGACCGCCACGCGCCAGAACCTCAGTCAGACGATCGTCGACTACATCGAAGATATGCACTCCTGGCTCCAAGGCCCGGCGGGCGATCTCCGTGTCTGGGGTGCCGGCGACAGCTACGACACGATGCGCCGCGCTTTCGATACGAACATCTACGGTCCCTATCGCGCGCTCGTCGCTCAGGCTGGCACGCAGGCTCCGGAAATTCGTCCGTGGCGCGTCAACGCGATCACCAACTACGGTTTCAATCACGGAGCGCTCAACGGCTTCAACGTTGGCGGCGGCGTCCGTTGGGAACAGGGTTCGATCCTCGGCTACGGTTTGACCGCGGACGAGAACATCGACGTGAACAAGGTCTACAAGGGCGAGGCTGAAACGTATTTCGACTTCTGGGTCGGCTACACGCGCAAGCTCACGCGCAAGATGGACTGGCGCATTCAGCTCAATCTTCGCGACGTCGGAAAGAAGGCTTCGCTCCTTCCGATCAGCGTCGAGCCAAACGGTGACGTCGCCGCTTATCGTATCCGCGAGGGTATGACCTGGCAGGTGACGAACTCGCTCTCGTTCTAAGTTGATTCGTTATTCTCACCGCGATTAACCGCGGCAGTTCCAAGGCGCCAGACTTCGGTTTGGCGCCTTTCTATTGGGCCCACGAATCACACGAAGAACACGAAACCAGAAATACCATTTCCCCACGGAATGCACGGAAGACACGGAAGGCATTTTTGTTTCCGTGCTTTCCGTGTATTCCGTGGGAAAAATGGTTCGGTCATTTCGTGTCCTTCGTGTGATTCGTGGGCCAAAAAACTCACCCGAATGTGTGCGCATCTGTCGTCAATTTTCAGGACGCCATAGCGGTTGCCTGCGTGCGCGGCGGCGCTCATCTTCGCCTGTTTCTTTTCCCACCTCCCGGCCTATATCCTCGAACCGATGATTCTACTGACCCGCCGTATTGTGACCGCATCGCTGTTGTTGATCGGTCTTTCACCCCTCGTGCTGCGCGCCGCAGATAAAGCCGCCAACGACAAATCGCCCTTCCAACCCAATCCAAATTGGACGCGCGTCGCCGATGTTTCCCTGCCTTCCGGCGCCACGGCGTTGTCGGGCACGGCGGACAACAGCGGTGAGATTTTCCTCGGCACGGCGGTCAAGCCCGGCACGGGCTACCTGCGCAGCAAAATGTTTCTCGGGGATGCGTTGATTCATCTCGAGTACATGACCGGCCCCGACACACGGGCCGGCCTCTTTCTCGAGGGGCGTGTCCGCGTTGAACTGGCCGGCGCCGTTCTCGGCGCAAAAGCCGCCTCGATCATGGAGCCGGCGGATGCGGCATCTCCCGTCGCAGCCGCTCTCGTCAAAGTGCCCGACACTGCCGGAACCTGGCACACGCTCGATGCGCGCTTTCGCACGCCGCGCTTCGACGACGCGCGCAACAAAACCCAAAACGGCCTGATCCTCGACCTCACGATCGACGGCAAACTCGTTCAATCGAACACGCTCGTCTCCGGCTGGTCAGCCGGCGCGGAATTTCCTTGGGAAGATCCCTTCGGTCCGCTCGGAATCCTCGTCGATAAAGGCACGCTCGCCGTGCGCAATCTCCGCTACCTCCGCGCTGATTTCGAAGCGGTGAAATTGCCCGCCAAAAGCGGCGAAGCCTCGAACGTCACCAAGCTCGTCGACGCCGTGAAACAAGGCGAGGAGAGCTTCCGCAATTTCGGCTGCATCGAGTGCCACGCCACGCAGCGCGATGATACGTCACTCAAGACCGGACCAAATCTGTTCGGCCTTTTCACGCTGGAGCCGCGCGACCGCCAAATCGTTTCCGGTGGCGAAGACCATCGTTTCACCATCAAGACGGATCACGCCTATCTCGTGCGCAGCATCCGCACGCCACAGGAAGAACTCGCGATCGGCGAACACGGCCCGATGGAAGGGAAAGTCTATCCGCCGGCGATGCCGCCGTTTCTTCCCACGGTCCTGACCGACAGTCAGCTCGAGGGCATTGGCGCGTATTTGATGACGTTGAACGAGCCGTACAACCAGGGCCCGGCCTCCAAACTCGTCGAAGAAAAAGCGGTGCAGAATTACGATCCGATGACGGACCGGCTTCAGCTCCTCGTCGACCAGACCGTGCGCATCCAGCGCGGCCCGATGGAAGGCGTATCCGGACGCTCGATACACGTCGGTCTGCCGAATGCCATCAACTACACCTTCGATCCACGCGTGCTCGGCATCGCGAAGATCTGGCAGGGCGGCTTCCTCGATATGGCCGGTGAATTTCTCAACCGCGGCGGCAACGGTCTGAAGCCCGGTTTCGAGAGCCGCGAAATCGAACTCGGCGCGACCGGCGTGCTGCTCGCGCCGCTCGACTCTGCGGGCAAGCCAATCGATTTCACCTTCAAGGACACGAAATTCAAGGACGGCGTCGCCATTCGCGAATCTCTCTACAGCACCGAGGATCACCTCGCGCGCCTGGCCAGGATCGACGCGCAATTCCTCGGCTACAGCCGCGACTCGCGCAGCCCCGACGCGTCTCCAGTTTTCAACTACAGAGTCGGCCAGAACACGATCAAGGCCAGCGCGGAGTTCTCCCCCGACGGCGCGGTGCGGCTGGTGATCGAGGGCGAGTTGAAGACGGAGCAGAGTTTCCTGATCGATTCGCAGGTGCTCGGCAGCGTGCGAGTATCCGTGGGTCAACTACAAGGCGATCATTGGGTAGTGCCGGCGGCACTACACGGCCCGGCCGTGGCCGAGGGTAAACTGAATCTCGCGCCCAAGTCCTGGCACTCGAAGCCTTCGAATTTCGACTACCACCACCAGAAGCTCGTCGTCGAAAGTTCGAAGCCCAACGCGCCGGCGGGCTATGCCACCGAGACGTATCTCGGGCCGAAGGACAATTATGGTCGCGACATGCTTTTCGAGGCGCTCGGTCTCGCGGTGGCCAAGGACGGCACGCTCGTCGTCGCCACGCGCACGGCCGGGATCTGGCGGTTGCGCGATGGGCAGTGGACGCAGTTTGCCGAAGGTTTGTTCGACAGCCTCGGCGTGCAGATCGAAGACGATCATGGCCTGCGTGTCGTCGCCGGACAAAAGGCCGAGCTCACGCGTATCAGCGACACGAATGGCGACGGCTTCGCGGACAGTTACGAGACGCTGACCGACGCGTTCAGCTATCATGGCAATTATCACTCGTACATGCACGGCCCGGTGCGTGACGCGAATGGCGATTACTTCATCACGCTGAATCTGGATGATGCCGGTGGCGTCGATTACGAATACCGTGCCGGTGGCCGCTACATGGGCACGGCGGGCGGATTCCGCGGCTGGATGATCAAAGTTCCCGCGAAAGGCGGTTTTGAACCATGGGTCAACGGCCTGCGCAGTCCGGCCGGCATCGGCTTCGCGCCGGATGGCCAGCTTTGGTACACCGAGAACCAGGGCGAGTACGTCGGCACCTCGAAGATTTTCATCATCAAAAAAGGCGCCTTTTACGGGCATCCCGCCGGGCTGGTGGACTTGCCGGGCATGACGCCGACCTCGCCGGAAATCGCCTGGGACGCGGTGAAGAGCCGCAAGGAATTGCCGGTGATCTTGCTTCCGCAGAGCCGTCTCGCGAACTCGCCGGGAAACCCGGCCTGGGACACGACGGGTGGGAAGTTCGGACCGTTTACCGGGCAGATGCTGGTTGGCGATCAGACGCAATCGAACCTCCTGCGCATTTACGTCGAGAAAGTCGGCGCGCACGAGCAAGGCGTCGCGATTCCGTTCTTCACGGATTTGGAGTCCGGCGTGATGCGGCCGTTGTTCTTGCCGGATGGCAGTCTGCTGCTGGGTCAAACTGGTCGCGGCTGGCAGGCGAAGGGTGGCCGTGTCGCGAGTCTGCAGCACATTCGCTGGGACGGAAAAACGACGCCGGCCGCGATGCATCATGTGTCGGCGGTCGCGGGTGGTTTCGACGTGGTGTTCACGCTGCCCGTTCCGCAGGCGATCACCGAGGCTGAGTTGGCGCCTGCGCTTGCGGTCAAATCGTGGGTCTATCGCGATGCGCCGGATTACGGCTCGCCGGAGCTCGACGAGCATGCGGAGCCCTTGACCGGCGTGACGTTGTCGAACGATCGCAAGACCCTGCACATCGCGCTCGCGAAAACAGAGCAGCCGAGAATCCACCCCGAGCAAACTGCCCGCGTGTATCAAATCACCGTGGACGGAAAAAAGCTGTTCAACGCGACAGGCCCGGGCTTCGACGCGTTCTATACGCTGTACGAATTCCCCGCGGCGAAGAAGTGAGCCGGCGGAGCGCCGGGGCGTGGAATCGATCGTTGCGAGAAGCGCCGATCGAGTCCGTCCGCGCCCTATGGCGCGGACTTTAGGTAGGTCGGCAGGCGGGACGCCTGCGCTTGCTCCACGAACCGACCTACGGAGCATGAGACGTCAGTGACGGGCTTGCAACGGAGCGCCGGCCTCCGGCCGGCCAGCCGATAAGTCCGTCCCGCTGCGCGGGACTCTAGAAAGGAGAATGCCGGCGAGGACGCCAGCGCTCCCAGAGCCTCTGCGCCTTGAAAAGGCGCACTCGGCCGCCGAGTCTCGCCGATGTCGGGGGTATTGGCCGAGCGCCGGCGTCCTCGCCGATGTCGGCCACTGGGAGCGCTGGCGTCCTCGCCGGCATTTTCTTTCTACAGTCCGCGCCACAGGGCGCGGACGGACTCGATAGCGACGGACTCGATAGCGACGGACTCGATAGCGACGACGGCGACGATAGCGACGACGGCGACGATCGCCACGACTCGATAGCAACGACTCGATCGCAACGCCCTCACTAACGCCACACTCGCTAACGCCGCCCTCGCTATCGAACCATCCCGATCGCGCTTCTCACGATGCGCCTTCCGCCTTCCTCTTCTCCCGCGTTCCGCGCAGCATGCAAGTGACGCATGAACCGGCTGGTGACTCAGTTTAGCGGTTATATTCAGAGCCATCGGTTGCAGCCTGACCTTCGGCGCGGGCTGCGTTGCTCCGTCGGTTTCATCGTGCCGCTCGTCGCCGTGATGTGGTGGCACATGCCCGTCGAAGCCGCCTTTGCCGCGACGGCGGCGCAAAATACCACGCTCGTCGATATTCGCGGCTCATACCCGCTGCGTCTCAGCGTGCTTGTCGCGATGAGCGTGATCATGGCGACTTATGCCTGGCTCGGCGGACTCGCCGCGCCGTCGTTCACCTGGTCGCTCGCGGCCGTCGCGCTTGGCACGCTCGGCAGCGGCGCGTGGCGCCATCTCAGCACCGATTACGGACCGACTCTTTCCGTCGGCTCCATTTTCCTGATGCTGCTTGCGATCGCTGAGCCCGGCGGGGCCGGCCTCGCGAACGAGCATTTCGTTTCGACCCTGCTCGGCGGTCTCTGGGGTGTGCTCGTGCAGGTCTGCCTCTGGCCGTTTCACGCGCAACATCCTTTGCGCCGCGCCGTGGCGGATACCTGGCTTGCGCTCTCGGATGTGATCGTCGCGATGGATCCAACCGCGGCGGTCGATGTGCCGACTCGTCACCGGAACATCGCCGCAGCAGAATCGACGTTTCGCACCACGCTGAACCAAACCAACGCCACGCTCGCCACGCGCACCGGCCACCGCGCGCCCGTGCAGAAATTGGAAGAGCTGAATCTCGCCGCCGCGCGCGTGGCCACGCGACTCTTCGCGCTCAATTCGACACTCGAAGTCATCATGCAGCGCCCGGATTTCGCCGCGCTCGCGCCGAGTTTCGGACCGGCAGTGGCGTCGATGACGAACACGGCGCGCGGCGTGGCGGTCACGGTGGTCTCGCGGCAACCCTCGCACCTCGCGGCCGCCGACGTGCGGATCAAGCGCCTCGGCAATTTGCTCGCGGGCCTGCGTGACCGCGTGCTCACGCACACGAACCGCTCGGCGGACGGCGTGCAGCTCGCGACGTTCATCGATCAGCTCGCCGCGCAACTTGACCGCGCGCTGCGCGCTTTGCGCGAAACCACGGAACGCGCGGATGAACGCGCGGCGTTTTCGCTGGAGCTGTTCGACCTGCAAACCTGGACGATGCGCCCGCTGGCGTCCGCGTTGAATCTGCGTTGGCCGCCCACGCCGGTGATCGTGCGGTTCGTGCTGCGCCTCACTGTGCTCGAGCTGATCGGAGCGGCGGTGATGAAAAGCTTCGCGTTGAGCCGCGGATATTGGCTGCCCCTCACCGTGCTCGTCGTGCTTCAGCCTGATTACGGTTCGACGCGGCTCAAAGCCTCGCAGCGTTTCATCGGCACGATGATTGGTGGATTGCTGGCCAGCGCGCTGCTCTGGCTGCAGTTGCCGCCGGTGCTCCACGTGCTGGCGTTGTCCGCGACCATGTTCTGCTTCGCGTTTTGGGTGCGGCGCAACTACGGCATCGCCGTCGTGTTCATCACGCTGCTGGTCGTGCTGCTCACGGAAACCGCCTCGCATGTCACGATCGCGTTCACGTTGGAGCGCATGATCGCGACGACGATTGGCGGCGTGCTCGCGCTGATCGGCGCGCAATTATTCTGGCCGATGTGGGAACGACGTCTCCTGCGGCCGATTGTGGCGCGGGCGTTGCAGGCGAACCGCGCGTATGTGGAAGCGACGATGGCGGCGTTGGCGGAAGGCCGGACGTTTGATGCGGCCGTGATCGCGGCGAAGCGCGAAAGCGAAAGCGCGAACAATGTCGTCTTCGCATCGCTGCAGCGGCTCTATGCCGACCCGAAGAATCAGCAGAGCGGCATGGAAACCGTCGCCGCCCTGGCGAACGGCAACCAGCGCCTGACCCGCGGCCTGAACGTGATCGCGCTGAATCTCGGCCCGAGTATCCGTTTGGAGAATACAGCGACAAAGGAGTTCACCACCGTGGCTGTGGAGGCGTTGGAGATGCTGGCCCACACGGTCGACGCCAGCGCGGCCGGGATGAACGGGAGCGCGACTACTGCGGAAAACACGGACGCTGCTGCGGGAAAGGCGGGGGCAAAAGTAGACGCCTATGGTCCGCTCGAGGAGAAATTGAATAAAATCACGCTGCCTTTCGAGGAAGCGAAGGCACACGCGAGCGCCGACAACGTGATCGCAATCTACAGCCAGCTCTCCCGCGCAATCGCGGAATTGAGCGCGATGCTCCGAGCGACAAATGCAGCGCTCGCGGAGAATCCCGAGAAGACAAAGGATGAATGAAGAAGTAAGAATGCAGAATGGCCGAACCAGAGTCTTGGACTGCGTTTGACGTGTCTGAAACGAATGGCCTCCGAGGGTAGGGCGAGACCTCCGGGCGAGCCGTGATCGACGTGGCTCATCCTAGAGGTTATAAATCACGGTTTCGGCTCGCCTGGAGGTCTCGCCCTAGCCCGGAGGTTGGTTCACGCGCCATCACACCCGCAACACCGCTCCCGTGTCCGCGCTCGTCACCATCGCGGCGTAGCGCGCCAGATAGTCGTAGTTGATTTTTGGAGACGGCGGCGACCACTTCGCGCGACGCTCGGCCAGCGTCTTTTCATCCACGACCAGATCGATCCTGCGGCGCGGAATATCGATCTCGATAAAATCTCCTGGCTCAACCAAGGCGATAGGTCCGCCCGCCGCGGCCTCCGGCGAAACATGCCCGAACGACCCGCCGCGCGTCGCTCCGGAAAAACGTCCGTCCGTGATCAACGCCACGCTTTCACCGAGGCCCCGCCCCGCGATCGCCGAGGTGGGCGACAACATCTCCTGCATGCCCGGCCCGCCGCGCGGTCCTTCGTAGCGAATGATCACGACATCGCCGGCTTTCACTTTCCCCACCAGAATTCCAGTCGTGGCCGCCTCCTGCGATTCGAAGATCACGGCGGGGCCCCTAAACGTCATCATCTGCGGCGCCACTCCGGCGGTTTTCACCACGCAGCCATTCGGCGCCAGACTGCCGAACAGCACGGCCAGGCCGCCACGCGGCGAATGCGCGTGCTGCAAATCCCGAATCACGTCGTGGTCCTGCACCACTGCGTCCGCGATGTTTTCCCCCAGCGTTTTGCCGGTCACGGTTCTCGCGTCGAGGTGCAGCAAACCTTCGCGCGCGCTCAGCGTTTTCAGAATCGCCGAAATCCCGCCTGCACGATCGATGTCCTCCATGTGATAAACGCCCGATGGCGCCATCTTGCAGATGTGCGGAACACGTTCGGCCACGGCATTGATCTCCTCGAGCGAGAGCGGGACGCGCGCTTCCTGGGCCAGCGCGAGCGTGTGCAATATCGTGTTCGATGAGCCACCCATCGCCATGTCCAGCGCGAGGGCATTCGCGAAAGCCGCCGGCGTGAGAATGTCCGATGGACGCCAATTCCGGCGGATCATCTCCACGATCGCGGTTCCGGCGGCCTGAAAGAGCCGGTCGCGCCCGGAGTCCGTCGCGAGAATCGAACCATTCCCGGGCAGCGCGATGCCCAGCGCCTCGCAAAGACAGTTCATCGAATTCGCGGTGAACATCCCGGAGCACGAGCCACACGTCGGGCAGGCGTTGCGCTCGATTTCGCCGAGTTCGCCTTCCGTAATCGCGTTGACCGAGAGTTGGCCGACCGCCTCGAAAACCGAAGTCAGATCCAGCGCTTTTCCGGTCGTGGGATTTTTTCCCGCGCGCATCGGTCCGCCGGAAACGAAAACGGTCGGAATGTTCACGCGCGCCGCTCCCAGCAGCATGCCCGGAACGATCTTGTCGCAGTTCGGGATGCACACGACGCCGTCGAAGCAGTGCGCGCGCAGCATCGTCTCGACGCAGTCCGCGATCAGTTCGCGCGAGGCGAGCGAGTATTTCATGCCGCCGTGCCCCATCGCGATGCCGTCGTCGACGCCGATCGTGTTGAACTCAAACGGCACGGCTCCCGCGGCGCGCACGGCTTCGCGGACCTTGCGCCCGACGACGTCGAGGTGCGCATGCCCGGGCACGATTTGGACAAACGAGTTCGCGATCGCGACGAACGGTTTGTCCCAGTCGCTTTCGGACTGAATCACTCCGGTGGCGCGGAGAAGGGCGCGGTGCGGAGCGCGAATTGAGCCGCGTTTGATCGTGTCGCTGATGGCCATGATGGAGCGCCATTCTAGCGGCTTGCCGCTTATGACGAAATGACTGTTCTAGGCGCGTACTGAGATCAAAATGATATGAACTATTCGTTGCGAGAACTGGAATGTTTCATCGCGGTGGCGGAGGAGCTGTCGTTCACGCGCGCCGCGCAGCGCCTGCATCTGGCCCAGCCGCCACTCTCGCGGCATGTGCGCGAACTCGAGGCGAAGGTCGGCGCGCGACTCTTCGAACGAACGCGCCGGAGCGTGGCGCTGACCCCGGCCGGCGGATTGTTTTACGCGGAGACGCACGACGTGCTACGGCATCTGCAACGCGCCGGCGAAGTCGCGCGACGGGCGAGTATCGGAGAAACCGAGCGGTTGAGGCTGGGGTTCGTAAGCGCCGTGTTGAGTCCCGAGCTGGTCGAGACGTTTCGGCGGTTTCGCCAGCGGTTTCCTTCGGCTCAGATCGAGTTGCACGATCGACCTCCGGCCGAGCAGTTGCGTGCGATCACGCGCGGCGAACTCGATGGCGGCTTCGTCGGATTGATGCCGCGCGATCGCCCGGCTGCTGTGCAGTTTGTTCCCTGGCGCGAGGAACCTCTGGCTTGTTTCGTGCCGGCAAATCACGCGCTCGCCTCGCACCGCAAGCTCGATCTCGCGGCCGCGGCCGGCGAGCCCTTCGTGGCCGTGGCGGGGGCGGCGGCGCCCGCCTTTGCGGATTTCGTGCGCGGCGTGTGTCGAAGCGCGGGATTTCGCCCGAGAATTGTTTTGGAATCCCCGCGCGCTCAGGCCGTCGCGGTGATGGTGGCGGCGGGGTCCGGCATCGCATTGCTGCCGCAATCCCTTTCGCAATGGACCGGCCGGGCGGTCGTCGCCTTACCCCTGGCGAAGCCGCAACAGGTCACGCATGTTTTCGCCCGGCGGGCAGGAGGCGTGAGCGGAGCGATGCGCCATTTTCTTGCCCACCTCAGCGAAGCGAAGGCTGACGCCAAGCGCGTGGGAAAATAATTCTCACGCCACGATTGGCGCTCTGCCGCGTCCGCGTTTTCTTGCCAGTCCATGTCTCGATTCACGCCTCGACCGTTCTCTCGTTCACGCCGCCGCGAGGCCAAGTCGCCGGGAGATTCGAGCGGCAGTGTTGCCCTGATCGTGATCGATAACCGGCCGTTGCAACGCGAGGCTTGGGCGGAGTTTCACAGCGCGCGCAAACGCGTGGAAAAAGTCACGCGCGACCTTCACCGCCATGAGCAAACCGATCAGCCGGCTTACGATGCGTGGCTTTACCACACGTTTCCCACGGTGATCTCGGAACTGCGGCGTCTGCACGAAGAGGTGTTCAATAAATCGCAACAGGTGCAGGCCGTGCAGATGATGGCGACGTTGAGCGGGCGCTCGCACAAGCGGCTGTGGCGCGAACTGCAAAGCGGGCAACTCGATCCGCAGACCTTCTTCGCGGATTTCGGCGCCGGCTTCGATGACGACGAAGACGATTTTTTTGAGGAGGACGATGATCCTGAAAAGTTGCTCGAACGCGAAGCCGCGAAGGCGCGCGGCGATGTCGGCCTGGATGAAGAAGCGGATGCGGCGGAAGAGGAGGAGCCCGGAGCTTCGTCTCGGCGCGAGCATGGGCCGCACGCTGCGCGCAAGCGCTCGCGGGTCAGCCAAGTAGCGAAGGATATTTATCGGCGGCTTGTTCAGCTGCTGCATCCCGATCGTGGTGGAGAGTGGACCGACGCTCGCATGCGTTTGTGGCACGAAGTGCAGAAAGCCTGGGAGGCGGGCGACGCGGATTGGCTGTCGAGGCTGGAAGTGGAGTGGGAGACCGCGACGGATTCGCTCGGCCCGGCTTCGCCGATCGGACGGTTGCGGCGCGCGATCCAGGAACTCGACGCTGCGCGCCGAGACACGGAGAAAAAGCTGCGCTATTACCGCCGCGCTCCGGCGTGGCGTTTCACCTTGTCAGAGGAGAAACGCGAGACACTGCGCCGCCGCACCGAAGCCGATTTCAAGACCGATCGAGAATACCTCGAGCACCAACTCGCCTATTTGAACGCAACGATCGCCGCCTGGGAAAAACCCGTCGGCCTGGCCGCCGCGCGAGACATCAAAACCCGCCGAGGCAGCCGCGTTTCTTAGAGATGCAGCGGTTTGAAAAACCTGTAGCCGCAAAAAGGCGTAGCGCGGCGAAGCCGCAATCAAAGATTACACACGCGGCGCGCTAAGGAAGAAGTAAGAATGCAGAATGATGAATGTCTGAGGACCGGCTCTGAAGGTAGGGCGAGACCTCTGGGCGAGCCGTGACGTTTATCTCGCGTCTGGTGTTATTTGGTGGAACGGCCTCAGAGGGTAGGGCGTACCGAGCCGAAGGCGACATCAGACACGGTCCCTCGCGAGCCGCAACCGTTGCGCCTAACCTCCAGGATGAGCCACGTCACGCGCGGCTCGCTAGGGACAGCTCGCCCTACCTCTGAGACAATTCGTCTTAGATAACGCGAAATGCGGATCCGGCGTTGCGGCTCGTCCTGAGGTCTCGCCCTACCCTCGGAAGTCGGCAGCCGTTCGTACCAAAATCCTCGCGGAATTGTGCGATTCAGGACGACAGCGGCGCAAAAAGAGCAAAGAGGATGTTGGGTGATCCACGTCGCTGGTAACGCCTGATCCAGAACGCGGTTGGGGTATTGGTTTGTAACTCCAAACCAAAATACCAGACCGCTCTCAGGTCTCGGATGTCTGAGCCGGTCCGAACAAGAAATATTCCTCTTTGCGCTTTTTCGCGCCTCTTTGTGGCTAAAAAAATAACCGTGGCCAAGCGCCTGCGCCCCTAATCACTTCGCGGCCGTCTCGTCCGGCGCGAAGCCGATCGCTTTCAACGCGGGCGCGATCTCGGGATTTGCCATGAAATTTCGCCAGATCAGCCCGCTGCGGTAGTTTTCGATCATCACCGTGATCGGCGCTTGATTCAGCGCCATGTAGTTCGCTTCGAACCAATCTTCCGTTTCGTTGAATCCGTCGTAGAAACCGTAAGGGCCCCAGGCGCGCGCTCCGAGGTCGCGATAGAAATGCTTCAGCGCCGCCATCGATTCCCGCGGCGTGTACGGCATACAGGCGAGCGAGGCCATGCAGTTGATCGTGCCATTGTCGTCGCGCGGCAGCGCGCGTCCGCCGCCGGAATTGATCCCGGCCGAGCGCCCCCAGCAATTGTCGCCATAACCGACAAAGTGGCGCGGGTTCTCCAACGAGTACGCGTGACTGATCAACGCGATGTTTCGGTTGTTCGTGAAATAGTTTGTATAACGATCGTGGATACCCCGCGGGTCGAATCCCATGAAAGAAAACTGGGTGAAGAACAACTCGGCGCCATTGCCCGAACCAACGTCGAGCTTGATTCCGAAATAACTGTGCCCGTTCGTGAAATGATCTCCCTCTGTCGTGCGACTCCAGTTCTGGCGATATTTGACATGGCGCTCCGACTGGCCGGCCCAACCCGAATAATATAAACTCGCCGGGACCGGATGCGTCGGAGACGCGATCGCCAGCAAATATACGATCATCGTCTCGTTCCAACCGATCAGCGGGTGATCTATATAAAAGCCATCCGTGGGCGACCAGTGCCAATACAGCACGTAGCTGTCCTTGTCCTTGCGGTACCAGTCCCACTCCACCTCGCGCCAGAGCTTCGTAATGATGTCGCGGATACTCTGCTCAGCCGGCGTGTCGCGGTTGAAATACTGCCGCGCCGCGAGCAGGCCTTGTATCATGAATGCGGTTTCCACCAAATCGCCGCCATTGTCGTAGCGGCCGAAGTACGGGATGACCTTGCCCGTGCGGCCATCCAGGAAATGCGGCCATGCGCCATGGAAACGATCGGCGGTCGAAAGAAAACGCAGGATCTTCTCCATTCGCCCGATGGCTTGGTCGCGCGTGATAAACTTTCTTTCCGTCGCCGCGAGCAGCGCCATCACGCCAAATCCATTTCCACCGACAGCGATGAGATTGGCATTTCCCGGCGTGATTTCTGCCGAGAGGCCGGCGTTCGAATGACCCGCGTCCCAATAATATCTGAAGCATCCCTCCTGGGCCATATCGAGCAGGCCGTCGTCATCGAGCTTGCGCAGCTTGGCTGAGATGTTCGCCGACGGCTTGGATTCGTGGCCATCGATGGTGAGCGCGGTCACGCGATAGTATAACGTGTCGGATGAGTCATCCGGAAAATCGGCGAAGCGCAGTGTATCGAACGATTGCGTGCCAACTGGAGCGAAGGCTTTGCCGTCCTTCGATCGGTAAATGCGGTATGTGAACACATCCTTCTCCGGGGCTGCGCTCCAGGTGATGTCGATGTGGCGGTCGTAGCCCTTGGCCGAAATGCCGGTCGGAGCCGCGAGTTCCTTGGGCTCGGCTTCGGGCGCCGGCTGGACCTGCACGTCGTCGATATAGAGCGTGTGTTTTTTGCCATCATCCAGGCCCTGCATGAACGAAATGCTGATGAGCTCGCGCAATTTGCAGCGCAGGTCATCGGTCGATCGGCTCTCAGCAATCACCTTGGCGAAGGGTAGGACAATGCGCCGCCATGTTTTCGCCGGGATGACCTCTTTGTCTTTGACCAGCGTGACTGCGGGTGAACCGATCTTATCGTAATCCTGAATATAAACGCGCGGCGAATTCGCCTCGTTGATCTCGTCTTCGGAGTAGCACCAGAACACGACCGAATCTCCCTGGAAATCGAACTTGCGCGCATAGCGAGTGGGCACGAGCAGGGTCATCCGCCAATCGCCTCCCGTTCGCGAGGTCCAGTTGAGTCGCAAACCATTTGGCGGACTGACGAAGTGCTCATTATCGAGCGGCCATTTATCGTCTTTTTGCTCGAGCGAACTCGGCGCGATGACGAACGACTCGCTGTGATAATAGCCGCCTCGCGAGAGACTGTTATCGAACATCACATGCTGATCGTAGGTGCCATGAGCGTGGAGCGCGGCGCCGGTTAGCGATGCGACGCAGATTATGGCAAGTTGGACGCACTTCATTGGATAATTCGCACTATACAGCAAAAGACGTGACTGTTCGCTCTCGCGATAGCGTAGGGAAATTTCAGGGGCGAGGTGCACGGATTTAATATAAATGTGTACCAGTCCGCAACTGGCGGTCCAAAACTCTGTCTTTCGCGCAGACCGCCTTCTATCCCCCCAGCGCGTCGCGGCCGTTCGCTGTGCGACGCGCGCTGTAGTTGAAAATACACTACGTCCGTCAAACCCCGAACTGCATTCAGCGGAAAGACCCTGTATGAAATATCCATACGCAAAGCTATCGGTGGCCGCGCTCACCGTGTCGCTCGCGACACTTTCGGCGCAGGTCGCGCCCACTCCGGATCCCGCCACGCCTTCTGAGGCGAACTCGACCGCGCCTGCCAATGCAAACGTGACTCCGCCCCCCGTCGAAACGAACACACCCGACAAAGTCGTGGTGCTCGATCCGTTCACGGTGGATGCGAGCACGGACGTCGGCTATGTCGCTGTCGATTCGCTCGCCGGTGGTCGCGCGAATCTGCCGATCAAAGTCACTCCGGCGCCGATCTCGTCTCTCACTCGCGCGTTCATGGACGACGTGCAACTGACCAATGTCCGCGATGCGCTGAAATGGACGGCGGGCGCCGTTCCGCAAAACTGGCGCGGCGGCCGAGCTGGCAGCGGTAATCAATTCAATTCCTGGGCTTTCAGTATTCGCGGCCAAGGTGACGCCGACCAGGGCGGAAATCCGCCCACGCGAAACTATTTCCCGAATTTCGTCGCCCTCGATTTATATAATGTCGATCGCGTGGAGGTCGCGCGCGGCCCGAATTCGATATTGTTCGGCGTGGGTGATATCGGCGGAAGCATCGCGACCTACACGAAGGTGCCGCGCCTCGACAAAGAATTTCAGAACGCCGTGATCTCGGTGAATGACAATGCCGGCGTCCGATTCACGGCCGATGTGAATTCGTTGGCGGGCGAAAACTTCGCGCTGCGCACCAATCTTCTTTTCGAGCGCGAGCGCGGCTGGCGTCAGGGCGATCGCGGAACGACCTACGCGCTTGATCTTCACGCCCTCATCAAATTCTCGGAGAATTCGAAACTGCGCATCGAACTCGAGGGCTACGATCGGAAGAATAATCTCTACGCTTTCGTGCTGCAGGACACGAGTTCGCTCTGGGATAGAAAAACCACGTCTCCCACGTGGGGCGGCACGATCGTCGGTTCCGACCTGAATCCGCTGAAGGTGAGCGGCGCGCCCGGTGTGAAGAACATGAAAGGCTGGGGCGACAAGAATGCACTGGTGTGGATTCCCAGCCTCGCTTCCCACGGCCTGATGGATTGGTACAACGGCTATCGATCAATCGGCACGCTCGATGTCGGACCCGGTGCGTATTTGCATCCGGAAGGTTATACATTTCCGGTGACGGGCACCGATATTCAGGCGCTGCCGAGCCGTGATTTCACCGTTGCGCCGAGCGATGGTTATCTTCGCGCCCGCTACGCCGCGCTCACGTTGGTTTTCGATCAGCGCATCAACGATAACATGGAGGCGGAGATCAGCGCGTATGGCTACGCCGACGCGCAGCGCTCGAATAATTCGGAAAACGTCGGCGCGGACGGCGCCTGGTCTTCGTACGATTTGAATCAGCAACTCCCAGACGGCTCGCCGAATCCCAACTTCGGAAAGAAGTATTCCGACGTCTTTCTCAGCCAGCAGAATCAATATCACCCGGCTATCGAGTTTCGCGGACAGCTCAATTATCATTTCGACGCGAACGTCTTTAACATTCCAATCTCGCAATGGATGAGCGCGGCCGTCGGTTATCGCCGCACGGAATTGAAGCCCCGCACGTATCTCGCCTTCGACCAGCCGATCAACGCGGACAACTGGACGAATCACTTGATTTGGGGCCGTCTATATTGGGACAACCCGCGCGCCGCTGTCTCGCTGCCGAGCAACATCGGCACCTATCAGGCGATGCCGTTCAACTGGTTTGATTTCAATCTGCGGGAGACAATCAAATACGGCGGCATCGTGTCCCAAACCCGTCTGTGGAACGATCGGCTAAATATAACGCTCGGGGCGCGCCGCGATAAGTACACGAATTATAAAATCGGCATTCGCGGTCCCACCAATATTCCAACGTCGGCCGACGAAACCGGCACGACTTTCCAGGCGGGAGCCATCGGGTACGTCCTGAGCTGGCTGGGTATCACCTATAATTACGCGGAAAACTTTGCACCGCTGGCCGGCGGCGTGGCTCCGACTCTCTACGGCGAACCGCTCGGAGCAGCTCGCGGCAAAGGCCAGTCGGTCGGACTGCGCTTCACCACCAACGACGGGCGCTACTATGCTTCGGTGACATATTATAAAGACAAGTCACAGGGCCGGCCGAAGGGTGGTCCCGACTTTCAAGGCACGTGGAATAAATACATCGATGGCGGCGGCACGGCGACGGACATTGGCCCCTCCGGTGTGATCACCGGCACGGGCAGCGGCGCCAACGCGTCGATGAATTTCTCCGACACGACTGACCTGGAGGATCATGGCGTCGAATTTGAATTCGTGGGAAATCCGACGAAGGACATCCGCCTTCAGTTGAACTTCTCGATTCCGAAGTCGAATCTATCGAACTCCATTCCGAACAGCCAAAAATATTACGCCGAGCACATTGATGAATGGACGGCACTGGCGAACACGCCGAGCTCGGACCCGGCAATTCAGTTGATTCGTGATTCCTTCAAAACGGATCTGGCTAACTTGAATAAAACTATTGTCGGCCTGTCCTCAACGTCCGTGAACGGCCACTTGATAAAGAACACCGCGAGCTTCTTCGGCACCTATACGTTTCCGATGGAGGCGTTGAAGGGATTTTCGGTGGGCGCGGGCGCCACACATTATGGAAAGCAGTACGGGAATCCCGGCGACCTGGTGAACGGTGAGCGCATTTTGTCTCCGTCGTACACCGTCTACAATGCGATGGTCGCGTACACGCGTGAATTTCACTCGATGGGCCGAAACATTCATTCGCGCTTCCAGCTCAACGTGGATAACCTGCTCGACAGCGATAAGCTGATTTATCGCAGTTATCAGGAATACGGTGATGGTCTGGTCGCGCCGCTTGACTTCGACTATATCGAACCCCGCCGGTGGACCCTGACGGCGAGCTTCGAGTTTTGATATCGATCGCCCACGAATCACACAAATCACACGAACTGATCGAACCATTCGCCACGGAAGCACGGAATGCACGGGAAAGAGGATTTTTTGCTCCGTGTTTTCAGTGTATTCCGTGGGAAGAATCAGGAAACCGATTTCGTGTCCTTCGTGTGATTCGTGGGAAAAATTCGCGCTTAAATCGCATTCATCGCGAACTGCGGGTGCTTTTCTATCGTCGCCTCGAACGCGGCGCGCGTCGCTTCATCCAAGTGCACCGGCGATTTCGAGCTGCTGCGGCGCCAGCGGGCGAGCCACTCGGCGCCGAGCAGCGCTACGGGCACGGGCCGATTCGCGGCGGCGCTCGCCCGCGTGAAAGCGATGGTCGTGCTCGCTTTCGGTCCGGTGCCGGCACCTTCGGCCACGAAGAATCCGGCGTTTAGCAGCGCGACGCGCACGGCTGTCGCGGCCGAGTAAGTGAATAGTTCGGCGGGTTTCTGCTCACACCGCGCGAACACCTTCGCGAAAGTTTCGGCGGTCCAAAGCGGCGCGTCGGTTTTCGCAGAAAACGGGTCGTAGAATATGATATCCGGCGCAGGCGCCGCCGCCATCGTTTCCAGGAAATCACCGCGACTCAGTTCCCACGTTAACAAGCCGGAAACGTGTTCCCACCGGTCCTTCTCCAGCAGCGCGTGCGGTGCGCCATGACGCACGTGGTGAAAGTGCGAGGCGTATTGCAGCGCGAGCTTCAGAGGATCGAAATCGCGCTCGAAACTCACCAGGCGCAACCGGCGCAAACAGGCTTCGCCTTCACGTTCTTCTTCTCCCCTTTCTCGTTTCGAATAGAGGCGCTCGAAACAATGAATCGCCGCCATGGCGTTAGATGCGGCTCCCAAACCGACATCCCAGATGACCAATTCCTCCGCATCCGTGCGCTGCAAACGTTCTTCCAGCAGCGATTGTTGAATATACAAGCGCTCCGCCTCATCGCTCGGTCGGCTGACGGAATGCATCGTCTCGCCCGAGCTGATCTGGCGAATATTCGAATGACCTTCCGGCGATCGAATGACTTCGTAGTCGCCGAGCACGGGCGGCCGGGGCGGCTTGGTCTTGTTCGGCGGTTTGCCCGGGTGTTCCAGGTCGGAACGAACCAGCTCCAGTTTCATCTTTTCATAAAACGGAAGAAACGTGTCGTTCAGAATATGCGCCCGCATCTGGCGCATGAGCCGATGATAAAACGAAAAATTATGAATCGTGAGCAGATGCCAGCCAAGGATCTCGTCGGTCTTCACGAGATGATGCAGGTAGGCGCGCGAATAATTGCGGCAGGTGTGGCAATCGCATTCCGGGTCGATCGGCGCCTCGGAAAATTTATAGGCGACGCGGCGCATCTGCACTTTTCCGCGATTTGTATATAACGTCCCGCGTTGAGCCACTTGCGAGGGCAGGATGCAGTCGAACATGTCGACGCCGCGGTGCACCGCTTCGAGAATGTCGATGGGTGTGCCCACGCCCATGAGGTATCGCGGCAGGTTCTTGGGAAGTTGCTCGGTCACGAGGCCAGTGAACTTGTAGCGTTCCTCGTGCGTTTCGCCGACGGCGAGCCCGCCGATCGCGAGGCCATCAAAGGGAAGCTGGCGCAGAAATTCCGCGCTCTTGATCCGGAGATCGGGATGACAGGCGCCCTGCACGATGCCGAATAACGCCTGAGGTGAGTCACCGCGGGCCTTCAAGGACCGTTCCGCCCAGCGATGAGTCAGGTGCATCGCCGCTTCCGCCTGGGCGTGCGCCGCGGTCGACTCGATGCAATGGTCGAGCACCATCATGATGTCGCTGTTGATCGCCCGCTGCATGTCGATGCTGGCCTCAGGGGAAAGCAGGTACGTTTTGCCGTCGATATAGCTGTCGAAGCGCGCGCCGTCCTCGTTCATCTGGCGCGCGTGCGGCAGTGAGAAAATCTGGAAGCCGCCCGAGTCGGTCAGCACCGGTCCGTCCCAGCGCATGAACCGATGTATCCCGCCGAACTTGCGGAACACCTCGGGACCGGGGCGGAGCATGAGGTGGTAGGTGTTCGCGAGGAGGACGTGCGCACCGGACTCCTTGAGGCTCTCGACTGTCTGGCCCTTCACCGTGGCTTGCGTGCCGACCGGCATGAAGATGGGCGTCTTCACTTCGCCATGCGCGGTTTGGAAGGTTGCGGCGCGCGCACGCGACCCCGCCGCTTCTTTTTCCAACTGGAAGTTCAATCGAGACATTCCGCTCCACTAAAGCGACTAGAGCCCGCTTTGTCCGCCGAATTCTTGGGCAGATTTGCCCACGGATCAGATGTGAGAAAACTAATTTGGCCCACGAATCACACGAAGCACACGAACTCGATCCTCGAACTTTTTTTTCCCACGGAATACACGGAAGGCACGGAAAATCAGAGAGCTTCGAATGCTCGAATATTTGTTCAGGGTCCGTTCTGTTCCTTCCTTCCTTCCGTGTATTCCGTGCTTTCCGTGGGAAATCGGCTTTCCGGTTTGGTGTGGTTCGTGTGATTCGTGGGCTGCCTCATCCGTGGTTTAGGATTTTGCGTTGAACTTCTCGCGCGCAGCGGTGCGTTTGGGCGGCTCGAAAAGATGACCAGGAAAACCAACACGCGCGCCGGAGCGAAGAAGACCAAATCGACGAAGAAACAACCGGCCGGGAAGCCGCTGCTGCGCGGAATGCTGGATCGGTTCAAGCGCCTGTTCGCGGAAGAACTTCCGATCACGGAATATCCGGCCTCGGGCAAATTCGAGTCACAGGTGGATAAGACGAAACTTTATCAAGACGCGCTCGAGAAAATCTGCGGCGGCCGAAGCACGAAAAAAGAAAAGTTCACGACGTCCGCGCTTGTCACACCCGACGCTGAATCGGGCGAATTCCGCGTGACCATCGAAAATCAGCCGGTGGGATTGCTGAAAAGAGCCGACGCGAAATTCCTACAGAAGCAGCTGGACCAAGCGGAACTCGGCCCCTGCGCCGTAAAGGTAGCTGCCCAAATCCGCGACGGGCGTTGGAAGAAGAAGGGCCCGCACGAAGACTATACCGTTTTTCTCTGTTTACCCCAGCGCCCGCCGAAGCCCACGCCCGCGGAGGAGAATTTACCGGAGTGAATAGAAGGCGTGCCGTTAAGAGCGATGTCCTCCTTGCCGGCATTTTTTTTGCAGTCCGCGCCTCGAGCGCGGACGGACACGGATTGCCGAAAGCGCGCCGTCGCCGTCGAGTCCGCCGCTTCGCGGCAGCCTGAAGAATGCCGGCGAGGACGCCAGCGCTCCCAGAGCCTCCTGCGCCTTGGAAAGGCGCAGCTCGGCGGTTGAGCGCTATGGATTCGCCATGCGAAGGGTATTGGCCGAGCGTCGGCGTCTCGCTGATGTCGGCCACTGGGAGCGCTGGCGTCCTCGCCGGCATTCAGCCAACGGAGCGCCAGCCTCCCGGCTGGTCCGACCTATCTAGCGTCCCGCAAAGCGGGACACATTTTTCGGGTAGCCGGCCCGAGGCCGGCGCTCCGTCGACGCGCGCACTAGCCGATTGACGAATAGCGGGCGGCGCGCGGCTTCGGTTAAAATCAACCGCATGAAAACCCGGCTGCCCCGTCCCAGCTTGTTCGCCGCGATCGTACTCGGCTCTGCGCTCTCCACTTTCTCCATCCCAACTTCCGCATCCACTGCGACCGCCGCCGCGTCCCCGTCAGCCGTTGGCGCTCAGGAGGTCACTCCGACGCCCAAACAAGACCCGTCCGCCGAAGTCGACGCGGCGATCGCCAAGCTCGACGGCGCGACCTACCGCAAGCGCGACCAGATGTTCGGCATGGCGGCCGTCGGCAGCGCCGGGATGGCGATGGTCACCGAAGTCTCCGGCAACCGCAGCCGCCTTGTCATGGAAATGGACCTTCCGCAGATGGGCAAGATGACCCAGGAACAGGTCAAGATCGGCGACCGCACCGCCATCCGCGTCTCCGCTCCCGGTCTTGTCGCGAAGATCGACGCGGCGAAGCGCGACCTGACGATGAGCAGCGCCAAAAATCTCTTTCGCCAAATCACCCAAATCGCCATGGCGATGCAGACCGGCGGGTTGTCCACCGCGCAATTGGTCATGCAGGCCGTTCAGGCCGCCGCGACGGCCAAGTCCACCGCCGAAGCTCACGCCGCTTTGAACCGCGTGAGCAAAGCCTTCAACAGTTGGACCGTCATGAAACCCGATTCCGAAGCCGACGCCGAGACCGCCGAGGCGATGGCTGCGGCGGGTTATCCGGCTCCCATGGCCGGCGCGTCGGCGAGCAGCATGATGAAGGTGGAGAAAAAACTCTCCACCGACGGCAAAACCGCCCAATTCACGCGCCGCCCCACCATGGCAATGCCCGCTGGCAGCGATTTCTATAGTATTGTTTATGTGGATACGGCGACCGGCCTGCCCACCGCCGAAGAGAACTTCATCAACGGTCAACGCCTCATGCGCACGGACTACATGGACTTCGGCGCCCCCATCACGATCGACATTCCCGACTGCCTGAAGTGAGTTCGCAAAAGCGTTTTGCTCCACGAATCGGCGTGTCCGGGATCTTTTTCCCACGAATCACACGAATCACACAAAATTGATCGAATCCTTTTTTCCCCAGGGAATACCGACCGGCCTCGAGCCCGCGCTCGTGCCGGCGACCGCGACGAGCATCATGTAGGCTTCAGGCAACTGCGCCATTTCCATGGCCGTCCGGGCCGCCACGGAGGACACAGAAGCAAAAAAGTCTTCCGTGTTTTCTGTGTTTTCCGTGGGAAATGATTTTCTGAATTCGTGTGCTTCGTGTGATTCGTGGGGAAAATTCCGTCGTTAAACTCATTGCGGATTTCAACAACTCAGGATGCCACGAAATCGATCAGCCCGCGCTCGATCTCGGTGCGGACGAGTTGCACGGAAAGCCGGTCGCCGACACGGCGTCCCTCGAACCCTTTGACCAATTTGCCTTCGACCAGCGGGCGCTGAATGCGCACCCATGTTCCCTTGGCGGAGGCTCCGGTCACGATCGCATCGAAACGCTCGCCGATCCGCTGTTCCAACAGCATCGCGGCCGCAGCCTTCAGGACCTGGCGCTCGACTTTTTTCGCGGCGTCTTCTTGCGCGGTGCAACGTTGCGCGAGCGCCTTCAATTCGTCTTCCGCGTAGGGAATGGCTTCGCCGTGCAGCACGGCCTTCAGCAAGCGTTGCGTCAGCAGATCTGGGAAACGCCGATTCGGCGCCGTGGAATGCGAATAGTTTCGCACCGCCAGCCCGAAATGCCCGGGTGCGCTTTGTCCGGGAAAATTCACGACGTATTCGCCCGCGCCGAGCAGCTTGATGATGCTCAGCGACAGATCGGGGAATTTTTCCGGATCGGCGCGCCGCGCGCTTTCGAGAAAAAGCTCGAGAGCTTTCACGTCCGGGCTCGCCGGCAATTCCGCGCCGCGCTCCGCCGCGAGTTCGACGATGCGCTCCCATTGCTTCGGCGTGCGCACGACCCGGCGAATCGAGGGCGAGCGATGCGCACCCAGAAACGACGCGACCGCGCCGTTGGCCGCGATCATCAAATCCTCGATCAATTCCTTGGCGGAATTTTTCCGGTCGGCATCGAGAGCTTCGAGTTTGCCGTTCGCAAAAACCGGCCGCGCCTGCGCCGTCTCGAACGCGAGGGCTCCACGCGCATGGCGATGGGCGTTCAGCGCCGCCGCCGCGCGCAGCTGCAGCCGCAAGTTCAGTTCCAGCCCAGGGACCTTTGCCACCGCGGCGGGAACCGGCTCGCCGCCTTCGAGCCAGGCGGCCACCCGATTGTAACTCAGCTGCGCGGTGTTTCGCACCAGCGCCTCGTAAACCGTCCCGCTTTCCACGACGCCGGTCTCCGGCACGACCATTTCGATGACCACGGCGCGCCTGTCTTCATTCGGATTGAGAGATGTCAAATCCGTCGAGAGCCGGTCCGGCAGCATGGGAAACGTCCGCGCCGCGGTGTAAACGGACGTCGTGTTGGTGCGCGCATGTTGATCGAGCGCGCTGCCTTTTTTTACGGCGATCGCGACATCGGCCACCGCGACGAACACTTTGATTTTCTGCGGGGAAATTTCCTCCGCGACGGAGAGTTGGTCGAGGTCGCGCGAGTCGTCATTGTCGATCGAACACCAGAGCAGATGGCGCAAGTCGCGCGCCGGTTGCGCGTGGGTTCGTTGAGCGAGGAGCCGCCCCTCATCGAGCGCCTCGGCTTCCTGAAGGGCGTGCGCCGAAAACTCCGGATCCAGACCGCGCGCTCGCATGGCGAGGAAGGCGATACGTTGCAGGGCGTCATGGGCATTCGATCCGGCGCTGTCGTACATCGCGGAAATGACTGTCGGCAGCTTGATTTCGAATCAACCTTCCCGCAGCGGGATAAGCGGTCTACCGATTCGCCGAATATCAGAAGCCCCCATACCCGAGCGGTCGGCGAAGATATACATTTCGTATACTATGCTGGATAATCCGACCCCTCCCGAAAAAAAGAGCCCCGCGTCGACCGTGATCCTTGGACTGATCTGCGTGGTCCTGGCAATCGCGGCGATTGTGTTCTGGAACAAGAGCAAACAGGCGCACGCCCAACTCACCCAAACTCAGACGCAGCTCACCCAGGCGAAGGATGAGACAGCGACAGTGCAGAAGGAATTGGACGATACGAAGGCCGCTTCCGCGAAATTGCAGAAGGACCTCGACGCCTCGAAAGCCCAAGCCGCGCAACTGCAGAAGCAGGTGCAGGACAGCCAGAATTCGTTGTCCCAACTTCAGCAGGACGCCGACGCCGGCAAGGCCCGCGCGACCGACCTGCAGAAGCAACTGGATGAAGCCAAAAGCAGTCTCACCAACGTGACCAACGAGTCCGAGCAGGCGAAGACGAACGCCGCAAACCTCGAGAAAAAAGTCTCGGACGGCCAAGTCGCGCTGAATCAGCTGCAGAAACAATTCGACGACGCGAAAGCCCAAATCGCCGATTTGCAGAGCAAGCTCGACGCCGCCCTGGCCCAAGTCGCCCAACTCCAACCGAAGAAAAAGAGGTAGGATCTCTCCTATCGGAACACACCGACTGCACGGAAACGTTTTCCGTGTGGTCTGCGTGTCCCGCGGGAGCGCTTCGCGATTACTTGCGTTGCTTTTTCATCCCGCCGTCTTCGCCGACGGAGATCGTCACGCTCTTCGCGGCGGGATCGAAGTCGGCCTGGATGTCGACGACTTTCGAGAAGAAGTGGGTCGGCGAACTGGCGTAGAGCACGATTTCGGCGCCCTCGAATTTGAGAAGCAGGGTCGATTCGTGGCGGACGAATTCCGCGTTTTCGTAAGTCCCGACGTAACTATCCAGCGTGGCGTCGGGGAGGTAGAATTCGGGATGCGTCGGATGGTCCAGCTCCCGCACCCAGATGTTTCGATAACGAACGGGATTGCCGTGGTCCTGCAGAGCCAGCGGCAACTTTTCGGGGTGGGCCTTGAAGGGCGCGCGCTGCAACCAGCTCGTCTCGCCGATCAGTTCGACGTTGTTCTGGATCAGCACGCCATTGTGGAAAACCGTGGCGCGGGCGGCGGACGCGAGTGAACCGTCGGCCTTGAACTTCGGGGGCGTCCACACGATGTCGTAGGTCTGCCATTCGCCGGGCTTTTTCGAGGCGTTCACCAGCGGCGGATATTGGTTGTAGATCGAACCGCAGGAGCCGTCGGAGTAGGTCTTGTTTTGATACGAATCGAGAACCTGCACCTCGTAACGGCCCATCCCGAAGAAAACGCCGCTGTTGCCGCGACCCTGGCTGTTGCCCTTCGGCGGAGTGGGCGTGGCGAACTCGAGATGCAGCTGACATTCGCCGAAACACTGCAACGTGCGAATGTAGCCGCTTCCCGGAACGCACTCCATCGCGCCGTCGCGCGTCGTCCATTTGGAGGGTTTGCCGTCCATCGCCGCCCAATTGTGCAGGTCGCCACCGTCGAAAAGCACGACGGCGTCGGAGGGCGCTTTGCCCGGTTTTTCCGCGGTGCTCGGATAACCCGGGTCGACCACCTCGGGCGCCGGCCGCAGCCGGTCATGTCCGAGCCAGCGCGGGTCAGGCGCGGCCTGACTGATGGCGGCGAGCAGCGTGAGAATCGAGACGCCGCGAAACAGCGCGGCAGGGGAACAACGTGTAGTGAATTTCATGATACAGAACTTTGGGATTCGTTGAAGGGAGCGATTGGGCAACGTTCAGCTCGGAAAACGCGCGGGCCGGCCTTCGTCGATTTCGATGAAGTCGAACATGGTTTCGACGAGACCGATCGGCTTGCCGATTTCCTGCAGGCGGATGTGGAGGCGCTCGGTGGATTTGTCGCGCCAGGCGAGCTTCGAGATAAAGCCGTTCCAAACATAGATCTGCTCTTCGTTGGGCCGATGGCCGCGCTGGAAGGCCCATTCGAGGAGCTGCTCGTCGCTTCCGCCCTTCAGCGTTTCCGCTTTGAGATCGGCGTATTCGATTTCGAGAAAACGACAGCAGCGGCCATCGAAACCCATCGGCGCGCCGAGGGCCGAAACCCAGTCTGGCGGGAGTTTGCCGGCTTGGTGGATGCGGATCTTATCGAGCATACGCCCGAAGTGATACATGCCTCCGACTTGTTCGTAAGGACTGCGCAGGCCGGGAATGAGGGTTGGTGAGCTTTTCATGAGAGGTGTAATGCTGTAGCCACTACAGAAGCGGCGAGCGTTTCACGTAAGAGAGTGTGGCCGATGAGTTCAACCACGCTTCACCGACTCATTAGGTTGACCCTTCAATCTTCCGAGGGCCTTGGCTGTGCTCCGCATGAAACATCGTGGGTGTTGTTGCTATTTAGAAGGGTGGCCGCAACTGGCGGCGTTTATTTCCCCATGAGCCCCACGCCCTATCCCCGCCTAGGTTCAGCATCCTGGCTTCTCGTCGCCGTCGTGATTCTCCTCGCACCTTGCTCGCAGGGTCAGATGGTCGATCGCACGCAAGCGCCCAACACCGCTTTCGAAGGAATCGCGAAAACATATTCCCAGGAAATCGGCTCAGGGCGCGGCGATTGGTTCACGCCAAATTCTTCCTCGTACATTATCACGCGCGATCCGTTTCGCGCGATTCGCCGCGGACGCCAGATCTTTCAGCGCAAGTTTGTCGTCTCCCAGGGTGTCGGGCCCCTGACGCTGAATGGTCACGGCGATCTCAATACGACCGCGGCGATCGGCGCCGGATTAACCGACAGTTGCGCCACGTGCCATGGAAGACCGCGCGGCGCCGCTGGATTTGGCGGTGATGTCGCCACGCGGCCTGACAGCCGCGACGCTCCGCACCTCTTTGGTCTCGGGTTGAAAGAAATGCTGGCCGACGAAATCACCCACGACCTCCGAATTTTGCGCGCCCAGGCCATCGCCGCCGCGAAGGCGCAGAAGAAAACCGTCACGGTGAATCTCAGCAGCAAGGGCATCAGCTACGGCAAACTCACCGCGCTCCAGGATGGCTCAGTCAACACGTTAGGTGTTTCCGGCGTGGATCCGGATTTGCGAGTGCGCCCGTTCTTCGCCCATGGCGGCAAGATATCGATTCGGGAATTCGTTGTTGGAGCCTTCAACGACGAGATGGGCCTGCAGGCGGTCGACCCCGAACTCGCGGCCGCCAAGGCCGTTGGCCGCTTCGTGACACCGTCCGGCCTGGTCCTCGATGGAGCGCTCGATCGGCTCGAAGCTCCGCCGGCCAGCAGTCCGACCGAAGATCCCGATCACGATGGCGTCGTGAACGAAATTCCCACCAGCATCGTCGACTACATGGAGTTTTACCTCCTGAACTATTTCAAACCCGCGACCTATGAGACCACGCCGGCGACGATCAAGGGCCGCCAGGTTTTCGATCAAATCGGATGCGTGCGTTGCCATGTGGCCGATCTGACGATCGATCACGATCGCCGCGTGGCCGATGTCGATACGGTGTTCGACAGCGAACGCGGCACGTTCAATGGGCTTTTCGCCACGGCGAAAAAGCTGACTATCGAAACGGTCGACGTGCCGGGCCGCCCGACCGTCAAGACGCCCGCAGGCGGCTCCTTTGTCGTCAAAAATATTTTCGCGGATTTCAAACGCCACGATCTCGGCCCGCGCTTTCACGAGCGCAACTATGACGGCACCACCCAGAAGCTCTTCATGACCGCGCCGCTCTGGGGCGTAGGCACTTCGTCGCCGTATGGCCACGATGGCCGCAGCATCAATTTGGCGGAAGTCATCCTGCGTCATGGAGGCGAGGCTGCGGCCGAGTCAGCGAAGTTCGCCGCGCTGGCTGATGCCGCCCGCGAAAACCTTCTCGATTTTCTCGAATCGCTCGTGCTTTTCCCCCCGGACGACACCGCTTCGAATCTGAATCCGGGAAATCCCTCCGATCCGCTTTTTCCGCAAAGTGGTCACGGCAGCATCAAGCTCTCCGTCTTGTTCAACGATCCGGCCGACCTGGAGTAACTCGCAGCAAGTTTTCCGACGAAACCCACGGAGCGCGTCTACCGGTTGCTGTCCCACTGAGCGTCGTTGTCGGACGCGATGCGCTTCATCGAACGTCTGGTCAGCGCGGATTGGTCGTCTCGCCTCGCGCTGAGGGGCTTCATGGATTCTCCGCCTTTGAGGACGAGCCAGACGGGTTTCGATTCCTCGCTCTTGATTCGGAAAATGTGCCATTCGCCGTCGAGCTTCTTGCCGTGCAGGCGGAGTTTGATGTCGCCCTTCTCATAGCTGCCACCGAGCACGTCGTAGGTGCCGATATCCCAGACCATCACGGTCCCGCCGCCGTACTGGCCTTTCGGAATCGTGCCTTCGAATTTCATGTAGTCGAGGGGATGGTCCTCGACCTCGAACGCGGCATGCTTTTCGCCGCGCTCGTAAGGCAAACCTTTCGGTACGGCCCATGATTTTAGCGTGCCGTTCATCTCGAGGCGAAAATCGTAATGCAGCCGCGTGGCGGCGTGTTTCTGGATGACAAAGCGCAACGCTCCGCCCGCGCTTTTCCGTTTCCCGGACGCTTTGGTGCCCGGCTCTTTCGTCACGCTGAAATCGCGTTTCTCGGCGTAGCGTTTGAGCGCGGCGCTGGGTTTGGCCGCCGGGGTGGCTTGGGTCGTGCCGCGGGCAGCGGTTGCGGGTGCCGCGGTTTTTCTCTTCGGCGTCTCCTTTAGCGCGAGAAATTCCTTCGGGAGCTTCTGTTTCAATTTTTCCACCGGCTCGAAGAGATCGCCCTTCCTCTTCAGCCGCGCGACCGCCTCTTTCGGGCTGAAGAAGAGCGCGTCGCGATCCTTCTTTTTCGCCGCGGTTTTCAACTCGGCCCAATTCACCGGCATGGAGACGAACGGCTCGTCGTGTTTCCCGCGTAACGAGTAAACGGATACGGTGGTTTTCGTTTCCGAGTTCTGGCTCCAGTCGATCATCACCTTTCCCTTGCGGAGGAGCTTCGCCATTTTGCTCACCACCAGATCGGTGTGCTGGCGCTCCATCAACTCGGCCACCGTCTTGGCGAACGCGCTGGTCGCGGCATAGGTGAGCTTCGTGTTCAGCGGAACGTAGAGCTGGAGTCCTTTCGAGCCCGACACCTTGGGAAAGGCTTCGAGCCCGAGGCTGTCGAAGAGCTCCTTCAAGAGAAACGCGACCTCGATGCAGGTGAAGATCGTCGAGCCCTCGCCGGGATCCAAATCGAACGCCACATGCGTGGGCTGATGTATGTTGGGCGCTCGATGCAAAAAGGGATGCAGCTCGATCGCGCCGAGATTCGCGCACCAGGCCAGCGTCTCCGCGTCGTTGATCAGAATGTAATTGATGAAGCTGCCCTCCTCGCTGCGCTCGACGGGAAACGTTTTCACCCAATCCGGCCGGTGCGCCGGAGCATTCTTCTCGTAGAAGCTCTCACCCTTCACGCCATCGGGAAAACGAATCAGCGTGACCGGCCGATTCTTCAGATGCGGGAGGATGAACGGGGCGACGTTCAAGTAATATTGAATCATCTCTCCCTTCGTGAACCCGCTGGGAAAATAGAGCTTCTTCAGATTGCTGAACTCGACCTTGCGCACTGCGGTTTTCTTCGAGGCCATGGGCCATGGACCGCCCTTAATGCACCCCGTTCAGGCCGATAAACCCGGTAACGCCGTGGTGGGAAGTCCGTAGATCACCTCGTGCTAAGACGTTAACGCAGCTCCATCCAGATGTTCGCCCGCCACGTTCAGGGAGTTTCAAGAAGTTCGGACAAAGCAGCTGCCGTACATTTGCTGTAGAGCAAACCCTGAAATTGGACTTGCAAACGACTTGGAGATTGGAGCGGCGGAAACATCCGTGCATAAAAATTACAACCCGCTCACCTATGAAACTCCCTAAGCCCCTTTGTGTGGTCGCAGGACTGGCCGCGCTGGCATCACTCCCCGCGAAAGCCCAGATCGTCACCGGCTACAGCTACTCCGCACCACCGGAAGGCGTGGCGCAATTCGGCACCTACGACTATTACGACGAGACGGGCAATCAGTTGATCGACGGCATCACGGGTGTCGACAACTGGAAGGCTGACCTCGGCAACGGCCCCGCCTACGAATGGGTCGGCTGGCGCTTCGCGGATGCGAAGATCACGTTCGACTTCGATGGCACCACCACGCCGGGCTGGCAGACGAAGGTCGTCGGTATCGAGCTCGGTTTCACGAAGTCTGAAAACGATGCGATTTTCCTCCCGCCTTCGTTGACCATCAGCTCGGGGGCGAACTCCCAGACGTGGCTGATCAATCCCAACCAGCTTTATGATCAGACTCGTGGATTCCTTACGGCGGATCTGACCGGTCTGAATATCCTCAGCAATTTCACGGTCGATGTTTCGGACGGCGACGACGGCAAATGGGTTTTCCTCGATGAAGTTCGTTTCATCTACGCGACCACCCAGTTGCCCGACGGCAGCGCCGTTCCGGAGCCTTCGACCTACGGGCTGATCGGGGCCGCGAGCTTGCTCGCCTTCGCTGCCTATCGTCGCCGCGTCAGCGCCAAGAAATAATCCCGGCCAAGGCGTGTCGCAGACACGCTTCCAGCGCTAGCCATGAAGCGCGGAATCAATCGATTCCGCGCTTTCGCGTAAAAGGATCCGGGCAAACGCCCAATCGAACCAGAATCCCTGGATGGGGGTGCCGCGGTCTTCCATGGTTTTTGTTTTGGCCGACAGAATTTCCCGGGCGGCCGTCAGATCCACGCGCGCCGCGTCGATTTGGCCGAGCCGGGTTTCCGCCAACGCCCGGATCAGGTGCATCGTCGCGGTGCGGGGCGCGTTGAATTCCGGATAGGCCAGCCCGCGCGCACAGGCGCGGATGCAGGTCGTGTAGTTGCCGGAGCGATACAAAAAAAGCGCTTCCGAAAGCGTGCGCCAGGACGCCTGGAAAACATCTCCCGTCGCCTCGGCCTCCGCCAGGCCCTTGGTGTTGCTGGCCTCGAGATTGGACAACGAGGCCAGGATCTTCGCGTCCGCCGGCAGAAGCAGGCTGATCTTCACGATGCGGTCCGCCGCGGCGCAGGGGGCGCCGCTGTAGCGCGCGATTTGTTCGGAGCGAAATTTCTCATAGCCGACTTCGTCGCCGCTCTCCACCAGCGCAGGTCCGCAGCGCAGAGAATCGAGGGTCGCGGCGTCGGAGCCATCGAGTTCGTTGATTTCGAGAAGCCGGCTGAACCGGTCCGCCGCGTCGGCCCAGCGGTTCTGCACCGCGTGCCATTCGCCCACCGCGCGAAGGACACGGGCCGCTTCGACGGAGGGTTCCCGGAACGTCATGTGGCTGATCAAGTGATCCGCTTCATTGAACTTTTCCTGCGTAACAAACAGCGCGGCTTGAGTAATGCGCTCTCGAAGTTCGGCGTCGTGCCTGAGCTGCGCCTGCTGTTGCTCGGCCGCCACGGCGCGCTGGCGCGCTTCGCGTTCGCGAAGAAAAAGCCAGGTCGAGGTGCTCATTCCTGCGACGAGCGCCGCGGCCACTGCGCCCGTCGCGGCGAAGACGACGCGATTGCGGCGGACGAGTTTTCGGAAGCGGTAAACGCGACTCGGCGGACGCGCGAGCACCGGCTCGTTGTTGACGTAGCGCTGCACGTCGACGGCCAGGCCGTTGGCCGTTTCGTAACGCCGCGCCCGGTCTTTCTCGAGCGCCTTCATCACCACCCAATCGAGATCGCCGCGTAGTGACGCCATCAATACATGCGGTTCGCTCGAGCGCATGACGGAGATATTGAATTGTGTCTCGATGGGCAACGCGCCCATCCGCGTAGAAGGGCGGGGCGCCTCTTTCTCTCGCAGGATGCGGCGCATTTCATCGAGCCCGCCGGCGAGAAGCTCCTTTGCCTCGAACGGGGTGCGTCCCGTGAGCAATTCGTAGAGCAACACGCCGAGGGAATAGATGTCGCTGCGCGTATCGACATCCACGCCCGTGATGTCGGTTTGTTCCGGACTCATGTAGGCCGGGGTGCCGATCAACTGGGCGTACGCGGTGAACATTTTGTCGGTCAACCGCGCCTCGGTCGCCTTCGAAATGCCGAAGTCGATCACCTTTGGCACCGCCACGCCGTCGTGCAGCGTGACCAGGATGTTCGACGGTTTGATGTCGCCGTGGATGATGCCCTTCTGGTGCGCGTGCTGGATCGCGTGGCAGACTTGGATGAACAGATCCAGCCGCGCCCGATTACCGAGCCGGCCGCGGTCGCAGTACTCGGTGATCTTCACCCCGCGAACCAATTCCATCACGAAATACGGAGGGCCCCGGTCGGTCGCTCCCGCATCGAAAACGTGCGCGATGTTCGGATGGTCCATCATCGCGAGCGCCTGACGCTCGGCTTCGAAACGCGCGATCACGCTCTTCGTTTCCATGCCGAGCTTGATGATCTTCAGCGCCACGCGGCGGCGAACGGGCTCTTCCTGCTCGGCCATGTAGACGACGCCGCACCCGCCCTCGCCGATTTTCTGGAGGAGTTTGTAGCGCCCGATTTTCGTGCCGATCGGTTCCTCACCGACGACGCGGGAGGCGGTTGAAAACGTCGTGCTGGCCGAGTCGGTAAACGAGAATTCAGGCAGCGTTTCCAGTTCCTCGCGGGCGATGGCGCCGCCGCTGAAAAATGCCTCGGCCTCGGATTCCACCGCGAGGAGTTGCTCGATGCGCTCGCGCAGCGCGGCGTCGCCTCGGCAGGAGCGTTCCAGAAACGACTGACGCTCGCGGGGGTTCTTGATCAGCCGCGCCGCGTCGAAAATGTCCTCTTCACGCTGGGTCTGCGCGTTCAACTTATTTCTGCGCCCGGATGTTCTGGAAGAGCCAGGCTTTGGCGTAGGCCCAATGGCGTTCGACCGTGCGCTCGGTCACGCCCATGTTTTCCGCGACTTCCTGATTGGTTCGGCCGCCAAAAAATTTGAGGACCACGACCTGGGCTTTTTCCGCGTCCTGTTCCTGCAGACGTTCCAGCGCTTCGTTGATCAGCAGCACTTTTTCGTCGGGCGTCGTCGCAGCGAGTTCCAGGTTTTCCAGGTCGACGCGGATCTGGCCGCCTCCGCGCTTCAGCCGCGCCTTGCGCCGCGCGTTTTCGATCAGGATGCGTCGCATTGCCTCCGCCGCCGCGCCGAAGAAGTGCGCGCGATTTTGCCAGCGTTGTTCTCCGCCGCCGATCAGGCGCAGCCACGCCTCGTGCAGGAGGGCGGTGGGCTGCAGCGTTTGCGCGGCGGATTCATAGGACATTTGGACCGCGGCTTGACGGCGAAGATCATCGTAGACCAGCGGCAATAACTCCTCAGAGGCGCGGCTGTTGCCAGCTGCGACGCATTGCAGAAGTTGAGTGACTTCGCTCATCGGGGATGACGGCGCGAAACGGATGCTGTGGGGAAAGGGGCGATCGCTCGACCTGCCGCCGAGTCCGGAGACAAATCGGAGACGGGGACCGCAACGGTGGGGGAAGACTTTTCAGGAAATATCGAACCTCCCGCATTGGACAGCCGACGGCTAGGTGACAGTCAAGTAAGACGAAGGAAGAATGGATTTGTTTTTGGCCCACGAATCACACGAAACACACGAACTCGATCTTCAATCCTCGGAATCGACCACGGAATACACGGAAAACACGGAAGAGAATTCAGAATCCGAATTTCTGAAGTTCGAGCCCAATTCCCTTCCGTGTTTTCCGTGCCTTCCGTGGGAAAATGGTTCGAGGATCGAGAATCGGATTTCGTGCGTTTCGTGTGATTCGTGGGCAAAAAAATCTTTTGCGTGTCATCGGCACGATCGCCGACATCACACGGGCATGAGCGCCGATGCATCAGCACCTGACCGGACGAATCGCACGCAGGATATTCTGCTGGCGGTGGGGCTGCTGATTTTGACCGCGGTGGTCTTCTGGCCCGCGGCGCGCTGGCTGGCGACGCAGACCTTCGCGCGCGAGCAACTGAAACAATCCTTCTACATCGTTCTCGTCGCCGGCCTGTGGATTGCCTGGGAGAAACGCCGCCAGTTGCGCGTGAATCTGCAGCTCTCGAACGTCACTCTCGCGTTTCTGGTGAGCTCGTACGCGCTCGCGGGCGCGGCGCTGATCTTCAACGCGCCGGTTTTCATCCTGGCAGGCTTGGTGGCGGCGCTCGGAGCCGCGGTAAACTATGTTTTCGGCGGGCAGGCTTTTCGACGCACGCTTCCGCTGCTCGCGGTGTTCGCGCTGCTGATCATCTGTGTATTGCTTTTTCCAATACTGGATTGGCCGCTGCGCCAGATGGCGGGGGTCGAGGCAGCCCGATTCCTCAAAGCGCTTGGCCTCGCGCCGCACCTCGCGGTGTCGCCCGCGCCCGACGTGAAGCTCCTTCTGCTTACACCCAACCAGACGTTCATCGTGGCGACGGAGTGCAATGGATTCGGGCTGATCAGCTCCAGTCTCCTGCTCGGCCTGATCCGTTTGCTTTATCGTCGCGCGGCCTGGCCTGCGTACGTGTTTCTCCTCCCGATCTGCGTCGCGGTCGCGTTCGTTTTCAATTTTCTCCGCATCTCGGCCATCGTGATTTTTGCTCCAAAATTTCCGGGGCATTACTCGGCGCTGCACGAGACCGCGGGAATCGTCGCGCTTTATGCCGGCCTCGGCCTCGTGTGGTTCCTTACGGGGACCAGACGAAGTCGTATGAATTGATGACAGGGCCGGAGGGGCAATTAGGTTGCCCGCACGTTGTCTCGCTCGCTGAACTGGCCGGGCTTTTCGCAATGAAACCCTCCGCCACTTTGCTTCTTCTCCTCGGCCTTGCCCTCGCCCCGTTTGCGACTCGCGCCGAGCCGGCCTCTCCCGCAGCAACCGCGTCCAAGGCCGTCGACCCGCGCAAGTGGTGGGACTCGCCCGATCCGGCCCGTGCGAAAGAAAATCCCGAGGCGACCAAAGCTGCGCGCGTGCGCGTCGAGAAAAACAAATTCGTCAACGAAGCTGGCGAAACGATTCTCTTCCGTGGCGTATCCGTGGCCGATCCCGATCTTCTCGAGTACGAGGGCCATTGGAACAAACAGCTTTTCCAGCAGGTAAAAAATCTCGGCGCGACGATCGTGCGTCTGCCGGTGCATCCCGCGGGCTGGCGCGCGCGCACACCCGAAAAATACATTCAGCTCCTCGACCAGGCGGCGAGCTGGTGCACCGAGCTGGGGCTCTACGTCATCATCGATTGGCACTCGATCGGCAATCTGCGCACGGGTCTGTATCAGAATCCGATGTACGACACGGATCGCCGCGAGACTTTCGCGTTCTGGCGCGCTATCGCGCGACACTTTGGCCAGCACCACACGGTCGCGTTCTATGAACTTTTCAACGAACCAACGTCCTTCAACGGCACCCTTGGCCGTGCCAATTGGAGCGACTGGCGCGAGACGAATGAGGAGCTGATCGCACTGGTGCGCGCGAATGGCGGGGCCGGCATACCTTTGGTCGCGGGCTTTGACTGGGCCTATGATTTGACGCCGATCATCGAGGATCCGGTGCGCGCGCCAGGGATCGCGTACGTCGCGCATCCGTATTCAAACAAGCGCTCGCAGCCCTGGGAGCCGAAGTGGGAGGAGGATTTCGCCTTCGCCGCGCGTCGCTTTCCCGTCGTCGCGACGGAAATCGGCTTCGATCTCCGATCCGGCGAGACGATCAACGACGATCACTACGCGAACCGCGTCACGCGTTTTCTCGAAAGCCACGGCATCAGCTGGCTCGCCTGGGTCTACGACCCGACGTGGTGGCCGGCGATGTTGAAGAGCTGGGATCACTACGAACTCAGCGCCCCCGGCGAATTTTTCAAAACCGCCCTACAGCGCCCGCCGCAAAAACTTATCGCCAAGGAGCACTGAAATTTTTTTGCCCACGAATCACACGAATCAACAAAAACCTTCAGAATTTTTTTCCCACGGAAGGCACGGAAAACACGGAAAAAAATTCAGAATTGGATCTTCGGTTTGTTCGAGCCCTTCCGTGTCCTCCGTGCTTTCCGTGGGAAATAGGTTTTTCGGTTTGGTGTGATTCGTGTGATTCGTGGGCGAAAAATAGATCGCCCTATTTCACTCTTCGCCAGAGTGCCGTCGCGAGCAGGACAGCCGCGGCGCACAGGCCGTAGGTGACGGGCTCGGGCACGGGCGCGGGGTCGTCGAGCAAACGAAAGCGATCGATCTCCGCGGTGATACGATACACGGGCATGAACGTGTTCGCGTCGAACGCGCTGATCAAAAACTGTCCGCCCAGATCGAAGTCCGTTTCGCTGAGCGGCTGGACGAAACCGTTGTCGAACTGGAAGGGTTCCGAGGTGCTGCTCTGCAGGCTGTACGAAAGATATTGCAGCGCGCCGTTCGGACCGAGATCGGGCAGGGCCCCGCCGCCTGTCAATGACGCGCCTTCGGCCGGCGGCGCGTTGAATGTGCGGTCCATCGACGCGTAGAGAAAAGAGGCGTCGATCGACCGGCCATCGACGATGAGATTGCCCAGACCGAGCGCGTCGTACGAGAAACCGAATTCGCTGACGGAAAGTGAATCGGGGTTCAGTTCGAAATTGAGTTCGATCTGGCGCGGATTTTTCAGCCAGTCGGGCGCGTGCTCGGGGTCGAACAAAGAGGTTTTCCAAAAATCCGTCACATGCGCGGAGATTTCGACGTGGTTGAAGAGCGGGGCGGCTGTCGCGCCGGTGACCCAGAGCCCAACCGCCAAGGTGGCGCTGACGATTTTCATCGAGTGAACGTAGCTCCTCGGCGACGTACGGTAAACCCGGGAAACCCCGGCATGATTTTTGAACTGCACCTAGCGCATTGTAGTGCGCAAACGCGCGCTGTTCCGGTGGAATTTTACAGGTTGTAGGAGATTCCCCGGTGATCGGTAGCGGGCGAATTTCAAAACGAAAAAGTTAAGTGAAACCAAAACCGGCCGATAAATTTTTCATAAAATGAAAATCGAACGCACTCCTTCTGACTTCTACGCGCGCTTCGGCCAAACGTCTAACTTGCGCTCGAGCAACAGCACGAACGCGACCGCGGCTGACGCGGAAGGCGCAGACGATGTGAACGGCTCGGTCGATCTCGACTCGGCTTATCTGCCGGTCCGCGCCGATGTTGTCGCCCGCGGCCGTGAGCTCGCTTCGGATGATTCTTATCCTCCTTTCGCCGTCATCGAAAAAGTCGCTGATCATTTTTTGAATTCGGTCGACGAACGCGGTTGATGGCTTCGGCGCCTCGCGCCGTCCGTTGGCAGTTGGGAGTTGGCAGTTGGTAATACGCGGAATCGCTTCCTTGTTCACCGCCTCGCGCGGTGCGGGTGTTACCAAGTGCTAACTCTCAACTGCCAACTGCATTTCAGGGGTGGGCAAACTCGCGCGTATCTCTCGGATGTCTCTGTACTTGGGAAGGCGGTGCCGCTGCTCCGTTTACTTCCCCCCGCAGATTTGCGGTGATGGCGGACTTTCCGTCTTCACGTTTCCATGAGCTCAACGGCTTCGCCTCAACAACCTGGTTTGCTCGCAATCGCGTGGCCTATCTTCGTGGAGCAGGCGCTGCGCATGCTCATTGGAACGGTAGACACGTTCATGGTCAGCCACGTGTCCGACGGCGCGGTCGCGGCGCTCGGCGTGGCGAATCAGCTGATCGTTTTATTTCTGATCATCTTCAATTTCGTCGGCATCGGTTCGAGTGTGGTGCTGACCCATCACCTCGGTGCGAGGGACAAAGCGGGCGCGGCGCAGATCACGAAGAACGCCATCGCGGTTAATACCTGGTTGGGAATATTCGCGAGCCTGCTCGTTTGCCTCGCGGCTGCGCCGTTGTTGCGCGCCATGCAGCTTCCGTCGGAACTGATGCCGTACGCGCTGCCATTTCTCTCGTTGATGGGCGGCACGCTTTTTTTGGAGTCGATGAGCATGTCCATCGCGGCGACGTTGCGCGCCAACAAGCACACGCGCGACGCGATGTACGTCGCCCTCGGCCAGAACGGGCTGAACATCTTGGGCAACTGCATCACGCTCTTCGGGCTTTTCGGCTGTCCAAAAATGGGCGTGCTCGGCGTCGCGCTCTCGAGCGTCGTGAGCCGCTGCTGCTCCTGCATCGCGCTGTGGATCCTGCTGGATTATCGGACGCATCTCCGGCTTCGCGCTTTGGATTTCCTGCGCGTTCAGTGGAGCAAGGTGAGCCGTATTCTGCGGATCGGTTTGCCGGCCGCCGGGGAGAATCTCTGCTACTGGCTCGCCTTCATGTTCGTCACCACCTTCGTGGCCAAGATGGGCGCGGAGAGTCTCGCGACGCAGTCGTACACGCTTCAGCTGCAGCGCATCGTCATGCTCTTCAGCATCGCGATCGGGCTCGGCACGGAAATCATGATTGGACACTCGGTCGGCGCCGGACACCTCGAGTTGGCCTATCGTGAACTCCTGCGCAGTGTGCGCACCGGTCTGATGTTTGCGACCGGAGGGATCTTGATCATGGCGCTGCTGGCGCCGTTCGCGATTCGTTGTTTCACCCACGATCCGGCGATCGTCGCGAGCTCCGTGGTGCTGTTGCGCATCGCCATCTGCCTCGAGCCGGGACGCGTCTTCAATCTTGTAGTGATAAATTCACTACGCGCGACGGGCGACGTCGGTTTTCCGATCAAGGTGGCCGTGCTCTCCATGTGGTGCGTCTGGGTGCCGCTGGCCTATATTCTCGGTCTCAAGCTCGGCTGGGGTTTGAACGGCGTGTGGATCGCCATGGCGCTCGATGAATGGACACGCGGCGTGATGATGTACCGGCGCTGGAAAACGCGCAAATGGGTCAAGTACGCCGAACGAAGCCGCGCCCATCTCACGCCCGATTTTATCGCCGCGCCCGAATCGATCTAGGCTGCAAAGCACACGCTGGGCGCGCAGCCGTCTTATAAAAACGCCCGCTTTTTCGGTCGCTGAACAACTTGTCAGCCGGCCGCATTCGCGCCAGAGAAGCCCGGCATGGCATCCTTCGTCTTGCTGGGGTTGTTGATCGGGGTGGGATTCGCGGCGCTGCTCACGCTGCTGTTTGGAGTTTATACCATTGGACCGACCGAACGCGGCGTGATCACCACGTTTGGACGCGCCCAACGCGTCGGTGGCCGGTCCGTTGATGATCCGAATCTGGCGGCGTTGCTCACCGACGAGGAAAAGCAGCGCTACGACTATCCGCAGATTCGCGTGATCCCACAGGGCGGCCCGTATTTCAAATGGCCGTGGCAGAAACTCTACAAGGTCGGGATGACAATCCAGACGACCGACATCACCTGGGACCCGGACATCCAGCAGGATTTCATCGAAGCGGTGACAAAAGATAATCTCACCGTGCGCATCGCCGGACAGATTCGCTGGCTGCCCTGCGAGCGAAACCTCTACGCCTATCTTTTCGGCGTGGCTCATCCCGCGGCTCATGTCCTCGGTTATTTTATTTCCGTGCTGCGCGACCGCATTGCCACGTTTCAAGGCGAACAGCACGAGGGCGCCGTCGAAGGCGTATCCATAAATGACCTACGCAAGAACCTCTCGAGCATCAATCGCTACATGGAGGAAGCCTGCCGCAAGACCGCGGCGCGCTACGGTCTGCAGCTCGACGCGGCGCTGATCACGAACATCGATCCGCCCGAGGACGTCGACGAAGCGCTCGCCTCGATCAACACGACCCAGAATCAAGTGGCCGCGTCCATCAGCCAGGCCAAGGCCGACGCCGATCAGAAATTGAAAATGGCCGAGCAGGCCGTGCAGATCGCGCTCAACCGCGCGAATGCCGAGGCGTCGCCGCTGGTCGAACTCGGAAAGACCTTGAGCGAGATGCATCGCGGCGGCGGCCAGAAGGCCCTCGACGCTTACCTTCGCAACGCCGCGCTTCCGCTTCGCGAGAAGGCCGCGCAAACCATCGTTAACCTCTGATTCTTCCGACCATGGCCTTCATCGTATCTGTATTCGCCGGGCTGATACTGACCTTCATCTTTACCCCGATCGTCTTGTTCTTCGGCCGCGTTTTTCAGCTCTGGCGCGTTTTGCCCGAGCGCACGGTTCTGGTCTACACCCTCTTCGGCAAAGTGATCGGAGAAGTGCGTGAAGCGGGTTTGTTTTTTCCCATCGCCCACTTTGGTCCGCGCGCGTTGCTGCTCCCGTTTTTCGGCAAGGCTTATCAAGTTCGCACCTGGATCACGCAGTCGTACCTGCGTAATCAGCTCGTGAATTCCGAGGAGGGCGCGCCGATGGGTGTCGGCGTGTGGTTCGAGTCGCTGGTCCAGAATCCCGAGGCCTATCTTTTTCAAAATTCCGATCCGATGGGCTCGCTCAAGGCCAATGTCGCCACCGCGGTCGTGAAACAGCTCTCGAATTTGAAACTCGAAGTGCTGCTCGAAAATCGCGACGCGCTCTCGCGCCGCGTCCGCGAAGAAGTTTCCCCGACGTCCCTCAAATGGGGCTTCCAACTCGGCTCCACGTACATTCGCAAAGTCGCGTTTCGTGATCGCGGCATGATCGCCGAAATTCAGCGCAAGGTCGTGAACCGCCTCCGCCAAGTCACGGCAGCGATGAAACAAGCCGGTGAGAACGAGGTGGCGTTGATTCATTCCTCGGCGGAAATGAAAGCGGCCCAACGCCTCGGCGAGGCGCAGGCGGTGCGACCCAAAATCATCGGCGAGGCGCTTGCCGAAATCGAAAAGGAGCCGGCCGTCGCCGAAGCGCTCTTTCGCCTGCTCGATATTCAAGCGACGCTCAAATCGACCGGCAAAGTCATTGTCGCGCCGAATCAGAGCAGCCCGTCGCTGTTGCTGGGATAGCCGCGCACGGCCATGCCGCAGTCGAACGATCCGCTTCACGGTGTCACGCTCGAGCAATTGCTCACGGCGCTGGTTGAGCACTACGGCTGGGAGGAACTCGGGCGGCGGATCGATATTCGCTGCTTCAACTACGACCCGAGTATCAGCTCGAGCCTGAAGTTCCTCAGGAAAACACCCTGGGCGCGGACAAAGGTCGAAGATCTCTACAAGCGGATGATCACGAGGAAGTAGGGCGCAGATCGCTCGTCGGGACGAGGCTGATTTGAAAACTCAAGTCGGCGGGTATCCGGGACGATGTATGAGCATGGTTCCCTGTCCTGCCGCTTCGCACACGTTGCGAGTTTTCGCGTCCGTTCTTCTCGAGCGAGAAGACCAGCCTTTGTTGTTCAGTTCGAACAACTCCCGGGCGATCGCTGCCGCGCAGGCGGGCACTCAACTCGAATCCAGCGAAGTCCTGCCGCGTGTCGGCGCGGACCTTGCCGATGCGAACGCCACCGGCGCTCGCTGAAAACGGAGCATTCTCTGCCATGATTTCCCGAGCAGTCGGCTCGGCGCCCTCCCTTCGGGCCCAACGCCGCCGCGTTTCCTTGTTTTCAGCCGCGGTCTTGCTAAGCCACGCGGCGCTTCTCTTCGGAACTCCGGCGGCGCGCGCCGCGGATGGCGATAATCTCGCCGACATGAGTTTGGAGCAGCTCATGAACGTGCACGTCGAACGCGTGTACAGCGCCTCGAAGTACGAGCAACGCGTGACGCAGGCTCCGGCCTCCGTGACGATCATCTCATCGGAGGAAATCCGCCAATTTGGCGATCGCACCTTGTCCGACATTCTTCGCGGCGTGCGCGGTCTCTACGTCTCGAACGATCGCAACTATTCGTATCTCGGCATTCGCGGCTTTCTCCGGCCGGGCGACTACAACACGCGCACGCTCGTCCTGATCGACGGGCATCGCATGAACGAGAATATCTACGACGGAGCTCTGCTCGATGAGGAGAATACCATCGACGTCGATTTGATCGATCGGGTCGAAGTGATCCGCGGACCGAGTTCGTCCATTTACGGTAGCAGCGCGTTTTTCGGCGTGATCAATTTGATCACCAAATCCGGAAAGTCGGTGAACGGTTCCGAAGTTTCCACCCAGGCGGGCGACAACGGAACGTACAAGACGCGTTACACCTACGGGGGCGTCATCGGCAAGGACCTCGAAGTGCTGGTCTCGGCGACGTATTACACGAGCGCGGGCAACCCCTCGCTCTATTATCCGGAGTTCGATCCGCGCATCAGCGACAATCCTGCGGCCGCGAATAATGGCGTGGCGGTGGATTCCGATGCCGAGCACGCATATCATTTTTTCACCGACATCCGTTATCACGATTTTACCCTGACCGCCTTCGGATCCAGTGGGACGAAAATGATTCCCACGGCAGCCTTCGGGGCAGTTTTCAACAGCCGCGGTGAATACAGTTCGGATCAGAGCTGGTATTTGGATTTCAAATACAATCACCATTTCGACGACGACGCGGAACTTCTGGTACGGGCCTTCGTCGACGACGCGCATTATCTTGGATATTATCCGACGAACAATGCGGAGCCATCCGAGGCGCCAGACATTGTTTTGAACCGCGATATGGCGGATGGCCGCTGGGCCGGGCTCGAGGCGCAATTCACCCGGAAGTTCGACGATCGTCACACGTTCGTGGCCGGCGCCGAATACCGGAGAAATTATCGCCAGATTCAGTTGAACTACGACGATCTGGACCCGCGCTACATGTACGTCGACGACCACCGCGATGGCCATGTTCTCGGCCTGTATTTGCAGGGCGACTACGCGCTGCTCTCGAATCTCTCGCTCAACGGTGGCGTTCGCTTCGATGACTACTTCACCGCCGGAGAACACGCGCTCAGCCCGCGATTCGGGGCGATCTATCGGCCCACCAGCGAAAGCATCGTGAAGCTTCTCTACGGCGAAGCCTTTCGCGCGCCCAACGCCTACGAACAAGCTTACCTCCTGAATGGCGATCGCTTGCGGCCGGAGAAAATTCGCACCTACGAATGCGTCTTCGAGCAGTATTTGCAGCCGCACTACAAGGCCTCGATTTCGGGCTACTACTATCAGGTCAAAGATCTGATCAACATCAGCGGCGACGACTCGGCGTTTCAAACCGCCTCGAATCTTGGCAAGACCGACACGATCGGCGTCGAGACTGAGATCGAAGCCAAGTACGACAACGGGTTCATGGTTCGCGCCAGTTTTGGCGTGCAGGATTCGGATGATCGCACGGGAGAAACCACTTCCGAACTCACGAATTCGCCGCGTTACCTGGGCAAGCTGGCCGTTCTCGCGCCACTTTGGAAAAAAGCCACGGCTGGTTTCGAGCTGCAGTACTACGGCGCGATGGACACGGTATCCGGCGTTCGCAACAGCGACTTCATCGTCGGAAATCTCACTCTCGCGCAACGTGACCTGCTGCCGCGGCTCAACGCATCGGTTAGCGTCTACAATCTTTTCGACGCGGATTACGCTTACCCCGGGTCGTCCGATCACGTGCAGGCAACGATTCCGCAGAACGGCCGAGGGTTCCGGCTCAAACTCGATTACAGGTTTTAATCCTCGTGTCCTTGCTGCCGATCCAGCCTCCAGTGCCTTTTCGCCCCACCATCTGGGTGGCTGCGACTGGCGCGCGCGCATGGCTGATCATCGCATGCCTGGTGGTCGCAATCTTCATCGCCACCGAGACGCGGTTGTCGGGTGCCGAGGAGCCGAGCTTCAGCGAATACAAAGTGAAGGCCGCCTTCATTTTCAATTTTGCCAAGTACGTCGAATGGCCGCCCGCGGCCTTCAGCAATGCGACCTCGCCCATCATCGTCGGCGTCGGCGCTGATTCCCCTCTTTATTCCGAGCTCGAATCGTTGGTGCGGGAACGCCATGTCGCGGGCCGCAGCCTGATCGTGCGGACTTGCGAAAACTCGATCGACGCGAAGGCGGTGCATATCCTCTTTTTGGATACGGCAAGCGAGGAGCGCTTCGCGCCGCTGCTTCACGAAGGTGGCAACCCCGGCATTCTCACCGTCGGCGACTCGCAGAATTTCACTGAGAACGGCGGAATCATCGGCTTCGTGGAGCAGACCTCGAAGCTGCGATTCAAAATCAATTTGAAGGAAGCCGAGCGCGCTCATCTCAAGGTGAGTTCGCAGCTCTTGAAGTTGGCCGTGGTGGTCGAACGAAAGGACGCGTCGTGAACTTCCTGCAGCTGAAGGACCGTCCCATTCGTCAGAAACTGACGCTTCTCACGCTGCTCGCGAGTGGCGTGGCGCTGATGATCGCGGCCTTCGCATTCGTCGGCTACGAGCGAATCATGTTTCGCCGCACGATGGTGAGCAGCATCTCCGCCAGCGCGCAGATGCTCGGCTACAACAGCATTTCAGCCCTCTCGTTCGGCGACTCCGCGTCCGCGGAGCAGACGTTGAAAAGCCTTTCGCAACAACCGCACGTGGTCGCCGCCTGCCTCTACGATGTGAAGGGAAGCGTCTTCGCGACGTACGTGCGCGACGACCGGGCCATCGCCTGGCCGAAGCCGCAGCCGTGGGCGGAAAAGTTTTCCGACGACACGCTCGATGTGATGCGTTCCATCGACTCCAGCGAAGGCTCGCTCGGCGTCATCTTTATTCAAAGCGATCTCGAGGAGATGCGGCAGCGCATGCAGCGCTACGTGCTCATCGTCTTCGCTGTGTTGCTTTCGTCGACGCTCGTCGCGCTGTTCATTGCCTCGCGTCTGCAGAAGGCGATTTCCTCGCCGATCCTTCGCCTCGCCGAACTCGCGAACATCGTCGGTTCCGAGAGGAATTATCACGTTCGCGCCGAAAAATTGGGCGACGACGAAGTCGGTCAGCTGATGGATGGCTTCAACGAAATGCTTCGCGAAATTCAGCAGCGCGAGACGGAGCTGCAGCACTCGCGCGACGAGCTGGAAAATCGCGTTCGCGAACGCACCGAGCAACTCGTGCGCGAGATCGCCGAGCGCAATCGCATCGCGGAGCAGGTCGCCGTTTCCGAAGCGTTTCTTCAATCGCTGCTGGAGAACCTTCCCATCGCGCTTTATCGCAAGGACCCCGAGGGCAAGATCATTTTTGCAAACAGCCAGTACTGCGAAAATCTCGGGAAGCCTCTGGCCGACATCATCGGTCGCTCCGATTTCGAACTCATTTCCTTCGAGCAGGCGAAGCGTTCGCGCGATGAGGACGTGATCGTGATGAACACGGGTCAGCCGCACCACGCCGTCGTCGCTGACGATCGCGGCCCGCGCCGCCGTTGGATCCATGTCACGAAAGTAGCCGTTTTCGGCAGCGACAAACGCATCATCGGCACGCAGGGGATTCTCTGGGACATCACGGAGCGCAAGCAGACCGAAGAAGCGCTCAAGGCGGCAAAGGAAGCCGCTGAAATCGCCGCGCAGGCCAAGACAGATTTCCTGGCCAACATGAGCCACGAGATCCGCACGCCCATGAACGGTGTGATCGGTCTCACTGGTTTGCTCCTCGAGACGAAACTCGAGCCGGTGCAACGCGAGTTCGCCGAGACCGTCCGCCGCAGCGCGGAAAGTCTGCTCAACATCGTGAACGACGTGCTCGACTTCTCGAAAGTCGACGCGGGCAAGATGACTTTCGAAAAACTCGAATTCGATCTCCTCGAAACCGTCGAGAGCACGATCGATATGATGGCGGAGCGGGCCCAGATGAAAGGCCTCGAGCTGCTCGATTTCGTCGAACCCGAAGTGCCTTCGTGGCTCATTGGCGATCCCGGGCGCTTGCGCCAGGTTCTCCTCAACCTCGTCGGAAACGCGGTGAAGTTCACCGACTCCGGTGAAGTTTCGCTGCGTATTCGCCCGGTCACTACAGACGAGCATTATGTCACGTTGCGCTTCGAAGTTCGCGACACCGGCATTGGCATCAATCCGGAAACGCAGCGGCTCTTGTTTCAGCCGTTCACCCAAGCCGACACCTCGACCACGCGGCGGTTCGGCGGCACAGGCCTGGGCCTCGCCATCGCGAAGCGCCTCGTGAAGATGATGCAGGGCGAGATCGGCGTGAAAAGCGCGCCGGGGTTCGGCACGACGTTCTGGTTCACCGCGCGCTTCGAACGCAGCGCCCGTCCGGCCAAGCCGGACTTGGCCGGCCCCGATCTCGGCGGCAAACACATCTTGATTTTCGACAGCAACGCCACGCTCGGTGACATGCTGCATGAGCGGTTGATCAGTTGGAAAGCTCAGGCCGATGTCACGACTTCACAGCAGGCCGCGATCGAGCTGGCGAAGGGCCGCGCGTCGCGTCATGAACCGTTCGACGTAGTGATCTTTGATCCGAGCGGGGACCGCGCGTTTGTTTCGGATGCCGTGCAGCGGATGGCCGCGGTGCTCGATCCGCAGCGCACCCGTTTGATCCTGCTCAGCTCGCTTTCGCGCGCGGCCGAGAACGAAGCGTTGCGCAGCCTCGGCGTTAGCGAGGTCCTGGTGAAGCCGGTGAAGCGCGCCCGCCTCATCGAAGCGCTCCTCCGTGGCGTGGGCGGCAGCGCCGCGCCTCTGCCTAGTATTCGTCCGGCCACTACAGAGAGTCTGACGGTGGAACTGCCGAAACTACGCGTGCTCGTGGCGGAGGATAATGTTGTCAATCAAAAGGTCGTGCTGGGGCAATTGAAGCGCCTCGGCTGCGTCGCGGATGTCGTGGCCAACGGCTTCGAAATCCTCACGGCAGTGCAGCGCGTCAAATACGATGTCGTGCTGATGGATTGCCAGATGCCGGAGATGGACGGCTACGAAGCGACGCGAGCACTACGGCGAGCAGAGCTGAGCGATCCAACCCGCGTCGATCCACCGGTGTACATCATCGCCCAGACCGCAAATGCCATGCCCGGCGATCGCGAGAAATGCCTTCTTGCCGGCATGAACGATTACGTGAGCAAACCGCTGCGCCTCGACGAACTGCAACGCGCCCTGCGCCGCGCTGTCGCCGCGACCGAGACTCATCGCGAGCTCGCCGCGAAACTCAGCAACGGCGATTGACTCGCAGAACGGCGAGTCACTCAGGCGAAGGCCGGTTGACCGATCGGCGCTTCCGCGACGACTGGGTCACTGACGCTGAAGGCGAGCCCCGACGATTTCGCTTCGTGAAACAACTCGTGGAAGCGGCGGCCCCATTTGAAATCGTCCGCCGAGACGCCGTGCTCTGCATTCACCAGGACGAGAGCCTGCCAGCCGTGTTTCCGCAGCGCGAGCAAGGCGCGCCGTACGCACTCGCGCGGATCGTATTCGTCTATCATGAAATCCGCCACGCCAACGGCTTCCGCACGCGCGCCCTTGGTCGATTGGCAGACTTCGAGGCGGAGGTACGTCATGGCCGTCCAGATTATCAAAAGGGCGGTGTCGCCTGAATCAGGCCCGCCACGGTTCACCTCTCCGAACTGAGCCCGGGGCACCCCCGGAAAGCTTCCGATACAAATGATGGGGCGGATGAAAAATTTGAGTAAACTCCTGGCCCGCGAAAATAACGCCGCGAGGAAGCTCGGTGCGAATTAGACTAGCGACCGCGTTTCCAAACGCGTCGCGGGGTATTCGGAGCGCAGGCGTCTCGCCTGCATTCGGCGACTCTGCAGGCGAGACGCCTGCGCTCCACGAACCGATGCAGCCGCGTTCGGAAACGCGGCTCCAACTGTATCTTAGATGCGCTAATCTAGATCACGCGCAATCAGGCCGCCGCATCGCGGGCGCGAGCGGGACCTTGCACGGCGACAAAGCCCGAACGGCCGTCGACGGTGCCGAGTTGGAGTTCGTGCACTGGAATATTTTCCGGCGCCCGCAGAAGCTCTTCGGCCAGTGCATCCATCCGGACGAATTTCGCCCCGCGCGCGAGACACGCTTCGATCAAGGCGGTGAAAAGCGGCCGCTTTTTCATGCCCTCGATTTCGGCGTGGATCGTGAGGACGTTCGGCAGATCATCGCGCAGCAGCGAAAGATAGTGCGGTACGATCGCGGCGTCGGGGAACTCTGGCCGGCCCATCAATTCGTCGAGCGTGGGCAAGGTCGTTGGAATCTCCAACGTGCGAAAAACGCGTTCCCCGATTCGTGGGAAAAATGGATGAGTGCCGCGGGTGTCGCTCGCGTAAAGAAGGTTTGCCTCGTCGTAAACCTGGCGGCTGGTGGCGTTCGCTTGCCAGCCCGGAGCGCCGGCGGTCTGTGCTTGGTTTCCGAATACGCGCGAGAATTCCTCGCGGGCCTTGCCGAATTCCGCGCGCACTTTTTCCAACGGCATTTTCAGCACGTAATCCTGCCAGCGAAAATGGTCGTGGCAGTGAATGCCCACCTCGAAGCCAAGATCGCGCGCGGCGCGCAGCACGTCCGTATTGCGGCGACCGACATGCGGCGCGGGAAGCAGCGTGCCATTGAGCAAGGTGCGCACGCCGTAGAGCTGCACCACGCTCGTGCGACTGACCTTCTTGAAAAAGCCCGGTCGGAAAACGCGGCGAATCGCCTTGCCCGTATTGTCCGGCCCTAGGCTGAAAAGAAAACAAGCCGGCAGCCCGCGCTCATGGAGCATCTGCGCCAGCGGCGGCACGCCCAACCGCGTCCCGCGATCCGTGTCCACATCAACCTTCAGCGCGATGACGGGGTTCATTTTTTTAGGCCCACGAATCACACGAAGCACACGAAGGAGACACAAACCACTGAAGATTTTCCCACGGAAAACACGGAGCACACGGAAAGTCCGAAAACAAATCCATCACGAGGGGAGCCAGGCTCATCAAAACAATCGGCAGAAGACATTGGTTTGAACCCCACTCTGAACTTCGTGTGATTCGTGGGAAAAAACTTCCGTGTCTTCCGTGAATTCCGTGGGAAAAAATTCAGTGGTTCGGTTTAGTGTGCTTCGTGTGATTCGTGGGCAAAATAGCCTTAAGCCAGTTCGTAGTTCTTGTTCGCGAGATGGTAGTCGAGGGTGCGTTTGATCGCGGTCTTCAGGTCGACTTTCGGATCCCAGCCCAGTTTCGACTTCGCGTTTTCAATCGAGGGCACGCGCGTCTGGATGTCCTGATAATATTTCCCGAAGTATTCGCCGGAAGAGGTGCGCACGATCTGCACGCTGGCCACGTGTTCGCGATACTCCGGATATTCCTTGAAGGCTTCGACAATGATCGTGGCGAGATCGGCGACGCTCACGTTGTTCTTCGGATTGCCCACGTTGAAAATCTGCCGCGACGCCGCGCCTTCCTTGTTCGCGATGATTCGCAACAGACAGTCCACGCCGTCATCGATGTACGTGAAGGAGCGGCTCTGTTTTCCGCCGTCGACCAGCTGAAGTGGTTTTTTGAATATGACGTTGCTGATGAACTGCGTGAAAAGTCGCGAACTGCCTTCCTTGGGCTCGAGGACGTTGTCCAGTTTCGGGCCGATCCAGTTGAAGGGTCGGAAGAGCGTATAGTCCAAGCCGTCGCGAATGCCGTAAGCGTAGATCACTCGGTCCAGCAGTTGCTTCGAGCACGCATAAATCCAGCGCTGCTTCTCGATTGGGCCGTAAACCATCGAACTTGTCTCTTCCGACAAATGCTCGTCCGGGCACATGCCGTAGACTTCGGACGTTGAGGCGTGAACCAGGCGCTTTTTATACTTCACGCACTGCCGGATGACTTCGAGGTTCGCTTCGAAATCCAGTTCGAAGACGCGTAGCGGATCGGAGACGTATTGCGCGGGATTGGCGATGGCGACGAGGGTCACGACCACGTCGCATTTCTTCACATGATAAGCGATCCACTCGCGGTTGATCGTGATATCGCCCTCGACGAAGTTGAACCGCTTGTTGCCCAAGCTTCCTTCGAGTTTGTGGCTGCCCACGTCCATGCCGTAGACCTCCCAGTCCGTCTGCTTGAGAATGGCGTGAGTCAGACTGCTGCCAATGAAACCGTTGGCGCCTAGGATCAGAACTTTGAGCGGCATGTTTTAGAGAATCTGACCAACTTGCAGCACGGCGGGGGGCGCGTCGAGTTTAGGGTTCGCGGTGGAAACCCAGGAACTCTTCGTGATTTCGAGCGCGCCTGCGCCCGTCGCGATCACCAGGGGCGACGTGGACAAAACCTCTCCGGGTTTGCCGCTTTTGCCGCGCGCCGCTGGCGAATCTTTTTCCGCCCACCAGATCATCAAGCGACTCGCGCCGATGTCGGTGAATGCGCCCGGGTACGGCTCGGTCACGGCGCGGATCAGGTTGAAAATATTTTCCGCTGTATCCGACCACTTGATACGTCCGTCCTCGGGTTTTCGGCCGCCGAAGTACGTGGCCTTCGCTTCGTCCTGCGGCGTTTCCCTGGCCGTGCCGCTGAGCAATGCGTCGATCTGCCGGGCGAGAACTTTTTTCGCGCATGGCAAAACCTTGCGGAACGCCTGTTCGGCCGTGTCGCGCGCATCGATCTCGACGCCTTCCTGATCGACGATGTTGCCGGCATCCGCGCGTTTGACCATGCGGTGCAGCGTCATGCCGATGCGCTTCTCGCCGTGGAGAACGGCCCAGTTGATCGGGGCCCGCCCGCGAAAGCGCGGCAGCAGCGAACCGTGCATGTTGAACGCACCGAGGCGCGGCAGATCGAGGATCTTGGTCGAGATCATGTGCCGGTAATAAACCGACAGGATCAAGTCCGGCTTCAGCGCCGCGATTCGGTCGATCCACTCCGGCGAGTTGACCGACTCGGGCGTGAAGATCGGGATGTTTTTTTCCCGTGCCGCCTGAGCCGGCGTCTTGAACCAGATATTTTCGTTCGGGTTATCCTCGTGGGTGAAGAGCGCCACGACATTGTCGCCCCGCGCCAGCAGCAACTCGAGGCACGAGTAGCCCACTTCGCTGTATCCAAAAAATACTATACGCGGTTTTGTCGTCGTCATTTTTTATTCGGCCCACGAATCACACGAACCACACGAAGGAAACCCAAACCACAGAAATTTTCCCACGGAATTCACGGAAGACATGGAAGATTTCCTCTCGAATCACACGAACGGGATTCGATCTCGGAAACTTCCCACGGAAAACACCGAAAACACGGAAGAATTAATCCATTCGAATTCTCCTTCATCCTTTCCGTGCTTTCCGTGCATTCCGTGGGAGAATTGTTTTTCGGATTTCTTTTCCTTCGTGTGGTTCGTGGGGAAATTTCAGCTTTCAGCCTTCAGCATTCAGCCTTCGTATTCCAGCACTCGGCTGACGAAGTAGCGCTGGCGGGCGCGGACCACTTGATACGTGCGGCCGACGTATTCGCCGATCAAGCCGATGCCGACGATCGCCACGCTGATCAGGAAAAAGAGAATGCCGAAGAGCGTGAAGAGGCCGCCTTCTTCCGGCCCAATGACGATGCGGCGAATGGCCAGCACGGCGACGAGCACGAGACTTCCCGCGGCGCAAACCATGCCCGTCATGGTGAACAACTGCAGAGGTGCGAGGGTGAACGCCGTGATCAAGTCGAAGTTCAGACGCACCAGTTTGTAGAACGAATAATTCGAAACGCCGGCGTTGCGGCTTTCGTGGCGCACGGCGACTTCCGTCGGATTGCTCGAGAAACTATAAGCCAGGGCGGGGATGAATGTATTGATCGCGCCACTACGCACGATCGCGTCGACCACGGCGCGGGAATACGCGCGAAGCATGCAGCCCTGGTCGGTCATCTCGATGCTCGTGGTTTTCCGGCGGACGAAGTTGATGAAGCGCGAAGCAAAGCGGCGAAACGCGCTGTCCTGCCGATTCAACCGATAACCGCCCACGCAGTCATGGCCCGCGGCGATCGCGGTGAGCAGCTTGGGAATTTCTTCGGGCGGATTTTGCAGATCGGCGTCGAGCGTGACGATCGTGTCGCCGCGCACGCGTTCGAAGGCCGCCATGATGGCCATGTGCTGGCCGTAGTTGGCGTTGAAATCCACCACGCGCGTCTCACGCGGACGGGCGGCGTGTTGCGCCTCGAGCAAATCGATCGAGCGGTCGGCGCTGCCGTCGTTGACGAAGATGACTTCGTACGACGAGCCGATCGCGTCCAGCACCGGATAGAGCCGGCTGAAGAGGACGGGCAGGTTGAGCTCCTCGTTGTAGACGGGGATGACGATGGAGAGCTGAACCTTGCGCGCCGGGGGAGGAACGTCAGGCATGGTCGAAAACGTCGCGCATGCCGGCGATCACATGATCCTGCTGCGCGTCGGACAGGTCCGGGAAGAGCGGCAAACTCACGATGCGGTCGGAGATGTATTCCGCATTCGGAAAGTCGCCCGGCTTCCAGCCGTAATTGTCGCGATAATATGGATACAGATGAGCCGCGCGATAATGCAGGCCCGTGCCGATGTTTCGCTCCTTCAATGCGGCCATGAACTCGTCGCGATTGAGCTTCGTGCCGACGCCGGTGTTGACCAGCGGAGTGAAGAGGTGCCAGGCGTTGCGATGCGGATACGAGGGCGACTTCGTGAGGATCAATTCCGGCCAGTCCTTCAGCGCCGCGCGGTAGCGCTCGACGAGATGCGTGCGCTTTTCGATGAAACCGTCGAGGGCAGGGAGCTGATGGATTCCGAGCGCGGCCTGCATGTCCATCATGTTGAACTTATAGCCCGGAGCGATGATCTCGTAGTGCTGATTTCCCGTTTTGCCGAAGCGCGCCCACGCTTCGCGATCCATGCCGTGGAAGCGCAGCAGTTGAAGATCAGCCGCCAGTTTTTCGTCGCGCAGCGAAATCGCGCCGCCTTCGCCGGTCGTGATGTTTTTGTTGGGATGAAAGGAAAACACCTGCGTGTCTCCGAATGAGCCGATGCGTTTCCCGCGATATTCCGTGCCGATAGCGTGAGCGGCATCTTCGATCACGCGCAGCCCGTGCTTTTCGGCCAGCGCGTAAACCGGATCGAGATCCACGGGCAGGCCGCCGAAGTGCACCGGCATGATGGCGCGGGTGCGGGGCGTGATCGCCTTCGCGAGCTGCGCGACGTCCATGTTGTAGTCTTCGCGGCGAACATCGACGAGCACCGGCTTTCCGCCGGTGAGAACGATGACGTTCAGCGTGGCGGCGAAAGTCATCGGCGTGGTGATTACTTCGTCACCAGGCTGGAGCTTCAGCGCTTCGAGCACCATGAACAATCCCGCAGTGGCGGACGTGATCGCGAGCACCTGCGGCGCGCCGACGTACGCCTTGAGCATGTCCTCGAATTTTTTCACGCGAGGCCCGGTCGTGATCCAGCCCGATTGCAGGCAGGAGACCACCTCGGCGATCGCCTCTGGCGAGATCGAAGGCCGGGCGAACGGCATGAAGTTGGGCTGTGGCGTGAAGCGCGGAGTGTCGGGCATCGCGAAGAGTGTGGCCTAGGGAAGATTAGAAAAAAGCACTTTGCCGCGGGTTTCAGCCAGTACGAAATGGGGGAAATCGGGCCGGGCGAAAAGGCTGGCGACATCGCCCTTGTGCGCCACGGCGAAGCAGCGCGCAGGTCCGTTCCAACGGCGCAGGAATTCCGCGTCGTCGATGAAACGCATCGCGGTGAGGGCGGGTTCGGCGGCGATACCGAACGCCAGTTCTCCCTTGTAGCCGACGACGTCGATCGTGCGGCCGAGATAGACCGGGATGTCCTGGAAGTAGTCGTGATATGAATACACGACGTGTTCCGGACCGGCGTAGTGGGCGAGTTCCTCTGCGAGCACTTTCGTGGAGCGCTTGTCGACGCGGCCGGCCAGGGGATTGATGAAGACGAGCAAGGCGGCATGCGTTGCCGCGAGGGCGAATAGGCCCGCTCGCGTTTTACCGCGGATCGCAAGCCACGCGACAGTCAGTGCGCCCAGGATGAGGACGGCGCCAAGAGAGAATTGCCAGAAGCGCAATTCCGTTTGGACGGACACATCTTTGCTCAGGCGGATCAACGGAAACGCGATGCCAATCATCGCGGTGAACGCCGCGTAGACAAAAAGATGAGCGCGAATTTTCGGCTGACCCGCGACCGCGAAGGCGTTGCCCAAGAATCTTCCGACCAACAACGCCGCTGCTGGGAAAACCGGAATGATGTACGGAATGAGTTTCGAGTGTGAGGCGGAAAAGAATCCCACGATGATAACGATCCAGAGCACGAGAAACCACGCCGTGTGTCGCTGGGACATCATCATCTCCGAGGTAGGGCGTACCGAGCCGAAGGCGACATCAGACACCGTCCCGGGCGAGCCGCGCTCGTCGTGGCCCAGCCTGGAGGTTAGGTCCTGCGATTGCGGCTCGGCAGGGACGCCTCGCCCTACCTCGGAAGCACTTCCGCGGCGGAAACTTTCCCGCAGGCTCGACCACAGAAAAATCGTGCCGGGAAAAAACCCCACGACGAACACGGCGAGAAAGTACCACCAGGGCTCGGCCCGATCGTGCACCGTGGACGTGAAGCGCTCGAAATGTTCGTGGACGAAATAGAACGACAGGAAGTCCGGATTTCTCTGCGCAGCCAGAACGTGCCAGGGCGCGGCGATCGCCAGGAGCAGCAGCGATCCAGAAAATGGATACAGCGGCCGGAGGCGCGACCAGCGGTTGAAGAGCAGAACCCAGAAAAACATCACCGCGCCCGGAAGCACGAAGGCGATCAATCCCTTCGCGAGCAATCCAAGTCCCATCGCGGCGTAGAACGCCATGAAGAGCCAGCGCCGTTTCGTGCCTGCGGGCTGCTGGACGGCGACGATGAAAGCGAAAAGCGCCGCCGCGATGAAGAATCCCACCGCGAGATCCAGGACGATCAGGCGGCTCAATCCATAATAGAGCAGCGACGTGCCGAGCGTGATCGCGCCGAAAATTCCGGTGCGCCGATCATATAGCGCACGACCGGCCGCGTACGTCATCAACACACCGGCCAGAGCGAACAACGCCGGCCAAAAACGCGCGGTGAGCTCGTTGATCCCGCCCACACGAAACGCGCCGGCGGTGAGCCAGTACACCAGCGGCGGCTTCTCGAAATACTTCACGCCGTTTAGCCGCGGCGTCACGTAATCGCCCGTGTCGAGCATCTCGCGCGGAATCTCGGAGTAGCGGCCTTCGTCCGGATTGGAGAGAGGCCGGCTGCCGAGCAGAAAGAAAAACAGCGCCGCAAAAATCAGACCCAGCCGAATGAAATCGGTCGAGTAGGGTATGGTTTCGGCGCGCGAGGCACTGGCAGGGAGAGTGTGGCCCACGAATCACACGAAAACAGCGGCCAAAAGATTTCGATTCAAATCAGAGCCAGTCAGAATCGCCCACGAATCACACGAATCACACAAAAACCTTCGAACCTCTTTTCCCACGAAATGCACGGAATGCACGGAAGGATAAATGAACGAGCTGAGCTAAATCGAATTCACTCATTCTTCATTCATCCTTCTTCATTCTTCCTTTGCCTTACTTTCCGTGTTTTCCGTGCCTTCCGTGGGAAAATTGTCTTCTGGTTTAGTGTGCTTCGTGTGATTCGTGGGCAAAATTATTCTTCTCACGCGCGTGTCTTGACTCGGCCCGGGAATTGCTCGACGTGAAGGCTGTGAGCGTTTCGCCAAACGTCATTGGAACTTCAGCCGCGCCGTCGGACGTCCTGCGTCGCGCGCTGGCGCTGGTTCTTGCGACGCTGGTTTTTGGGCTGACGCTTCTCGCGGTCTCGCCCGCGGCTCACGAACGCCTGCACGGCGCGGCTGCGCATCAGGCGGACCACACCTGCGCCATCACGCTCTTCGCGCACGGCATCACCGCATCGCCGCCGCCGATTCAAATCGCGCCGGCGCTCGAACTGAAGAGCGACCAGATTTTCGTTCATCCGACCGATCTGCAATTGATCGCGTCGAAATATCTGCTGCGACCCGTGTGCGGGCCGCCGGCTGTCTGAGAAAAACTAACCGCTCCGCTGCGCCACGTCGCGCAGCTTTGTTCCGCGCCAATCGAGTTCCCTCGTGAACTCGCGCGCCGGTGATCCGGGGCGGCCGGGCATGTCGCCCAAGGGCCCAATTCCGCGGCCCATTCGCCCCCGCTTGCGGCCAACGGCCGCTCCGCCTGCGCGTGTATTCAGTTTTTCAACACAGCCAGATCGCAGCACTCAATGAACTTTCGTCCTTTCTCTTTTTCCTCCGCTCTCTCCCTCGCAACTTGCGCAGCGCTCGCCACCAGTGCGGCGCGGGCTCAATCGGCTTTCACGCCGACCTCCGATTCGAACAATCGCGAGGTCATTCATCTCGACACGCTGGTCGTCAGTAGCACCACGGACCCGCGATCGGTTTTCGATCTCGCCCAGGGCGCTTCCGCGCTGACCGGCTCCGAACTGCGCATGCGCGAAGCCGCCACGCTTGGCGAAACGCTTTCCGCCACGCCCGGTATCAACTCGACCTATTACGGACCCGGCGCGAGCCGCCCCATCATTCGCGGTCTCGGGGGCGATCGCGTGCGCATGCTCGACAACGGCATCGGCTCCCTCGACGCCTCCAACGTCAGTCCGGATCACAACACCGCGATCGAGCCGTTGCTGGTCGACCGGATCGAAGTCCTGCGCGGTCCCTCCGCCTTGCTCTATGGCAGTTCGGCCGTCGGCGGTGTGGTCAATGTAGTGGATAACCGAATACCGACCGCGCCCTCGGCCAACCTGCTCAACGGCCGCGCCGAAGTTCGCTTCGACACCGCGGCCAACGAGCGCACCGGCGTCGTTGCGGTGAACGGTGGCAACAACACCTTGGGCGTCGAAGTGCAGGGCCTGCGCACGATCACGGACGATTTTTCCATCCCCGGTGTGGCGCAGATCGGACCCGACGCGCCGGCCGATCAACCGTCAGGCACGCTCCCGAGCAGCGCGATCTCGACGAAAAGCGGCTCCGCCGGGCTCTCCTATTTCTGGACCGGCGGTTTCATCGGCGCGGCGGCGAGCGAATACGACACGCACTATGGCGTGCCGACGGGTGACGAGCCCTCGACCAGCATCGATATGCGTCAGCGCCGGCTCGATCTGCGCGCCGAAACGAATCAGCCTTTCGCGTTTTTCAAGGGGACGCGCGCACGTTTTGGCCTCGCCGACTACGAGCACTCCGAACTGACCGGCGCGTCGCAGATCAACACGACGTTCCACAACAAAGCTTACGAGGGTCGCTTCGAGCTTCTGCAACAAGAGCTGGGGCGCTTCTCCGGCGTGATTGGCTGGCAGACGTCTCGCAGCGATTTCTCGGCGGTTGGCGAAGAAGTGGTCACGCCCGCCAGCGTCACGATGAACAACGCTCTTTTCGCCAGCGAGGAATTCAAGGTCTCCGACAAATTGCGCCTGCAGTACGGCGCTCGTTTCGAACACCAAGAAATCAAACTCGGCGAAGTCGATCCCGCCCTGCCCGCGTTTCCGGGTTGGTCTCCGACCTCGGGCGAGCGCCGCGTGCAGAACGCGCCGAGTTTTTCCGGCGGACTCGTTTGGTATCCAGCAAACAACTACTCCGTCGGTTTTTCGCTCTCGCAAACGGCGCGCCCGCCCGTCGCGCAGGAATTGTTTTCCAACGGTCCTCACGGCGGCACCGCGGCCTACGAGGTCGGCACCTCTGCGCTGGGCAATGAGCGTTCCACGGGCGTCGATCTCACCGTCCGCCGGCGTGCCGGCCGCATCACCGGCGAGCTCGCGCTCTTCGCGAATCGTTTTTCGAACTATGTTTTCGAAGAGCAGCTGCCGGCAGACACAATCGAAAATCCAAACAATCCCGATGCTCTGACGACCTATCAGTTCGTCGCGCGCGACGCGGTGTTTTACGGCGCCGAGGCAGAAGTCACGGCGCATCTCATCGATACACCCGCGACCCAAGTCCACTTGGAGGTCAACGGCGATTATGTCCATGCACAGGAGATCACCGATCACGAGCCGTTGCCGCGTACGCCGCCGCTTCGTCTTGGCGCCGCGCTGCGCTGGCAGCACGCCGCGTGGTCTGCATCGCTGGATTACCGCCATGTATTTCGCCAGGATCGCGTCGGCATTTTGGAAACCGAAACGGGCGGCTATTCGCTGATCGGCGCCGAGGCTGCGTATTCGCTGCGCTGGAGTGGCGCGACCTACGAGTTGTTTGCGCGCGGCAGTAATTTGGCCGATGCCGAAGCACGCGTGCACACTTCGTTTCTGAAGGACTTCGCACCGCTGCCCGGTCGAAATTTCACGTTCGGCTTACGCGCGATGTTCTAGTCGAGCTAACGCGCAGGACGGGCACCGAACGACCGCACGCACGCACATCGAACAAGCGTAATTTTCTAGGTAAACCTCGTATCCAGTGTGTCGATACGAGGCCCTCTTTTTGTACCTAGATGACTAACTCTGCCCGTCTGTTTCCGCCTCGTTTCTCGAAACTCTTCAGTCGCGCGCGCCGCGGCTCCCTGGTGCTGGTCACTGGACTCCTTGCTTGCACCGAAGTCTGGGCGGCAGCGCCTGGCGTGCACCACACGGCGAAGTCGTCGCTTGTTAACGGTGTCAGCCAGTCAGAGCTTTTTCTCGGCGGCAATTTTCTGGAACTTGGCATCAACCCTACAGGCGCGTTCGGCACGCACAACACGAGCAAGCCCGCCGGCTTCATCGGTACTTCGGTACGCTCGCAAATCGGAATGGTGACCGACCTCGACGGCTTCGGCGTCGGCACCGCGCAGAGTTTCGATTACTTTATGCCCGGCAGTCCATTTGTTGGATTCGCAGCGGGATACAAGATCGGCGGCGTGCCTACCACGGGCACAAATGCGAATTCCAGCGCGAGCAACGTCCAGTCCGGCATGCCTGCCACAAGCCTGACCGACACGACGACCGGCACCACGCTCGGCGCGAAGTCTATCGTGACCCTCGGCGGCAAACTCCAAGTCACGCAGGAAGTGAGCTTCGGAGTGAACGACAAGTTCTTCACCATCCTGGTCACGCTGAAAAACATCAGCGCCGGCTCACTGGACAGCTGCCGCTACACCTGGATCGTCGATCCTGACAACGTCGTCGATGTCGGCGGCGACTACACCACGGACAACACCATCGTCGCGACATTCGCCGCGGGCGACGGCAAGGCGATCGTCCAAGGGTCCACCACTTCTTCCGATCCGGTTCAGGCCAATCTCGTTCTCTACAGCACGGACAATCGCGCCCGGGGATTCTTCGGCAATGCCAGCTCTGTTTATGACTCGATCGTCTACGACACCGCGCCAGCGAAGAATGCCACGGAAACTCAGGACGATTGGATCGGCATGACCTGGGACGTCGGCACGCTCGCGGCCGGTCAATCGACGTCGTTCAGCCTCTATATTGCGATGAGCAATCAGAACCTTTCGGACATCGAGGATGAAATCTCCGGCTCGACCAACAACGCTCCGACCGACATCTCACTTTCTTCGACCACGATCGCGCAGGCGGCTGGCGTCAACGCCGTCGTCGGCACGTTGAGTGCGACGGACGCCGACTCAGGCGACACGCAGACCTTCACGCTCGTGAGCGGCACCGGCTCGACCGACAATGCCTCCTTCAACATCTCTGGTTCGACACTTCGGGCGAACAACGCCGGAGCCCTTTCTCCCGGCACGTACTCGGTGCGCGTTCGCACCACGGACAGCGGCACGGGAAATCTCACTTTCGAAAAGGCCTTCACCATCACGGTCACCTCGAGCAACAACGCTCCGACCGATATCGCTCTTTCCTCGTCGACGATCTCACAGTCGGCCGGCGTCAACGCCGTCATCGGCACGTTGAGCGCGACCGATGCCGACTCGGGTGACACGCATACGTTCACATTGGTCAGTGGCACGGGCTCGACGAACAACACGTTGTTCAACATCTCCGGTTCATCGCTCCGCGCGAACAATGCGGGAGCGCTCTCGACGGGAGATTATTCGGTGCGCGTTCGCGCGACCGACAGCGGCTTTGGCAATCTCACTTTTGAAAAGGCGTTCACAATCACCGTTGGCGATGGCGTCGCGCCGACGGTCACAAGCGTTACGCGCCTCACGCCGTCGTCGTCCAACGCCACCGCTCCCAGCGTCGTCTTCCATGTGACGTTCAGCGAGAGCGTCGCGGGCGTCGATGCCTCTGACTTCGCGCTCGTCGCAGCCGGTGGCACCGCGGGCAGCGTCACGTCCGTTTCCGCTTCCAGTGGAGCGTCTGTCGACGTCACGGTGGGTAACATCACTGGCACGGGCACGCTGCGTCTCGATGTGGTCTCCGGAGGGATCCAGGATCTCGCGTCGAACGTGATGACCAGCGGCTTCAACAGCGGCGAAGTCTACACCATTACCGCGGCTCCCGGTATCAACAGTTCAACTACAGCGTCCGGCACGTTCGGCAGCGCGTTCAGCTACACGATCACCGCGACGAATTCGCCGACGAGTTTTTCCGCGACGGGTCTGCCCGCCGGTCTTTCGCTCAATCCGAGCACCGGCGTGATTTCCGGCACGCCGACCGCGGCCGGTGACGCTGCCGTTAATCTCGGCGCCACGAATGCGACTGGCACCGGCACCGCCACGCTCGCCCTGAGCATCGCGAAAGCCACCCAGACGGTTTCGTTCCCGGCATTTTCCACGCCGGCGATCAACACGCCGACGACGTTGAATGCGACGGCTTCGTCGGGATTGCCGATCACGTTTACCGTGGTCAGCGGCGACGCGACGATCTCCAGCGGCAAACTCACGATCACGGGCACGAGCTCTGTCACGGTGAAAGCGACGCAGGCCGGCAACGCGAATTACCAGCCGGCGAGCGCGACGCAGATTCTCGCCGGAGCGAACCTCCTCACGCAGTCGATTTCCTTCGAACAACCCTCGGACAAGAGCAGCACGGACGCGCCGTTCCCTCTCAGCGCCACGGCGACCTCTGGGCTCCCGGTGACGCTGACCGTCATCGACGGACCGGCCTTGCTCTCGGGCAACACGATCACGCTGACCGGCGCGCCCGGCACTGTGGTTGTCCGCGCGATCCAGCAGGGCAACGCGATCTACGCGCCCGCCGCTCCTGTCGTGCGCAACATCGTGGTCTCCGCGGTAGGCCAGCAGATCTATTTCGGTCTCCTCGGCGCTGACGGCCAGAAAGGTCACGTCGCCGCGCAGATCACGCAGGACAGCACCAAAGGCAACCTCATCGGTTTCCTGCCGGAGTTGAACCAAGGTTTCGTGATTCCGTTTGATCTGAATTCAGGAAGCTTCCGCGTCAGTCTCCCGCTGGTCGGCGCCAACTCCAGCGTCAAAGCCGCCAAGCTCGCGACCATGGATGGCGTCGTCTCCAGTATCGACAATTCAACTACAACGAACACGGCTCGCGTCGTGGGCAAGGCCGAGCAGACCTACACCTTCAACGGCCAAGTCGTGAACGGCGTGCTCACCGGCATGATCGAAGAACTCTCGATCCCGTTCGTCGCCAACATCGTCGCTCCGACAGGTGCTACGCAGGGCATCGCCGGTTACTATGCGGCGCCAGCCCTCGATACCGCCAATGGCGGAACCTACGCGGTCGTCGGCACGCGCGGCGAAGTCTTCGTCCTCACCGTCATGCGTGACTCAGTTCAAGCCGATATGGGTGCGGTCGCACCGGACGGAAAGTTCACTGTGACGACCGCTCAGCAAACCGTCATCTCCGGTACGGTCGACCTCAACACGACGCAGATCGTGGGTTCGGTCACGGCCCCGGGTAAGACGCCCGAGAGTTTCGCCGGCCTGTCCTCGAGCACCAAGCGCACGGACCGTCTCCTCAATCTCTCGGCCCGCGCTCGTCTGACGAACACGCCGGGCGGCTCCGTGCTCATCACTGGATTCATCATCGCTGGTCCCGAACCGAAGACCGTGCTGCTGCGCGGCGTCGGTCCGACGCTGAAGCAATTCGGCATCACCGAAGCGCTGCAGAATCCCCACATCCGACTCTATCACAACGCCGACTTGGTCGCGGAAAACGAAGACTGGTCGGGTTCCGACATCGTCGCTGCGAATGAACGCATTGGTGTCTTCCCGTTGGCGGAAGGCGGCAAAGATGCGGCCATGCTGGTGACGCTGGATCCTGGCGCTTACACGCTGCAGGTTCTCGGTGGCACGGGCGTCGCCCTGGCGGAAATGTACGATGCGAGCGAGAGACCGCAGGCCGAATTCCAACGGCTGGTCAATGTCTCCGCCCGTGGCGAAGTCACGAAGGGCGAAGGCGTCCTGATCGGCGGCTTCATCGTGGGTGGCAATTCCCCGAAGCGCGTTCTCGTGCGCGGCATCGGCACGGCGTTGAACAAGTATGGCGTCACTGGCACATTGGCCGATCCTGTCCTCGAGGTCTTCGCAGGCTCTGATGTGATCGCGCGGAACGACAATTGGGAAACACCGACGATGGTCGCCAACACGCAAGCCGCCGCAACCGGCGCTGAAATCGTCGCCGCCACGACGAAGATCAATGCCTTCGCGCTCGATGCGGGCAGCAAGGATGCCGCGGTCATCGTGACCCTGGCTCCTGGCGCCTACACCGCGCACGTCGTCAGCGCGACCGGCGACACCGGCGTGGCCTTGATCGAAGTCTACGAGATCCCGGAGTAAGCAAACGCCGCGATAGCAAAGAACCGCCCGTTGCGGGATCCCGCAACGGAGCGCCGGCGCTCCGTTGCAAGCCGCGTCACGTCCGCGCAGGGGGCGCGGCGGTCCGCTATTTTTTTCGGACGATGATGTCGCCGTTCATCGTCGCGACTTGGATGTCGGCGCCGCCGCCGTTGAGCGTGCCGCTGACCACTTTTCCACCGGCAATGGGCGGAATGGGGGGCACCCGAGGCGGCCTTGGAAAGGAAGGATGTCCGTGGCGGTTTTCCTTGGCGCCGTCGCTCCGGTCATCGTCTTCCGCGTCGCGATTGGCGCTGGCATCGCGAGCGGCATCGATAGCGGCACGATCGGCGTCGCGCGCTGCGCTGGCCGCATCGCGAGCACGATCAGCCTCGGCTCGCGCAACATCAGCCGCGGCCACGGCTGCGTCCGGTGAACCATCGTTCCGCCGGGCGCGGCGCGCGCCGCCATTCGTCGACTTCGTGTCGAGAATGCTCTCCGGAAAGTCCGTGAGGATCGAACCGTTCTGCGTGCGGAAACGAACATTCGCCTTCGAATCCTGGGGCAGGTGCATCTCGACCGCGCCGTTCATCGAGGTGAACGAGATCGCCTTGCCCGGCGTGACCGCATCGAAATCCGCGTGAATCTCGCCGTTCATCGTTTCGACCAGTGCGGCGCCACCGATGTGCTGCAGCTGAACGCCGCCATTGAGGTTCTTGATTTCGATGTCGCCGTTTACGTTCTCGACCGCGATCTCCGTGTTCCAGCCGTCCTTGATCTCGATCGAGGCGTTGCGCGGAACGTTCACCGTGAAATTCGCATCGCTTGCGCCGCCGGGAAAACTTCCGCGGCCATAGTTGAGTTCAACGACGTTGTTTTTTTCGCTGAGAGAGTAGCTCGACGAGGTGCTCAGCACGCGCAGGCCGTCGGGGCGAGTCTCGGACTTCGCTTCGGGTGGCGCATCGCTGCGGACACTCACGTTGTCGCCGGCTTCGCCGCCGATGACCTTTACGTGACCGCCCGCGACGAACAACCGCACGATGGCGGGCTTCGCCGGGTTGGAGATCTTGACCGATGACGATTCGCTGTCTTCGGCCGCGGCGGCCACGTGCGCGCTGACGAGCACGGCCAGGCAGAGGGTGAGAATATTGTATTTCATAAGATGATCGTTGAACTGGGTTGTTGGTTAAAGGTTACGTGTCCCTGATGGCGGAGGCTTGGACTGATGCCTGAGAATCGGTCATCCGCCGCTGGCGCCGTTTGGCTGTAGTGGGAAAGCGAATACGTCGTCAGAGCAGCGCGAGCGCACGTTGCGCCGCGGTGCGCACGGCCTGATCGGTCAGGGGTCGACGCGTGAGTTGTTGGAAAACCGGAGCGGCTTCGCGCTCGTGCGCCGCGGTGAGAAAATCGATCATCGCGACCTGGACGAGAGGCGACGATTCGCGGGGCAGCGCGGCGAGCACGCCATCGCGGACGTTCTTGTCACCGGAATGTGGATACAGCGCTTCGAGCGCGGAGAGCCGCACGTTCGTGCTTTGGTCGAAGGCGAGCGCGCCGAGAAGTTGCGCAAGAGACTTTTCGTTTCCTTGCCCGACTTGAGCGGCGACCTGCTGCAGCCGCGCGCGGGCCGGCTCCTGCTGCGCGAGCGAGTAATTCACCAGTTGATTCATCGATTCCACCTTGCTGCGGAGGTCGGCGAGCTGGCGCTGGGTTTCTGCAAGTTGCGCGGCTGCGTCGGGCGAGACCGCCACGGGACGTTGCCATTTCAGGCCGATGAAAAGTCCGAGTGCGACGAGGGTGAGGATCGACGCGAATTGAAAGATCGGACGTCGCGGCCAGATCGCTTCGAACCAGCGATCCCAACGCTTCGCTCGTGGCGCGAAAGGCCGTGCGCTCTCTTCGCCTTGCTCGCGCAGATGGGTGTCGAGCATGGCGTAGAAATTCGCTTTCAGGCGCGGACTTGGCGTGGGCGCGGGGAATGCAGCATCGAGCTTGAGCAACGTCTCCTGCAGTTCAGCCCATTCCTTTTGGCAGAGAGGGCAGCTCGCGAGGTGTTCACGGATTTGCGCGGCCTCGGCCGCGGGCAGAGAGTCAATTTCGAGGATCGATTGTTGAACGCGTTCGCAGTTCATGGCGGAGGAGAATTTCAAGTTAAAGCTGTGCCTTCGCGGCCTCGCAGCCGGAGGAAATTTTCGCGGAGAGATTTCAAGGCGCGATGCGCCCGGACCTTCGCGGCGCCGACACTGCAGTCGAGAAGGCGCGCGATTTCGTCGTGCGCGAGGTGTTGAAAACGCTGGAGCGTGAGAATCTCGCGCTCTTCGGGTTCGAGATGGGAGAACGCCACGCGCATCAGGCTCAGGTCGTCGTTCATGGTCACGCGCTGGCTGGAATTCGGCGCGTCGTCGGCCACGCTTTCGGCGACATCGTCGACGTCGAGCTGATCGTTTTGATGACGATTCTTGCGGAAGTGATCCGCCGCGACTTTGCGCGCGAGGTGATACATCCACGCGGTGAATTTTCCCTCGTCGCGATAGGTGTGGCGGTATTTCAGGATGCGATAGAAGACGAGTTGCACGAGGTCCTCGCTGGTGGTGCGCTGATTCGTCAGCCGCACAAAAAATCCGTAGAGCGGCCCGTGGTGCCGCTCGAACAACGTGCCCAGGCGAGCGAGATCTCCATCGCGCACGGCGAGCATCAACTCGTGGTCGTCTGGCTCGGCAATAGCCATGGTTTCAGCGGAGGAAAACATCGAAGGAACCGTCGGCGCAATGGTTTCGGAGGCGTTCACGGGAGTGGCAGTTCATCTTGATCTGCCCGAGGAAACCGGTCCGACGGTTTGGGGTTACAGCAATTTTCTCGCGAAACTTCGGCGCGCCGCGAAGCCCCTTTGCAGTTTGCAGCGTCGGCTCCCGCCGCCTGGGCACTCTGCACTTTTATCCTTCGAAAAAATCACGCGTCGCGCTTGTTCGCTCAATTTTCAGGTTCGCCTCGCGCAAGGACTTAAGCGCGGCGCGCTCGCTTGCCCGCCGAGGGGAACGATCGCTGCTGGGAAAGAAGCAAACCCAAGGCTTCGGCCCCATCCATTAATTGCAAGGAGCTCATGAACCCAAACAACTCTACCTCGATTTCTTCCTCGGCTTCCGAAGTGTTGTCGGAGGCAAAGCAAACGGCAGCGACTTTGGCCGACAAACAGCGGTCGAATGTCGCGAACAGTATCGGCAACGCCGGCTCGGCCATCCACCGCAGTGCCGAGTCGATCGAAGGCCAGGATCCAAATATCGGCTGGCTCACGCACCGGGTTGCGGACCGGTTGAACAATGTCGCGGACTACCTTCGCGGTCGCGATTTGACGCAGTTGAAGAATGACGCCGAAGACATGGCCCGCCGGCATCCCGCGCTGTTTCTCGGCGGGCTTTTCGTGGCGGGCTTGGTCATCGGCAATCTCGCGAAGGCGACGCAACGCAGTTCGTCGTACAACGACAACGGCGAGAGTTATCCTCGCGCCGAAGACGTGCCGGAGGCGGACCAACCCGAACTCGATCCGTGGCCCTCGCCCGCCGCTCAGGGCGAAACACTCTAATTCATGCCGTCATGAACAAAGAAAGTTCAGCCCCGACGAATTCCGCGAACTCGATTCCCTCGCTGTTGCGCGATCTGCGAAACGAGACCACCACGCTGCTGCAACAGGAGGTCGCGTTGGCCAAGGCGGAGATGGCGGACAAAATCTCGCGCATGCTGGGCAACGCCGTGCAACTCGCCGTGGGCGGATTCGTCGCCTACGCGGGCGGAATCATCGTGCTGCTCGGGATCGCCGACCTTGTAGCGAGTTTGTTGATACGCGCAGGTCTCGAACCCACCACGTCCACCTGGATATCGCGCGCCCTGATCGGGCTGATCGTCGCCATCACCGGCGTGATCATGCTCTCGAAAGCGAAAAAACTCATGTCGGCCGACGACCTCGTGCCGGAAAAGACCATCGATACGATGCAGGACAACAAGGAATGGGCTGAACAAAAAATCCAAGAACACACATGAACTTCGACCCCGAATCAGCCAAACTCACCGAAGAGATTCGCCACGATATCGACCGCACCCGGGAACGCATGGATCAGACGATCGACGCTCTCGTCGAGCGGTTCAAAGGCCGCCACCTCGTCGATGAAGCCATCGGCTTCTTCCGCACAAAATCTGACACTTCTCCCGAAACCATTTCAAAAATTAAGGACAACGTCGTGAAATCAGCTTCCTCAGTCGCCAACAGTATTGCTTCAACCGTCAAAGAAAATCCTCTGCCCCTGGCTCTCGTCGGCGCAGGCGTCGCCTGGATGATCTACAGCGGCGTGCGCGCGCGCCAGGAGGCACGCGAAGGCGAAGACCTCAGCGATTATCGCGTGCGGCCATCGTACATGCGCTCCGAATACGAAGAGTCCGGCTACGAATTGTCAGGCGGCGGGTATGGCTCCAGTGGATACACGCCCGCCGATTACCAGGAGGAGCTTTCAACCGAATTCGCGGGCGAGCCGAGTGGACACGAGCAATCCGGCAGCGGACTCGTGGAAAAAGCCGGCGACGCCGCGCATGGACTCGCCGACAAAGCGAGCCACGCCGTCCATGAATTGAAAGAGCGCGCGACCCGGTTGCGCGAGAAACTCGGCGAGGGCGCCCACGCCGTGCGCGAGCGCGCCGGCGAAGTGCAGGATCGCACGCGGCGCGCTTATCGCGCCAGTCGTGAACAGATCGTGGACACGACGCGCGAACATCCGGTCGAGGTTGGCCTCGGGCTGCTCCTCGCCGGTGTTGTAGTGGGTTTGGCACTACCGACACCGAGAAAGGTGAATCAAGTCGTGGGCGCGCGCGCCGACCGCCTTCGTCAACGCGCTCGCGAAATGAGCCGGCAACTCGCCCATCGAGGCGCGGAGATCGCCCGGGCCGCCGCCGAGGCCGCGCGCAAGGACGCGGAAAAACAACCGGCGCAGGCTCAACCGACGCAGGCGCCATTGACCGCCACGTCGCTTCCGCCGAGCGAGAGCGTTCGCCAGGAAGGCATGCTCAATCCGAACACCACACCCGCTGAGCGCAGCCAATCCGCCGCTTCGATTTGAGGAAAATTCATTCGAGCGCCTCCCGCGCCTTTCGTTTATGCCGAATGCAAACGCCGAAAAGGGTTTTGGAGACGGCGCGAAGGGGCGGGTGGAAAAGCTCGTCCCGCAGAAGGAAGATATTCCGGTGAGCCGCGCATCCGAGGAACTCGATCGCGGGCGCGCTGCCGAAAAGCCGACCGAGCTTCCGAAAAAAGGTTGGCTCGATGTCGTCTGGCGCACCAAGCAGCAGCTCGACGAGGACAATCTCTCCGTGGTCGCGGCGGGGATCGCGTTCTACGCCTTTCTGGCAGTTGTCCCGGCGCTCGCGGTGGTGATCGCGCTTTACGCGTTGATCGCCGATGCCGGCGAGTTGTCGCGCCATATCGAAATGCTGGCCCGCGTCGTGCCGGGCGAAGTGATGCCGCTCTTGAAGGAGCAGATGACGCGTATTGCCCAGAACAATACAGCGGCGGGCATCAGCGCCATCGTCGGTCTTCTTCTCGCGATGTACAGCAGCGCGAACGCCACGAAGGCGCTGATCGCGGGCCTCAACATCGCTTACGACGAATCGGAAAAACGCTCTTTCGTGAAACTGAATCTCGCGGCGTTCGCGCTCACGTTCGCCGGGCTCATCGGCATCATTGTCGCCGTCGGACTGGTGGGTGTGCTGCCCGCAGTGACGCGATTTTTCTTCGCCGAGCAAATGACGAAAGTCGTCGTCGACTGGCTGCGCTGGCCGTTGCTGATGGGACTTTTCATCGTCGGCAACGCGACCATCTATCGGTTCGGTCCGAGCCGCTCCTCGGCGCAGTGGAAATGGGTCAGCCCGGGCGCGATTCTCGCGGCGATTTTGTGGATCGTCGGCTCGGGATTGTTCTCTCTCTACGTCAGCAAATTCGGGAGTTACGACAAAACCTACGGGTCGTTGGGCGCGGTGGTGGTTTTCCTGATGTGGATTTATCTCACCGCATACGTCGTTCTGCTCGGCGCGGAACTCAATTCGGAGATGGAGCGCCAGACCATGAAGGACACGACGTCCGGCGAGCCGGAGCCGCTCGGTGCGCGCGGCGCGTATGCCGCGGACACCGTGGGCTCCGCGCGCAAAGGTAAAAAGCGCGATTGAGGGCTTGGTGCAGCTCTCGCGGCGTGCATCAACCGTCTCAGTGGCTGGGGCATGACAGCCTCAGTGGCTAGAGCATGAACGGGCTCAGGGGGTAGGGCGAGCGGTCCCTCGCGAGCCGCGCTCGGCGTGGCTCATCTTTGAGGTTAGGATCCACGGCTGCGGCTCGCCTGGGACGGCTCGCCTACCCATGAGGCGCCTCAACAATACTCCATCAAGGAACACATTTCCACGATGACGGCTCGCCCTGAGGTCGCGCCCGACCCGCAGAGACCGGCATGCCGACATTCATCATTTTGCATTCTTAATTCTTCATTAGCGAAGCGTAGGAGCGTATTCTCTACCGCTCGTGCCGCGGGTCGGCATGCACGCCGCCGTCACTCACGGAAATTTTCGCGGCCTTGCCTTGGCGGAGTTGGATCATCTCGGCGCCGGCGAGAAAAATCGGCCCGTATCCATGCGCTGCATACACGCTGACCGGACGGTACGCGTAGAATGCGGGATCGAAGGCCATGCCGGTGCCGATACAGGTGTTTTCGACCTGGCCCTGGGCGTTCACTTGTTGGGCCACGCTGTTCCAGCCGAGTGAGAGCATGGGCACGTAAGCGAGTGGATCGAGCCAGCCCTTGTTCACCCCGTGCGCGATGGCGTAGACGAACATCGTCGAGGCGGAGGTTTCGTGATACGTGTCGTTGTGGTCGAGCAACTGATGCCAGCGACCTTCCTTGTCCTGCAGCGCGGCGAGGGCGGCGGCTTGGGCGCGGTACAGCGAGAGGATCTTTTCGCGATCCGGGTGATTTTCCGGCAGCACGTCGAGCAACTCCGCCATCGCGATAATGGCCCAACCGTTGGCCCGGCCCCAGAAGAAGGCGGGGTGGGGCGTCATCGCCTGGATCCAGCCGTGGCGCCAGAGACCTTTTTCGGGGACGAACATGCGTTCGGCGAACTGGCGAATCTGGCGCGCGGCATCGTCGAAATATTTTCCATCGCCGGTGAGCACGCCCATCTGGGAAAGCGCGGGCACGCTCATGTAGAGATCGTCCAGCCAGAGCGCGTCTTTCATCGGCCGGTTGCGCGCGAGCGTGCCGTCCGCGAAACGATATTGGCCGTGCGAAATCCAGTCGAGGTAGTTGTCGATCCAGGGGCGCAGTTGCTCGGAATGAATGCCAGCGCGGCTCGCGCGAATCATCGCCGCGCCCATCGCGCCGCAATCATCGAGCGCGGACGGTTTCAACACGGAGCGAATTTGGTACGAGCGACCACCGTCGCGAAAATTTCGCTCGGGCAGCGGTTGATCTTTCCATTTCGCCGCGACGGCGGCGATGGCCGTGAGACGTTCGTCCACGAAGTGCGTGTAGCGCTTGTCGCCTGTCGCGGCCGCCGCGGCGAGCATGCCTGAATACGTCACGCCCCACTCGTAACTCACGACGCGGAAATCCGTTTTTGCGAAGGAAGGTTTCTCCGGCAGATGCGATAAGTCGGTGGCGGGGGCCTCGGTCTCCGCATCGACGATTTTCACGGCGTTGGCAGTTTCCAGGTAGCCGAGCACACGGTCCATCACCGCGCGGATTTCCTGCACGGAGGCCGGCGCGTAGGGCACGGGATATTTCGGGGCTGATGCCGTTGGCGTTCGAGCGCTCGTTGCAGGCTGCGCTGCGGGGGTGGGGGTGTCGGTTGGCGCAGTCGGACTTTGAGCAAACGCGAGGGAGAAACCGGAAAGAAAGAGAAGAGAAGTGGCGAATTTGGACATGTGGGGGAGGCGTTCCTCGGCTTCGGAACGAAGGGAAGATTTGCAACGCCATCCCATGCCGGCGCTCCTCTGCGTCAAGGCCCTCTCCCGCAGGGACCGTCCGAACATGGCGAGCGGAGCGCCGGCCTCGCAGCCGGCAAACCGAACTGGGGCGATGTGCTTGCGCCGGTGCGGGGCGCTGCGCGCAAGGGAGCACCGCGATTTTCCTGAAAGTTTGTCCATGACTTTCGCGCGGGGCTGCTGCGGTTAGTTTTGGGCGCGGGGGAGAAAAAGGAGCTTACTTATGATCACAAAAGATAACCGAAGTCATGATGATGTGTTGGCATTCCGCTTTTCTGGCGAAGTCACGAAGAGCGATTACGCGACGTTTGTTCCCGAGGTGGATCGTGCGGTGGCAGAATTTGTCCGGGTAAAAATTCTCATCGTTTTCGATCACTTCGACGGTTGGGACTTGAGCGCGATGTGGAGCGATCTGCGTTTCACGGAAAAACATTATTCGAGCGTCGAGCGTTTCGCGGTGGTCGGAGCGGCGCGTTGGCAAAAAGTTCTCGTGACCCTCGCGAAGCCGTTCACCGGGGCTCAAGTGAAATGGTTCGATGCGAGCGATGAGGCTGCCGCGTGGACGTGGCTGGAGTCAGGCGCTGCGACGGAAGCCAACACCATGGCGAAGCATTGAGTCGACGCGCGAGCCGCGGCGCGTCTTTGTCGTGAAATGAAAAGAGTCGCCGCGGTTTTTGGTACGGCCCTGTTTTGTTGCGCGAATCTTGCCGGCGGCTCGGCCCGCGCAGCCGAGAATTCCGGACCGATTGTGCAGACCGATGCCGGAGCGCTCGCCGGATCGGTCGAGACGAAGGCGGGCGCGCCGATATCGGTTTTCAAGGGCGTGCCCTTCGCCGCTCCGCCCGTCGGCGAACTGCGCTGGCGCGAGCCGCAGCCTGTAGCGGCGTGGTCGGGTGTTCGCGATGCAACGAAGTTCGGGCCGAGTCCGATGCAGCGCGTGCACGGTGATTTTCTTCCGTGGACGCGCGAGTTTCTCGTGCAGAATGAAGTCAGCGAAGACTGCCTTTATTTGAATATCTGGACGCCGGGCGTGAAGGAGGAGGCGGCAGCTGCTTCTCACGCTGGCGCAGCGGGCGACGTTCGCGCGAAATTGTCCCTCGTTGATGCTGGCGCGAAGTTGCCCGTCCTTGTTTATGTGCCCGGCGGCGCCTTCGTCGAAGGATCGGGCGAAGTGCCGATCTACGATGGCGCGAATTTGGCGACGAGGGGCGTTGTCGTCGTGACGATCAATTATCGTTTGGGCGTGTTTGGCTTCTTTGCGCATCCGGCGTTGACCGCGGAATCGCCGCATCATGCCTCCGGGAATTATGGTTTGATGGACCAGATCGCGGCGCTGCGCTGGGTGCAGAAAAACATCGCTGCGTTTGGCGGTGATCCGAGCCGCGTGACGGTGTGGGGCCAGTCGGCCGGAGCGTTCAGCGTCGGCGCATTGCTGGCCTCGCCGGAAGCGAAAGGTCTGTTTCAGCGCGCGATGGCGGACAGCGGGCTGAGCCTCGCGGCGTTTCCGATGAAGGAGCTGCGCATGGCGGAGCAGGACGGCGTGAAATACGCGGCGAAACAGCATGCCGCGGATTTGAAAGCGTTGCGCGCGCTGCCGGCGGCACAGTTGTTGGCCACGAACATGGGCAGCCCGATCGTCGACGGATGGATTTTGCCGCAGTCGACAAACGCGATCAACACGGCGCGTGGTGGTAGCGATGTCCCCGTGCTCACGGGTTATCAGGCGAACGATGCGCAGCTGTCGTTGCGCGGGATAAATTCTGCCGCGGACTATGCGACGTATTTGAAATCTCAATACGGCGCGCAGGCCGATGAGTTTGGAAAACTGTATCCGGCGGAGAGCGTGGCAGCGATGCGCCGTGCGGCTTTGGAAGGCGCGCGCGATCGCCAGCGTGTCGGCATGTTTCTCTGGGCGAAGCGTCGCGGCCAGGGCTACACTTCGCCCGTTTATATTTATTTTTTCCTTCGCGCGATTCCGTGGCCTCAACATCCGGAGTTCGGCGCATTTCATTCCGGAGAGCTGCCGTATTTTTTTAGGAACTTGGATGTGCTCGATCGTCCCTGGGAGCCGATCGATCGGCAGCTTTCGGACGTGGCTTCCGGATACCTCGTGAATTTCGCCGCCACGGGAAATCCGAATGGGCGGGGAGAGCGTGAGCAGGCCGCGGTGGTTAACAACCGTGGGAAAGACAAGAGCAGCAGCAGCAACGCGAGCCGAAGCCGATTCGTAGCTGGCGACAACGTAAGCTTGCCGAACTGGGCCGCGGTCGACGCCTCTGCGCCGGCGATCTTCGAAATCGGCGAATCGCAAAAATCCGCGCCGCTCGTCGACGACGCGAAGCTCGCCTTTTGGACCCGCTACTTCGACTCCCGCGAAGGCGCGAAAGCCCCGCCTTTTTGAGGCGGGCGGCTCTCGCACAAACGCAAAGCAAAACGCCGCGAAATGCGCAAACGGAGCGAGGGCTTGCAACGGAGCGCCGGCCCTCTGGCCGGCCAGCCTATCCTCTGCGCGAAGCGCGCCGTTGGCTTGCCCAGTCGAAGCCTTAGCGGCGTTAACCGTCCGCCTACGCTCTTCGAGCTTCCGTCTCCGCACTGCGTGCTACGACGGGACAAGTCGGCGAGACAGTCTTCGTCCGCGCTTCGCTTGGCGAAGACTGGAGGTGGTGGGAGTTGAACCCACGTGCCCCTGACCTTCACTCGCCGCGTCTACCGTTATAGTGAATCATTTATCTCGTCCGGGTTACGCTAATTCACGCGCTTAAGCTCGGACCAACCCCCAGATTGAAGATACGGCGCGCAGTCCGCGGGTGGCGCAGCGCGCTATTCCTGCTGTCGACGTTTGTTTCAGCTAGCAGGAGTCGCTGAGCAAACGAGACCGCACTTAGGCGGCCAATGGCATTTCTTCGTATGTGCCTGTTACTTTTTTGAAGGATGATTATCGAGGCCAACCTTCATCCTCGAACGGCAACGGCGTGCTCCAACCAAGGGTCGAATCCAGAACACCCCCGTAAATTTTTCTGACCAAGGACGGGAAATATCGGACCAACTGGTGAACCAACACCAATCAAAGAACGGAACAGAAACAGTACGCCCTCTTCGTTAATGTTCAAGCAGCCATAAGACCCTTTTTTCCAAGCGAACAACTGGAGCGGACTTTTCAGCAATTTCCCCACGGAATTCACAGAATTCGCAGAAAACACGGAATAAAAAGGGGCCCTGGAAGATGCATCCTTCTACATTCTTCCTTCGCCTTACTTTCCGTGCTCTCCGTGCATTCCGTGGGAAATTGCTCTTAGCTTTCGTGGCTTTCGTGTGATTCGTGGGCAAAAACTCGCTCATGCGAAGCCTGCACTCCGCGCGAATTCTGCGACTTTCCGAAGGAGAGGGTGTTTTCTGAAGCATGAACACGTCTGCCAAGATTCTGATCGCCGTCGCTGCGGTTATCCTCGCTGCGCATTTTTGCCCTGTGCTGCTCATGCCGTTCTCCTTCATCGGAGTCTTGCTCATGATCCTCGCGACCGTGATCGGTCTGCTGGTCGGCGCAGGCCTTCTCACGTGCGCGATCGTCATCACGGTTCTCGCCGCGCTCGCCACCGCGCTCTCGCCGATCTGGCTCCCGGTGCTGGTGATCGTGGGCATCGTGCACCTCTGCCGCCGTCCCGATCGCCGCATCGCCTGACTAAAAAATCCTCGCGGCGCGACGGCGCTTGCTTGAGATGCGGGCATGTCACGAGCCGCCGGTGGCGCCGGAAAAATCTTCGAGGGTCTGTCGTTTCGCGGTCACACGACCGGCGCTTTCAAAGCGCTGCGCGGATTTAAGAAGAGTTTTCACACCGTGCCCGATGCGGCCAACGCCACGACCAATGCATTTCTCGCCAAACTCGCGGCGGACGAGCTGGCCGAGGAAGGCGAAACCTTTTTCCAACGGGCCCGCAGCCTTCTCGATTACAAACGCAAGGAGCTCGCTCTCGATCTGAGCGTCGGCGCCGCGACGCTTTCGGCCAAGGATTTCACGCTGACCATCGCGTATTCACTTTCTGAAGACAACCCGGCCGAATTTGTGGTGACGCGCACGCTCGAAAACGTGCGCAGCGCCGAATTTCTCGCGCTGCCGGAAGTCGACGAGTTGCTCGGCGGCATTTTCAACGAGGTGAATTTTCAGCTCAGCCGCGGAGCACCCGTCGAAAAGGTCATCGATGCCGTCGAGGAACTCGAGGGCGAGCGCGCCCAGATGACCATCACCTATCCTTCGAACTGCGCCACGTGCACGATCGCGGTGCCGGGCGTGGATGCCGAGGTGCGCTATGCGCCCCACGAGCTGTCGATGATTTTTCCCCGAACCGCCGCGCCCAGCACACTCTGGGCTTCCTTCCTCGCCGTGCGTCACGCCTTCGCGTTGAGCGAAGACGAGACGTTGAGCGGATTGATCGTCGCTTAGATCGATCGAATCGAGTTGCTCTTAGCCGAGCAGGTCGGCGACGAGCGATTTTTCTTCCTTCAATTCGTTTTCCGTCGCGGTGATTTTCGCGCGGCTGAATTCACCGACCGGGACGTTTTGGACGATGGTCAGTTTCTTGCCGTCGCTGACTGTCGGGAACGAAAAGATCAGGCCTTTCTCGATGCCGTAGCTGCCGTCGGAACACGTCGCCACGCTGAAACACGTGCCGGCCGGCGTCGGGTTGACGATGTTGCGCACGGTGTCGACCACCGCGTTTGCGGCCGAGGCAGCGGAGCTGAGTCCACGCGCCTTGATGATCGCGGCGCCGCGCTGCTGGACGGTCGGAATGAACGTGTCCTTGAACCAGGCTTCGTCCGTGATGACGGAGGTCGCCGGCTTGCCGTTGATCTTCGCGTTGTGGAAATCTGGATACATCGTGGAGCTGTGATTGCCCCAGATCGCGAGATTGCTGACGGCCGTGATGTCGGCGCCGGCCTTGATCGCGAGCTGCGTCACGGCGCGGTTTTGGTCGAGCATCGTCATCGCGAACCAGCGGTCCGCCGGCACGGACTTCGCGTTGTTCATCGCGATCAGGCAATTCGTGTTGCACGGATTGCCCACGACGAGAATGCGCACGTCGCTCGCGGCATGAGCGGCGATCGCCTTGCCCTGGCTGGTGAAGATCTTGCCGTTGATGCCGAGGAGATCCTTGCGCTCCATGCCGGCCTTGCGCGGAACCGAGCCAACGAGCAGCGCCCAGTTAACCTGCTTGAAACCCTCTTCGAGGCTGGCCGTGGCGACCACGCCTTTCAGCAGCGGAAACGCGCAATCTTGCAGCTCCATCACCACGCCTTGCAGCGCCGGAAGGGCCGGTTCGATTTCGATAAGGTGAAGGATGACGGGCTGGTCAGCGCCGAACATCGAACCTGATGCGATGCGAAACAGCAGGGAATAACCGATCTGACCGGCGGCGCCGGTCACTGCGACACGGATGGGTGATTTCATAAGCAGAAAAGACGACCTAACCAAGAAACCGGCGCTGGCGACACCAAGAATTGTTTTTTGCTCAGCGGAAACGCGGCGCCAGCGCGGCGTGCAATTCGCGCGTCATCGCTTCTGTAGTGCTCCAGTCGATACAGCCATCGGTGATAGAGACGCCATATTTCAGTTTTTCCTTTGGCTGCGGAAACGGCTGATTTCCCGCGCCGAGATTGCTCTCGATCATCGCGCCCATGATGGACGTGTTGCCGCGGGTGATTTGAGCGAGCAACTCGCGCATGACCTCTGGCTGGCGCTCCGGCTGTTTCGTGGAGTTGTCGTGGCTGCAGTCGACCAGGATCGATTTGGTCAGATTGGCTTTTTGCAGCAACTGCTCGGTTTGGGCGATGTGAGACGGGTCGTAATTTGGCCCGGTCGAGCCGCCGCGCAGGACGACATGGCAATTCGGATTGCCGCGCGTGACGATCGCGGATGCCGCGCCGTCGAGATTTATTCCAAGAAACGTGTGAGCCTGGGCGGCGGCTTTGATGGCGTTGATCGCGGTCTGGATGCTTCCATCCGTGCCGTTCTTGAAACCAAGCGGCATCGAGAGTCCGGAGGCCATCTGGCGGTGCGTCTGTGACTCGGCGGTGCGCGCGCCGATCGCTGACCAGCAGATCAGATCGGCAATGTACTGCGGCGTGATCGGATCGAGCAGCTCGGTCGCCGTCGGCAAGCCCAAGTCGAGCACCTCTCGGAGGAACGTGCGCGCGGTGCGCAGGCCGGTCGCGATGTCATGCGAGCCGTCGAGGTGCGGGTCCATGATGAGGCCCTTCCAGCCCACTGTCGTGCGCGGTTTCTCAAAATAGACCCGCATCACGATCATGATGCGGTCCTTCACTTCTTCGGCCAGTTTGGCCAGTTTGCGCGCGTAATCGGCTCCGGCGACGGTGTCGTGGATCGAGCACGGTCCGACGATCAGCAAAAAGCGTTTGTCGTCCGTGAAGATGAGGCGGTGAATATCTTCGCGGGCCTTTGCAATAAACTCGGATTGCGCGTCCGTCTTGGGCAACTCCTTCAGCAAGTCCGCCGGCGAAGGCAGGGCACGCGTTTCGACGACATTGATGTCGGATGTCTTTTGCATGAAAGGGTCACGCTGGCCGATTCCGTCGCAATCTGGCAAGCGAACGCTCAATCGGAACACCCATCATTCGAGCCAATTCACGGCGTCGAAAGTTTCTCTGGATCTCTAAGGCACTCGGCCCAACGCTGCTTCGGATCCGATCTTCCGACTCTGAAAAAGAAGTTGGCCGGTCGCCTACCCCTAAGCGACCGGCCATTTGCTTTCTTAGTTACCCCAAAACTCCCGCTATGCGGGAGAAGTGGAAAAATCTGATGACGAGAAGAGAACACGGCGCGGGGTCTTCGTCAACTAATTCTGTAGAAATTTTGCGCGGGAGTTTCCAATTGCTCAGAGTACAGCTACTTAAACTTTAAAATGAATTCCGATTCCGCTGTTTTTTTCACGCGCTTTTCGCCGGCCTCGGTGATTCAGGTGACCGGGGATGATGCATTAACTTTTCTCCAGGGCCAGTTTACACAAGAACTGCGCGGACCGTCTCCGGCGTTATGCGCGTATGGGTTGTGGCTGAATCAAAAGGGCAAAGTGATCGCCGACTCGTATGCGCTCCGCGAAGGGGACGCTTGGTGGCTGGTAAGCGCCGCTTCGACGGCAAAGGAGATTCTTGACCGACTTTCTGCATACATCATCGCGGACGATGTAGATCCTTTGGATACGACCGCTCGGTGGGGAATTTACCTTATTTCGGGTGCTTCGGCTGCGAAAAGCCTCGAACGGGCGGGCGTTAGGCTTCCGGCCAGCGACGAGTGGGCTCGCTGGGAAGGAGCATTTGTTTTTCGCGAGCAGAGAAGCAGCGATGCGCGATGGTTCATTGTGTCGCCGGTCGAGGCAGATGCGCAAATCTCGAGCGCCCTCCTGAGCGTGGGAATGCAGGAAATCGGATTGGAGCGTTTGGAGTTGGAAAGGATCGAGCTGCGCTTGCCTCGCGTGCCGACGGACATTGGGCCGAACGATCTGCCGAACGAAGGCGGCTTGGAGACGTTGGCGGTGTCGTATTCAAAAGGCTGCTACCTTGGCCAGGAGGTGATGGCGCGATTGCACTCGATGGGGCAGGTGCGGCGGCGACTTTTGCGCGTTCGCGGAGAAGGCCCTGCGCCTGCGGCGGGCGTGCCCCTGTATTCTGGCGAAAAGAAGATCGGCGAAACGCGTTCTGCGGCGTCGACCGGCGTCGGCTTCGTCGCTCTCGCGATGATCAATTTGTTTTCTCTGCCTCCCGATCGACGCGCGTCGCTGACGCCGAACGGCCCCGCGACAATCCTCATCGATGAGCCTGCGCCATGACGGAGCACGAACAACTGGTTTCCCTTTTCGAGAAGATGGGCTCGACGAAAGTCCAAGCGGAAACTTTGGCGCGACAACTCGCCAAGCGAGCCGATCAATTGTCGGCCGAGCGCGGTATTTCGCGCGTCGAAGCCATGTCGCACTTGCTTCAACTGCTCGCGAAAGCGCGGCAAGGCGAAAGCTGAACCAAAGAGAGCCGAAGGCTGAAAGTTAAAGCCTGAATCGACAAACGGACGCGGAGGCTTTGGGCTCCTCGTCCCCATGAAAGAACAGCTCATCGCCCGATTCACCGAGGTCTTCGGTGAAGCTCCGAAAATTGTCGCTCAGGCTCCCGGGCGCATCGAATTCATCGGAAATCACACCGACTACAATGGTGGCACGGTGCTCGGAGCTTCGATCGATCGCGGAGTGTGGGTCGCGTTTGCCCCGCGCTCGGATGGTCAGCGCCGTTTTTTCAGCGATCACGTCGGCAAAATCGTGAGCGTGCCGAGTGGTGAGCCGACCCGGCAAACGGGTCAGGCGAACTGGTTGAACTATCCGTTGGGCGTCCTGGCTGCCCTTCCGGTTTTTGGGCAAAAAACGCCCGCGGGTTTCGATTTTCTCGCGGAATCGAATTTGCCGACAGGCGCGGGCCTGAGCAGCAGCGCGGCGCTCGAGTTGTCTTCGGCCCTCGCGTTTCTCAAAGCCACGGGACAAGAGCCGTCCCGCGAGACCGTCGTGAAAATCGGCAAGCATGCGGAAAACAATTTTGTTGGCGTGCCGTGCGGCATTCTCGATCAAGGCGTTTCTGGATTCGGCCGGAAAAACTCTCTCGTGTTCATCGACTGCCGCGGGCCGCGTTTCGACACGGTGCCGCTCCCCTCGGGCGCGCATTTCTGGATTTTCAACACACACACGAAACACGCGCTGGTCGACGGCCTTTATGCGGCGCGAAATCGCGAGTGCCTGGACGCGGCAAAAGCGCTCGGCGTGTCCTTGCTGGTCGAGACGAATCTGGAGAACCTCGAAGCCAATCGCTCCAAGCTTTCCCACCTGTCTTATCTTCGCGCGAAGCACATTCTCGAAGAAATCGATCGCGTGACCAAGACGGTCGCCGCGCTGCGGCACAACGATCTCGCCGCCGTTGGCAAACTCCTCGTCGCCTCGCATCGCAGTTCACAGCACCAATTCGAGAACAGTACTGAAGAACTGGATACACTGGTCGACGCGCTGGTGAACACGCCGCACGTCTACGGCGCGCGCTTGACGGGTGGCGGCTTCGGCGGCGCGGTGATGGCGCTGACCGACAGCTCGTTTTCCGAGAAAGAAGCGGCACAAGTTTCGACGGCGTACGCGGCGAAATACCAAAGCGCGCCGGAGGTCCTGCATTGCCAGACTGGCGACGGAGCCTCGGTTGTGAACTGACCTCGGGGATATTTCGCAGCCGGCCCTAGGGGCGCCGGCGTTTCAGCGGCTGTTTACCGTTCGCGGGCGCTTTTCACCTTGCGAACCGCCTGGGCTGCAATCGTCTTGGGGAGCAGCACTCGAGGTGCGTTCGCCGACCGGACGCAACCCGACTCTCGGTGCGGGGAGCAGTCCATCATTCATGACTTTTCGTCGGTTTCGAGATCGTCCGATCAAGCAAAAGCTCACTGCGGTGATCATGCTGACGTGCACGGTCGTCCTCATCTTCGCCTGCGCTGCGTTCGTGATCGTCGAGTATTTTTCTTCGCGCCGTGAATTGCTGAACACGGTGAAAACGCTGAGTTCGATCGCCGCGGATAACAGCACGGCCGCGCTCGCGTTTCAAAACAAGGCAGACGCCGAGCGCACCCTCGAGGTGCTGCAAGCCAATCCGCGGATGAACTTCGCCGTCATCTACGATTCGGAGGATCGTTTGTTTGTCTCGATCGGCCGGCCTGGGGATGTTCCCCCACATCCTCCGCCGCCGGGATACAAGTTTGGTCGAAACCACCTCGTGTACACTCAAACGATCGGTGAGGAGCGGAAGCGGCTAGGGACGTTGCTGGTGGATGCTTCGATGTCGGAAATCTATGAGCGACTGCGCGCCTATCTCGGCATTACCGGCATCATCATCATGATGTCGTCGGTTGCCGCGCTGATCTGCGCCACCGTGCTCCGGCGCCGCATCGCGAGTCCGATCCTGGAATTGGCCGAGACCACGCGCATCGTTTCGCATGATCGCAATTACGCCGCGCGAGCGACGAAACACGGCGACGACGAACTCGGCGAGTTGACCGATTCGTTCAATCACATGCTCGATTTGATCCAGCACAGCGATGCGGACTTGCGGAACAGTCGCGAGCGTCTCGGGCTCGCGCTCGAGGCGGGCGGCATCGGTTCGTGGGATTGGGATCTGAAGGATGATCGCGTTTACTGGGATGAATTCATCCCGCCGCTCTTGGGTTTGCGGCAGAGCGAACTCGGGCCGACGTGGGAAGCGCTGGTCGCGCGGGTGCACCCTGATGACGCCGATCGCGTGCGTTTTTCCCGTGGCTCAGTTGAGCAGTTAGGTGCGGCGGACATCAGCGTTTCTTTCCGCATCCTCAGGCCGGATGGCTCTGTGCGTTACATCGCTTCGCGCGGACGGCTCTTTGTCGAAGGGGGGCGGCGGCGGTTGACTGGAGTGTTGATTGATGTGACGAACGCCAAACGCGCGGAAGAAGAGGTCCGGCTTTTGAACGAGGAACTCGAGTCGCGAGTCGTCCGCCGGACGGAAGAGCTGGCTCAAGCGAACCGCGATCTCGAGTCCTTCACCTATTCCGTTTCCCACGATTTGCGGGCGCCGCTGCGGCACATCAATGGTTTTGCGGTGCTGCTGGAGTCCGAGTTCGGAAAACAATTGCCGCCGGAGGCGAAGCGGCTGCTCCTGAAAATCCAATCCGGCGCGCGCAATATGGGGCAACTCGTCGATGACTTGCTGCGGCTCTCCCGCGTGGGCCGCCAGGAGCTGCTCCTGCAGGAATGTTCGATCGCAGAGGTGGTGAATCAAGTGATCGCCGAAGCGGCCGATCTGGAGGGCCGCAACATCGTTTGGAAAATTGATCCGTTGCCGACCGTGCGTTGCGATGTCGGTTTGATTCGGCAGGTCTTCGCCAACCTGGTCGCGAATGCGGTGAAATACACCCGCCCGCGCTCGCCGGCGGTGATCGAGATCGGGGCCCGGGCCGACGGGGCGAAATGGACGATCTTCGTGCGGGACAACGGGGTCGGATTTGACATGAAGTACTCCCAAAAGCTCTTCGGCGTTTTCCAGCGCCTGCACCGGGTGGAGGAGTTCGAGGGGACGGGCGTTGGGCTGGCGATTGCGCAGCGCATCGTGGCCAAGCACAACGGCGCAATTTGGGTGGAAGCGGAGCTGGACAAGGGTGCGTGCTTTAACGTATCGCTACCCCGGTCGGATTCGGACCGACTTTAACCCAGAACCATGGAATCCACAGTCGAGATTCTGTTAGTCGAAGACGATCCTGACGAGATCGAGCTAACCCTGGCTGCGTTTCAGAAACATAATCTCGCGAACAACGTGGAAGTCGCGCGTGACGGTGAGGAGGCGCTGGATTTTCTGTTTCGGCGAGGCAAGTACGAGAATCGCCGTTTGAAGCGCCCGCCGCGCCTGGTCTTGCTCGATTTGAAGCTGCCCAAGATCGGCGGGTTGGAAGTTCTGCGGATTGTGAAGGCCGATGCGCTGCTGAAGATGGTGCCTATCGTCGTGATGACCTCCTCCAGCGAACAACGCGACTTGCTCGAAGGCTATCGTCTCGGGGTAAACAGCTATATCCAGAAGCCGGTCAGCTTCGCGCGCTTTCAGGAAATCGTCGCGCAACTCGGCTTCTACTGGCTGGCCGTGAACGAGGCGGTGCCTCAGGGGGTTTACGATTCTGGGCGCGGGGCGTGAGCGCTTTTTCCAGCGGCGATGGCCGCTGGAAGTCGTTGTCGTTATCGACGTGGCGAACCTGCCTCGACGGCAGGTTCAGCAAATAGCCCGAGCAATAGCGCGAGCGACGGCCTCAGTCCTTGGGGCGGCGGAAGTGCTTGTGTGACTCGCGCTGAAAGGAGCCGAGCTCTTTCAACTGCTTTTCGGCGGCAGCGTTGTCGTTGGCTTTCAACGAGGCGCTCAGGGCGTCGAGTTTCGTGATCAGCTCGTGAATGCCCTTTTTGTAGTCGGCGATGAACTTCGCGCGATCCGCCTCCGGCACGTCCTCGGTCTTGGCGGGTTGGAGATTCAGCGAGGCTTCGGCGTTCTTGCGCATCACCGCGATCAACTCGAGCGATGAAGCGTTCTTCGATGCGTCGGAAATTTGCTTCCGCAGCTTCTTAAACGCATCGCCGACTTCGTCCATTTTGTCGCCGAGCTCCGTGGCATCGCGATCTTTCGCCGCCGCTTCCGGACCTTTCACCGGCGCTTTGTTCGGCACGACCGTCGAGCTCGAGTCGGCCGAGAAGCCGAGCGGGGCGGTCGCGAGAATGAGAGAGAAAAAAAGAGCGGAGTGGATTGAACGCATGGCCGGTCGAATCTCGAAAACTTCCCTCCTGGCGCAACGCAGAATTTTTTTCCCACGAATCACACGAAACACACGAAACAAGACCACACAGAATTCATTTTTCCCACGGAATACACGGAAAACACGGAATGGAATTCAGAATCCGAATTCTTAAGTTCGAGCCCTTCCGTGCCTTCCGTGCATTCCGTGGAAAATTTGTATTCTGGTTTGGTTCTGTTTGGTGTGCTTCGTGTGATTCGTGGGCCAAAAAATCCCGCGTTTACTCGTCCGAGCCGGCCAGCGCGAAGGAGGCGTGCAGGGTCGCGTCGGAGTCGCCGCCGACGAAGACCTGAAAATCGCCGGGCTCGGGGCCGAAAGTCATGTCGGCGCGATAAAAGGCGAGATCCTGCGGCGAGAGCGTGAAGTCGATGTCGCGCGATTCGCCTTTTTTGAGGAAAACTTTCTGAAAGCCTTTCAACTCGCGCACCGGTCGCGTGACCGAACCGATGAGGTCGCGGACATAGAGTTGAACCACTTCTTCGCCGTCATAACTGCCGGTGTTCTTCAGCGTGACTCGCACATCCAGCGAGCCGTCCTGCTTCAGCCGCTTTGTGCTCAGGCGAAGATTTTTGTACGTGAATTGTGTGTAGCTGAGGCCGTAGCCGAAGGGGAAAAGCGGGCTGTTCGGCGAATCGATATAATTCGAGCGATATTGCACGCGTTCACCCGGCGGCTGCGGACGGCCACTCGATTTGTGATTATAGAAGATCGGCAATTGCCCGACATTTCGCGGAAACGTGACCGGCAATTTTCCCGACGGATTGTACGCGCCGGTGACGACATCCGCGATGGCAGGACCACCCATCGTTCCGGGCAACCACGCGACCAGCACGGAATCCGCGAGCGGCAAAACCTTCTCCAGCGTCAAGGCGCGGCCGCAGGTCAGCACGACCACGAGAGGCTTGCCGAGTTCGTGCAGCTCCGTGAGCAGCGCCAGTTGCTGCCCGGGGGGATCGAGGCTCGTGCGCGAGTGACCCTCGCCGGTCATTTCCCAGCCTTCGCCGAGCACGGCGACGATCACGTCGGCCTTGCGCGCCGCGGATCTCGCATCGGCGAAACCTTCCACGCTGGGCTCCGTGATGCCGCAGCCTTTCGCATAAAAAACATTCTTCGCGCCGAGCACCTGCTCGAAACCTTCCTTGAAGGTCACTGCGTCGGACGTTTCACCGCGGGCGCGCCACGAGCCGAGAATGTCGATCCGGCTGTCGGCCAGCGGCCCGATCAGCGCGACGGTCTGCGTCTTCTTGATCGGCAGCGTGTGATTCACGTTTTGCAGCAGCACGCATGAACGCCGGGCGAGGTCGCGCGCTGCCAGCAAGTTCTCCGGCTTCATCTCCTCGGCTTTTTCACGCTCGGGATGATTGTAGCGATACGGATCATCGAGCAGACCGAGTTTTGCTTTCGCCGCGAGTATTCGTCCGGCGGATACGGCGACTTGATCTTCCGTGATGTCGCCCGCGTGCACCAGCGTCACGAGTTCCGGATAATACATCTTGCTCTCCATGTCCATGTCCACGCCGGCGCGAAACGCGTGACGCACGGCGTCGCGCGGACTCGAGGCGATGCCGTGCATTTGGAGTTCATTGATGGAGCCCCAGTCGGAAACGACGAAGCCTTTGAAGCCCCATTCGCGGCGGAGAATCGTGTTCAGGAGAAAGGTGTTTCCCGACGCAGGCGTGCCGTTCAGGTCGTTGAAGGCGGCCATGAAGGTGGCCACGCCCGCGTCGACCGCTGCTTTGAAAGGCGGCAAATAAACCTCGCGCAGCGTTCGCTCCGAAAGCTCCGTCGTGAAATAATCGCGGCCGGCCTGAGCCGCGCCGTACGCAGCGAAATGTTTCGCGCAGGCGAGCACCCAATCGTCGCGCTTCGGATCATCGCCCTGGAAACCGTGGATGCGCGCCACGGCGATCTTTGTGCCGAGAAACGTGTCCTCGCCCGAACCTTCCGACATGCGGCCCCAGCGCGGATCGCGCGCCACATCGACCATCGGAGAAAACGTCCAATGAATTCCTGCCGCGGCGGCTTCCGTCGCGGCAATGCGCTCGGAATTTTCGATGGCTTTCAAATCCCACGAGGCTGCCTGTCCGAGATTGATCGGGAAAATCGTCTTGTAGCCGTGAATCACGTCGTAGCCGAAGAGCAGGGGGATGTGCAGCCGCGATTCGTTCACGGCGACTTCCTGCAAGGTCTTCGAGTAGGCGGCGCCGGTGACGTTGAGCATGCTGCCGCAGCGTCCCGCGCGAATCTCCGCGAGAATATTCGATTTGGTTGCAGGCCCGGTGGGGTGGTCGTCGGACGAGTGCTGGACGAGCTGGCCGACTTTTTCTTCGAGCGTCATCTGGCTGAGCAGATCGGCAACTTTCGCGTCGAGCCGCGCGTCGCCGGTTGACCAAGGGGCTGCTGGGGCGGAATCGCTTTTCGTTTGGGCCGACAATACCGTGGCGCAGCCGACCAGGATGAAGGACAGGGTAGCGGTCTTCAGCATGCCACACCGGGAATCTCGGAGTGAAGCGGAGTCAAACCCTCAAAAGAGGGGCGCTCTATTAATCCTTGCGACCGGCCCGTCGCCCCTGATTTAACCTTAAACCTTTTCGTGTCGTTGTTCATGCATGCCGCCCCGGGGTGTATGTCGGATGCTTTGACGCCGCGGCTCGTTTTGAATTTTCCCTCTCTATGAAGTTTACGGATGGCCAATGGATGCTGCAACCGGGCGTGACAGCCCACTATGCCGCGGAGGCATACGATGTTCGCCAGCATGAGGATTCGTTGGTCATTCTGGCTCCGACCCGGCTGATCAAAACGCGCGGCGACACACTGCAAGGGCCTCTCTTGACCGTCACGTTGAGCTCTCCCGCGACGGACATTATCAAGGTTCGTATCGAGCACTTTTCCGGGGGACGCGATCGCGGTCCGGGCATTCCGCTCGCCGCGGACCTCGGAGCGCCGAAGGTTCAGATCGCAGAGCAGGCGCACTCGTCCGCGCTGCGTTCGGGAAACCTAACCGCTCGAGTGAGCCATGGGGGCGCGTACGAATTGTCCTTCGAAGCGGAGGGGCAAACGCTGACGAGCAGCGGCGCGAAGGCGCTGGGTTACATTCATTGGGCCGGAAAGGGTAATTTCATTCACGAGCAGTTGAGCTTGGCCGTGGGGGAAAATGTTTACGGGCTCGGTGAACGCTTCACCGCTTTCGTGAAGAACGGCCAGGCCGTGGAAAACACGAACAAGGACGGCGGCACGGCGTCGGAGCAGGCCTACAAGAGCGTGCCTTTTTATCTGACGAATCGCGGCTACGGCGTGCTGGTCAACGAGGCCGGTCCGGTCTCGTTCGAGGTCGCATCGGAAAAAACCACCCGCGTGCAGTTCAGCCTCGAGGCCGAATCACTCGAATATTTCCTGATCTACGGCCCGACGCCGAAAGATATTTTGCGCAAGCTGACCGCGCTGACCGGCCGCCCCGCGCTGCCGCCGGCCTGGACCTTCGGGCTGTGGCTTTCGACGTCGTTCACCACGAATTACGACGAGAAAACCACGACGCATTTCATCGACGAAATGAAACGCCGCGATCTGCCGGTGAGCGTGTTTCATTTCGATTGTTTCTGGATGCGCGAATTTCAGTGGTCGGATTTTCAATGGGACGCGCGAACGTTTCCCGATCCGACCGGAATGCTCCGGCGGTTGCGCGAACGCGGCCTGAAAATCTGTCTCTGGATCAATCCGTACATCGCGCAGCGCTCCGCCCTTTTCGAGGAGGGGAAACGCGGCGGGTTCTTCATCAAGAAGACCAACGGAGACGTCTGGCAGCACGATCTCTGGCAGCCCGGCATGGCCATCGTGGATTTCACGAACCCGGCGGCGGTCGCGTGGTTTCAAGCGAAACTGCGCGGTCTGATCGAGATGGGCGTCGATTGTTTCAAGACCGATTTCGGCGAACGTATTCCGGCGGAGGGCGTGGTTTATCATGACGGCTCTGATCCGGTGAAGATGCACAATCTCTATCCGGTCATTTATAACGAAGCTGTTTTCACGCTGCTCGAGCAGGTTCGCGGAAGAGACGAAGCCGTGGTTTTTGCGCGAGCGAGTTACGCTTCGGGCCAGCGTTTTCCGATTCATTGGGGCGGCGACTGCTGGTCGACGTTCGAATCGATGGCGGAAAGCTTGCGCGGTGGATTGTCGCTCGGGCTTTGCGGTTTCGGGTATTGGAGTCACGACATCGGCGGCTTCGAAGGCCAGCCGCCGGTGGCAGTCTACAAGCGCTGGCTCGCGTTCGGCCTGCTGTCGTCGCACAGCAGGTTGCACGGAAGTTCGTCGTATCGCGTGCCGTGGAACTACGACGAGCAAGCGTGCGATGTGCTGCGTTTCTTCACGAAGTTGAAGCTGCGGCTGATGCCGTATCTTTTCGCCGCGGCAATCGAAGCGCATCGGGAAGGAATCCCGATGATGCGCGCGATGCATCTGGAGTTTCCCGACGATCCCGCGTGCGACGCCTTGGACCGGCAGTACATGCTCGGCGAATCGCTCCTCATCGCGCCTGTGTTTGCCGCGGATGGCGCCGTAACGTATTATCTTCCTGAAGGGCGCTGGACAAATTACCTAACCGGAAAAGTGAGTCACGGCGGCCGCTGGTTCAAGGAGACGCACGATTTTCTGAGCTTGCCGATCTTCGTGCGCGAGGGGGCGGTGCTTGCGCTCGGCGCGCGCGATGATCGGCCCGATTATGATTTCACGGATGGCACGACCCTCGTCGGCTACCAAGTCGAGGAGAGCCGCGAAACGCCCGTGGAGATTCCGACGCTCAACGGTAAACTAATCTCAGCCGTGGTAAAACGCAGCGGGGACAGGCTATTGATCGATGCGCCGGCCGGCGTTTTCAAGAATCTCACGGCGCGCCTGGCATAAGGATAATGCGCTTGAACCAACTTTTTGTTTCGTTCGCGGAGAATTGTCGTCAGTTTCCCCGCCGGAATGCCCCCCGTAACCCGTAGAAAATCCCTGCGCGCCGCGACTCTGGCCGACGTTGGTCGCGAAGCCGGGGTCTCGGCCATGGCCGCGTCGACCGTCTTGAATGGCGCGCGCACCTCGTCGCGCATCTCGCCAGAGACGCGGCAGCGCATCATCGAAGCAGCGGAGAAACTCCGTTATCGGCCCAACGCCGCGGCGCGCGCGCTGGCTGATCGGCGGATGAACACGTTGGGCGTGGCGGCGGTCTTCGATGGGAACCAGTTGAACCAGTATTTCCTCGAAGTCTTCAACGGCGTCGTCGAAGCCGCGGCCCGGCACAATCAAAACACCACGGTATTCACGCTGCACGACTGGCACAAGGACGTGGAGCGGCTGCCGGGATTCTGCGATGGCCGGATCGATGGGCTGATCCTGATCGGGCCGACCTTCACGCGCGAGGCGTTGGAGATGTTGCCCGAGCACACTCCGTGCGTGGCGGTGCACTCGAATCACGATTTGCCGCGCTTGGTCAATCTCGAGAGCGACGAAGAAAAAGGCGCGCGGGATGCCACGGCTTATTTGATCTCGAAAGGCCACCGCCGGATCATGCATCTCGCGGGTCCGAAAGATTTGCTCGGTGCGCAGCGACGTTTGCGCGGCTACAAACGCGCTCTGGCCGACGCGCGGATCGAGTTCGATCCCGCTTTGGTGGTGCAGGCGGATTTCTCGATGGAAGGCGGCACGCTCGCGCTCAGCCGTTGGCTGAAGGAGCCGACGACGCGACTTCTGCCGCAGGCAATTTTTTGCGCGAACGACGCCTTGGCAATGGGCGCGATGGAGGCGCTCGCAAAGATGGGTTTTCGCGTGCCCACGGATATTTCCATTGTCGGTTTCGACGACACGTTGGCCGCGCGCTCGACCGTCCCCCAGCTCACCACGGTTCGCCAGCCTCTGCGGGCGATGGGCGTGAAGGGCGTCGAAGTATTGCTGGACCGGATACAAAGCATCCACAGCGAGAAATCCGAGCGCGCCTGGAAAAACATCGTTTTCACCACCGAGCTCGTCGAACGTGGCTCCGCTGGTCCGGCGCCCAAAATAGTTCACACGTTGAGAGAATAAGAAATCTCTATGGCTGAAGTTGTAATCTCGAACCTCGTTAAAATCTACGCCGAGAAGGGCGGCCCCGGCGTGAAAGTCGTTCACGGCGTGAGCCTCGAAATTCGCGACGGCGAATTCATGGTGCTGGTCGGGCCTTCGGGTTGCGGAAAATCCACGACCCTGCGCATGGTCGCGGGACTGGAGGAGATCAGCGGCGGCGCGGTCAGCATCGACGGGCGCGTGGTCAACGAGGTCGAACCCAAGGACCGCGACATCGCGATGGTTTTTCAAAACTACGCGCTCTATCCGCACATGACGGTGTACGAGAATTTGGCGTTTGGGTTGAAGCTGCGGAAATTGCCGAAAGCGGAAATCGACAAGCGCGTTCGCGAGGCCTCGACGCTGCTGGGACTCGATCCGTATTTGGATCGCCGGCCGAAGGCGCTTTCCGGCGGTCAACGGCAGCGCGTCGCTGTCGGTCGCGCGATCGTGCGTCAGCCCAAGGTGTTTTTATTCGACGAACCGCTCTCGAATCTCGACGCGAAGATGCGCGTTTCGATGCGCGCGGAAATTTCAAAGCTCCATGCGCGTCTGGCCGCGACCATGATTTATGTGACGCACGACCAGGTCGAAGCCATGACGATGGGCGATCGCATTTGCGTCATGAAGGACGGCCGCATCATGCAGGTCGCCGAGCCGCTGACGCTGTACAATCAACCGGACAATCTGTTTGTCGCCGGTTTCATTGGCAGCCCGCCGATGAATTTTTTCAAAGGCACCGTGACCGCTGAAAATGGCGCGTTGTGGTTTGTCGAGCAAAGCGCGGCGGATGCCGGCCGCGAGACCGGAACTGCCGCGGTGCCGACGACGACGGCGGGCGGCAGCCGTGGCTCAGGACTGAAGTTAAAGTTGAACGTGGAGCTCGCGCGCCGAGCCGAAGGCCGGGCGGGTCAGCCGCTGGTCTTGGGAATTCGCCCGGAGGATATTGCCGATATCACCGGCGGAGCGGAGAGGGCCGCTGGCCGCGTGGCGAATGTGCGGGTGGATATTTCCGAGCCGATGGGCGCGGAAACATATTTATATTTGAATACAGGCACGACGTCCTTCATCGCCCGCGTTCGCCCGACCGATCGTTATCAGGCAAACGATCAAGTCACCGTCGCCTTCGATCTCGACCACGCGCATCTCTTCGACGCGAAAACGGAGAACGTGATTCGGTAGCGATTTTTTTCGCCGCTATTTTTAGCCGCAAAGAGTCGCAAAAAAAAACGCAAAGAGGATTTTGGGTCGGCGATATCGCTGGAAATTTCCGCTCCACAACGCGGTTGGTGTATTGGCTTGTAACTCCAAACCAAAATACCAGACCGCTCCCGGGCGATGAATGTCTGAGCCGCGTCGGCCTAACAAAAATCCTCTTTGCGTTTTTTTTTGCGCCTCTTTGCGGCTAAAAAAAAGAACGTCCTCAATTCGCGTGCAGCGCGATTTGGGCGGGGGTGAGTCCTTCGCTGGCGGCTTTCAGAGTGATCAAGCCGGGCGTGCCTTTCTTCGTACGGATCACGACGAGGGCGAGGCCGTTGAAGACTTTGCGTTGAGAGGCTTGGAAGGACTCGAAGCTCGTCGCGTCGCCGTTATCCACCGCGGCGATTTCTCCGGGGCCTTCGATCGTGAAGGTCACTAGATTATGCGTCCGCGGCACCGTCATGCCGTTCGCGTCGGCGACGCGAACCGTGACGAACGACAGATCGTCGCCATCCGCCCGCAGATCAGCCCGGTCCGCAGCAAGCGCGACTTGTGCCGGCTCACCCGTCGTGCGCACCGATCCCTTGGCCCAATGGCGGTGATGCTTGTACGCGACCGCCGTGAGCTCGCCGGGTTGATAAACGACGTCGTTCCACATGAAGCGATAGTCGCGCGGGCCGCGTTTCTTTCGGCCGAGGCTCTTGCCGTTCAGGAAAAGTTCGACCTCGTCGCCCGACGAATACACGTGCACCGGTGTCACCTGATTGACGCGCTCGGGCCAGTTCCAGTGCGGCAGGATGTGCACCATGGGCAGATCGCTCCGCCAGCGCGATTGATAGAGATAAAAACGGTCCTTCGGAAAGCCGGCCAGGTCGACGATGCCGAAATAACTGCTGCGCGACGGCACCCGAATGCGACCGAGTTCCTTCAGCTCTTTTTCGAGGCGCACGCGGTCGGCATCGCTCGTGAAATTCAGCAGGTTCGTGCTGTCCTTGTTGTAGGGCGTCGGCTCGCCGATGTAATCGAAACCCGTCCAGACGAATTCGCCCGCGGCATACGGCGCGTCGTCCAAGCCCGCCCATTCGGCGTCGGGTGGATAAGCCCAGGGCGGGGCCGCGAGATCGTACGAACTCACCTGAAAATCCGAGCGGCCCTTGGATTTGTCGTTCAGATCTAGAGGAAAAAAGTACTCGCCGCGCGAACTGACCGTCGATGCGGATTCGCTGCTGAGAATCGGAATCGTCGGCGTATTCTGGTGAAATTTTCCATAGGCCTTTGGCTGGTAATTCACACCGATGACATCGATCGCCGTCTGAAAACCGTTGAACGGCGCAGTCGGGCTGTTCAGTGCGCTCACCGTTGTCCGCGTGCGATCTTCCTCGCGAACGATGCCGGCGAGGTGCGTGGCCAAGTTCCAACCATCGGAGCTCCATTGCTCGATGACCTCGTTGCCGATGCTCCACATGATCACTGAGGGATGATTGCGGTCGCGCCGTACCAGCGCGCGGAGATCGCGTTCATGCCATTCCGAAAACACCCGCGCGTAATCGTGAAAAGCTTCGTACGGGTCCGTCGCATCCTTGTCGGCGGCTTTTTTTCCGAGCTGCCAGCAGTCGAACGCTTCATCCATCACGAGCATGCCCATGCGATCGCAGAGATCGAGCAGCTCGGGCGCAGGAGGATTGTGGCTCGTGCGGATGGCGTTGCAGCCCATCGATTGGAGAATCTCGATCTGCCGCTGCAGTGCGCGCGTGTTGATTGCGCTGCCGAGGGCGCCGAGATCGTGGTGCATGCACACGCCCTGAATCGGAACGTGTTTCCCGTTGAGAAAAAATCCCTTGTCGGCGTCGAACGCGATGGTGCGTACGCCGAACGCGGTGCGCTCTTCGTCGACGATTTCGTTGCCGCGATCGATGCTCGTGATCGCGACGTAGCGGTTGCGGTGCTGCAGGTCCCAGAGTTTCGGGCGCGGGATGCGCACGGAAAACGACCGCGTCGCCGCGCTATCCTTGGCCGGATCGAAATCGATCTGCACGGTGTTCGAGACCGCGACCGGGTTGCCCACGATGCGATCATCTGTACCCAATTCGTGAATACGCGTGGTGACACTGACCCGCGCGCTTTCCGGCTTCGTGTTTTCGAGGGTGACGTCGACCTGCACCAGCGCGGATTCTGGTGAGACGCGCGGCGTGGTCACAAAGACGCCCCAGTGGCGCAGGCGCAGCGGCGGCGTTTTCACGAGCCAGACATTGCGGTAAATTCCCGCGCCCGGATAGAAGCGGGACGACTCCGGCGGATTTTCGAGGCGGATGGCGAGGACGTTGTCGCCGTCGCGATTCAGGTAAGGTGTGAGATCGAGCCGGTATGACGAATAGCCATAGGGCCAGCCGCCGACGTAGTGGCCGTTCAGCCAGACGGACGAGTAGGACATCGCCCCGTCGATATCCAGAGCGACGAGTTTGTCCGCGTCCGTCGGATCGAGTTGGAACGTCTTCCGATACCAGCCCACGCCTTCCCAGGGCAGTTTGCCGGTTTCGCCGGGAAGGTCCTGCGAGAACGGACCCTCGATCGCCCAGTCGTGCGGCACCCGCACGCTCTGCCATTGGCTGTCGTCGAAGTTTGGCTGAACAAAGGAAATGTTGCCTCCGGGATTTCCCTCGGGGCGCACTGGCTTCGCGACGCTGGCGTTGACGAGGTCCGTGCCGCTCGTCGCGAGAACCCAGGGTTTCAGGTGTTTGTAGTCGAGCGAGCCCTTGGCGTCCGGCGCGTCGCCTCGGAAAAATTTCCAGCCCTCGTTGAAACTCTCGCGCTCGCGCTGCGAACTCGACGAACTGGCGTCGGAGACGAAAAACGGGATGAAAAGCAGCAGGCTGAGCGTGACCGTGACGAGCGAGGGTAGGCGCATGGATTCGATTCGTTGACCTGAATTTCGAATCGCCCGCGTCAACTCTTCGAGCCGGTCGTGGCGATTCCGCGGATAAAAGTTTTTTGCGCGAAGAAAAAGAGGATGATTACGGGCAGAGTGGTCACCGCGCTGGCGGCCATGAGATAGTGCCATTCGACGCCGCCCACCTGGGACTGGAAACTTTGCAGCGCGAGGGAGAGCGGGAACGTTTCCTTCCGCGTGAGATAGAGCAGGGGCCCCATGAAGTCGTTCCAGGCATACAGAAAATGAAACAGTGCGGCGGTGGCGAGGACGGGCTTGCTCAGAGGAAGAATGATCCGCCAGAAAATCCGCCACTCGCTGCACCCATCGATCCGCGCGGCTTCACTCAGTTCCTCGGGAATTCCGAGAAAGAATTGGCGCATGAGGAAGATATTGAACGCACTTCCGAACCACGCCGGCACCCAGAGCGGCAGCAGCGTGCCAATCCAGCCGAAGGCCTTGAACACGCTGTAGAGCGGCACCATGAGCACGGGAAAAGGCACCATCATGGTCGCCAGGGTCAGCGCGAAAAACGCGTCGCGCCCCTTCCACTGAATCCGCGCAAAGCCGTAGGCGATGATCGCGTTGGAGACGACGGTCCCGGCCACGCCGAACACACAAATGATCAGCGAATTTCCCAGGAAGCGCCAGAAGCTGACCCGGTGTTTTGCCTGCAAGCTCGCCTGGTCGTCCGTGCCGCCGTCGAGGCGGGAGAGGGCCTCCGGATAGTTGCGCCAGCGCAGATGAATGTGTGACTCAATTCGCTCGTTAGGTAGAAAGTCCCATTTCGGTTGATCGTGGCCGGATTTTTTCTCGATGCGCTGCGTCACGTGCCACCAGCCGGGCAAAACTTTGTATTCGACGCGAAGCGCCGCGGGATTTTTCGCGAGCTGTTCGTCGGAGAGAAACACGCGGTCGCCCTGGTGTTCGCCCTGTATCAACGTTCCCACTACACCGCTCTGGTTCACTCGGTAGTCCAGGCTTACTTCGGTGCGAAGGCCGCCGCTGAGCGTGGCGATGTAGGCGCGGGGAATCCAGGTGGGCGGCAGGGATGTCGCTTGCTCGATCGGCTTGAGCGAGGTCGAGATCAGCCAGATGAAGGGCACGACGAACAACGCGCTGGCTAGGCCGAGCAGGACGTAGGTGACGGTGCGAGTGGTGGGCGAGCGGGAGTGCATCGGTCAGGCGGTCAATCGCCGTCACGCGAAAGCCGTGTCGCTAGGTAGGAAAGCGCTGCGATGATGATGAACAGCACGTAAGCCATGGCGCTCGCGTAGCCCATGCGCAGGTCGTGAAACGCCGTGGTGAAAAGATAGATGGTGTAGAAGAGCAGCGAGCGCGCCGGCGCGCCGTCGAACGTGCCGGTCTGGCCGTTGGCCGAATCGGAGACGATGAAGGCCTGCGTGAAAATCTGCATCGCGCCGATCATCCCCATCAGGACGTTGAAATAGATGACCGGCCGCAGCGACGGCAGCGTGACGTGCCAGAAGCGGCGCCAGCCGGTCGCGCCGTCGATCTCCGCGGCTTCGTACAGCTCACGTGGTACGTTTTGGAGACCAGCCAGGTAGATCACCATCGCGTTGCCGGTCCCCCAGAGACTCATCAGGACGAGCGCGGGCTTGGCCCAGGTCGGATCGGTGAACCACGCGGGAGGCGTTTTTCCGAAGAGGTGCAGGACCGGCCCGAGCAGGCCGTTGAGGAGCCCGTACTGGCCGTTCAGGATCCAGAGCCAGAGCATGGACGAGGCGACGATCGGCACGATCGAGGGCAGATAAAACACGACGCGGAAAAACGATTTTCCGCGCACCTCGGCATTGAGCAGCATCGCCAGCGCGAGCGCCACGATCGTGCCGAGCGGCACGGACAGCGCGGTGTAGACGAGAGTGTTGCGAAGGGATTTCCAAAACAGGTCGTCGTGGACGAGTTCGATATAGTTTTCCAGGCCCGACCACACGGCGCCCTTCAAGATCGAGTAGTCGCAGAAACTATAATAGAGCGAGGCGAGCACCGGATAGGCCGTGAAGACCGCGAGCCCGATAATCCAGAGGCTGGTGAACGCGAGCCCGTTGAAGAGATTTTTTCCTTCGCGCCGTGTCATGGATTTTTGGATACGGTGGGAGCGACCTGGCCGTGCCGCTCCAGGCTCTTCAGATAACGTTTCCAGCTTTCACTCATCCGGTCCTGGAGATATTTCACGGCGTCCTCGGGAGTCTGCGTGAGATTATAGACATTTTGAAACGCAGCGGTGAATTCGCGGTGGTATTCCTGCCAGATGCCCATTTGCGGCACGCATACGGCGTGCGGGCTCGCGGAGAGTTCGCGGAAAATGGCGGCGAAACGATTGGGGTGATGCTGCTCGAAGTAGGGACTCCAGGAACGCAGCGGCGATGTCTTGGCCTGGAGGAAACAGGCGAGCTCTGATCCCTCGAGTTCTTCGCGCGTCCGCGCGTTTGGATTGTTGGAGTTGCAGTACTTGATGAATTCCCACGCCGCGTCGGGATTGCGCGCGCCGCGCGGGATGGTCAGCACGTCGGCCTCGACCATGCAGAAGTCTCTGATGCCTGGGACAACTTCTGGCCACGGACCGACCGCCCAGTCGAGGCCCGGTTTGTATTGGCGCATGTAGTTGTCCATCCACACGCCGGTGAAAACCATCGCGACCTTGCTGTTCATGAACGCGGATTGCGCGCTCAGCATCTGGCCGGCGAAACCGGAATAGAAGTGCTGCAATTGCGCTGCCCCATACGTGCGTGTGCAGTTCGCCACCCAGCGAAACATTTCCAGCACGTGCGGATCGGTCCCGACGGTGATCGATTGGCCATCGAAGAGTTCGCCGCCGAACCAGCGGGCGAAGCACCAGGGCCACCAGCCCGGCTCTTGAGGGATAAAGCCGGCCTGAGTTAACGCCCCTGATGAGTCACGCTTCGTCAGGCGTTTCGAATACTCGGCGAGCTCCGCCAAGTCTTTCGGCGGGCGATCAGGATCAAAACCGGCTTCGCGGAAAAGCGTGCGGTTCCAGGCGAAGCCGATGACGGCGGGGGTGGAGATGCCAGCGTAGACCTTGCCGCGGTACGTGCAGATCTTCGCGAAGATCGGGTAATAACGCTCGAGCCACGCTTCCGGCGTGAGCCCGTCGCGTTTGATGAAATCGTCGAGCGGCAGAAGCGCCTCGGCGTCGGCGAACGTCGCGACGTTTTGCACCCAGAGCCCGGCGACATCCGGCGGATCGCCGCCTGCGGTGGCAACGAGCGTTTTGCGGTCGATCTGCGAAGTCGGGTAATATTCGACGACGATGTTTGGATGCGTGCGATTGAAGGCATCGATCGTCGCCTGCATGGCGATGCCTTCGAAGCTGACCCATTTTTCCCAATAGGTGACGTGGACCTTGCCGTCTTTCTGCACGACATCCGCGCGGGCCGACGACCACGCGCACGCCAGGACGGACGCAGCGCAGAGCAGAGGCCAAAGAATCGAGCGCGGGTAGGAACGCACGAAGCGCATGAAGAGGTGGATTTTGCGCTAAATCAAAGGGATTTTGGGCGAAGAATTAGCGGCCCACGAATCACACGAACGGCACGAAACTCAAACCTCAGAAAATTTGCCCACGGAAAGCACCGAAAACACTGAAGGGTTCAAACAACGGAAATTCAGATTTCTGAATTTATTCTCTTTGCATTCAGTCGTGGGAAGTTTGCGACATTGTTGTTTGAAAAATTGCTCCAAACTTTCCGTGCCTTCCGTGGGAATGGATCGAGGTTTGGGTTTCGTGGCGTTCGTGTGATTCGTGGGCGCAAAATCGGTTACTTCAAACCAAGCTGCTTCGCGATCCAGCCGTTGATCGCGTCTTGTTGTTCCTTCGTGTACTGGTGGGCGAGTTCGAGGGTGACGGCGAGTTCCTTGGGAGCGGTGATGATGTTGTAAGCGGCGTAGGTCGACGTGGGCGGGCAGGTGTCGTCGTTGTAACCCCAGTTGTAGTAACCCGGCACTTTGATGCGCTTCGCGAAATTCACCGAGTCGTAGTATGTCGTCGTGGCGATCTTCTCGGGCGTGGCATTCGGCGATTTGGCGCCGGTTTCGGGATCGGGTTTGAAGGGATGCGGCCAACCACCGGCGCGTCCGTGCAACTCGCCTGTGACGTCGCAGAAAGCGGGATGCGTCACAGCCAAGCCGGTGACGCGGGGATCGAGTGCGGTCGTCGCGATCGTGAGCTGGCCGCCCTGGCTGGCGCCGGCGACGATGAGATTTTTTCCGTCCCAATTCGGCAGCGAAGTGAGAAAGTCGTTCGCGCGGACGCAGCCGAGATAAACGCGCCGGTAATAATATTTCGATTTATCATCGAGGTTGAACATCCAATAACCATCGAGCGCCCCACCGAGCAGGTCGTTGTACACGATTTTCGGCATGTTCACGGGAATGCCATGGATGCCGACCTCGAAGGTGATCACGCCTTTTTCGGCCATCTCGACATCGCCGAAATAGGGGCGCACTCCCGCTCCGGGCACGCGCAGCAATGCCGGATATTTTCCCGGAGCTTTCGGTTCGCAGAGAATGCCGTAGAAATGGCCCGGACCTTCCCAGCTCTTGCCCACGTTCCGCAGACGAACGAGGTAAACGTTGACCGTGCCCGTGCTCGCCTCGGGGATCGGCGTGTACGTCGCGTCGATGGGAACGGTCGCGAGTTCTTCCTTCGCGGCTTTCCAGAATGCGTCGAAGTCGGCCGGCTCGGTTTGGGTCGGGCGAATTTTCTCCGGCGAAAACGCCGCTGTGCCCGCGCCACTGTAGGTCTTGCCGGCGACTTCCACGGAGACCGTGCAACGAAGGAAACCGGGCTCCTTCATCGTGCCGCCATCGATCGCGAGACCCTCGAGCGGAACCGCGGCAGTTTGCGCTTTCGCCGGCATCATTTCGGGGCCGACCGTGTATTTGACCGTGAGATTTCCGATCGGCTCGTTGTCCGCCGTCACCGAAACTTTGAAGTGAACCGGTTCGCCCACGTTGTACGTCCAGTCGCGGTGATCAGGAGCGACGCGAACCTGGACCGTGGCGACGCGCTTCGTGACATGAGGCGGCACAGCATCGATCTCGACCGCGCGCCCGACAAGCGGCGCACAGAGAATGGACAACAACAACGTTGAACGAGTGACGATTTGCGGGAGGTACATGGAAAGGCGAAGGCTGAAGGCTGAAGGAAGAAAGCTGAAGAGGGAGAGTGAAAGGCGAAGATAAAAAGGCCTACGTTTCGATGGGCGGGTTTACCCAAACTTCGGCGTCCGGACGCAACAGCCCAAGCAAATATAAAATCAGATATAAATAATTATTGACGTAACGATCCGCAAAATACAGCAATTTGCACATCCAGCATTTGTTTGGCGTGAGGCCGCGAGAAGGTGTTTCGCAGTTGTCGAACAGCGCTGGCGTATACACATGAAGCTCGTACCCCTGGCGTTAAGCGTAATCGTGTTTGGCTTCGTTGCTTGGGCCGATGGCGCGACGGATGTATCAACTCCGCCAGCCAATGATCCCAATCTGCGCGTGGTCACTAACTCGGACCCCGTGGAGCCGGCCCCGTCTACTTTTCAGGTTGCAGTAGCTTGGAATGCGAGAGGGAAGGAAGGATTGTCAGTTCCGTTGAAGAACGATTCGACCGATGCGTGGCAGGTGTTGGGAGTCCAATCCAGTGCAGGAATATATATTCAGGACTTTCCAAATAAGATAAAACCGGGTGATTCGGGAGAAGTCGATTTTATATACGATTCACGTGAAGACACAGACAGCGCGGTTGAGCTTATACGCGTAAAGACCGACAACGGCGTCAAAACGCTGGCTGTGCAGATTCAGCGAGAAGTCGCAGTGGCATTTGATACGCACGAGGTCCATTGGAAAGTGGGTGACGCGCTCGCCTCAAAGTCGGTTACCGTGACCGTGAGCGCCGGCACCGTCACTCCGCAAAATCTCAAGACCAGCAACGGAGTGAGTGCCACTCTGGAGCCAATCGACAGCACGCATTACCGCATCAGCATCACGCCCAAATCTACCGCCAAGACGGATCGTTTTCAGGTGGCGGTGAAGTTCGATAAAGGCCTGCCCGGGGTCTCGACAAAGATCTACGGTTCCATCGACGACTAATGAAGCCTCCATTTCTTTGGTGGGCGGCGGCTTTCCTCGCGATTACTTGCTGCTCGAAAGCGACATTGGTCACACCACCGACCATTGATTGGGTGAGTATCCCGGCAACCGCATCTGTGGGGACCACAGTGAATGTCGGCGTGGGCGGACATGCAAATCCTTCGGATAATTCCGATGGCAACGATTGGAACACCGCTGCGCGGCTAGCGATTTGGGCCGTCTATATTGACGTCGAAGATCCCCACGGAAACTGGACGAGAATATATGATTTCCTTCCGGTTCACCAGACCCCTGTGTCCGTCAGCGCGTCGTTTGCGATTACGATGCCCGGAACGTATTATGTCCAGGTTCAGTTGATGGATGGGCGCCCATGGTATTCGAGCGTTCCCCCGTTGTATCAAGTGGGCGTGCCGGTGCCGTCCCCGACAATCACGTCGAGCCTGAATATTGGGACAAACGAAGGCCAGAGCTACAGCTACACAATCCAGGCCACGAATTCTCCGACTTCCTTCAATGCCACTGGCCTGCCGAATGGATTCACCGTGAACACAACAAACGGCGTCATAGCGGGGGCGGCAGTTCCCCTCACGCCCGGTGGCGTGATTGGCGGAGTCTATGGCGTTGCGATCAGCGCAGCCAATTCCTATGGCTCGGACGCAAAGACCCTCACTTGGACAGTCGCACCGGCGAATATTGTGCCAGCCGGATCAGTTTCGCAGACCCCGATCTATACTGGACAGAGTGTTACCCTGATCCGGGATGGAACAGCGAGTTTTGGAGTGAACCGTACAGAGGGGACTATCTGGTATCCCAATGGTGGCGGCCTGGTTCTGCCGGCTCAACCGCTTGGGAGTATGACGTACGCGCCAGATCAGGGACCGGGCACTTATTCCTATCAGTACCGATTGATTGATAATTATAACAACTACAGAGACCAGTGGATCGATTTTACCGTGTTGAATCCCGTGGTTACCTCGCCGGGAAACTTTCACGCGTCCGTTGTTGGATCGACCTTCGTCACACTTACTTGGTCGGCCTCGACTGGCAACTATAGCATCGACCATTACAATATATACCGCGACGGAAGCCTGCTCCAAAGCGTGGCCGGAGGCGTGCTCACGTTTACAGATACGTCGGTTGCGCCGCTGAGTAGCCACAGCTATATGATCTACGCGGTCGACGTGCAAGGTAACGTTTCCCCAACCGGCAACTCCGTGCCGACGCAGGCGGCGCGAGCGTTGGAGGTATTTTCCCCACTCTGAAACTGGCCCTGAAAAGGCCGTGCAGCAATGCTGCATTGATAATCAGAAGATATTACATTAGACAATTTATGAATGTCACACGTTTGATTGGCGTGTTCATTGGCATATTGACACTCGCAAGCATTTGTTCTGCGCAAAAAAAGCCAAAGGAAAATGCGCAGGTTGTTGTTTCGGTCCAGGCTGCCGGTTACGGCATGGCCTCGAATGCCATAATGTATTTCAACTTGGGCGAAACCCCGACGACTCGAATCATCGATCGCGCGATTCCGAGCGCGGGTGCCTCTGTTTGGACACAGGAATCTCCGTACCAAGTGCTGATGACGCCTGGCCACCTGTACCAAATGAATATTGGCAGCGGGGCGTGGCGCTATGGAGAAGTAAAATTCAGTGTTCCCGTGGGCTATCATACATTAATTAATGACCGCCCCTTGGGATCCATGCGAACCGCCGATTATGGTGGTGGCAATGGAACCGCCGGAAATATTTCCGTTGTACTTGTGGCCGATGATGGCAGTGAAACGCTTTCCCCGGGAGCAGCACTTCCACCACAAGTAGGAGATTTGATCTGGGCCGTCGGTTTCGGACGTCTTTCGAATGGGATGTCCGCCGGATCATTGCAGTTGCGTACGACGACGATCGATTCGTCGCTTGGCAGTTCAAATTCCTTGGTATTTTCGCACATATACTCCCCGGAAATAGCGATAATCCCAGACACCACTTCACCCAATTACAGCCCGCGCCGGTTTATTTCAACGCCGCAGGCGTTCCTCCATATCTTGGATAACATAGGAACGGCCAATGCCTATATGTTGGATTTCTATGATCCCATCGTGACGAGCATGGAGTGGGGCGGTGATAACGCTTGGCATGTGAAGAGCGGAAACACCGTGCTCACCCCTTACGTCAGGTACCAGATCACTTATGGGGGCAGCGGAAAACTCACGATTCAAAGGACAGATTTTTCAAATGGATGGACGGTTTCCACCGTCGAAACGTGGAATATCACACAATCCGGCAGCAATTGGTCGATCGATAATAGCACGCCGCTGCGAAAGATCGCGCTCAGCTCGACGATGAGTCCTCCGGGAGGACCCGTGACCCGGACGGAGAGTGTCGTGATTTCCGATAATCCAACATCAGGAACTCCAACGGTCGCGCGCAAGTTGAAGCGAATCTATACTCCAATGCCCTGGGGGCAGGAAGAAATGACTTCCGAGTCGCTAGATCCAGATGGCCTGAATCTCACGACCATCTACAGCTACTTCACGACACCGGGCACCGGCGGATATGGCCGCCTCGCTTCGGTACTGCGATACGACGGGTCCTGGGAAGCCTATGTTTATGGGGATACCGCGCAGAATTTCGGCAACCTGACTGCGGTGCATCGTCCGTTTGGCTCCGGGCCAGCGGCCCCCGTGACGACCGGAGCGACGAACGCAACGCTTTATAGCTACACAGCCGAGCGCGATGGAGATACCGGAGTATTTTATGATACCGTGAAGTCTCAGACTTCTCAGGTTGGCGCCATGCAAACCGGGCGAATGGATTCGACGTATGATTTTACTCAGAATGCCCCGAACGGGCAGCCCCTGCGCATCGTGACGACCAAATCATACGCCAACAGCACGCTATTCCAACCGTCCACCGTTAAGGTCTTCCATACGCGGTTTACTGACCCTAGTTTGTACGACTATGCGGGCCAGGTCTATTCGTCCGTGGCGCCGGACGGTACGCAGGTGTCCTATTACTATGGGAAAGGCACCTTTTCAAACGGCACCGGAAGCCTTTCGCAATGGACTGCGAGCGCATTCACACCGAATGCATCAGGTGATTATACCTGCGTCACGGAGCTGCATGGCTCGAACAGCGCTGCGTCTGGAGGCACCGTCGTGAATACGATCTATGGTGATTCCATTGAGCCCATTTACATGGTGGAGAACAGGTCCACGCGTAAAGACACTGTCCGAAAGAATGATGGAGCCGTGGTCTGTGAGCTCGATTATGTCTATTCAGGCGGAACGTTCCAAATGGTTGGATTCACGTACACCAATTACTTTCGCGGTCACCCCCAGACACAGTATACCAGCTCCGGTGGTGAAAAGGGATGGGCGTTTAGCGGCGATCACCTTGTTCAGGAATCCAACTTCGACAGAACATTTGTTCATAATGACTTGGATGCGTTGGGGCGTGTAATATCGAGTTATAAGTCTGCCATTCCTGCTTCGGGCAGCTACCCAGCCCAGGCGGAGATTTATACCCATTACACATATAATTCTGCCGGTGATGTTCTCTCGAAGAAAACGAGCACCTCGTCTGTCGCGACCGATCCCGGATTCACGGAAAGTGCGGCATTCAATCTGGCAGGCCAGATGACCAGCAGCACCGACGCGAGTGGGCTTACGACAACGTACAGCTACAGCGACGCAACCAGGACGGTGACGAGCACGCTGCCCGGTGGAGCGACACTTATCTCGTCGAATAATATCGATGGCACCCTTTCGGCCGAGTCAGGCACGGGTCGAGTGGCCAACGCCTATACCTACACCGTGAACGCAGACGGTTCAATTACGTCAAAAACGTTTGTCGGAGGTAGTGGATCTCTCAGGTATAATAGTGTAACGAAGGATTGGCTTGGTAGAACGATAAAAGAAGAGTCTCCCGCTTTTGGCTCCGGAACTTTCCAGAAGACCTACGCCTACAACGGAAGCGGGCAGCTCACAAAAAAGTCGGAAACCGGACTGGCCGATACGCTTTATCAATACGACGGACTAGGCGCGCTCCAGTTTACCGCGCTTGACGTCAATGCTGATGGCCTGATTGGCAAGGCCAGCACCGATCGCATCACAGAAACCACGACTCAATATAGCAATCAATCGGGAGCGTGGTATCTCCAGAATTTAACTTACACCTATCCCAAAACCGACGCGACCCAAGTGCTGATGTCGGAGACGCTCACTCGACTGGGCTACGCAGGCATCTCGACGGAATTCGACGCGCACAAGAATTATGCTGTCACGATGTCGTACGACTTCTTCCGGAATCTCACGACGACGACAGTCCTCTCGGATCCGGGGACGAATACAGTTACGACCACGACGGATGTACCAGACTCGACGGCAAATCTAGTGGAAGTGGCCCGTTGGGGTCTAACGAGATCGAAACAGAGCGCGCAGAATATCGTCACCACCTTTCAGTATGATGGCTATGGACGACTGACCGGTACGGTCGATCCGCGCATCGGAACCACGTCGCAAGCGTACTACGCGTTGGGCTCAACGTCTGGATCGATCGGAAAACTGCAAACGGTGACCGAACCGTCTGGGCCGACGACGACATACTATTACGACTCATCCACGGGGCGTCTCGCGTACACGACGAACGCAGCAAGCTTGGCGACCCGTTACAGCTACGACAGCGCCGGACGTACGACGCGTGTCTGGGGTGCGGCAACGTATCCCGTTGAGTACGAATACAACTCTCTTGGAGAAAAGACGAAGATGCGGACATTCCGTGATTCCGCGACTGATTTTACGGGGGCAGCCTGGCCCTATACCGGCTACCCTTCTGCCGCAGGAGATGCGACTACCTGGTCCTACGATCAAGCGACTGGGCTCTTGAGCTCAAAAACCGATGCCGCGAACAAGGCTGTCACATACACCTACAATGCTCGCGGTCAGATGCTCACGCGCAAATGGGCCCGCAATCTGACGACGACATATGGTTACGACAGCAAGACAGCAGAACAGAAAACGATTAGCTATAGCGACGGCATCACGACAAACTTGTCTTACGGCTACGATCGCCGAGGGCTACTTTCAAATGTCACCGACATCTCCGGCCAACGCACCTTCGATCATTGCAACTGCGGAAAAGTGACGGCCGAGTACTTGTCTGCCCCCTTTTATGGCTCTCGGGAAATCCATTGGGAGCTTGATACAACTACGAGCGGCGCCCTCGGAAGAACGACGGCCTTGCGATTTGGCACATCCGGCAATGGCATCAACGAATATACCAACGCGTTCGGATACGACGCTTATGGTCGGGTCAGTAACGTGGCTGGAATTACGTACACGTACGTTCCGAATTCGAATCTGATATTCACGGTTTCGGACTCAAGTGGGGCGTGGAACCAGACAAGAAACTACGAGCCGCAACGAAATCTTTTGTCATCCATTGAAACGAAATACGGATCGACGACTTTGGCCAAATTCGCTTATGTAAACGATGTCTTGGGTCGACGCACGAATCGAACCGACACAGGCTCGATTTTTAGCTCATACAAAAATGGAGGATTGTATACCGAATGGGGGTATAACAATCGTTCCGAGGTAACTTCGTCTCAGACTACATTTGCGAATACCACGACAGCAGTTCTCGGACGTAGCTACTCCTTCGACTACGATCCAATCGGCAACCGCAAGACTTCGTCGGTAGATTCAACAAATTCGACCTACACGCCCAACGCGCTGAACCAGTATTCACAACGCACAGCTCCGGGCACGACGTTGGTGGCCGGCTTCGCTCCAATTTCGGCGAATGTGACGGTCAATGGCCAAGCGGCGACTCACCAGGATGAATACTACGCCAAGACGCTGACGACGACAAACACCTCCGTGCCGTCGTGGCTGACGATCACTACCGCAAGCGATCTCGGCGGTCAGGACGTCCGAAATGCCTTCGTTCCTAAAACGCCCGAAGTTTACACGTACGATTCCGATGGAAATATTCTGACGGACGGACGATGGACTTATGGCTGGGACGCAGAAAACCGGTTGAGTTCCATAGAAACGCGGGATGTGGCATACAATAATGGCATTCCCCGGAGGAGATACGAATTCCGCTACGACTATTTGGGACGCCGCATCGTCAAGCGCACGAAAACATGGAGCAGCGGCGCCTGGATCGTCGTCTCGGAAATTCGCTTCATGTACGATGGCTGGAATATGATCGCCGAGATCGATGCAACCTCGGGTTTCACATACTTAGTTCATCATTACTGGGGCATCGACCTCTCAGGAAATCTCCAGGATGCAGGAGGCGTCGGTGGGCTCCTTATGACCAAGACAGCAAGTGGTCAGGTGCTCGAACCCGCTTACGATGGTAACGGTAACGTCTACGCCATGACGCTACAAAGCGATGGCTCCTTGCACGCCATTTTCGAATATGGCTCTTTCGGTGAATCACTGCGGAGCACGGGTGACATGGCTACAATCAGCAAGTTCAGGTTTTCTACGAAATACACCGACCCTGAAACCCAATTGCTATACTATGGCCGCCGATATTACTCGTCCGCCACGGGCCGATTCCTCGGACGAGATCCCATAGAGGAAAAAGGCGGGATAAATCTGTATGCGATTTGTGGAAATAATGCAATCGACCGGATTGATGTTATCGGGTTGTCCCAAGTTTGTTATTATTCTTCGGATGACGCTGGTACGAACAATCTTGGTTGCTATGATGAACCCTCATATTGGGGGTTGGAAGATCGAGAAGTTTGGATCGCTTCAGGTGGAATGGACTTCCAGTCGGATATGCAACGGGGTATGAATGGATTAATGAGTGCTGTTAATAGCGGAGCAGAGACAAGCGACGCTATACAGGGTGTCATTGATGGATTCAACAGTCTCAATTCGCAACCAGCCGCCACAGTAATACGTGGGACTGCGTCAAAATCTGGTGCTTCGGGAGTAGGTGCAGTAACGAGTACGCCAGTCTCAGACGTTGCCCCAAATAGCGAGCCAGTCGCCCACACTACCAGTGGCTGGGGAAATCTAAAGTATCAGGATGGTAGCGGAAATTGGGTGGAAATTCCTGGCACGTCGAGCGCCCCAAACAGGGGAGGCGCGTTAGCAAGTAAAGGTTTTACGGTGTCCGCTGGAGTTCAAGCGGGAGCTGCTGTGGGTCTTCAGGGTGCGTTTAGCACGCAACTGACATTTAGTGCAGCGGGAACAAATCCTCTCGATTGGCGGCTGGGTTACACCCAGTCCTATACGCCGCTGACGGGAGTTTCCACGAGTATCAACGGCGGCGTTGGAGTGCTATTGTCTGCTTCTGGCGCGAGTCGCCCGGAACGCTTCAACGGATGGTCTGGATATGGCGGTGCATCGGTCGGCCTAGGCCCTGGCTTTGGCGTCGACGTTTCAAACGTGTCTCGCGGAATGGACTCACGAGACTTAAACTACAATCTCTTCATTGGCGTAAAAGGTATCGAAACGCCGTACGTCGCTCCGGTGGAAGTCCATGTCGGAGCTGGGTACACGGTTGGAGGGAGCCGTACTATTCGCGAGATAAGGGATTATCAGCCGCGGATCCCATATACACCTCCTCCGCCTGTTCCCCCTGTAACCGGACCGGTTTTTTCAAAAACATGGTAATACTTCCGGCAACCTTTTTTCTAATAGTAGCGACAGTTAGCTGCCTCGTGCTCCGATACATCGCTAGCATCAATAACGCAGCGAAAGTGCTTGAAGCAGCTTATAAAAATGCGGGCCAAAAGTGGTCATTTTGGCGGGATACAGAATTTCGGCGCAAACTTTTGCTTCGACCAGACACAATTCGAGCAACATCTGACGACGCGAATGTGCAGAAGGCACTTTTGGATATACTACGCGTTCGTTCATCCATGAAGCGCGTGCTCCTCTTGATGAGCATTGTGGCGATAGTGGCTGGGCCTGCATTGATCATAGCTGGCCTCGCTGATATTTACTGGCAGAACGGGGGACACTAAACGTTGAAGCCACCAGAAGGGGTCAAACTGGGCTTGCCCCGATTCTTCGGACACGGGTCGTGGGGGTGATTAGTTGTTTAGTTTGGATTCAAACTGAGCCGGGCTGATGTAGCCCAGGCTCGAGTGGAGTCTGGTTCGATTATAGAAGGTTTCGATATAG
>DASTWZ010000018.1:0-47213 GCA_035765635.1 Opitutaceae bacterium
CATCCTGGAGGTTAGGTCAAACGGTTGCGGCTCGCCTGGAGGCTTCGCCCTACCCTCTGAGGCGATTCGGTTGAGACACGTCAGATGTAGTCAGATTCTTTGGTTCGATCATTCTGCATTCTTACTTCTTCCTTCTTCCTTTGTCTTCTCGCCCTACCCTCTGAGGCGATTCGGTTGGGACGCGTCAGACGCAGACCGAGACTTCGGTTCGATCATTCTTCCTTCTTCCTTCTTCCTTTGTCTTCTCGCCCTACCCTCTGAGGCGATTCGGTTGAGACACGTCAGATGTAGTCAGATTCTTCGGTTCGATCATTCTGCATTCTTACTTCTTCCTTCTTCCTTTGTCTTCTCGCCCTACCTTCTGAGGCGATTCGTTTGGGACGCGTCAGACGCAGACCGAGACTTCGGTTCGATCATTCTTCCTTCTTCATTCTTCCTTCTTCCTTTGTCTTTCCAGCATTCTTACTTCTTCCTTCTTCCTTAGCGGAGCGTAGAGCGCCAGAGTTCTGCTTCTCCGGGGTGGCCGTGGAGGCGGAGGTGTTGCTCGATCTCATCCAGCGAGGGCTCTTCGACTTCGTGGCGTGGATCAGCGGGGAGGTTAGGTAAAACGGCGCGTGCGATGGCCCAGCAGGCCCAGGCGCGCCACTTGCGCTGGTCTTTGCGCGGCGCCTTTAGTCGATCCGCGTAATGTTGGAAATGCACCCGCGGATTGCCGATGAAGACGCCCGCTGGCGTTTCCGCCAGAATCCACGCCATGGCCGCGTAGGGCAGCGGCCATTCCGCGAGAACGCTCTCGGTGCCGCGCAGGTCGGCGCCGAACGCGCGGTCGAGGCAAAGGATCGATCGGGCGGCGAATCCTCGCTGCCAAAGCGAATTTCCGTAGCGCAGCGCCGTGAGATAAAACGCGTCACCGCGATCCTCGCGGCCATGCTGGTTGAAATTGCGCCAGTCCATCTGCGGCAACGGTGGCGGCAGATGCGGACAGGGAGGGAAAACAGCAGACATTCGGGCCCGCATCACACGATCCGCGCCGCAACATTTCGAGAAAAACTTTTCGGCCGCGATGCCGACAAATGCAGTTCACATTTCGCCCCGGACACACGGAAAACGCGGGAGGCTATGATGTTGTTTTTTGAAACTTCCTCGCCGGCGGACTCCAAGGCTCGCAACGGAGCGCCGGCCTCCTGGGCGGCCAACCTTTTTTATGCGGCGCAAGCCGCGGACTCGCTTCGCGGCGCAGCGGCGATCGAGTGCGTCCGCGCTTGAGGCGCGGACGGTAAATAGATTGCCGGCGCGGACGCCGGCGCTCCGGCAAAAATCCGCGCCTCGGAGGGCGCGGTTTTTTCTCAAGTCAGCGCGGTGTTCTTTTCGCCTTTTCGCGCCACACGGCGCGGACAGACTCGATGGAAAAGAAAACGCCTCAACAAAAACTTCCCTTCCGCGTTTTCCGTGTGTTCCGTGGGAAAACCAACACTGACGCGTTTGAATTCCTCTCCCCCTTCTCCTTCCACAGGCGATCAAACGGTCTACGGCATCACCGGCTGGAAACGCGTCTTGCTTTCCCCTCTCGGGTTGCTGGTGCGGGCCTGGGGCGCTTCCCTGCGTATTCAGATTTCGGAGACATCGCTGCGCAATGTGACCAAGCGTGACGAACCAGTCGCTTTCGTGCTCTGGCACAACCGGCTGTTCATCGTCTCCGAGGTGTTTCGACGCTTCCGCGGCAACCGGCCCATCTCCGCGTTGATCAGCGCGAGCCGCGATGGAGCGTGGCTGGCGGCCTTCTTCGACGTGATCGGGATCCACAGCGTGCGCGGCTCCAGCAGCCGCTTCGGCCGCGAAGCTGTGACCGCGTTGGTCGACGAAATCCGAGCAGGCAAGGACATCGGCATCACGCCGGACGGCCCGCGCGGCCCGTGCTATGAGCTGAAGCCGGGGGCCTTGATCGTTTCGCGCCGAACCCAAACGCCGATCCTGCTGCTCAGCGCGATCTACGAATCGGCGTGGCAGTTGAGCAGTTGGGACCGGTTTTATCTTCCCGCGCCCTTTTCCCAGGTGCGCCTTCTCTGCTGGCTTGTGCAACCCGAGGAATTGGCGGAGCGCGACCGCAGCGCCCAGGAATTGCAGGCTCGTCTGATGTCGATGACGTACGACGCGCCCGATGCGCGCGCCGTCGTCATCTGAAAACGGTTCTCTGTATCAGAATATTGGAGACACCGTGACCGTCGTGCCAGGTTGGGCGACGAAATCGTCTCCTTTGCACCAGGTCTGATCGTTGATCAGGAATTTGAATACGATCGGCTTCGACGTCTCCGGGATCGAATGCGACCACTTGTCGTCGGCCACGCAATCGAGCGCCACGCCTTTTTCCCAGCTCAGGCCTGGGCCTTCGCCGCGGAGATAGAGCGTATTGCCAAAGCCGACGTCGATCTGAGCGACGACGACGGTGGTCTGCGGAACCGCCGGCGAAGTTTTCACCAAGGGCGCGGATGCGGCTGCTACGTCAGTGCTGATGGAAGGCGCGGTCTCCAAGACCGGCGCAACGGAGTTCGTGGCGGTCTTTGTTGTCTTGGGCGTCTTTGGCTTGGCGGGAGCTTTTGCCGTGGTTGCCGGTGAGGGCGCCGGCTGCGCTGGGGTAGTGGCTTTGGCGGGCTTTGCCGCATCTGACTTGGTCGATTTCTTCATAGATATCCTCCTCAGGCTATCGCGGGCGATATTCCCAAGAGCTTGGCTTCCAGCAACAGCAAATTGGAAGCCACTCGCGCGCCGTGTGCATTTTTTCCTGTCCGACACAGGAAGAGAAGCGACGCCGGCGAGCGATTTGCTACGCTTCCTCACCCCACCCCTGCATCATGAACCTACGTTCCTGGCTCAATTCAGAGAGAGTACAACGGGCGCTGATGGCCTATCACGCCTTTGCGGAAAGTCGGTCCGAGTTCTTCGCGATCGTCATGCTGATGCCGTTCAGTGTGTTCGTCGTTCTCGGTCTCAGCGTCGTGTTTTTCGTCGAGCAAAGCTTGGAGGCTTTTCGCGTGCTGGCGGAAAATTGGACCGGCACGATGGTCGCGCTGATTTTCACGCTGGCGTCACTGATTTTCCTCAGCATCTCGGCCTGGCGATGCGCGCGCGTGCTGGTTTTCCAGCTCGATCCCGAGTCGATTTTTGCCACGGGCATGCGCGGCTGGGCGAGTCGATGGTTGCCGCGGCTGATCGGAGCCACGGCCTGGCTCGCGTTCGCCGCGGCGTCCTGGGCCGCACGCGTCGCGCACGCGCCGGCGGACACGCATCTCGCGATCATGAGCATCCTCTGCGCCCTCGGCGCCGTGCTCTTCCTCCTGTTGACCGGCACGCACGGCGAGCGCACGGCCGCGACGCGGCGCGCCTTCCTCAACCAAACGCAGAAACGCAACTTCAAGCATCCGGCCGAACCGCAGATTCTCTACCGACAACTGCCGCTGCGGATGCGCATCTTCATCGATGTTTCGAATGTTCTTTGGGCCGTCACGTTCATCCTCATTCTTGTCACCAAAGGTCAGATCGCGCGGCACGTCGGCACGATCGGCGTCCTGCTGTTTTCCGCGGCGACCGCGATTCCCGTGGGCTCCGGCGTTTTCTACGTGGGAAAACTCCTGCGAGTGCCGCTGCTCACCATTATCGTCGTGGCGGTGCTTGTCTTCAGCGGCTTTGATCTGAACGACAATCATCCGCTGCGACAACTGCCGACACCCTCTGCGAAGACGCCGGAGAACTTGAGCGCAGCCTTTGACGAATGGCTGCAAAGCCGCGCCGATCTCAAGCGGTATCCAGACGGCGAATACCCGGTGGTCCTGGTCGCTGCCGAGGGCGGTGGGCTGCGCACGGCCTACAATTCCGCGCTGATTCTCTCGGCGATTCAGGATCGCTGCCCGGCGTTTGCCCAGCACATCTTCGCGATGAGCGGCGTCTCCGGAGGCAGCGTCGGCACCAGCGTGTTTGCGGCGCTCTGCGCGGAGCAGGCGACGAACTCGGCTACTCATCCGGCTCGCGTCGACATCAAGGAGCGCGGTCCGATGCAGCAAAAAGCCGACGAGGTCCTGCGCGAAGATTTTCTCAGTCCGCTGATCGCCTACGCGCTGTATCCCGACCTCGTGCAACGCGCTTTGCCCTGGGCGATCGACAGCTTCGATCGCTCGCGCGCGCTCGAAGCCGGCCTGGAACGCGCCTGGCGCAATGCGTTCCCAGGTTCGCATCGTCTCGAAGAATCGTTCGACGCCTTGCGGGCGCAGGGCGCGCGTGGCTCAACTCCGGCGTTATTTTTGAACACAACGGTCGTCGAGAGCGGCGAGCGTCTGGTGATCAGCCACTACCAGCCGGACAGCGCGCAATTCGAGCACCTTCGCTCTCTCGCCGATATCGATCCGCTGGCGAACGTGCCTCTCAGCACGGCGGCGGTGGCCAGCGCGCGTTTTACTTATGTCACGCCCGTGGCGTATGTGATGGCTCATCGCCCGGACAAATCGGAGAAGCTGATGAAGGTGCGCCTGGCCGACGGCGGGTATTTTGAAAATTCCGGCATGGCCACGCTCGGTCAGATCGCGAGCGCGCTGGGCCTGGACGATCCGCAAAAGCCAAAGCGCTTTCGCTTGATCGTGCTTCAACTGACGAGCCCGAACCGCGACCTGCTTCGGGGGATAAAAGATCCGCAGTTTTCCTACGGGTTCGGCGAGGCTGCTTCGCCCATTCTCACGCTGTTGAACACGCGTTCGGCGCGCGGCGTTTCCGCGACGCGCAACGTCCAGACACTGCTCAACGAGTATGTCGCCCGCAGTATGAAAGCGGAACTGATCTCGTTTGAACTCGCGGAGCGCGATGTCCCCGTGCCGCTCGGGTGGCTTCTTTCGAATCAGGCGAAAAAGGAAATGATGGATCAACTCGGCGCGCCGATCCACGGGCCGCTGCCGCCCGGCACGCCGCTGTCGAGCCCGTATAACTTCGCGCGGATTCTGGATTTGCTTCAGCCGACGACTGGAGCGCCGACGGTCGCTGCGGGGCGGAGTTAGACGGTGGAGTCCGCGGCTGCGGGGCGACCGAACCAATGCCGGCGAGGACGCCAGCGCTCCCAGAGCCTTCTGCGCCTTGAAAAGGCGCACTCGGCGGGCCGAGCGTCGGCGTCCCGCCGATGTCGGGGTATTGGCCGAGCGGCGGCGTTATCGCCGACGTCGGCCACTGGGAGCGCTGGCGTCCTCGCCGGCATTCTCAACCTAAAGTCCGCGCCACAGGGCGCGGACGGACTTGATTGGACAAAGCGCGTCGCCTCCATCGACTCAAACCCGCCGCTTCGCGGCAGCCCAACAGTACTCCGCACGCACTCCTAGCCAGTGTGTCCGACGACGCGGAACGAATTTATTGGCTAGCCGTCCGGCCGAAGGGCCGGCGCTCCGCTATATAAAGTCTGCTATCTTTTAACGTCCCGGGCCGGAGTGATCGTCGTGGCCGCATTCGTAGGCGTGGACAGACCACGCTGAGTCAGACCAGCGCGGCAGGCTCTCACGGCGCCAATTGCGGATGTGAAGAATTTCGTTTCGAATCTCGTCGCGGGTAATTTCATTCATCACGTAGTTGAGACCTGAATACGCGATATCCTCGGGGGCAACGTGCAAGGCATCAGCTCTGCGCTTCACGGAGGAAAACTCTTCGTCACTGATATGAAGTACGATTTTGGGCATATAACCTCCTTGCCTCGGATATAGCAAAAACCCCCGAGACAAGCTGCCCGAATCTCCTTCAGCCCCGGAACTAATTTTGTAGTCCAGCCACCTTTCCCGCCGCCTGATTCCTCAGCGCGTTTCGCCGCTGCGCATCAGCAAATTCTCCCCAGCAGACGGTCGCAGCCAGGCGGCGAGCAAGCATAGCGCCGCGAGAATATAAACAAGTCCCGCCGGAATCCACATCACGAGCCCGCCGAGTTGTTGATCTTGCAGGCCTGTCAAACCCCAGCGCGGCGCGGTCTCTATATAAGAATTATACAACGCAGACGGCGCGAAGGTGATCAATGCGCCAAGCACGCTCGTGTGCACCGCAGTGAAGAACAAATTGAGCACACCCCAGCCATAATCGGCGGCCCTCCGCGGTCCGCGAAAGACCGAGTGCCAGAACCAAAGCGCCGTTCCCAAAAAACTCACATGCTGCAACGCATGCACCGCATCATACCGCAGCGTCGCTTCGAACCATGAAGGAATGTGCCACATCCACAGCGCCAACGCGTGCACGATCCACGCGATCGCGGGTCGGGTCGCCGCATCCCAGATCGCGGCCAGGCCGGACCACTCCGCACCGGCCACGGCGCCCCGCGCCCAGGAGCCGGGCAGTGCTCGCAACATAATAACCCCGGGGCGGCCGAGCACGAGCAACGGCGCCGCTCCGACCATGAGCAATTCGTGCTGTGTCATATGCACGGAAAACAGCCACGCGCCCAGCCGGTGGATCGGCGAAACAAGCGCGACGAACAGGAGCAGCCAGCCGCCATAAAAGTAAACCGCATCGCGCTTCAGACGTTTCGGCATGTGACTCAGGCCGGCAGCGTAGAGCGCCCCCGCGACGAACAGCGGCAGGACGACGCCCGGTTCGAAACTCCACAGGCTCAACCAGGAGCCCGTCGGCGATGAAGCTTCTTCAAGCCCGTGCGCGACTGCGCTCCCCGCCACCATGAGAAATATCGCGCAGAGGAGGGCCAACCGCTTGGTAAGACATGGCACCCTCATTGGTCCCCTCACCTTCTGCAGAGATCGATAAACACGTCCGGCAGCAGTTGCGCCGCAACCAAGAGCGCGAACGCAACCGAGGTCCAAACCGCGCCGGTCGCGACAAACGTGCGCGGCTGCTCACCGCGACACGAAGCGCGATAACGCCAGGTCCATAAAGCGATCAGAATTGCCACGACGAGCGCCGCGGCGCCGGTGCCGGCCACCAACCCGCGATGGTCGCGAGCGCATGACCAATGAACCAGAGCATAGCGAATCTCGAACTGCGTGAGCCACCAGGTCGGCGCCAGAATCCAGCCCCACCATAACGCGCCAGCGCCACTGCGCTCCGGCATTTCAAGTTCCTGAGCCGTGTTCATATAAACCGAGGTCCGAGATAAATCAGCAGATAGAGCAGTATCCAGATTCCCACTACCCAGTACCAATAAGCGGCGCTGACGCGAACATCCCGGGCATGTTTGCGATCGAGCGAATGGGTCAGCGCCCAAAGCAGCATCGCGGTGTTTTCCGCCGTGGCCACGATGATGTGCAGTAGATGCATCGCCACGATGGTCCAGCAGATCGAGGCATATGCGTTGTCATTCCAGGAAAACTGCAGCGAGTGAAATTCGCGAAAGCGCAAGACGGCGGCCAGCACGCCTAGCGCGACCAGCACCGCGAACATCAGGCGAACAGTCCGCTCTTTCATCGCGAGCGCCGCTCGATCCGCGATGTAAGCCGGGATCAAGCTCACGATCAGCACGCCCAACACAATTGTCGGCAGGGTCAGCAACGGAACAGGATTCGCGACGGGAACGCTGCGCGTCGTCAGCGGTGGCGGCCAGGCTGGGAAATTCAATCTCACGTACAGATAACTGGCCACGAGCAGCGCAAACATCGTGGTCTCGATCACGAGCAACCAGGTGTTGCCCCACCAGATCGTCGACCGGTGATCGAGCGCGCTTTCGGGCAATGCAGAAACATCGAGCGCTTTTTGATTCATCACGCAGCCTCCGCTTCAATTTCAGGACTCCGCCGCTCCAACACTTGCGGTTCACCTCCGCGCCAGAACCATCCGAACAGCACCAGCAGAACAAGACCCACGCCGATCACAAAAGGCAGCGGATGGAAAATGATGGACGACATCGTTCCTCCAACCACCAGTCCGAGAAGCAAAGGCCAAATCGAGTCGCTGGGCATCTCATGTTTATGATCGGGCAACGCCTCCAAGATGGTCGTCGTGAGGATTTCTCGCTTCTTCGCGTCGAGTCCCACGACCACAGGCTGGCTGTTTTGATCGGTCCAAAGCGGGGAAAGACTTCCGACAACCGGCGGATATAAAAACGCGTACGGGGCAGGAGGAGAACTCGTCCACCACTCCAGCGTATCCGCAAACCACGGATCGTCTCCCGCCTTCTCGCCGCACCGGCGACTGCGCATGACATTATATATAAATGCGAGCGCACCAGCCGCCATGAACAGCGCGCCCAGACTCGCCACCAGATTGAGCGATCCCCAGCCAGTTCGCTCGGCGTACGTGTAAACTCTCCGCGGCATGCCCTCGAGTCCGAGGATATGCATTGGAAAGAATGTCAGATTGAAGCCGATAAAAAACAACCAGAAGGTCCAGCGTCCGATCGTCTCGTTCATCAGGCGTCCGGTCCATTTCGGGAACCAGTAATGCAGCGCGCCGAAGAGCGGAAAAACCGCGCTCCCGATCAGAACGTAATGAAAGTGCGCCACCACGAAAAACGTATCGTGCACCTGAAGATCGATCGGCACCGACGCGAGCATGACTCCGGTCAATCCGCCGAGCACGAAAATGATAAAAAATCCCATCACGAAAAGAAGCGGAGGTCTCCACTGCGGCCGTCCCGTCCAGATCGTCGCAAGCCAGCAGAACACCTGCACACCCGTCGGCACCGCAATGATCATGCTCGCCGCGGTGAAAAAGCTGCGGCCCAGCTCCGGAATCGGCGTCGCGAACATGTGATGCACCCAAAGTCCGAAGCCGATAAAGGCGGTCGCCACCTGCGCGAGCACCACCGCGGTGTGTCCAACAACGGGCCGGCGACAGAAGGCCGGCAGCAACGCCGAGATCAAACCGGTGCCCGGGATGAATATGATATAAACCTCCGGGTGGCCGAAGAACCAAAATAGATGTTGATAAAGCAGCACGTCGCCGCCTTCCGCGGGATTGAAGAAATGCGTTGCCACATGCGGCATGCGATCGAGCGCGAGCATCGTGGTCACGAGCATCACCGCCGGCATCGCGAAGATCGTCATGAAGGCGGTGATCAGCATCGACCAGACGAAGATCGGAATGCGATCGACCGACATGCCCGGAGCGCGCTGCTTGAAGACGGTCACGACGATCTCGACCGAGGCAATCAACGCGGAGATTTCCGTCGCGGTGATCATCTGTGACCAGACATCGACGCGCTTGCCCACGCCGTATTCCGGACCGGAAAGCGGCGGATAGGCGAACCAGCCGGCGTCTGGGCCGACGTTCAAAATCAGTCCGGCAAAAAGAATCAGACCACCGCTCAGGAAAATATAATAACCGGCGGCGTTGAGCCGCGGAAACGCCACGTTTCTCGAGCCGATCATCAACGGCACGAAATAAAGCGCGAGGCCTTCCATGATCGGCACAGCGAAGAGAAACATCATCGCAGTTCCGTGCGTGGTGAATACCTGATTGTAGAGATCGGGTCCGAGCACATGCAGGTCCGGTCGCGACAATTGTAACCGCATGAGCAACGCGAGAATCCCCGCCAGGAGAAAAAACACGAACGCGGTGACAATATAACGAAGCGCAATTTCTTTATGATTCGTGGTGCAAAGCCAGCCGAGCAAACCCGGCGCGCGCGACCAGGTGCGCATCAGCTTTTTCCGATGTTCCTCCCGCTGCTCGGGAGTCGGCGCATCAACCAATCGCGCTTTGGCTGAGTTCTCATGCGTCGTCATTTTAGTGTCTCCATAAAATCCAACAACGCGTTCAAATCTGCTTTGGACAATTCGTTTGGCGGCATCATCGCTCCCGGCTTCGCGATCTGCGGGTCCACCAGCCACGCCGCGAGATTTTCGCGGGTGTTGGGCAGCACTCCGGCGCCAATCATCGACCGGCTCGCGACGTGAGTGAGAATCGGGCCGACCCGCGATCGCGCCATCGTTCCATTCGCGGTGTGACAGAGCGAGCAGCTTGCGTGTTCAAATATTTCCCGGCCTCGCTTCTGCGAGTCGGTCAGCGACGGCGGAGCTTCGGTGCGTTGGGCCTGAGCCCATTGTTCAAACTTCGCCGGCTCCTCCGCGACGACAATGAGGCCCATGTGCGCGTGTTGATATCCGCAGAACTCAGCGCAGAAGCCATCGTACTTCCCCGGCTTGTCGACGCGGAATGATATTTCTGCGGGATGGCCGGGAATGAGATCCTTCTTTCCGTGTATCTGTGGAATCCAGAAGCTGTGAATCACGTCATTCGATTCGAGGATCAACCGGATCGATCGGCCCGCCGGAATATGAATCTCGTTCGCGGTTTCGAAAACCCGCGAAGGATTCGGATCCTGGTATTCGGCCGACCACCACCATTGATGCCCCGTCAAACGAATGGCCAATGGATCATCATTCCGTGGCGAGATTCCCCGCTGCACCCAAAGATCTGCGCCGAGCAAGCTCACGAGAATAAGAGCAGTCACAACCGTAGCCCAAAGCACGATCCGCTCTGTGCGCAGCTCCTGCGAGGCCTCGACTTTCAGCGGAGGTGGTATCCCCGCTGTGCTATTTGAATTCCCGCGACACCAGCGCGCTCCCACGACAAGAAGTGCGACAACAATATACACCGCCGCGCATACCACGAAAAAGATCCACCAGATGCGCGCGATATCGGCGGCCTCGGGCGATACCGGTGACAGTGCCGAATGGGCTCGACCACAACCCGCGAGTATAATTCCGACGGCCGGCAAAACCGCGGGTTTTGTTATCGCGAGAAAAGTGGAGCGCCGACGCGCGTTATAGTTTTGGCCGTTCATCGGGTTTGGGCATCTGCCGATCGACGCTGTTCTCCGGCGCGGTCGTCTTCATGTGGTCGTCCCGCGACGGTGCGGCGCTTTCTCGAGCTTGTCCGCTCATGCTCCGCACATAGGCCGTGAGCTGCCTGGCTTGCGTTTCATTGATCCGACCGCGAAACGCCGGCATACCATTGGGTCGGCCGTCGAGAATACTTTTATAGATATCTTCGGGGGTAGCGCCGTAGATCCAACGCGCGTCCATCAGTGCGGGGCCAATGTCCCCGCCTCCGTTAGAGTGGCAGCCGATACAATTGAAGTTGGAATAGAGACGCTTGCCTTCGCTCAAGGCGTACGCGTTCCGCTCCATTTCCATTTGCGGGCCTTGCGCAGAAAAATAGCGATCGGGAGCAGCTGGCTCACCCTTAAGCTGCCTCACTTTGGGAGGCCCGCCGGTGTGAAAATCACGCACCTCCCGCCGGCAGCTCACGAGGAGCGCCGCGAATGTCACCAGCCAAAATATACGCGCGATATTCATCACGGTAACGAAAAGACATACAATCTCCCCCCTTTGCCGGTGTATTTGGGAAGGTCCTTCATCGCTTCGCCAAAGCCGTGAGCCGAGATCGGATCAGTCGGGTCCAGATCGTTCGAGACCACGACGCCCGGCCAGCCGCCAACTCCGGACAAAATGGCTATATATTGTTTTCCATCCGGTCCCAGAAAAGTGATCGGCTGGCCAACGATACCCGACTCCACTTGATATCTCCAAAGCTCTTTCCCCGAGCGCGCATCGACCGCTTTGAACCAGCGGTCCATTGTTCCATAGAATACCACATCACCGGCCGTGACGAGGGCGCCGCACCACACCGGGAAATGTTCTTTGATATTCCAAACCGGCTTCTTCGCGACCGGATCCCAGGCGGTGAACGCGCCCATGCTCCCGTCGCCGGGCGAGACGGGATCGGCATAAAATTTCGCATGCGCTCCGATATAGGGTGTGCCCGCTATATAATTTACCTCCACCTCCTCGAAATCCATGGCGAGCGTCTGATGCGGAAGATAGAGCAGCTTCGTCCTGGGAGAGAAGGCCGAGGGCTGCCAATCTTTCCCGCCAGGCGCGGCGGGCGCTATATCGCGCACGACCTTTCCCATGATGGGCTTCTTCTCGTCGTTGAATATCAATCGCCCCGTCTTCAGGTCCACGCCCTTGCTGCAGTTCACTCGAACGAACGGCGTCGCAGAGATTACTTCGCCGCTCGTGCGATCCATCACGTAAAGATAACCGTTGCGATCGGCGTGCAGCAGAACTTTGCGGGCCGGCTTGCCACTCTCGAGAACCAGATCGGCAATCACACTCTCGTTGATGCCGTCATGTCCATAAAGGTCGTGCTGGGTATATTGATAGTACCAAATCGCCTCTCCGGTATCGGGTCGGCGTGCAAAAATTCCGCTGGTCCATTTATTATCTCCATGGCGAACGTCCGCATTCCAACTGGCCGGATCGCCCGTCCCATGAAATATTAAATCAAGCTCTGGATCGTAGCTGATCCAGCCCCAGACGGTGCCGCCGCCGAGTTTCCATTGGTCGCCGGGCCAGGTTGCGAGACCGAGGTCCTTGCCTCGGTCCATGTCATAAAACGGATGGAAGTTCGGACCAATCAGGCAGTCGCTGTCCGAGCCCGTGCTGAATGCCTTCCACGCAATCTCGCCCGTATTGATATCGAGACCGGCGATCCAACCCCGCACGCCCAGTTGACTGCCACTGTTGCCGACGATCACGCGATTTTTCACCACGAGCGGCGCCATTGTCATTGTTTCGCCGACGTGAATATTGCCGAGTTTTCTGCGCCACACCTGCTGTCCCGTTTCCGCAGAAACGGCGATCGTCTGGCCGTCCAGCGTGTTGAAAAAAACTTTTCCCTCCGCGTAAGCGGCGCCGCGGGAGACGTAGTCGCAGCAGGCCTCGCCACGCGACATGGGATCGGGCTGCGCCGTCTCGAACTTCCATTTCACTTTGCCGGACTGGGTGAGATCGAGCGCGTATAGGATATTTGGATACGGCGTGATGACATACATCGTCCCATTTGCGACGATCGGCGCGGACTCCTGGCCACGCCGCACGCCGACATCGAAACTCCAGGCGAGTTTGAGCGACGCGACATTTGTCTGAGAAATTTGATCGAGCGTGCTAAACCGCTGATTCGAAAAATCCTTTGCTGCGATCGGCCAATCTGTGGCGGCAGGCGATTGCGCGCGAGCCATGGCCGCGACAGAAACGAAGATCAAAAGCGCCGGAAGAAGTCTCACGGTTCTATATTAGTTCTCGGTCGTCGCGTGTTTATCCGGCCATTGCCCGAAGGAACCGATGAGCGATCTCCCAAGGTCGCCACGGGGTCATGAGCTCTTTCCCGACCCGCTGTCGAACCCCTCGCGTAAGGCTTTTATGAACGCATTTCGCAGGAGGTTCTGCACCGTTGTCCATACATCCACGTCGTTCTGCACAAAGGTTCCCGAGAACGGCGCTTTGGTCGCGACCTTTTGGTCCTCCTTGTTCTTCAGCAAAGAAACCGCCGCATTGGCCACGCTCTTCACCATGCGCTTCGCCGCAGTTTCTTTGTCATCGGACGGCGTCTTGAATTCTATGTTTTTGAGAAAGGGCTTCACGTAGCCCTCGTAACCGCCGTCTCGCGCATTGGCCTCCAGATTGAAATCGAATGTTCCGCGCGAAACGTCGGCCTTGGCATACGCGAGCAACATGCTGTTCAAGTCGGGAAGATTCAGGTCGCTGATTTCAAACATCACATGAAATCGCGGTTTGTCGGCCAGCGGGTTGGCTTCGACGTTGAGTGTGATTTTTCCGTGGCCGGAGGAGACGCCCTGCATGGTCAACTTTGCGGGGAGATCTTCCGGCGAGGGGCGATTGCTCAGGCCGGTCCCGACGAGGTGAATATGATCGATGGTGAAATCGACATTCGGCGTGTACGCGCGATCGACAAAATGAACCTTCCCTTCCGTCACTTCGAGCTTGGTCAACTCCAGCGGAAACGACGACTGCAGCGCGGCGCGCCACTTTTCGGTCTTCAGTTTTAACTCCGCGGCTTTTTCCTTCGCCTCGTCTTCCTTCTGATCGAGATCGGTGCGCTCGGTTTTCACGATGTTGGCTTCGGGGTGATCCAATTTGAGTTCACCGCCGAGTTTGCCGCGCAACAGGCCCGAAAACGCCACACGCAACGACGCCTCCTTGATTCGCACCAGCGGCTCCTTGTTGTCGCCGTTTTTTGAATACAACGTGAGATCCTCGACGTCGATGCCGAGCTTCCAAAGCGCGAGGCTCACCACGCGGACATTCCCCGCATAGTCGGGATTGGCCGCGAGCTTTCGTTTTGTCAGCGCGGTGGCGACCGGCGTCGCAACAAGTTGAAGCAGGAGCGCAACTCCGACGACTATCGCCAGCCCGATGAGCACTCTTCGCAAGATGGGATGACCGCTGTTTGGAGCACGAGGGGCAGGCTTCATACATTCGGCCATTTGCTTTCCGTGTGCCAAAAAGATCCCAGGGTGAGCCCTCGTCTATAGAGCAATATTTCCGATGCAGCCTGCGAATCGCCCGCGAGGTTTCAGGGCGAATTGCACGAGTCGGTTAAAGAGGAAGTTTGCCTTCCGAAAATTCCGACATGAGTGACTTCAATTTCGATTCGCCCCGAAACCCGCTCAACACATCAGTGAAGATATGCAACCCCACAAAGCGGTAATTCTCTATGTGGAGGATTCCGACGATCATGCATTCTTGTTCGAGCGCGCCGCTCGCCCCTATAAAAAAATATCAATCCGGCGCGTGTGTGATGGCGAAGAAGCGAAGGCGTATCTCTGCAGCATCTTGGAAAGCGGAAATCCCGCGGATCGACCCACAGCCGTGGTCACAGACTTCCACATGCCTCGTTGCAACGGCCTCGAACTGCTGCGCTGGCTGCACGAGCATCCGGTCTGGCACACGCTACCCGCTGTCGTGCTCAGCTCGTCGATGTCCTGTGAAGATACGGACCGTTGTTATGGTGCAGGAGCGCGCGCCTATTTCGTGAAACCGTGCACCTCAAACGGATTTGCTCACTTGTTTGAATGTCTGATCAAATATTGGACCAAACAGGACATCCTGGACTGCATTCAGAACGAAAGTGCGGCGGAACACGCGCTACACAGTTCAGAACCGACGAAAATTTAAAGCGCGGCTTCAAACAAAGCTGCGGCTAAAAAAACTTCAGGCTGCTCGCTTGAGTCGCGAGAGCAGTTCGAAGTCCATCGGCTTTCTAAAATGGGCGTCGATGCCGACGGCTGTCGCGCGAGCGCAATCGACTTCATTGCCGAAGCCGGTGAGAGCGACGAGAATGACTGATTCCCACTTCGGTTCCGCGCGCAGACGAACAGCGACATCATAGCCCGTCATATCCGGCAGGTGCACATCCAGCAAAACCATATCCGGACAAAAACCCGCCAAGGCTTCGAGCGCGGCCTTGCCGGTCGCCACATGCACGACCTCGTGTCCATAAACCTCGCGCAGGAGATTGCAGGAGACTTCCGCGACCGCGGGGTGATCTTCGACCAACAGTATTTTCATTTGGCGCTGACGATCAAAGGAAGGCTTATGACAAACTCACTGCCTTTCAGTTCGCCTCCACTGAAGACCTCGACCTGCCCGCCGTGCAAGGCGACGAGTTGCCGAACAACAGTGAGTCCAAGGCCCAGTCCTCCCTGCATAGTGAGCGAGGGCGTGGCTTGCACAAACGGTTCGAAAATACGGGCCAGGAGTTCCGGCGCGATTCCCGGGCCATAATCGCGAATTTTCACGCGTGCATTTTCGCCATCTCGCTCGGCTGTGATATCGATCTGCCGGGCGCCGCCAGAATATTTCAGAGCGTTGGTAAGCAGGTTGGCAAAAATCTGCGTGAGGCGTACAGCGTCCGCGAATACCTCGAGCGCCTCCGATGGCATGCGTAGATTGAGTTGAAAACCTTCCGCGTCGGCCCGCGATTGAATCATTTCGATCGCGCGCGACAACGCGGCCTGGACGGTGATCCGCTCTTTGCGCACTTGCAGCCGGCCTTCGACAATTCGCGTGATGTCCAGCAGGTCTTCGACCAAGCGTTCCATGTGGCTCACTTGCTCGGCCACAATCGGCAACGTGGCGGCGCGCGTTTCCGGACTCGTTTTCTTTGATTGGAGAAGGGCCATTCCGCCGCGAATCGCAGCCAGTGGATTTCTCAGCTCGTGGCCGAGCATCGCGAGAAAGTGATTTTTTCGACGATCCGCTTCGCGCAGCCGCTCCTCGCTCGTGAGCAACGCCGCCGTCGTGCGTTCCGTCTCACGCCGCGCGGCGAGAGCGTCTTCCATCAAATTCAAAGCCGCCAGACGCTCCGCGCGAAGCCCTTCCGCGGCCCCACTTCGCTCGGACATTAGAAACACGGCTGCGGCGAAATGCGCGAGAGTCCCGAGGACCCGTGCGTCCTCCGCATCGAAGCGATGTTCTGCATCGTGCGCGATGGCCCAGAGGCTGCCAATTGCTCGATCGCCCAGAAAGATGGGAACAAGCATCACCTCCTTGGCGGCAGGCGACATGGGTTCAAAGACGGGAAAACTCCGCTCTGGTGCGCGAAGCAGAATGGGACCGCGGGCCTTCAGCACCAACTGGGTGGGACTATTCTCGCGGACATGCGTTTCCCGAAAACGGTGCGCCCATGCGCCGGCCACGGCCTGCCAGCGAACACGATCCGGTTCAACGGCGCCGCCCACGAGAGCGACCAGGGCTGATCCAGCGCGGCAAAGCCGCAAAGTGACGCCTGCGATTTTATTCCAAACATATTTTCCGTCCTCCGTCAGGGCGTCGGCCAATTCCGTGAGCGCCCGGTTCTCAGCGGCATAATCTGGCGGACGCGAAGGCCGACGCGTGATGTCGTCAGCATCGAGTATTTCCGTCGCAATCCCTTCGCCGCTAAATCTGACCGTGTGCGCCATTTCTATCCAAAGAAATTATCACTGTCGTTTTTTCCTCGCGTTATCTTCGCCATCTTCGATGACGGCGTAGTGGGGCGGTTGGCCCAATTGCGCGGCAAGGCTGTTCACCTCCTTCTTGAGTTCCATCATGCGCAGTTCGCGACCGACCGCGGCCTGATTGAAGCGCTCCAGCTCTTCGTTGCGCTGGCGCAGCGCCTCTTCGGATTTCTTTTGCAGGGTCAGATCGCGCATGATCTTGACGAAGCCGATCAGTTCGCCGGATCCATTGCGCAACGGCCGCACCATTCCGGAGCAGTAGAGCCGGGCGCCGTCCTTGCGCACGTGCCAGCGTTCATTTACGGCCCGGCCTTCCGCTGCGGCCGTTGCCGCTTCCTGCTCAGGGTGTCCTTTCGCTTTGTCTTCGGGGGTAAAGATGATGTCTGCGAGCTGCCCGATGATTTCTCTTTCGGTGTAGCCCAACATCGATTCGGCCCCGGAATTCCAACTGCTGACCTTGCGGTCACGATCGGTCGCGAAGATCGCATAATCCTTGGCGCTTTCGATGAGAAGGCGGAGGCGTTCTTCACTGAGGCGTCGGGCTTCCTCGTATTGCTTGCGCTCCGTCACGTCGACGAACGTGAGGACCACGCCGCCGATGTGATCTTCCAGCGTTCGGTAGGGCTGGAGCCGGGCGAGATACCAGCGGTCTTCATTTCTGACTTCGCGTTCGGCTGGAACGAGCGTGCGCAGCACGCGATCGATATCGCTGATAATTTCCGGATAGGTGACGCGATGCCTGATGTGTCCGAGTGGTCGGCCGATATCGCTCGGAATAATATAAAACAAATCGACGGCATTCGGCGTGTAGCGGGTGATCGTCAGATCGCGATCGAGGAACACCGTCGGAATCGCCGTGGACGCCATGAGATTTTGCAGGTCGGAGTTGGTGTGGGCGAGTTCGTCCACTTTGCTTTTCATCTCCGAGTTCACGGTGGTGAGTTCCTCGTTGATCGACTGGAGTTCTTCGCGGCTGGTCTCGAGTTCTTCCGATGCAGAGCGCAACTCCTCGTTCATCGCCTGCAGTTCCTCATTGCTGGCTTTCATCTCCTCGGCGCTGGCCTCGTGCTGTTCCACCGTATCGCGCAAATGCGCTTTTACCTGTTCGAGTTCGCGTTCGAGTTGTCGCACGATCGGCTCGGGCGGCGTGGTCGCGGTTGGACTGGGAGGCGCGTCGTCCGGCCGGCGATCGCGCATTTCAAAAATAATCAGCAGATAACCCTGCGCGATTTCGTTGGCTGGGGTGACGCGAATGTCCACGAGCCGCGATGCGCCCTCGAGTTCCAGCGCCACATTGCTGACATGCACCGTCGCCTTCGATTCAGCCGCGCGGAACAACGCAGCGCGCAGTTCCACCCGAAGCATTGGGTGCACGACGCGAAGCAAGTTCGCCGTGGGTTGACCTCCGGCAAACTGGAGAAAGCGCCCCGCATTTTCCGACAGATGCACGATGGCGTGCTCGGCGTTGACCAGCACCGAAGGCGGCGAGAGACGTTCCAGCAGTTTGAAATGCAGTTCGGAAACGGCGGCGCGATCCGCCTGAGGGACGGGCGAAATTCCAAAGGGAACACCTGGCTCCTGCAGAAAACGCCGGCCCGGAATCGCCGGAGCATTGCTCGCGCGTTCATGCGCCTCGATCGTGCGCTGCAATGTGCCGGGGCCAGATGGAATCGGAAACCCGGGCCGCGCCACAGGCTCGTGCGCATACACGCGATGCTTCTTGTCGATGACGCGAAACATCGGGCTGCCATCCGCGAGAGATTCCGATGAACCGAGGAAGAGCAGTCCGTCTGGACGCAGGGCAAAGTGAAACGTTTCGAACACACGCTTCTGCGCCTCGCGATTCAGATAAATCAGCAAATTCCGGCACGAGATGAGATCCATCCGAGAGAACGGCGCGTCCTTCAGCAAATCGTGGACGGCAAACAAAACCATTTCGCGTAATTCACGCCGCACGCGATAACCGCGATGATCTTTGATGAAGAAACTGCGCAGGCGTTCTTCGCTCACATCCGCTGAAATCGTTTCGGGATAAAGACCGGCGCGCGCTTGTTGAATCGCTTCCTCATCCAGATCGCAGGCGAAGACCTGCAAGGCCGGCGGAGCGTCGAGTTTTCGCGCATACTCGAGCAGGAGCATAGCGATGCTGTAAGCTTCCTCACCCGTGGCGCAGGCCGGCACCCACACGCGCACGGAATCGTTTGGACCTTTCGACTTGAACAGCTCCGAGATGTGCAATTCGAGCACGGCAAAGGCGTCGCGGTCCCGGAAAAAGTTGGTGACCGAGATCAACAGATCCTGGAGCAACGCGCCGGACTCTCCCGGATGCGTGCGCAAAAAAGCGAGATAAGCCGCCATGTCGGGCACACCATTTACCTGCATGCGCCGGGCGATGCGGCGAACGATGGTGGCACGCTTGTAGTAAGCGAAATCGCGGCCCGTTCTCGTCCGCAGAAACAGCAGCACCTCGCGCAGCGCGGCTTCATCCTGATCGGCGGTCGCCGGAGCGCTCTGCGCAGGCTGCGGACCCTCCTCAGGCGGAAGGCGCATCGATTTCTCCTGCTCCAAATAGGAGAGAAGGCGCGCAGGCATTTCATCAACGGTCAGAACCCAATCGATCATTCCTGTATCGATCGCGGTGCGCGGCATGGAACCGTGTTCCGCTTCGTCGGGATCTTGCGCGATGGTGAGCCCGCCGCGTTCTTTGATGCGCTTCACGCCGATCGCGCCGTCGCCATCGGCGCCCGACATCACGATCGCAGCGGCACGCGGCCCGTGATGATCAGCCAATGAACGAAAAAACAAATCGACCGCCACGCGCCGCCCCGCCTCTGGATCCAGGTCGGTAAGACTAAGGTGACCATCGACCGTCACAAGGTGCTTGGCGGGTGGGATGACATAGACGTGATTGGGCAAAACGCGCTGACCGTCCTCCGCCGGAATAACCTGCATCTTCGTTTCGCGAGCCAGCACTTCGGCCAAGGAAGACTCATGGCTTGGCGAAAGGTGCACCACCACCACGAACACCATTCCTGTGTTTGCCGGAATGTTTCGGAAAAATTTCTGCATCGCCGGCAGGCTGCCTGCGGAGCCGCCAACACCCACCATCAACTGATTCGAGTGCGCGAAATTCGGCGGCGCATTATCGAGTTCCTGCGCCTCCGTTTCTTCGATAATGTCAGGCGTAATTGCAGGAAGACCGTCCGCTGGCGGAACGGGGTGATTTTTTTCGGGCATACATCTACGAATACGATTCGAACGGGTTTGAGCGAGGCTGCGCGCAGGTTTTCTTGGAACGGCAGGTGCGATTCACGGACTCTGCCAAGGCGGGCTGACCCCAATCGTCGCCTCGCATGATAATGCCAACGCTCAACCACCTCATCGCGTTAGGCGCTTCCACCGGAGGCCTCGATGCCATCCGCTCGGTCGTGTCCAAACTTCCCGCTAACTTTCCGGCAGCGATTCTCATTGTGGTCCATATCTCGCCTGAGAGTCCGAATGTAATGGCGACTGTGCTGGGGAAGGCAGGGCCGCTGCCCGCAGCGACCGCGGAGAATGGCAGTGAGATCGAGCCGGGACATATTTACGTGGCCGCGGCTGATCGGCACATGTTGGTCCACGCGTCGGGACGCATCGTCCTTTCCTATGGTCCGAAGGAAAATCGCTTCCGTCCGGCCATCGATCCGCTCTTTCGCTCGGTCGCAGCGGTTTTCGGGCCTCGGGCGATCGGCGTCATTCTCACGGGAAACTTGGACGACGGCTGCGCAGGACTCGCGGCGATTCGCGAACAGGGCGGCATAACGGTGGTCCAAAATCCCGAAGAAGCGGTCGCGCCAGGAATGCCGACCAACGCCATCAAGCGCGTCGAGATCAACCACATCGTTCGCCTCGAGGATATGCCAAAACTCCTGGTGCGGCTCGCCACCGAAAAAAACGCCTCACCCGCGGTTTCACCCGTGGACAGAGAAATGGAGATCGAACTCAAGATTGCGGCCGAGGAAGAGCCGCTGAAGGCCGGCGTGCGAGAACTGGGCCAGCCGTCGATGTTCGCCTGCCCCGAATGCCACGGTGTGTTGTTGCAATTGAAGGACGCCAACAGCCCGCGCTTTCGCTGTCATACGGGCCACGCCTATTCGATCGATTCGCTGTGCGCTGAATTCGACGAAAAAATAGAAGAATCGCTCTGGAACGCAGTCCGCGCCCTGGATGAGAATGTCCTGCTTTTGGACACCATAGCCTCACAGGCGGAAGCTCACGGCCACAAGGATCAGGCCGCAGCGCTCCGCGCGAAACTCGAAGTCACACGCACCCGAAACGCAAAAGTGCGTGAAGCCCTCGGCCTCGCCTCTGCGGACTGACTCACTTCATCGGGGTTTTCACGGCAGGGCTTTGGGAGCGCTTGATGGCGCAGCCGCCGAAACTCCTGACAAAGCAATTCTCGCGAGTTGAACGCATCGGGGTAAACTCCCGACCTATGCCGGCCGCACACCCGTCCGCCGTCCCGACAATCCCTACAATGGGAAACACGCTTCCCGGACAAGAAGCCGCACTTCTCGGACAAGTCCCCGAGGTTGCCCAGGAGTTTCATGACGCTTCTGCCATGTCACCGCACGCGCATTCGGAACTCATCCGGCAGGCAAACGATGCTCGCCAGGAAGTGCTGCGCCGGATGCTCCAAACCCAGGAACACGAGCGCGCCAAAATCGCCCACGTCCTCCACGATGAAGTCGGCCAATATCTCACCGCGATTCAGCTTCACGTGCGTCGCTTCTTGAAAGAGAAGCCGGAAAATATTCCGGCGATCGTGCAGATGATCGAGCGCATGACCGACGCGCTTGGGAAAGAAGTCCACGAACTCGCTTTTCAACTGCGGCCCACCTCCCTCGACGATCTGGGTCTCGAACGCGCGCTGCAAAATTTTCTGGAGCAATGGTCGGTTCATTCGGGCATCGCGACCCAGTCGAGTATCCATTTGCCCAATACGGCCTGCGTTCCGCCCAACGTTGCAGCCACCGTTTTCCGCATTGTTCAGGAGGCGTTGACCAATGTCGCCCAGCATGCCCGCGCCACGAATGCGGTTTTATTTGTGAAACACGATCCGATGGCTCTCGTCGTGATCGTTGAAGACAATGGACACGGATTCGATGCGGATAGTGAGTCGAGTGACGTCAATCACCGACTCGGACTTCTCGGCATGCGCGAAAGAGCCGCGCTGATCGGAGCCGAGTTGACGATCGAATCATCCTCTTCGGGCACCAGTGTGCATTTGCGAATCCCCCTGAATCTGCTCGACGCCCGCGATCAACAGCCGAATCCCAATGACTGAAGCAACCCCTTCAGCGACGGAAGCGCATCCTCGCATCCTTCGCATTTTGCTGGCCGACGATCACGCGATTCTACGCGAAGGCCTGCGGCGACTGCTCGAGGCCGAACCCGATTTTCAAGTGGTCGGCGAAGCTTCGGATGGCCGCGAAGCCATCGAGCGCGCCAGTGAGCTTCGACCGGATATTGTGGTGATGGACATCTCGATGCCCGCGATCAACGGCGTCGCGGCGGCGCAAAGGCTGAAGTCGCTCGATCCCGCGGTCTCCATCCTGGTCCTCACGGTTCATGAAGAAAAAGGTTATCTTCGCGAACTGTTCCAGGCCGGCGCTTCGGGTTACCTGCTGAAGCGTTCAGCTTCGGGGGAATTGATTCGCGCCCTTCGCAGCCTTGCCGCCGGCGCCACCTACATCGACCCCCATCTCTCCGGCAAGCTGATCAACGCTCTCATCCCAGGAAAAGAGGACGTTGCTACCGGCCAGGCCAGCTTGAGCGACCGTGAATCGGAGGTGCTGCGTCTGATCGCGATCGGGCACAGCAACAAGGAGATCGCGGCGAAGCTCGACGTGAGCGTGAAGACGATCGAGACCTACAAGGCTCGCGCAATGGAGAAACTTCATCTGCGCAGCCGCGTGGATATCGTCGCCCATGCCGCTGAAGAGGGCTGGTTGCCGCGCAACTCATTGTGAGTATCATCGGCGCCCCCTCCTCCTCCGCCTTTACTCTCGAAGCGCGCGGGTCACCTCGAGCCGCGCATTTTCATACCAATGCCAAAGTTCAACTGTCCCCTCTTGATTGTCGACGTTCAGGCCGCGTTCTTTATTCCGCCCGAGATATTGGCCAATATCGAACGCTATAGTAAAAACTTCGAACGCCGCATTTTCACGCGCTTTGTTAATCCTCCAAAATCGATATTTCGACGAAAGCTGGGGCGCGACGCATGCGCACCGGGCTCGCCCGACGTACGACTCCTGATCAAGCCGGAGCCGGGGGAATTGGTATTCGATAAAAAAGGATACGGCCTTTCTCCCGCCCAAGTGCGGCGATTAAAAGCGGAAGGCGTTTCCAAAGTGATCGTGTGCGGGATGGATACAGACGCCTGTGTCCTGGGCGTGATGTACTCTCTTTTCGATCGCGGCATAGATTGTCGCCTCGCGCCGCGCCAATACTGCTACAGCAGCCAGCAGCTCGACGAGGAAGCTCGTAAGATCATGAAAGAGCAGTTCCCTGTGCTGAATTCGAAGCGTTAGGGCGGTTTAGTCAGACCTATAGCCGCGAAGAAAGCGGAAAGTGGTGTGCAGCCGCGTTTGGAAACACGGCCGCTAATTTTCGCAATTTGCGGGCAGCGCGCTTCCGAATTTCCCGACAAGTTTTTCCGTTGCTGCGGTTGCTGCGTACGGAAAAGCCGCTGAGAGGTTCTCCTCAGACCGACAACACCACGCCGGTGATGCGCGCATGAACGAGACGATAAAAATATTTTTAGCGGACAATCACACGATCGTCCGCGAGGGTCTCAAACGGCTGATGGAAGGTGAGAGGGATTTCGAAATTTGCGGCGAAGCGACCACCGGAACCGACGCGGTCGGGGCCGCCGCGTTGCTCAAGCCCGATGTCTTTATTCTCGATATGTCGTTGCCGGACATTTCCGGCGCGAGCATTGCAAGGCGCGTGAAGGAGAACTCGCCCCAGACCGGGATTCTCGTGCTCACCACGCACGAGGACGCCAGTTATATTCGCGAATTTCTTCAGGCCGGCGCGACCGGTTATATCTTGCAACGCTCTGGGCTGCACGAGCTGGTCGAGGCGATTCGGTCTGTGGCGGCAGGACACATTTACATCGATTCGCACGTGTCGGGAAAACTCGTCAGCGCGCTCATTCCGTTGAAAGGACGCTCCGCTCATCCCTTTCCGGATCTGAGCGATCGGGAGACCGAAGTTTTGCGACTCATCGCGCAAGGTTATAGCAATCGCGACATCGCGGAAAAACTCAGCATCAGCACCAAGACGGTCGAGACCTACAAGGCGCGCTCGATGCACAAGTTGGGCCTGCACACGCGGGTGGATCTCGTGCGAACGGCAGTGCAGCGCGGCTGGCTGCAGAGCGAAAGCATCAGCGGGTAGATAAGAAATCGGCCCCGCGCGGCAGTCGGCAAATCCTGACACCGCGACCTCTCCCGCCCCCTCGCCGTGCTGGGGCAATGTCATCGCCCAAAGTGGGTCGCGGTCCGCTGGCGAAAACGATGTACGACTGTGATATTACTGCATGCAGCCGCGGCTCTGTGGTCCGCGGCGAAATCATTACTTATCATGTATATCCTATTTGGAATCCTTACCGTCCTTTTCGTTATATTAGGCTTCATCGGCTTTGTCGGCGGCATTCCGCTGCTTGTCTTCTGGGGCCTGGCAGCCGTGTGCGCGTGGCTGATGGTGAAAACTTATCCGCGCCGAACCAAAGGTCCGTATCGGGAGAGTAATCGCCCCGAATGATCGATCACTATTATCATCATCAACAGCGTCTCCTTTGAAAATCGTCATCTTTGGCCTGACGCTCAGCTCGTCCTGGGGCAACGGTCACGCGACGCTTTGGCGCGGCTTGATTCATGCGCTCGGCCGTCGAGGACACGACGTCGTGTTCTTCGAGCGCGATGCGCCCTACTATGCTGAGCATCGCGACCTCACGGAACTTTCCCGCGGGGAGTTACGCTTATATAGAACTTGGGATGACGTGGTTTCGTTGGCCCGCCGCGAGGCCCAGACGGCCGATGCGGCGATCGTGACATCCTATTGCCCGGACAGCCATGCCGCTTCGGCAATGTTGGACGAGAGCGATGCGCTGCGGGTGTTCTACGACTTGGACACGCCGGTCACTCTCGCGCAGTTGAAAGCGGGCGCGACCGTGCCCTATGTGCCGCCGAATGGTCTGCGCGATTTCGATCTGGTGCTCAGCTTCACGGGCGGACGCGCGCTGGACGAACTGCGCGAACACCTCGGCGCTGTGTGGGTCGAGCCGCTTTACGGCAGTGTCGATCCCGCGGTTCACCGCCCCGTTTCGCCCGTCGATCAATACCGTGCGGATCTTTCCTATTTGGGAACTTATGCTGAAGACCGTCAGGCCGTGCTCGAGGCCCTTTTCGTCGAGACGGCGCGGCGTTGTCCGGACCGGCGTTTTGTCATCGGCGGCGCGCAATATCCACATCGGTTTCCGTGGACGGATAATATATATTTTCTGCGCCATCTCGAGCCGGCGCGACATCCGGAATTTTTCAGCTCTTCTCGTCTGACGTTGAACGTGACGCGCGAGGCAATGCGGCAGATGGGTTATTGTCCATCCGGTCGGCTCTTCGAAGCCGCGGCCTGCGGAACGCCCGTCGTATCCGACACGTGGGAAGGGCTCGAAACTTTCTTTGCTCCCGATCGCGAAATCCTTCTCGCCAACAGCGCGGACGACATCGAGCGCGTCATGGACTCGAGCGATGAGGAACTTCAACGCTTGGGTCAGGCTGCGCGGGAGCGCGTGCTCTCGACGCACACCGCTGATCACCGCGCGGTGGAACTCGAAATCTATTTGGAGCGGGGCATGGCGCGCACGTCCGAGGGTCCCGAGGAAATCGAAACCGCAACGACAGGAGAAATCTGATGTGGGGCATTATTCCAGCCGCTGGCGCCGGCACGCGCATTCAACCTCTCGCGTTCTCCAAGGAACTGCTGCCGATCGGCAGTCGCATCGAGGAAACCGTCGAGCGTCCACGCGCCGTCAGCGAATACCTGATCGAACGAATGATTCGCGGTGGCGCGAAAAAACTCTGCTTCGTCATTTCACCCGGAAAGTCCGACATCATCAGCTACTATGGCGGACGGATTGGGCGAGTGGACGTCGCCTACGTCGTGCAACCGCATCCCGCGGGATTGTGCGATGCGCTCTTTCGCGCGGCGCCGCTCGTGCAGCCGGATGAGCCGGTGATGATCGGTCTGCCGGATACGATTTGGTATCCAGAAGATGGATTCGCGCACCTTTCGTCGGAGCATCTCTCGTTTTTGCTTTTCCCGGTGGATCGGCCGCAATCCTTCGACGCCGTCGTGACCGACGAGCGTGGCTCAGTCGAGACGATAGAAGTAAAACGGCCCAACCCGCGTTCTCACTGGATTTGGGGAGCGGTGAAAATGCCGGGAGCGGTGTTTCACGAGCTGCATCGGCTCTGGGGTGAGCCCGGCCGCGGCGACGAATACCTCGGCACCCTCGTGAACGCTTTCATCGCGCGCGGTGGCTACGCCCGAGGCTATCGAGTCGGAGAGTCCTACGTCGATGTGGGCACGCTCAACGGCTACCGCGAAGCGAGCCGGCTGCTGAATGCCATGAACCCGAGCGTGGCCGCATTTTCGATAGAATCGCGCACGCCGTGGAGGGCGGCGACGCGTCCTCCCCTCGCCCCGTCCAACCAGGAGGATGTGTCGGCGCGAATCGGTGAATCCTCCGAACAAAACCCAACCACAGGAAGCGTATGGTCGACTCCGTAATGTTCTGGAACGAGCCCAACAATAAATCGCACTGGGCGTTCGAAATCGACCCGGAGTGGAAGACATTTGGAGCGATGGTCAAAGCCGCCGCGCGCGCGGTCGCCACAGAAAATCCGAAACTGCTGCGCGTTCTCGGCGGCATGTCGCCAATCGATCCGCAGTTTGTGCGGAATCTTCAGCGCCAAGGCGTGCTCGACGAGCTCGACGTCGTGGGTGTGCACGGTTTCCCGCTCGATTGGAATCATTGGCAGCTGAACGATTGGCCGCAGCGCATCCAGGACATCGAAGCCGTCACGCATCTGCCGATCTGGGTCACCGAAGTCGGCGTATCGACTTTCGGCGCGGACGAGGTTCAGGCGTTCGGAGTGAAACGCACCGCTGAGCTGCTCGTCGGGCGCGTGCCGCGGATTTTTTGGTACAGTCTCTTCGATCTGCCCAAAGCCTGGCCGGCCACGACGCGTCACAAGGAAGCGGAAGGCTCATCCTATTATCGGCATTTCTACATGGGGCTCGTGCGTGAGGACGGCACACCCAAGCCATCGCTGGAGGAGTTTGCGCGCGTGACGCCGGACGTCGGCCTTTGCCAATGGTTTCATTTCGAAGATCACCGCCTCGATAGCGCGGTCGAGTGGATGCGCCGCTTGGGCGTGCGTTATCTTCGCACCGGATTGAGCTGGGCCGACAGCTTTCGTCCGAACGCGGAAGCCTGGTTCGATCGGCAGATGGAGGCGCTGGCTGAATTCGACGTCACGCTCACCTTCTGCTTCACGCCAGAACATCGCGGCGTGCAGCCGCATCACACGAGTCCGCCCATCGATATCAACGAATATGCGGACTTCTGCGCTCGCATGGTGCGACGTTACGCACCACGTGCCGCGCCGGCCGATCTGCTCGAGGAAACAGCGTCATCAGGCAGCGGCGTTATTTGAATCTATAAACATCAACCCCGCGAATATATATATTATGAAAGCCAACACCTGGTCCTCCTCTTCTCGAAAAGTACGAATCGCCATTATTGGCGTTGGCAATTGCGCGTCCTCGCTCGTGCAGGGGGTTGATTTTTATAAAAATGCGCCTGCCAACGAACGCGTCCCTGGGCTGATGCACGTGAACCTTGGTGGATATCATATTCGCGACCTGGAGTTCACCGCGGCTTTCGACATCGACGTCAATAAAGTCGGCAAGGATCTCTCCGAAGCGATCTACGCGGAGCCGAACAACACGTACACCTTCGCCAGAGTCCCGCGGCTGGGCGTGCCGGTTTATCGCGGCATGACGCACGATGGTATTGGCAAGTATCTCGGGCTGAAGATCGAAAAAGCGCCGGGGCCGACCGCGGATATCGTCAGGATATTGAAGGACACGAAAACCGACGTGGTGGTCTCCTATTTGCCGGTGGGATCCGAAATGGCGACGAAATGGTATGTGGAGCAAATTCTCGAAGCAGGCTGCGCCTTCGTGAATTGCATCCCTGTTTTTATCGCATCCCAGTCGTACTGGCAGAAGCGATTTGCCGACCGCGGGCTGCCGATCATCGGTGACGATATCAAATCACAAGTCGGCGCGACGATCACCCATCGCACGCTGGTGAATTTATTTCGCGACCGCGGCGTGCGGTTGGATCGCACGTACCAACTGAACTTCGGGGGCAACACCGATTTCTTGAATATGCTCGAGCGCGAGCGTCTGGACTCGAAGAAAATTTCCAAGACAAACGCAGTGACCAGCCAGCTCGGCGAACCGCTCGCGGCGGAAAATATACATGTGGGTCCGAGCGATTATGTGCCGTGGCTCGCGGATCAGAAGTGGTGTTATATACACATGCATGGAACGACCTTCGGCAACGTCCCGCTGAAGTGCGAAGTGAAGCTGGAGGTGTGGGACTCGCCGAACTCGGCTGGCGTGGTGATCGATGCCGTGCGTTGCGCGAAGCTCGCGCTCGACCGCGGCATTGGCGGTCCGCTGATCGGCCCGGCGAGTTATTTCATGAAGTCTCCGCCGCAGCAGTTTGAAGATCATGAAGCGCGGCGGCGCGTGGAGGCGTTTATCCGCGGGGAAACTCCTGTGGCTGAGGATGTGCCGGGCGGAGCGGCGATCGAGGACAATACCCTGGCGACCGGAGACGAAGGGATTGGAGTGAACACGAGTGCCGACGCGGATGCTGCTGTGAGTGCGAGTCGTGGTGAGCACGCGGGGATTTCGAATGTGGGCGCAGATGCCGCCGCGGGGGTGCGTGCAAAGACGGGCGGAAGCGCAAACGCGAAAGGAAACAGCGGGACCTCGTGACGCGATTTCTGCTCATCCGGCATGCGCAGAAAGATGTGCCCTCCGACCAATTGCCGGGTCGGAGGGATGGCGTGCATTTGACGGTGGAAGGTCGGGCCGCGGCGAAGCAATTAGCCGCTGCCCTGCAGCCCTTCGCGATTCAGCGCCTGTTCACGAGCCCGTTGCTGCGCGCACGAGAAACAGCGGAGCCAATCGCCGCGGCGAATGGCTTGGAGATCGTGCCGGTGGAGAACTTCAACGAAGTGGATTTAGGCGAATGGACGGGTCTGACGTTCGCGGAGCTGGAGTCGTTTCCGGAATGGAAAACCTACAATAGCGTGCGCTCGTTGGCCGTGATTCCTGGCGGTGAGAGCATGCTCGAAGTTCAGGCGCGGTTCGTGAGCCAATTGCTGCGTTTCGCGCGAGAATTTCCCGAGGAAGTTATCGCGGTCGTGAGTCACGCCGACCCGATCCGGAGCGCGTTGCTATTTTTTCTCGGTAGACCACTCGATGATTGGCCCTCGATCGATATCGCGGAGGCGTCGGTGAGCATCGTGGACGCGAACGCGGGAGAGGCGAATGTCGAGGATGCGAGTGCGGGTGAGATGAACCTGGGGGATGCGCGTGCGGGAGAGATTAACCTCGGGGACGCGAGTGCGACGAGGTTTAGGATCGTGGCGATAAATCTCACCGCTGACGGGCTAACGGAGCGCCGGCCTGCTCTTAGCGAAGCGGCTCGCAACGGAGCGCCGGCCTCCGGCCGGCTACCTTAAAAATCCGCCCCGCTTTGCGGGGCAGTAGATAAGAATGCCGGCGAGGACGCCGGCGCTCCGTTGCGAGCCGGGCCGCAATCGCGGACGCACTCGATCGCAAAAGCGCGCTGTCGCGATCGAGTCCGCCGCTTCGCGGCAATTAAATAGGTGCCGGCAAAGATGCCGGCGCTCCCGGATCGGAATGCCGGCTGGGACGCCGGCACTTCCGAAGAAAGCCGCTCTCTCGGATTCTTGGGTTTTCGCTAGCTCGAGCTTTGGCGCTCTCGGGATATCGCGCTCTCAGGATCTCGCTAGCTTCTGGTGCTGGTTCGAGAAAACCCGCGCCCCTCCGCGGCGCGGGTTTTTTGTCGGAGCGCTGGCGTCCTCGCCGGCATTCTTATCTAGTGCCCCGCGAAGCGGGGCGGACTCTTAGGCTAGCCGGCCGGAGGCCGGCGCTCCGTTGCAAGCCGCTTCGCTGCGCGGTGCTCCGTTGCTAACGCCGCCTCGACCTCTGCAACGACGCTCGACCAATCTCCGGCGCTGCGCTGGCGGAAGATGCGCATCGTTGGGTACCACAACGACTCCTCGCCTTCTCGCAGCCAGCGCCAATCGGCGGGACGCGATAGTAATAACCACGTTGGCAGCCCCAGCGCACCGGCCAAATGCGTGGGAAACGAATCCACGCTCACGATAAGATCCAACGACATCATCACCCGCGCCAGCGCTTCGGGTTCTCGTTTGCTCGAAATGGGTCCGTACTCGCCATGCCACTCAGCGAGCGCGTCGCCTTGCTGAAGCGCGTGCCATATAACGCCCGTGTTGCGCCACAAGGGGTGCAAGGCCTCCAGCGATACCGAACGCGCCGGATTCCAGTTGCCCGAAGCCCAAACAAGGCCTGCGTGAAACTCTCTGCTGCAATCAGCGCCTCCGCCTCCCCTCGAGCTTCCGTGAGGTGTCTCGATCGCATCCAACCGCACATCCCCGTGAAGTTCCCCTCTGCTCTGATCGCACCGCCGCTCTCGCGTCCGCCCCGCAGCACCGGTCATGCTGAGATACGGCACTCGCCGCGGGAGCGTCTCCGCCGTGCTCCGAAAAACATGCGGCAATTCCATGATTTCCACATCCACGTCGTAATGCGTCTGCGGCACGCCGTCGTGCAGTGGAATGAACTCCGCCCGCGCGTCCACCGTGCGCAGCAACGGCAAAAGCTCCGCCTGCGCCCAGACCACGACTTCCTTCGCCCGATCGCAAAGCTGAGGCACATAACGGATCAAATGAGTCGTGTCGCCGAGGCCGTGATAGCAACGCACCAGCACACGTTTCCCGGCCAGCTCGCGACCATCCCAAATATATTGCAGGTGCCTCGGCCAGTCGTAGCAGGGGTGCCCGGCGCGCTCCGCCATGACGCGGTCGGAAAATTCCCACGCCGCGGCGAAATCTCCGTCGAGCATGCAGTCTTCCCAGGTTCGGTCCGAGTCAGGCGAGATGTCTCCGCTGCTCGAGATGTCTTTCGCCGCGGCGGTGAGAGATTCTTTCCTAGCTAAAGCAATCTTCGGGGTCTCGAAACACATCGTGCGCACTTCCGTAGAGCCGTTTTGATTTCGACGTTTACCAGAGGCATTCACGCTTCACCTCTCCTTTCCCATCCGCGGCTCCTTCACGGCTCCTCGCCTTCGTTCACGATCAAGCCGCGGGTCTGGCGCGCGACCAACGTCGAATAATAGCCGCCGCGCTTCACGAGCTCACGGTGATTTCCGATTTCATCCACTCGCCCGTCCTTCAGGACCACGATCTTGTCCGCATTCACAACCGTCGACAATCGATGCGCGATCACGAAGGTCGTCCGCCCCCGCATCAGTTGCTCCAGCGCGTCCTGCACAAGGCCTTCCGACTCCGCATCGAGCGATGAGGTCGCTTCATCCAAAATGATAATGCGCGGATTCTTGATCAGCGCCCGCGCGATCGTCAGCCGCTGCCGCTCACCAACCGACAGCCGGCTGCCGCGCTCGCCCACCATCGTCTCGTAACGCTCGGGCAAACGCGCGACGAAATCATGCGCGTTCGCCGCACGCGCCGCCGCCTCCACCTCCGGCAAACCCGCCTCAGGCCGACCGTAGGCGATGTTATTACGAATAGTATCATTGAACAGCAGCGGATCCTGCAGCACCACGCCGATATTCCGTCGCACCGAGCTCTGTTTCAGGTCGCGGAGATCGCGGCCATCGAGGGTAATGCGCCCAACGATCGGATCATAAAACCGCATCAGCAACGCCATCATCGTCGTCTTCCCCGATCCGCTCGGCCCGACGATCGCGATGGTCTCGCCAGCGCTCACCGACAACGACACGCCGTTCAACAACGGACGTCCCGCGCTCTCGTAACGAAACTCCACGCGATCGAAAACCACGTCGCCGCGCACGTCCGTCACTTCCGTGGCATTCGGCGAATCGCCGAGATGTTCGTGCACATCGAGAATCGCGAAGATCTCGTCCAGCGACGCCGAAGCTCGCTGCACCGTTTGATACACGCCGCTCAAACCCTGCACCGGCCCGAACAAGCCGCCGACATATCCGAGCATGGCGATCAATGTGCCGACGGACGTTTGCCCGCGCACCACCAGGATCGCGCCGAGCACGATCACCGCGACGCGCGCCAAGGCGATCACCATGTTGCTCGCCGCGCCAAAACCGCTGTCGAGCCCGACGCCGCGAATCACCACCTGATTCGCCTCGTTCACGTCGCGGAGGAATCGCTGCTTTTCCATATCCTCCATCGTGAAACTGCGGACCGTGACGATGCCGGAGAGGACTTCGTTGAAACGCGAATAAATCTTCGACCAGCGATCGAGCAGCGAACGTTCACGCCTCGCCTGCTCGGGCGCAGCCCAGGCCGAAATCAGCACGGGAATGGGCGCGAACAAAATTACGAGGAGCGCCATCCGCCACTCCAACCGCAGCATGATCACGACTGAAATCACGAGGTAGAACACGGCAGGAAAAACATTAAACACGAGCTGCGTCACCGCACCGACGAAGCCCTGAATCCCGCGATCCAAGCGCGTGAGAATCGCGCCGACTCCTTCGCTGCGCTGCATGCTCAGGGGCATGCGATGGAGTCGCCCCACCGTGGACTCGAGCAGCGAATAATGAATGCCCAAGCGCGAGCGCCAGGTGAGCCAGTTGCACAAGGCCACGTTCGTTTCCCGACCGACACTCAGCGCGAAGAGTAAACCGACATTCGTCAGCACCGTCTTCATCGCGGCGTTGGTCGTGAGATGGTCGAAGATCGCCTTGAGCAACAGCGGCTCGATCGCGTTTATCCCCGCGGCGATGAGCGTGAGAAAACAAATGATGCCGATCTCCTGTCGATACGGCATCGCGAACTGCAGCGCGCGCCGCAAGCGACTCGCTCCCGGACTCGGCATGGGAAACGGACTGGCTGTGCGCGAAATCATCCTTCTGCCTTCATCGTCCTCCGTGTCTTCGTCTGTTCGGCCGAATCGATCGCCCGCGATTCGTCGTGTTCGCCGTCAATCCACGCTCGCGAATCGCGCCGCGCCCGTAGCCGCCGCCAGTTCGCTCGGATCAAACGTGCGCGCGCTTGCCACGGAATCTCCGGCAGGTCGGCAAATATAGATTTCATGCGCCGGCCGCTTGATCACATTCAAGCCGCTCGTGCGCAGCATGGCTTCGATCGCGGCGTGATTCGGCGCCCACCAGTTCGTCGCATCGCCGGCCAACTGATGCTCGATAAAGGCCATCGTCGGCCAACCCGGTTTCGAAAACAACGCGCGCTCCTCGATGCTGAAATCCTTCGGGGCCGCATAAACCGCATCGCCCGGCGAGGTCAGAGTTTGAAACACCATCAACCGCTTTGTCTTCTCCGCCACGAGATCGAGTCCGAGCAGCGGATAACGCAGATGATAAAAGACGCCGAGGAACAGGATCAGGTCGAAACTGCGATCCCAACTCGCGAGATCGTAGACCTGCGCCTCGACAATCTCGATGCGAGAGCCCAGACTGAATTGTTCCACCGCCCAGCGAGCCTGCCGCAGGAAATGAGGATCTTTGTCGATCGCCGTCACCAGTGCGCCGCGTTTCGCGAGCTCGATCGAATAAAATCCCGCGTTACAGCCGATATCGAGAACAGTCCAGCCGCTCAAATCGCTCGGAATCGCCGGCGCAATATCGCGCCATTTGAACGCGGGAAAATCGCCGAGCGGATGATGCGGCGCCGTCTGCGTGCCGTCCGGCAAATGGAGATTGTGAAACCAAGGCGAGAGCTGGTTGATTTCGCGATGGGCCGGATCCGAAGTGTCGGCCGGCGTCATGTAGGTGGCTTTGTTCACATCGTTCACGTCAAAACGCAGTTGAGCTGTTGCAGGTGTCGTTCGAGTTCGGCCGCGCGATGCGCCGCCGTGTGTTCGGCCAGGACGCGGGCCCGCGCCGCTCTTCCCATTTCATCGACCTCCGCCGGCGTCATACGCCGAAGTGTTTCGATGACGTCCTCCGTGGAGCGCGCGATGATGATTTCGCGGCCCGGCTCGAAAAGTTCTTCGAGTCCGGCCCAGGCGTCGCTGATGATCGGCGTGCCGCACGCCGCCGCCTCGAAGAGTCTCACGCTCGGCGAATAGCCCGCAGCGATCATGTCGGCCCGGGTGACATTGAGCGTGAAGCGCTGCCGATTATAGAACGAGCGGTGCTGCGCGGGCGCGAGGTGCGCGATGCGCTCGACGTTCGCCGGCCACGTAATGTTTTCTGGATACATCGATCCCGCCACGGCGAAACGCGCAGCGCCGCAGCGGCGCGCGGTGGCGGCGAGCAAATGCTCGAGGGTCGTCTGTCGATCCGCGCTGTAAGTTCCAAGATAACCGAGTTCCCAGCGTCTTTTTTGTCTCTCCGGAAAATATGATTTCGGATCGACTGAACAATAGAGCGGACGCGCCATCGGCGAGCCCCACTCTTCCTCGAGATCCCGCAGCGTCGGTCCTCCCGTGAACGACAGATAGAGTTGATATTTCTCGATCTGGTCGGCGCGCAAATAGGTGCACGCATTTTGTCGCAACTGCGCCAGCGTGACCGGCGTGTCTATATCATAAAATGCCGAGACGCCTTCCGCGTTTTCCAGCACCCAATCTCCGACCTTCACGCCTTCTGGAACATATGAGCCGACAATCACCAGGTCCGCTCCGCGCACTGTCCGTGTGTGACGCGTCCGCAATTCACCAAAGTCTTTATATAATATAATGCGCGTCGGCGGCTGGGCGCTCGGCGCGTCGCGATGTTCCGCGTACCAGGGCACGTCGCGCTCGAGAAATACAATCTCGTGTCCGCGCGCGCCGAGCTCGCGAATCAACGCGCGGTAGGTCGTGGCATGACCATTGCCCCACGACGACGTGTAGGAGAGACCGAGAATGACGATCTTCATTGAACCTCCTCGGTCACGGCAGACGCCGTGTTCGCGCGATCGGTCGTCGCGATAAGTTTCTCGAGCTGCGCGACGCGGTGCTCGTACGTGTGATGCGCGAGAATGCGACGACGCCCGGCGCGGCCGATTTCGCGCGCTTCCTCTGCGCTCAGGCTTTCGACCAGGCGCGCAACATCGTCGCCGGTTTCGGCCACCAGCACTTCTTTTCCAGGTTGAAGAAACTGATCCACGCCCACCCACGCGTCCGTGATCAAACACGCGCCCGCCCCCGCCGCCTCGAACACGCGCGTCGGCGGTGAAAAACCGTAGCGCGCCATGCTCTCGCGATTCACATTGAGCACCGCCTTGGGCGAGCAATTGAAGCGATTGTGATCACGAGTGTAAACGTGGCCGACATACTCCACGTTTTCTGGGCGCGGTTTGTCGGCCCAGCCACTGCCGCCGAGAACGAAGCGATGCCGCGGCAGAGCTCGCGCCGCTTTGAAGAAGAATTCATCCACTCGCGCTTCGCGGTCAGGCAGTCGATTTCCGATGAAACCCAGATCGCCGGCAAACCGCGCATCCGCTTCGACGGGAAAATGCGTGTCGGCGTCCAGCGCGTTGTAGATCGGCACGCACCGCCGCGCGCCATGCGCCGTGTACGCCTCCACCACCGGATCCCCGCCGCCATACGTGAGCACGAAATCGTAGCGCGGAACCAAAGCGTGAAATGGATCGTCCGCGTTTCGGTCGAGCCGGTCCAGCGTCGCGGGCGCATCGACGTCCCAAAATATGACGCGCGTCGTCGAACTCTGCAGCTCGAGCACCGCTGACTCGAGAAGTTCATCGAACACGCCGACGCCGCTGGCCTTCACGATCAGGTCAAAGCCACGCGCTTCTTCGACGACATCCAGGACCGCGTCGGCCGAAGCAGGCTGATAAACACGCACTGTTGCCCAATCGGGATCGGGAATATCGCGATGTTCCTGGCGCTCGTAAGCGTCCGGTTCGAAAAAGGTCACACGATGCCCTCGGTGATGCAGGGCACGAACGATGCCGCGATAATAAGTGGCCGCGCCATTCCAGTACGCGGAAACCAAACTCGATCCGAAGAAGGCGATGCGAAGCGGTGTGGGCATGGTTGATGATGTTTTCAGGCGAACGAGACATCCGGGCGCACGAACGCAGGTCCGACGCGCGCAGGCTCGCGGGGTCTCGATGGCTCGAGCTGATGATAGATTTCCAAAAGTTCATTCACGCGATGAGCGCAGGTGTGGCGGGCGCGAATCGTTTCCAATCCGTTCGTCGCGAGCGTTCGCCGCTTCGCTGGATTTTCCATGAGCGATTGCAGGGCCCGCTTCATCTCGCTGCCGTCTCGCGCCACGAGAAAATCTTCGCCCGGTCGAAAAAGATTTTCCGTGTCCGTCCACGGCGCCGTGACGAGCGGAATGCCGCACGCGAGCGCCTCGAAAGGGCGAATGGTCGGAATGCCGGGCAATGCTCGCGTGTAAGGTCGACGCGGCACATGCACGGTCACGCGATGGCGGGCGAACACGTCCGGCACCTCGAAATTCGGCAGCCAGCCGCGGTACTCGATTCCGGCATCGCGCAGCAGCGCGAGCGCGTGGTCGGGATAACGCACGCCATGCACTCGCGCCCGCAGACCGAGCGCCTTGACGGGTTCGATCAAAAACTCGTTCAACTCCTCCGAGCGTTCGTCGTCGCCCCAGTTTCCGATCCAGACCAAATCGGCGTCCTGCTCGATATCCGGCCGCGGCCGAAACAAACGCGTGTCTGCGGCTTCGTGCCAGGTCCAAGCGCGCGGGACCCGGGCCGCCGCGACGTACCGTTGTCGCAGCGTTTCGCCATACGCGAGCACGCCATCGTAGTTGGAAAGCTGATACGCCGCCATTTCCTCCGGCGCCGTCACCATGCGGTGGTGCGTGTCATGAAAAAGCAGAACGAAAGGATATCTCCGGCGCGCGTCTCCGATTTCCTCCACGAGCTTCGGGTCATTCCACTCGTGAACAATCACGAGATCGGCGTCGATGAGCACGTCCTCCACGTCGAAATCCGCAGGGTCGTAGGAAAAACTCGGCAGACGCGGATACAGCGACCGCAATCGACGCACGGGTTCGTCGCCGTGCTGCTCCGAAAGATTTTTCAGGCTCCAATTATTTTCCGCTTCATAAACACGAACATCGTGCCCTCGCTCCTGGAGTTCGCTCACGATGCCGCGCAGGAAATGCGCGTTGCCGTGATTCCAGTCGGATAAAATCGAATGATAGAAGAGACGGATGTTCATGGAAAATGATCAACGAGCGGAACTCGCGCGTTTCGATTTTTCCGTGAGTTGCCGATAGCATGAAAGATACGCGGCCGACATTTTCCGCGCCGTGAAATGGAGAGCGCGGCGGCGCGCCTTTTCACCCAGCGCCCGGCGCTTGGCGTCATCGTGAATCAACTCGATGCAGCGCGCGCGCAGCGCTGTCGCGGAACCGGGCGGAACAAAAATCGCAGCGTCGCCCCACACTTCGCGCAGCGGTGGAATATCGCCGAGCACGAGCGCGCAGCCCGACAGAGCCGCTTCGAGAATCGAAAGGCCGAAGGGCTCGTATTTCGCCGGCATGACGTACAGCGCGGCGCGCGCCATCAGCTCGGCGACTGCGGACTCCCGCGCATAGCCCAGCGACTCGACGCCCGCGAAAGCCCGCGACGCGCCGTCCGGCGATCGCATGTCTCCCACCAGTCTCACGCGCCAGGGAAGATCCCCCGCAATCTCGGCAAGGGCTTGAAGATTTTTCGCCTCGTCCCAGAGCCGACCCACGCCGAGCACGAAGTCTTCTTTCGCCGTGATCGAATCATAGCGCGAAGGATCACGTCCGTTGTGAATGACACGCGGACGGCGTGGCAGTTGATAGAGCCGCACGAGTTCGCCCGCCATCCAATCCGTCGGCGCGACGACGACATGCGCTGCGTTCAGACCGTGGCTCACCGCTTCCCGATAACGCGCCCAGTTCGCGGGCGCCGGTTCGCCCTTCACCCCTTCCCACCACGAGAGAACACACGAGTGCCCCACCATCAGCGTCGGCGCGGTCCACGGAACAGTGCCATGCACATAACCGTTGAGATGTACCACGTCGGGTTGAAATTCCTGTTCGAGTTCCCAAAGCCACTCCGAGGCACGCGCCACATCGGTCCAGGGATCCTGCATCCATTCGAGAGCGAAGTCGCTTTCGCGCAGCGCGACACCCGGTATGCCGCGGGCCGCATCGCGTTGCTCGGCCCTGGGTGGCGCGCCCATCGTCGCAAGGAGAATTTCGACACTGCTCGCGCTCAGGTTTCGGCAAAGTTCGAGCGCGTAGTTCCACACCCCGCCGACTGTGTCCGTGGTCATCAGCACGCGATGCGCGAAGTCTGTTGGGGCTCGTTTCATACCGAGGCGTAGATTTGGTCGATCACTTCGGCCGTGCGCAGGAGGCTCTCGGCACTCGGATCGTATCGCGGCGAGAGGTCGATCTGCCGCACCCAGTGGAGTATCGCGCCTGCGCCCCAATCCTCCGGCGGCTCGGCCAGCGTTTCGCGAGAGCGATCGGGGAAATAGCGCTCGGCGCGAAAATCAAAGAAAGAGCCGTTCAGGTTTTCGAAACGCGCTCCGCCTTGTGTGCCGAAAAACGTCGCTTCGATTTCTGCATCGCGTCCTGCCGGGGCGCGCCACGAACAGACGAGTTGAATGGCGGGGCCGTTTTCCAGGCGGAATTGAGCCGCGACATAGTCTTCCACGCTCGTGTCCTCCGCGCTCGAGTTCGCGCCAGGCCGCGGCGTCCAGCACTCACCTTTACGGTACAGCTGACTGGCGACCGACGCGCACTCTCTGCCCGGAAACAGCCAGAAAACCAAGTCGAGCAGATGCACGCCGAGGTCGAGCAGGCAGCCACCGCCGGAAAGCGCTCGATCATAGAACCACGGTTTGTCGGGACCGTAGGCATTATGAAATTTCAGTTCGATACCGTAGATTTTGCCGAGCGCGCCGGAGTCGATGAGATCACGAATGCGCTGCATGCCGCGGCAAAACCGATACGAGAAATCCACGCCGATGTTTCGGTCGGCCTGTTGCGCCGCGACCAGCACTCGCCGGCACTCGTCGCTCGTCCGCGCGAGGGGCTTTTGGCAAAACACCGCCTTGCCGGCACGCAGCGCCGCGAGGGTTTGCTCCGCGTGAAGCGCGTTGGGCGTGGCGATCACGACGCCGTCGAGATCACTCGCGAGCAACTCTTCGAGCGTGCGCTTCCGCTGAATTCCCGGGAGCGCATCACCCGGCGCGGCCGGGTCGAAAAACGAACTGATCTCGGCGAGTTCGCTCTTTCGCACGCCCTCGAGGCGATGCCGGCCGATCCAGCCGACGCCGACAAAGCCGAGTCGCGGCCGGCGCGACGCTTTCGTCGTCGGCTGCAGCGTGCTCGGCGATTTCGGCAGGACAGCGTTCGGCAGGTTTTCCGTTTCAATCATAGATCAACAAGCCTTTGAGAAATCCGCTCTCTCGGTCGCGCATGTCGGTGAAGGCGCGATTGAGTGAGCCCAAATCGTAGCGATGCGTGTAGAGTGGCGACGGATTGAGGGTGCCATCGACGATCAGCGCCGCGGCTTCTTTCATGCCCTGAACATAAACGCGCGAATCGCGCTCGTGGGCATTGATCACGTCCAGGCCGCGCCAGTTCCAGAGCTGCATGTTTACCTGGCGCAAACCGTCCTGGTGATAGCCTGCGATGATCAACCTTCCGCGCTCGGCCGTAAGCTCGGTGGCGAGATCGAGCGCGCTCTGCAATCCGGTCGCTTCGATCACGCAGGAACAACCTGCGCCGCCGGTGATCTCGCGAACTGCGGCTGCGGCCGCTGTCGCGCTCTCCGACGTCTCGCCAATCTGCAGCGTCTGTCGCGCGCCCATGCGCTCGGCGATATCGAGAGAAAATTTCCGGCGGGACAGCGCGATGACCTTGGCGCCGTTTTTCGCCGCCAGTTGCACCAGCAGCGCCCCGAGAAAACCCACGCCAACGACTGCGACCCACTCGCCCGCGACGATTTTCGCCCGGCGAAAAACATTCACCGCACAGCCGAGAGCCTCTCCCGGAAAAGGCGCGTCCTCCGCGACGTCCGGCATCTTCAACGCCAGCGCGCCATCGACCACGTCGTGTTCGGCAAACGCGTGATACGACAGCACCGCGACGCGATCGCCCGCGCGCAGATGGTCCACGGTCCCACCCACCGCATCGACGATGCCCCATCCTTCGTGTCCCGGAGCGCCCGGCTCCAGCGGATACTTGAACCACGGCCGGCCTTCCCAGACGGGCAAATTCGAACCACAGATTCCGCAGCCACGCAGTCGCACGCGAATCTGATGCGGCGCGATTTCGGGCAACCGCATCGACTTCACGCACACGGATTGCGGCCCTTCCAACACGGCGGCGTGATGATAAATGTTCTTCATCGCACTCCGGTCGCGAGCAGCGGGCTGTCCGTCCGCGAATGTGAGTTTCAAAACGCGTTCGTCCATCAGACCGTCAGCCCCCGAATCGAGAGCTCGTCTTTGGCATCGCCGCGAGAATCGACGACGATCTGGCCGGCGAGCCATTCGGCCAATTCTTCCATGCCGCGCTCGAAGCTGAAACGCGGCTTGTAGCCCAGCAGCCGCTGAGCATGAGAAATGTCCGCGAAGCAATGGCGGATGTCGCCGACGCGATACTGCTCGGTGATCTCCGGCTCGATGTCTTCCTTGTCGAGAATGCGCGCGATGTGGCCGGCGATATCGCGCACGGTGAATTGTTGGCCGCTGCCGACATTGAACACCTGGTCGGCCGCCTCAGGAACTTCCAACGCGAGACGGCACGCCTGCGCCACATCCAGGACATTCACGAAATCGCGCTGCTGTCCGCCGTCCTCGAAAATCGTCACCGGTTTGTTCTGCAAAAGCCGCGAGGCGAAAATCGCGAGCACGCCAGTGTACGGATTGGAAAGCGACTGGCGCGGGCCGTAGACATTCAAGAAGCGCAGCGCGACGGTCGGAATGCGATACGCCCGACCGAAGATCAGACACATGCGCTCCTGGTCGTATTTCGACAACGCGTAGATCGAGGAGAGCGCGGGCGTCTTCGATTCAGCGGTCGGAATCGGCGAAAGAATATTGCCCTCGTCGTCGCGCAATTCCCATTCGCGAGCTTTCAATTGTTCGAGACTCCGCTCCTTGCCGCTCACACGTTTGCCGGCGGCGGTTTGATAATAACCCTCGCCGTAGATGCTCATGCTCGAGGCGACGATCAATCGCTCGACGGGATGTTCGGACAACTCTTCGAGCAGGACGGCGGTGGCCTGGTTGTTGTCGGCCGTGTATTTGGCAATCTGATACATGCTCTGGCCAACGCCGACCTTCGCGGCGAGGTGGTAAACGGCGTCCACGCCATCGAGCGCGGTGCGCAAGACGGCGCGATCGCGGACATTTCCGACGATCAGTTCGACTTGAGAAGCGAGATAATCGGGCCGCTGAGGCGAGGGACCGTGGACCTGCTCGCTGAGGCAATCCAATGCCCGCACGAGATAGCCCTTCCGCAAAAGTTCATCGGCGAGATGCGAGCCGATGAAACCTGCGCCGCCTGTGATTAGAATTCGTTTCGCCATGTGAGGTATCGTGATGGTCACTCGTCGCGTGACCGTGCCGGCGTCGTCGGAAAAAATGTAAGGCCCAAAACGACGCGGTGCAGAGGCGACCAAAGCTGCGTGGAGATCACGGATGCATTTTCGGTCGTCCTTAAGGCCATGTGCCCACAGTATTTCTAAAAGGTACTTACGTCTCGCGGGCGGCCCTCTGAACGAGCGCTGGGGTCACGGTCTACAGGCCTATTCTCGACGCCGTGTCAGAGAAAGCAGAGCGACTTGAGGGGACGCGCATCACGCGTTTCCGGACATATTCCCGAGCGAGTTCAATATCGCGCCGCGACCACATGCGCTATAACGGTTCGATAAAACCTGTAGCCGCGAAGAGGCTCAAAAAAAGCAAAGAGGATTTGAGTTGGCGACGTCGCTGGAATTCCTGTTCCAAGATGCGGTTTGGCTGTTGGTTTGTAGCTCCAAACCAAAGACAGAGCGCTGCCGAGCGACGAATTTCTGTGCTGGGTCGGCCCCAGAAAAATCCTTTTTGCGATCTTGTGAGCCTTATTGCGGCTAAAAAAAATTTTCGTGGCCGCCGCAAATCTGATGATGAATTGGAGCGAACGCATCTTCGGTCGACCTCTGCGAACCGACGAACAGTCGAATGAAACTCTGGGAATCTGGGCGGGCATCGCGGTGCTCGGTCTCGATGCGATCGCTTCGGCTTCGTATGGGCCGGAAGCCGCGCTCACCGCGCTCATTCCTCTCGGCGGGCGCGCCTCGGCTGAAATCATTCCAATATCGCTGGCGATCGGCGGAGTGCTCATCGCGGTTTATTTTTCCTATCGGCAAATCATTTCCGCGTATCCGAACGGCGGCGGTTCCTATGTCGTGGCCAAGGAAAATCTCGGAGCGCGCTTCGGCCTGCTTGCCGCCGCGGCATTGTCGATCGATTACATCTTGAACGTGGCCGTCGCGATTTCAGCAGGCGTGGGCGCGCTCGTCTCGGTCGTTCCTGCCTTGTTGCCGCACACGCTCGCGCTGTGTTTGTTCATCCTCGTGCTGCTGACGCTGCTGAACTTGCGCGGACTTCGCACGACGGGGCTGTTGTTTCTCACGCCAACGTATCTGTTCATCGCGATGCTCGGCGGTGCGCTGGTTCTCGCGTTGATCGGTGGCGGTAATGGTGGTGGCGGCCTCTCGCCAGTGACTGCGGCGCCTGCGCCACAGGCGGCTGGGCCGGATGTGCTCCCGGCGATTTCACTCTGGCTCTGGTTGCGCGCGTTTTCCAGCGGATGTTCGGCGCTGACCGGCGTCGAAGCGGTGAGCAACGCCGTGCCGGTTTTTCGCTCGCCGAATGTGCGCAAGGCGAAGGCCACGCTGTCGCTCATCGTGGCGTTTTTGTTAGTTCTGCTCTGCGGTATCGCGGTGGCGACGGCGCGTTTTCATTTGCGCGCGGCGCCGCCCGGGCAGGAAGGATTTCAGAGTCTCATCTCGCAAATCACCTCGGGCGCATACGGACGCGGCGGCCTGTATTATATTTCGCTCGCAGCGACGATCGCCGTGCTGTCGCTTTCGGCGAACACCAGTTTCACGGCGTTTCCGCGACTCTGTCGGCTTCTGGCTCTCGATGGTTATTTGCCGCAGGAGTTTTGCCGACGAGGCAGCCGCTTGGTCTACACCTGGGGCATCTTTTTTCTCTCGGTCATTTCGGGTCTGCTGTTGATCGCGTTTTCCGGAATCACGGATCGGTTGATTCCGTTGTTCGCAGTCGGCGCGTTCCTGGCGTTTTCGGCCGCGCAGGTCGGGATGGTTCGTTATTGGCAACGGCACCCCAAACGCGCTCGCGTGAACATCGGAATCAACGCGACCGGCGCGATCGCGACCCTGGGGACGGCCGCGATTTTGATCGTGCTGAAATTTCGCGAAGGCGCGTGGATCACGTTGATCGCGATTCCGGTGCTGATCGCGCTGTTCACTTCGATCAACCGCTACCTCCGCCGCCTCGATCATGAAACGAGAGCCAGCGGACCGCTTGATCTGCGGGAGCTGTCGGAGCCGATTGTATTATTGCCGATAAAACGGCTCGATTTGGTCGCGCGAAAAGCGCTGCGGCTGGCGCTGTGTTTCGCGAGCGAAATCCACGTCGTGCACATTCGCGGCGATGATGAAAAAGAGGAGAACCTGGCCGCGATGTGGCGCGAATGCATCGAAGCGCCCGTCGCGAAACTCGGCCGGCCCGCGCCGCGCCTCGTCACGATTTCCTCGGATTATCGTGAGTTCTTCGAGCCGCTCATCGAATACACGAAGCGCGTCGTGGCCGAGCATCCCCATCGTCCCACCGCCGTGTGGGTGCCCGAGTTAACCGAGCGCCGCTGGTACACCTTCATCCTCCGTCACCGCGCCAACCGCCTGAAGCGCCTCCTCATCATGAGCGGCATGCCCCAAATCCTGATCGTCAACACGCCGTGGTATGTGAAAACGAAGGAAGAAGGCAGAAGTAAGAATGCAGAATGAAGCAAACCTTGCAGAAATCTCTCGTTCTAAATCCCACGTTGTAGATCCGCTGCCGCTTTTCTCCATTCTGCATTCTTACTTCATCATTCTTCCTTCGTTTTCATTCTGCATTCTTACTTCTACATTCTTCCTTTGTCTTCATAGGTTCTCTTGCTTCGGCGAGCGTTCTTTTGGGTTCTTGGCTTCCAAGGGCTCTCCGCGTTTTGCGATGGCGGTGGCGCGTTGGGACGAGGTGAGATTTGATTGATCTGACTTCGAGGTCTTGGACGCGCTCGTGGGCTGGCCGGATTTTTCGGAGGATTTGTTTTGTTCAGTCTGGGTTTTCATAAATTTCCATTTCTGTTTTCGAAGGTTCGATATTTCAGGGTTCAGTGGCTTCAGCTTCAGTGGCGTTTTCCGAGGTTCTCGCTGCGTAACTCTTCGGCCGCTGCTTGCTGTTCCTTGTCGCCGCGCTCGCGTTTGCGTTCGGAGGGATTCGTCTCCGCGTACATGGCCTCGTTCTTTTTCGCCTGCATCGCCTCGGGCATGAGGCGGCGGCCCGCGACGAGAATTTTGTTCATCGCGCCCGGCACGATGACGCGCTCGCCGCTCATGGTGGCTTCGTAGGCCGCGCGAGCGACATCCTGCGGCGCCATGAGATTCGATTTTTGAAACGCCTTCGTGTCGACCATCTCCGCTTTCGGAAAGAAATCCGTATCCGTCGGGCCAGGACAAAGCGCGGTCAATGTCACGCCGGTGTTCTTGAGTTCCTCCGCGAGCGATTCCGAGAACGACAGGACAAACGCTTTCGTCGCATGGTAAACCGCGAGCAACGGTCCGGGCTCGAAGCCCGCGATCGACGCCGTGTTCAAGATGCGCCCCATGCTCCGCGCCAGCATCGGCGGCAGGAAAAGCCGCGTCATGCGCACCATGGCTTCGGCGTTTAGTCGGATCATGGTGATGTCGCGCTCCGGAGGATTTTCCCAGAATTTGCCGCGCTGCCCTAGTCCCGCGTTATTGACCAGAATGTGTACGTCCAAGCCGCGTCCCACGGTTCTCTCGTAGACGGACTGCGGCCCCTCTTCTGTCGCGAGGTCGGCCGCGAGCGGCTGCACGCCAACCGAGAACTCGCGCTGAATTTGAGTGGCCACCTGCTCGAGTTCGCTCAGCACGGGAGCCACCAGCACCAGCGAGTGCCCGTTCTTGGCGAACTCGCGCGCGAGATGCAGACCGATCCCGCTCGATGCCCCCGTCACCAAAGTCGTCCGCAGATCAGAATTCGGATTCATGCGGCGAATATAAATCGCCGCGCCTCCCCCGCGCTATGGGCAACCCTCCGTGGCGCGCTATGGGTCCACCGCAGGAGGGAAGACTGCTTGTACTGCGTATGCCCAGCCCTCTGCGGGGTAGAACGAGCCGTCCCTGGCGAGCCGCGTCGGACGTGGCTTAACTCAGCGGTTAGGCCACACGGCTGCGGCTCGCCAGGGACGGCTCGCCCTACCTCGGAGGCCGTCCGGCAAGACGATTTCCATCCTTCAACCTTCCTCCCTCAGCATTCTGCATTCTTCATTCATCCTTCTTCATTAGCGCGCGAAGCGCGCGTGAGATCCTTCTTCATTAGCGCGCGAAGCGCGCGTGAGCCGTCTCGCTCAGCGTGTGCAGATAAACCTCCAGATTTGTGTAACCCGATTTGGCCGGCTGCGCCGCATCGGAATCATTGGCCGGATCAAGGCCGTGTTCCTTTTCCCATTGATCCGGGATCCCATCGCGATCCTGGTCGGACGGAGCTTCGCCCCCGAGAACCGGTTTTATTCCGCCGGCCAAAGCCTCTCCTTGCGGATCGGTGTGCGAGAGAGTCGAACCGCGTTTGCCCAACGAGCGTGCCTCGTCGATCAACCGTCGATCGACCGCATCGCGCCGGAGCGAACAGCCCGCTTCCGCGAGGACGCGCTCGAACGCTTGCGCCGCGCTCGAGACGGTCACGGGCACAGCCGGGCGCATTCCCGCTTCCTTCACGAAAGTCGGCAGCGTGTACTTCTCTTCTGTTGGTTCGTGAAATTCCGCCTCGGCCACCTCGTGACCGTTCAACTTTCCATCGGCGTTCAGGTCCGCGTAGTTGCCAGACTGATACACGCGATCCGTCGCGAGAAATTGTCCGGCAAAGCGATCGTTCGAGGAGGGACCTTTGATAAAATAATTTCCAATCACATCGAGCTCACGATCCGCCGCGGAATGTCCGCCGCACAATCCCGTGTAGCCCCAATTGTAGACCACGTTGTTGATATATTGAATCGTGCCCTTCGCCTTCGGATTTCGGCTTTCGTTGCTCATCCAAAGATTCGAACGCAGTGTGACGTTGCTCACCGAATCGACGAGCGCGCCGAAACTCTGCGGATGAATCGCCTCCGCGATCAGGCAGAATTGCACGGTGATTTCGCTGCTGCCCACCGTGATTCCAAGATCGTCCCAGCGTCCCCATTCGATCGAGCAATGGTCCACGATGACGTTGCGCGTACGATCCATCCCGAGCGCCTTCTTGCCCCGATCGCCGCTCATGCCCTGCCGAAAACGCAGATAGCGCAGAATAATATTGGAACGTCCGCCCAGGGAAACAGTGCGCCCGTAAAGGCAGATTCCTTCACCCGGCGCGGTCTCGCCCGCGACGGTGAGATTGTCGCTCAGCGTGATGTCGCTCGCCATGCGAATGACTCCGCCCACGGCGAAGACGACCGTGCGATTTCCCTGGCTGACCGCATCGCGAAACGAACCCGGCCCGGCATCCGCCAGCGTGGTGACGCGATACACCGTGCCGCCGCGCCCGCCCGTCGCGAGCGCGCCGAAGCCTTCAGCGCCGGGAAAAGCGATCAACTGTTCTGCGCCCGAGCCGGGCGCAGCCAGGGCGAATGTCGTTAAAGCGAAACACCACCAAATGCGGAGCAAAACCATATCTCCTTTCAGGCAAATCCTGCTGAAAATTCAGCTATAAAAGACGCGGAATGCGTACAACGGCATAGGCTCGCAACGGAGCTCGTATCGGGCTCGCAACGGAGCGC
>DASTWZ010000019.1:0-33825 GCA_035765635.1 Opitutaceae bacterium
GAAGGTCGCCTCTTGCATCCACCGCGAAACTCTTCGCGACTGGGGCTACGCTTCAAACAAAGCTTGGATCGAAGAAAAACTCACTGTCCTGCTCGATCCGACTTGATAAACCACATGCCAGCCTCTTTGCGGCTAAAAAAACCCGTGGCGCCTACGCGCGGCTTTCTAGTGCGACGTAGGGGTCTTCGCGCATCACGGGTTGGCGCTTGCGGCTGAGGAGGAGGATCCACTCGCGGGCCGAGACCAGGACCACGGCGGCGACGAGCAGGAGGAAGACACCTGTGACGGCGGCGTTGATCTTTGTATTCAGAAGTTGGTGACGCAGCTCGGCGACTTGCGCGGAGATTTGCGCTGCGGCATTAACGGCGGCGCCGGCCGGCACGGTGGCGTTCAGCGCCTCGATCGATTTCGTCAAACCTGCGGCCTGGCTTAGAAAACCAACTCGCGGATCCGCGCTGAAAATTTTCATCCACCCTGCTGTGAGCGTCACGGCCAGCAGCCACACGAGCGGCACAAGTGTCACCCACATATAACGCGTGCGGCCCATCTTGATCAGCACGGTCGTGCCGAGCGCCAGTGCGAGCACGGCGAGGAGCTGATTGGCCACGCCGAAAATCGGCCAGAGGCTGTTGATGCCGCCCAGCGGATCGATCACGCCCTGATACAAAAACCAGCCCCAGGCCGCGACGAAGAGTCCGCTCGCGACCCAGTTTCCAAATACGTTTTCGGTTCGCCCGAGCGGTCGCCAAAGGAGGGCGAGCAGGTCCTGCATCAGAAACCTCCCCACCCTCGTTCCAGCGTCGATCGTCGTGAGGATGAACAACGCCTCGAACATGATCGCGAAGTGATACCAGAGCGCCATGGCCGCTTTGCTGCCGAGGACGCCGGAAAACATTTTCGCCATGCCCACCGCGAACGTCGGCGCGCCCCCGGTGCGGCCGATCATCGTCTTCTCGCCCACGCTGGCGGCGAGTTCTGTCATCTGCGCTTCGCTCACGGGATAACCGAGGCTGGTGACTTTCGTGACGACGGCGGCAGGGGTCGGCCCCTTGATGTTGATCGCGAAATATTCGCCGGGCTCCATCGCACACGCCGCGATCAGCGCCATGACGCCGACCAGCATCTCCGTGATCATCGCGCCGTAACCCACGACACGAATGTCGCTCTCGCGCGTGATCATCTTCGGCGTGGTGCCGGATGAAATCAGCGCGTGAAATCCTGAGACCGCGGCGCACGCGATGGTGATGAAGCAGAAGGGAAACACCGGGCCCGGAACCACGGGACCACTGCCATCGATGAACCGGGTGAGCGCCGGCATTTTTAGCGTTGGGGCCAGCACGATCACGGCGACGCCGAGCAGCGCCACGGCGCCGATTTTCAGAAACGTGCTGAGATAATCGCGCGGCGCGAGCAGCAGCCAGACCGGCAACGTCGAGGCCAACAGCCCGTATCCAATAATCCACCACGCGAGTGTCGTGCCGTGCAGCGCGAGCCAGCTCTCCAGCGGCGTTCCCTGAATGTAGCGTCCGCCGGCGACGGCGGCGAGCAGCGCAAAAAATCCGAACACGCTCACGGCGAGCACGCGGCCCTTGGTCCAAAAGCGCAGCGCGCAACCCATGACGAGCGCGATCGGCATGGTCGCCGCGATGGTAAACAGTCCCCACGGGCTATCGGCCAAGGCGCGGACGACGACGAGGCCCAGCACCGCGATGAGAATCACCATGATGGCGAGAATGCTGATCAGCGCCAGCACGCCGGCCGTCGGTCCGACTTCTTCGTGAATCATCTGGCCGAGCGATTTTCCGCGGCGTCGCGTGGAGCAAAACATCACAACGGAATCGTGAACCGCGCCGCCCAGCGTGGCGCCGACCAGCATCCAGAGCAGGCCTGGCAGAAATCCGAATTGCGCCGCCAAAACCGGTCCGACCAGCGGACCTGGTCCGGCGATCGCCGCGAAGTGATGGCCGAAGACGATCCAGCGATTCGTCCGCACAAAATCGCGACCGTCCTCGTGAATCACGGCCGGCGTGGCGCGTGTCTCGTCGAGCGTGAGCACCTTCGCCATGAGCCACGCGCTGTGGAAGCGGTAGGAAATCGCGAAGACACAGATCGATGCCACGACGACCCAGAGCGCGTTGACCGGTTCGCCGCGCGACCACGCCAGTAGTGCCAGGGACACTACACCGAGAACGCCCACAGCCGCCCAGGCAAGAAGAGCGGGCAACGTGAGCCGCTTTGCAGAGGAGGATGACGCCGATGCCGACGTCGATCGCGTCGGCCGAGACTGAGATGGAGATGCACTCGAGGGGGTAAGCACGTCGCGCAGTCTAAATGCTGCAGGGCCACGGGCCACAAATTTCTTGGCGCGGTGTTTGGCTGCAGCGGTTTTTTTAGCCGCGAAGAGGCCAAGAAGCGCAAAGAGGATTTTCCGTCGGCGACGTCGTTCGCCATTTCTGCTCCACGACGCGGTTTGGGTATTGGTTTGTAACTCCAAACCTAAATACCAGACCGCGGCCGAGCACCGAATGTCCGCGCGACCTCGCAAAGAAAAATCCTCTTTGCGCTTCTTGAGCCTTTTTGCGGCCAAAAAAATTCGGCCCGAAACGCGGCTACTTGCGGCCCACTTTACGTGGAAAGCTGCAGTTTCCTTGGCATGCCATTGGGGCGGCTCAAAGCTCTTCACGCGCTCTCCTCCCCCTAACCCCGCACTTTTCCGCGCCCGCATTTTTTTGCGGCTTAACCCCAGCAGCGACGCCCGATGATTTCGGCACAGACTCCCACGCCGGCTCGTACTCCCGCCAGCTCCACGCCGCTCTATCGCGCGGGCTCGCTGGCTTACACCAAGGCCGGCCTGGTCAAGGTCTTCACCTGGCTGCTCGCCGCAGAGGTGGTGTTCACGCTGATCGACATGCTCGAGCCGAAAATCCTGCCCGTCCTGCTCCAGGCTCATGGCGCGACGGATAGACAAATCGGCATCATCATCGGCTCGATCAACGCCGCTCTCCAACTCCTGATCATGCCGCCGATCGGCTATTATTCCGATCGGCTGCGCACGCGCTGGGGTCGCCGCATTCCGCTGCTTTTCTGGGTCACGCCTTTTGTCACGCTTTTCCTCGCGCTAACGCCCTTCGCGCCGGAAATCACCGCGTGGCTCATGCGCATTCCCTGGATCGCCCACGCATTCGGCCAGTTTTCCATCGCGCCGGTCGTGCTCTGCTTCGGCCTCCTGGTGTTTCTCTACCGCACGGTGCAGACCGTGACGAACACGGCGTTCTTCGGCTTGTTGCGCGACGTCGTGCCGGTCACGCACATGGGCCGGTTTCTCGCGCTGTTCCGTGTCGTCGGCGCGGGCGGCACGTTCATCATCACTTACTGGCTGCTCGGCCACGCCGACACCCAGAGCAAACCAATCTTCATCGGCGTAGCGGCCCTCAACCTTGTCGGCTTTTTGCTGATTTGCCGCTTTGTCCGCGAAGGTGATTACCCGCCCGTAGTTGAAAAAGCACTACGCGATCCGCGCGCCGGCGTGGGGCGACGTTTCTTCCGGGCCACGCGTGTTTTCATTGCCGAAAGTTACTCCCACCCGATCTATATTTGGCTCTATCTCCTGCGCGTCTGTCTTTACGGAGCGCTGCTCGGACTGTCCGGCTTCGTCATCTTTTTTCCGCGCGACGAGCTCGGGCTCAGCCTCGTCGAGGTGGGCAAACTGCTTTCGTGGCCATCGCTGGCTTGGTTGTTCGTCGCTTATCCGGTCGGTCGGCTGATCGATCGCACCGGGGCGATGCGCGTGCTCTGGCACAGCCTCCTGGTCATCACGCTCGGGTATGTCGCCACGTTTCTCTTCGTGGTCGGCCCGAAGACGTTTTTCCTCTCCTCGCTCGTGACCGGCGTCGCGTTCTGGATCGTGATGCTCGCGCAGCTCAAGTTGACGCAGGAGATTTTTCATCCGCAGCGTTACAGTCAATTGGCCGGCGCGGGCACCATCGTCCAATCGCTGTTGATCGCGGTGTTCATTAGCCCTCTGGCAGGCTGGGCTCTCGATGCGCTCAAGGGCTGGCGCTACACCGCCGAATTTCCTGGCATCGGGCCCGTGATTTTCGGGCCGTATCGCTTGGTGAATCTTATGCTCGGCGCACTTTACGGACTAGGCCTGCTGAGTTTGTTCAAGATTCGCCAGCATTGGAAACGGCTCGGCGGACCCGAAAATTACGAGGCGCCCCTTTAGCCTGTCGGCATGGGGGGCATTACCCACGAATCACACGAAGGACACGAAAAGATATCTCAGACTTCAGTCCGCCTTCGTCTGTTTGGTGTGATTCGTGGGCATTCATCGCTCCCCCTTTTCTCCTCCGAAATTTCATGACGTTTCACTCGCTGTACCAACGCGTCAGCCTCGCTGTCGCTTTCGCTTTTACTCTGTTCTTCGTCGCCACGGTCTCGCTCCACGCGAACGAAGGCCCAACGGAGCGCCGGCCTCCGGCCGGCAAACCTATCGAGCGTCCCCGCGAAGCGGGGACTGATTTATTGGATGGCCAGCCGGGAGGCTGGCGCTCCGTTGGCTGGCGTTCCGTTGATTCGTCTCTCGCGGGCTCGAGGTCCGCGGCGCTGCCTTGGGGCGACCAAGGGGATGGCACGTTTAAGAATCCGGTGCTGTTCGCGGATTATTCGGATCCCGATGTGATTCGGGTCGGGAAGGATTTTTATCTCGTCGCTTCGGATTTCCATTTCGTCGGGATCCAAGTGCTTCACTCGCGCGATTTGGTAAATTGGACGATCATCGGCCAGGTCTTCGATCGCCTGACCATGTCGCCGAAATACGACGAGATGGCCGGCTACGCGCAGGGCACCTGGGCACCGTCGCTGCGTTTTCACGACGGAAAGTTCTACCTCTACGTCTGCACGCCGGCAGACGGACTCTTTCTCTATACGACGAAAAACCCCGCCGGCCCGTGGGACCCGGCCGTGACGGTCAAGGCCGTCGAAAAATGGGAAGACCCTTGCCCATTTTGGGATGACGACGGACAGGCTTACTTGGTCCACAGCTTGAAGGGCGCGGGCCCATTGATCCTGCACAAACTCAGCGCGGATGGGACGAAGCTGCTCGATGACGGTAAAGAAATTTACCGCGGCCCCACCGCGGAAGGCCCGAAGCTGTTCAAGCGAAACGGCTGGTATTATATTTCTCTGCCCGAGCGAGGCGTCGAGCGCGGCGGGCAAACCGTCCTGCGCTCGAAAAACATCTACGGCCCTTACGAGCGGCGCGTGGTGTTTCCCGACGGCAGCCCGCACCAGGGCGGCATCGTCGATCTCGAGAGCGGCGAATCCTGGTTTCTCAGTTTCAAATCCACCGGCGCGTTCGGCCGCGTGGTGCATCTCAATCCCGTCACGTGGGGTGCGGACGACTGGCCTGTATTCGGAAATCAAGGACAACCGATTTCGTCGGGCAAGAAACCGCGCGTCGCAGCCACGGCGTCGTCCGCTTCGCCTTCCACCACAGCCTCCAGCCATTCAAAATCTTCTTCGGACAGAACCGGAGCCGAAGGTGCGAGCGCGGCCTCCTTATTTATCGCCGAAGATACGCCGATGTTGCCGCAACGCAGCGACGATTTCTCCAGCGCGACGCTGAACCCGCAGTGGCAGTGGAATCATAATCCGGTGAACGACGCCTGGTCTCTGCGCGAGCGCGCCGGCTGGCTGCGCCTGCATGGCCTGCCCGCGGCGGATCTCACCGGGGCGCGGAACACGTTGACGCAAAAACTCTGGGGTCCCGCTGGAGACATCACGGTGAAAATCGATGCGCGTTCGCTCGCGCCTGAGCAGCGCGCCGGCCTCGCGTTCATGAGCGGAAAAGCGTTCGCGCCGGTTGGGGTCGTGAACGAGCACGGGAAATTGCGCCTCTTCTGGGACACCGGAGCGGCACCGCAGGGCGAGGATGCTCCGGTTGCTGGCCCGGCAATTCCCGACGGACAGAACGAGATTTGGCTGCGCGGCACATACGACGGTAATCGCGCGCGTCTCGCCTACAGCTTCGACGGGCGTTCGTTCACCGACACGGGAATGAAGGTCACGTTGAAATTTGGCCAATGGAAGGGCGCGCGCATCGCTCTCTTTTCCTACGGCCCGGGGCAAGGCCACGCGGATTTTTCTAACTTCCAATATGAGTTACGCGCGGACGACGACAGCGCGATCGATCGCTACGCCCTGGTCACGCGGCACAATCCGGTCAACTCCGGCGTGGCCTTCGGGTCCCCGCTCACCGTCGGCAACGGCGGTTTCTGCTTCACGGTCGACGCCACCGGACTTCAGACGTTTGGCGACGATTATTACCGGCAGGGCATTCCCCTCGAAACCCTCGCGCGCTGGGCCTGGATCACCGACGAGAATCCCAATCACTACACGTTGGCCGATGCTTCGAAAAACTTTACTCAGGCCAACGGCCGCGTGCAGGCCTACCCGACGCGCGCGAGCACGCCGGCCGGCGATTGGCTGCGTAAAAATCCGCGCGACCAACCTCTCGCGCAGGTTTCGCTCGATTGGAAAAAAGCCGACGGCAGCGCCTTCACGCCGGCCGATCTCGAAAACCCGGAGCAGACCCTGAACCTCTGGACCGGCACCATCACCAGTCGCTACAGGCTCGGCGGCGTGCCTGTGACGGTGAACACGGCGTGCGATCCGCATTCGGACCGCATAGCGGTGACAATCGATTCGGAACTCGTATCCACCGGAAAACTACGCGCGCGAATCGCCTTTCCCCGCGGCCATGACTCGCGCGTGAAGAACACACCGCCTTTGGATTGGAGCGCGCCGGAGTCGCACGTGTCGCGTAGTGTTTCTCCGAATACAGTTCAACGCGAGGTGAGCGGCCTCGAATATTTCGCCAACTCCGATCGCGCGCTGAAGCCGGAAGGAACCCCGCATGTCTTCACCATCGAGCCGGCCGCGGCGAATTCCAGCCGGCTGGAGTTCACCCTCGGATTTGCCCGCGAGCGCTCGGCGGCCGAGCAGGCGAACTCGACCGCCTCGAGCGTGATTTCCGCGGCCACGGTGGCGTGGGAGCATTTCTGGCAGACCAGCGCGGTGCTCGATCTTTCGGGCAGCACCGATCCGCGCGCCGCAGAGCTCGAACGTCGCGTCGTGCTCTCGCAATATCTCACGGCGGTTCAGCTCGCCGGCGACGTGCCGCCGCAGGAGAGCGGCCTGACCTGCAGCACCTGGTACGGCAAGCACCACACGGAAATGCTTTGGTGGCACGCCGCGCATTTCGCGCTTTGGGGCCACCCGGAATTGCTGGAGAAAAATCTCGCCTGGTACCAAGCGCATTTGCCCGACGCCCGGGCTCTGGCCGAAAGCCGAGGTCTGCGCGGAGCGCGTTGGGCGAAAATGGTGGGCCCGGACGATCGCGAAAGCCCGGGAGGAAACCCGTTGATCGTCTGGAATCAGCCGCACCTCATTTATCTGTGCGAGTTACTTTATCGGCGCGATCCCACGCCCGCGACGCTCGCGAAATATCGCGATCTCGTGCTCGAGACCGCGGACTGCATGAGTTCGATGACGTGGTTCGACCCGAAACGCGGCGAATACGTCCTCGGCCCGCCGCTTTGGATCGCGCAGGAAATCTACGATCAAGCTACGAGTCAGAATCCATCGTTCGAACTGGCGTACTGGCGCTGGGCGCTGGGCGTGGCGCAGACCTGGCGAGAGCGTTTGCATGCGGCGCGCGATGCCGAAACCGATCGCGTGATTGAAAAACTTTCGCCGCTTCCGCAGCGCGACGGTCGTTATGTCGCGCTCGAATCGAATCCCGACACCTGGGATAACATCGCCTCGCGCCACGATCATCCGGAGATGCTGATGCCCTTGGGATTTCTGCCGGAGACGCCGGCGGTAGACCGCGCCACGATGAATCGCACGCTCGACGCCGTGCTGACGCAGTGGGACTGGGAAACGAAAATCTGGGGCTGGGATTATCCGATGATTGCGATGACCGCGACGCGCCTGGGCCGGCCGAGCGACGCGGTGGACGTTCTGGTGCGAAATGGTCCGAACAACGTCTATCTCGCGAACGGCCATTGTCCCCAGCGCAGCGACGTGGCGATGCTGACCCGAAGCCAGCCGGCGCAAGGCTCGGGTTCTAACGTGTCTCCTGAGTCACGCCCGAAACAGCGCACCGAGATCGCGGTGTACCTGCCGGCGAACGGTTCGCTCTTGTCCGCCGTCGCGCTGATGGTCGCCGGCTGGGATGGGAACAAAGACCCGCATCCCGGTTTTCCCAAAGACGGCACCTGGCACGTCAGGGCCGAAGGCTGGCAGGCGCTGCCGTAGCGCGCCGGGACGGCGCTAATGCCGGCCGGAGGCCGGCGCTCCGCTCGAATCCTGCGCTGCACAGCCTCACGGTTTCGATGCCGCAGCCGCGTTTCCGAACGCGGCTACGCCGGTTCGTGGAGCGCAGGCGTCCCGCCTGCATGGTCGCCGAATGCAGGCGAGACGCCTGCGCTCCAAATACCACGCGACCGCGTTTGGAAACGCGGCCGCTCTTTCGCAACACACTTAGCGCGCTTCGGCGCGCGTCGGGTGTATCCGTAATTTCGCTACGTTTTTTTGGATCCAAGCTTGGCTCGTGGTAGCGGGGCCATCGAACATCACGCCGGCGAAATTGGCGCCGCGCACGTTTTCCAGGTGCACCGCGGGGCGCGCATCAGGCGTCAGCGTGCGCAAGCTCACGTCGCTCACACGGATGTCTTGAACGTGACGCAGAAACATTCCCCAGGACGAGAGTCGACCGAACAACATCGGTTCCGGATAACCGGTCTCCATCTCCGGCACCTCACGGCGGCCATCATCTTCGGTGCCGCCGCCGCGATAGTGAATCTCGAGGCCGTTGATTCGGATGTCGCGCGCGGGATTGCCTGCGACGCCGGCGATGAAGACGCCTTGCTCCGGCGACACATCGTAGGCCACGAGATTGCTGATCGAGATTCGCTGGGCTGTCCCCACCGCGCTGCTGTCCGGCGTACGCTGCCGGCGCGCGAGGCGAATAAACAACGGGGAGTTCATCACCTCGCGCATCGAAATATTGGATACAACGATGTCCTCCAGCACTCCGCCATCCACCTGCTCGAGGGCGAGCCCGCGGCAAAATTCAAAAACACAATTCGTGATCGCGATGTTGCGAAAGCCGCCGCTGGCCTCGGTGCCGAGCTTGATCCGCCCGATGGGCCCGCCGCGATGTTTCACCGCGCGTGAGCGCGTTCCGTCGAGCAAGGTGCCTTCGACGAAGCCGCTCACGTAGCAATTGCTGATCGTGACGTTCTCCACGACGCGCAGCTCCTTCAGTCCGCATGAGGCCTTCAGACAAATTCCATCGTCCCACGGCGAATTGACTGAGCAATTCGAGATGCGGACGTTGCAGCACGAATCCACGTCGATCCCGTCGCGGTTCGTGTCGACCAGCAAATTATCGATCGTGAGATTGTCGGTGCCGGAAGCCAGCACGCCGAAATGTCCACCGTGCAGAATTGTGAAATCGCGCAGCACGACATGACGGCAATTCTTCAGCGCGATTGCTTTGTTGCCGATGCCCGCGGCGAGTGTGTCTCGAGAATTTGGATACCCGAAAGGTCCGGGCGGGCGATCGAGTGTGACTGTCGGCGGCACATCGCCATCGGCCTCCAGCACGTCGGGAAACTTGTCCGGCGAATGCGCGGCGGTTTCCCCAACGGGCAAGGCGATTCGGCCATTTCCGCGACTCAATCCGCGACCGTAGATCAGTCCTGGCCCGAAGATCGCGACGTGCTCAAGATTTTCGCCCCAGATCAGGCTGTTGTGAAAATGCGAATGGCCGAAATCCTGGAGATGGTTGTCCGGCCCGCCCTCCGGCGCGTCGTAACCACCCGGCGCGCCCGGCGGCGGCGGATCCGCGGCGATGATTCTCGTGCCGGCGGTCAACTGAAGCGTCACGCGACTCTTCAGCCGAATCGAGTAGCTGAGAAAATCGCCGGCGGGAAACCACACGACTCCGCCGCCGGCCTCGGCCGCGGCGGCGATCGCATGATTGATCGCCGCCGTATCGAGGAAAACGCCGTCGCCGATCGCGCCGAATTCGCGAACATCGAAGAAGGTCCGACGCATGCTCGGTCAGAATTGCAGCGTCGTGGAGAACTTCGCGTCGATCCCGGGCGCGGTGGTCAAGCCCGTGCCCGAAACCCGTCCACCCGCGACGAGGATATAGTCCTTGTCGTTGAGAACATTGTCGACCACGAGGCGGAACGAGAGCTTCTCATTCAGGTGGTACGTGGCGCCGAGCGTGGTCGAATACGATGGCTTCAGGAAGAAGCTCGTTTTTCCGACGACGTTCAGCGGCGTGTAGTTGATCGGCGTGTCACCGGCGCGGCGGCCGGTGTAGGTCACACCAGCGTTGAGCGAGAGATTCTTCAACGCGCCTTCGGTGAAATGATAATTCACGAGCAGCGCCGCGATGTTGTCCGCCACGGCACGAACGTTGCGCCCAAGATTGTCGCGCATGTGGAGATGCGAGTAGGTCGCGATCACCGACACGTTCTTTGAAACGCTGCCCATCAACTCGAACTCGACGCCCTCGTTGCCGAAGTTCGAGACGAGCTGTTCGGGTGCGGACGGGTTCGTCTGATGGTCGGGGTTGGGCACCGTGACGTTGGTCTGGTCGATCGTGAAATAGGCGCCGTTGAAGGAAAGGCGCCGATCGAAAAACTCGGTCTTGAAACCGAACTCGTCCTGCACGCCGTCGCGCCAGAGCGGAAGATTGTTCGCGATCGTCGGCGAGGAATTGGTCGAGTGGCTGTAGTAGAGGGAAACGTTGTCCGTTACTTTCCCGAGGACGCCGACGGAGCCCATGTATTTTCCGTCGTCGAGCACGCTCGGCCCCGCCGTGGTCAGCATGTTTTGCGAGACGGTCTTTGTATTGAAACGAAGGATACCGCCCGTGACGAAAATGCGGTCGTTCCAGAAGCCGAGGCGCTCGTTGAGATAGAATTGGAGATTCGTGAACGAGCTCGTGTTGAAGGTATTCAACGCATCGGCGTAGATCGGATTATAGACGATGTCCGGATGATCCAGATCGATGCCGGGGAGACTGGCGGTCTTGCCGTGCGTGTAGCCGGTCTGGCGCGAGAAGGCGAAGCCGGCGATGGTCTGCGAAGAGACAAAGCCGAAGCGGTAGTTCGCCGCGACGTCGGACTGCGCGTTGAACGTCTTGCGACGCGTCCATTGGATGTCGCCGCGGTGCGGAATGTTGTGCGGATCGAAATACGGCGAAAAGGTTGAAACATAATTTCCGCTCGCGTCCTTCGCCCAAGTGAAGTCCTGCGTGAGCTCGCCGGTCATCGGATTGTAGCGATTCGTCAGACTCGGCGTGGAGAGGAAGTCCTGGTGCGAATCCTCGAAATAGTAGCGACCGTTCAACGCAAAACGCGCGCTGATGTTTTCCGTGAAACTCGTCGTGAGTTGGACAAATGCGTCGCCCGTGTGAGTGCCGACATGACTCCAGGGCGCGATGCCGTTGCGGCTTTTCGGCGAGAGGCCCGGCGCGAGGTACGGATCCTCGGTGTCGGCGTTGACCGCGGGATCGAGGATCAGCAGCGGCTCGCGAAAAATCCAGTGCTCCGCGCCAATGACTTTGACCGTGAGCTGCGTGCGCTCGTTGACGCGCCAGGACATCATCGGAGCGACGACCTTGCCGCGCATGCGCGCATCGTCGGCCCAGTAGCGGCGGGTGTCTTGATACGAGCCGGTCAGGCGGTAGGCGAAGGCGCTGCCAGGCGAAAACGGCCCGGTCGCGTCGATCGAAACTTTCTGCGCGTCGAAGAGGCCAACTGTGCCGGTGATGCTCCAGTCTTTACGATAAAGCGGCGTCTTCGTGATGATATTGAGCGAACCGCCCGGCGCGCCGGACGGAGAGAGAATCGCGTTCGGGCCCTTCGCGACCTCGATGCGATCGATGACGGACTCGTCGATGTTGTCGGCGTCGGCGGGCTGGAGGAAATTGTCGACCGTGCGTTGGCCGTTGCTTTCGAAGCCGCGCAGAATCATGCGATCCTGAAACTGCACGCCGCGTCCGTCCTGCACACCGGCGACGAAGCGCGCGGCGTCGAAGGCGCGAGTCGGCGCGAGGTCATCGATCATGCCGCGCGTCAGCACGGTGATGGAGCTCGGCGTGTCGAGCAGCGGGGCGCGCACGCGAACGGCCGAGATCGCATCGGCCGCGCGGTAGCGGTCTTCCGAAGAGGCGGAGACGGTGAATTCGGACAACGTGACCACCTCGTCCGCATTAGGCGACGGCGGCGCCGGAGGCGGAGTCTGGGCCTTGGACGAAAGGGCGGTCGCGAGCAGAAACAGCAGCGACGCGGAAGCGGATGCGGAGACACGGGACGCGGAGCGGAGGCTTCGCGGAAGAGGTAGCGAAGAGTTCATGGCAGGGTGTTGGGGGGGAGATCGGCGGGGGAATGCGCCTGGGGGAACGAGTGCCGCGGGCACGCGGGCCTGCCAACATCCCGGTTACTTTCCACGTAAAGTGAGATTGCGTGGCGCGGAGCTCACGAAGATGTTTTTGCCCACGACTCACACGAAGAACACGAAACGACCGAACCCTTTTTCCCACGGAATACACGGAACGCACGGAAGAAGCCTTACTTTCCGTGTTTTCGGTGCATTCCGTGGGAAATTCTGAGGGTTTTTGTGTGCTTCGTGTGATTCGTGGGCGCCTCTTCTTTTTCTACGATGCCTTCCCCTAACGCCGGTCATGCGCCACCGCCGACCTTGCGCGAGATCGCACGGCAGGCGGGCGTGAGCCACACCACGGTTTCGCTCAGTCTGCGCAATCATCCCTCGATTCCGGAAGCGACGCGCGAGCGCGTGCAGCGTCTGGCGGACCGGCTGGGTTATCGGTCGAACCTGCTCATATCGGCTCTGATGAGTCAGGTGCGCATGAAACATCCGAGTCTCGTGCCGGAAGTCATCGGCTTTCTCACCGGTGGGGCCAGCGCGAACGATTGGAAGAATCACTCGGCGAGCGTCGGCTATTACGAAGGCGCGCGGCGGCGGGCGCAGCAGCTCGGCATGCGCGTGGAGGCGTTTTGGCTGGGCGAAGGCGGCGCTCACGCGGCGGAGACGTGTCGCATGCTGAACGCGCGCGCGATTCGCGGAAATCTTTTGGCCCCGTTTCCAATCCCGGTTTACGACCACGATCTCGATTGGCCGCGGATGATCTGCGTGGGGCTCGGTTATGTTTTCAACCGCAGTCCGCTACATCGCGCGACGCACAATCATTTTCGCGGCGCATATCTGGCGTACGAGCAGGCGGCGAAACTCGGTTATCGGCGCATTGGTTTGATGTTGGAGAGCGACGAGAACAGTCGCGTGAATTACGCGTGGCTCGGCGGCTATCTCGCGGCGCAGGCCACGATGATGCCGAAGAGAAAAACCGCCGCGCCGCTGAAGCCGCTCGTGACCGACGACACCGGCGACGTCGCCTCCGTGCGGGCGTGGTTGAAAGAGTGGAGGCCGGATGTGGTGATCGGGTTCGGGCCCAAGCAGCTGGAGACATTGCTGAAGCTCCGCTACGCCGTGCCGGGTGACATCGCGTTTATCGCGCTGGATGTGGGGCAGACGAAGTTGGCCCACGTCGAGAAAGTGGCCGGCATCGATCAAAACCTGCCGATGGTCGGCGCGACCGCCATCGATATGCTCGCCGGCCAGCTCTATCACAACGAGCAAGGCCTGCCGCAGCGCCCCGTGCTGAGCATGATCGACGGTTTTTGGGTCAACGGCAGGACGGCGTGAATACGAAGGCTGAAAGCTGAAGGGCTGAAGGCTGAAAGCTGAAGTCCGGCCGTTCGCGCTACTCGCAACGGATTCCCAATGGCGACCGTGAGTCAGCAACGTGACTCGTTCTGCGCATTCCACCCTTGATCGCTCGGTGATCGGCATTCTTTTCAGCTTTCGGTTTTCAGCCTTCAGCCTTTTTTGCGCACTTCGTGTGATTCGTGGGCTGCTCGGTGTGCGTACTGAGCGATTTCAGTAACTGGGCGATTTTCGTTTTTCCTCGGCTGGAGCATCAGCGATTCAGCCCCACTCTCGCTCCCCCTAAGCAAGCCAAGCTTCATGAAACCTACCCGTTTACGCCACCGTTCCTGGGCCGTCGCTGCATCCACTGCTCTCTTCGTCGGCGCCGCGACCGCTTTCGGCCAGACTACCCGCTCCAACACGCCGACCGGCGAACCGAACGACTCCGAGGTCGTCAAACTTTCCGCCTTCGAGGTCACCAGCGAAAAAGACTCCGCCTACGTCGCCGACAAATCGGTCGCGACCACCGGCTTCGCCGCTGACCTCGCGAAGATTCCGCTCTCGATCAACGTCGTCACGGAGCAATTTCTCAACGACACCGGCGGCATCGGCTTCAATGGCGTCGCCGCCTACCAAGCCGGTCTCACCACGGACCAGGGCGGTGAGGACGACGGCGGCCGCAACACCGCCGGCGTGAATCCCACGCTCGGCGCGATCACCGGCGGCGAACCGCTGCGCACGCGCCTGCGCGGCCAGCCGATCAACGTGAGCCAGCGCAACGGTCTCCCGATGATGTTCGGCTTCAGCACGGAAAACGTGAGCCGCGTCGAGGTCGCCCGCGGACCGATGGCGGTGTTCATCGGCGGATCGACCCTCGGCGGCGTGTTGAACCTCGTGACCGACAAACCGTCGTTCAAAGCGAGCAACACATTCACCGCGCGGATCGACGCCGACGACAGCTACTATTTCAAAGCCAACCTCACCGGCCCGATCATCAAGGACAAGTTGGCCTATCGCCTCATCGCGCTCTACAACGACGACAACACCTGGCGCGATTTCAGCCGCTCCAAGACGCGCTTCGTCAACCCGCAGGTGACGTGGCGCTTGTCGGACAAACTCGTGACGCGGCTCGAGTACGCTCACCGCGACCGCCACGGCAATTCCGTCAGCCACTCGCTGCAATCGACGCAGAACTACCAGAACGACTACAACACTCCGCCGCAGGCTCTGCTCGACCTGGGCAAGGCGCGGACCACCGGCGCGAATGCCGGCAAGCCCTACACCGTCGACGAATACCGCGCGCGCATCGGCCGCGCTTTCGCCACGTGGCGCTCCGACACGTACGCCGCCTTCGGCAAATGGGTCACGCTCGGCGAGGGCGAGGGTTTCACTGCGGGAAATTGGCCCGACGGTCTCGAGGCGAATCACTTCGGCGCGAACGATCCGTTCACCTCGGACTACAACTTGATTGAAAGCGAAACGAACTTCTTCGCGACCGACTGGCTGGAAATCCGCGTGCTGGGTCGCTGGATGGATCAGCGCAGCACGACAATCGCGTTCGGCAACGCGCTGCGCGTGTACCCCGACGGCAGCACGCCGCTCGCGGCCGGTTTCTCGACGAAGCGCCGCGAAAAACCTCTCAACGGGAAAATCGAAGCCGTCTTCAATCACGAGTTTTTCCACATCAATCACCGCCTGCTGACCGGTTACGAAATCGCTTTCAATCAGGCGTGGTCGGTGAACCCGATTTGGGATTACAGCCAACTCACGCCTGTGGCGGGTTCGCCGAATGTCATTGGTTCTCCCGCGACGCTGACCGGATCCAGCATCTTCGCTTACTTCGATCCGCGCGTGCACCAGATTCCGGACTACACGTCGATCGTGAAATGGGCGGACGAAGTTTATGGCGACGGCGTGAACGCGGAATTTTATACGCGCTCTTTTCCAGAAGCGGGCTACGTCGCGTACAGCGGCAGTTTTTGGAAAGACCGCATCACGGTGCTCGCGGGATATCGCAACAGCATCATCGAGGCGCACTCGTGGTCGGCGGATCGCAACGGCACGCGCATCGCCACGACCGGCATCACGCCAAAGCAATCGAGTCAGTCGAGCACGCTGGGCCTGACGTTCGAGCCGATTCGCGGCGTGAACATTTACTACAGTGAAAACCGCGGCGCGGACACGCAGACTGGTTCGCTGATCAATCCCTTCACCTCGATTTATGCAGGGCTGATCACCGACGAAGAACGCGCGGCGAACCCGGTTCCGGATCTCGAAGGTTTCGGCCGCGAGGCCGGCGTGAAGTTCGAAGTCTTCGACCGCAAGGTCATCGCGCACCTCGGGTTCTTCGATCTCTTCCGCAAAAACACCATCGTGGTCGACAACGAGAAAACCGCGAACGATCCGCGCAACGTCGGCACCCAGGTCGACCCGAATCCCGCGACGCAGAACACCGCGCAAACCGCGCGCGTTCAGTGGAACCGCACGATCGACGGCAATCGTTCGCGCGGCGTGGAACTCGGCATCACCTGGCTGCCCACGCGCAACTACACGCTCGTCTTCGAGGCCAGCCATCTTTTCACGAACAAGCTCACGGTGAACAAACCCGCGAGCACGAGTCCGACCGTGTTGATGGACTACGAAATTCTCAATGGACGTCCTCTGGACAACACGCCCGACGACACCCTGCGCGTGTGGCAGAAGTACCAGTTTACCGAAGGCGCGCTGCGCACCGCGTGGGTTGGTTTCGGCGTGCGGGCGCAGAGCTCGTTCATGCCGGCTGCAAGCACGTCCTCCTGGGGCACGACGCTGCCGGGCTGGTGGGTCTACGACCTCGCGCTCGGCTACACCGTGAATGTCTTCAAGCAACCCGTGGAGCTGCAGCTCAACGTGGAAAACCTCACTGACAGACTCTACTCCGCCGGCGGCCGCTCCTACTCGCCGCCCCGCCAGATCGCACTGCAAGCCACGACGAGGTTTTAAAAGGCCTATAAGGCTTCGCGGACTCGCCGACCGTGCTGGGTGTGGTCGGCGACGTTTGCGCTGGCCGAGACCTTTTTGTGCTGAATGAAAATCTCCCGTCGCCAGGCAGAGGGCGTTCGCCCTTTGGCGGCTTTGAAGGCACGGCATAAATTACTCGCGTTCGAAAAACCGGAATCCAACGCGACCTTCTGCAGCTTCGCGTTGCTCGTCCCGAGCATCTCCATCGCGCGATCCAGTTTGATTCGGTTCAACGTGTCCTGCGGGCTCTCTTTCCGAATGCGCTCAAAAAGGCGGTACAGTTGGCTCACGGATAATCCGACGGCCTGCGCCGCACCGAGAATCGATGGCCGTTCCGGCAAGTGTGTGCGCAGCCACTCCTCCGCGCCGACGACGCGGCTGTAGCTTCCGCCCGTCACTTGACGGTCCTTCCTCTCGTCGTAATCGCGCAGCACGAGCAGACACATTTGCATCAGCGCCGCCTGCGCCCGGATTTCACTCTCCAGCGTCGGTTGCCAGTAGTGACGCTTGAGCATGAGCGCCGCGCTCCGCAAGAGCGCGCGATCTCGGGGGCGCAACTTCGTTTCCAAGTGGCCGTACTTCAACGCGAGTTGCTCCACGCCCTGCGGCACCGAGCTGTAGTGCGCGATGAAGAGCTCGCAGCTTTTTCCCCGCACGCCAGCCCAGCCGTGCACCACGCCTGCGGGAAACAGCCAGAACGTGTCGCTCACGGGATCGCAGGTTTCACCGAGGCGCTCGTACGGCGCGATCTTTCCGCGCGTCACCGCAAGAAACTCCCAATTCAGTCGCGGATGCGGCGGCATGGGATGTTCGCCGTACTCTCTTTTTCCATCCCCGAAATAGCGCAGCATCGTCATGGGTTCGGCCAGGCTGTCACGGCAAGCGCGCCAGGCAACGCGAATGCACGATTTTGAATAATCAATGCAGACCGGTGGAAACTGCCCCGGGTTGTCTCACGACACTCCAGGGCTCGTAGTTCCGCATTGCGGCCCTCCACCCCCAGCGCACCCCGGAATCGTTCCGCGCGTGGCTGGTCGCGCCTATACCACACCAATCGTTCGAGACCTCCCAGCCATGAAATGTTTTCCCCCTTGCCGCAGCGCGTTCGTCGCCCTGCTCGCCTTCGCTCCTCTGACATTTGCCCAAAAACAGCCGGCCACGGGCACCGACGAAACGATCGAGTTGCCGGCCTTCGAAATTAGATCCGAAAAAGACACCGGGTACGTCGGCAAGAGCGCGATCAGTACGACGCGCACCGGCGTCGATCTCGCCGACTTGCCGCAATCAGTGCAGGTTCTGACCCGCAACTTCATCGACGACGTCAATCCCACCATGCTCGGTGACATGCTCAAATTCGTCGGCGGCGCGCAGACTGGAAATCTCAACTTCTCGGTGGATCGCTTCATGCTCCGCGGGTTCACCGGCGAAGGCGACTACCAGGACGGCTTCCGCTCTTCGCAAACGGAAACGCAGGCCGACATGTCCACGGTCGAACGCCTTGAAATCATCAAAGGCCCCTCCGCGATCTTCGTGGCCAACGGTCCGGTCGGCGGCGTGATCAACAAGATCAGCAAAAGTCCGACCTCATACGATGTGCGCACGGTCAAGGTTCAGGCCGGTCTCTTCGACGCGAACCGTGCCGAGATCGATCTCGGCGGACCCATCACGAAGGACAAGCGATTGATGTACCGACTGGTCGCCGCCGGACAGTATTCAGATGGTTGGTACGACCGCACGTATTTGCACCGCTTCCTCGTCGCGCCGTCCCTGGCCTTCGAGTTCAATCCCCAGACAAAGCTCACGTTGCGCTACCAGTACGTGAAAACGACGTTCTCGTCGTACAACGGAATCCCGGTCGATCTGCGCACCGACAATAAACTGCCCGGCCTCGATCGTCAGGTAAGCGTCATCGACGTGCCGCCCGAGAGCCACTTTGGCGAAGACGCGCCGCTCAATTGGCGCTACGATGAAGTCAGCAAATTCATCGGTGAATTCACCACGCGTCCGAGCGACCTGCTCGCGATTCGCCTCGCGCTGCTCTACTCGGACAATGACGCGAACCGCGTCGAATCCACGCTTGCCGCGATCCCCGCCACTTACACCGGCGGCCCGCTGCCCCGCTCGACGTCTGCCATCTACAATCAATGGCCGCGCCGCACGCTGCAAAACGATTATGTTTGGACCTTCAAGACGGGCTCCGTGGGGCACAAATTGCTGACCGGTTTCGAAATCACGGACAACACGACGTTCAACGAAACGTATGCCGGCTCCAGCAGCGCGATCGATCCCTTCAATCCGGTTTTTCCTGGAACGGTGACGGTGAACTACGCTGCGGGACCGACAAGCCGCACGCGGACGCTGAACGAATTTGGAAAAGTCTTCGCGCTCGAAACCGCGTCGTTCGCCAACGATCGCGTGCTCGCGAGCGTCGGCGCCTCGCGCAACATCGTTCGCACCCAGGCGACCAACGTGCTGACGGGCACCGCGGCGCCGCTCGCCCGCATCTTCAAGACGCTCTACCAAGGCGGCATCGTGTTCAAAGCGACGAAGGACGTGTCGTTGTTTTATGGATACAACGAAAATTTCTCGCCCAACGTGCAGAACAATCAGGTGCTGCCGAGCCAGAGCGGAAAACAGCACGAGGTCGGCGTGAAATCGACGCTGCTCGACGAGCGGCTGACGGTGAACCTCGCCTACTTCGATATTAAGCAGCAGAACCTGACTGCGCCGTCTTTTCCGCAAACCACGCCGCCAAGCTTCGTCCTGATCTCAGGCGAAACCTCCAAGGGCGTTGATGGCGACATTTCGTGGAGCGTGACGAAGCAGCTCGATCTGCTCGCATCGTTCGCCATTTTCGATGCGAAGGTTCCGGCCACTCCCGCCGCCCTGGCGGCTGGCGCACCAGCCGAACTCCCGGCCGGCAATGTTTCGGAAAACACCTGCGGCTTGTGGCTGCGTTACAAGTTCACGGGAGCGTTGAAGGGCTTTTCCGCGGGCGGTGGCGTAAGTTATCAGAACAAGAAAGCCATCACGGACAGCGCGAACACCACGTTCTACGGCTGGGTTCCAGGCCGCACGCTGGTCGATCTGAATTTCGCGTACGACGCCGGCCGCGTGAAGTACACGCTAAACGTCGATAACCTGCTCGACCGTTCCTACATCTACGCCGCGCGCAACCAGGCGCTGATCATTCCCGGCACCGGGATCAATCTCAAAGCCGGCGTGACCCTGAAGTTCTAACCGCACGGTTGAGTCACATCGGTTGTTCGGTCCCGTCACCGGCATAATGCCTGCCAGGTCCAAGCTTTGGCGCGCCCACGATTTACCCATGACAAAAGAAACCGCCCTACTCGCGACCGCCCGCTCGTTCGCATTGCTAGGCCAGGCCGTTCGCGGCCTGTTTGTATTCGGTTCAGTTCTCGTCGGTTGTTCAGCCCTCACTGCCTCCGCGGCCTCATACTACGTCGACTCGGTCGCCGGGAGCGACAGCAACGCGGGGACTTCGTCGAGCGCGCCCTGGCAATCGCTCAGCAAGGTTAACTCGAAAACCTTCGTCGCAGGAGATCGAGTTTACTTCAAAGCTGGCGGCAATTGGACAGGACAGCTTCTGCTCCACGGCTCTGGTGCGAGCGGAAATCCGATTGTCGTGGGCATGTATGGTTCGGGCGCGAAGCCTAAGTTCAACGCCAACGGCACCAAATCGAACACGGTGTTTTTCAAGAACCAGCCCTACTGGGAACTGAATGACCTCGATGTTTCGAACACCGGAAGCGGCTACGCCGATCGTCGGGGAATTTCCATCAATGTAGACAACGGCTCCACCGTGAACCACGTCTATATCAAGAATTGCTCGGTGCACGATGTGACTGGCGAAGTCCGCTGGATCGGCGGAGACACGGCGGACAACACGACCGGCGTTTATTTCCAGTCCGGTTGGATTGCGTCCAAACGCACAGGCGGAATCGTCTTCGACGCGCAAAATAGCGGACGTTTCAACGACGTGCTGATCGATGGCTGCACGGTCAACAAGTGTTCGTTTGCGGCGATCAGCGTGAAGGGTGTGCGTGAACGCGCTTCGGCTAGCGATTCGAACTGGAATCCGCACACGAACGTCACGATTCAAAACTGCAGCATCAACCAGTCCGGCAGTTCACTGGCCTGCAACGGTATTTATTTAACGGATACGAAAACCGGCGTGATCCAAAACAATGTCGTAGCCAATGCCGGCACCTGCGGCATCGAATTATACTACTGCGATGCAGTTACCGTGCAGAAGAACGAGACCTACGGGACTGTGAAGAAAGCCGGCGGCGCGGACTACAACGGCATCGATCCAGACAAAGGGACGACGAACATCGTGGTTCAATACAACTATTCCCACGGAAATGGAGACGGCATCCTGATCTGCAACTTCGCGGGCTACGACTCCGCCGCTGTTCGCTATAATATCCTGCAGAACAACTCGCGATATGGTTTGTACCTGCATTCGTCGTCGGGTGGGAACACGCAGATCTATAACAATGTGGTCTACGCCAGCGGGTCTTCTGCGAAGGTTTGCTACGGCTATGGGTCCAGTCTTTCGGCAACGTACAATATACGAAACAATATATTTTACAGCAGCGTGTCGACCGCAAGTCCGACTACGTCGAGCACGATCTCGTACGACTACAATGCGTACTATGGCATGACGGCAGTCTCCGCCGATGCGCACAAAATCACCGCCAACCCTCTTTTGGTGAGCGCCGGCAGCGGCGGCACTGGAATCAATACGGTGAACGGCTACAAGCTGCAGTCCGGCTCGCCCTGTATCAATTACGGCGCGTCGATTTCGAGCAATGGCGGCAAAGACTATTGGGGCGATGGATTATATAACGGCTCCGCGGACGTCGGCGCGGACGAGTTCTATTGATCCAACTCCGTGATCTCACGCTTCCGACATTCTCGCAGTCGTACTGAGACGGCCGGGTGGATTGCGGTCAGCCTGGTCGGTTGCATGGGTGTTTGGATTGGCACGCACGGATTTCACGTCGACGCTAGCGACGTCGCCGCGGCGGCGAGCGTTTTTTCGAAAGCCAAAACGTTTTCGCCGCCGCGCCACCCTTTGGCCAGAAACTCTGCCGTTGCGTTCGATGCAGCAAAGGCCATCGCCGTGGCCAGGGACCAAATACGAACTGATCCGCAATTTGCCCACGATTACGGATGCGCCCTTATTTTCAAGTTGGTCGACGAGCGCGAGTTTTCGGCCGCAGTTGATTTCGCATTGAGCGCTGCGGGCGAAGAGAAATCCAGCTGGCTCGACATCGCCTTCGATCTATGGGCCGCTCAAGCACCGCATGACGCGATGAGAGCGGCTTTGGAGTTGGCCAGCGCAGAAGACCGCCGCACCGCGGTGCTCGACGTGGTGAGCCGCTGGTCAGCGAGCGATCCCGCTGCGGCGGTCGAACATACAAACCAACTCGATTCGCCCCTTGCGGACATACGCCGTTCCGCTCTCGACGTCGCGCTCTCGCAATGGATCCGCCAGGATCTCGCAGCAGCAGCAGCATGGATCGACCGCCAACGTCCAGATCGCCAATTAGACGGTCCGGTGATTGACGTTGCGACCAGCCCCGCGCTGGCGACGTACCGTCCGCTTGTTGCCGTGAATTGGGCCGAGAGTGTGTTCGATCCGCAACTACGCTCGCACGCACTCGCTACGGTGTTGCAGACCTGGCTGACACGAGATCGCGCTTCGGCCGCGGCATATCTGGCGCAATCAAAAGACGTAAACCCAATTGATCGAGGGATTGTCCTGGCCGCTCTCGAAAACACGACTGCGGAGCAGACGCGCTGAGCACGCAGGTCATGTCCCACTCAGCGCGGTGACGCAGGTACGTCCGCGGCCACTCGGCATATTTTCATGAAAGGTTTTTCACGCGTTCTGCTCGCCCAGTCCGGCCTCTTTTTTTCCTTCGCGGCACTCGCATGCGCGGGCCTGCTGGGAAAAAACGAGACCGGTAATTTCCCGCTCGTCGCGCAAAACGCCGCCGCTCCGTTCCTGGTCGAAGCAAACACCGACATCGCCGTGCTCAGAGCGGCGAACGATCTGCGACGCGACATCGAACGCGTGACGGGCACGCTGCCCGAGCTGCGTCAAAAAAACGCGCGCGGCGTCCCTTGCGATGTCGTGATCGTCGGTGTGCTTGGGCACAGCGCCGCGCTGGATCGACTGATTTCGGACCACAAAGTCGATCTTTCGCCCCTGCGCGGCGCCTGGGAAAGTTTTGTCATTGCCGTGGTCGACGAACCGCTTCCCGGCGTCGGGCAAGCGCTCGTCATTGCCGGAAGCGACCGCCGCGGCGCGATCTACGGTTGCTACGAAGTTTCGGAGGCGATCGGTGTCTCACCGTATTATTGGTGGGCCGACGTGGCGCCTGCGCATCGCGATGAACTTTTTGTGCAGGCGGGCCGGCAGCGTTTTGGGCCGCCGTCGGTCAAGTACCGCGGCATTTTTATCAACGACGAGGACTGGGGCTTGCAGCCTTGGGCCGCGCAAACATTCGAGCCGGAACACGGCGGCATCGGTCCGAAAACCTACGCCAAAGTCTTCGAGCTCTTGCTTCGACTGAAGGCGAACACGCTCTGGCCGGCGATGCACCCGTGCACCAAGCCTTTCAATGCGTTTCCCGAAAACAAACGTCTCGCCGACGAATATGGCATCGTCATTGGTTCGTCGCACGCGGAGCCGATGTTGCGCAACAATGTGAGCGAATGGAAAGACGCGCCTGAGAAATACAATTTCGCGGAAAATCGAGAAGGCGTGCTGCGCTATTGGGAAGAGCGCGTGAAAGACAATGCCCCTTACGAAAACATCTATACCCTCGGCATGCGGGGCATTCACGACTCGGGGATGCAAGGTCCGACCAACGCCAAGGATCAAATCCGTTTGCTTGAAGAAATTTTTCGCGATCAACGCGCGCTGTTGGCCAAATATACAACTCCGGATGTCGCGCGAACGCCTCAGATGTTCTGCGCGTACAAAGAAGTCCTGGAGCTTTATCGCGGCGGCATGAAAGTGCCGGACGACGTCACGATTGTCTGGCCCGATGACAATTTTGGCTACGTTCGAAACTTCGCCACCGCCGAAGAGCAACAACGCGCGGGAGGCTTCGGCGTGTATTATCATCTCTCGTATCTCGGCGCGCCGCTTTCGTATTTGTGGCTCTGCACCACGCCCCCGGCTCTCGTTTGGGAGGAAATGACAAAAGCCTACGATCACGGCGCGCGCACGATTTGGATTGTGAATGTCGGCGACATCAAACCCGCCGAGATGATGACGGAATTCTTTTTCAAGCTGGCCTGGAATGTCGGTCGTTGGCCGCGCGAAAGCCTCTCTGAACACTTCACGGTTGCGTGGGCAGAACGGGAGTTCGGAAAGGAAAACGCCACCGAGATCGCGTCGATTTTCGCCGAATATTTTCGGCTGAATTTTCAGCGGAAGCCCGAGCACCTGCAGTGGTGGTTGCCTGGAGAAAAGCCGCGGCCGAGCTCGTTTACCCGAGCGGAAGCACTGGAACGTCTGGCCGCGTTTCAGCGGTTGCGGGATCGTATCCATCGCGTGGAGACGACCCTCCCGGCAACGCGGCGCGACGCATTTTTCGAGCTCGTATCGTATCCCGTCGTCGGTTCGGTCCTGGCCAACGAGCGCTATTTCTACGGCGAACTGGCGGCACTCGCTGAGAGCAAGAGTACCGACCCTTGGCTCGAGCGCGCCAAAACAGCCGATCGCGAACTGCACGAGCAGACCGCGTTATTCAACGAAACCATCGCCGGAGGAAAATGGCGCGGCTTCATCCGTGAGGAGCCTGCGAACGGCGAATGGCCGCAATTTCGGCTCGCATCCTGGCAACCTCCGGCTTTCCCGCCGTCTGAGGCCGGCGCGATGGACTCCGCTGCGCATTCCGCAACGATCGTTGAGGAGCAGCGCGACGCCATCGTCATCGAAGCGGAGCATTTTCAGAAAAAAGTCGATCGGGCGGGTGGCGCATGGGAATTGATTCCCGGCCTCGGTCACAGCGGCGAAGGAGCCGTCGCGGTGTTCCCGACCACGGCTCCAACTATCAGCCTTGCCGCCGCGGCAAACGATGCGCCGCGTTTGAATTACGCCGTGGACTTCACGTCCGCCGGCGAATTCCCGCTGCTCGTGTCCTTGTTGCCCACGCATTCCATTCGCGCGGGGCGTGGTCTGCGTTTCGCCGTTGGCCTCGATGACGAGGAGCCCACCGAAGTCACCGTCAACGTGATCGATGGCGCGGACGGATGGGTTCAAGGCGTGTTGAATGCCGCCACGCTCGCGCGCACAAAAATCAAAGTGCCCAGCGCCGGCCGCCACATCATCCGTATTTACGGCACGGATACAGGCGTGGTGATTGACAAGATCGTGATCGCTCAGCCAGCGCCGTGAATCTCTCCTGCGCAACGATGCGCGCAGGGCGCTTTTTTGCATAAGGCGAAGCCTCCGGGATATCGTGTCGCGCGCTTGCGTTGCGAGCGCCACGTACCCCATGAGTTGCTCTCCTAACTTCCGGCCTCGGAACAAGTCTCTCGCTGTTCACAAACCTCTCGCTGCTTTGCTTTGGATCGTCGCACTCGCGGCGGCCATCGCATCCGGCGCTCCAGCTCGCGCAGACAATCGCAGCACGGTCGATCTCTCGGGCTCGGGTTGGAAGCTTTGGTTCGATCGCGCGGCTGAGTGGAAAAACGACGAACTTTATTTTCCGGCGCTAAAGTTGAATGCATTGCCGGCGCACCCGCCGAGCGGGGGCTGGGATGCGCTCTCGTCGGCGCAAGCGGTGCCGGTGGGCGTGCCGGGCACGGTCGAAGAATATCTGCAAACGACGCCGGGGCCGGACGGCGACTTGGTGGGCGTGAGCTGGTGGTTTCGATCGCTGGAGATTCCGGCGAACGCGGCGGGCCGGCGCGTGCTGCTTCGTTTCGAATCGGTGCGCGAGCGCGCCGAGGTTTTTGTGAATCGGCAACTCGTCGCCTATGACGTCGTCGGCAGCACGCCGGTCGAGGTCGACATCACGTCGGCGCTGAAGCCCGGCGAGCGCGCGGAATTGGCCGTGCGCATCACCGATCCGGGAGGAAATTTCGATTGGCGCGATTCTCGCGCGATGCATTGGGGCGAGGCCGTCCTTCCGATCAGCCACGGTTTTGGCGGCATCACCGGCCGCGTGCGGCTCGTGATCTGCGACCCCGTTTACGTTTCCGATCTCGCCGTGCTCAACACACCCGAGCCCACCACCGCCACGGCGCTGATTACGCTCAACAATGCGACGAATCAGCCGACGACACGCGATGTGGAGATTCGCGTATTCGAGCGGGGCGAGCCTCACCGCGAGGTCTTTCACTCGGCCGTATCCAAAGTCTCGCTACAACCGGGCGAACAGGAAATCACCGTCAAAATCAGCGCGCCCGATGCGCATCTGTGGGATCTCGATCACCCGAATCTCTACGTGTGCCAGGCGACGTTGCGCGATGGCGGGCAGGCGCAGGACTCCGACCAGCGCATCTTCGGCTTTCGCTGGTTCAATGTAGATGGCGTGGGCTCGAACGCAGTCTTTCGCCTCAATGGAAAACGCATCGTGCTGCGCACCGCGATCAGTTGGGGATTTTGGCCGATCAATGGAATTTTCCCCACGGAGGAACTGGCCGAGCGCCAGGTGCGAGTGGCCAAGGAACTCGGGCTCAACATGCTCAACTTCCATCGCGCGATCGGGAATCCGCTCGTGCTGGAGAAGGCCGATGAGGTGGGCTTGCTGTATTTCGAGGAGCCCGGCGCCTACAAAGCCGGCGATGGCGACGCGTTCGGCCGCAAGATCATCCGCGAAAAACTTCTTCGCATGGTACGGCGCGATCGCAGCCACCCCTCGCTCGTGATCTACAATCTGATCAACGAATGGGACTCGCGTAATCCGCATCCCGATCCAGCGGAGATCGCGCGCCATCGCGAGGACCTGGAGCTCGCCCACCGCACCGATCCGAGCCGTCTCATCGTCCACACTTCGGCATGGGCGCGCAGCCAAGACATCGACGATCCGGCGAAAATGCACCTGCGGCCGTATGACGACCGTGTGTATCTGAACGGCTGGTATGACGTGCATCACGCGGGCGGCCCGGCCGTCTACAACGAGAGTCTCTATCGAAACCCGGACGATTATTATCTGCGCACCGACGACACGCGTGAAATCGTCTACTGGGGCGAGGAAGGCGCCATCTCCACGCCGCCGCGCCTCGAAAAAATTCACGCCGAGCTCGCTGGCGCGCCGCACCTCGGTTGGGACGGCGCCGGTTACGAGGAGTGGCACGGCGCGTTCGAGTCGTTTCTCGACCGCAAGAATCTTCGTGGCTCATTTGGGACGTTAGACGCGTTTACCAAATTGATGGGCAACGTGTCGCTTTATCACCAGGGCCGGCGCATCGAGAACATTCGCCTCTCCAATGTTTCCGATGGCTACGCGATCAACGGCTGGGAATCCGAGTTGATCGAAAATCACTCCGGGATTGTGGATTGTTTTAGAAATCCGAAAGGCGATCCCAAAATTCTGGCGCACTATAATCAGCCGCTCTTTGTCGCGGTGAAAACGCGCAACAGCGTGGTGCAATCTCCGGCGGAGATCGCCGCGGATTTTTATCTGATCAATGAAGTGGACCTGCACGGATCGTTTCGCCTGAAAATCCAATTGAGCGATCAGTCTGGCGGCGTGCTGGGCGAGACGATCAAAAACGTCGAGGTGAAGGGCGGCGAAACGTATGGCGAACTCCTCGTGCCCAACGTGACATTTCAGGTGCCGTCCGGCGCTCACGGCAATGGCCGAATCGAGGCTACGCTGATCGACACGAGCGGCGCGACGCGGGCCTCCGGCTACGATGCGATTTTCATGGTCGATGGACAGAGCCTGCGCGCGAGCGGGTCGGGGGCCGTCTGGGAAAGCGGCACGCGCTTGAAGCATTACTTGGGGAATTTGGAGAACAGCTCCGGAGCCGTTCCGGCATTCGATCTCGAGTTGCCCGTGCTCGATTGGATCGTGGTGTCGCGCGCACCGGGTGAAGGATCCGCCATGCTCGTGCCGACGGAGGTTTTGGCTCCGGCTGCAAACGCGGGTTCGGAGGCTGCGGCGGGAAAATTTCCGCCTGCCGTCGTTGCCGCCAGCCGGACGATGAGCCCCGCCACAAATTCGCCTGCGGAGGGCGGCGCGGGGGCGCACGGTTTGTCGGTCACATTTTTCAAGGACCGCGAGTTCACTCAGCCGCTAAAGACGCGAATCGATCCCACGCTCTCGTTCGCCGTGGACAGCGGTGCCACGCCGGATTCCGACCTACCCGTGATGTCCAATTACGGCGTGCGTTGGGCGGGGACGTTGACGCCGCGCGTCGAGGGAAAACACACGTTTTCGGTTTCGGCGAATGGGCGTGGGCGGTTGCTCGTGAACGGGAAGACCGTGCTCGAATTCAACGAGCCGAAGAACGTCACGAAACATCGCGGAGATATCGTCCTGCGCGCCGGCATGCCGGCGACGTTGGAGCTGGAGCTCGCCGTGGGCGCGGCAGCGCCTCGATGCGAACTTTCCTGGATCGAGCCGGACAGCCATCCGTCCACTCCGACGGAAATTCTCGACCGCGTGCAGCGCGATGGCACGACCCTCGTGATTCTCGATGGCGCGGATGCCTGGCTGCAGATGCTCGCGCAGGAGCCGAACGCGAGCATTCGCTACAATGGTTCGTTTCGCGTTGGGAAGACGTGGTTGGGCGGAATCCATTTCGCGAAACGCCATCCGTTGTTTCGCGATCTGCCGGTGGACGGAGCGATGGACTGGCCGTACCAGCGCGTCGTGCAAAACGGCGAAGAGCGGCTCGGCCTGCTGGTCGAGGGAGAGGAACTGGCCGCGGGTTGCTATCACAGTTTCCCGATGCAGCTCGGGACGGTCGTTGGAGTTTTCCCGCTCGGCCGCGGGCACGTGATTTTCTCGACGCTCGAAATCGCGCCACACTTGTCCGCCGCGAACGACGGCCCGTCCGCCGTCGCGCGCAAATTGCTCTGCAACTATCTCGACGTCGCGCGCGAGCTGCACGCCAGCGCCGCCGGCCGAGAGCCGAGCCGCTAGGGAGTTTGGCGTTTTGGCGACGGTAATTTTTTTTTAGCCGCGAAGAGGCGCAAAAAAACGCAAAGAGGATTTTGGGGTTCCGGAGAAATCCTCAGCGCGCTCGCAACGGAGCGCCGGATATCGCGGTGGCTTGCAACGGAGCGCCAGCCTCCTGGCTGGCTTTTCTAATAATCCGTCCCGCTTCGCGGGACGCTGTTTTAGGCTAGCCGGCCGGAGGCCGGCGCTCCGTTGCAAGCCGATCGGTCGTTGTTCGTGCTTCGTTGTCCGCGCTTCGTTATTCGCGCGGGGCGTTAGCTCTTCGGCGTCGGCGCTGCTTTCGCGACATCCCGGAAGACGGCTTGGACCGCGCGATACGCCAGCTTGGGGCGGCGGTATTCGTCCAGCGTGCCTTTGTTGTTGAAGGTCCGCGGGCGCTTCAGCGACCAACCTCCGCCGTAGGTCCGCACGTCGCTGAAATGCCAGAGCGCGATGCCGCTCCAGCGAGGGTTTTTCAACACCACACGACACGCGCGCTCCAGATATGCGGCCTGATATTCTTCGGTGAAGAAATCGTTGTGGGCATCGTGCCAGCCATAGAGGCCCTCGGCGCCGATTTCCGAAACCATCACCGGCTTCTCGCCGAAACCGGCCGCGTCGAGATGCTCGAGGCATTTCTGGAGATGTGGCGCGATCAGCTCGAGCGGCGCATCGACCCCTTCGCACCCGTACCAGCCTGGATAGAGATTGAGCGCCACGAGATCGACCAGATCGAACGATCGATCGGTCAACGCGAACATGCTAGCATAACTTATCAAGCGCGTCGGATCGAGCGCCCGCAGCGTCGCGACCGATCGCTCGAATAGCGGCCGCACGTAGTCCGCGTCGGAAGCGGCTTCATTGAGAAATCCCCAGATGATCACCGATGGATGATTACAACTGGCGCGAACCATCGCGCGCAGCGCCGTCTCGTGATCCTGCGCGAACTTCCGGCTGGCGAAGGTGCGCTCGCGTTGTCCCCACCCGAGATTTTCCTCCCACACGAGAAAGCCAAATTCGTCACATAGATCTAGGAAGCGCTGGTTCTGCGGGTAATGGGAGCCGCGGACGAAATTGCAGCCGAGGTCCCGCAGCAGCTGGAGATCCGCGATCATCTGCAGCTCAGGCGTGCACGGACCGAAATTGGGGTGCCATTCGTGGCGGTTGTAGCCGCGCAGCTGGAGCCTTTCGCCATTCAACCACAGCGCCCCGGCGCGCGCCTCGATTCGGCGCAGACCGAAGCGCACCTTCGCGTCGTTGATCTCTGTCGGCTCACCCGTTGCTTCACCCGAAAACATTGTCCCACTCCGCTCACGCCGGTCGTCGGCTTCCATCGGCTCACTCCTCGCCTCGCCCGATTTCTGCAGAGCAACACGCAGCGTGTGCAGCGCCGGCGTTTCCGGCGACCACACGCGCGGGCGCGGCACGCTCAACGCCAACTCCACCCGCGCGCCATCGATCAGCGCGACTTCCCGCGTGAACGGCTCTTCCTCGTCGAACTGAAGTACCAGGGAAACCGAGGGCGGCACGCGTCCGCCCAACTCCACGCGCACGCCCACTCCACCCTCGCGGTACGCTTCCGTCGGCGACACCTGGACATGTTCAATGAACAATCCTTCCTTCGGCAGAACGTGCAGGCTCACATCGCGCAGAATGCCGCCGTACTGATAAAAATCGAAGTACTCCTCGTGCATCGGCACGCGCTCGAAATCGAAACGGTTGTCGACCAGGACCAGCAATTCGCGTTCGGGCTGCTCGGAGGGCGGAACCTCGACGACAAACGGCGCGTAGCCACACGCGTTTTCAAACCGCGCCGTGCCATCGACGAAAACGCGGCACCACATCGACACCGCGCCAAACGTGATCCGCGCCGCGCGCCCAGCGGGCACGGCGATTCGGCGCCGGTAAACCGCCGCGCCACGCCGGCCGGCATAGGCTGGCAACGCGTCGAAAGCCGAGGGCACCGGCATCTTTTCTGTGCCCAGGCCGGCCGCGGCCGCCGGTTGAAAACCGGACAGGTCAATAGCTCCAAGAAACGCGAAGTCCCAAAGCCCGTTGAGAGAAACCACCGACCGGATCGTGTGCTGCATGAATATCTCCGAGGAAATAAATGTCTCCGGCTAACCGAACGACTCCGAATAATCGAATAACTGAATGGCTACGAATAACTGAATGGCACCGAGGAACGAAAACCTCAGGCCCGACCTTTTCCGACAACCGCCCCGACATCGAGCACGTACATCCGCCGTGAACCTTCATGCACGGAATCGAGGCAAATTTTCCGACCATCCGGGCTCCAGCGAGGATGAAGATCGCAGCGAATTTCCCAGTTCACCGGAGGCGCATGGAAACGGCCGATGTCGATCCGCTCTCCCGTTGCCCAATGAAACAGGATCAACGTGCGATGCTGCGTCGCGTCCGGATAGGTGTCGGTGAGCAACCATTGGCCATCCGGAGAAAATGAACAGTGGCCATCGCAGGTGAGCACGCCTTCGCCGATGACGCGCGGCGGCGCGCCGTTTTCCGAAAAGAGATAATACCGGTCGCCTCGCGCTTTCTGGCGAGCCCAGGCGAGCACCTCGCCGTCTGCGCGCCAGTCGTAATGGGAAACGAGATCGCCGTCCGCGAGGCAGCGCACATCCCGGCCAGCCAGGTCCAACGTCAGCAACCGCGTCGTCCCGACCTCTTCCTCTGGCCTCTTCCAGCGATGCAGGCAGGCAAAGCGCTCACCGCCTGGGCTGAACTGCGCGTGATTGAAGCGATGCACGGTGGATCGAAATTCCGCTCGCGGGTTCAACGAGGCCGCCGCCGCCACGCTGAGGATCATGCGCGAAGCGCCCGTCGCGAGGTCGATCGCATGGACGCCGTCGTCCTGCGGAATTTTTTCGTTCTGCCACGGGTCCGGCACGCCTGCGTAACCGTAGCCCGGGCGCTGGTGCGCGAGCCGCGAGAAATTGACCGAGACGCCGTGCGTTCCCTGGCGGTTGACGGCGTAGATGGGTTGATCGACCACCCGCTCGCGGCCCGTATCGATGTTCCGGATACGACTGACGAAGCGCCCATCGCGACGGTCGTTGAAAATGATTTCCCTCGATCGGCCGCCATCGAGCCACTGGAGCATGCATCCTTGCTGCCAGTTCCACGCGCGGGTTTCCGCCAGCGGCGTCCAGGCGCAATCGTTGGCCGTGTCAATTATTCCAACGACAAGAACATCCTCCGCCATCGGAGGCCGGTCCATGAACGTCGATTCGAGGCCGAGCATCCAGCGTCCGGATGCATCCCAAGGCGACTTATCATAATAACCGAAAAAATAATTCCGATCACCGCGAGTGACAGCCTGCGCCGCGATGCCGCGGGTCGATGTGTTGACGGGGGCTTCTGCCATGCGGGGGAAGACGCCATGTCTTCGTAGTCCCGCCAACGCACCGTCTCCTCATACTAATAAGAACGCGGTTTTATTGGCGGCGACGGCCTTTACTTATTCGAATAAGCTCGCAACGATTTGCTCCGGCCGGCCAACTCGCCGAAGTCCTCTCAACCCCGTGGAATCCGCCCGCCCCACTCAGAAAGATGTCGCCCGCACGGCCGGCGTCACGCAGGCCACGGTTTCGCTCGCGCTGCGGAACCATCCGGAGGTTTCGGCGGAAACGCGCACGCGCATTCAGGCCATCGCGACCCGGCTCGGCTATGCGCCGGACCCTTATCTTTCCGGGCTCTCGGCCTATCGGAAGACGCGGAGGCCGGCGAAATTTCAGGCCTCGCTCGCGTGGCTTTCGAATTATCCGAAGGGCGAAAGCTGGAAGAATTTCCCCGCGTTTCGCGGTTATTTTGCCGGCGCGGTGGAGCGCGCCAAGGCCTTGGGCTATCGGTTGGAAGAGTTCCGGCTTCACACACCGGGCATGACCTGCGCCCGCATGGAAAACATTCTCGCCGCGCGCAACATCTCCGGAATTCTCGTCGCGCCGCAGCCGCGATCCGGCACGAAACTCGATTTCCGTTTTGATCGATTTTCAGCCGTGACCTTCGGCTACACGCTGGTCGAGCCCCAGCTGCACGTCGCCGCGATGCACATGTTTCGCTCGATGGAAACGGCGTTTCGCCGGCTCATCGCGCTCGGTTATCGCCGCCCCGGTCTGGCCTTGGCTGGCGAGAGTGATCAACGGGCGGATCGTCAGTGGTCCGCCGCTTTCTGGACGGAGCAGCAGAGCCTTCCCCTCGATTGCCGTGTGCCGCTGCTGTTGGGCCAGCCGTTGGAACGGCAGTCATTCCTGGCCTGGTACGAACGCCATCGTCCCGATGTGGTCGTGGCCATCTGGCCCGAGGTGCTCGCCTGGCTCGTGGAAGCAGGCGTGACCGTACCCGAGGACACCGGCCTGGCTCTGCTCACCGTGCCCGATGGAGGCGTGCTCTATTCCGGAATTTGGGAAAACCCGCAAATGATCGGGGCCAAAGCCGTGGAATTTCTGGTCGACCTCACGCACCGAAGCGACCGCGGCGTCCCGGAAGTTCCCCTGACCATGCTCGTCGCCGGGAGTTGGGTCGCAGGGAAAACGGTGAGAGGGAAGGCTGGAGGCTGAAAGCTGAAGGTGAAGGCCGGTGAAAGGCCAAGACTTCGAAGTCTCTCCATCATCCACGACCGGCGATCGAGTCCGTCCGCGCCTTGGGCGCGGCCGGCAAAAATGCCGGCGAGGACGCCAGCGCTCCCAGTGCCTCTGCGCCTTGGAAAGGCGCACTCGGCCGCCGAGCGTTGGGTAGTCGCCAAGCGCCGGGTATTGGCCGAGCGTCGGCGTCTCGCCGATGTCGGCCACTGGGAGCGCTGGCGTCCTCGCCGGCATTTTCTTTCTACAGT
>DASTWZ010000020.1:0-182320 GCA_035765635.1 Opitutaceae bacterium
TACACTCCATGCTTCTTATCGAGCGTCTCCCGTTGGCCGCCTGTTGGTTTTAGCATTCACCCACAGGCTCTAACGATGCCCCGGACGGTTAATTGTTCATGCGGTTCTGTTCTTCTTCTGAACCACATACCCTCACAAAAAGAGCAAAGAGGATTTCGGGTTTGCGAAGTCGCTCGCAATGGCCGCTCCACAACGCGGTTGGGGTATTGGTTTGTAACTCCAAACCAAAATACCAGACCGCTCCCGAGCGACGAATGTCCGAGCCGCGTCGGCCTAACAAAAATCCGCTTTGCGTATCTTGTGAGCGTCTTTGCGGCTAAAAATAGTCGTGATCGAAACCCTGAGACTTTGCTTCGCTGTACCTTTCGCGGCTACAGTTTCATTTTATATGCTATAGCGTCGCGAAGCGGCGCGCAAAGCCGCTCCACGTCCTGGGGCGTCAGCGATAATTTCGTTGAGGCCAGGGAGTCGGTGAGCTGCTCCATCGTGCGCGGTCCGATCACTGCGAAAACGGGAAACGACTGATATCGGAGCCACGCCAGAATAACTTGGTTCGGCGTCGCTGAATAATTTCGAGCGAGTTCAGCCGCGACTTCGATGCGCTTCCAGTTTGCCGCATTGCCATAGTGCAGATCGACGACGTGGCCGCGCGGCGAAGACGCTTTTTTTCCCGGACCATATTGACCCGAGAAAAATCCTCCGGCTTGAGCCTCCCAGGCGACGAGCGGCATCTTTGTTTCTGCGTGCCAACGTTCGTCCTCCGAGGTGACGAAACGAGCGTCGCCGGCGTCGAACGGATTTGCGCTCAACGCCGGCAGATTCCAGCCGCACTGGCTTCCCGCGAAACCGGCGACCCCGCGCTTCGCCGCGTATTTCCCGGCGGCTTCCAGTCGCTCGGCCGACCAGTTGCTCGCGCCGTACGCGATCAACCGACCTTCGCTTTTCAACTCTTCCATCCAGTCGATGATTTCTCCGACCGGCACCGCCGGGTCGTCACGATGCAACCAATAGAGATCGACCGAATCGATCTCGAGTCGCGCGAGGCTGGTGCGAAGTTCGTCGCGCACGACGTCGCGCCGCACACGTTTCTGTCCGTCTTTAGTACAACCTCCCTTGGTCGCGACCAGCAGGTTTTCCCGCGCGCCCGAGCGCTTCAGCCATTGCCCAATTGTCTTCTCGCTGGCGCCAATGCCGCTCGGCACCCACGACGCATAGTCATGCGCTGTATCGAGGTGATTGCCGCCGCGCTCGACGTAGGCATCCATCAACGCGAATGCCGCCAGTGCAGGAATGTCGGTGCCGAAGCCCGCCGTGCCGAGCACGACCGCCGAACTTCGCGAGAGAGGATGGGTGGCTTTGCGCATGAGGTTCGCGGCTGCCAAATCAAGGTTCTTCTTCGGTGCGGCGCATGACCGAGACCGCCGCGTCGGGCCGCGTGTAGGCCGACATGAAGGTGTGAGCGTTTTGTTGAACGTCGCCGAGATAAGCGTGAGCGATATTTGGCGCGAAGACTATTTCCCGCGGCGCCTTTTTATCAGCCACCAGAATCTCGGCTTTATGGTGGGCCCCAGCCGCCCAAGGATCGTTTTCGCCGCACCACAGAAAGATCGGGATGCCGGAAAACTTGGCTGCGAGACTGTCATCCGCATCCCGCAGCCCCGGGCTTCCGCCCAAGATCGCTGCTGCCGCCCAAAGCTCCGGACGACGCGCGACGAGATTATACGTTCCGCCGCCACCCATCGAGAAACCATAAATATAGCGGCGCGTCGGATCGATCTTCACTGCGCCCGCGACATCTTCCAGTGCTTCCCAAATATCAATTTCTCCGATGTCTTCATAACCACTGTTTCCGCGGCCATAGGGAAGCACGTGAAAACCGTTTCGCGCCGCCATGGCATACGTGTGCACCGGACACTGCGCTGCTTTATAATCAGGAGCGACGCCGAGTGTCTGCGACGCCCATCCGAGGGGACGCGTGTCGAGACCAAGCGAGCCGTGCAACTCGAGATAGAGCGGATATTTTTCCGACTCCTTCCAATCGCGCGGAAGAACAAGATGATAAAATTGAAGCGTCTGATCGCGCTTGGAGAGATAAGCGAACACCAGAGGCTGACCCGCATCGCGAAATGCCTCCCAGCGGTCATTGCCCAAATCCAGACCCTTCGCGATCGTGGCAAGATCCTCGCGCACCGTGCGATCGATCCGGCTGCCCGGGCCCGCTAATTCCAGTCGCGCCCACTCAGACGTGGCCAGGGCGCGCAACGATTGGAGATGCCGTGCGAAAAACGGGTGCGTCGCCGTCTTCTCGAGCGACTCCAACTTGTGATCGAGCTGCTGCAGATCGTCGCGCGAAAACACGGCGGCATCTGCCCCGAACAAGGGTGTGAGGCAGAGAAGAAAGAGGGGAAATAAGCGTAGTTTCATAGATAGTAAAAAGCAGGGTCGGCTGATAATAAGAAAGCGGGCAGGGAGTAGGCGCACGCCTAGGACGGAGCCAGAGACCGCTGGTTGAACCCGTTTAGCGCAGGCGCAGAAGGAACGGGTTTACCGGTTCACGGTTTGCGGTCCTTCTCCGCCCGCCGATCAGTTCGCCCGCACCTCTTAAAATTTTCTTCCATGAATTTCTCAGACTCGATTTTTGTCATGCCTGCCGGCGTTCAAACGCGCTGGTACGGGCCGGAAAACCCAGACGGGGCGCGGGGCAAAGGCGGCAGCGCTTTTGCGGGCCGCAAAGGCCGCCAGAGCGTCGCCCTGAAGGCCGGAGAGTCTGTCACAATCGCGCAGGCGGAGAAAACAAGCGGCGTGGTACGCCGCATCTGGGCCACGATCGATCAGCGCAGTCCGCAGATGCTGCGCGGGCTCAAGATCGAGTTCTTCTGGGATGGCGCGATTCGACCTGCCGCGTCCGTGCCCTTCGGAGATTTTTTCGGCACAGGTCTGGGCCGTTTGGTGCCGTTTCAATCCGCGCTCTTTTCCAATCCGGAAGGTCGCAGCTTCAACGCCTGTGTGCCGATGCCATTTCGCAAAGGCATGCGGATCGTTGTCACAAACGAATGCGAGAAGGATCTCGGCGCATTTTATTATGAAGTGAATGTGACGATCGGCGATGCGATCGCTGACGACGCGTTATATTTTCATGCCTATTGGAATCGGGAGAACCCCACCACGCTGCGAAGGGATTTCCAAATTCTCCCTCGCGTTTCGGGGCGGGGCCGCTTTCTCGGCTGTAACCTCGGGGTCATTGCCGACCGTCGCCAGTATTCGACGACCTGGTGGGGCGAGGGCGAAGTGAAGATATTCGTGGACGGAGATCGCGAACTCCCTTCGCTCTGCGGCACCGGCACGGAAGATTATATAGGAACCGCCTGGGGGCAGGGGCGCTACGATCATTTATATCAAGGATGCCATTTGGCGGAGGCGGAAAAATTTCATTATTGTTTCTACCGCTATCATATTCCCGATCCGGTCTGGTTTCACCGCGATATTCTCGTGGCGATCCAGCAAATCGGCTGCTGGTCGCCTGACACCCGCTGGTGGATGTCGCAGCAGAAACAGAGCTTCGAGAAAGCCGGCCCGATCGAGCCCGGAACGGTCGATTGGCAAAAGGACGATCGCCCCTACGCGCTTTTCGAACGCGTCGATGACTGGTCGAGCTGCGCGTATTTTTATCTAAATACCACCACGAACGACCTCCCGCCCCTGGCCAGCTACACCGAGCGCATTGCAGGACTGGTCTAGGCGGTGTTCAGCACGAGCGTTTGCGTTCCGGCGACCAGCGGGCGCTGCTTGCCTGCGTATTCAAATGTGCCGTGGAGTCCGTCGGGCAAAGTCACGGTGGCTTCGATGCCGTGACGGTTGCGCTGCACGCGCACTTGAATTTCGCCGAGCAGATGTGGCATCGAACCTTGGATCCACTGCAACGTGCCCAGCTGCGGCGCGATCGAAACCGTCGCGAAGCCCCAACTCGCGGGACGAATCCCGAGCAGCGTCGCGCCGTAATGAAACAGCGGATGCGACGACCACGCGTGACAATCGGAGCGGGTCGGCTCCGGCATCTCCACGGTCGTCTTCAAGCCGAGTTGATGCAGTGTCAGCCACAAATCGAGGCGGTCGATCAGCAGACTCGGCTGATGCAGTTGGCGCAGCGCCTCGAAGAAATAGTGCGAAAAATAAATCGTGGTGCGCGTCAGCCCGTTCGAATCAGTCAGCGTCGTGATCAGGTTTTCTTTCTCCGCTTCGCTGAAACCGCCCGCGAGCACGCCGAGTGCCTGCGCATGTTCGCTGAAATGTGTGCGACCTTCGTCGTCCGCATAAAGACCGCGATGCTCGACCCAATATCTGTCGCGCGCCGCGGCCGCGAGAGCGGAGGCTGTGCGCCTCCACCGCTGCGCATTTTCCGCCACACCGACCTGATCTTCCATTTCCGCCGCGTGCAGCAGGGAAATTTGCAGGAGAAAACTAAAACTCGCGCCGCCGCCCGAACTGCCGCCCGGCGGAACGCCGACCTGCCAGTCCGGCGTCCAGTCGAGATAATTCCATCCGGGGATACCGATGATGGCGCCGTCGCCGCTGACGTGCAGGAGCCAGTATTCCAGCACCGAGCGGATTCCCGGCAGCAGCTCGCGCGTGGCCTTCGGATCGCCGCGCCACATGAAATAATCGTGGACCATTCCGATCCAGAGCAGCGAGAAGGCGGGAATGATCTGCCGAATTCCGCTGGGATATCGTGACTGCGTCAGCCCGTTGGCCGAGCGCGACCAATCGAAAATCTGCGCCGCCTTGCGCGGCAACCGCTGATCCAGCGTCGATACAAACGTAACCAAAGACTCAATACGCGCATCACCGATATACTGCAGTTGCTCGAAGTACGGGCAGTCGAAATAGGTTTCGTGGGCACAGACCTGCAACGCGCGCCAGGCCAGCGGCACGATCGTGTTCATCGCTGGATTCGAACTCGAAAAACGCGCCGAGCGCTCCAGCGGATAACGGGTTTCCTGGAACGCGAGACGGTGCAAGGTCAATGGCTCGCCCGCCGTCTCGATCAAGATCTGCACGTAGCGTCCGCAGTGCCACCAGAGCGATTCGTAACGGCGATGCGCGCCTCCGTCGGTCTCGAAGCGATCGCCAATGCCATCCTTCAAATGCCAGGTGGTGATGAAATATTTCCCCTCAATGGCATCGCGGTTGCCCTTGGTTTTGGCTTCCGCCGTGTCGTAAAGCGATTCCTGCCAGTGCAGTTCGACATGCGCGCCTTTGCCGCCGCTCACCTCGAGGTGATGATAAGCGCAATAATATTGAGCGAGATCGACAATCACGCGCCGACGCGTGTGCGCGGGAATGATCCAGGGCGCGGCGCCTTGGACGAAGCGCTGCCAATTTTCCGCTTCGTCTGCGAGATGGTCCGCCTGACGTATTTGGATTTTCGATACGGGACCAGCCGGCACGGCCGCGACATGGCGGACGATTCCCGTCGTGATCGCCTGGTCGAGCATCGGCGGAAGCGTCGCGGGCGTGAGCAGCGGGTTCTGTGATGACGTATTGAAACAGGGATCGTCCGTCGCGGGCCGGAGAATTTTCGCGGCTTGCCAACCTTCGCCCTCGCCGGTGTCGAAACCCCAATCGAATTGCTCGCCGTCGATCACCACGTTCGCGCCCGTGCCCCAGGCTGCGAGAGGACTCTGAAAGGTGTAACCCCGCAGCGCCTTCACTTCCCAATTCGCTTTTCCCGTGTCGAGCAGTTCGGAAAGTTCCGAGGTGTCGGCCGCGAGAAGAAAACCCGGAGCCGTCGAAATCTGCGCGTAGGGCGCCTGTTCCCCGAGCGTCCAGACTCGCGCCACGAGCACGTGAGCGCCCGCCTCGAGCCGGCCTTCGTAACTCTCGAAAAACCAGTGCAGCACGTCACCGCGTTCGGAGCCGCGACCGACGCGAGCTCCGTCGAGAAACAGTTCGTAACGTTCGTCGGCCGTGACGTGAACGCGCAGCGCGGTGGGTTCATTCAGCCGAAAGCGGAGACGGTAGGCGGCGACAAAAGGCGCGGTACGCACCTCCGGCAGGCAGATCCACGACGCCGCCCACGGTCCCGCGCCATCCCAGGGATTGCTCGCGCGCCGGTTTGCGAAAGGCGGTTGATCGAGAATGACACGCGTAAGCCGGCTGGGTTTTAAGATTATAGAATCCCGTTCACTCACGTGGATGTGGAAGATGATGACGCCGCCCCGCGACCCAGCGTTTGAACACAAACTTGGAGCGAATCATGACGGCGGATCCGAGGAGCGCGTCGCCGTGACAGATCCCGCCGGAAGTGCAGGGTGACAAAAAAAGCGAAGAACTGAACTCTGCATAATTTTTTTCTGGAGTGAAAATAGGCTGGGGCGTAAACCCGTTTACTACGAACCTCCGCCCCACACTTCAGGACATCGCTCGCCTCGCCGGAGTGGGCAAAGCGACAGTCTCCCTCGCGCTGCGGGATCACCCCAAGATTTCTTCGGCGACGCGGGAGCGCGTGAAGGCCGCCGCGGCCAAATTGGATTATCGTCCCGATCCCGCGCTGGCGCGCATCGCCGCGCATCGCTGGAAAACGCGCGAACATCCCTCTGATTTTGTCCTCGCGTTCATCACCATCGCGCACCCCTGGAGCCGGCAGGAATCGGTCCCGATTCTGCGCGAAGCCGCCATGGCGCACGCCACGCTGCTCGGCTATCGCGTGGAGCATTTCAAATTGGAGGACTACGCCTCGCCCCAGCAGCTCGCGCGCGTGCTATTTCACCGCGGCATTCGCGGCGTGATCGTCGGGCAGATCTTGCGCGAAGATTTTTATCGGGATTTTCCGTGGCAGTCGTTTACCTGCGTCGGCTGTCACGTCGGCTATTTTCAACCGCCGGTGAATATCGTCATTCCGGATTTTCATCATGCGATCGTTCGCGTCTGGCGCGAAGCGATGGCGGCCGGCTACCGCCGCATCGGCGTGGCGCTGCTGCGCGAGATGCAGGCCGTCGATCTTTTTGACAAAGTCTCGGCCGTGCTCTTCTGCCAGGCGCGCGTCTCTCCGGATCTGCCCGCGCTGCCCATGCAACATTTCAGTCCGAGCGATCTCGACGACTTCAAGGCCTGGATGAAAAAGCAGCGGCCGGACGTCGTGTTGGGTTTCAACGACACGGTTTGTTGGTGGCTCGGGAAGTGCGGCGTGAAGGTCGGCAAGAGTCTCGCGTTTGCCAGCCTCGATACGGTGCGCTCGCGCCCATACGAGGGAAAGAGCATCGCCGGCGCCGATCCCGATTATGCTTTGATCGGCAAAACCTCCGTGGAGCAGCTCGACCTTCTTCTGCGCACGAACAAACACGGCATCCCGTCGCGTCCATTGACCGTGCAAGTGCCTTCGGAATGGGTGCCAGGAGACACCATGCCCGACATGGCCATCGTGCAGGGCAGGGGGAAGCGTTCCCGCACCGCCACCGGCGCGTGAGTGAGCCGTTGCGTGGCTAGGCCTGAATGCGGCCTTCCAGAACTTTGCTGATGTTGCGATGAATCTGGAAATCGCGCGACGTGACCACGGCGAGAAGTTTGCACTCCTGGTCCTCGATCGCATGAACCGCGTGTGGCGCGGTCGCGTCGAAATACACCGAGTCGCCCTGGCGCAGCAGATGGCTTTCGCCGTCGAAGAGGAATTGGCACGATCCGCTGATCACGTAATTGAACTCCTCGCCGGGGTGAGCGAGGGGCTCGACGGGTTTCGTGGCCGACGAAACGTCGACGATCAACGGCTCCATTAACTTGCCGTGCTTTTCCTCGGCCAAGAGTTGTGAGACGGTCCCCGACCGTCCGCGAAACCGGACCTTCTGACCTTTTCCGCGGCGACAAATCACGAGGCGGCTGGGCTTCAGCTCTTCCTCGAAAAACGTCGCGATCGGCGTGGCGAAAACTTCGGCCAGTTTTTCCAGGCTCGCCAGCGTCACGGCAATGCGCCCGTTCTCCACGCGCGAAAGATAGGCGTCGGAGAGCCCGGTTTTCGCGGCCAATTCCCGCAAGGTCATGCCGACTTCCTTTCGCAATGCGGCAAGCCGGTTGGCGACGCGGATTTCGACGGAGGAAAGTTTATCGCTCATCTTCGAGAAGGTTGCTCGCGGTTATGACCGGTGCCGGATGCCAGGCAACTCGCGGATTTGGATTTCGTGCGGCGCAAGTTCGACCGTGGTCGAACTCGGCGCTCCGGCCACGGTGAGGCACACACGTTGCCCAATCGCGCACAGATTCGCGAGAAGTACGGTGGCCTCGCCGTGATTCGCGAAAGCGAGAGCGGCCACTCGGGCTGGCGCCTGGTTTTGGATATCCAGCAATTCGGCCTCGCCTGTGCCGGCGAGGCCGCGAAAAACCGCGGCCAAGGGGAACGGGTTTACGTCAGCCGAGAAAAGTCCGTTTTCTCCGAGCGCCTCGAAGTACGTCACACTGCTGGTGCCCGCATAGGCGAGCGACGCGAGACTTCCCGCTGTCCAAGCCCTGGCGAAATCCGTCGCGTGCCGCGCATCCGTTTGAAACGGCATCATCCCCGCCGGCCGCGCGAGCGGCGCTCCGTGATCCTTCAATCTCCAACGCCGCGTGAGTGTGACGGGCGAAACGATCACCGGCCGGCCCTGCGCATGACGCGCCGCATTGCGGACGATCTCGCCGTGCATCGCGAGCGTTTCCATGACGGAAAAATCGTCGAAGGCGTGCACCTGCGGATTGCACGCAATCGCGACGAAGTCGCCGGCGCGTGCGATGTCCGGAGCGACGTTGAGTTCAGCGAAGTTATCCGTCACTCCGCCACCAACCGGCGATGCGTCGGTCGGCGAACACAATTTCTCTCGCGCCGTCCGCAGTAGATCGAGCGGCGTCACGTCGCGGTCTTCGTGAAACACAATCCACCGCGCGATTCTTGGTTTGCCGCTGCGGCGATCGACGCTCTTGTGCAACTCCGTCCACTGGCGCGCCTCGTTCTCGCGGGCGAAGACCGCCACTTCCAACGCTGCGCCGATCGCGCGCGCGGCCTCGGTCGCTTCGCGAAAAAGTTCCAGGTGCGCCGGATCGCTTAATCTCAAATCCACCCGCAGGTGATCGAGGCGAAGTTCGGCCAGGGCAGCGCGCGCGTTAGCTCGCGCCAGCAAGGGATGCCAGGCGGTGCCCAACCGCGGCCGCGAGCGCCCCAACTGCGAACCAATGGACACCAGAACGTCGGCCGACCCATCGCGCGCCTGAGTTTGCGACGACCACGAGGGCGACTTTGTCGTGCTCGCGGCACTACGCCGAAGGCCAATCACCACTCGCTGCTCCACACGTTCCCCGCGTCGGACGAGGACCGGGTACGGCAGGCGCAATGAGGTGCAATAGGTCTTGAACGAGGCGTCGGTCCAGTTCCGCTGATCCTCCATTTCAAAGGTGTCACCTTCGAGCCGCACTTCCGCCCGCGTGCCGTTTTCGAGCATGTAACGAAAGCCGCGAATCTCCGAAAAGGGTGCGCCGGACTGTATCCACACGGGAAATACACCGTGCTCGAAAGCGCCGTCGACGTGCTCGATCTCCACCGGCCTTCCGCTCATCGCCGTCCCGTGCAGGAGGCAAAAGCCGATGCGGTTGCGCCGAAAGTCGCGCAGCGCTTCTCCTGAGAAAATGAACGTCAACGCGCCTGCGGCGGTGCCGACGATCTCGCCGCGCCAACTAAAGTCCACTGCGCCATTGTTGCAGCGCGCGGCAAATGTCACCCGAAACGCGTCGTCGCGACGGTCGATCGCGAGTGCGGAAATTTCCGGTCGGATCGTGGCCCAGGCTTCGTCGCGAATCGGCGCGGCAATTCCTCGCACGACTTCGGCTCCATCGAAATACACGTGACGCAGCGCTCCTTCGTCCGGCATCAGCTCCGCTTCCAGAGGTCCGGCGCGTAGGATGATGGGCGTCATCGCAAAGCTCTCAGCGCAGAGTCACCACGGTCTGCCGCCGCGCCGATTCATAACACGCGAAAACCAGCCGCAATGTTTCCAGGTTGTCCGCCCCGGTGGTTTCGGCCGCAGCTTCGCCGCGCAACCCTGCGAGCAGATTGCGCTGCGCCGCCACAATGCTGGCGTGGACCACGCTGTAACGCGCATCGGCCCAAGCATAGTGCGATGGAGGATGGCGCGTCGTTAACGTCTGCTTCTGAGTCACGACCTTGATGTTGAAATCGAAATCCAGCGAAGCCGACGCGTCTTCGCCTTCGACGGTGATGAACACCTCCGGGAAGCGTTCGCCCGGCACGCGGGAGGCGTAGCTCAGGTTCGTGTAAACCGTGATGCCGTTGCGCATGCGGAAGAGCGCCGACGCGGCGTCCTCGCCCTTGATTCCAGGCGTCACGCGATGGGTCTGCGCATAGACGCTTTCCGCCTCGCCGAAAAGGAAGCGCATCACATCGAAGATATGCGTTCCGATGTCGGTCAGGATGAACTGCTCGAGTTCGCGCAGAAAAGGCTGGTTCGCGAACACCGGGAAGCTGTTGGCGTATTGAATATGCGCGCGCCAGATTTTGCCGAGCGGCGCCGTGGCCAGCGTTTCGGCGAACGCGCGGATCTGCGTCTGCCAGCGCCAGTTCTCGTTGACGAGAAGGGCGGTGCCGCGCTGACGCGCGTGCGCCACCATTTGCGCGGCGCTGTCGAGCGTCGTTGAAAGCGGCTTCTGGCAGATCACCGGCAGCCCGGCGTCTGCCGCCTTCGCCGCCATCGAGGCGTGCTGTTCCACGCCCGTGACCAAATCGACGAAATCGATTTTTTCGGTGGCGAGCATCGCGTCGTAGTCGTCGTAAACCTTCTCGATGCCGAACTCGGCCGCGAGTGCCTCGGCCTTCGAGCGGGTGCGATTGTAGAGCGCGACGCAGTTCGCGCCGGCCAGTTCGCGCCAGCCGTGAAGTTGATAGCGCGACCAAAAACCAGTACCGGCCAGAGCGAAGCGCAAGGGCGGTTTCATGCGTGAGTGAAAAGGATTTTCGGGTGCTTCATGGCCGCGCCACCGGAGTTTCACGCATTATCGCGTGGTGATGTCACGCAACTGTTCGCGAATGTCGGCTGGCTCGAAGATCTTTTCCCACCCATCGCGGAAGAGAATGGGTTTCGCGCGTTTACTGATCTTGTAAGCGGCGTCCGAAAAGGTGCCGTTCACTTCGCCGAAAAGGACCGCGATTTGAATGCGCAGATGGCCGAGGACAAAATCGCGCGCCGCCTCCGCCGGAACGCCCGCCGCGACGGTGCGGTCGTACCCTTCCTTCACGATTTCCATGCAGGTCTGCGCTAGGGTCTCGACCAGAGCGGGTTCGAGAATCGCCATCTGCTCCAGCGTGACCCGGTGGATCCGGCTCACCGGAGCGTACATCGCGCGAGTGATCTCTACGCCCAATTCATAGTGCGACTCGTCGCCCTGCATGAGCGCGACGACCGCAGCCTGTTTCGCCGAAATGCCGCCGTAGAAGTCGCGGAAAGCAATTTCCGTCGGCTCCCAGTTGAAGATCGAAGGGTGGCACGGGTGCGCGATCACACAGCCGAGGTCCGGACGCAGCGCGAGTTGCCCATCCATCGGCGCAGCGGGATCGAGCGTGAGCAGAAGCGCGCCGCGGCGCATCAACGGGACGATCACCCGCGAAATCGCGCCGATTGCCACGTCCGGCACCGCGAGGATCACCACATCCGAAACCGGGACCGCCGTGGCTTGCTCCGCCGCGGTAATGCCGCGCTGTCGGAGATTCTCCAGGCCGCGCGGGCTGACTTCCAGATAGTGAACTTGACGCGGGGTTTTGCGGAAATTGTCGGCAATGCGACAACCCATTTTTCCACCGGCGCCGACGACTGTGATGACTTCGTTCATGTGTATTCAGGCGTCGCGTCCGAAGCGGGTCGGGAAACGTGGTGGCCCGGGATTGGGCGAGACCAGCGCAGAGTTGACGTGCTGCATGGAAAGCAGCAGCATGCGTAAAAAGCAACATCTGTCGCATGGCAGTGATGCTCGATCCGGCGGGGCACTCCAGGGAACAGGGTAAATAAAAAGAGCATTAGACAATAATATCGAGCATGTCGGCTTTCTGTGGAACGGGTTCACCCCGGGCTGTGTAGTCGGCGACTGAGATCGGTCCTATCTGCTTTTTCAGAGCGAGACTCATTTCCGAGTCTCGCCATCCCCAGCCTCGGTCGGTCGGCGAGCGTCGCGCCGGAGCACACCGATTCCTGAATGCGTTCCACGCCGTCCCTCGGATCGATCGATCGTGGCATCACCTACCTACCCATGAAAAGAAGCCTACACCGCGACATAAACCGTCGCGTCCTCCAGAAGCGCGGCGCGCGATTCGTCGCAGCCACCGCAGCGCTTTTGTCCGCGTCCGGCGCGCTCTTCGGCCAAGCCGCCGCCAGCTCCACCTTGTCGGAAGATGATAATAATACTCTCATCACCTTGAGTCCGTTTGTGGTCGATGCCAGCGCCGACCGCGGCTACCAAGCTTCCACCACACTGGCCGGCACTCGCATTCGCACGAATCTGGCCGACGTAGGTTCGTCAATTTCCGTGATCACCAGCGAAATGCTGAGCGATCTCGGCGCCACCAATAACGAAACGGTCCTGGCCTTCGCCCTCAACACCGAGGTCGGCGGCCCGCGGGGAAACTTCACCGGCGGCGTACCACAGTCATCGGGCACGTACTCGGAATATCAGCTCTTCACCAACCCGAGCACGAACACCCGCGTGCGCGGCCTGAGTTCGGCGGACAACACGCGCAACTTCTTCCGCACGGATGTGCCATGGGACAGTTACACCGTCAGCCGCGTCGATCTCCAGCGTGGACCGAACGCGATTCTTTTCGGCCTGGGCAAACCTTCCGGCGTGGTCAACGCGACGACTAACGACGCGATGTTCAATACCAAGGGCCGCATCGAGTTCGCTTTCGATAAATACAACAGCCAGCGCTACGTCTTGGATTATAATCGCGAGTTGCTCAAAGATGAGCTCGCCCTCCGCGTCAGTCTGCTGCGCAACGATCAAAAGTTTCAGCAGGATCCCGCTTACTCGCTCGATCAACGCGTGTATGGAGCTTTCAAATACAAGCCGGGTTTCCTGAACCGAAATGACATGCGTTTCGAGGTTTCCGGCAACTTCGAGCACGGCTCGATCGATTCGAATCGCCCACGCATTGTCGCGCCTATCGACAAGCTCTCGCAGTTCTGGGCTCCGGTGAATCAGGGCGGTTCCGCCGGGCAGGTTTTCAATCCTTATCAACAGCCGCTTCCGACAAACTCCGAGAGCGCGAATTTTATTCCCGGCATTCAGCAGAAATTCTCCGCCACTCAGCTTAATTATCTGGCCAACTCCAATCGGCCGCAGACCTGGATCAAGGACGCGGTCGATGCCTACGGCGCCCTCGATCCGGACGGAAACGTCATCGCCAATCTCAATGGCGGCAACACGGGCGACACGCCGAATGGTCCGTTTCCTTCGTACAAGGGATATGGTCCGTTCGTCTTCAAGACGCTCGACGCCTTCGCCACCACACCGTCGGTCTCGCTGCCGTTTTCCAGCTTCGGCGGCTACCGCGCGCAGACCATCACCGATCCTTCGGTGTATGATTTTTATCACAAGCTGCTCGACGGTCCGAACAAGGGCGAATGGACCGACTGGAACGTCGGCGAAGCTCACCTGAGCAACACGTTCCTCCACGACACGATCGGCTACGACTTGTCATATTTTAAACAGCGTCTGCAACGCGGGCAGTGGAGCGCGCTGAGTTATGACAATGCGATCAGCATGGATATCAATGACACGCTGGCCGACGGCACGCCGAATCCCGATGTGGGCCGCGCTTACGTCGATGTCGAAAGCCGGATCGATGGAAATCAACGAGCGGATATCGATCGTGACGCCTGGCGCGTTCAGGCCTTCGGCGAATACGATTTCGGCTCGAAGCACCAGGGACTCTGGGCGCGTATTCTTGGTCTCCATCGCATCACCGGCGTGTTGAGCAACGAGGACGAACAGTCCGACGTCCGTGAGCGCCGCTTCTTCGCACTCGACCCCGCGTCCATGGCCAAGATGACGCCCGAGCCCTGGATCTTCGGTGGCAGCGGCGACAACGGCGTGCCCACCACATTTCGTTATTACGTGAGCGACGATCTGCGCGGCCAATCCAGCGCCGCTGGCAGCAGCGTTTCCAACATGGGAATGCCTTTCTTCGCCAATATCGGCGGACCGATCTCGCTCTACCGCTTCGACAATACCTGGACGGCCGACGCCAGCGTCTCGCCAGGCGCCGCCTGGGTTAATCCGGCCGATCCAACCGGCACGTACACGCAATCGAATAATCCCGCGAATTACCGCGGCTGGACGAACACGCCGCTCAATGTCGTGACCTTGAACAGCAAAGATAAATTCGGCGACATGTCGGCCGAGGATTATCTCACCTACAGCGGAAATCTCCGCGACTTCTCCGTCGATTCGCGGGTGCTCGTCTGGCAGGGGTTCTTTTGGGATCACGCGATCGTCGGCACCTACGGGTATCGCCGCGACTCTGCGCGAAACTATAATTATATAACCGGTTCGTCCTACGGCAACGGCCGCGAGGGCACCGGCAGCCAAGGCGCGGCTGATTTGCGTCCGGGCACGTATAATTACGACAACCCTGAGGGTCGGGTCGACGAGTTGAAGACGACCACGCGCAATTGGAGTGTCGCTGCGCATATCAATAAACTCCTCGGCAAGCACGATATTCTGCCGATCAACGTCAGTGTATATTATAACCAGGGCGAAAACTTCGAGCCGCTCGCGGGCCGGCTCGACGCCTTCAGCAAGCCGCTGCCGCCGCCTCAGGGAAATACCAAGGAGTGGAGCGTCTTGCTCGCGACGAAAGATAATAAATATTCGCTCCGCGCCACGAAGTTCGAAACGAATATCATGAACGCCACGTCGACCGGACGCCTCAATAATATGTGGGCTTTCGAGCAGTCGCTCTATTTCACCGCCAAGCGCGCCCGCGAGGTTCGCGACGGCACGGCCAACCTCTCGGCTTACACCGGCAATGGTGGCAATGTGGATTATTTGAAGAACACCGCGGTGCCGGCCTGGTTCAATCTGGAGAAGGAGATCAAACAAACCTTCCCGGACTTCGTAGCCGGCTGGTTCCCTGCGGATACCTCTTGGGCCACGGACAGCAATAATGATGTTCGCGGGCGCTCCGCTCCCGGCTTCGCCTACACCGAGGATTCAAAGTCGAAGGGCTACGAGTTCGAGCTGATCGCGAACCCGACGTCGTCGTGGCGCATCGCGGTGAACGCCTCAAAAACGCAGGCTTCGCGCGACAACGTGCCGGGCGCCGCGTTCAAACAGATCGTCGATTTCTTCGATAACGCCGTGATGACCACGGATGCCGGCTTGGTGCCGACCTGGGGCTTTGGCGACGTCGCCGGCGTGCGCGGTTCTGGCCCGTACGCGCTCTTCTTCCGTCCGGAGTATCTCACCTTGAGTGCGCTCAATGGACAGTCTCAGAGCGAGGTTCGCCAATGGCATGTGAATGCGATCACCAATTATACCTTCACGCACGGAGCCCTGAAGGGTTTCGGCGCGGGCGGCGCCTATCGTTGGGAAGACAAAGGCATCATCGACTACGCTCCGCAGATACTCGAGGACGGCAGTTACACGGCGAACTTGAACGCCCCGTTCTACGCGCCGAGCGACACCACCGTCGATCTCTGGATCAGCTACGAACGCAAAGTGGCGACGAACGTGAATTGGAGAATTCAGTTCAACGTCTATAATGTTTTCGGAAAGAACGAGCTGATCCCGCTGCGCGCCAGCGTCGATTACGAGAAGCTCGGCAATACGCAAATCACGCCGGGCATGGATGTCCCGATGCGCGCTTCCGCGTTCAGCATCAAAGAGGGCATCACCTGGCAGTTGACGAACTCGTTCGAGTTCTGATCGCAGCTCAGGTTTTATTGGGGGTACGACGGCGCGCCGGATTTCACCGGCGCGCCTTTTTTATAGCCCCACCGGCATTCGCTGACCCTCCGCATGTGAGGCAATTGCCGCTTCGGCCACGAGCAGTGCGCGCAGGCCGCATTGCGCCGGAATGGGCGGAGGTGCTCCGGCGATGAAGGCCGCAATGACGGCGTCGAGATGCGCGTCCATCATTCGCGTGAACTGCCGGGCCGCGTCGTTGAAGAGGCCGGCTTCCCAGGTCTTGGAAATCTCCGAGCCTTTTCGTGTGAGGAGAAAATGTTTTTGAGTATCGCGAATGAAGACGCGGCCCTCCGTGCCATTCAGTTCGAAGTAGTGGGAATATGGATACTCGAAACTGGAGTCATAGGTTCCCAGCACCGAAGCCACTGCTCCGTTTGCAAAAGCCAGGCTCAACGCCGCGCTGCGGAAGCCTGCGCCGGTTTTGTCGGTCATCTCGCACATCACCGAGCTCACCGGACCGATCAGATGCTCGAGCATGTCGAAGCCGTGGCAGAGCGATTCGATCAGCGTGCCGTGCGGATGTTGCGGGTCCCACGCGCCTCCGAAGCGCCAGACGCCGCAGACCGTCTCTCCGAGGTCGCCCCGATCGATCGCCTGTCGCGCCAGTTGAAACGGATGCGCGTAGCGATGATTGAAGTTGATGCCGAAAAACAGCCGGCGCGTCTCCGCTTCGCGCAGCAATTCCCGCGCTTCTGCACTGGTCGCCGCCAGCGGCTTCTCTGTCAGCACAGCATAACCTGCGCGCAGGACGCGGAGTGTCATTTCGGCCTGGCGCTGGAAGGGCAGACAAACCGTCACGAGATCGGGCTTTTCTGCACCAAGCATGGCCTGCAAGTCCCGGTAATGGCGGGCTCCAAGGCGTTCGGCCAGCGGCTTGCCGCGGTCTGTCGCGCCGACCAGCGCGCAAAGCTCAGCTTGTGGATGTTCATGGAAAACCCGGGCGTGATGCCGGCCCCAATAACCGGAACCCACGAGAGCGACGCGTACTTTGTTCATGGAACGCGAGACTTCGCCGCATCACGCGTAGCGTACGCCCATCTTGATGTTGGCGTTGGGCTGCGTCGCGATCTTCGGATATTCCGTCATCAGGTCTCCAAAAGATACCACCGGATCGAGCAGAGGACGGGCGTCGAGTTGTCCGCGGCAGATCAAAGTGAAGGTCGCTTCGAGAATGCGACGGTGGCTCCAGCGCGGATAATCCCGGTTCGGTTCGCTCTCCGTCCGCGAGAACACGATGTGCGCACGGTTCATATGCGCTTCTCCGCCGAAGTCCAAGCCAGCCGGGTAGGGCGGCGGAAACGCGCCGGCCACCACCGTGCCGCCATAGCAGACGCCGATCAACGACTGCTGCATCGCCGCGACGCTTCCGCTGTATTCCACGACCACGTCGGCTCCTTCCCCGCCAGTGTAGTCGCGAATCAATTCGCCCGCCTTGCTCGCGACCGGGTCGATCACATGCGTGGCTCCAAATCGCGTGGCGACCTCACGACGATGTGGCAGAGGATCGAGCGCGATGATCGTTTCCGCGCCGCAGACGCGCGCCATCTGCACGCACATCAGCCCGATCGCTCCCATTCCGAATACGGCCACCCTGTCGCCAACGCGCACGTCGCCATCCCGCATCGCGCCGAGCGCATAGTTCGCCGGATCGAGGCAAACCGCGCTTTCCCAGGGCACGTCTTTCGGAAGCTTCCAGCATGCCGAGGCCGGCTTGTTCGCCGTCGGCTGAAACCCGCCATAGCTGAGAACGCGATCGCCTTCCTTCAGAGCGAGCACAGCGGAACCCGTTTTCTCCACGATGCCGACATTCATGTTGCCGAGCGGAACGGGATAATCCCAAAGCACGCCGTCGTGCGGGATGTGCATCTTCTTCTCGCGGTCCCAGCGCCCGCGGTCATTGCCGTAGCCTTTATAGAACGCCATCATCGTGCCGTGCTTTTCGGCTCCGAATTGGTGACGAATCTGGACTTCGTCCGCGGCGGGCGGCGCGAGTTCATACTCGAGCCAGCCGGGAGTTTCCTTGCGCAGACAGACAAATTTCTGGGGCATTGTCGGAAGATCGGAAGGTTATCGGCGCCGATCGTCTCCACGACGAGGAGCGTGCGGAAACCCGTCGAAGCGCCGTTCCGTCAACCAATCCCCCCGCCTAATCCCTCGCCACCCACGCTCGATTGAACCCGTTCTTCAGGCGAAGGAAGAATGAAGAAGGTTTAATGTCTGCCTTCGTCCTTCTTCATTAGCGGAACGCGCCGGCGCGCGCGCCGCTCACGCGGTCGCCGGACGGCCAAACGCACTCGGCAGTTTCGCCGGCGTCGCTTCGATGCTGGGATTCGTGTCCTGTGCGCGCTCGTAATCCACCGCGAGGCTGAAGCGGAACGTCGATCCCTGGCCGGCTTCGCTCTCGACCGAAATGTCGCCGCCCATCAATTCGCACAGGCGTTTCGAAATGACCAAACCGAGACCCGTGCCGCCGCGCCGGCGATTGGTTGACGTGTCGACTTGGCTGAAGGGACGGAAGAGCTGATCGATCTTTTCCGTCGGAATGCCGATGCCGCTGTCGTCGACCGCGAAAAACAATTTGAGATGGCGGCGGCCCGCGACGTCGGTGTCGTCGCCGCGCTCGCACGAAAGCGAGACGGTGACGCCGCCGCGCTCGGTAAACTTGATCGCGTTACCCACGAGGTTGACGAGAATCTGCCGGAGGCGGTTGGCGTCGCCATTGACGAGCGTGGGAACGTCGGAATCGATTTTCGAATCGAGTGCCAGACCCGCCGCGCGCGCTTTCGGCGTGAAGAACATGATGACTTCCTCGACGGTGCGGCGAAGGGCGAAAGCGGAGTGGTCGATGTCGATCTTGCCCGCCTCGATTTTCGACATGTCGAGAATATCGCTGATCAGCGCTTCGAGCGTGAGGCCGCTCGTCGCAATCATGTCGATGAAGCTGCGTTGCTCGCTGTTCAGCGAGGTCTCGCGCAGCAGTTTCGTGAAGCCAATCACGCCGTTGATCGGCGTGCGAATTTCATGGCTGACCACGGCGAGAAACTCGCTCTTGGCCCGATCCGCGGATTCAGCGGCGTCCTTCGCTTTGAGCAGGGCGGCTTCGGCTTCCTTGCGCACGGTGATGTCGTGACCCACCGCCTGGAACTCCATCACGTTGCCCTCGGAATCCTTGATCGGGCGGTGCGTCCAAACATGCGTGACGATCTCGCCATCGAGCGTTTTCAGATCGTGCTCGAGCGTGGCGGTTTCGTTTCCCTTCTCGTCTTTCGAGAGGGCGGGGAAGGTGCCGTTGGAAAAACAGAACATCTGCCCGAGAAGCTCCTGACGTTTCTTGCCGAAGAAACGCGCGTAGGCGCCGTTCACGAACGTCAGTTTTCCATCGGCGCGATAGCGGCAGATCAGATCGAGCTGGTCCTCGACGATGGCGCGGTAACTCGCCTCCACCTTCTGGAGCGATTGGGCCATGCGTTCGATTTGGCGCGCGAGTCCGATGACTTCGTCGTGGCCGTCGTCGAGTGACGGCATGTCGGACGGAAGCAGCGGGTCGGCTTCGGAGCTGATCGTTTTCGCCTGGGCCGATTGGCCGAGCTTGCGGAGTTCGGTGATGAGATTGCGATCGAAGACGTAGCCGCCGAGAACGACGAGAATGCAGCCGATCAACGAAAGACAAACGACATAGTAGGCGTCGCCGAGACGCTCGTGAATGCTCTCTTGCGTGATGATCGCGCCAGTGCTCGCGAGCAGCGCGAGCACGAGAGCAAAAATCATGACTGTCTTCCGTCGCATTGAAGTCGGCATGGCGATTTTAGTTCGGTGCGGCGATTGGGCGCGCGTGGGTGCGCTGGGGGTTTCGGGAGGATGTCGCTGCTAAAATCACAGGTTTTTTTGGGGAGTTTAACTTCCGCGCTCGCCGCTTGTTTTCACTTAGGAATTTGCGCAATGTCCGACGTTATGGAAAAAGCATGGCCGCGCGGCATCTTTATTATGTTCGCGTTAGGTAGTTTAGCTCCCTTTTTACAAGCTCAGGTTCCTCCGGTCGAGTTCGCCAACCTTCGAGAGGACGTCCATCTGCTCACGCAGCGCATCCAGGAAATGCAGCTGCGGATCGAGCAACTCGAGCACGACAATCAGACGTTGAAGGCGAAAGCGCAGGGCGCGACGCAAAGCTACGCCACCGTAAGCCAGCTGAACGATGCGGTGACCGATCTCAGCAAACAGATCAGAACGGCGGTCGCGACCGGTAAATCGGAAACACTTCAGCAAATCGGCGCGCAAATGGACAAGCTCGCGAAGCAAACGAATGCCGCGCTCGAATCGCTGGCGAAAAACGTGAACGCATCGCGCGCCTCCGCGTCGCCGGTTTCGTCGCCCGTCTTTTCCGATGATTATCCAAAGGAAGGCGTGACTTACACCGTGCAAAAAGGCGACACCCTCAGCGTGATCGCGAAGAAGACCGGCGGGTCGGTTAAAGACATCATCAACGCGAACAAGCTTTCCGACCCGTCGAAGATTCAATACGGGCAAACTCTCTTCATTCCCGGCGGTAAATAACAGCCCCCATGTCTGCTGCTCCCAAATCACGTCTCGGTCGCGGTCTCGGCGGCCTCATTGCAAACTCGGCCCCTTCGGCGAAAACAGAAACGCCGAAAGGTGGTTCTTCGTCCGGCTCCGCAAGCGGCTCCTCGGCGCACCACGGTGCTCCGGCCAGCGCGACGCCGGCGCCAGCTCCCGCGAGCCCGAGCGCGCCAGGATTCCAAGAGATCGCCATTTCGGCGGTCGAGCCGAGTCCCTATCAAGCTCGCCGCGAAATTTCCGCGGAGCAGCTCAACGAACTCGCGGAGAGCATTCGCTCGGAAGGCTTGCTGCAACCGATCGTGGTGCGGAAGCACGGCGACAAGTTTCAACTCATCGCGGGCGAACGCCGTTGGCGCGCCTTTCAATTGCTGAAGATCAAAACGATTCCCGCGCGCGTCGTCGATGCGAGCGACGCGTCATCCGCATCGCTGGGTTTGATCGAGAATCTGCAGCGCGAGGGATTGAACCCGATCGAAGAAGCGTACGGCTACGCGAGTTTGATCCGCGATTTCGATCTGACTCAAGAAGCCACCGCGGAACGCGTGGGCAAAGGTCGCGCATCCGTCGCCAACGCGCTTCGGCTGCTCTCGCTCGACGGCGAACTTCAAGGATACCTAAGCAAGAATCTGCTCAGCGTCGGTCATGCGAAAGTGCTGCTCGGGGTGGAGGAGCATGCACAGCGCGCGATTCTGGCGCGCCGCATCATAGAAGAAGGCCTGAGCGTTCGGGCGGCGGAAAAATTGGTGCAGGCGCACAAACAATCGTCGACCGCGCCGGCCGTTTCCACGTCGGCACCGGCGGGCCGCGCCGTTCCGCCGGTGGAGGCGGCGGCGATCGCCAGTATCCAAAAGAAACTTACATCGTTCCTCGGCGCGCGCGTGGCCGTGAAGCACACGCCGAAAAAGGGAAAGATCGTGATCGAATATTCGGGCAATGACGATCTCCAGCGCCTGCTCGAGAAACTCGGCGTGGAAGCCTAGCCCATCGGCCCGTCCCGGCTCCGCAATTGACATCGGCCGGGCCGGCCTGCTCTCTTTTCCCTTTTCCATGAGCATTCTGATCGGCATCGCCACCTTCATACTGATCCTGATTTCCCTTTTCCTGGTCCTGGTTGTCTTGGCCCAGAAGGCGCAGTCGGACGGCGGCATGGGCGCGGCGATGGGCGGCGGAATGGCCGAAGCGGCGTTCGGCGCCGAAACCGGCAGCGTTCTCAGCACCGCCACGATTTATGCCTCGATCGCGTTTTTTGTTCTGAGCTTCCTGATTTATCTCGGCCACGTTTATCAGCACAAGCACGCCGGTCCGGGCGGCAATGCGCTGCCGAACATTCCGATGTCCACCGCGCCGGCGAATCCCTCGTCGACGCTGCCGGCTCCGGCCACCGCCGCTCCCGCGACGGCCACTCCGGCGAACAGCGCGCCCGCCACGACGACCTCGAACACCCCGGCCAACACGACGCAGCAACCCGCTGCAACCAAGTAGGCCGCACTCTGGTCCGAGAGCTGATGATCACAGCTCCCATTTTCAGGCAGATGACCCGCGTCATCTGCCCTTTTTTTCTCTGCTGCGCGGTCGCCTCGACCGCCGCGCGGGCCCAGCCGAAACGTTTTCGGCCCGCGCCCGAGTACGCGCAAATCGGCAAACCCGATCAACAGGAAGGCGCGAAAATCCTGCGCGAGTTTCAAGCGCGCGGTCTGTATTCAGGACAGAACTACATCGAATTCGAATTCGTCATCATGCCGCGTCGCGGCGACGAAAAGATCGTTCCCGGGCGGATGTGGAGCAGTCGCACCGACAAGGGCCCGATCTCAAGGCTCGTCTTGTTTCCCGGGCAGACGCATCGCGAGTTGCGACTTCTCGTGCAAAGCGGACCGGAGCCGGCCGCGTGGCAGTGGCGCGCGGATTCGCCGACAGTCCAAAAAATGGATACAGCGGCTTTTTTTCAGCCGCTGGCCGAAACCGACGTCACGCTTTTCGATCTGCAACTCTCGTTTCTTTATTGGCGTGATTTTGTCTTCGAAGGCGTGAGCAAACTTCGCGGACGTCCGGCGCACGTTTTTCTTTTGTATCCACCAAGTGGAGTCGCGACGGAGAAATCCAATCTGACCGGCGTGCGCGTGTATTTGGATACTCAGTACAGCGCGCCCGTGCAGTTCGAGGAACTCGGCGCCGACGCCGCGGTGTTGAAGACCGTCTCGGTCGTCGACCTCAAAAAAATTGGCGATCAATGGCTTGTGAAGTCGATCGATTTTCGCGACGAAACCACGCGCAACAAATCCCGCTTCAGCATGACCGGCGCGAAGACCGGCGCGGATTTTTCCAGCGTGCTTTTCGAGCCCGCGAATCTGAGCGAATCGATCGCTCCTCCGCCGGTGGATCAGATCCAAAAAATCGGTTTGTAGTGCTTTTCCACCTACAGCGGCTTTGGCTCAACTAAAGAGGTAGAAATCGGCGCAACTTCTTGAAGTTTTGCGTTGCTACCAAACCCGGCCGGCCCCTTTCTGCTTCAACTGTAGTAGGACGAAACCCAAAGGTCTGAAACTGTATAGCCATGGCTAAAAACAATACTAACGCGCCCTCGCCGCTGACGTTTGATCTACCCCTGTCTCTTATCGGAAAGTTGACCACGCAGCAAAAGAAGCTGGCGCTGAAGTCGACCAGTGAAGTCGTTCGTAAAGCGATTGAAGAATACGACTACGAAGTTTTTGAAGCGTCCTCCGAAGAGCATCGCCAGATTTCAGTGCGTCTGCCTGGCGAGCTGAAAGCGAAGCTCGGAAAATACGCGAAGAAGAAAAAGGTGAGCGTCGGTGAATTGCTCCGCGTCGCGATCGAATCACTCGAGGCGCGCACGGCCAAGAAGGCGGCGGCGGTCAAAAAAGCGCGCTGAGAAAAAAAGATCTTTTCGTCTGCACAATCGCCGGCCTGCGGGTCGGCGATTGTGTTTTATTTTTTGGCGGAGGCCTGGAGGAAAGGGGAACTTGCCTTTGAGGGGGGCGAACCTTTAGTCGTCGCCCCTTTGCATGAGCTCTCAAACCCTGCCTCTCTCGTCATGGGCCCAAAATATCGCGCCGTCGCCAACGCTCGCCGTTGATGCGAAAGCCAAAGCGCTCAAGGCCGCGGGCGAAGATGTCTGCGGTTTCGCCGCCGGCGAGCCGGACTTCGATACGCCCGAGCACATCAAGGAAGCGTGCATCGCCGCGCTGAAGAGCGGAAAAACAAAATACGCGCCGACTCCCGGCATCGAAGAACTCCGTGTCGCCATCGCGGAAAAATACGGCAGCGACTACGGGCTCAAGGTCGCTCCGAACCAAGTCGTGGTCAGCCCGGGTGGAAAATTTTCCTGTTATCTTGCCATCCTCGCCGTCTGCAGTCCGGGCGATGAAGTGATCATTCCCGCGCCGTTTTGGGTCAGCTATCCCGAGATGGCGAAACTCGCCGGCGCCGTGCCGAAGTTCGTGTTGGCCGACGACCGAACAGGTTTCAAACTCACGCCCGCACAGCTCGAGGCCGCCATCACGCCGAAGAGCAAGCTGCTCGTGCTCAACTCGCCGTCGAATCCGACGGGCGCGATCTACTCGAAGAGCGAAATGGAGGCCATCGTCGCCGTCGCTCTGAAACACAATCTCTACATCATGTCCGACGAGATCTACGAACATCTCGTCTACGATGGGCAGAAGCACGTCGCACCCGCCACCTTCAGCAAAGAGGTCGAGGCGCGCACGATCATCGTTTCCGGATTCAGCAAGACTTACTCGATGACCGGCTGGCGTCTCGGCACGCTCGTCGCTCCGCCGCCGATTGCGAAAGCTGTCGCCGAACTGCAGAGCCAGATGACGTCGAACGCCACGACGTTCGCGCAATATGGCGCGCTCGCCGCGTTGAAGGAAAAAGCGAAGACCCAGGCTGCGCTGCAACAGATGCTCACTGCATTCGATCGCCGCAGAAAATTCCTGCACGGCGAACTGAATAAAATTCCCGGAGTGTCCTGCCTCCTCGCGCAGGGCGCGTTTTATCTTTTCCCGAACATTTCGAAGTTCGGCCTCAGCTCGACGGATTTCTGCACTCGTTTGCTCGAGAAAGAAAAAGTCGCGGCTGTGCAAGGCAGCGCGTTTGGCGCGGAGGGTTATCTTCGCCTGAGCTACGCGACCAGCGACGAAATCATCGCCAAAGGCGTCTCGCGGCTGGCGAACTTCTGCAAGAGCCTCTAACCGTTCCCGTTCATGGCATACACGACCGTTACTCCTCCGTCCGGTGGCAAGATCACCATCTCCGGCGGCAAACTCTCAGTTCCCGACAATCCAGTCGTTCCTTTTATCCGTGGCGATGGCACGGGTCCGGACATCTGGGCTGCGTCTGTTCGCGTTTTCGACGCGGCAGTACAAAAGGCTTACGGAGGAAAACGAAAGATTTCCTGGTTCGAGGTTTTTGCCGGCGAAGAAAGCTTCAAGCGTTTCAATAACTGGCTGCCGGACGATACGGTCGAAGCCTTCAAGGAATATCTCGTTGGCATCAAGGGACCGCTCACCACGCCGGTCGGCGGCGGCATCCGCTCTCTGAATGTGGCCCTGCGCCAAATGCTCGATCTCTATGTTTGCTTGCGCCCAGTGCAGTGGTTCAAGGGCGTGCCTTCGCCCGTGAAACATCCGGAAAAAGTAGACATGGTTATTTTCCGTGAAAACACGGAGGACATTTATGCCGGCATCGATTTCGAAGCGGGCAAGGAACAGGCGTTAAAGACGATCGAGTTCCTGAAGGCGAATTTCCCGAAGGAGTTCAAAAAAATCCGCTTCGGCGAAACGCCAGACGTCGTCGGTATCGGCATCAAACCGGTTTCGAAAACGGGCACTGAGCGTCTGGCTCGCGCCGCGATCGAGTACGCGATCGTGCAGAAGCGGAAGTCGGTCACCTTCGTTCACAAGGGCAACATCATGAAGTTCACCGAGGGCGCCTTCGCGTCCTGGGGCTATGAGGTCGCCAAGCGCGAGTACGGCGCGGAACTCATCGACGGCGGACCATGGTGTAAGATTCCCGAGGGCAAGCGTGGCGCCGGTATCGTGTTCAAGGACGCTATCGCCGACATTACGCTGCAGCAGGTGCTCACGCGGCCGAATGACTTCGACGTGATCGCGACGCTCAATTTGAACGGCGATTATCTTTCCGACGCTCTCGCTGCACAGGTCGGCGGCATCGGCATCGCGCCCGGCGGCAACATCAATTATCTCACTGGCCACGCGATCTTCGAAGCGACACACGGCACGGCGCCGAAGTACGCGAACAAAGATGTCGTGAACCCTGGCTCGGTCGTTCTCTCCGGCGAAATGATGTTCCGCTATCTCGGTTGGACCGAAGCCGCGGATCTCATCGTCAAGGGACTGAACGGCGCCATCAGTTCAAAGAAGGTCACCTACGATTTCGCGCGCTTGATGGAAGGCGCGACCGAAATCAAGTGCTCGGCCTTCGGCGACAACTTGATCGCCCACATGTAAGGACGCTTTTTCGCAGCCCCTCACGTGTGCAAACGCGTGAGGGGCTTTTTTGTCGTCATATGCTCCGCAGCAAACTACATTTCCGAGCGATGGCGCCGTTTGACGTGAACATTTATCTGGTCGGTTTCATGGGGACCGGGAAGACCACGATCGGACGCGTCTTGGCCCAGAAACTTGGATTTCAACTTTTCGACAGCGATCACGAGATCGAGCGTTTGAAACAAAAACCTATTCCGCAAATTTTCGCGGAAGAGGGTGAGCCGGCGTTTCGCCAAATGGAGCGCGATTTCATCGAGAGCGGACATCCAGCGCAACGCGCCGTGGTGGCCTGCGGCGGCGGCTTGGTGGTTCAACCCGGCATGCTCGAATTACTCAGCAGAAAAGGCGTCGTGATCTGCCTCCATGCTTCGCTGGAAACGATCCTGAAGCGCACGCAGGGAAACAAGAATCGTCCGCTCCTCGACGTGGACGATCCGATGGAGCGTATCCGGACTTTGTATACAAAGCGGGAGCCGATCTACCGTCATTCCGGAACGCTTATTCTGACGGACGGACGACCGCTGCTGGATATCGTTTCTCATGTATTGCGGGCGTATCGCCGGGAAGCGGCGGACTTCCGTCGCAAGCATCCGATCGCAACCAAACTCGGATCATGATCGAGCTGCAGGATGCGTTGCGCGGCCGTCTGCGCGCGCTTGGTTTCGACGTCGTTCGTTTTGTCCGCTTGCGCGGACATAACCGCGGTGCCGAGAGATCGCTTCAGTCCTGGCTGAACGAGGGAATGCAAGCGGACATGCATTGGATGGACCGCAGCGCGGAAAAGAGAACCGATCCCGGCAAGGTGCTGGAGGGAGCGCGGTCCGCGATTTTGCTCGGAGTGAATTATTGGCCTGGGCAGCGCACGCGTTCACCCGGCGCGCCGATTTGGGCGCGCTATGCGCTCTACGAGGATTATCACGACACGCTGAAGCCTGCGCTGATCGAGGCCGGAAAAATTCTGGAAGAGATGTTCGCGCAGCGCTCGGACGAATATCGCTATTACGTCGACAGCGGTCCGGTGCTGGAGCGTGGCTGGGCTGAGCGGGGAGGCGTCGGTTTTACCGGCAAAAATGCCATGCTGATTTCGCAGGATTTCGGAAACTGGCTTTTTCTCTCCGAGATATTGACTAAGATCGATTTCGTGGCGGATCCGCCGCTCGCGCCGGAGCGACCCGCGACGCCGGACAAATCCAGAGTGGGACTGTATTGCGGCTCGTGCACGCGCTGCATCGACGCTTGTCCCACGAATGCCATTCGCGCCCCAGGCGTGGTCGATGCGCGGCGCTGCATCTCGTACCAGACCATTGAAAACAAAGGCATCATTCCGCGCGAACTTCGCGAACAGATCGGGGTTCGCATTTACGGCTGCGATGTCTGCCTTGAAGTCTGCCCGTGGAATCGTTTCGCGCAGGAGTCTCGCCGGGTGCTCTTGCGCGCGCGAGACGAGCTTCGCGAGGTCTCGTTGAACGAGTTGCTGGACCTCGATCCCGAAAGTTTCGCGCGAGTTTTTCGAAAAACGGCGATCAAGCGGACGAAGCTCAGCGGCCTGCTGCGGAACGCGTGTATTGTCGCGGCGAATACAAAGGCGCTGGACAGCGCGGACCGCGTCGTTCGTCTCGCGACCCATGAATCGCCGGTCGTGCGGGCGCACGCGGTTTGGGCAGCCTTTCGCTTGCTGGGCAGCGACGTCGCGACTGTCCGCCTCGCCCAGGCCAGGGCCGACGAGCGCGACGCGTATGTGCTTTCTGAATACGCGGCGGAAGACTTTGTCGCTGAAACGAACGCAGCGTCCGCCGCTATGCGCGAAACACCTCGTTCATCCGCGCACTGAATGCGGGAGGCGGACGAACCGGACGTCCTTCGCGATCAATGAATGCGTGAAGCGTTAAGCCAGTGGCGAGCAGGGTCTCGCCGCGAAAAATCTCGTAGCTCAGCCGTATGCGCAGCGTCGGCTTTTCGGCCATTGTCGTGACGATGCGAAGCTGGTCATCGTATTTTGCAGGGCGCAGGTATTTCACCGCGACCTCGAGCACCGGAAGAAAAAATCCGTCCGCTTCCAGTTGCCGATAGGGCAAGCCGTGTTCTTTCAACAGGGTAGTGCGGCCGATCTCGAACCAGGGGAGATAACTTCCGTGATACACCACGCCCATCATGTCGGTTTCGGCGTAGCGCACCGAAACGCTGCATTCAGATCGAATCATGTTTGGCTAGATTCGAGCTGCGATGAGCGGATCGGCGGCGGCGTTGAAGAGAAGATTTGCCGAATCCTGCCAGCTGTTGCGCAGCGCCCAATCGCGACCGGCCTGACCCATACGTTCACGCATGAGTGGATCGTCGATCAAACGCTCGAAGGCAGCGGTGAGTTGAGCGGGCCGATTCGGCGGAACGACCAGGCCAGTCACTCCGTCGACGACCGCTTCGGCAACCCCGCCCACATGGTGAGCCACGACAGGCAACCCGTGCGCGGATGCTTCGAGATAAACCAATCCGAAGCCCTCCACGCTGTGGCGGTAGTCGATGCTGGTCATCGCGAAAATGTCCGCGCGGTCGTAGATGGCATCGAGTTCCTCGTCTGGAATATTGCCGAAAAAGCGAACGGGTAAATCCGACTGCGCCACGGCCTCTCGCAATTGTTGCTCGTAGCGACCTTTGCTTTGCCCGCCGACAATCCAGTATTCGATTTGCTGCCGAAAACGCGGAGTGAGGGCCTGCAGCGCATGAAGCGTGGCCATGTGGCCCTTACGCGGATGCAGGCGCCCAACGGTCAGCACGATAATTTTACCGTGCGTATCGGAGATGCGCTGCGGAACGACGGCGAAATCCGAACGCAGCGCGCCGGGAGTCAAAAACGTCTTGCCCCGCGCCTCGGGGAAGCGGGAGCAGAGCAGGTTTTGCGTGTAATTGGTCAGCGTGCTGATGCGCGAGGCCTTCGCGATAAGCCGGCGGCCGAGCTTTCGGGTCACCGGGTTCTGATAAAACTTCAAGATCTCTGAGCCATGAAACGTCAGGACCAATCGGTGGGGCCGGAAAGACTTGGAAAACTGCAGCAACATCATCGCCAACATGGGCCCCGGCTCGGGCAGATAAACGGTGGCGTAACGCAGCCGACGGCGTTGGCGAATCAGCTGCATGGCCAAGCCCATCTGGCAGGCCAAATCGTGGGTACCCTTTACGGGCAGTCGATGAATGCGGAAAGGCCAGGCCTTTTCCTCGTTTGCCGGGGCCGCCTGAGCCCACACCTCGACATCGAATCCCAGCCCGACCGACGCCTTTGCGATTTCCTCCGTGAAGGTGGCGATTCCGCCCCGTTTCGGGTAGAACTCGTGAGTGATGAGGAAGACTGAATTCAGCGGCGTGGCAGCGCTCATTACGAATGCGGGCGGACAGAAAACCCAAGTCAGATACTTGAATAAGCGTGGGATGCAAGGCTCGCGCACACGGGGTTTTTACCCACGGAGCATCAGGCAAAAAGAGACGGCCAAGTTCGGTGGAAGTTTGTTCGCGGGAACTTTGCCGAACGCAAAAGGACATGTCACAGTCAGATGGATTTCGAGTCTCTGTTGGCAGCCTGCCTGCAGGAAGAATAGCGTTTACATTAGAAACGCGGACAACTTACTACGCACGAATCATGGCAGATGCAGTTCAGAATGGCCAAGGGCCTCGCTCTCAACTCCTCGCCGCGGCCAAATCATTCTCCGCGGAAGATGAGACAGCCCTTCGGGAGGCGCTTAAACGTTGCTCCACCGCAACATTAGAGGCGGCCGTACAATTTCGAAAGACGCACGACCATAGCCAGATCCCCACCGTCATCATCGGCGTTATTGAACGTTTTGTTGAACCGGGCCTGCGGAGCAAGTTGAAGGATGCAGACGACGATCTGCGGCTCGTCGAAGACCTTGGCATCGACTCCCTGACGATGATGGAAATCGTCGTCTTGGTGGAGGATGTGCTTCAAATGCAGATCAATAATGACGAGCTGCGCAATTTGCGGACGGTTGGTGACGTAAAAACGTTCATCGATTGCAAGGTTCGCGGACTGCCGCCGCCGAAGCCGACGCGCTTCATGCCGATCGAGCAGATCATTGCGGTGATGCCGATTCAGCCGCCGTTTCTTTTCCTGAACGAGGCCACGATCAACAGCCATTCCGCGCAGGGTAAGTACAAGATTACCGGTCAGGAATTCTTCCTTCAGGGCCATTTCAAAGACAATCCGGTCATGCCGGCTTCGATGATGATCGAAGCATTGGGCCAATTGGCCGTGCTTTCATTGATCGAAGGCCTGATTCCCAGCGACGACGGGCGAAGCGTTGACCCCAAGACCATTTTCTTCACCTCGTGCGAAGGCGTGCGTTGTCACCGCATTTGCAAGCCGGGCGACATCCTCACGCTGGCGATCAAGCCGAAGCGCGCAAAAATGCCGCTCGCGACATTCGAGGGCTCCATTCGCGTCGGGCAGGAAAAGGCCGTGATCGCCGAGGAATTTACTCTGACGTTTGGCTACGCCGCGGCGGTTGCCGCGCCTGAAGCGATTGCCGAGAAAAAGGAAGAAGCGCGCCGCGCGGATTCTTTGCCGCAGCCGCCTCTGGCTGCCGCGGTCAACGCCTGAGCTCGCCGAGTGCGAGCGCGGCGTTCTGCCTCGTTAGATTTTGTTCTCCCGCGTTGACCGTACACGCGCTGAGAGCATTGATTTGAATCCCATCTGCCCGCTGGCGATTTCGTCGCGCGGCATTCGCTGACAACTCGGATTCATGCCCAAAGTCTTCATCACCGGTCTCGGTTTTATCACAAGCATCGGCAACGATCGCGCGACGGTGACGAGGAGTTTGCGCGAATTGCGGCATGGCATGGAGTTGTACGCGCCTTTCGCCAAACCGGATATCCCGGTGAAAGTCGCTGCGCCGGTGAAGGGGTTTTCCACGGAATCCTACGATTACGAGGATTGGACCTATCCGGAACGCTACTCGATCAAGCGCGAGATCATGCGCAGCATGTCGCCCAATTCGTTGTATTCGTACTGCGCGATGCTGCAGGCGATCGAGGACGCGAAATTGAGCGACGCGGATTTGTCGAACGACGACACGGGCCTGTACGCCGCTTCGGGCGGCTCGCCTTATCTGATGACGTACCTCGTCAACCGCATGCACAACCAGGGCGTGATGCGTTGTTCGCCACTCGGCATCGTCGCGTGCATCGCTGGAACGGTGAATTTCAATCTGGTCGCCCATTTCAAGATCAAGGGCGCTTCGACGGGCTTTTCTTCGGCATGCGCGTCGTCCGCGCATGGTGTCGGTTTCGCCCACGATGAAATCTCGCTGGGCCGGCAGAAGCGCATGTTCGTGGTCGGCGCCGAGGACGGTAACGTGGAGAGCATCCTGCCTTTCGCCGGGATGCGCGCTCTCTCGCTGCAGACGGACCCAAACATCGCTTCGCGACCTTTCGATTCTGGGCGGGACGGCTTTGTCGGCACGGGCGGAGCGACGGTCGTGCTGCTCGAAAGCGAGGACGAAGTTTCTCGCCGAGGTGTGACTCCTTATTGCGAAGTTCTGGGGTGGGGACAGGCCTCGGACGGGCACAACGTCGCGATTTCTCATCCGGACGGAACAGGTTTGAAGAGCGCGATCGAGCGCGCGTTGAAAGCCACCAACGTCGCCCCCGAGCGCGTCGAGTACATCAACGCCCACGCGACCTCCACCACGATCGGCGACATTTCTGAGGCGCGGGCAATCTCCGCGGTGTTTGGCGCGCGTGGCGCAACACCGCTCGTTAGTTCCACCAAGGCGCTCACTGGCCATGGCCTTTCCCTTTCCGGCGCGATGGAGACGGCGTTCTGCGCCCTCGGCCTGCGCGATGGCTTCGTGCCCGGCTCGGCCCATATCACGAATCTCGATCCCGCCTGTGCCGACTTGAACATCCCTCGCACCACGCTCGAGCGCAGGACTGAGATCGTCTTGAACAACAGCAGTGGTTTTGGCGGAGCCAACGTCTCGTTGGTTCTCAAGCGTACGTCTTAAACTCGACGCGTGTCCGCGCTTTCTTCGCGTTATCGCACTGCTCTTGTGACCGGCGCTTCGGGCGGCTTGGGGCGCGCGTTCGTCGAGATGCTGCTGGGCGAAGGGGTGGTCGTTGGCGGCACGGCCCGGCAGATTTCGCGTTTGGCTCCGTTGGGAGCGCATGGCTCATTTTATCCGTTAGAAATGAACCTGGCGGACGCGGCCAGCATCGAGCGCTGTTTTGAAACGGCGCTGCTGAAACTGGGTGGTTTTCCTGATCTGGTCGTGAACGGCGCCGGTTACGGGGCGTTTGGCACCTTCGGAGAGCTTTCCTTCGACAAGACGCGTGAGCTCGTTCAAGCGACCCTGATTGGTTCGCTCCAGATTGCACATATCGCAATGCGACAGATGTTGCCGCGCGGGACTGGATGTCTGGTCAATGTCTCCTCTGTAGCGGTGGAGTATCCGCTGCCGTTCATGGCTGGCTACAATGTTACCAAATCAGGCCTGTCTGCTCTGAGCGAAAGCTTGATCTTTGAGACGCGGGGAAGTGCTCTCGTGGTGGTGGACTTTCGGCCCGGAGACTACCGCACCCAGTTCAATCAATCCATGGAAGTGATCACAGGTAAGCTCCCCGCGACGGCGAATGCCCGTCTGATTCGCGCGTGGGACGTGCTCGAGAAGAATTTGGCGGCGGCTCCCGAGCCGGCGCGCGCCGCGGCCGATTTGAAGCGCGCTTTGCTGCGAGGGAAATCAGGCACGTATTACTCCGGCGGATACTTCCAGACCCGTCTCGCTCCTCTATTTTCGCGTTTGGCTCCGGCTAATCTGCGTCGCGCGATCGCTGCGCGTTATTTTGGAGCGGCTTGAACGTGGCGAAGCTTCGCATCCTCGTTCTCACCTCCAGCACCGGCGGCGGCCATGACGCTCGTGCCCAGGCTTTTGCCGAGTGGTGCTTTCAACTCTACCGCCACAAGGTCGACGTTCGCATCGAGCAGATGCTGGAGAAGTCCTCCGTACTCAACCGCAGCGGCGTGAATTTCTACAATTGGATCCAACGCAATCTGCCGATCCTTCACACCGCGTTTTATACCTTCGTCGAAGCTCTCAGCTTTTTGAATCGGCGGACGGTGACGCTGGGCCGCGGCTACTACCAGAGAGTAATCGAAGAATACAAACCCCACCTCGTCTTCAGTGTGCACGACTGCTTGAATCGAGGTTATTTCCAACTCGCGCGAAAGCTGCTCGGGCCGGCCAACGTGCGGTGCGCGACCTACTGCGGCGAGTTTTCCGGAGGGTGGGGCTACAGCATCAACTGGATCGAGCCTACGGTTGATCTCTACATTTCCCGCACGCCGACGGCGCGAGACTACGCCGTGAAAAAGGGAATTCCGCCGGAAAAAACCCGCGTCCGCGGACACCTCATGCGGCCTCGTCAGCATCTCGAGGTTCTCTCGGCGGCAGATCGGCCGACATTCATGGTGAAGCAGCTCGGGCTGAAGCCAGAGCTGTTTACCATCTTTCTCGCGACGGGAGGCAATGGCGCGAACAACCACTTCGAACTTCTACCCTCCATCCTGCGCCACGCGAGTCGCTGCCAGGTGATTCTCATCTGCGGCAAGAACAAGGAGACCTATAACGAACTGATTCACTGGCGGGCGAATCATCCGGAGCTGAATTGCTACGTCGAAGGTTACTCCGAGATCGTGCATCTCTTCATGCAGGTGAGCGATGTGATCGTGACTCGCGGGGGAACGACGACCTGCGCGAAGGCGCTCCACTTCAGGTGCCCGATTGTCTTCAACGCTTTTGGCGGGATCATGCCGCAGGAAAAGCTCACCTGGAAATTTTTCCACAACGGCAGCGAATCCGAAAAAGTGGAGAGCGCCGGCGACTTTTCCCGCGTTCTCGATCGCTGGATGTCTCAGCCAAGTGAATACACCGATTATCGCGAACGCTTCCTGAGCCTCCGCTATGAAGAGAATCCAACGGAAGTCGTGGAGGAGTTGGTCGATCTCGCTGGCGAGGCGGCCGGGGTGTCGCTGAAGTCGCTGCCGTATCCTCCCAAAAACGGCAACGGATCGACGCCGCCGTACTCGACGCGGATTTCAGGCGGAGAGTAGCGAAAAGAGCGGTGGAACGCGCAGCGCCAATCGATTCGGAGATCAGACTTGGCGAATTCTGAGAGGGGCCGCAGCCTGAATGGGCTTGTCTCGGTCCGCACCCACCATCGCGTATCTCTTCACCACGTTTCCGAAGCCCACGGAGACTTTTTTGCAGCGCGAGATCATTGCGATGCAACGGCGCGGAGTTCAGCTGCGGCTTTATTCGCTGTGGGGCGGGGGCGGCGAGTTCCACGGCTTGAAGGTGGAGTCGTTCAACAAATGGGAATTGTTGCGCCTGTTCTGGATCATTCCTTTCGTCGGCGTCACTCGGTGGGATGTATTGGGAGAACTGATACGCGGACTCTTCACGCGGCGCGCGCCGAGTTGGATCAATTTTTGGGAAAACATGCTCGGGGCCGGATTTGCCGGATGCTATTACAAGCGGTTTCGTGCGGATCGGCCGACTTGGGTTCATGCGGCGTGGGCGGGCGCGCCAGCGACCGCGGCTTACCTGCTGGGGAAGATGAACGGTCATCGCTACAGTTCGGGCGCGCACGCCTACGACATCTACGAGCACGGCGGAGACTGGTGGCTGCGAGAAAAGCTGGCGCCGGCTCAGTTTGTCCACACGTCGACCGACATGGGCCGAGAAACCCTCATCAGTTACGGAATTGCTCCGGAAAAGATCCACTGCATCCGCCGGGGCCTCGAGGTCTTTCCGACGCTGAATCCGCTGCGTCCGAACCGCTCGCCGCTCCGCATCGTCTGCGTTGCGCGACTGGTCGAGAAGAAGGGACTCCGTCATCAGTTGAAAATTTATTCGGCGTTGAGCGCCGCCGGACTTCCGTTCGAAGTTCGTCTGATCGGCGATGGACCGCTGCGTGGTGATTTGGAAAAAATGACGCGCGACCTGCGACTCAGCTCACAGGTTAGGTTTGTCGGGCATCTGAAGTTGACGGAAGTGTGGCAGCAACTGGCTTGGGCGGACGTGCTGGTGCACAGCGGCATCATCGCTCCGAGCGGAGACCGGGACGGGTTGCCCAATGTGATTCCGGAGGCGATGTCAGCCGGCGTGCTGGTGATCACGTCGCCGGTGGCGGCCACGACCGAAGCGATTCAGCATGGCGTCACTGGGCAGGTCGCGGAGGTGACCGACATTGCGGCCTGGCTCGACGCGTTTCGTCGCTACGCAAGCGATGATGTATTCGCCGAGTCGATACGCATGGCGGCCCGCGCCTGGGTCGAGGAGAATTTTGACGCGCACAAGAATGCGGCGCGTTTGTTTCAACTGTTCGAAGACGCCCTGGTCAAATGATCTACTTCGACGTCACAAAGACGGCCAAGTCGCGGCATCGCTCGGGGTTGATGCGGGTGAGTCAGCGTCTGAGCGAAGAGTTGGGCGATCGCGTCTTGCCGATCGTCTGGGCGAAGGATGGCTGGACTCTGGTCAAACGAAAGGAGCGCGTGGCGCTGCTCTCGGAAGACTGGATTCTGACGCCCGAGCTTTTCTCCGAGTTGGAGCGACCGGGCTTCTGGCACTTCCTGCATGGGCGCGAATGCCGATTGGCCGCGATTTTTCACGACGCCATTCCGTTGAAAATGCCGCAGACCACTTGGCCGCAGAGTGTCGCACGCCATCCGGAGTACATGAAAATGCTGGCGAGTTTCGACCGTGTGTTTCCGGTCTCCCGGTCGAGTGCGAGCGAGTTGGAGGCGTTCTGGGCGTGGCAGGGGGCTGCGGTGCGCGCGAGGGTTAGCCCGATCACGTTGGGCGCGGACATGGCGGGCGAAACGCGCGTGTTGCCTGGAGCAGCGAAAAAGAAAGCCGCGCCGCCGCTGTTGCTTTGCCTGGGCATTTTGGAGCCGCGCAAAAATCAGATGCTCGTTCTCGACGTGGCGGAATCGCTTCTTCGCGAGCGCGTCGATTTTCGGCTGGAGATCGTGGGCCGGGTGAACCCGCATTTCGGCCGGGAGATCGAACGCCGGACGAGGGAGCTGGCGAAGGCGTATCCACAGATCCGATACCGGAGCGCGGTGGGCGATCGCGAACTGCTCGAATTGTGGGGCTCGGCGCGAGCCACCCTTTTCCCGACAGTGGCGGAAGGATGCGGACTGCCGCTGCTCGAGTCGCTCTGGATGGGAGTGCCCTGCGTGTGCAGCGATCTTCCCGTTCTGCGGGAAAACGGCGATCGCGGAGGTTGCGATTTTGTGCCGCTGAACGATCGCGGTGCCTGGACTCAGGCGCTGCGAAAAATCATCGGCAGCCCGAGCCATGTGACTGCGCTCGAAACGCAGATTGCGGCGCGGGAGTTGCCGACGTGGCGAGGGGCCGCGGATGCTATCGTCGAGGGATTAGGCGACGCCTAATTTTTAGCCGCGAAGAGGCACAAAATACGCAAAGAGGATTCTTGTGCGCCGAGTTCCTCAAATATCCATATCCCGTAAGCGGATCGAGTATTGGTTTGGAGCTACAAACCAAGTTCCAGTCTGTGGCAGGGATTTGAATGTCTGAGCGGTTTCGCAGACACCAAACCCTCTTTGCGTATTTTGTGCCTTTTTGCGGCTAAAAAAGTCAGATCTTCTTGATCGCGTAGGCCATCGCTTCGGCGATGCGCTCGAGCTGCTCGTCGGAATGCATCGCGGAGACTGCGGTGCGGATCAGATCTTTGCCGGGAGGCACCGCTGGCGCGATCGACATCACGGTGAAGACGCCTTTTTCGAGCAGCGCTTGCCAGAACCGATAAACGGCTTCCTTCGATCCGAGCACGATCGGAATCGCCGGGGTTCCGCTGCCCCACGTGTCGAGACCGAGGCTGTGCAACAGATCCCGATAACGCTTCGTGTTTTTCCAGAGGCGCTCGATGTGCTCGGGCTCGGATTGCATGATCTCGAGCGAGGCGAGCGCGCAGGCGGCCTGACTCGGGCTGATTGCCGCGCTGAAAATGGTCTGCTTCGAATTGGTGCGCAGATAATCGATCACCTGCTTCGAGCCCGTGACGAAGCCACCCGTGCTCGCGAGCGATTTCGAGAGGCTGCCGCAGATGATGTCGACCTTGTCGTTCAGGCCGAAGTGATCGACCGTGCCGCGACCTTGGCGGCCCAGGACGCCGACGCCGTGCGCGTCGTCCAGCACGGTGAAGCAGCCGTACTCGTCGGCGACTTCGAGAAGCTCGGGCAATTTGGCGACGTGCCCTTCCATCGAGTAAACACCTTCGACGACGAGCATCTTCGGCGCGTTCGGGGCAACCGTGCCCGCGACCTCGCGCAGGTCTTCGGGACTGTTGTGCGAAAACCGTTCGAACGTCGCCATCGACAAGCGGATTCCATCCCAAAGGCAGGAATGAACATTCTTGTCCGCTAAGACCACGTCGCCTTTTTGGGCGAAGGCGGCGACACTCGAGAGACAGGAGAGATACCCGGCAGCGTGCACGTGGCAGGCCTCGCGACCGAAGAACGCGGCGAGCTTTTCCTCGAGTTCCAAATGGTAGGTGCGCGAGCCATTCGAAGGCCGCGCGCCGGTCGTGCTCGTGCCCCATTTCAGCATCGCGGCCCGGCCGGCTTCGATCACGCGCGGGTGAAAGGAGAGGCCGAGGTAATCGTTGCTCGACAACATGATCATGTCCTTGCCGTCGAGTCGAACGCTGGTCCCTTTCTGCGCTTCCATGGCGTGGTAGAAAGGAGCGTACTTCAGCCGCATTTTCGTGACGTCGTCATCACGGCAGCGATCGAGTATTGCTTTCTTGTTCTTAGAAAAAAGAGAGAACGCCATGGGTAGCGGCCAAGTTGGAAAGCCCCGGAAGCGTTAGCAAATCCAATCCCGGCGCGGCGGCCGCCCTTGCCAATACCGGCGGTGAACGTCAGAACGCCCGCGCATGGAAATTCCTGCGAGCGATCCCAAAGCTGGCGAACGGACGTACTACGCGCGTCTCGGCGAAGCCGGCTTGGCACATGCTCGCGCGAAACCATTCAGCGACGAAGAATGCGGCCGGCATTTGTCCAATTTTGGCGCCGTGCTCCAGCTCATCGGCAAGCCGCCGCAACGCATTCTCGACTGCGGCTGCGGCACGGGCTGGACCTCCCTTTTTCTCGCGCGTGCCGGTCACCATGTGACTGGACTCGACATCTCGGCTCAGGCCGTGGCGATTGCGCGCGAGATGGCGGCGGATGCGCAGCTCGCGAATGTCGATTTCGTCGCAGAAGACTACGAGGCCTTTTCGGCAAGCGACGCCTTCGATGTCGTGCTCTTTTATGACGCGCTGCATCACGCCGAGGACGAGAGCGCCGCGCTTCGCGTAGCCTATCGCGCGTTGAAAAAAGGCGGTCTGCTTTTGGCGATCGAACCCGGAGAAGGCCACGGCGCGAGCGAAGGGGCAAAGCATGCGGTGGCGACGTACGGAGTGCATGAAAAGGATATGCCTCCGAAGAAAGCATGGGCGATCGGGAAGCAGATCGGGTTTCGCCAAAAACTATTCCTGCCATACCCGCATGAGTGGTCCCGGGCCGCTTTCCGAAAAGATTTTCGCGGCACCTCCTCGACGATGGCGCTACTCGGCGAGCGCATATGGGGCTTTTTTCGCGCGGCCACGATGATCATGCGGGCGCGCCGAGCCGGCATGCTGCTGATGTGGAAATAGCCTGACGCGACTCGCTGGCCCGAGCGGGCAAGATTGTCCTACCGGTTCGTCGCAGCGGCCACGTCCACGATAAAGGCGTTCAGGTCCTGCGCATACTGCGTCCAAGTGCGCACGGGCCGCGCCAGCGCTTCGCGGGCGAGTCGATCCCGCTCAGCGGGTTGGTTGACCAAGCGCTCGATGGCCGCAGCCAGGCTGTCGGCGTCGACGGAATCCAAGGTCAAACAGCCGCCGCCGCGCGCCGCCTCGCCCAAGGCGCCCTTGTTCGAGCAAATGCAGGCGCGCCCCCGATGCACGGACTCGAGCACGGGCAAACCGAAGCCTTCCATGAGCGATGGGTAAACGGTGAACGCGCATTCGGCGTACGCATTTTCCAGATCCGCTTCCGAAACTGCTCCGTCGTAGCGCAGGGGCCGATGTGCGGCCTGCAGTTCCTTGATCTTGTGTAATGCGGCACGGCCAGTCTCAGCGTGAGCGAGGCCAACGAGACGAAGTTCAAACTCCAGCCCGCTGTGCCAAAGTTTTTCGCAGGCGTCGAGGAGCGCCAGGTGGTTCTTGCGTCCTTCGATCGAGCCGACGCAGAGGACGGGAATGAGCTTGTGCAGATGAGAAGCCTGATGAAACGCGAGGCGCGAATGCGGCGGCGTCAGGCCGAGCGAAATTTTCGTGAGGATCGGCGGCTTCGACACGCCGAGCCAGTCCCAGTATTCGCGCAGGCTCTGTAGGGAATCTTCGGATACAGCCGCGATGCCGTCGAAGGCGAGCATCTCCTGCAGGTACGCCGGAAAACGCGCCACGGTTTTGCCGGGCGTGAGCTCAGGCAGCTTGAGCGCAATCGCATCATGAAAAATCGCGATGCGCGGACCGCGAACGCGTTGAAAGAGCGCCGGAAAATTTCGAGCCACCGTCTCGGAAAATATCTCGGGAACGATCAACGCCTCGATCGGGCCGGAGGGCAGCGTAGTGCCACCGCGAATACGCCGCAGGCGGCCGATAATTTTTTTCCCTAACGGCCATTGTGCGCCACGTTTCGCCGCGACATCAGCGGACGCTAGATTGGCTCTTTCCCAGGCAGCCAGAGGGCGCCAGGCCGCTTGGTACGGATCGAACGTGATCGCCTGCACCTCGTGCTTGGCCGCAAGCGCGTCGCAGACGGAACGGCAGACGCGTTGCACGCCGGTGCGGGCTCGCGTGTGGCTCGTGTGGGAAAGATCGAGCAGGATCATGACGTGCCGGACGTGACGGTTTCAGGGAGGTATTCCCAAATTTCCACGCTGTAGATCAACGTGTGTTTCTTCCACTGGCCAGGCATGCGTTTGAAAGCGTCCTTCGCCTCCCAATCCAGCGCGGCGAGATAGAGCGGTTGATGCGTCTGCGCGAGTCGAGCGCGGATCAACTCGAAGCGTGGCGGCATGATTTCGTCCCAACGCAGCATCGTGAAATCGGTGTACGCAATGAGCGATCCGCTGTTCTGCATCGTGGCAATGACGCTGTTGGCGGGCGCGTTTTCCTTGAACCATTCCGCGACGCTGAGGTAGGTGCGGTCGACGTGTTTGACCGCGGTGACATGAAACTTGCGCCAGCAGACCGTGTAGATGGTGCCGATGCAGAGCCCGAGCGCGACCGCGACGGTTGCTTTGGTCGACTGTCGCCACGCGAGTCGAGCGGCGAGATGCGTCAGTACCAACAATCCGGATACGACGAGAATCGGCGCGACGGGGAGAATGAAACGCAGGAACCACCAGACGAAGTGGGTGAAGCGATAGGTCGCGTAGAAGCTCAGGAGCAGAAGCACCCAACTGCCGAGGGTGACGACCAGGCGCTTGTCGCGGCAAACCCAGGGCAGGCCGAGCGCGAGCAGCACCACTGGGCTGAAAAGAATTGGCAGCCACACCGCGTAATGCCCGAGGGTGGGCACGATCCATTGAGGACTGAATTCGCTCGAAAGATTTCCGTAGCCGGTGGTGAGGATGACGCCGTAGGTTCGGAAATTGTACCACGCAAGGAAGGCCGCGCAGGGAAGTCCGCCGAGAGCGAGTGCCGCCCAGCGGCGAACATCGAATCCAAGCATGACGGCGACCGGGATGACCAACATGAGATTGGCCGGACGCAGCAGGACGGAAATGCCGATGCAAAATCCGGCCGCAATCGTCCACGCGACGCGGCGCCGGGACATCAGCGTGAAGAGCAGCGCGGCTGTTTCCCAGGTGAGGGACGCGACGTCGGTCATCGGCTGCAGGCCCATGAAAACGTAGAGTGGTCCGAGACCGACCAGCGCGGCGCCGATCAGCGACATCCAGCGGGAGAGTCCGCATTCGCGCCCGAGCGCATAACTCACGACGGCGCCGAAAAACATGTTTATGCCGGCGGCCCAGCCCGGCGCGAAGATCCAGCCGGTGAATGGCGCTGCCAGCAGGATCATCAACGGCAGACCGACCGGATACGTTGGCACCATTTCCGTTTCGGTGATCGCGCGAAAACCGAGCGGAATGTACAACTCAGGTCCGACGCGGTGATCGGCGGGCGAGAGACCGGGAATGACGCGCAACGTTTTTGTCGCGCGGCCGCTCGCGAGGAGTTGCGCGCTGTTATAATAGCCCGAGGAATCGGAGCCGCCGATGTACCACGAGCATTCGTTGAAAATGAAGATGCCGTATCCGATAAGCGCGAGCGCCAGCCAGAAGAGAGCCGAGCGAAAAAGCCGGCGCGGTATCGAGGAAGAATCTGGCCGAAGCGCGTTCGAATCCATCTTGCATTTTGAAGCTAAGCGGCCGCTACTGCGCATCTTTTTGTGACTGAGCTCAAGAGGTTTTCCCTGCGACATCCCACCACGTGGCGCTCCGTTGTGATGCTCGCGATCGTGGCGGCGTTTCTGACGGTCGCGGCGCGATTTTATGTGCCCGGCAAGGGACTCACGCCGCTCATCCAATTTGGTGAAAAACTGAGCGATCGATTCATTCCGGAGCTGAAGGTCTTGCCGTATTATTCGGTCAAGCAGACCTACGGCTACGATGCGCAATGGTATGTGCAGATCGCGATTCGGCCCGATCCGCGCGACCCGGAGATGGCGAGCTCGGTGGACAATCTCGAATATCGCGCGCGCCGCATTTTGTTTTGCTGGGTGGCGTACGTTGCCGGACTCGGGAAGCCGTGGTGGATCGTGCAGGCCTATGCGTTGATCAACATCGTTTCGTGGCTCGTCCTGGCCTGGCTCACGCTGCGTTGGTTTCCGCCGACCCGCTGGGAAAATGTGCTACGCTGGGCTGCCGTCATGCTGTCGTTCGGGCTTTGTTTCAGCGCGCGATTTTCATTGGTGGACGGACCGAGTTTGCTGCTAATCGCGGCCGGCGTGGCATTGTTTGAAAAGGGGCGAAAGTGGAGTTCCGCGCTGGTTCTGGGCATCGCCGGATTGGGCAAGGAAACGAATGTGCTGAGCGCCGCGTCGTTTGGCTGGCCCAAGGGAAATTCGGTTCGGGCGTGGCTTTCGCTTTCGTTGCGCTGCGCCCTGGTCGTCGCGCCGATTTTGATTTGGAGCTACGTGCTGCATCGAATTTTCGCGGGGGTGAATTCGGGGAGCGCCGGCGCCCGCGCTTTCGATTTTCCGTTGCACGCGTACTGGATGAAACTCCGCCAGACGTTCGTGGAACTCTCGAGCGGCCAAGGCGACGCGGCGCTTCCGCGCGGCAATCTTTATCGTATGATCGCGCTGACCGTGCAGCTCGCGTTTCTGGTGGCGCGTCCGCGTTTCAAGGAAGTCTGGTGGCGCGTCGGCGCGGCCTACGCCGTGCTCATGATTTTTCTCGGTGAGGCCGTGTGGGAGGGCTATCCCGATGCGGCGAGTCGCGTGCTGCTGCCGATGACGCTCGCGTTCAATATCCTTTTGCCGAGGGGCCGCGCGTGGTTGCCGCTACTTATTTTGGGAAACTTGAGCGTGCTCACCACGTTCGACCTGGCGCGACCGCCGGAAAGTCTCGGCTACACATTGAAAGCACCGGTCGAGCTCACCGAGCCGACGGCCGGTGGGGACAGTTTGACCGTGCAATTTGGGGAAGGGTGGTACGCGCCGGAGCGCAGCACGTCGGAGTACTGGCTATGGAGCAAAGGACATTCGCGGCTCTTCATCTACAATCCGACATCGCAGTCGCTGGTGTTGAGCGCGGATTTCTCGCTCAAGGCGAACGCGCGTCGCGAGGTCGTTTTCGGCGCCGATCAAGGGAAGCTGTGGTCAGGCGAAATCGGCGAAAACCGTCAGCAAGTTCACGTGGACAACATCATTCTCGTGCCCGGACCAAATCAGCTTTGGTGGAAAACCGCCGGGGAAGTTGCCGCCGCGCCGGTGCAGGGGGACACCCGCAATTTGGTTTTCAGTTTGCGCAATCTGAAGCTGACCGTTCGGCCTTACGCTGGGCCAAGGAAGAATTAAGAATGTAGAATGATGATTGCTTGCGTGGCCAGGCTCCGAGGGTAGGGGCGAGACCTCAGGGCGAGCCGAATGCTGAATCCGCGTCTGACTTTGCCCATCGACGTTATGCCTCCGAGGTAGGGCGAGCGGTCCCTCGCGAGCCGCGATTGGCGTGGCTCAACCTGGAGGTTAGTCCCTGCGGTCGCGGCTCGCCAGGGACGGCTCGCCCTACCTCGGAGGCGATTCGTTTCTCGACTGCGCTAAGGGCGGGACAGACGGTCGCGGCTCGCCCAGAGGTCTCGCCCTACCCGCAGAGCCTGGTCATGCGGTCATTCATCATTCTACATTCTTACTTCTTCATTAGCGAAGCGTAGGGCGGCTCGCCCTGAGGTCTCGCCCTGCCTTCGATCCTGCGCTACGAGCGGCGGCGCCAGGCGGCGATGAACATGCCGTTGGCGTTTAGCTCGTGGGGCCAGAGCATTTTCTTTGTTTCGACGAAGGCGTCGGTTTCTTGAACAGCGCAAGCAGGACTGCTTAGCGCGTTGGCCGACTCCGATTTCGGTTCGTCGCCAAACACGGCCACAGGCTCGAATTCCGGATGCGCGGCGGTAAAGGCGTCGGCGACAGCGATGGTTTCGCTGCGCGTCAAGGTGCACACAGAATAGACCAGGCGGCCGCCTGACTTCACGGAGCCGCAAACGTGGTCGAGCATCTGGCGCTGGATTTCCGCGAGTTCGACGACGTCGTTCATTGACGCGGACCAGCGCGCGTGTGGATTGCGCTGCCAGGTGCCGACGCCGCTGCACGGCGCGTCGAGGAGAATGCCGTCGAATTTCGTTTTTGTGGGCAGGTGGGCTGAGCCGTCCCAGGTCGCGGTGCGATAGTTGAAAATTTTCGCGCGCGTCGCGCGGCGTTTGAGGGATTGCAGGCGGCGCTCGGAGCGGTCGCTCGCCCAGATGAGTCCCTTGTTCGCCATCATGTCGGCGAGGTGGAGCAGTTTTCCTCCTTCGCCGGCGCAGGCGTCCCACCAGGTTTGTCCCGGCTTGGGAGAGCAGGCGTATCCAACAAGTTGAGACGCGAGATCCTGGATCTCGAATTCGCCGTTGTGAAACTGCGGAGTGAGAAAAAGGTCCTGGTTGCCCACGTAGCGCAGCGCGGTCGGGGCTGGATCTGAAATTCCGAGCCGCTGGAGCGTGGCCGCGTCGACCGGTTGACAGCCGCCAAGCGCCGAAGCGAGCGCGGCGGCTTTGCCGGGCCGTGCGCGTATCCACAAAGCGGATGCACGCTGCAGTTGGCGAAGCGACTCTGGCGGGAATTCGACTTCGCTCTTCAGCCACTCGGGGACGGCGCGAGCGGCGAGCGCTTCGATTTTGATCGAGGACGGATTCTTATCGAACTTCTCCTGGAGCGAGAGAGCCTGTTCGACCTGCTTCTGCCACGAGGCGTTGCGATCGAGCCATTGCAGCCACCGAAAAAAAGTGAACACCGCCTGACTGATCGAGCGTTTCTCGCGAGGTCCGACGCGCTTCGCGTTCAGAAGATATTTCCGCAGCGCCGCATCAGCCGGCAAATCGGAGGAAATCGTGTTCAAGACACGGGCCGCGTGATTGAGCGTTAGAGAGTCGGACATGGGAAAGACATCGGATTTTTTTTAGCCACAAAAAGGCTCAAGATGTGCAAAGAGGATTTTTGTCGGGCCGAGTGCCTCAAATATTCGAATCCTGTAAGCGGATCGAGTATTGGTTTGGAGCTACAAACCAAACTCCAGTCTGCGGCTGGGCTTTGGATGTATGAGCAGTTTCGCACACCAAAAATCCTCTTTGCGCATTTTGTGCCTCTTCGCGGCTAAAAAGGTTTTCAGCTCTTCTTGGCCCAGCGGCGGGTTTCTTTGATTTCGAGGCGCTTGGCTTCGAGTTCGACGCCGGCGACGGCGGGGTGCTGGCGCAGTTCTTGGAAGCGCGCGCCGTTGAGCTTCCAGCCGAGCGCGCTGCTGGCGTCGGAGACGGCGGTGATGCGATTATCGAAAACGAAGCCGAGGGAAATCTTCGTGTCGCCAACGTGCTTGTTCAGCGTATCGCGCAGGCGTCGCAGAAAATCATTGAGCTCCGGGTGATTGGGATGGAGCAGCCAGGTCACGCGTTTGATCGATCCGCTGACGAAATTATCGAGCGGGTAGCACTCCTTCACATTGATGCGCGCGCCGTCTTCGCTGACCAAAATATTGCCCTGCACGAGCACGAGCGCGTTTTCCGCGAGGTTGGCGCCATACGTCGCGTATGCATCGGCAAACATGTTCAGCGCGACCGACGCTTTGCGCGTCGCGAGCGTGAAAGCGGCCCACGGCCGATTGTCCTTCTTGGAAAGCTTCTTCGCGATGGAGCCGGCGATGCCGCAGAGGCGGAATTCGGTGCGATCGGGCTGATTCAACAACTGGTCGACTGGGAACGTGTCCAATGCCTCCGTCAGGCCCGCATACAAATTCATCGGATGCCCGGACACGTAGAAGCCGAGCAGCTCTTTTTCGAACTGCAGCTTTTCGGAAGGCGTGAAGTGGTCGGGCGACTGCTCGGCGTTTGCCTCGATACCGGGCCGGCCATTGACCATCCCCACCGAGCCGTTTGCGCCTCGGTCGCCCCCTAACGTCTGGGATGAGCCAGCCGATTTCTTCTTCGGCGCGGGAGCAGGTTCGGCCAGCATGTCGAGCAGGCTGAACTGCCCCGCCGCGCGATCGCGCGCCTGCGACGCTGCGCCGGCGAGCGCGGCGTCGATGCTGTCGAAAAGTTTTTTGCGCGGCGCGCCGCTGTAATCGAAGGCGCCTGTTTTCACGAGGTGCTCGAGCACTCGTTTATTGATCGCGCGGCCATCCACGCGCGAGACCATGTCGTCGAAATCCTTGAACGGCCCATTCCGGTCGCGCTCTTCGATGATCTTGTCCGCCGCGCCTTCGCCCACGCCTTTGATGCCCGCCATGCCGAAGCGGATTTTGTCTCCCACCGGGGTGAAATCGCGGCGCGATTCGTTGATGTCCGGGCCGAGCACGTGCAGCCCCATGGCCTTCGCTTCCGCGATGAAGTGCGCGACTTTTTCGGAGTTGCCCAACTCGGCCGTGAGCACCGCGGCCATGAATTGCACCGGGTAGTTGGCTTTCAAATACGCGGTTTGATACGCGATGACGGCGTACGCCGCGGAGTGGGATTTGTTGAAGCCGTACTGGGCGAACTTGTTCAGCAAATCGAAAATCTCGTTCGCTTTTTTCTCATCGATATTGTGGCAGCGCTTCGCGCCCTCGACGAACTTCACGCGCTCTTTCGCCATGCCCTCGACGTCTTTCTTGCCCATCGCGCGGCGCAGCATGTCGGCGCCACCGAGTGTGTAGCCCGCGATGACCTTGGCGCACTCCATCACCTGTTCCTGATAGACGATAATGCCGTAAGTTTCCTTCAACACCGGCTCGAGCAGCGGGTGAGGATACGAGATCGCCTCGGGGTCTTTTTTTCCGCGGGCGTAGTCCGGGATGAATTGCATCGGACCGGGGCGATAGAGCGCGGAGATGGCGTTGATGTCGTCGATGTTCGAAATGCCGACGAGCTTCGAGGCGTTCTGCATGCCACCCGACTCGAGCTGAAACACGCCGACGGTTTTTCCGATATTCAGCAGCTCGTACGTCTTCGGGTCGTCGAGCGGGATCGTCTCGATGTCGAAATTCGGGTTCACCGTGCGGCGCACATTTTCGACCGCGTCGGAAATCACGGTGAGTGTTTTCAGACCGAGGAAATCCATCTTCAGCAAACCGAGTTTGCCGACGGCGTTCATGTCGTACTGCACCGTGACGTCGCCTTCCTGCAGCGTAAGGGGGACGAAGTCGTCGAGCGGTTTGTCGGTGATGATGATGCCCGCGGCGTGCTTGCCGGTGTTGCGCACCATGCCCTCGAGAACGCGGGCTTGATCGACGATTTTTTTGGCGACCGGATTTCGCTCAACTTCGGTGCGCAGCTCGGCGCTCTTGGTGATCGCGTCTTCGAGCGAAATATTCAGCTCGTCCGGAATCATCTTCGCCAATCGATCGGCGTCCGCGTAAGGCAGATTGTGCACGCGCGAGACGTCGCGGATCACCATCTTCGCGCCGAGCGTGCCGTAGGTGATGATGTTCGCCACGCAGGCTTCGCCGTATTTTTTGCGCACGTAGTCGATGACCTCGCCGCGGCGGCGCATGCAGAAATCGATGTCGAAGTCGGGCGGGGAAACGCGTTCGGGATTGAGGAAGCGCTCGAAGAGCAGACCGAAACGGATCGGGTCGATATTGGTGATGCCGAGCAGATACGCGACCATGCAGCCTGCGCCGGAACCGCGGCCTGGGCCGACCGGCACGCCGTGTTCTTTGCCCCAATGAATGAAGTCCCAGACGACAAGAAAGTAATCCACGAAGCCTGTGACGTTGATGATCTTCAGCTCATAATGCATGCGCACGACGAGCAGGTCTTCTGCGCCGAGCCCGCTGTAATCCGGGGCCGGCGGCTTCTGGCCGGCAGGGACGTTGAAGCGCTGTAGTCTTTCCTGCACTACATCGTGTTTCACGACTTCGGCGTAATCGACGTTGTAGCGTTTTTTCAGGCCGGTGATGCAGAGCTGGTGAAGGTATTCCGCGCGATCGACTTTGATCTCCGGCGGAAGCGGATACTTCGGATAACGCTCGCTACCCTTCGGAAACGGAATGGCCAGATCGCACATTTCCGCGACGAGTTGGGTGTTGGTCAGCGACTCCGGAACCTCGCCAAAAAGCGCGGCCATCTCGTCGCGCGATTTCAGGTAAAATTGTTTCGAGTCGAACCGCATGCGGTTTTCGTCCTCGATCTTCGCCCCGGTTTGGATGCACAGCATCGCGTCGTGCGGACCCGCGTCTTCGGAGCGGACGTAATGAACGTCATTCGTGCAGATGACCTTGAGGTTGAATTCCTCGGCGAGCTTCAGAAGCCCCGGAATGATTTTGATCTGTTCGGCGATGCCGTGGTCTTGAATTTCGACGAAGAAATTTTCCCGGCCAAAGAGATCGACGAACTTGGCGGTGGCCTTGCGAGCGTCTTCCCACCGATCGTTCATCAAGTGTTGTGGAACGATCGCGGCCAAGCAGCCGGTGAAACCGATGAGCCCGTCGGCGTGTTTTGCCAGAGTTTCCCAATCGGCGCGGGGCTTGTAATAGAAGCCGCGCAGATGAGCGTCGGAAACGAGCTTCAGCAGATTTTGGTAGCCCGTGAGATTTCGGGCCAGGAGGCCCATGTGATAGTAGCTTTTTCCGTCTTCGGCCCGGCCGTTTTTCTCCAGGCGCGACGTCTCGGTGAGATAAATTTCACAACCGATGAGCGGCTTGATGTTCTTGGCTTTGGCGGCGTTGTAGAACTCGATCGCACCGTAAAGATTGCCGTGGTCGGTGAGGGCCAAAGCGTTCATGCCCAGACTCGCCGCCCGGTCCATCAACCGGTCGATGCGGCAAGCGCCATCGAGCAGGCTGTAATCAGTGTGGACGTGGAGGTGGACGAAGTTCTTATCGGCAGAGGACACAGGGCGGATGCGGCTGAAAAACGGGCTTGAAAAACGGTTTTCTCAAAGGGGCAAAATACCGTTGACGATGCGACTTCAATTTTGCCTATTTGGTCCTTTTTCCGCGAAAACCAGAGATTTGCCACATGTCCATTGAAATCAAAATCCGCAAGAACGAGCCTGTAGATCGTGCGCTTCGCCGCATGAAGAAGAAGCTCGATCGCGAAAACATTATCAAAGGTGTTCGCGCGAAGCGCTATTACGAGAAGCCCTGCGAAAAACGCCGCCGCAAGGATAAGGTCGCTGCCTTCACCCAGATGCTGCGCCGCCGTTACGAGAGCTGATCTCGTTCGCGTGTTTCATTTTCACGACCGCACTCCGATTGGAGCGCGGTCGTTTTTTTTAGCTTTTCGCCGAAGATCTGTTGCCTTTGCTGCACGGAGCAAGTCCAGCAGCCAACGGGACCTGCATCACCATGCCTGACCAACCAACCGTAGCGCTCTCCACGAGCTGGTGCTCTTCTCGGCACATGGACGGTGCGGCCATGCTGCGGGAGATGGCAGACCTCGGTTTTTCTAACGTCGAGTTGAGTCACGGAATTCGCATCACGCTGGTTCCGGGAATTCTCAAGGCGTTGGAGGAGGGCGTGATCAACGTCAGCTCGACACATAATTTTTGCCCGCTGCCGACGGGAGTCACCCAGGCGGCGCCGAATCTTTTCGAGCCTTCGACCGACGATCCGCGGCAGCACGAGCAATGGGTGCGGCAGACCCGGCGCTCGATCGATTTTGCCGCGCAAGTGGGCGCGAAAGTGTTGGTCCTGCATCTCGGCAGCGTGCACTTTTTCTGGTCGAATCCCGCGAACAAACTCGAGGCCTATGCCGACCGGCATCCTGGGATGAATTTGCTGGCGGACGATCGCTACTGCAAAATTCGCGACAAAGCCCTGGTCAAACTTCTCGAGCGGATGCCGCCGTATTGGGAGCGCGTGAAGGCCAGCATCGAGGAGATTCGGGCCTATGCCGCGGAGAAAAAAATCCGCCTCGGCCTCGAGAACCGCGAGCGTTTCGAAGAGCTGCCGCTCGACGACGATTTTCCGGATCTGTTCAACGAACTGCAGCGGCCCAACACCGCGGGCTACTGGCACGACACTGGTCACGCGCATATCAAAGAGTCACTCGGGCTGATCAATCATCGGCAGCAGCTGGAAAACAACGCGGCGAACTTGATCGGCTTCCACTTGCACGACGTCAGCGCAGTCGGCCAGGACCATCAGCCGATCGGTTCCGGAGCGGTCGATTTCAATATGGTGAGCTCGTTTTGGAAGCCGCATCACCTGTTGGTTTTGGAGTTCAGTCCCAAGCTGAACTCGACGGATGTCCTCACTTCGAAGACGAAGGTCGACTCTCTGCTCGCGGAACGTTTCGGGAGTTGAAGAAAATTATTTCGCGAGGAGCTCGCGAATCCAGCGGCGATGAGGGCCGGAGAGCGTGATTTGTTCCAAGTCATCGAGTGCGACCCAGACTAACTCCGAAGATGAGTCGGCGACTCCTCGTAGTGGCACAGCGGATACGTCGTGAATTATTTCCGTGATGGCGTAGCGGGTTATTGCCCGCTTTTTCGTGACCAAGCGTCTGGCCTGCGCGTGGCTCAGGCTGGCTTGGTCATGGCCCGCATCGCTCGCGCGCGGGAGCTCGTGCATGTCGGCGAAGCGGCGCGCGGTTGCGCTGGAGCGGTGGAGAAGAAGTTTTCCTTCGCGCACGTGCCACACGCGATCGACCGTGACTGACTCGATGGTTTTTGCGGCGAGCTTGGGATATTGCTCGGCGTCGCCTGATTGCCCGGCGCGACAGAATTGAAGGACGGGGCAAATGGTGCAGAGCGGGTTCCGCCGATGGCAGACGGTCGCGCCCAGTTCCATCATCGCCTGATTGTGATCTCCGGGCGCCGTTTTCGAAATCAGTTGGCCAGCGAGTGGCGTGAAATATTTCGCGGCGGTGGCCGAGTCGCGGAAATTGGTTTTGTCCGCGCTCAGTCGCGAAAGAATGCGCACGACATTTCCGTCGACGCACGCGACCGGCGCGCCGAAGGCGATGCTTGTGATCGCGGCGGCGGTGTACGGACCGACGCCGGGCAATTCACGCCAGCCTTCGGGCGTGTTGGGAACGGCCGGCAGCGCGACAAGTGTTTTCGCGAGCTTGTGCAGATTCCTCGCTCGGGAGTAGTAGCCGAGGCCCTCCCAGAGCTTGAGCACCTGGCTCTCTGGCGCAGCGGCGAGCGCTGCGAAATCGGGCAGCGCGTCCAACCAGCGAGCGAAATAAGGCAGCACCGTTTTCACCTGCGTCTGCTGCAACATGAATTCGCTGACGACGGTTTTGTAGGGCGAAGGATCCCTGCGCCAGGGCAAGTCGCGCTTGTGCTGCCGGTACCAACGGCTCAGTGCCTCGGCGAATGCGTTGACCGATGTCGGATTGGTCGCGGTGAGAAGCATGCGGTGGCTGAAATTGTCGCGCGAGGTTGAGGGTGAGAAGTGGGAACTTCGAACTTTGCCGCTCGCGTGGTTTACCGCCGGTCCAATTTCCCACTTCAAACTTCCAACTTACTCCGTCTAAATCCTCTTCCCCAATCATGCCGAAGACCGCCCTGGGCAACAACGACGAGAAGCCCAAGAAAATTTCCACGTACACGATCAAGCTGAACGACCAGCAACTCGATAAGCTGAAGACGCTGCTCGAGGGGCGCGGCTGGGAGCGGTTCGAAGTGCCTTATGCGCGCTACGCCTATCGCGGAAGCGATTGCAACGTCACGGCCTACGACAAACGCAAGGTCGTCGTGGTCGCGGGGAAGGGCACGGAGGATTTCGTGGTGCACGTGCTCGAATCGGAGATCACCAAGTCACCAAGATTTGGATACGACGAGGTGCTTCATCCAGATTGGTTCGAAGCCCATGCCGGGTTGGACGAAAGCGGAAAGGGCGATTTTTTTGGGCCGCTCATCACGGCCACGGTCATCGCCGAAAAATCGGCGATCGAATCCTGGATCAAGGCGGGCGTGAAAGATTCGAAGCGTCTGGTCGACACCCAGATCATGCGCTTGGAAAACCTGATTCGCGAAACTCCGGGGGCCGTCGTGGAAATTTTTCCGTGGACGATGCCGAAGTACAACGAGCTCATGCTCAAACCGGCGGCCAACGTGAATCGGCTGCTCGGATGGCAGCATGCGAAGACGTTGATGCGTGCGCTGGAGCGCAAGCGTGTGCCCTGGGGTTTGCTCGATCAATTCAGCGAGCAGCCTCTGGTGCAGCGCGAGCTTGCCCGGGCGGAGTTGAAAAATTTCGAACTAAGAATGCGCACGAAAGCGGAAGAAGATCCCGTCGTTGCCGCTGCATCCGTCGTCGCGCGTGCCGAATATGTCAGGCACATGAACGACCTCTCGAAGAAGTTCGGTGGAAAACTCCTCAAGGGCGCAAGCGCGTCCGTGAAGCAGCAAGGTCGTGAGATCATCGATCGCTTCGGCGTCAAAGCTCTGGGTAATTTCGCCAAACTTCATTTTCGCACCGCGTACGAAGTGGTTTCCGAAGCCGGCAAACTGGACGAGTTGCCGCTGAAAGAACCGAAGGAGCGAACGGAGTGGGGGAAGTAGCAGGAGTCACGCGCCATGCCCGTCAAGCGTCGCCAGCTTCGCGCTTTCGATCTCAAGCAGATCTACGGATTTTCCGGCCTCATCGGTGTCGATGAAGCCGGGCGTGGAGCTCTGGCTGGTCCGGTCGTGGCCGGAGCGGTTTGGGTGAATCAGGAATTTCTCGAAGGTCGCTGGGCGGTGACGCGCGCCGGTCGGGTGAACGACTCGAAACAACTCACCGCGGCAGAGCGCGACGAACTGTGGCTCGATTTCCAAACCCTCGCGGGTCAGGGCCAGATCCAAGCGCACTTCGGCGTGGCGACCGTCGAGGAGATCGAGCAGTTCAATATTCTCGGCGCAACGAAACTCGCGATGCGGCGCGCGCTCGAAAATATTTATCCTCCGAGCGCGTTTCAGCAGCAGCGCGAACCCGATTTGTTTGCGTCACCCGACGAGGTTGCGGCGTTCCAGCCCCAGGCTTCCTGCAAGATTTTGATCGATGGTCTGTCGCTGCGTCACTTCCCGTACCCGCATGATGGCGTGATCAATGGTGATGCGCGGTCGCTCGCGGTGGCCATGGCCTCGATCATGGCCAAGGTGACTCGCGATCGCCTGATGAACGAGCTGGACGGCCTGTTTCCTGGGTACGGCTTCGCTCAACACAAAGGTTATGGCACGGAGGAGCATCGCGAAGCGTTGACCAAGCTCGGCCGTTGCATGCACCACCGGGAATTGTTTCTGCGCAAACTTCTCTCCGGCCGCGTCGATCCGAACCAGATGGATTTTCTGGAGGAAACAGAGGCGTCTCCAGAAAGTTGATACGCCGAGGCGGTGATTTGTTTGCCCACGAATCACACGAATCACACGAAGCGGGCGTTGATTTTTTCCCGCGGAATACACGGAGGGCACGGAAATGAAAATTATCCCTGAAATCTGATTCGAAGACCGATTTAGATTTTTCGGTCCTGAATTCGGACGATGAATTTGGATTTTCTGATTCTGAATCTGATTCGTGAGTTTTACGTGCTCTCTGTGTATTCTGTGGAAAAACGAGAGGTTTGATTCGTGTCCTTCGTGTGATTCGTGGGGAAAAAGCAAATCACCGCGCGGTCCAGCCGCCGTCGATCATGAGCGTGGCGCCATTGATCATCGATGCGGCGGGTGAGCAGAGGAAGACCACGGCGCCGGCGACGTCGATCGGATCGCCGACGCGACCCAGTGGAATGCGCGAGAGAAGATCCTGGCGGAAGGTGTCGTCCTGGAGCCATTTCGCCGTGCCAGGCGTGCGCACGAAGGTGGGCGCTACGGCGTTCACGTTGATTCCGGACGGACCCCATTCGACGGCCAGACACTTCGTGAGATGAGCGACGGCCGCCTTCGTCATGCAGTAAACGGATTCCGTGGGCAGCGCGACGAAACCGGCCTGGGAACTGAGATTGACGATGCGTCCGCTCTTGCGCGCGAGCATCACGCGACCGACTTCCTGGGTGACGAAAAACGTGCCCTTCACGTTCACCGCGAAGGTCGAATCGAACGCGTTCTCGGTGACATCTTCCGCAGCTGCCGGCGGACCGATGCCGGCGTTGTTGACCAGGATGTCGATGCGACCGAATTCCGACAGCGCCTTCGCCACAGCCTCCTTGATTTCGCCGCGGCGAGTGATGTCGAGCTGCACGGGCAAAACCTTTCGGCCGAGCGCCTCGACGGCTTTGATCGTGCCGTTGTCCTGCGTGGCGTCGCGGAGACCGAGAATAATGTCGGCGCCCGAGGCGGCGAGGGCGAGAGCGCAGGAGCGGCCAATGCCGCGAGCGGCGCCCGTGATGAGCGCCACTTTGCCGTTCAAATCGAAACGCGGAGCCTCGCTAACTGAAGGAGTTGAGGTGGCCACGAACGATTCTTCGACCACGATTCCTTCGTGGGGTCAAGGCACCCACGAGGAGAGTCGCTGTGCAAAACAAGCGACAAGGTAAGAGAGGGCCGCCATGGTCTAGCGGAGCGCCGGCCTCCTGGCTGGCTTTTCGAAAAGTGTGTCCCGCGTCGCGGGACGCTGTTTTAGGGTAGCCGGCCGGGAGGCCGGCGCTCCATTGCTGCGCTAGGCTCGGAGCGCGGAATACTGAAAATGCCGGCGAGGACGCCAGCGCTCCCAGTGGCCTTCTGCGCCTTGGAAAGGCGCACTCGGCGGTCGAGCCTCGGAAATTCGCCGAGTGCCAGGGACTAGTCGAGTGCCGGGGACTAGCCGAGTGCCGGGAATCGGCCGAGCGTCGGCGTCTCGCCGATGTCGGCCACTGGGAGCGCTGGCGTCCACGCCGGCATCTTTCAGTCGCCGCGGCGCGGCAGATCGTCCTCGCAGCGTCCGCCGCGTGGCAGATCACGTCCCAGGAATTGGCGCTGTAGTTTTTGTTTGGATACGCTGAAGCTGGTTGTTGGCCGTGATGTACAACACGGAGCCGTCGGGTCCGCCGAAGGCGCAGTTCGCCGTGGGCTGGCCGGTGTGAATCGTCCCGAGGTGTTTTCCGTTGGGATCGATGACGAGGATGCCGCCGGGGCCGCTGGTCCAGACATTCCCTTTCTTATCCACCTTGAAGCCATCCGGCGCGCCGCGATGGCCGTGCGCGGCGAGTTCGCTCATATCAAAAAATACTTTGCTCGGGCCAAAGCTGCCGTCGTCCTTCACCGGAATAGCGAGAATCACCGGCTTGCCGCCATCGGAATTGCCGACGTAGAGCGTGCGTTGATCGGGCGAGAGAGCGATGCCGTTGGGGCGGGGAAGCTCCTTCGTGATGAGGACGACTTTTCCGTCGGTCTCGCGGCAGTAGACCCCATTGAACGGCATTTCGGGCGACGTGTGATTCGGCAGGCCGTAAGGCGGATCGGTGAAGTAGAGGCGACCTGCATGATCGAAGCAGAGATCGTTCGGACTGCTGAAGCGGTGTCCTTCGAAATGAGTCGCGAGCGGCGTGAACGTGTGACCGTCATCGTTCAGTTGCGCGACTTGGCGATTGCCGTGCTGGGCGAGGGTGAGGCGGCCCTTGGGATCGAAGGTCAGCCCGTTTGAACCGGGTTCGCGGCCGTCGAAGTGCTCGCCGGTGAAACCACTCGGTGTAATGAAAATGTGAATACCTTCTCCGTCCTGCCAGCGATAGACTATGTTCGTCTGCGTGTCGCTGAAGAGCAGCGCGTTTTTTTGCGCGGACCACACGGGTCCTTCGCTCCATTTAAAGCCCTCGGCGAGTTTTTCGAGTTTGGCGTCCGGGGCGAGGAGTTGATCGAGAGCGGGATCCAGTCGCTCGATATTTCCCACGACGGGATAGGGACTTTTGGAGGACTGAATTTCACCGGCCGAAAACAAGCTGGTGAGCGATAAGCAGGCGGCGAATCCGAGAGTTCGCAGGGGTGACGAGTTCATCGGTGATGAGGTAGCCACCGAAGGCGAGAGCTGCCAAGCGACCGTTGGAGAAACTCATTAGAATTCGCCGTGTAAAAATTGAATTCGGGCCGCTAAAGCGCCGCGTCTCCCGGACGAATACCTAGGCGTGCATCACACCTTCAGTCCTGGTCGACGCCAATCTTCGTTGCTCAACAGCGCTCCGGTTTCGCGCACCTTGCGTTCGAATCCGGTGCTGCCGTCGCCGTCGGCCGACCCGCAGCTCTCCTGGATCAATGGCAAGTACTACTATTGCGAGTCGTCGGAGAAGGGCATCTTCCTGCGGGTGGCGGATGATTTTCTCGCGCTGGCCGAGTCGCCGCAGATTCGCGTGTTCACGCCGCCGCTGCGCGGGCCGACCTCGCGCAATATTTGGGCGCCTGAACTCCATCTGATCGACGGTCGCTGCTATATCTATTTCGCGGCGGATGACGGCGACAACGCGAACCACCGCATGCACGTACTGGCCACGGACGACGCGAATCCACTCGGAAAGTACACGTTGCAAGGCGAACTCGACACCGAAGGCTGGGCGATCGACGGCACCGTTTTCTGCGACAATTTTGGCGCGCGCTATTTCGTTTGGTCCGGCTGGGCCGGACGGGTCGATGGCCAGCAGAATCTTTATATCTCGCGGATGAAGAGTCCGACCGAGCTTTGCGGTGGCCGCGTGCTGCTCTGCACTCCGAATCTTTATTGGGAGCGGAATGGTCTCCCGATCTGCGAAGGCCCGCAGGTGCTGCTGCGCGACGGCAGAATTTTCATCGTCTACTCGGCGAGCGCTTCGTGGACGTCAGACTACTGCCTCGGAATGCTGGTCTGCAATGAAGGCGACGTGATGGATCCGGACAATTGGCGGAAGGTCGGGAAGGTTTTTGGAAGCAACGAGCACGCCTGGGGCGTGGGGCATTGCGGATTCATCACCACGCCGCAGGGCGAGGATTGGATTTTATATCATTCGAAGACGCTGCGGCGCCCGGGTTGGGAGGACCGCGAAGTGCGGGCGCAGCCGTATTCGTGGAATCACTACGGACATCCCGTGTTCGGCGAGCCTCGGGCGCGCAATCGCCCGTTGGCCCATGCGCTCGTCACGCGGGCGGCCTGAGCAAATTTCGCCGGCAAGTTGTGAATCACGGGCAGGCGCTGCACCTTCGCGGCAAACTTGCCCGCGATGCATTACAAGAATCCTGTTTGGTCCGGATATTTGGCCGACCCGTTTGTCCTGCGGTATTCAGGAACTTACTACGCGTACGGCACCGGCTCGGATGAAGGCTTTGGCCGACAGGCCGACGGCAATGTGTTTCCCGTGCTGCGTTCGACCGATCTGGTGAACTGGACGCTCGTGGGCGGCGCGCTCGTGCCTTACGCGGCGAAGGCGGACATGGCGTACTGGTCCCCCGAAGTCGCGGAGCGCGAAGGCAAATTCTACATGTACTACGCGGCGGACGGTCGGCTGCGCGTGGCGGTGGCGGACCGGCCAGAGGGCCCCTTTGTCGATCGCGGCCGGGATTTGTTTCCCGACGAGCCGTTCACGATCGACGCGAATCCGTTTCGCGATCCGAAGGATGGAAAATGGTATCTGTTCTTCGCGAAGGATTTTTTCGACGAGCGCGTCGGCACAGGCACGGCGGTGGTCCCTTTGGGAGACGACATGATGACGCCGCTCGAAAAGCCTCGCGTCGTCGTGCGCGCGAGCAGCGATTGGCACATCTACGAGAAAAACCGCGCCTGGTACGGCAAAACCTGGCCGGCCTGGCACACGGTGGAGGGCCCGTTCGTCGTGGCTCATAACGGACGTTATTATTGCCTTTACTCCGGTGGTTCGTGGCAAACGCCCAATTACGGCGTGAGCTACGCCGTGGCCGATCACCCGTTGGGACCTTACACGGACGAGTGGAGCAGCGAGGGCCCGGCGGTGTTGCGCGGCATTCCTGGCGTCGTCCTTGGACCCGGGCACAACTCGGTGGTCCTTGGCCCTGATGGCGTCACGCTCTACGTCGTCTATCACGCCTGGGATCCGGCGAAGACGGCGCGACGCATGTGCATCGATCCTCTGGTGTGGACGGAGAATGGTCCGCGTTGCGCGGGGCCGACGACGTAGCCCTGTGCTGTCGTGCGAAAGCGCAGAGCGCGAACGATGCAGAAAAAGCCGGTGACAACGACGCCACCGGCTTGGAGGTAGGAGAGATTAATGGTTCGCGTCCTTGGCCGCGTCCTGGAGGTGTTCACCACCATTTTCGATGTCTTTGCCGGCGCCTTCCATCGTATGACAGCCGGAGTAGGCGAGGAGGCCGAGGAGCATGAGCACGCTGAACATTAGATGCTTTTTCATACGGCAGGCTTCTTTGCACGGCTGATGCCAGTCTGCGCGACTGCTCGCGATGGGCCTAGCTGGCAAGGGTTTATGTTCAGAGCGATTTCTTGCGGTCCGGCGCTGGATTGAAAAACCTGGGCAATGTGCACACATGTCGGCGGGGCCCGATGCAATTTGCAGAAAGCCGAGCGCCCTGTATCCGAAGATCCATTACAAGAGGTTCCAAACCGTGTCGCGTCGTCGTCCAACCAAGAGTGAAGCCGCGCTGCAGCGCCTGCCGAAAGCCAAGCTCTCCAGCGCCTCGTTGAAGGAGACGTTGCAGTTTTATCGGTATCTCGCGCCTTATCGCGGGCGCTTTGTCGTTGGCCTGTGCTGTCTCTTTTGCGGCACGTGCATGGGACTCATGTTCCCGCTGCTTTCGGGTGGGCTGATCGATGCGGCATTGCATGTGCATGGGGCAAAGTTGCCCATTTTTGGGACGCTTACGCTCAATCAGGTCGCCCTCGTGTTGGTCTGCACGATCACGTTTCAGGCCATGTGTTCGTTTGGCAGCGCGCTTTCGTTCAACACCGTGGGGCAGCGCGCGCTGGCGGATGTGCGGCGCGACGCGTATTCGCACCTCATTGGGTTGCCGATGACGTTCTTCGCCCAGCGCCGCGTCGGCGAACTGGCCAGTCGTGTTTCCACCGATATCGCGCAGATCGAATCATCGTTGATCGATTCGCTTCCGCAGATGCTGCGCCAGACGATTTTCCTGATCGGAGGCATTTCGCTGATCGCGGTCACCTCGGGGAAACTGACGTTGGTCATGCTGTCGTCGTTGCCGCTGTTGATTGCGGCCGCCGTTGTATTCGGCCGGAAACTACGCGGGATGTCGCGCGACACGCAGGACCGGCTCGCGGAAACCGGCACGATCGTCGAGGAGACGTTGCAGGCGATCGCGAGCGTGAAGGCATTTGCCAACGAACTTTTCGAGCTGCGGCGTTACGATTCGGTGAATCAGAGCGTGCTGTCCACGGCGTTGCGCGCGGCCAAATGGCGCGCGGCGTTCGTGGCGTTCATCATCGCCGCGCTTTTCGGCGGCATCGTGATCGTGCTTTGGTTCGGCGCGCATTTGTTGCAGACGGGCCAGATCACCGCGGGAGAACTCACACGCTTCGTGCTGTACACGACGTTTATCGCCGGCGCGATGAGCCAGGCCGCAGAACTCTTTAGTCAACTCCAGCGCACCATCGGTGCGACACAGCGCGTCCGCGAAATGATGCAGGAACAGCGCGAGTTCGTGGTGGATTTGACGGCCGACGGCCAGAATGACCTCCGATCGACGCAATCGCCGATCGCGGAAACTCGAGACCGGCTTGCGGGCAAAGTGGAATTTTCGCGCGTCAGCTTCCGTTATCCCTCGCGGCCGGAAAGTCCGGTGATCAACCAGGTCTCGGTCGTGGCGAATCCCGGCGAGGTGGTGGCGCTGGTCGGGCCGAGTGGGGCGGGGAAGTCGACGCTGACGGCCCTGCTGTTGCGTTTCTATGATCCGCAGGAAGGCCGCGTCTTGATCGATGAACAAGACGCTCGGGAATATCCGATCAGCTGGCTTCGCGGCCAGATGGCGCTCGTGCCGCAGGACGTATTGTTATTCGGCGGCACGATCGCGGCGAATATCGCGTATGGAAAACCCGACGCCACGCCAGCTGAGATCGAGCAGGCGGCGCGGCAGGCAAACGCGCATGATTTTATCAGCAGCTTTCCGGAAGGCTACGAGACGTTGGTGGGCGATCGCGGGATAAAACTCTCCGGCGGTCAGCGGCAGCGCGTGGCGATCGCGCGAGCGATTTTGAAAGATCCCGCGATCTTGATTCTGGACGAGGCGACAAGTTCGCTGGACAGCGAGAGCGAACGGCTTGTGCAGGAAGCGCTCGACACCTTGATGCAGGGACGAACGACGTTTGTCGTGGCGCACCGGCTTTCGACGATTCGCGGAGCCGACCGCATTCTCGTGCTGGATCGCGGCGAGATCGTGGAACAAGGCACGCACGAGGAGCTCTCGTCGATTCCTGACGGGCTCTACCAGCGTTTGAGCGCGCTGCAGTTTCAGAACGTCTAGCGCGAAAAAACAGAGACAGTCTAGCGACGATTCAGCGACAGCGGGCGTTGTGGTAAGCCGGTTGGGCGAATTCGCGCTGGGCGAGTTCGAGTTTCTCTACCGCTTCTTTGAGGGCGTCGGCGGAACGACCCGAGTAGCGACGAATATCGGGTGCAATAGCCACGAGCGTGTGGCGCAATATCTGCAAGTCCTCGTCGAGAATATCACGCGCGAGGGGTTGATCGTTCTCCATGTCCTGGTGTGACGGGAGCGAATGAAAATAGTTTCATAAACCTGTAGATTGTGACGGAGGATTTTTTGCGCCTGCGAAATCACACGAAGACCGAAGCGAAGAATTTCCGACTTGGCCGCACATCCGAGGGAATGGCAGCTTGCGCCATGAAATTTTACCCCACGTTTCTGGTAGCTGCACTCGCTGTGTCGACCCTGCCATTCCTCCGCGGCGCCGAAACAGCGCCGGAAGTGATTCCGTTGTGGCCGAATGGCGCGCCGGGTTCGGAGGCGCGGAAGAACGAGCCGGAACAGGCGCGGGATTATTGGGTGAAGAACATCCACAATCCATCGATCACGGTGTTCCTGCCACCGAAGGATAAAGCAACCGGCGCGGCGGTGGTGATTTGCCCGGGCGGCGGACATCGCGAACTCGTTTTCAATGCCGAGGGCGTCATGGCCGCGGAATATTTCAACAGCATCGGCGTGGCTGCGTTCGCATTGAAATATCGGTTGGCTCGCGAGCCGGGTTCAACCTACGACGTGGAACGCGAGTCGCCGATGGATGCACGCCGCGCCATGCGGGTGGTCCGCAGTCGCGCCAAAGAGTGGGGCGTGGACCCTGAGCGCCTGGGACTCGTCGGTTTTTCGGCGGGAGGAGAGGTCGTTGCGATGGTGACCTTTCGCGACGAACCGAAGACGCCAGCTTCGCGTGATGCGATCGATCAGTTCGATGCCAGACCGAATTTCGACATTTTCATTTATCCCGGTCCGATTGGTTTTCCCGACGTGGTGAAGCGAGACGCGCCGCCGGCATTCTTTCTCGCGGCGGTAAACGACACCAATCCAGCCAACACGATTTGGGAGATGATTCCGAAGTATCGCGCGGCCGGTGTGCCGGTCGAAGCGCATCTTTATTCGCACGGCAAACATGCGTTCAACATGGGCGATCGGAGCGAGTTTGTGAGCCTGAGAAATTGGCCGCAACGCGTCACGGAGTGGATGACCGACAGCGGTTATCTGCGGCGCTCGGCCAAAGCGTCGCCGACCGCGTCGCCGTCGGCGAACTACTGAGGGCGCAGCTGTACCCAAAAAGTGGATGCGCGACTGTTTGCCCTTGTAACGATTTCGGTTTTTCCCGGATGGAACTATTTCAGGGATCAGCTACACTCAGACCACATGACACGCGCGTTTACCCTTTCCACGCTTCTTCGCCGCAGAATTTCCGCGGCGACCGCCGTGCGTCATGATGGCAGTTCGACCGCGGCGGGCACATTGAAACAATCTGAAGCGCCCCGGCGCTTTCTTCTGCGCAAGCCGCCTGAGCCCGCGCCGTTTTTCGCGCCGCGAGCTTTCGACAGCGCGCCGCGCGTGCGCCAGCGTTTCGTCTGACGAGAGCGCGATTTTTCTTTGGCCGCATTCGTGTGGCCAAAAAATCGCCGCATAGGAGACAATCCAGGGGCTACATCGGTAGCTCGCCGGTATTTCCTATGCGAACTGGCGCAGGCTGACATTTCATTGCAGCCAAGAGCGACTTTCGCGGGTCTGCCAGGCTTGTGCTGAAGCCATCGCTTCGGCACGGCCTATGGACGAAAAACCGCAGACGCAAACGTCGCCCGCCCATGACGAATGGATGGCTCAGAAGCAGGGAGAAACGCGCGAGCCAAAGGATGGCTCTCAGAAAGGGAGCTCACAGAACGAGGGCAAAGCTCCTGAGGCGAAATCGAAAACGCCATGGTACAAACACCCGGCCAAGGTGGGCATCGTCATCCTGGTCGTCATCGCGCTGACGATCGGCGTCACCATCTTCTGGATACATGCGCGCCAGTTCGAAAAGACGGACGACGCCTTCATCGATACGCCCACTCAGCAGGTGAGCCCGCAAGTCGAGGGCCGCATTCAGCGCGTACTCGTGCAGGATAATCAGGAGGTCGCCGCGGGCGACGTCCTCGTGGAACTCGATCCGGCGAATTACCAGGTGCTGGTCGACCAGGCGGAGGCTGCGTTGGCGCAGGCGGAGACGCAGGTCTTGCAGGCCGAGGCGCAGCGTTCGGTTTATTCGTCACAACTGGCCCAATCCCGAGCAGCCTTGGACGTGGCCGAGGCCAACGCGGCGAATGCCAACAGCCAGCGCGACCGCACGATTTCGCTGCGCGACCGGAATATCGGCGCGGTGAGTCAGGAGCAGGTCGACAGCGCCATCGCCGCGCAAAAGAGCGCGACCGCGCAAACGGAGGCCGCGCAACGCGCCGTGTCGGCGGCCGAGGCCCAGTTGAGCTACTCCCAGAGTTTGATCAGCGCGGCGCAAGCAGGCGTGCGCGGAGCCCAGGCGCGGCTCGAGCAGGCGAAGTTGAATCTTTCCTATACGAAAGTGACGGCGGATATCTCCGGCACCGTGGCGCGAAAAGAAATTCAGGTGGGCAACTTCGTGCAGCCTTCGACGGCGTTGATGGCGATCGTGCCGAAGAGCGTCTACGTCACGGCCAATTTCAAAGAAAATCAGCTCGCCCGCATGAAGCCCGGACAGCCGGTGGAGATTCATGTGGACGCTTACCCCGATCTCGAACTCCGCGGGCGCGTCGACAGCTTTCAATCGGGGACGGGACAGGCCTTCAGCGGGCTGCCCGCGGAGAATGCCACGGGAAATTGGGTCAAGGTGGTGCAGCGCGTGCCGGTCAAGATCGTGCTCGATCAAGTGCCGCAGAGCCCCTCGCAACGGCTGGGTCCTGGATTGTCGGTCGAAGTAAAGGTCAGGGTGAAGGAGGACTGACCTCGTAGTCGTTTTCCGAATACATGGCGACGTCCGGAAGACCTGTCCTCGAGCGCTCCGCGGCCGGCGACCACAGTCCGTGGCTCATCGCGGTGATTGTCTCGATGGCGACGTTCATGGAGGTGCTCGACACGAGCATCGCGAATGTCTCGTTGACGCACATCGCAGGGAATCTCGCGGCGACGCAGAGCGAGAGCACATGGGTGTTGACGAGCTATCTCGTGAGCAACGCCATCGTTCTGCCGATCAGCGGCTGGCTCGCGACGGTCGTCGGACGCAAGCGTTTCTACCTCAGTTGTGTGGCTCTTTTTGGCATCAGCTCGCTGCTCTGCGGCATGGCGCCGTCACTGGGCTGGCTGATTTTTTTCCGCGTCGTGCAAGGTCTCGGGGGCGGCGGACTGGCGCCGAGTGAACAATCGATTTTGGCGGACACGTTTCCGCCGCAACAACGCGGCCAGGCGTTCGCACTCTACGGCGTCGCTGTCGTCGTGGCGCCGACGCTCGGACCGACACTCGGCGGGTGGATCACGGACAATTTTTCCTGGCGCTGGATTTTTCTGATCAACGTTCCGGTTTGTCTGCTGTCGCTGTTTCTTTCCTGGACGATGCTGGCCGAGCCGGAAGCGGTGAAACAGGATCGCGCGAAACTGCTGAAGGGAGGCGTGCGCGTCGATTATCTCGGCATCATCCTGGTCGCGGCTGGCTTGGGTTCTCTTCAACTCGTCCTCGACAAAGGTCAGGAGGACGACTGGTTCGCCTCTCAATTCATCCTGATTTTCGGGATCATCGCGGGGCTCTCGTTGCTCGGCCTCATCATCTGGGAATGTCTTTGCGACGAGCCGATCGTGGATATTCCGCTGATGAAGGATAAGAGCTTCGCGTCCGCAATGACGGTGATGTTCGCGACGGGATTCATTCTCATCAGCACGACCCAACTGCTTCCACAATTCACCCAGACCATGATGGGATATTCGGCGACGCAGGCCGGGATGGCGCTCACCGCGGGCGGTGTCGCGACGCTTTTTGTGATGCCGCTGGTGGGCTCGCTGCTGAAAAAGATTCAGCCGAAATACCTCATCGCCTTCGGCCTGATCGTCGAGTGCCTGGCTTGCTATCACCTGCGCGGATTGAACACGGACGTGAATTTCGGACACATCGCGTGGGCACGGGTTTTTCAGGCGGTGGGGCTGCCGTTTCTGTTCGTGCCGATTTCGACAGTCGCGTACGCCGGGCTTCCGCCGGACAAGAGCAACAACGCGTCGGCGCTGATCAACACGATGCGCAATCTCGGGGGAAGCTTCGGCATTTCCGTAGCCGTTGCGCTTCTCGCGCGGCGCGGTCAATTTCACCACAGCCGGCTCAGCGAATCGGTTAGCGTCTACAACCCGAATTATCATCGCGAACCCGGACAGACACTGGCCGCGATCGACGCGGTGGTGAAGCAGCAGGCGACACTCATGAGCTACCTCGATATCTTTTGGTTTCTGACGATCGTGGCGGCGTTGATGATTCCCCTAGCGTTTCTGTTGCGCCACGTGAAGGCGGGCGCGCCTGCCGGACATTGAGCCATGGAGGAGACCACGCACGAATGGATTTGCCGCGGCTGTGGCCAGACTCACCGAGCGGTGACGTTGCGGCGGGGCGAGCGCGCGCGATGCGTGCGTTGCGGACGGAATTTGGCGCGTCGCTCCTGGTTCGGCCCGAACGCCCCGCTGGCTTTTGCCCTGTCGGCCGTGGCGCTGGGCATACCGGCGCTTCTGCTGCCCTTCGTGACCGTGAGCAAGTTCGACAACGAACGTATCAGCTACGTCACTACAGGCGCCCAGGCCCTGGGCGCGCATAATCTGAATGTCTTGGGAGCCTGGGTGGCGGTTTGTGCCGTGCTCGCGCCCGCGCTGCTGCTCGGATTTTTGATTTACGGCAGCGTCGCAGCGCCGCTGGAACGCTCTTCGGCCGTGTCGGCGTTCGCCCATCGCGCGGTCCATGCTATCCAGGAATGGTCGATGCCGGAGGTGCACGTCCTCTCGGTGCTCGTCGCGTTTTTTAAACTGGGCTCGCTGGTCGACGTGGAGGTGGGGCCGGGGATGTATTGTTACGCCGCGTCTGCGGTGTTCACGCTGATGGCGTGGCGCAGTTTCACGCTCGATCCGGAAGCAGCGGCGCACTCGGAAGACGTCGAGACGTTGGAGGGGCGGGCATGAAAGTAGGCCGTCTTCACGAAGGTGTTGCGGCGCCGCTGGCGTATTCCATCGCCGCTCTTTTTCTGCTCGTGCCGGCAAATGTCCTCCCCGTGATGTACGTGGCGTCGGCGGGAAGCACGCCGTACAACACCACGATATTCTCTGGGGTGACGATGTTGTGCCGCGATGGTCTCTGGGCCCTCGGCGCGATTGTATTCACCGCGAGCATACTGGTTCCCTTGCTGAAACTGGCCGGCCTGGCCCGGCTCTTGTGGGCGGTGCAGACGAATCGGTTGACCAATCCGCGCCGCCTCATGCGCATTTTCGGCACGATCGAATTCATCGGAAAGTGGTCGATGCTCGACGTCTTCCTCGTCGGTTATCTCACCGGAGCGGTCCGCTTCGGCGCACTCGCGCGCATCGCTCCGCGCGATGGCATCGTCGCCTTTGCCGGCGCGGTCGTGCTCACGATGCTGGCGACTCACGCTTTCGATCCGCGACTTATCTGGCGGGAGCAGCCGAAAAATTTTACCCCAAAAGAATCGATATGAATGCGCCTCCTGCCCCAAAGCTCACTCGCCGGACCAGCTTCTCCGTCGTCTGGATCGTTCCCATCGTCGCCCTGCTCGTTGCCGCCTGGATGGTGTTGCGCGAGTGGAAAAGTCACGGCCCGGAAGTCACTATCGAGTTCAAGGACGGCTCTGGAATCGAAGCTGGGAAAACGGAACTCGAGTTCAACGGTGTATCCGTCGGACGGGTACGCCGGGTGACTTTGAAAGACGATTTGAGCGCCGTTTCGGTCGTGCTCCGGCTGGACAAATCCGCGGCTTCACTCGCGAAGAAAGGCTCGGAGTTCTGGATCGTGCATCCGGAAATCGGCTTCGGCGGCGTCCGCGGTTTGGACACGCTGGTCAGCGGCGTGCGGTTGAATGTGCAGCCAGGCGACGGACCTGAGGAGCACCATTTTCGCGGCTTGGACAAGGCGCCGCCGATCGAAAATCTCGAGGAGGGGAAAGCGTTTCTCCTGCGAACCGATCGGCTCGGAACCTTGCTGCCGCATGCCGCGGTGCTTTACCGCGACGTGAAGGTCGGCGAGGTGGAGACGAGTCGTTTGACCGATGACGCAACGGCCGTGCTGATCCGTATCCGCGTGCAGTTGCCCTATGCGGATTTGGTGCGCACGAACTCGCAGTTTTGGAACGCGGGAGGCGTGCCGATCAAGATCAGCCTGTTTGGTGCGGAAGTGCGCAGCACGTCGGTTGAATCGCTCCTGACCGGCGCGATCGCATTCGCTTCACCCGATGAGCTTGGTCCCGTCGCGGAGAAGGGAACGATTTTTCAACTGAGCACCGAGGTGAACAAGGACTGGTTGAAATGGCATCCGAAGATTTCAGTGCATCCGCCAAATGAAGCGCCAGACACGGCGCGGCCGGAAAATGCAGTGTCGGGTATGCTGAAAGCTTCGGCCTCTGGCGCCGCGCCGCAGAAATGAAAAGACGCTCCCAATGGCTTTCGTGGAAAAGCGACACAGTTTGTTCACGATTCCATCGGGAGCGCGTCTTATGTCGAAACGGGCGATCTGCGGATAGGACGCGCCAGGAAAGTGGATTACCTTGCGGAGACTGGAGTGAAGGCTCGTGCGCTCGCTAAAAACTATGAAAGCCATCCGTATTCACCGCGTCGGCGGACCCGACGTGCTGCAAGTCGACGATATTGCCCGGCCCGAGCCTGGGGATGACGAGGTGCTCATCAGTGTGCATGCGTGCGGCGTCAACCCCGTCGACACGAAGATTCGCGCGGGCGAGTTTCCGCTCTTCAAACCGGAACTGCCTGCGATTCTCGGTCGGGACATCGCTGGCTCCGTGGAGCGAGTGGGCAAGCACGTCAAGGGCTGGCTCGAAGGCGAGCCGGTGTTTGGCATGTTGGATTACGAGCGTGGCGCTTACGCGGAATTCGCGCTGGCATCGCCGCTCGAAATCGCGCGCAAGCCTTCGAAGCTCGATGCGGTCCGGGCGGCGGGCGTGCCGATGGCTTCACTGACCGCGTGGCAATCGCTCTTCGACCTCGGCGATTTGCGCGCCGGAGAACGCGTACTGATTCATGGCGGCTCCGGCGGTGTCGGACACTTCGCGATTCAATTTGCGAAGAACGTCGGCGCGGAAGTTTTCACCACCGCATCGGCTAAGGACCGGGAATTCCTCCGAGGTCTGGGCGCACAGCGCGTGATCGACTACAAATCGGAGCGATTTGAAGAAATCGTGAGCGAAGCCGACCTCGTGCTGGATTTGATCGGCGGGGAAACGCGCGAGCGGTCCTGGGGCGTTTTGAAAAATGGCGGTCGCCTCGTGACCACGATTGGCCAGCCGGAGGTTCCGGCGCATGCGCCGAAGAAGGTGTCAGCCTGGGGCACCGTGGTTAAAGCCGATCCCGATCAGCTCGCGAAAATCGGGCAGTTGATCGACGAAGGAAAAATTTCTGTCGTGGTCAGCGACGTCTTTCCGCTAGCGGACGCGAGAGCCGCCCACGACGATCTGGCGAACGGCCACAAGCCGGGAAAAATCGTGTTGTCGATGACCTGAGCCGCAAGAAGGCGCGTGGGCGTTGTTGGCTGGCGGTGATTTTTTTGGCGGCCGCAAAGAGGCTCAAAAGGCGCAAAGAGGATTTTTTGGTACGAATGGATGCCGGCTTCCGAGGTAGGGCGAGCGGTCCCTCGCGAGCCGCTTTGCGCGTGGCTCAACCTGGAGGTTAGGCTATACGGTTGCGGCTCGCGAGGGACCGTGTCCGATGTCGCCTTCGGCTCGGTACGCCTTACCCACTGAGGCTGGTCATGCCTTCATTCATCATTCTGCATTCTTACTTCTTCCTTAGCGCGCCGCGTGCGTAATCTTTGGTTGCGGCTCCGCCGCGCTATGCCTTTTTGCGGCTGCGGTTTCCTTGATCACTTCGCGGGCTTATTGGCGGCTCCGAAGACAAATCGATCGAGCGAGAGCGAGCCGGGGCCGAAGGCGAGGATGATCACCGACACGAGCAGGAAGAGAAAAGGCGTGGCGCCGGTGAACTTGTCCGGATCGTTGAAGAGGTTGTGAACGGCCTCGGTTTCCGTCGTCAGAAACGCGACGACCATGACCGTCCCCAGCGCGAGACCGGCGAAACGGGAGAGCAAGCCGACGACGAGCAGGGCGCCACCTATCAGCTCAGTTGAGCCAGTCGCGATGGCGCTGAAGGTCGGCGCGGGAATGTGAAGGCTGTCGAAGTACTGAGCGGTTCGTTCGAGATGCGTGAGTTTTCCCCATCCGGTTTGGGCGAATTGCCAACCCCAGTAGACGCGAAGCACGAGCAAGACCAGCGGCTGCAGAAAATTGGCCGCGCTGGCGAAGCGTTGGTAAGTCGATTGAAATTTCATAAGCGAATTCAGTTTTCCCGCGGGCAGAGCCAGCCGAGACGCATCCAGAGCGAAAACCAGGCTTGGATTTTCGCGGCTTGTTCTGCTTCGGAAAGTTTGCTGCCGCGCATGGCTCGCGCGCAGGCCGCCGGCAGCGGCAGTCCTTTGCCCAGGGCCTCGAGCAAACGCGCCGCCTCTGGCTCGAGGCGCTTGTAGTAGATCGAGAAATCGCTGCGGTGCACGACCACATCGATCGCCTCTTCTTTGAGCGCGCCGGATTTTTGCGTCTTCTTTTTCTCGCGGCGCTGAACGACGGCCTGGCTCGCTTCCCCGCGGAGCGCCACGTCGCCGCGCTTCACCGCGAGCACGTATTCATCTGCTGCATACGAAAGGTGCAGCAGCGTGAGGTGAGGCTGGAGCCGGACGCGGAGCGTTTCGGGATTCGCGGCCTTGATCGCTTTCTTCGTCAGCCGCGGCAGGGCTGCGTCATCGAAGGCCACGACCTGGGCCCATTCGAAACGCGCGAGGTCGAGCGCCTGCTTCGTGAAGGGAGCGGTCAGCTCGGGGCGCTCGGCGATGAATTTCGGCAGTCGCGAGCAGAGATTGCGGAGTGTGTATGACTTCGATGGATACGTCGCGAGATAGGCGTTGGCCAACTTCCAGAATTTTTCGTCGCCGAGAAACGCCCGCAATCCCGGGCAGTCATCCGCCACACAATCGAGGATGCGATACCAATACATCCGATTGTAGATCTCGAGCCGCTCGATCGCCTCGAGCCGGTCGTTGGCTTTCACCAGCGGCGCGATGACCTTCGCGGTTTTTCGTCCGTCGCTCCACACACGGTCGGTGCGATCGCCAGGGGCCAGCGGGCGCGTCACGGCCTGGTGCATCAGCCGCTGCCACGCTTTGAGCTTCAACGCAGGCTCAGCGCCGCTTGCCCGGCTTTTTGTGTTCCGCGCGGGCTTGGTCGATGAACTGGTTGGCTTTGAGGGCTTCATTATGGACCTCGTCGAAGGAGGGAATCCGATCATCCCACTCGAGCAGGGTAGCGGTCACGCCGCAGAGTTGTGTCGCATGACGATACATTTTCCAAACCGGGTCGAGTACCGGATGGTCATGAGTATCGAGAATATATTTTTCGAACTTCGTGTGACCCGCGACGTGCATCTGGCCGACGCGATCATGCGGGATGTTGTCGATATAGTCGTAGGGATTGAAATCGTGGTTCTTCGACGAGACGTAGATGTTGTTCACGTCTAGGAGAATTCCGCAGTCGGCGAGCTCGACGACTTCGGAGAGGAATTCCCACTCGGTCATTTCCGAGGCGTGAAACTCCATGTACGAGCTGACGTTTTCCACGCAGATCGGGACCTCCAGAAAGTCGCGCACTTCGCGAATTTTCTGCGCGGTGCGTTTGGCCGCCTCGAACGTGTACGGCATCGGCAGAAGATCGTGCGTGTAGGTACCGTCGACGCTGCCCCAGCAGAGATGATCGGAAAGCCAGGGCGTCTTCGTGCGCTTCACCAGGCGTTTCAACTTCTGCAGATGCGTCCGATCCGGGCGATCGGCCGAGCCGAAGTACATCGAGACGCCGTGCTGGACGACCTGGTATTGCTCCAGAATTTTGTCGAGAACCTGCAGGGGCCGGCCGCCGTCGACCATGAAGTTTTCCGAGATGATCTCGAACCACGCGACCGTGGGTTTCTCCGAGAGAATATGTCGATAGTGCGGGACGCGCAGCCCGACGCCGATGCCGAGTTCGGTGTGATTATTGAAACGATTGGCCGGCATGAAAAAGAAAGCGGACGCCGCACGAGAAGTGACGGCGTCCGCGAAAAAAGTTTATCCCTTGGCTTCTTTTTCGTCGTGTTTCTTTGCTGTGGAGCAACCGCCCTTGCCCTTGCAATCGTTCTTGCCCTTGCAGTCGTTGTTCGCGGTCTTGCAGCCACCCTGGCCCTTGCAGTCATTCATGCCCTTGCAGTCGTGGTGACCCTTGCAGCCGTCCTTGCCGCTACAGCTCGCTTTGTCTTTGTCGGCGTCGGCGATCTTCATGATCTTCGTGCCGTTGTCCGTGGAGGTGGAGGCCATCGCGCGCGTTGCGAGCGAACCGGAATAGAGACCTGCGAGAGCGGCGCAGGCCAGGAGCGATTTCGTCGAGTGTTTCATCTGCGTGTATTGTAGGGTTTGTTGCGCGCTGTGACCGATGGGGCACAAAAGAATCGGCAACACGGATGAGAGCCTCGGCTTCGTGAGATATTCCCGCAACCCCGTTTGCTTGGGACGGATTCCATCTCAGCAACGCCAACGTTTTTGCTTTGAACATGCCGAAAACGCACGGCGTCTCCGGGCTACGCCAAGGCCCAACCTGCTTCCTTGTGGTGCCAGCTGATTGCAAAACCAGGTATTCCACTAACGTAAATGAATTGCTAATGCATTTAATTGGCTAAAACTTGGTAAATCATGACAACGACATCCGAAGTTGTAAGCAAAGTGGATAACTTTTTGTGCAAGCGCGGCTTGGCCAAGGCTGGAACGATCGTGACGGCGGCCCAGGAGTCTCCTGAGGTTTATGGCTACGCTTTCGGAGAGATTGACACCGATGTGTTGGCGGTTCTGCGCAACGACGATGCTGCGATCCGTGAAGCCTTCAATTTGCGGCATGGCCCGGTGGAATTGACGGACCCGGCGGCCCGGGCAGCCGAGCTGAGTGCCCGCGCTGAACTTTTCGAGGTTCTGGTCCGACTGCACCGCGTGGCGCATCGCTTGAATCAGGGCCTGGAGCGCCGTCCGCTCGCCTCGTCCGAAGTGGTCACCGCGATGGCCACCTTGGCGCGCCTGCGTTTCACCTGCCACCTGCCGCTCGAGGAGATTGCACTTTATTGCGAGCGCAAGGCGATCGAGGACGGCGAAACGGTCTTGCACACGATCGATCCGTTGCAGATTCGCCACATTCTCACGGCGCATCGGCGTATTTCGCGCGAGCGTCTGGGCGAGGACGTGATCGCCGCGCTCAAGACCGCGACGATTTCGGGCAATGCCGAAAAAATCCGCGCGTGGTTCAAAACCGAGCGTTCTCGTCCGTCGGTGAACGCTGAACTCGGTCAAATCGCCCGCAGCGTGCTGGCCGAAGCGGCACGCGTGAATGCGACAGGCTTGGCCGCGCTGGCCCAAGAGATCGCAATTCACGAAATCGCTCAGTTCAGCGAACTTGGATGGGAAAGCGCCCGGGCGTTTTTCTCGCTTTCGGCGCAGATGTTCGCGGCCAAACAAAGCGCCTTGGACGTGTACATGACTCGCGACGAGATCCAAGAGGCCATCGTCACCCGTGAATGGCTCGGCGACACCGCGGCCTTGCAGCACTTCAAGACGCGTCTGGGCCTTGCGCAGGCCAACAAGTTGGAAGAACTGCGTCGTGCGATGGCCTCGGCAGCCGAGCGCCGTTCGCAGCCTGCGGCGAGCGTGGCATCCGTCGTCGTGGCCCAGACCGCCCATCGTCGGCCGCACTTCCTTCTCCGCGCCATCGGCTGGAATGCGCATGCCGCTTAAACTCGGCTGATTTTTGGCGCGGCGCCAACCGTCCGCATTGCTCCGAGAGCACACGAGCGAAGCCTCCCCGGCTTCGCTTTTTTGTGTGCGCGAGGTCGTCGCGAGAACTTTGCAACCTTGCGCGCTTGCTTACGTCATGCCTCGCGATGCGTACCAGATTCAACGTGGCCCATGTGAAAACGCCTGCTCGCGGCGCTGAAGTGCAGCGCGCGATTTCCGTGTATTGCAAATGCGGATACACGAGCATCGCCGGCAAACTCTCGAACGATTGAAGAAAGTCTCGGCCCCGCGGGCGGTTGCCCGATTCCACTAACCGTAGCAAAGCTGCTTTTGCGACGCTCGACTCACCCCGACGCACTCAATTTGTTGTTAAGATTTGAAGGGTTTTGCGCGCACAGTCCGCGCCCCCGAATCGCCATTACCTCCGTTCAACCGTTCTGTCTCCAATGAGCCTGATCACGACCCCGCAAATACCGCGTCCACCGGTCAAAACCCAGAAGCCTCGCCGATCGCGAGTCTGGCTTTGGATTGTTCTGATCGCAGCCGCAGGGCTGGGTGTCTTCTTTTATCTGCATTCGAAGAATTCCGAGGCAGACCAAGCCGGCCAAGCAGGCCCGGGAGGACGAGGTGGACGGGGCGGCCCGGGTCGCGGAGCGTTCTTCAATCAGCCCACGGTGGTTTCGACGGCGCAGGCCAAGATTGGAAGTCTGCCCGACTATATCAACGCACTGGGCACGGTCACCGCGCTCAACACCGCCACCGTGCACAGTCGGGTCGATGGTCAGTTGAACAAGGTGAATTTCGAGGAAGGGCAGAACGTCAAAGCCGGGGATGTTCTCGCGGAAATCGATTCGCGTCCCTTCGAGAGTGAACTCGCCCAGGCACAGGGGCAGCTCGCGCGCGACGAAGCTTTCCTGGTCAATGCCCAGGCCGATCTGCAGCGCTACCAAGAGGCGCGCGAAGCGGTGACCCAGCAGCAGCTCGACGCCGCCAAGGCCGCCGTCGCGCAATACGAAGGTTCCATAAAAGCCGACAAAGCGATGGTCGCGACGGCTCAGCTCAATGTCAGCTTTTGCAAAGTCACCGCTCCGATCGACGGGCGAGTCGGCCTGCGCCAGGTCGATGTCGGCAATCTGGTCCGCTCCTCCGACGCGAATGGCATTGTAGTGATAACTCAAATACAGCCGATCTCCGTCCGTTTCAGCATTCCCGAAGATCGACTGCCCAGCGTGAATCGCGCGCGCGCCGCCGGCGAAAAACTCACGGTCGATATCTTCGATCGCGCGATGCGGAGGAAACTCGCGACCGGCGAAGTCGTCGCCTTGGACAACCAAATCGACACGACGACGGGAACGCTGCGGGTCAAAGCGATCGTGCCAAACGACGATCTCAGTCTCTTCCCGAATCAATTCGTGAACGTGCAGCTCCTGGTGCGGATCGAGGAAAATATCGTCCTGGTTCCGACGACCGCCGTTCAGATCATCGGCACCGAGCGCTATGTCTACGTCGTGCTGCCCGATAACACCGTCGAACGTCGGCAGGTGAAGATCGGCAACTCGCTGACGGATTTCACAGCCATCCGCGAAGGCGTGAAGGAAGGTGAAACGCTCGTGACCGAAGGCATCGATCGTCTGCAAACCGGTTCGCAGGTCATGACGCGCGACCAGGCGGTGCAGAGAGCCACGGCGATACAGTCCAATCCACAGAATGCCATGCCTCCTGGTCCGGCGAACGGCCGGCGCAATGGCGAACGAGGCAAGCGCTGGAAGAACAAGGACGGTTCCGCTCCGGCAAAGAAAAGCCAATGAACATTTCCCGGCCGTTTATCGAAAGGCCGGTCGCGACGGCATTGCTCATGGTGGCGATGCTCCTCGCCGGCAGCATCGCCTATCGGATGCTCTCGATTTCCGCTCTTCCGGAAGTCGATTATCCGACCATCCAGGTTACGACGCTCTATCCTGGCGCGAGTCCCGAGGTGATGACCTCGGCTGTGACTGCGCCGCTGGAGAGACAGCTCGGCCAGATGTCGGGCTTGTCCCAGATGGCCTCGACCAGCTCGGGCGGAGCCTCGATCATCACGCTGCAGTTCGCGCTCACGCTTTCGCTCGATGTCGCCGAGCAGGAAGTGCAAGCCGCGATCAATGCCGCGAGCAGTTATCTGCCGGCCGATCTGCCCAGCCCGCCGGTTTACAGTAAAGTGAATCCGGCGGACACGCCGATCATGACGATGGCGATCACGTCGGAATCATTGTCTCTGCCGATGACGGCGGATCTGGCGGACACGCGCATCGCGCAAAAAATTTCCCAGGTCGACGGCGTCGGTCTCGTCAGCCTCTCGGGCGGACAGCGCCCCGCGGTTCGCGTGCAGGTCAACCCGGCTGCGCTGGCTTCGTATGGGCTCGGTCTCGACGCCGTGCGCACCGCGATTGCAGCGGCGAATTCCAACTCCGCAAAAGGCAGTTTCGATGGGCCGCGGCAGGCCTCCACGATCAACGCCAACGACCAGCTCCGCTCCGCCGAAGAGTACAAGAAGATCATTATCGCCTATAAAAATGGCGCGCCAATTCGGCTCTCCGATGTCGCGCAAACGGTGGATGGTGCGGAAAACATTTATCTCTCCGCGTGGGCCAACACCGATCCCGCTGTCATTCTGAATATTCAACGCCAGCCGGGCGCGAACGTCATCAACGTAGTCGATCGGATCAAGGCCTTGATGCCGTCGCTGCAGCAGTCGCTGCCCGAGTCGGTCCATCTCGCCGTGTTGACAGACCGGACCATCACAATTCGCACGTCGGTGCGTGACGTGCAGGTCGAGCTGTTGCTCGCCGTCGTCCTCGTCATCCTGGTCATTTTCCTTTTCCTGCGAAACGTCCGCGCGACCATCGTGCCCAGCGTGGCGGTGCCGCTCTCGCTCATCGGCACGTTCGGCGTGATGTATCTCGCGGGATTTTCCATCAACAATCTCACGTTGATGGCGCTGACGATCGCGACGGGCTTCGTCGTGGACGATGCGATCGTGATGATCGAAAATATTTCCCGCTACATCGAAGAAGGGGAAAAACCTCTCGCCGCGGCATTCAAAGGATCGAAGCAGATCGGATTCACGATCATTTCGCTGACCATTTCTTTGATCGCGGTGCTGATTCCGCTGCTCTTCATGGCCGACGTCGTTGGCCGGCTCTTTCGCGAGTTCGCGATCACGCTGGCCGTGGCGATCGTCATTTCTGGCGTGATCTCGCTCACGCTGACCCCGATGATGTGCAGCAAGCTCCTGCGGCCGGTGCACGAGGAAAAGGAGAGCGCCATCGCGCGGGCCAGCGGACGCTTTTTCGATCGGTTGATCGAGCGCTACAGCCACGCGCTGAAATGGATTTTGAACCACCAGGGGATGACCCTTGTCGTGGCGGTGGCCACGCTGATTCTTACCGCGGCGCTCTATCTGATCGTGCCGAAGGGCTTCTTTCCAAATCAGGACACCGGGGCGATTCAGGGCATCACCGAGGCTTCGCAGGACGTTTCTTTCCGCGCGATGGCGGAACGTCAGCAGGCCCTGGCCGACGCTATTCTCCAGGATAAGGATGTCGAAAGTCTTTCGTCCTTCATCGGTATCGACGGAACGAATACAACGCTCAACAGCGGGCGCATTTCCATCAATCTGAAGCCGCTCGATCAACGCAGCGCGCGCGCCCCGGAGATTATTCGGCGATTGCAGCAGCGTGTCGCGGAGGTTCCGGGAATCACGGTTTATTTGCAGCCGGTGCAGGATATCACGATCGAAACCTCGGTCAGTCGCACGCAGTACCAGTTCGTCTTGCAGAGCACGAGCCTCGAGGAACTCGGCATTTGGGTTCCGAAGCTCACGCAAAAATTGAGCTCGCTGCCCGAGCTTTCCGACGTGGCGAGCGATCTGCAGAACGAGGGCAAACAAGTTTACCTGGAAATCGATCGCGCCTCGGCGAGCCGCTACGGCATCACGACGGTGGATATCAGCAACGCGCTCTACAACGCGCTCGGCCAGCGCTTGATTTCCACCATCTTCACGCAGGCGAACCAATATCGCGTCGTGCTCGAAGTGGAGCCGCAGTTCCGCGTCGGACCGGAATCGATCGGCGATCTTTTTGTGACGAGTTCCAGCGGCGGCGCGCCAGTGCGCCTTTCGAATATCGCGCGTATTTCGCAGCGCTCGACGATGCTCGCGATCGGCCGTCTGGGCCAGCTCCCGGCCGCGCGCGTTTCCTTCAATGTGCGCCCCGGCTCGTCACTGGGCAGCGCGGTCGAGGCCATCAAACAGGCGGAAAAAGAACTCGGGATGCCGCCCTCGATCGACACGATTTTCCAGGGCGCAGCGCTGGCGTTTCAAGCGGCGCTGCAAAACCAGTTGCTCCTGATTTTGGCCGCGATCGCGACCATGTACATCGTGCTCGGCGTTCTCTACGAGAGCTACATTCACCCGATCACGATCTTGTCGACGCTGCCTTCGGCTGGCGTCGGCGCGCTGCTCGCGTTGCTCATCGCGCGCTCGGATCTCGGCGTTATCGGCATCATCGGAATCATCCTGCTCATCGGTATCGTGAAGAAGAACGCGATCATGATGATCGACTTCGCGTTGGACGCTGAGCGCGAACAAGGCCTCGCGCCGCGGGATGCGATTTATCAAGCGTGCTTGCTGCGTTTCCGCCCGATTTTGATGACGACGATGGCCGCGCTGCTCGGCGCTCTGCCATTGATGTTCGGTCACGGCATGGGCGCGGAACTGCGCCGACCTCTCGGTATAACGATGGTGGGCGGTTTGATGGTGAGCCAGGTGCTCACGCTTTTCACGACGCCGGTCATCTATCTGGCGTTCGAACGTCTGGCTCGCCGTTTCCGTTCCTCGAACGAGGCAGCTGAAGAGATCGAGGAGGAAACCGTTTCGCCGGAAGTTCCTGCCGCGCGTCATCCTGTGCCATGAGTTTCGTCGAGACCTTCATTCGACGTCCGGTCGCCACCACGCTGTTGACCGTCGCCATCGCGCTCGCCGGCGCGATCGCCTTCAACCAACTGCCGGTGTCGCCGCTCCCGCAGGTGGATTTTCCGACGATTTCCGTCAGCGCGAATCTACCCGGAGCGAGTGCAGAGGTGATGGCCGCCACGGTCGCGACGCCGCTCGAACGCGCCCTCGGCCGCATCGCGGGAGTCACCGAAATCACTTCGCGTAGTTCCGACAGCAGCACGCGCGTGACGCTGCAATTCGATCTGTCGCGCGACATCGACGGCGCCGCGCGTGAAGTTCAAGCAGCCATCAACGCTGCGAGGACGTTGCTTCCGTCGAGTCTCACCCGGAATCCGACTTATCGAAAGGTGAACCCTTCCGATTTTCCGATTCTGATCATGGCGCTGACCTCGGACACCGTGTCGCGCGGCGAAATGTACGATATCGCATCGACGATTCTCGCGCAGAAAATTTCCCAAGTCGACGGAGTGGGCGACGTGAATGTGGGCGGTGCGGCCTTGCCCGCGGTGCGCGTCACCGTCGATCCAGACAAACTCAGTGCGCAAGGCTTGTCGTTGGCCACGGTGCGCAATGCGATCACGCGCACGAATGCGAATCTCGCGAAAGGCTTCGTCGAGGAGGGTGATCAACGATGGCAGGTCGCGGCCAATGACCAGGCGCTGAAGGCGAGTGATTATCTGCCGATGATCATCAGCTACCGGAACAATTCACCGGTCACGCTCTCGGATGTCGGCAAAGTCGAGGAGTCGGTGGAAAACACCCGCAACGCCGGGAATTTCAACGGCAAACCTGCCGTGGTGCTCATGATAACGCGCCAGCCGGACGCGAATATCATCGAGACGGTCGACCGGATCAAAGCGCTGATTCCAGCGCTGCGCGCCTCGATCCCAAAAGGGGTCGATATGGGTGTCTCGGCGGACCGGTCCGTCACGATTCGCGCGTCGCTTCACGAGGTGGAAGTCACGCTGGGAATTTCCGTCATTCTCGTCGTCCTCGTCGTGTTCATGTTTTTGCGAGAGGCGAGGGCCACGTTGATCCCGGCGATCGCGGTGCCGGTTTCCTTGATCGGCACGTTCTCGGTCATGTACCTCGCTGGATTCAGCTTGAACAATCTCTCGCTGATGGCGCTGACGATCGCGACTGGGTTCGTCGTGGATGACGCGATCGTCGTGCTCGAAAATATCTCGCGTTATGTCGAGCAAGGCATGCCGCGTTTTCAGGCGGCGTTGAAGGGCGCGCGCGAGGTGGCGTTCACCGTTTTCTCCGTCAGCCTTTCGCTTATCGCCGTATTCATTCCGATTCTGCTGATGAGCGGAATCCTCGGGCGACTCTTTCGCGAATTCGCGATCACACTCGGCGTGGCGATCCTGGTTTCGATGGTCATTTCGCTGACCACGACACCGATGATGTGCGCACGTTTGCTGCGGCGTCACCGCAAACCGTACGAGCCGATCACCGGGAATCTGCGTCCTCAGCAAAATCGCGGCGTGATCAATTGGATGCTCGAATGCTATCGGAAGAGCCTCTCCTGGGTGCTGGCGCACAGCGCTTTGACCCTCGCGATTCTCGTCGTGACGATCGGGCTGAACGTTTACCTGTATAAGAAAATCGAGAAGGGCTTCTTTCCGCAGCAGGACATTGGACTTCTCTGGGGCGGGATCCAGGCGGACCAAAGCACGTCGTTCGAAGCGATGCGCGAAAAGGTTGATGCTTTCGCGCAGATCGTGAGCGATGATCCGGCGGTGGAATCGGTCAATGCGACGACGGGTGGCGGCCGCGGCGGTTCGAGCGGAAACATGTTCATCAGTCTGAAACCGCTTTCGGAGCGCAAGGTTTCCGCGGATGCAATTGTCAACCGGCTCCGCATCAAGACGGCGCAGGTGCCGGGTGCCCGGCTCTTTATTTTTCCCGCGCAGGATATTCGAATCGGCGGTCGCGAGAGTAATTCCGAATATCAATACACGCTGCAGGCCGACGACTATCGCGAGCTCCGTGAATGGGAGCCGAAGATCCGCGCGGCGATGTCGAATCTGCCGGAAATCACCGACGTCAACACGGACAAGCAGGATCACGGACTGGAGACGATGCTGGTTTACGATCGAGAAATGCTCAGCCGTCTCGGTCTTACCGTAGCCCAGGTGAACAGCACGCTCTACGATGCGTTTGGTCAGCGGCAGATTTCGACGCTCTATAAAACGCTGAACCAATATCACGTCATCATGCAGGTTCCGCCCGAATTGGCGGAAGGGCCGGATGCGTTGAAACGCGTTTATGTCGTCGGCGCCAATGGCGCGCAGATTCCGCTCTCGACCTTCGCGCATTATGAGACGGGCAACGCATCCCTCAGCGTGAATCACCAGGGGCAATTCGTGGCCGACACGATCTCGTTCAACCTCGCCGAAGGCGTTTCACTTTCCGTGGCCGGAGCAGCCATTCAACGCGCTGTCGCGGAATTGGGCGTGCCGATCACGATTCGCGGAAGCTTCGAGGGCACGGCCCGCGTTTTCCAGCAATCGTTGCGCAGCCAGCCTTACCTGATCCTCGCGGCGATCATCGCCGTCTACATCGTGCTGGGAATTCTGTACGAGAGCTTGATCCATCCGATCACGATTCTTTCGACGCTTCCCTCCGCCGGACTCGGGGCGTTTCTCGCGCTGATGGTATGCGGCAAGGAGTTTACCGTTATCGCGCTGATCGGCATTCTTCTCCTCATCGGCATCGTGAAGAAGAACGCGATCATGATGATCGACTTTGCGATCGAGGCGGAGCGCAACCAGCATCTCTCGCCGCACGACGCGATCTTCCAGGCCTGCATGCTTCGGTTCCGTCCGATCATGATGACGACGGTCGCGGCGATGCTCGGCGCCCTGCCGCTCGCGATCGGTTTTGGCGAGGGTTCCGAACTTCGCCAGCCACTCGGGATTTCCATCGTCGGCGGTCTGCTGGTCAGCCAGGCGCTCACTCTCTACACGACTCCCGTCGTCTATCTTTACTTCGATCGTTTACGCGTTTGGGCCAAGCGCCGTCGCGAGCGCCGGATCGCCGCCGCCAGCGGAGTGCAGGCTCCCGCATAATTTGTTCGCCGTATGAAGCACCGTCCGAAAACCAGCACTCGGAAAATCGTAATGAGCAGCGCAGCCCTAGGCGCGTTGCTCTTTTCTTCGTGTGCCGTGGGCCCGAATTACAAGCGCCCCGAGGTGAGCACGCCGACAGCCTTCAAGCGCGCGACACCGACGGAAAAAGCCCAGCCGGTGGTTTCGAAGACGTGGTGGACAGAGTTCAAGGATCCCCAGCTCAACCAACTCGCGGAGCAAACCATCGCCGCAAACCAGGACATCCAGGCCGGCATCGCTCGCGTGGAGGAAGCGCGCGCCGCGCTGCGCACCGTCCGCGGAGATTATTTTCCCTCGATCAATCTCAATCCCTCGATGCGCCGCGGGCGCTCGGCCGGGACCGGGTTTTCCGCCACCGGCATCAGTAGTGGCGGAACGGATACGTCCAACGGCAACGGCAACGGCAACGGTAATGGAAATGGCAATACATCGGGCTCGAGCAACCGGGGACGGATATCCACCAGCTATTCGCTCCCGTTGGTGTTGAACTACGAGTTCGACATCTGGGGGCGACTGCGCCGCCAGGCGGAGGCCGCGCGGGCCAACGAGATCGCGTCCGAAAGCGACCTGGAGTTTGTGCGGCAAACGGCGATCGCGGACGTCGCCACCGCGTATTTCAGTATCCGTTTATATGATACGCAGATCGACATCTACCAACGTTCACTCGAACTGTACCGGCGGCAGTTGGAGTTGACCCAAACCAAGCTCAAGGCCGGCCTGGCGCTTCAGACCGACGTGCTGCAGGCGCAGACGCAGGTGAATTCGGGGACCGCGCAAGTGCTGGAAGTGCAGCGGGCCCGCGCGAAGGAAGAACACGCTATCGCGATCCTGCTCGGAAAGGCGCCGTCGGAGTTTTCGCTCGATTCGAAGAATTTACCTCTGACGATTCCGACGATCCCGGCGGGCGTGCCTGCCTCGCTGCTGAATCAGCGTCCTGATGTTGCGGTCGCCGAAGCGCGCCTCGCTGCGGCGAATGCGCAGGTCGGCGTGGCCACGGCGGCATTCTATCCGACGTTTTCGCTGACTGGGTCGGCCGGATTCGAGAGCTCGCGTTATCAAAACCTCACGGATTGGGCCAACCACGTTTGGTCGATCGGTCCCGGCATCAGCCTCCCGATTTTCCAGGGCGGATCGCTCTACGGTACCTTGCAACAACGTCGCGCCACTTACCGCGAACTGGTCGCGAATTATCGCACGGCGGTGCTGACCGCCTATCGCGACGTCGAGGATCAGTTGTCCGATTTGCACTTGTTGGCGCAGAAAGCAGAAGTGCTCGATGCGACTCTCGCTTCGGCGCGGGAATACTCGCGTCTGACAGAGCTGCAATATCGCCAGGGCATCACGACGTACCTGCAGGTGATCGATGCGAATCAGACGCTGCTCACGAACGAACTTTCCGCCGCGCAGGCGCAGAATCAGCGGCTGACCGCGACCGTGCTGTTGGTCAAAGCCCTCGGCGGAGGCTGGGAAAATACGGCGAAGTTGTGATTTGTTTTCCCACGAATCACACGAAGGAATACGAAAATGACGGACTCATTTTTCCCACGGAATACACGGAAAACACGGAATAAAATTCCCTCCCTTTCCGTGCCGTCCGTGTGTTCCGTGGGAAAATGGTGTTCTGATTTCGTGCCCTTCGTGTGATTCGTGGGAAAAAAATGCTGTGCTTGGTTTTCCCCGGCGAAGCATTTAGTTCGTAGGGATGAGTGAACGAATTGGATTTGTCGGAGTAGGTCGGATGGGTGCGAACATGGCGCGTCGACTGAAAGAGTCGGGCTATGATGTCACCGCGGTCTATGATGTGCACGCGCCGACGGCGCAGGCTCTGGCGACGGAAATCGGCGCAAAGGCGTTTGTTCGCTTGTCCGAGATCACGGCCAGCGCGGACATCATCTTCACCGTCGTGACCGACGACGCGGCGCAGCTTTCGATTTTTGCGCAACAGGGCGACTCATTGCTGACTGGGGCGAAAGGAAAAACCTTCATCAATTGCGCGACGCTCACGCCGAAAGTGCACGTCGAAGTCGAGCATCGTGCCGAGAAGGCCGGTGCATTCTCGCTCGAGGCCTGCATGGCTTCGTCGATTCCACAGGCGCGCAATGGAACCCTCTATTTGATGTGTGCGGGTCAGGAAAATGTGTTCACGCGGGTGAAACCGATTCTGGAAAAACTGAGCAGCGCGCTCCGCTTTATCGGTCCCGCCGGTTCCGCCGCGCAGGTGAAGGCGCTCGTGAACATGGTCATGAACATCAACACCGCCGCGCTTGCGGAAGGTCTCGGTCTGGGCCAGGCGCTCGGTCTCGATCTGAACATGTTGCGCGAGGTTTTCCTGCAGACCGGCGCGAATTCGCAGGTGCTCAAGACCGACGGCGAAGACATGCAGAACCGTGCGCACAATTGTTATTTCTCCGCGGCGCATGCGGCGAAAGATTCGACGATCGGCTGGGTGCTCGGCGTGGAAAGCGGTCTGTCGCTCCCGTTGTCCGCGGCGACGAAGCTGCAGTATGACTCAATGGTGGCGTTAGGTCTGGGCGGCCTGGACAAGAGCGGCATCGCCGAACTCACGTTCCCAGGCCGGGGCAAGGCGAAGGAAGAGTGAAGAAGTACGAATGCAGAATGGTCAATGTAAGCATGACCAGTCTCAGTGGGTAGGGTGAAGCCTCCAGGCGAGCCGCGACGTTGATTCTCGCGTCACGCGTGATCCAAGAACGAGCAGCCTCCGGGGGTAGGGCGAGGCGTCCCTGCCGAGCCGCATTTGGCGTGGCTCAGGCCGTAGGTTAGACCAAACGAGCGGCTCACCGGGACGGTTCGCCCTACCCCCTGAGGCTTGGCGTGCTCGAATCAGCGTTTCTTGACGCCGTTCTTGCCGGCGGCGCGACGCAGATTGTAGAGCATCGCGCTGAAGAAGGGGCGGAAGCGCGAATTTCTTAGCCACTCGGTGAGGTTCACCTTTGGCCGCCAGCGGGGAAATCCCGCGGCGGCGAGCGCTTCGAGGAACGAGCGCCGTGCCGCTTTCGGATAACCAAAGTGCCACGGTTTGTTGCGGCCCGAATAGTGAAGCGCAGCAGCATCGAGCGGGAAGGTCGTGCGCTCGTAGAGTTGAAAATTCCAGCGCTCCGGCAGCTCGCGCCACTCGCGCACAAAAAGCACATTCAGCGCGTCCTGATCGTGGCAGATGAACTGGTATTGCTCGGCCAGCGCGAAACAACGCTTCGCCACGTCGAGATCGCGCCACGCCTTCACGTTGATCAGCAAGAATCCGGAATTGAAATAAACCGCGCCGACCGTCGCAGCGCTCAGCAACTCGTTCGTCTGGCGGCCGAGCTGATATTCGTACGAGTGATCCGGATAATTTTGCACGGCCCACAGTGGAACGAAAGGCGTGCGGCGCGCGGCTTCGAAGAGCGGCGTCGGATCTTCGCGCAGCACCAAATCCGTGTCGAAATACAGGCAGTAGTCCGAGTCGATCACCTCGCTCGCGAGCAATCGCGCGTAGGCCAGCCGACTGCCCTCGAGCGCGGGCGCGTTGCAACCCTCGGGCCAGCGAAAGGGAATGAAGGAGATTTGTTTGCCCGCCGCTTCCACGCGCTCCGTCAGCCGCGCCATCAAGTCGGGCGGCAAGCCTCCATCGATCACGGTGATTTGCGCCGCGCGCTCCACGGGAAGCACACGCAAAATCGAACCAACCGCGGCGGCCATGCCCCAGCGCACGCGCGCATCGCCAGCGAGTAGAAAGTGAAGTTTAGCGGCATCTGAAACCATCGTCGGAACGAACGAAACTGAGCGCCTCGGTCGACAAATCAATAGCGAGGTCTTCCGCTCACAAAATCAGGGTTTCACCGAGCGAAAGGCTTTAGGTGTTGCAGGAACCGAACGACTCTTCCACTGGTCGCGCCGCTGACGTGATGAAACGCTCAATCCTGGTCAACAACCACAACAACGCTCGATTTCTTCGCGCATGCTTGGACTCGGTCCTGGAGCAGGTTTTGCCGGGCGACGAACTCATCGTCTACGACGACGGGAGCACGGACGGAAGCCGCGAGATTTTGCAGAGTTACGCCGACAGAATTCAGCTCACGTTGGCGCCGAAGCTGACCGTCGGTTATCGCGAATGCCAAATGGTCGCGATCACGTCGTCCTTCGCCAAGAGCACGGGGCAGCTGATTTTTCTCCTCGATGGCGATGACACGTTTTTGCCGGGAAAACTGGATGCTTATACCGCCGCGTTCAAAGACCCGGAAGTCAGCATGGTTCAGGCGCCGATGCTGCACATCGACGCGAAGGGCGAAAAGGTCGCCGACAAACGCCACGACTGGGCCCACGGCATCGACACGATCACGGAAATTTCGCGCACGCATGACTTGGATTATTTTTATCCGACGAGCGCGCTGGCCTTCCGCCGCGAGACGTTCGAAACCTGCCTTCCGCTGCAGCTCGACACGTTGATTAGCGCCGACATCGCTTTCTCGATCGCCGCTGTTCTCCTCGGCAAGGTCGTGACGCTGAACGAGCCCTGGACGACGTGGCGCCAGCACCGTGCGAATCACAGCAGCCGCTTTGACCGGCCCTTCCATCGGTTGCGCTTCGATCTGCAGATCGCGGGACTCTACAATCAGCTCGCGAAACGCTTTGGCCAATCGCGCCGCATTTCCTCCTGGAAAAACCGGAAGCTGTATCGCCGGACCGCGCGTCATATCACGCACGATCTCCTGAAGCTTCGTTGATCAGATCGACGACGAGCGCGCCGGAACCGCGGCGCCGAACAGGGGAAGAAATGAACTCCACTCGGCGCCATCCGGATCCTCGAGTGACAGCAGGTGCGTTTCTTCTCGGTGAACAATCGCTCCGCTGGGTGAAACGTCTTTCCAGAAAACGGCGCTGCGCGTCAGCACGAGGTCCGTGGCGGCGACGTTCTGTCCGGTGAGCTCGAGAGTTTGCTCGGATGTGCCGAAGCCGGCGAAAAGATTTTCCAACTGCGAACCGAGTTTTGCGCGCACCTCCTTGGCCGCCGCGGTGCCGAGACCGTTCGCGATCTCCGCGTAGTAAAGCTCGCGCAGGTTGTCTCCAGCGGCTGGATACACCGGGATTTGCAGCAGCACGCGACGACCGGAGAGCTGGGAGTGCAGTTTCGCGATCGAAGCCTCGTAGACATTTCGCACCTCCTGAAAGTAGGAGGTGATTTCGGTGAGCTTCGAGAGCTGGTCCGCGGAGAGTTCCAAGTCCGCGCGGTCGGCCATCATGTTCAGCTCGATGGCGCGCGAAAGTTCGGCGCTTTGCGCAGGATCGAGGTCAGCGGCTTCGGGCGTGGGGGCAGGTGCGGAAACGACGGAAGCAAGCTCGATCGCAGGGCCTTGCGTCGTTTTCACATCGGATTTACGCGAGGCCGTTTGAGAAAAGCCGGCCGAGAGGGGTGCTGAATCGATTGTCGAGACCGAGTCGGAGGCTGAGTTGCGCAAGGTTAAAAGTGCCACGCAAAGCGCTGCAACTCCGAGACCTGCCAACGCCGAACGGCGGGAGAAAGAGGGGGTGTGGTGATGCACTGCAGGAGATGTGCAAATGAGAGCGAAATGCCGCGGCTTACGCGAGATAGGTTAAGCCTGTCATTAGCGTGCGAATTTCCATTACAGAGCAGGCGCGCCGCAGTTTTGAGCCACGAAAAATAGGCGGGCGTTCCCTCCTGCAAAAATAATGCAAAAGACTAACGTAAAATGTTTGCGATTTTGCGGCCTGGGGTTTTTGCTCTACTCATGAAATCAGGGCAAACCACCGGGTCCATCGGCAATCTCCTCTGCGAAAAAGGGTTAGCGCGTCGGTTTGGGCTTTTGGAATTTGCCGGCCGGGCGGGCGGCGCGGATGAAGCGAGCGAGAAGAACGCGTCGCCGGCTGCTTTACGACTGCGCATGGATGACGCGGTGATCCGGGAGGTGTTCAACGCGCGCTATTCGCCGCTCGGCCTCTTCGAGTCGCATTCCCGAGTTCAGGAAGCGGCCAAGCGCGAGTTACTTTTGCGGACTTTGTACCGGCTTTATTGGGCGGGACGCGCGCAATTGCCGGAAGAGCTCTGGCGGGAAATTTCGCGGCGCGAAGTCGAGGCGATCGTTTCGTCTCTGCAACGTCTCACACTGGTCGGAAATCCGTCGTGGGAGCGCCTGGTGAGCGAGGTCGAGCGTCGCGCCACGCAGGATGAAGATTTGCTGGCGCACGTGATGGATCCGTTTTCGCTGCGCTACGTTCTGTCCTATCACAGCGAGGCGTCGCGCGAGGAAATCGGTATCGAGAATCTCAATACGCTGGCGGCCGCGGCGCTCCGGCGCGACGCGGCGGGAATTCGCGCGTGGTTTCAAGCGCTGCTCGCGCAGCATGATTCGTTGCCGAAAGACATCACGCAGCTCTTGCGCAGCGTCATGCTCGAGGTCGCGTGCAGCGGGCACGGCGATCTCGGCACGATTGCCTTCGAAATTGCGACGCTCGATGTGGAAGTTTCCGAGGACCTGGGTTGGGAAAGCATTCGCGCTTTCTGCGCGCAACTGCGCCGCATCACCGCACCGGGCTGCGAAGCGCTCGATCCCTACTGCACGGACGAAGACATCGACGAAGCCCTCACCGCGGTCGAAAGCCTGCACCAGGAAGAACTCGTGACTCATTTTCGCAAACTCGCCGTGAGTTACGATGTGCGCCAGCATTCGCAGCTCCGCCGCAAGGTTTTCGTCGCCGCGGGAGTTACCATCGAGAGCGGCTCTAACTCGCGCGCCCCGATGTCGTCGCATTCGCGCGCGCCGCATTCTCTCGCTGCGGTTGGCCTGGCGGGTGCGTTGAGCTGATAAGAGTTCGCGCGGAAAATTCGCGAAAGTGAAAGCGCCACGTTCGTTGTGGCGTGGTTTCATTCTCCGTTCTCGACCTCGCTCCCATCGTCAAAGGCGCAACGGCGGCGGACGCCTTCAAGAATTCCGTCGATCTCGCGCAGCACGCGGAGCGCTGGGGCTATCGTCGTTACTGGCTGGCGGAGCATCACAACATGACGGGCATCGCCAGTGCGGCGACGGCTGTGGTCATCGGCCATGTGGCGGCTCACACGTCGACTATTCGAGTCGGCGCCGGCGGAATCATGCTGCCGAATCATTCGCCGCTCGTGATCGCCGAGCAATTCGGCACGCTGGCTTCGCTTTTCCCAGGGCGGATCGATCTTGGGCTGGGGCGCGCTCCCGGCACGGATCAACGAACGGCGCGGGCGCTGCGCCGCGAGAGAATGAACACGGCCGCCGACACGTTTCCCGACGACGTGAAGGAATTGCGCGCTTACTTTAAACCCGCGGTATCTGGTCAACCGGTGCGCGCGGTTCCCGGTGCGGGGTTGGATGTTCCGATCTGGCTTCTCGGATCGAGTCTGTTCAGCGCGTCGCTGGCCGCGGCGCTTGGCTTGCCCTTCGCTTTTGCGGGACATTTTGCGCCGCAGCTCATGTTCGAAGCGCTCGAACTGTATCGAAATGAATTCCGGCCTTCGGAGGATTTGGCCGCGCCTCACAGCATGGCGGGTGTGAGTATTTGCGCAGCGGATACAGACGCGGAGGCGGCTCATCTGTTCACCTCCTTGCAGCAGCAATTCGTCAATCTGCAGCGCGGCACGCCGGGTCAGCTCAACCCGCCGGTCGACGACATGGATTTGATCTGGACCGCGGGAGAAAAAGCAGGCGTCGAACGTGCGCTCGGCGCGGCGATCGTGGGCGGCCCGGAAACCGTTCGCGAAAAACTCGAGCGCTTTGTCGCCGCGACGGGAGTCGACGAGGTCATCGCCACGGCGATGATCTACGAACACTCGGCGCGCCTGCGCTCGTACGAATTGCTGGCGGAGGTTGCACGCCGCCAGCACGTGGACGAACCCGAAGACCGGCGTATCAAATCTGCGAATACGCGGTCGGCGTGAGAAAACGGCTGGTGATTTTCGAAACCGTTTCCGCGTAGATCGGATCAGCCTTCAGCTTCACCCAGACGGGATGGGCTTGAAATGCCTTCCAGTGTTCGGCGTGCGCCGCGCGATTGGCGCCTGAAAGCATGTAGGTGAGGTGGGGGAGTCCGCGGCCGAGAATGCCTTGGCCGAAGAACACCGGACCAAGTTCGACCTCGTGCATAGTTTCGATTTCGCCGGCGTTGAACATCGCGACCTTCTTCAGGGCGCGCTCTTCGTTGTAGCTCTCGTACGTGCGCAGCTCCATGATGCGCGCCTCTTTTTCCCGGGAGAGGTGAGGCAGCTCCAGTCGCGGCATGCCGGCGAACGCGAGATAGAGCCACGAATCAACGCGCTCGTAAGCCGGGTGGTCCTTCGAGGTTTTCGAAAAATAATCTCCGGCGGATTTCTGCACGGCGGCGTCGGCATTGATGGCCGTGTTCACCTCGATAATTGACTCGAGCGAGGTGTGAGGAATGACGACCCAGACGGTCGCGCCTTCCTTCGGCTCGATTTCGTCGAAGACGCCGATCGGTTTGATCGACCGCGAATTGAGCGCGGGCAAAAGCGTTTTCTCCAAGTAGCCATGGAGCAGGTCGGCGCTCGCGCCGTTGCCTAACCGATAGGCGCGCAGTTCGTAGTAGTCGCGCGGCGAGGGCTCACTGCTCGCGGCGTGCAGGGCAGGTGAACTTTCGACCATCGCGAGTGCGGAGGCGGTGAGGCCGGTTTTGAGAAAATGGCGGCGTTGCATTCGGGGTAATCGCGAGAAAACCAATCATTCGAGTTTCGCGGCGAGCGAAATCTGTGCGTTCAACACTTTCGAGACCGGGCAGTTCGCCTTCGCGTCGTTGGCGATCTTCTCGAAATCGGCCGCGGAGATATTCGGCACGCGCGCGCTCAGGGTGAGATCGACCTTGGTGATCTTCGGATTGCCGTCGATCATGTCGAGCGTCACGGCGGCCGTCGTGTTGATACGATCGGGAGTGTGCCCCGCTTTGCCGAGCGCGGCGGACAGGGCCATGCTGAAACAGCCTGCGTGCGCCGCGGCGATCAGCTCTTCGGGGTTCGTGCCTTTTCCACTCTCGAAACGAGTGGAGAAGGAATATTGTGAATCGACCAGGACGCCGCTCTCCGTGGAGATCGTGCCTTTGCCCTTTTTGAGGTCACCTTGCCAAACTGCGGATGCGCTTCGTTTCATAAATAATAGGAATGGAAACCGAGCGTAGTCCTGGGCCTGAAAAGCTCAAATGATGGAGCGTGTTTGTCACGCAAGCGTTTGCCGCGGCCGATTCCGTCCGAGAGAATCGCGTCATTCTAGATTCACGACGTAACCGCAGAAATCGAAATCGCGCCGGCCTGAAAGCGCAGTCTGTACCTCGCATCTCGCACCACACCCCGACCCCAACAACGCCGATCATGAAACTCAGACGCCATCTCCTGCCTCTCTCCACCGCGACACTCGCGCTATCTATTTTCGCCGCGGCGAGCTTTGCCGCGGAGGAGAAAGCGCCGGTGCGCAAGCCGGGCGAATATCCGCTCACCGCGGATTCATTGCCGCAGCCTGGAGTGCCGGTCGGCGCCGTGGAGGGCCCGCTGCTTTTTCACAGCACGAACATTCCCGGCACCGTGCGCCGCTATTGGATCTACGTGCCTGCGCAGTACGACGCTTCGAAAAAAGCGGCTGTGCTCGTGTTTCAAGACGGCCAGCGCGCACTGAACCCCACCGGGCCGCTGCGAGTGAATCGCGTATTGGATAATCTGATACACAAGCGCGAGATTCCGGTGACGATTGGCATCTTCATCACGCCGGGCCAACTCGGCGATGTCTACCCGGACAATCTGGGAATGAACAATCCCAACCACCGCGCCGAGGAGTACGACGCGCTGAACGACGCGTACACGCGGTTCATCGTCGACGAGATGCTTCCCGCCGTGGGAAAGCGCTACAACCTCAGCGATGATCCTGCGATGCGCGTGATCGGGGGAACCAGCAGCGGCGCGATTTGCGCGTTCACCGTGGCGTGGCATCGACCTGATCAATTTCGAAAAGTCATCAGCATGATCGGCAGCTACACGTCGATCGGCTATCGCCCGGCCCACGATGGCGAGCCAATGGTTCCCGGAGGAGACCTGTATCCCACGTTGATTCGAAAGAATCCGATCAAACCGATTCGGATCTTTTTGCAGGATGGCTCGAACGATCTAAGCAACGAGCATGGCAACTGGTTTCTCGCGAACCAGCAGATGTTGTCTGCTTTCGAATACGCCAACGCCAATGCCGACAAAAATCACCAGCCTGGACCTCGCTACGATGTGAATCACGTCTGGGGCGACGGCTCGCATTCCGACACCCACGGCGGCGCGATTCTGCCGGACATTCTGCGGTGGCTGTATCGAGACTGGAAGTAAGCAAAAACCTTTGGCCCACGAATCACGAAGCACACGAAGTCCGGAAAAAATTTCCCACGGAATGCACCGAAGACACGGAGTTCTGAATTCGCATTCCGTGTTTTCGGTGCCTTCCGTGGGAAGAAATCAGTGGATCGATTTTATGTGCTTCGTGTGATTCGTGGGCAAAAAAGGCGTCGTCAAAAAGACGAGAGCATTAGCGCTGCGGAAGAACCCGGAAGGCGCGGAAGGAATGCGGCGCGAGCTTGAATGCCGCGGTCTTTCCAACCGGGACGGCGGGTTTGCCGAAGCGGCGGAATTCTTTCCGCTCTTCGGTCTGCACCGTTTCTCCCGACGCCACATCTTCGATCTGCGTCGCGCTGAGCGGGAGCTCGGCTTTCACGTCCACCGCCTCATCGCGGAAATTTTCCACGGTGAAGACGCCGTTGTCGTAGGTGAAAAGACTGACCTTCGAGGGCGCGTCGATCTGCACGGGCAAATTCGCGGTGATCACCCGGCGAATCGCGGTCAGGACGGGCGCCGGCAGATTGTAGAGGTCCGCGAAATTTTCCGGAATGGTCAGCACGTAGAGATGACCCTTCACGTAGTCCGCGTCGTGCAGCAGGGGCCAGCCGTTGTCGCCGTCGATGGCGGAGACCAGTTCCCACGAATCATTCGTCCGATAGCCGATCTGCGGAATCAAGATCGCCTTGTCTCCTTCGACGAGACGCCAGTTCGCTTGAAACGTTTTCACCAAGGCGACACGCCCGGTGTCCTCGATCTCTGCGATTTGTTTGATGCCGCGATTCTCGAGCGCTTTCAGGAGGCCCGACGTGATCACGACCTTGTGGCCGGTGCGGACGTGCTCCTCGATTTTGTCGACGATTTTCTTGTCGAACGCCGCTTCGGCTGTGAGCAGCACGATCGATTCGTCCGTCGGAAATTCGGTCACGATCTCCATCGGCAATCCGACCATACCGAGATAACTTTGAAGGAAATCTTCGCCGGTGGAGTGAAAGGGGCGATAGCTCTTCAAGCCGACCGGATGGCCGATTGCGCCGAGCGTCTTGTCCACTTCCTCGAAGGCGACACCGGCCACGCGGGCGTATGACGTCGGTTTCACCCTGCTGCCATCGGCGAGCGCGATCGGTTTCATCACATCGTCATAGCGGAAACTCGTTTTTTGATCCTGCCACGGCGCGCGGAGCTTTGCGTCGAGCGGAATATGCGCTTGGCGAATATCGAAGAGCGTGATCTCCGGCGCCTTCGCGAAGAGTGTGACCCAGAGCTGTTCGGCGTAGCGATCGTAGTAGCGCGAGCCTCCGGTGTCGACCCAGCCGCCGCCGTTTCGACCGGGAGCGATGTTGGAGAAGTATCGGATAATTGAATACCCGTGATAAGGCTGAAGATGTTGCGCGCTCATGACCGCGTCGCGCGTTTCGGTGCCGGTGTAGATTCCGTCAAAGATCGAGGGCTCTTTTTCCAGATTGAAGCCGAGGGCCTGGAAGTGCTCGTACCAGTTCGGATATTTGATGACGACGCGCACCTTCGGGTTAACTTTCTTGGCCGGCTTGACCACGAGGTCTTCTGCGGCATCGGCCATCAGCTTCAGGCGAAACTCCGTCCAGCTCTTGTCGCCGCGCGCTTTCCAATCGTATTCGGATTTCGCGCTCGTGAAGAAAAAGTCGTCCAGGATGACTTCGTCGAAATGCTTGGCCGCGTGCTCGGCGATTTCCTGCACCTTTTTGCGGTGCTCGGGATTGGCATAGGAAAATGTTTCGAAGCGATTGCTCTCGTCCACGGTGTAGGTGATGCCGCCCGCGGTTTTGATGCCGTGCGATTCCCAGAACGCTTTGGCGGCATCGAGCGTCTTGTCGTCGACCATTAGCAAATCGCGATGCACCTCGAGATAGATTTTATCCACGTGCACCTGCTGCGTGAGCTCCTTGTAGCGCGCCTCCAGCCATGCGGGATCCGCCATCTCCTTCACTTCGTAAGCGCGGCAATAAACCGCGACCTTGAAGTTTTCGTAGGCAAAAAGCTGCGTCGACAACGCGCTGCTCAACAAAACGACGGCGGTGAACAGGGTTTTGATTTTCATGAGGTAAGGTAGCCAAAGTTCCCTCGTGCGCGTGGACTGTCAGCCGCCGGACTCCTCATCCGTTTGAGTGATCACATTCTGCTTCTTGCAAACGCAGCCGCGTCGTGAAGTTTCGCGAAACCCCACGAGTAATCCCATGAATGTCTCTTCGCTTTCCCGCCGTGAACTCCTCAAGTCCGTCGCCGCCGGTCTGGCCGCCGCGCCGCTCCTGAATGTCTCCACGCTTCTCGGCGCCGACACATCGTCGTCCACGGCTCCTTCGCCAGCTTCGGCAACTTCGCTCGCTGCGCACGACACGCCGCTGACCAGATCGCCGCTCAAACTCGGCATCGCCTCGATCTCGCTGAAAAATCTTTCGCTCGACGCGGTGATCGCGACGCTGCACCGGCTCGGCCTCGAGTACGTTTCACTCTATCGCACGCATGCGCCCTGGGGTGGAGACGTCGATGCCTGCCGCGTCGCCGGAGAAAAGCTGCGCGCCGCCCGTATCCACTTGATGGCTACAGGCGTGGTCAACCTGCCGAACGACGAAGCTGTCGTGCGCAAAGCCTTCGAAACGGCGAAGGCGGCGCAGCTTCCAGTGATGACTTGCCGGCCCAATCGCGACGCCTTTCCGCTGATCGAGCGGTTCGTGAAGGAATACAATATCCGCCTCGCGATTCATAATCACGGGCCGGAGGACAAACTTTATCCAACGCCGAAAGAAGCGTGGGATGCGGCGGAAAAATACGACGAGCGAATCGGTCTTTGTATCGACGTGGGCCATACCTCGCGCACGGCGATGGATCCGGTCGAGGCGATCGAGAAATATACATCGCGCCTTTACGATCTGCACATCAAGGACACGGTCGCGCCCATCGGCGCCGAGGACATTCCGGTGGAACTCGGTCGCGGTCGGATGAAAGTGGCCGCGATTTTGCAGGCCTTGATCAAGGTGAAATACGCCGGCCAGGTTGGCGTGGAGTACGAGGTCGAAGGCCCGGGCAAAGAAGATCCTGTTCCTGGCGTCGCCGAATCGATCGGTTTCCTGCGGGGTGTGCTCTCAACGTTGAAATCCGCTTAACGTCATGCCCCGCATTTCAGTTCGCGAAATCAAGGACAACTACGATGTGATCATCGTTGGGTCGGGCGCGGGAGGAGGGCAGGCCGCTTACACGCTCGCGATGGAGGGCGTGAAAATTTTGATGCTCGAGGCGGGGCGCGACTATGATCCCACGACGGAGACGCCGATGTTTCAGGAGAATTTTCGCGCGCCGCTGCGTGCCGTCGGGACGCCCGACAAACCCTACGGCTTCTACGACGCCGGCGTGGCGGGCGGCTGGAAGATGGCGGACGAGCCGTACACCATGGGCGAGCAAGACCCCACGCGGCACATGATGTGGTTTCGCACGCGAATGCTGGGCGGTCGGACGAATCACTGGTCACGCGTCGCGCTGCGGATGGGGCCGTATGATTTCAAGCCTTACAGCCGCGACGGACTGGGCTTCGACTGGCCTGTTTCGTACGAGGAAATCGCGCCGTATTACGAAAAGGTGGAGACGCTCATCGGCGTTTATGGGCCCGAAGAGGAACTGGAAAACACGCCGTTTGGAAACAAGGGCGTGCTTCTGCCGCCGCCGCCCATGCGGCTCGCCGAACGTCTCGCTCAGGCGCGCGTGAAGCCACTGGGGATTCCGGTGCTGCCCGCGCGTCGTGCCGTGCTCTCTCGGCGACTCGATGGCGAGGCGATCGCGCAAAAACTGCATCCGGGAAACGCGAAGGCTCAGCGCATCCTCGCCGAAAGCATCGCCGCGCGCGCCGCCTGTTTTTGGGCGACGCCGTGCGAGCGGGGTTGCTCGATCAAAGCGAACTATCAATCGACGACAGTGCATCTGCCGCCGGCACTCGCGACGGGCAATCTCGACCTCGTGACTGATGCGATGGTGCGTAGTGTAACCACGAATACAGCGGGCCGCGCGACCGGCGTGATTTTCGTCGATAAGAAAACTGGCCGCGAAGCTTCCGCCAGCGGGCGTGTCGTGATCCTCGCGGCGAGTTCGTATGAGAGCGTGCGAATACTGTTTAATTCGAAGACGAATCAATTCGCCGAGGGCTTGGGCAACAGCGGCGGAGTGCTCGGCCGCAATCTCGTCAATACGGTGGGCACGTTCGGCGGAGGGCAGGTGCCGATGCTGGAAAATATGCCGCCGCACAATGAAGACGGCGCGGGCGGTCTGCATGCGTACATCCCCTGGTGGCTCTATCGCGAACAGGCCGCGGGCAAGCTCGGCTTTGCGCGCGGTTATCACATCGAATTTTCTGGCAACCGCGGCATGCCTCCCTTCGGCACGGGCGCGGGCGTGGCTTCTTTCAGCGGGGTGCCCTATGGCGCGAAATTGAAAGCCGCGGCGCGTCGATACTATGGCTCGTTCATCGGCTTCTCCGGTCGAGGCGAGATGATCCCCAACAAATATTGCTTCTGCGAAATCGATCCGGAGGTGAAAGATCGCTGGGGTATTCCAGTGCTGCGCTTCCACTGGAAATGGTCCGAACATGAGATCCGCCAGGCGGAGCACATGCAGCAGACGTTCAAGCAGATCATCGAGGCGATGGGAGGCGTCGTGACAGACTTGAGACCGCGTTCCGCCGAGGGCGCCATCCAGCCGGGTGGCCGCATAATTCACGAAGTCGGTGGCGCGATGATGGGCGTGTCGCCGAAAACCTCTGTATTGAATAAATGGGGACAGACTTGGGACGTGAAAAACCTCTACGTCCTCGATGGGGCGGCGTTTTGTTCCAGCCCGGACAAAAATCCCACCCTCACGATCATGGCGCTGGCCTGGCGTTCCGCCGAGCGAATCATGGATGAAATGAAGCGCGGCGAAATTTGACCGAGGCTTCGGCCGATCTGGTTTTCAACTGCCGTCCGCGCGTGGCCAGCGCTCGATGAACGCGATCTGCGCGTCTCGATTGGGAACGGCCTCGCTGCCCGGGCGGTGGATGAAACGAAGCGGGTAGGCCGCGTCCAGCGACGTGATGGACACGGTCAGGCCGTTCACGCCGAAAAATGCCCGCCACGCCCCGCAGCCGATTTCGAAAAGATTTTCCGCGCGGCGCCTGATTCTGCGCGTCCGGTGCGGAGTCGGATCGCGCGACAACAGCTCGTTCAATCGAGGCCGGAAATCGATTTGGAAATTTTCCTGCAGCCACGCGGCCTGCGTGTTTGCCAGTTCGGAAAATTGAATCGTGTACGGAGGCGCGACCTTCAGCGCGGCGTCCACGTCTTCGATCCAGCCGGCGCGCTCCTCGGGGAAGGCGTCGTAGTTTGGGATGTAGGGTTTGATGTCGAAAACCGGCGTGCCATCCAACAGATCGCACGGGCCGAGAATCAATTTCAGGCCGTCGATCCCGAGAAGTTGAACACTCGTCAATCCGAGCGGATTCGGTCGGTGCGGAGAGCGCGTGGCGAAGAGTCCGCGGCGCTGGGCGGGTCCGCGAGGCGGAAGCACGGAGGGTCGCCACGTCGTGTTGCGGTGAAACCACCAGATCAACCAAATCCTGGTAAAACCGGCGAGATCGCGAAGGGCCTCTCTGTATCCACTTTCTGGGCACAGCTCGAGGACGTTGCGCTCCGCGGCCTGATCAGACGGTTGATGCGGTGTGTCGAATTTCACGTGCTTCTCGGTGCGAAGAAAACCGATGGGCTTGAGCGAAAGAGAAAGCATTGGCGGACGAATCGCAGGAATAGGCGCTGAGGGCAACGCGTGGATTTGCCTCCCCAACGCACGCCTTTCCCCTCAGTTTGCGGCATGGCACAGATCGGTCGGCGCAACTCTCTTCTCATCGTCCGCGAGGCGCCGCCTGGGCTTTACCTCGATGGCGGCGAACATGGTGAGGTGTTGCTGCCCGGTCGGTACATCACGATGGATGCGGTGCCAGGGAAGACGATCGACGTCTTTGTTTATCGTGACTCAGAAGACAGGTTAGTCGCGACGACGGAGGAACCTTACGCGCAGGTCGGCGAGTTTGCGTATCTGCGGGTGGTTGGGGTCAATCCGCGTGTCGGCACGTTTCTCGATTGGGGACTCGAAAAAGATCTCCTGCTTCCGGCGCGCGAGCAGACCAAGCCATTGAATACGGGAGACTGGGTGGTCGTGCATGTTGGGCTCGATGAGCGCACGGACCGTATCGTGGCCAGCATGCGTCTGAACCGCCATTTCAGCGCATCGTTTCCGGAGTATGCCGAAGGTCAGCCGGTCAAGCTGTTGATCTATGGCGACACCCCGCTCGGCTACAACGCGGTGGTCAACCATCTGCATCGCGGACTGCTTTATCGGAATGATATTCCCGGCGAACTCGCGGTCGGGCAGGCGCTGGACGGTTTTGTGCGTGTCGTACGGCCCGACGGTAAGATCGACCTCGGCTTGGATCGCGTGGGTTACAGGCGGATTGGTCCGTTATCGGAGCAAATTATCGAATCGCTGAAAGCCGCTGGCGGCCGCATGCCTTTCAACGACGAGAGCACACCGGAGGAAATTCGTGCCGCGTTCGGCGTGAGCAAGAAAGCGTTCAAACAAGCCATCGGCGCGCTTTACCGCGATCGCAAGATCCTCATCGAGTCCCACGGCATACGTCTGTGCTGAGCCGCGAAAGCGGCCGCGAAGAATTTTTTTTAGCCACAAAGAGGCTCAAAAAGCGCAAAGAGGATTCTGGGTAGTCTACATCGCTCGCAATTTCTGCTCCAGAACGCGGTTGGGGTATTGGTTTGTAGCTCCAAACCAAAATACCAGACCACTTTCAGGTCACGGATGTCTGAATCGGCCCGAACGAGCAATAATCCTCTTTGCGTTTTTTTGAACTGCAGTCCTGCTGAATCGCTCAATTCCGCGAGGATTTTTTTGCAAATGGATGCGGGCTCCGAGGTAGGGCGAGCGGTCCCTCGCGAGCCGCTTTGACGAGTGGCTCAACCCGGAGGTTAGGCCATACGGTTGCGGCTCGCGAGAGACCGTGGCCGATGTCGCCTTCGGCTCGGTACGCCCTACCCACTGAGGCTGGCCATGCCTTCATTCTTCATTCTGCATTCTTACTTCTTCCTTAGCGCGCCGTGGGCGTAATCTTTGGTTGCGGCCTCGCCGCGCTATGCCTCTTTGCGGCTAAAAAAAATCTCCGGCGCCGCAGGCAGAACTTTTCGTCTGGATTGGCTTTTGGCGGTCGAGGGCTTTTCTTCCGGCATGGCATCTGCCCCTGTGATCGAGGCCCGTGCGCTGAGTCGCGCCTATGCAGAGCAGCCCGTGTTGATCGACGTCTCCCTTCGGGTGAACGAAGGCGAGCGCGTCGCTCTGATGGGCCCGTCCGGAAGCGGCAAGACGACGTTGCTCAATTGCCTTGGCGGCGTCGATCGCCCGGATCGCGGTGAAGTGTTTCTCCTCGGCCGGCGGCTCAACGATCTGACCGGCGACGCCCTCGCCGAACTTCGCCGGAGCCGGATCGGCACGATCTTCCAATTCTTTCACCTGCTGCCGACGCTGACCATTTTCGAAAACGTCGAGCTCCCGCTGCAACTCGTCGGAGTCAGCGCGACAGAACGTAGTGCTCGCGTCACTACGCTGCTCGAGCGCGTCGGCCTGCTGTCGCGAAAACAGGCGTTTCCCGGAGAAATGTCGGGCGGCGAACAACAACGCGTGGCCGTGGCCCGCGCCTTGGTTCATCATCCGAGTCTGATTTTGGCCGACGAGCCGACGGGCAATCTCGACACCGCCAATGGCGCCTCGGTGCTGCAACTGCTGCGCGAACTCACGGACGAAACTCACACGGCCCTGCTGCTGGTCACGCACAGTGCGGAGGCGGCGGCGATTTGTCATCGCACGGTCTTTCTGCGCGATGGCCGCATCGACCACGCCAGCGAAGACTCGCCTGCAGTCACCGTGTGAACATGAGCGGACACGCAGCATTGAAAGCCAGCTTGTTCTGGCGAACGACGATTCGCCATTGGCGCACGGGCATCGGGCAATTCCTGCTGATGCTCGGCCTGTTGAGCCTTGGCGTGGGCGTTTTCGTTTCCGTGCGTCTGGCGAACCGCGCCGCGCTCGCGAGCTTTTCCAATTTCGCCGACACGCTGACCGGGCAAAGCGATTGGATTCTTCAACCTCTCGCAGGAACATTGCCGGCGTCGGCCCTCGGTGAATTGCGCGCGGCCCTGGGCAGCCGGCCGGCTGATTTGGTTGGCGTGGTCGAGACGAGTGCGCCGCTGAATAATTCGAAGGAGCAAAATCTGCATTTGCTCGGAGTGGATTTGTTCGTCGTGACCAATCTGGCCGAGGCGCGCCGCAAACCTGGCGCTCAGGACCAGCGTAGTTTCGAATCGGATACAGCGGATTTCGCGCACGACCAGATTTGGGTCAGTCCGCTTTCGCGTTTTGCGAAAGGCCAAGCGGTCAGCGCCTCCATTGGTGATCGCACGGAGACGCTGCGGGTGGCGGGTTTTATTCCGACGTTGCCGGGCCAAACGCCCGCGCCGGCAAATCTCGCGGTGATGGACTTGATGGACGTCCAACGCCTCAGCGGAAAATCCGGCCAGCTTGACCGGATCGAAATCGTGATCGAGGGCGGTCACGACGAAGACGCGGTCCGGCGCGAGGTGAATGAAATCGCGACTCGCCTCGGCGCGGGGCGTTGGACGGTCGAAGCTCCGGCGCATGGCAGAGAATCCGCCAACACCATGACCGCAGCGTTTCGGCTGAACCTCACGGTGCTTTCACTCATCGCGCTGCTGGTCGGGCTGTACCTGATTTTTCAGACGCTCGACGGGGCAGTGGTTCGGCGCCGCACCGAAATCGCGATCCTCCGCGCGCTCGGTGTACCCGCCGGCTGGATACAACAACTCTGGCTGGCCGAGGCTGCCGTTCTCGGGCTGCTCGCGGGAATCATTGGCGCCGGCCTGGGCTGGATCGGCGCTCAAGGTTCGGTTCAGTTTATCGGGCGGAGCATCAACACGCTCTATTTCGAAACCTCGGCGCGATCGGCCACGCTGGATTTTCGCGAAGCCGTCATCGCGATCGGGCTCGGCGTCGCATCGAGTCTCTTCGCGGGCTGGTATCCCGCGCGCATCGCCGCGAAAACGCCGCCGGCGCAGTCGCTCGCCCGCCATGCGTGGAGCGGAAGCCGCCAGCATTTGCGAAATGCCATCATCGGTGCCGCGCTGATCGGCCTCGGCGTAGTGGCATCGTGGATACCGCCGTATCGTCCCGTCGGCGGCGTGCGGTTTCCACTCGGCGGCTACGCCGCGGCGTTTTTGTGGATTTTCGGCGTCGGTGTCGTCACGGCGACGGCCCTGCCGCTTTGGGCCTGGCTCGTGCGCGGCCTCGGTGGACGGAGCGTTCCGGGCCGGGTGGCCTCGAGCTATCTCCGATTTCCCACCACCCGGCATCGTTTCTCGGTCGCCGCTTTGGTTTGCGCCATCGGAATGGCGGCGGGTATGGCGATTCTGATTGCGAGCTTCGAGGGCTCGATTCGCGGTTGGATTCAGCAGTCGCTGCAATCGGATCTCTATCTGACGTCGAAGGCGACGACGACGGCCCACTTCAGTCCGATCGACCGATCAACCGTCGACCGAATTGCCGCGGACCCAGCCGTGGCGTCGATCGCCACTCGCGTTTATCAAACGATCGTGATCGACGGACTAAGTACGACGTTGGGCGGCTTGGAGCTGAAGAATCCAACGGTGCAGGCGTCGTTTCGCTGGTTGGAGAAACCGCGCAAGGCGCTCGACTCCTACGACGCCGCGACGAGCGCGTTCGTGAGTGAGAGCTTCAGCGATCGATTTCGAAAATATCGCGGAGACGAGGTAAGCGTGCCCACGCCGAGCGGACTGAAGCGTGTGACGATCGGAGGTGTTTACAGCGACTACGCAAGCGAGCGGGGCACGATCGCGATCGACGAGGCGACGGTGCAAACCTGGTTCAAGCGCGATTCCGTGACACACATCGCGACGATCTTGAAACCCGGTGCGGATGCGACGGCGGTTCGTCTGCGTTGGGCCGAGGCGTTTCCCGGTTTGATCGTTTATGAAAATGCCTCGCTGCGCGGACAAATCCTCGAGGTGTTTCGGCAAACATTTTCTCTGACCTATGCCCTCGAAGTCATTGGCGTGGTCGTCGCGATATCGAGTTTAGCCATCACGCTCGCGAGTGTGCTGATGGAGCGCCGCGACCAACTCACGACCTTGCGCGCGCTTGGATTTAGTCGCCGCGAACTCGCGCTGAGTGCCTGCGGCGAGGGCGTGGCGATCGCCGGATGCGCGGTGGTGGGAGGCTTGCTTCTCAGCCTGGCCCTTGGATGGCTGCTGATTCACGTGATCAACAAACAGTCGTTCGGCTGGACCCTCGGCTTCGAATTACCCGCCGCGCCGCTCGTCGGATTGGCGGTTTCGACCGTATTCGTCAGCGCAATCGTTTCGTACGCTGTCGGGCGCTGGGGCGCAGGGCTGAGGGCTGACCGCGAGGAATAAGATGAGCTTCGCCGTCGCAATCCGCTTTGTTTTTCGCCGCGCCGTGGCGGCGGGTCTCCTGAGTGTAGTGGGATTGGCACTACAACTGCGCGGCGATTTCCGCGTGCCGCAGCCGAATCCGGAATTTCATTTCCCGGCGGATCACGGCAGCCATCCGGATTTCCCCTTGGAATGGTGGTACGTGACGGGGCATCTCTACGACGAGCGGAACGAGCGCTTCGGTTTCCAGGCCACTTTTTTTCGACAAGTTTCGGAGGACGGCAGCGAGCGAGAGACGCTGCATCTCGCGCACATGGCGGTGCTGGATGTTTCCCGAAAAAACTTCATTTACCAAACGCGGCTCAACCGCGACGGCTGGGATGCGGCAAGTGCGGTTGGAAAGCTGAGCGCGCACAACGGCAACTGGTCGATCGTGATGGAGAAAGCGCCCTCCGAGCGGATCGATCTGATCGGCGGCGTGCGAAGCGAAGCGAGCTTCGCGTTGAAATTGAATCCGAAGAAGCCGGTCGTGCTCTTTGGCGACAAAGGTTATTCGCGGAAAGGCGAGGGCGCGGATGCCGCAAGCTACTACCTGACGTTTTCGCGCTTGGAGACAAGCGGCACGCTGCGCATTCGCGGGGAAGATATGAAAGTCCACGGCACCTCGTGGATGGACCACGAAATCAGCAGCAGTCGCTTGGGCGAAGGGCTGATCGGGTGGGATTGGGTGTGTATCCAGTTTTTGGATGGCCGCGAATTGATGATGTATCGCTTGCGCCACGCGGATGGGAGCAGCGATCCCGCTTCGATGCTGACCTGGGTCGACGCCACCGGCGCCACGCGCAAGGAGAGCTTCGCGTGGCGGCCGTTGAGCACGTGGACCAGCGTGAGCACGGGCGGACGTTATCCGAGCACGGTGGAGCTTTCGACGCGCGATCCGCAGAGCGGCGGAGCGGTAAAATTTTCCATCGAACCTCTGCTGCTCGAACAGGAGTTGGCCGCCGGCCCCGGCGGCATCGCGTATTGGGAAGGCGCCTGCCGGGTGCGCGACGCGAGCGGAAAAGAAATCGGCTCCGCCTACATGGAGCTCACCGGTTATGTGAAGCCGCTGAAGTTAACCGCGAAATGAGGGCGGTTCGTTTTTCGTTCCGACGTAGATGGTGTATGTCGAACGCTTCGCGGTCGGGTAAAGTTTGGCACCGACTCTTTCGACGGTGAAACCGGACGCGCTGAAACGTTTCTCGAAGGCGAGGTCCTCGCGGGCGGACCAGATTGCGGCTTTGCCGCCGGGCTCGAGCGCGCGCCAGATGCGTTGGAGTCCTCCGCGATCGTAGAGCCCTTGGTTCGTTTCTTTCACCATCGCGGTGGGGCCGTTGTCGATGTCGAGCAAGATGGCGGAGTAGTGGTCCGGTTTGGCTTTCGCGATTACCTGCAGCACGTCGCGCACGAGGACGTTGACGCGGGGATGATCGAGAAGGGCGCCGTTCAAGCCGCGCATGTGTTCACGATTCCACGCGACGATTTCGGGCATCAGTTCGACGACGTCGAACGTCGCGTTCGGTCCGGCTTTTCCGAGAGCGCCCTTCAACGTGTAGCCGAGGCCGAGCCCGGAGATGAGGATGGCGTTTCTCGCGGCGCTCGAGAATTGATCGGCGGCGATTTCGCCGAGCAGCACCTCGGAAGCCGAGGTGTGCGAGTGCATTAGATCGATGCCGTCGAGACGGATGCAGTAGGTGCCGTCGTGCTCGTGAAGCGTGAGATGCCCGCCGTTGGGCGTCTTCGTTTCTGCGAGCTTATGGTGCGGCTTCACTCGGTTTTTGCGGCGTGGCTCGAACGGATTTTCAAGTTCAACATCTCGACGCCGAACGCGAACGCCATCGAGAAATAGATGTAGCCCTTCGGAATGTGGAAGCCGATGCCTTCGCCGACGAGGGTCACACCGATGAGAATCAGGAAGCTCAACGCGAGCATCTTCAGGGTCGGGTGACGGTGGACAAACGCGCTGATCGAGCCGGCGAACGCGAGCATCACACCGAGCGCGACGATCACGGCGGTGATCATGACCCAGAGGTTATTGGCCATGCCGACGGCGGTGATCACCGAGTCGAGGGAGAAAACGATATCGAGGAGGACGATTTGTGTGATGACGCTCGCGAAGGAGGTCGCGCGGCGATTCATCTCGTGCTCGGCGCCCTCGAGTTTGTCGTGGATTTCGAAAACACTTTTGCCGATTAGAAAAAGACCGCCGAGAAACAGGATCAAATCGCGGCCGGACACATCGTGATCGAGGAAGGGCAGGCCGAAGAGCGGTTTCGTCAAACGCATCAGCCAGGAGATGCTGCAGAGAAGGAGAATACGCGTGATGAGCGCGAGGAGCAGGCCGGTCTGGCGGGCCTTGGCTTGCTGTGCCAGCGGAAGTTTGCCCGACAAGATCGAGATGAAGATGATATTGTCGATGCCGAGAACGATCTCGAGGCCAGTGAGCGTAACCAGGGAAATCCAGATTTGAGGATCAGCGAGCCAGTTCATGAGTAAGCCAAAGGATTCGGCTGACGACGGGTGGTCAACGGGATCAGATCGGAAGTGGAAAATGGATTTAGGTTTCTAAAAAAAAGACGCCGCGAAAAATGCGGCGTCGGAGGGGAGGAGTGTGTCCCGCTTCGCGGGACGTGGATTAGGCTGGCCGGCCGGAGGACCGGCGCTCCGTTGGGTGCGAGTTCGAATGAGCCCGCCGGAATACGGCGTCCGAGGGCTGGTGTCGATGAGTCGCCAGAATGCGGCGTGCGAGGGGTCGTGTCGATGAGCCGTCGGAACGCCTCGTTCGGAGGTACGGGGCTAGCGGCCTGGCGTTAGTAAATGCCGCGGCCTTCGATCAGGCGGTCGTTGTTGAATACCAGCGTTTGTTTGACGAAGCGGCTGCTCCAATAGACCCAGCGGTCGAGATCCAGCGAAGGCGTTTCGTGCGCGGGCGGATAACCGCGGGCCATGATGACCTGTTCTTTGGTCATGCCCTTGCGCGGCTCACCGGCGAGGATCGCCTTCTGCAAAGCGGGGACGAGTTGCTCGATCGGCGTCTTGACGGAGGAGAGAAGCAATCCGGCAACTTCGGAGGTCGAGCGCTTGCTGTATTTTTCGATGTTCTCGACCTTGATCGTCTCGCTGGAGTCGAGGCGCTTGAGGGTGAAATTTTTTCCATCCAACGAGATCAGCTTCACCGGCGTGTTGATCGGAACGAGGGAGCCGCGCGCGTAGTTGGTGATTGGATACTCGTTGTCTTCCTCGTGGAGCGAGAAGCGCAGGAAGTAATCCTGGCCGACGGCCGGCACGATGATTGGCGGAGCGATCTTGGGCGACTCGACGCTGAAGAGTTCGCTTTCGTTTCCGCTCGGGTTCGCGGCGGCGACCGAACTGCTGGCGGTGGTCGTGCTGGCGGCGGGCGCGGTTTCGCCGCTCTTGCGCGCGATGACGCGCTGGATGACTGCTTCGGAAATGCCGGCTTCCTTCAGTTCGATCAGACCGTCGGCGCTCGTGTCGAACTCAGGCTTCTCGCGATTGACGGAGGCGAGAATGGTTTCATCGGACATGCCTGCCTTCTTCAACTTGACCAGGTCGTCGTTGTTCATCGCGCAGAGCGACGAAACCGCGCCGAGAGCGAGCGCGGCGAGGAGAGTGATGCGGCTGTAATGCATATTTATGTTGGGTTCGATATTTGTCGGAGGAAAAGCTCTGGGAACGCGAGCAGGGCAAAAACTTGCGCCTCCGGCAAGGCGGAGACGAGGCCGTAAGAAATTTGTGAAACACGATCGGCCGCAGGGCCTCATCTTGGGAAGAGATCGAAATGGTCGATTGCTGCTGCGCCCCTTCGCATGTTCACCCCATTCGAGTTTCGGAATGGCGGAAAACTGCGCCGTTTCGCGCTCTGCGCCGGCGTTGCGGGAGTCGTTGTCTTCGGCGGATGCTGGCAAAAAACGCGCGTCGTCCACGGCGTGGTGCGCGTGAGCGGCAACTCGGGCGCTCCCGTGGCTTTCGATAGCATCGAGCTCGCCGCCTATCCGAAGAGCGTCGCCCGAAATACCTTTGCACAGGCCTCCGTCGTTCTCGGCAAACGCTATTCCAGTCTCCGCGACGAAGTGCTGCGCGCCTCGGATGAGGAAGCGCAGGCGAACAGCGTCGAGGGTCTTTCTCCCGCCGAGGAGGCTGTATTCAAAGAGTTGAGACACCTGCTCGAATTGTCCGACACCATGCGCGGCGATCGCGACGCGCGAGAGGAGATCGAGCAGCGCATCATTGAATTGAAGGAAGCGGCGAAGACCGCCGGGAAAACCCGCGTGGTTGCCCGTTTTGAAAAACTGGCCGCGAGTCATGAGCAGAACGTCAATGGCTTCGACGAACTCCGTCATTCGGCACCGAAAATTGGCATGCTCATGCTGCAACAATTGCCGGAAACAGAATACCGAACGCAGGCGAATGCGGATGGAGAATTCACGATGCGCATTCCCGCTGAAGAACCTTACGTGCTCTCCGCGATCGGCCGCGTGAAAACGCGCGGGGGCACCGACTATTATTGCTGGATCGTGCCGGTGAAACTGGCGTTGGGCTCGGATGTGGTCGTCGACCTGACGAACGAAAATCTTTTCACGGACTTGAATCGAACGAAGCGAGTCGTCGGCCTGTCCCGCGAGCGTTGAGTCGGCGATGACGCGGCTCAAACGAGCCGGTTTCTTCACTGGGAAAAAAGCTTCGATTCCGCGGCGCGTCATCGCTGAATCGAAGGCATGAGCGCTGATCCTCTGTGGCTTTCTTCCCGTCGGGAATTCCTGCGCCGTTTCGCGGGTGCGACCGCGCTGCTCGGCGCGAAGCCGTGGTTGAATGTCGCCAGCGCAGCCGCAGCCAGCGGCGCGGCGACGAACGCCGATGTGAATGCGAGCGCGCATTCCGCTGACGGCGCGCCGTGGTTTCGGCGCTGCTATCGCTGGGGTCAGACGAATCTCACCGAGGTCGATCCGGAGCGTTTCGATCTGCCATTTTGGCGCGCGCAATGGAAACGCACGTGCGTCCAGGGCGTGGTGGTCAACGCCGGCGGCATCGTCGCGTATTATCCGACGAAGATTCCGCTGCATCGGCGCGCGGCGAAACTCGGAGAGCACGATTTGTTCGGCGATATTTTGCGGGCGGCGCGCGCCGACGGTTTGGCGGTGCAGGCGCGAATGGATTCGAATCGCGCCGACGAGTCTTTTTACCGCGCGCATCCCGACTGGTTCGCCGTCGATGCGAACGGCAAACCGTACCAGGTGACCGATCTCTACGTCGCCTGCGTAAACGGGCCGTATTATGACGAGCACATTCCGGCGATTCTTCGCGAAGTCGCGACTTTGTATTCACCGGATGGATTCACGGACAACAACTGGAATGGTCCGATGCGCCATCAGCCGTGTTTCTGCGAAAACTGTCAGGCCAAATTCCGCGCCCGATCAGGGCACGGGATTCCGGTGAAAGCGGATTGGAACGACCCGGTTTATCGCGACTGGATCATGTGGAATTACGAGCGGCGTCTGCAGATCTGGGATAATTTCAACCGCATCACGCGCGAGGCGGGTGGCCCTCACTGCATTTGGGTCGGGATGATGGCAGGCGCGCAGAATTGGCAGTCGCGGGTTTTCCGCGACGACCGGGAAATCTATCGGCGGACCGAGTTGATCATGCTCGATGATCAACGCCGTTTCGACGGCGAAGGTTTTCAACACAACGGCGAGATTGGCCAGCGCATTCACTCCGTGGGCGGCTGGGAGAAACTCATTCCCGAGAGCAATGCGATGTATCATCTCGCGGACCACAATTTCCGCCTCGCGGCGAAGCCGCCCGCCGAAGTCTATTCGTGGGTGCTCGAGGGAATCGCTGGTGGCGTACAGCCCTGGTGGCATCACGTCGGCTCGCAGCAACCCGATCAACGCCAGCTGCACACCGCGCAGCCCCTGTGGCAGTGGCATCGCGACCACGAGGAGTTTTTGGTAAACCGAATGCCCGTCGCGCAAATCGGCTTGGTTTGGTCGCAGCGAAACATGGATTTCTTCGGGCGCGACGATGGCGCTGCGCAAGTGGACGATCCCTGGAACGGATTCATGCAGGCGATGGTGAGGGCGCGCATTCCGTACGTTCCGGTGCACCTCGATGACGTCGAGCGCGTCACGCGCGAGCTCGGGTTGCGCACGCTCGTGTTGCCGAATCTCGCGGCGATGTCCGATGGGCAGGCGGCGAGCTTGCGCGCTTTTGTCGCGGCGGGCGGAAGTCTTTTTGCGACGGGGCTGAGCTCGCTCTGCAACGAGTGGGGCGAAACTCGGGAGGATTTTTCGCTGGCTGATGTGCTCGGCGTGCACTTGCCGGAAAAACATGCGTGGCGAAATGACGCGCTCCGCTTGCGACAGGCGAAGGAGTGGACGCAGACATATTTACGACTGGCTTCGTCGCGTCATCCAGTGCTGCGCGGATTCGAGGAGACGGAAATTCTGGCCTTTGGGGGCGTGCTGGAAGATTTGCGCGTGGCGGAGGATGCGGTGGTGCCGCTCACCTTCATTCCAGCGATTCCGACGTCGCCGCCGGAGGAGGTCTGGATGCGCGTGCCCTCGACGGAGATTCCCGGACTGGTTTTGCGCGAACTGAAATCAGGAGCCCGCGTTGCCTATTCGCCGGCAGACCTCGACCGGCGTTTCTCGCGCGAGAATTTGCCCGATCACGGCGATTTGCTCCGCAATATTTTGCTCTGGCTGGCGCGAGACGACGTGCCGTTCATCATCGAGGGAACCGGTTTGGTCGATGCCCATCTCTATAGTCAACCGGGGCGGCGCGTGCTGCATTTGGTGAATCTGACGAGCGCGGGGACCTGGCGCACGCCGGTGCACGAAGTGATTCCGCTCGGTCCATTTCAGATCAAAGTGAAAACAGAAAACAGCAGCCGAGTGCGCTCGCTCGTATCGAATAAGCCACTACACGGCGAAATCCGGGATGGCTGGATTCATTTTGAAGTCGCGCGCCTGGTTGATCATGACGTGTTTGTCCTCGAATAATGAAAACGATCCGCACGCTCCTTTTCGTTTTTGCCCTTGGCTGCACAGGCTGGCCTGCCGCCGCTTCTATTCATGTGTGGGAGAAGCAAGAGCTGACCTTCACCGCGGAGGAAAATTACAACAATCCCTATACCGACGTGGTCGTGTGGGTTGATCTGACTGGCCCGGGATTCAACAAGCGCGTGTATGGCTTTTGGGATGGAGGGAAAACTTTTCATCTGCGTCTGCTCGCGACCGCGCCCGGCACATGGAGTTGGAAGAGCGGTTCGTTGCCGGAGGATCCCGGATTGAGTGGAAAGACCGGCGCGTTCGAGGCGGTGCCGTGGACGGATGCGGAGAAGAACGAGAATCCGCTGCGTCGTGGAATGATTCAAGCGACCCCGAATCATCACGCGCTTCAGTTTCCCGACGGCACGCCTTACTTCGCACTGGGAGACACCTGGTTCGCGCTTGCGGCGGACCGGTTTCATTGGCGCGACGGGGCGCAGGAACATCCGATCGGACCGGATGCGAGTTTTCAGGACTACGTGCGGCTGAGAAAAAAACAGGGCTTCAACTGGATCAACGTCATCGCGTCCTTCCCGAACTGGAACAACGACGGGCAGCCATTCCGGCTGAACATGAATAACGAGGAGAAGACGCCGATTCGTTTTGCGTGGCGTGAATTCGGCACGGACAGCGCGAAGAACATGGATAACGAAGGCGGCAAGCCCTTCGCATTTCCTGGGCACGTACCCGGCTACGAAAATATTTTTCCCGATGTCGATCGGATCAATCCGGAGTATTTCAAATACCTCGATCGCAAAATCGATTATCTGAACGCGCAGGGCTTTGTGCCATTCATCGAGGCGGCTCGGCGCGACGTCAGCGTGTGCTGGGCGAAATACTATGGCTGGCCCGATTCATACGCGCGGTATGTGCAGTACATCTGGTCGCGCTATCAGGCGAACATCACCGTGCTCGCGCCGGTGCATCTGGATATTTTGAAAGAGACGGTCAGCCCGGCGGAGTACACGGCGGCGATGGATTACATTCGCACGAAATTCGGTCTGCCTCCGTTCGGCACGCTCCTCTCGTCGAATGCCAATCCATCCACTTTGGAAAACTGGGGCGAGGACTCGTGGGTGACGCTGCACCAGACGGGCAACAAGCGGGAGCACGATTACTACTGGTATCTGACGGAGATTTTTAATCTCACGAACCCGCAGCCCGCGCTGAATGGCGAACCGTACTACGCCGGTTACAAGGATGCGCGAGGACTCGGCGGCGGTGGCTATAAATATGGCGCGAAAGGCGGGACGGAGCGTGACGACCTGTTTTGCCGCTCCGGCATGTACGGCAGTTTTCTCTCGGGCGGGCTCGCGGGGCACGTTTATGGCGCTGAAGGAATCTGGGGCTGCGACATCGAGGCCAGCGCGCCGACGAAAATGTGGGAGGCGTTTCTGTGGAATTCCGGCGCGCAGATGCAGCATCTCCGGACCTTCGCATTTTCCGTGGGGCGGCGTTATCAGGATTTGATTCCGACCCCCGATCTCGTGTCGCCGAACAAGAATTACGACACGCTCGCGTACGAAGGGTGGGCGTATTGCGCGCGCACGAAGGATCGCGAAATTTATTTGGCGTACTTCGAGAAGGACTCGCCGGCGAAAACGATTCGCGGGGCGAAGCCGAACAGTCGTTATCGCGCGCAGTGGTTCGATCCGCGCAATGGCACGTGGTCGGACGTGGGCAACGGACGTCTCACGACCAGCGACACCGGAACCATCACGCTGCCGCCGTTGCCAACAGCTCGGGCGCTTTCGATCGTGCCATTGAATTGGATTCCCGGGCGCTGGCTCCATCGCGTGGATCCCACGTCGGATCTGGATTGGGGCCTGCGGCTAGTTTTCGAAGGCCCGGCAGATTCGAGCATGCCCCCGCCGGCGGGATGAATAAGACGAAGGAAGAATTAAGAAGTAAGAATGCAGAATGATGAATGTCTGCGTGAGAGGCTCCGGGGTAGGGCGTACCGAGCCGAAGGCGACATCGGACACGGTCCCTCGCGAGCCGAAAACCGCAGCACCTAACCCTCAGGATGAGCCACGCCAAACGCGGCTCGCCTGGGACGGCTCGCCCTACCTCGGAGGCAATTCGTTTGCCGATGGTTTGACGCACTCACAGACATTTCGGCTCGCCCTGAGGTCTCGCCCTACCGCCTGAGGCTGTCAGGCTTCGCTTCAGCAATTTCCTGCGGTGCTCAGCTTCAGCTTTCAGCCTTCCGCCTTCAGCCTTCAGCTTCCGGCTGCGCCATTCTGCATTCTACCTTCTTACTTCATCCTACGCCTTCAAACAGCAGTGCTTGTACTTCTTGCCGCTGCCGCAGGGGCAGGGATCGTTTCGGCCGACTTTCGGGGCGGTCGAGCGCACGGGAGCGGGGCCTTGGCGGATGGCTTTCGTGTAGATCCATTCGCCCTTGATGCGCTTGAACTCGGCCTTCTCCTGCAAGACCTGCTCGGGGCCGTCGCCATCCACAAAGAAGGCGGAGAAATCCACGTGCGCCGTGTCGCCTTGCGCGTCATGCGAGTGCACCACGAGCCTCGTCCAGGGGCTTTCGTTCGTGCTTTTCTCCTCAACGTACTTGGTCTTCGAGGTCGGGAGATACGTGCGGTGAAGGTATGCGAAATCCTGCGCGACGTGCGCGGTGAAGCGTGAGCGCATCAGCTCTTCGGCGGTTGCCGCGGTGCGCGTGCCGCGAAGCAGTGGCTCGCAGCATTCGGAAAAAAGTTTTCCGCTGCCGCACGGACAGGGTGATCCTGGTTGAGGTTTGGGAAGGGCGACGGGTTGGGACATTGCAGTTGAAGTTCTAAGCGTTTCGCGCGCGATGCGAGCGCGAACCCGTCTCTTTTCCGACGTCTTCGCCTCATCGAAGCGGGAAAATGCGCCGATGTAGTGGATATTTCGATACGTGTTTTACCTCTGAAAACCGGAAAAATCCGCGAAAAATCGTTCGCCGAACCCCGGCGCGCGATTTGACCCGCATCACTGCTCGAAAAAACTCCGCGCACCAATCGCTGATTGGCGGGTCAGTGTGTTTCGACAGCACGCCGCGACGAAAAATGCGCGGAGACGCCGCCGAAAGTGATGGCTCAACTCGAAAGATATTTTTTCAAAAGCGGGGAATTTTATTGGACGCGTTCAATCTGCTGATGCATATTCGTGCCAACACATCATTACCCCGAAACGAAAATGACGTGTCCGCGATTCGCCGTTCTGAAATTTCTACCAGTTGGTTTGGCTCAATCGCTTTCTTGAACCTCTCGTCCGTATAACAAAAGACACATAGACCATGGCTAAGACCACTACAAAGAAACAGACCAAGAAGACGCCTGCCAAAACTGCGAAGAAGGCAGCGAAGAAAACCAAGAAGAGCGCCAAATAAGCGCTTTTTGCGGCCGATCTTCTCGGCCTATTTATCGGCAGCACGGCTCAGGCCGTGCTGCTTTTTTTGCGCCTGATTCTCGAGGGAACGCGACCTCGCTCCTCTCAAACGCGGGTGGATTTTGCGTCGCGCCGGGCCGAAGCCCGCTGAAGGGCGGACTGCAGGTCGGCGTCGCGCGTCGGCTTCGCAACGTAGTCGTTCATGCCCGCGGCAAGACACTTCTCGCGGTCTCCTTCCATCGCGTTCGCGGTCATGGCGATGATGTGAAGATCGGCGAAACGCGGATCGTTGCGCAGTCTTCGCGTCGTCTCGTAGCCATCCATCTCCGGCATCTGGCAGTCCATGAAGACGACGTCGTACTCTTTCTCCCCAATTGCCTTCAGCGCCGCCACGCCGTTGTTCGCGAGATCGGTTTGATGGCCCGCCTTCTGGAGCTGCATCTGCGCGACGCGCTGGTTCACCGGATTGTCCTCCACCACGAGAATGCGGAGCTCGGCGATGGAGTTGCGCGATGGCGCCGCTCCGACAGGCGAGGGCGCGCTGCTTTGCTCGTGCACGGGTTTGAGCGGCACGACGAACCAGAAGGTCGAACCCTTCCCGAGTTCGCTCATGACGCCGATGCGCCCGCCCATCAGTTCGACGATCTGCCGGCTGATCGCGAGGCCGAGACCGGTTCCGCCAAAGCGCCGCGTGGTCGAGCTGTCTGCTTGAGTGAAGGGTTGGAAGAGAAGTTTCTGCGCCGCGGCAGCGATACCGATTCCGGTGTCGCGCACTTCGAAGCGGATCTCGCAGGGTTCGTCACCCACGGCCGGCTTTTCGATCGAGGTGATGACAACCACTTCGCCGGAATCGGTGAACTTCACCGCGTTCCCGACCAAATTGAGAAGCACCTGGCGAAGCCGGCCCGGGTCGCCGAGAAATTTTTGCGGCAGCTCGGGCGCGAGGCGCGAGCTGAGGTCGACCGACTTCTCGGAGGCCCGCAAGGCCAGGAGTTCCAGGCTTTCCTCGACGATTTCGCGCACGTCGAAAACGAGTTTTTCCAGCTGGAGTTTGCCCGCTTCGATTTTTGAAAAATCCAGAATGTCGTTGAGCACGGCGAGCAAGGCCTCGGCGCTGTTCCGAATGGTGCCGGCGAACTCGCGCTGCTCGGGCGCGAGATTTGTATCCAGCAAAAGATTACTCATGCCGATCACGCCATTCATCGGCGTACGAATCTCGTGCGACATGTTGGCGAGGAAACGGCTCTTCGCGTGCGCTGCTTCCTGCGCCTCGATGACGGACGCGCGGAGTCGCGTGTTGGCGGCATCGAGTTCGCTCGTGCGCGATGACACCAGCGACTCGAGCTGCAAATTGCGGAGCTTGGCGCGATAAAGAAGCCAGCGACTGGAAAGGAACAGCGCAGTTGCGAAAAGAACGCCGTAAACGATGTACGCGTACCAGGTGCGATAAATCGGGGGCGCGATCGTGAAGTTGAAATGAGTCGTTTCACCGATGACCCCGGTGGAGTCGAGCAGGCGCACGCTCATGCGATAGTTGCCCTCGTGCAGGCTGGTCACGCTGATCATCGTATCGCGCGAAGGGGCGGACCAGTCGTTCGAGTAGCCCTCGAGTTTGAACTGGTAGAGCGGCGCGCGCAGCAGCGAGTAGGTGCCGGGGAAAAAGTGGAAATTCAGACTGTTGCTTCGAAACGGGATGTTGCTGAGCGCATCGGGTTTCGGGTCCATCGCGTTGAACACATCGCGCTTCAGCCGCGAATCGGAGATGCGCGTGAGCACGGGGCGCGGTGTGGCGTACGGCGCACGAATCGCGTCGCGCTCGATATGTTGCAGCAAGTTGGAGGAGCGCACCCACACGTCGCGATGGTCGACGATGTTGAGGTTCGGGTAGGCTTCCCGGATCACGCTGTAGCGATTGATGTCCGTCGTGTATCCAAATTTCCTTACAGCCTCCTCGGCGGGCGTGAGTTTGGTCGCCTCGCCATCGGCCGAGGGCTGATAAGGCGTGAGTTCGTACACGCCCTGCGAGTGCGGCGCCCAGATCGAACCGTTCGCGTCTTCCTCGGGACGCAGAATGTCGTAGGGCGCGCTGCTCATCAGCGCGGCGAGATGCGGGGCCGGGCCGAACGCTTTTTTGTCCTCGTCATAGAAAATCCGTTGGGCTGCGCCGCCGGTGAACGTGATGTGGTGGCCAATCACGCCGAGGTTGACCCACGTCGGAGTGGGCCACGGAAATTCGGAAATGACCTCCGTGGAAATCTGGCCGTTTTCCAAGGTGATGTGACCGACCCGATTGATGCCGAGTTCGACCCAGACGGAGTTCGGGACTGCGCTGACAACCAATGAAGGGAAGCCCACGCCTTCCGCCCGTTTTCCGATTTCCTCCCAGTGGTCTCCCTTCCACGCGACGGCGGTGATTTTGGAGGTGCCGATGGCGAGGCACGTGTCTCCGTCTTTTGAATACACCAGACGGTTGATGTTGAATCCGTCGACCACGTGGCTGATCTGGCCGTCATCATTCCGGAAATAAAGACCGTGGGTATTGCCCATCAGGAGACCGTGCGGGGTCGACGCCGCACTCCAGACGCCATCGGGAATGTTCAACGGCATTCGGCGAAATTGAGTGGGTTCGCCCGGCCGGCCAAAGATCGGCTCATAAATTTTGCTGGCGGAAACAACCAGTGTTTTGCCGCGGTGCTCGATCACGTACGGCCAATTCAGGGAAAGGCCGGAACGATGATCGAAGATGCTGACGGAGGATCGGTAGAGAAGTTTGGTGATGCCGTCCGCGGAGGAAAGCCAGAGGACGCCTGGTTCGGTCACGCAAAAATCATTGATGTTGGCGAAACGTTGACCGGTGAACCCGAGCTTGCTGCGCCCTTCGCTGTCGAGGATCGCGAGACCGTAGTCCTTGATCGCGACTGCGAGAAGATTGCCGTCGAGCCGGTGCATGGGTGACACGCCGTTGACCAGCAGGTCATCCACATCGGTTTTCCAGACGCGCATTTGCTTGCCGTCGTAGCTGACGATGTGGCGCGCGTAGGTCAGACCGACGACGGAGTGATCATCCCAAGGCGTGACGGCCTCGATGATGTTTTCCGGAGTCGGCTTCTTTTCGAGTTGAACGAATTCACCCGTAACGGTGTTCAGCCGGCAGAGGCCTCGGCGATAAGACGAGACGTAGATGTCGTCGCCGAGCGTGAAACTCGCCACGATATCCGGCACCTTCTCGAAGCGCTGCTCGTGCGTTTTTGTATTATAGAAAACGAAGCCGGACACCCCCGTGAAAGCGACGCCTTGAGGAGTGAAAACAATGTTGTCGAACTTGAGATTGGACGTCCAAGCCGGGCTGCTTTCCGGTCGCAGCGGATGCACGCGCACCGTGCCGTTGGGCATGTATTCGAGGTATCCCCAGGAGCCCGGGGATCCGCAATAAAGTGTGCCGTCGGGCGCACGCGCGACGATGGTGATGTTTCGGTTCGGATCTTCCTTGTCGATGAGGTCGACCCAATTTTTGTCGTCGAAAACGATGTACGAGCCCTCTCGGGCAACCGTGAGACGACCGAGTCCGTCGCGGCTGAGCCGCACGCCTGCGGAAACGTTGCCCACCTCTTCGTACGTGTAGGTCCGGGACGGGACTTGGCCGATCACACGCTGTTCCGTCGGCTCGGCGGCGAGCGTGCGCGAGGTGGCGCAGAGGAGCACACATGCCGCGAGGGTCAGCGTCGAAAGCAACAGCGCCCGAAGGGCATTCCCCAGGGCAACAGGACGGCGGCGAGATAGGTTTTCCACAACCATTGTGTTTATCGGCGGGAGAACCGCGGGGTTTAACTCAATTACGTGTCTCAAATTAGATCATTGCGGTCCGTCGAGGCGAGACCCGCTTCGGATGGAAGCGCGGCGCGTATGTGATGTGGCCGGTGGCTTAGCCGAAAGGCTAATATCGCGGAAATCATCGGCGTGTTAGTCTCGTTCAACGTCGGTCGAAACGTTCCGCACCCCGCGCGTCTCGCCGAACCTGTCGTTCCCCGTCCAGTTCCGATGAAAAAACTCCTCAAAATCTCCGGTTACGTCGCCGGCACCTTGCTCGGCGTGATCGTCATCGCGGCCGTCGTCGTGTATTCGGTTTCGAACTACAAGATCAAACGCCATCACGAATTGAAAGTGGCCGGCGTGCGCGTGCCAAGTGACGCTGCCTCGATCGAGAAGGGCAAACATATCGTCGCGATGCGGGCGTGCGCCGATTGTCACGCGCCGGATTTCGGCGGGCAGAAAGTGATCGACAATCCGGCGGTGGGAATTTTTCACGGCGCCAATCTCACGCATGGCCAGGGCGGGTTGCCGGCCGATTACAGCGATTTGGATTATGTGCGCGCGATTCGGCATGGCGTGACGCGTGATGGGCGCGGCCTCGCGCTCATGCCTGCAGGGGAATATTCTCATTTGAGTGACGAAGACTTGGGAGCAGTCATTGCCTATTTGAAAACGCTCGCTCCGGTCGATCGGGCGCGCGTTCCGATTCAACCCGGGCCGGTGATTCGCGTCATGCTGGCCATCGGCAAAATCAACTTGGACGTCGACACAATCGACCACAACGCAGGTCCGGTGGCGTCGATCGCGCCGGAAGCAAATGTCGCGTACGGAAAATATCTCGCGACGAGCTGCATGGGTTGTCACGGGCCGAATCTCTCCGGCGGGAAAATCGCGGCTGGGCCGCCTGACTGGCCGCCTGCGGCGAATCTCACGCTGCACGAATCCGGCCACACCGCGCATTGGACGGAGGAGCAATTCATCCAGACGCTGCGCACGACGACGCGGCCCGACGGGACGAAACTCAGTCCGGTCATGCCGAAAGCATTCGGCACGATGACCGACATCGAAGTGAAAGCGTTGTGGGCCTACATTCGCTCGCTGCCGGCGGTGCCGCAGGGCGCGCGCTGAGCGACGCTGAGTGAACCAACGCTGACGTTTCTCGCCTCTGATCTCACGCGACGCGGACTTTTTTCCCTCATCAACGACCTGATCAAATCCTTGTAGTACTATAATGAATACAGAAGCTTCTCCCGCTCCCGTTTCCCAAAACGCATCGGCGACCGATGACAAAACCGTCGCGATCGTGAGCTATTTGACCCTTATCGGGTTCATCATCGCCATCGTCATGCATAGCTCGAAGAAGACGAAGCTCGGCGCGTATCATCTCCGCCAGTCGCTCGGCTTGATGCTCGCATCGATCGCGTTGGCCTTCGCCGGAATGATTCTGGCTTTCATTCCGATTCTCGGATGGCTCGTCGATCTCGCGCTCTGGTTTGGGCTGATTGCGCTTTGGTTCACCGGTTTCCTCGCGGCCGTGAAAGGCGAGTGCAAGCCGATCGCCGTGCTCGGCCAGCACTTCGAAAAATGGTTCGGCACCGCGTTCGAATAAACGTTCGGACAAATTAGCCCACGAATCACACGAACCACGCGAAATCATAATACCATTTTTCCCACGGAAAACACGGACGACACGGAAGGGGCTCGAACAAATTTGAGGCTGAACTTTCCGTGTAATCCGTGTTTTCCGTGGGAGAATGGTTTGGTTTGGTTTCGTTTCGTGTCATTTCGTGTGATTCGTGGGCAACCTAGCTCGGAAGCGGGATTGATCATTTTCCATTATGGCCAAATCGAAACGTCCGGTTCTCATCGCGATTCTTCTTCTGCTCGTCGTTCTCCTGATCGCGCTGCTTTCGCGGTGTTCGAGGCGGGAGACGCCCGTCGTGAATTTGGGTGCGAAGAACGAAATGGTCGCGGCCACGGAAAACGCTGAGCCTGGAGCTCCGCCGCTCGTCGTGCAACCGCCGGCGGCCACGACGGAGCGCACGGAAAAGCTCACTCCGGCCACGATTGAAATCCCGCAGAGCGTCGTTGCCGGTGCGCCGGTGTCGGTTCACTGGACGGGCCCGAACAATCCGGACGACTATATCACGATCGTCGCACCTGATGCTCCGCCGGCGAAATACGATCATTACACGGCGACCTCGGCCGGTTCGCCGCTCGAGGTCACTGCGCCGATTCAACCCGGCAGATATGAAGTTCGCTATATCGCGGAACGTTCGAAAACAGTCCTCGGTCGAGCACAACTCGACGTGACTCCGGCCGGCGCGACGTTGGATGCGGTCGACGAAGTTTTGCTCGGATCGCAGGTGTCGGTGGCGTGGACGGGTCCAGACAACGAAGGCGACTATGTCACGATCGTGCCGGCGAACACGCCGGATGGTCGCCATGAAAACTACGCGTACACCGCGCATAAGAGTCCGGTTTCGATTTTGGTGCCGCCGACTGCGGGCGCCGCGGAATTGCGTTACATGACGGGACAGGGCAATCGCGTGCTGGCCCGCAGGCCGCTGCGCATCGTCGCGCCGAAAATCACGCTGGATGCGCCAGATCGCGCGGTGGAAGGAACGGCCGTGTCTATTCAATGGACCGGTTCAGCCAACCGCAGCGACTACATCACGATCGTGCCGGCGGACGCGCCCGATGGTCGCTATGCGAACTACACACAGGTGGAAAAACCAGGGCAGGTGAGTGTGCTGGCGCCCGTGGAAACGGGAAAAGCGGAGATTCGTTTCATGACCGGCGTGGGGAACAAGGTTCTCGAGCGCCGCGCCATTTTCATTTCGCCAGCTGAAGTGACGCTCGATGCTCCAGCGACAGCCGCACCCGGCGAAGCGGTGACCATCAAATGGACGGGGCCGAACAACTCTGGCGACTATCTCACAATCGTGCCACAGAGCGCGTCCGACGAAAAATACGGCGATTACGCCGACACCCATGTGGGCAACACCGTCACGATCAAAGCGCCGAAGGAGCCCGGTATCGCCGAGATTCGCTACGTGAGCGCGCAGAAGCACAAGATTTTCGGACGGCGGGAAATTAGAGTTGTCGCTCCGTGAGGTGAAGGGTTGTGCGTGAAAGAGCGCTGGCGTGCTCCGCGAATCTGGGCAGCGAGCCAGCTAAGGGGGCGTTGCGCGAGCAGCGGAGCAGGACAGCCAACGGCATTTCAAGAACCAGCGCAGCGAGCCTGCTAACGGAGCGTTCCTAGAACCAGGGCAGCGAGCCGGCTAACGGAGCGTTCCAAGAATCAGCGCAGCGAGCCAGCTAACAGAGCGTTCGAAGAACCAACGCAGCGAGCCTGCTAACGGAGCGCCGGCCTCCGGCCGGCCAACCTATCTAGCGTCCCGCGAAGCGGGACAGATTTATCGAAAAGCCGGCCGGAGGCCGGCGCTCCGTTGCGAGCCGCGTTGCCGCTCCGTTGCGAGTCGCGTTTCGAGCCGCATTGCTGGTCCGTTGCGGGCCACGTTGCCGCTCCGTTGGGATGCCGCCTGACCGCTCTATTGAGCAGCCCGCCTGCCCGCCCACTCGAGGAGTCCGCCCGACCGGTCCGTTGGGCGCCAATTCTCGTGGCTCATCGGTTACGTTAGACGCGGCCAGCTGTCCGTCCGATGACGAGCCAGTTCTCCTGCTGATTCAACCGCAGCCCGTTGCCTTTCTGCGCCGAATAAAACTCTTTTACCACTTGTCGTACTCTCACCGGTGAATTCTAGTGGTGCGCCGCCGCGATCAATTCCCCGAAGCGCCGGCACCCTCGACCCCGTTCGCCATGAGAAATCTACCTGACTCTTCATCCCTTGCGTTCTCTCCCGCAACGTCCGCAGCAACTGCTTTCACCGCGGCTAGTTTCAAGAGCGCTACCTTAGCCACTGTTGCCTTCGCGACAGTCGCCTTTGCCGCTCTCACGTTTGCCTCGGCATCGGCGTCCGCGTCTGCGGCGACGGCTTCGCCCAGCACTTTCGTGGATGCGCAGGGCGTCATGCGATGGACCGGCTCGCAGGCGGAGGTGGCGAACTTCGGCGTAAATTATACAGCGCCTTTCGCGTACTCGTATCGGGCTCATCAACGCCTCGGCATTCCGATCGAGCGGGCCATCGACTCGGACGTCTATCACTTCGCGCGCCTCGGTTTCGACGCGTATCGCGTACACATCTGGGACCGCGAGATCAGCGACGCCCAAGGAAATCTCTTGGTCAACGAGCACCTGAAGGCATTCGACTATCTGCTTTGGCAGCTGAAGAACCGCGGAATCAAAATCGTCCTCACCGCGCTGCAATTTGGCGACGCCGGCTATCCCGAGCCCGGCGTGCCGCTGCCGGGCTTCTCGAGCAAATACAATAAACGCGGCAGCCTGGAGCAGCGCGAATCGTGGCCCCTGCAGGAACGCTATCTCGCGCAATTGATGTCCCATGTGAATCCGCACACGGGCGTCGCCTACAAGGACGACCCCGACGTGATGGCGGTCGAGATCTGCAACGAGCCGGGTCACTTCGAGTACCAGCCGACACTCGATTATATCAACACGATGGTGCGGGCGATTCGGTCCACGGGTTACGAGAAGCCGATTCTCTACAACATGAGTCACGGCATCCCGGTTCACCAAGCGTACCTCGATGCAGACGTGCAGGGTGGAACGTTCCAGTGGTATCCTTCGAACCTCGTCGCCGGACACGAGCAGCGCGGAAATTTTCTGCCGTATGTCGACGACTATCCGATCCCTTTTGCCGCCGATCCCAAGTTTCGCAGCAAAGCGAAAGTGGTCTACGAATTCGACGCGGCGGATATTGGCCGGTCGTACATTTATCCGGCGATTGCCCGGACTTTTCGCAAAGCAGGTTTTCAGATCGCCACCCACTTCGCCTACGACCCGCTCTATCTGGCTCCCTATAACACTGAATACCAGACGCACTATTTGAATCTGGCCTACACGCCGAGCAAGGCGATCGGCATGAAGGTGGCCGGCGAGGCCTTTCGCCGCATTCCGCTGGGCAAGGACTACGGGCGGTACCCGCAGGATACCTCTTTTGCCGGCGTGCGGATCAGCTACGAAAACGATCTCGCCGAACTGGTGACCGAAAAGGAGTTTTATTATTCCAATACGACGACGAGCCGGCCTCCTCAGGTCGAGAAACTGGAGCACATCGCCGGCGTCGGCACGTCACAGGTTTTTGAATACGAGGGCACGGGCGCGTACTTCCTGGACCGGCTCGAGCCGGGTACATGGCGATTGGAACTGATGCCCGACGTGATATGGGTGCGCGACCCTTTCGAAAAACCGAGTCCGGACAAACAGGTCGCGCGAATCGCGTGGAACGCCAGAACGGCGCGCATCCATCTGCCCGATTTGGGCGCGGAGTTCGAGGTGCGCGGCTTGAACAGCGGAAACGCCCTGCACCAGTCCGCCAGTAACGGCGAGGTCACGTTGACGCCGGGCGCCTATCTCGTCACTCGCGCCGGGAAGGCGACTTCCTGGAATGCAGATTCGCGCTGGCAAAACATCACATTGAAGGAGTTCGTCGCGCCGCCCGCATCGCTCGACAAAACCTACGTGCTTCACACCGCCGCGGCGGAAGCGCCGGAGAAACACGATTTGGAGATTTCCGCGACGATTGCGTCGCCCGAGCCCGTGGAATCCGTCCAGGTCTTCGCCTACGCACCTCACGATCCTCGTGCTGGATTGCAGCCGAAGCCCGAGAATGCCCGCGCTCAACCCGGTGGCGCAGGACGGGCAGGGGCGGCGCCGCGTATCTTTTCAATGCACGCCAGTGGTCTCCACTACACGGCGACCTTGCCGAGCGAACTGGTCACCATAGGAGACCTGCGTTACTTTATCGTGGTGAAAACGGGCCAGCGCACGCTGACGTTTCCGTCCGAGACAAAAGGCTCGCCACTCGACTGGAGCTTTTTTGGCCAGCCGTTTCACACCCAGATCGTGGCGGCCGATGCGCCCGTGTTGTTGTTTGATGCGGCGGCGGACTCGCGTGGAATAACCGCGGATCATCGCGACGATACGCATGAACTGGTGCCCTCCGATCGTCCCGGGATTCGCGCCCTGTCGATCGCGCTTCCGAATCTCGAGGAAGAGACCAACGACTACTCGTTGCGCTTTTATTTCAGAGAAAAACTAGCGGCTGAACTCTCGCAGTTGCGCAAGGCGAAGAATCTCGTGCTCTACGGGCGCGTCTCCACCGGCGAACCTTTTCCCGTGCAGCTTGCGTTGATCACTCGCGCCGGCGCCGTCTACGGCGCGACGACAAAAATCGAAACGAAGTTCGCGGAATTCCGTGTGCCGATTTCCGCGCTCAAACCCGTGCGCAGCCCGAATATTCCGCACGGCTACCCCGTGTTTATTCCGCGTTGGTCAGAGGTCTTCACGTCGGCGCCGCTAGATCTGAGCGAAATCGAAAGCGTGCTCGTTTCGATCGGACCCGATATTCCTCCGGAGCAACGCGCGAAACCGCGCGGCCTCGAGATCGAGCGAATCTGGCTCGAGTAGTTCTAGAACGGAGCGCGTCGAGGCTGGCGCGCTAAATCGTAGTTTTTTTCCAGCAATACTCATTCCGCAGTGAAGAAAGAGCGATTATGGTCTCTATTCCCCAAATGCCGCGGTGCTTTACGCGCCGAGGCCGCACTTTCCTCACATGCTTCTTCGTTCGCGTCTCGCCCTTCTCATCACTGTTTCAATCCCGCTGGCATTTTTCACGATCTCGGCGAAATCCGCGACAGGCCACCCGACCCGGGTGCTGGTCTTCAGCAAAACGGCCAACTGGCGGCATGACTCGATTCCCGCGGGCATCGCTGCGATCAAGCGGCTCGGCGCGGAAAACGATTTCGAGGTCGTCGCCACAGAAGACGGCGCAGCTTTCCAGGGCGATGCACTCGGCGAGTACGGTGCGATAATTTTTCTGAACACGACGGGACGAGTGTTGCGCGTCGACCAGCGACTCGCGCTGCAGCGTTATATCCAAGCGGGAGGAGGCTTTGTCGGCATTCATTCGGCGGCGGCCACCGAATACGATTGGCCATGGTACAATCAATTGCTCGGCGCGTATCTCTCGAGTCATCCCCTCAAACCAGGCGTGCGTCACGGGGCAATCGATGTGGTCGACCGTGCGCATCCTGCGACCCAGGCCTTGCCCGAACGATGGGAGCGCGATGAGGAGTGGTATAGTTTTCGCAATATACTCCCGAACATCCATGTGCTGGCGAACCTCGATGAAAATAGTTACGAGGGCGGCACGAATGGGCGGCATCATCCGATTATCTGGTGCCACGATTTCGATGGAGGCAGGGCATTCTATACTGCGCTCGGTCATGAAGCCTCGACGTTCGACGACCCGCTTTTTCTGAAGCATTTGCTGGGCGGAATTCGCTACGCGATTGGCAGTGGTTCCATCGATTACGCTCGCGCCAAAACAGTCGCTCAACCCGAAGAGGATCGCTTCAACAAGACAGTCCTTATCGACCACCTGCGGCAGCCGATGGAGCTGGCGATCGCCCCCGATGGGCGTGTCTATTTCACCGAGCTGGCCACCGGAAATCTTCACCTGCTCGACCCGAAAACGGGCACGCATGCGGTGCTGCATCATTTCGATGTTTCGAGGCGGGGCGGCACGGGATTGATCGGTGTCACGCTCGATCCGCATTTCGAGCGCAATGGTTTCATTTATTTGTATTACGCGCCGCCCATCGAAGGACCGACGATCTATTTTCAATTGTCCCGTTTCACCGTGGCGAATGACGCGATCGATCCGGCCTCAGAAAAAGTATATTTCAAAGTGCCGGTTTTGCCGAACGGAGGTTCGCATCACGGCGGCTCTCTGGCGTGGGACCGCGACGGGAATCTATATTTGTCGACGGGCGATAGCACCGCCCCCGCGCCGGCGGATGGTTACGCGCCGCTGGATGAACGTCCGGGGCAGGAGCATGTGGACTTGGACGCGCAGCGTTCCGCGGCGAACACCAACGACCTGAAAGGCAAAGTCCTGCGGATTCATCCGGAGGCCGACGGCACCTATACGATTCCAGCGGGCAACTTGTTTAAACCTGGAACAGACAAGACGCGCCCAGAGATTTATGTCATGGGCTGCCGCAATCCCTATCGCATCGCGGTGAATCCCGTTTCTTCGGTTTTATATTGGGGCGATATCGGGCCGGATGCCGGCGTGGATTCAGAGCGCGGGCCAAAAGGCTACGATGAATTCAATCAAGCGCGCGCTGCCGGAAACTATGGCTGGCCCTATTTCGTGGGAAATAATCAAGCGTATCCGAAATGGAACTACGCTACCCGCACGCCCGGTGAAAAGCAGGACCCGCGAAGCCCGAAAAATCATTCGCCGAACAACACGGGTTTGATCGACCTGCCGGCTGCGCATCCGGCGATGATCTGGTATCCCTATGCGACATCGAAGGAGTTTCCTTTGTTTGGCGAAGACGGACGCAGCGCGATGGCAGGCGCATTTTATGAGTATGACGCGCTGGCCTCGCAGCCGAAGGCGCTGCCGAAATATTATGATAAAGCGCTCTTCGTCTTCGACTGGATGCGCAATTGGATCATGGCGCTTCGCTTCGATGAAAAGGAAAACTATATCGGCGCGGAGCGGTTCATGGCGTCGAGTGGTGATTTTCGACGACCCATCGATCTCGCGTTTGGGCCGGACGGGGCGATGTATCTGTTGGAATACGGTTCGGTTTACGGCGCGGACAATCCAGATGCCCGGCTGACGCGAATCGAATATATAACCGGCACGAGGCCCTTGGTGGCGAAGGCCGGCATCGTCGAGCCGGGAGCCGCGAAGGCGATCGCCGAACACAACGCGCGCGTCTATCTCACCTCCGAAGAGATTAAAGTGTTTCCAACCAGGGATGACGTGATCGGCGCGGCTCCTTTGTCTGTGGATTTCACGGCTCAGGGCTCGATCGATCCGGATGGCGGTTCGTCGCTGTCATATCGCTGGACGTTCGGAGACGGCAGTGTGGCCGATGGGAAAACGGTGAGTCACACGTTCGAAAAGAATGGCGAATATCGCGTGATATTGAAGGTTGCGGCGTCCGACGGACGGAGCGCATCGGATGCGGTCGTGGTGCGTGTGGGCAACGAGGCACCGCGCGTCGAATTCGAAACAGCGCACAACGCTTCGTTTTTCTGGCCCGAGGAGAGTGACCGGTTGCATTTCCGTGTTCACGCGCAGGACCGGGAAGATGGCGATCTCACCTCCAGCGCGAAAGTGACCCTGCAATATCAACCCGAGCCGCCCTTTGATATTAATAATAATGCACACGCGTCGGCCGAGGCGAATGGGCAAAGCCCGATTGGTGAGCAACTGATCAGTCGGAGTGATTGTCGCGCGTGCCATGTTTATGAGAAGACGTTGGTTGGCCCAGGGTTTGCGGCGATTGCCGAGCGATATCGGAATGATGCGCAAGCAGTGGAAAAGCTCGCGGCCAAAGTGATTCACGGCGGAGCGGGAAATTGGGGAGTAACTCCGATGGCGGCGCATCCGCAGATTGCGCGCGGGGACGCCGAGGAAATCGTACGCTACATTCTTTCGAGCCAGAAAGAGTCGGCTCCCGCGCGGGAGCTGTCTACGTCAGGAGAAGTGGAGTTGAATGAATATAATGCGCAGGACAAACAACCTGAATATATTTTAACCGCGACGGTGAGTGATCGCGGCGCGAATGGATCAGCGGCGCTCGAGGCTACGGAAAAACTGCGCTTGAGGCCGGCGAAGTTGCGCGCGGCGTATGCAGACGAACACGTCGGGTTTCAGCGCTATCGGGACAGCCTTGGACTCGGGAACAACAAGGCGTATTTGCGTTTCAAGGCGATCGATCTGACGACCCTTACAGGTTTCAGCGTCGGATATCGTGCGAATCAGGCAGGTGTGATCGAGGTTCGCCTGGATTCGTTTGCGGGGCCATTGATCGCGCGAAGCGCGTTTGTGCCCACGCCGCAGAGTGAGGCGAGTCCCGCGCCGTCAGTGGCTCAGCTGCAAAAACCGCAAACAGGAAAGCACGATCTTTATTTTATATTTCGAAAAACAACTCCACCCGACGAAGCGATCATTTCGCCGCAATGGGTGGAGTTTCAACGGCGCGCAGCACCTGGCGCCTCGCCGAATGCCGATTAGAGAACAATGGCTGGCGGAGCGCCACCGGAAGGCTAAGAGAACGCCGGCCTCCGGCCGACGTTCGCCGATTGCGGAGCGCAGGCCTCTGGCCTGCATAGTCGCCTTATGCAGGCGGGACGCCTGCGCTCCAAATACCACGCGACAGCGTTTGGAAGCGCGGCCGCTAATTTGCAGCGCTTGTTGGCCTGATTCTTATGAGAGCGGAGGCAGCGATTCGCGGGCTTTTCGGTCGGGGTCGTTTTTAACGGCTGAGACGTCGTCGAGGACCATGGTTTCGCCGTTGGCGCTTGTGTAGGCAGGCCAGTCGGGGAGGCCTCCACCGTTCGGCGAACCGGTGCGCATGAAGTGCAGGAGCGTCTGCGCCATTTTCGTAGACAGGCGACGCGGACGCGCGCCGCCGCCCGTGTGGGTGAACATGCGATCTGTATTATAAAACCAGAAACTGATGTCGCTGCAGTGGAAGGCGCGCATGCGATGATCGAAAAGCGGCGGCTGCCACCCGAACCAGCAAGCGTAAACGGGCGCCTTTTGTTTGGATTTCGCGTTCGCGGTGGCGATGGCGGCTTGGCGATTGCTCGCGACGAGGGACCAGATCTCGACGGGTTTATGGTTGGGAAATTCCTTCGCATACGCGTCGACCACGCGATCGGTGGCATCGTGGAAGCGCGGCTTCAGTTTCTCTTTCACTTCAGCCAGCGTGATCGTCTCGTAATCGGAGTTCTCGCGACTTGGTGACGTCTCGTTGAACGTGGTCGACACGATGAGCGGCACGTCATGCGGCAAACCGTCGGCCTCCGAGAAAAACGTGTCGATCGGCAGATCGATTCCGTTCGCGACCGGGCTGAATCCACCGCGCCGGCCGGCGGGGGCGGGATTTTCCGAACGAAGTTTGCGCTCCGCGCGTTCTGCGATTGCGAGATATTCTTTCCAGGGCAGTTGCTGAAGCGTGCGCAGCGCCGCGGCGTTCGCTTCGACGCTGGTGGAGGTGAGACCCGCTTCGGCGAAAATATATGCGCCGAGTTTTTCGGAATATGATTTGTCCACGCCGCGCAAGGAACTGCCGCTGAGGGCGACTGCTTTATGAAACAGTCCTTTTGCGGCGGGCATGGCCATCAGCGTGCAAACCTTCGCGCCGCCTCCAGATTGACCGATGATCGTGACGTTGTCCGGATCGCCGCCGAAAGAGGCGATGTTGTCTTTCACCCACTGCAATGCGGCCACGATATCGAGCATGCCGACATTGGCCGAGTGCCGGAACGCATCGCCGGCGACTCCAGCGAAATTCGAGAAGCCGATCGCGCCCAGGCGATGATTCAGCGAGCAGAAGACCGCGTCGCCGAGCCGCGCAAAATTTTCTCCGTGATAGCCGTCCTGCTCGATCGCATTGCCGGCGAAGAAACCGCCGCCGTGAAGCCAGACGATGACGGGACGTTTCTTTTTATCGGCGAGCGCGGGAGTCCAGATATTCAGTTTCAAGCAATCCTCGCTCAACTCCTCGTAATTCCAGTGATCGATGAAGGATTGGTACACGTTGGCGTAGCGCTTCTCCATGTTTTGCGGAGCGGAGTCTCCCCACCAAATGGTTGGCATGATGCCGACCCAGGGCGCGGGCGGGCGTGGAGGTTGAAAGCGATTGTCGCCGGAAGTATCCGCGCCATACGGGATGCCGTGAAAGGTATATACGCCATTGAGAATAAAGCCGCGGACTTTGCCGGCGCGCGTCGACGCGACCGCGATGTCGTCGCCGATCTGGAGAATTGGAGCCTCGTCGTCCGCGGCCGGAGTGGCGCCGGAAATTTTTTCTGCGCCGACGAGCTTGGGGGAAAGCGCGGCGGTGGCTCCGAGGCCGGCGGTGTAAGCGCCGAGTGATTGGATGAACGTGCGACGATTGGTGAGGGGATGCATGGAGTATGAAGGATTGTTTTCGGAGTAGAGGCGTGGGCTAACTGGGCAGCGGGACAACTGGATGCCTCTTCGCTTCTTTGGGCAAAAACGGAAAAGTGAATTTTGGCGCGCATACATTATGATCCAGCGCGGGAGACCGGTCTCTTCGAGCGACCGCGAGTCGGCTCACCCTCGTGAAAAAGGTCCGGCAAGGCTCCTTTTATGGCGTCGTAAATTCCCATTGACGCGTGTGAAACCCACCCCTTTAACATCCGCCCTCTTGGTCACGGCAAGATAGCTCAGTTGGTAGAGCAGAGGACTGAAAATCCTTGTGTCCCCGGTTCGATTCCGGGTCTTGCCACCAGTCTTCGCCAAGCGAAGCGCGGACGAAGACTGTCTCGCCGAAGCTCGCAGAGCGTAGGCGGACTCGTTGCCTGCCGAAGGCTTCGACTGGGCAAGCCGACAGCGCGCTTCGCGCAAGGGTAGATCGGTTGGCCGGCCGGGAGGCCGGCGCTTCATTGGCTAGCGCTCCGTTAGCCGGCACGTCGTAGGCTTACGCTCCGTTGGTGCTCTCCAATTCGGCCCTCGCTCCAAAAACCTGCACTGCGAGGGACGGTGGTTTTATAGTACGCGTCCAAAATGTGGGGGCTGGATATCGATTTTTCGCCGCGCTTTGATCAGGGCTTCTGCGATGCTTTCGCCGTGGCGGCGTTCATTTGGTCGATGACGGCTTGGATCGCTTTGTCGTCGGCGCCCGCGCTTTTCAGGCGTGTGACGGCTTTCCAGAAGTACTGCCGGCCCAGGGCATTCTGGTGTTTATCCAGGAGATATTCGCCGCAGCGCATGCAGGCGTTGATTCCGATGTCCCAAGTTTCGAAAATCGTGCTATCCGCCACCTGCCGGTAAAATTCAAAAGCACGATCTCGGTCACCCCTGCGCTCGAAGTGCTTAGCTAAATCCGTCGAAACATACGGCTGCGGATGACCGTAGCGCTCGAACGCGGTGATCAAGTGTTCTAGCGCTTCGGCAATGTGGGGTCCTTCGATCTCAGAAAGAAGCATCACGAGCGCGGGATCATATTGATCGAAGCGCTCGGGGTTGCTGGCGAAAAGCGCCTCGATCGTCGCTGACGCAGTATCGGGGACGTTCGTAACGGGCGCGGCATTGGAGGCATTCGTAACCGTCGCAACTTTGGAGGTATTTTTAGCCCTCGCGATGTTGGAGATATTTTTAGCCGTCGCGACGTTGGGGGTGTTCGTGGCCGGTGCAGTATCGCGGCTATGATAGAGCTGCGCTGCGTAGTGACTGAAGAGCGCTTTTCCGATCGCATGCTCCACCTCGAGTTGATGATCCACGTTTTTGTCGACCGGGTTTCCGGCGAAAACAAAATCGCGCAGGAACAGCGTGACGAATGGCGATTGCCAGATGTGACCCGCTCCCAGGCGCAGGGCGTCTGAGGGGGCGTTGGAGTTCGAGAGAAAAAGAAACGTGTAGCGCGACTCCGGGACTCGCACGAACAAGGCGGCGTAGGAATCGGCATGACCGTAATGCCAGTGGATCGTCTTGCCGGCGAAAGATTCGGTAAACCAGCCAATCCCATACGGGCTCAGCGAGCCATCCGTCTGGCGCTGCGGAGAAGTGATTTTGGCGTAGCTCGCTTCTGAAATCAGACTGTGCGTTTTGTAACTTGCCGCGTATTTCGCGAGATCTCCGATCGTCGTTATAATCCCGGTGGCTGGATAGGCCTGCGTCCACTGGTAATTGGCCACGTCTTCGACGAACCGCGCTTTTTCACGATCATATATATAGGGAGTGGCGATGTGAGCGAAAATCGGGTCATCCCTGCGCTTAGGAAAACCAGCTATCGTGTGTTCCAGTTCGAGCGGGGCGAAGATGCGTTTTTTCAATTCCTGCGAATAGGCTTCGCTGTTCGGAGGATATTTACCCACCGCCTCGAAGAGCCCGAAAATATAATTAAAACGCTGGCCGTTGTAGACGAACGATCTCCCCGGTCCATCCTCGGAGGTATGCGAGAGGAAGTGCCGCACCCGCGTGTTCGGATCTATATTATACGGCCAGCCAAAGTGAGTATCGATAAAGCGATAGTTCAGCGCATAATCCTCGAGCGACGCTAGGTGCGCTTCCTCGTACTGCATCACTAAATTTGCGGTGAACGTTTTTGTGATCGACGCGATTTGAAACAGATTGTCGTCGGAGATGGGAACCTGCCTCTCGAGATTCGCGAAGCCTTCCTTTTGTTGATATACGATGGCTCCGTCTTTCAGCACCGCTATCGATAATCCAGGAATGCGAAGTATCTCGCGCAACTCGCGCACGCCGGCCCTGAAGTGATCCACAGCTTCATTCGTCGGCTGTTGGGGTTTCTCCACTGCCGAAACTGGACCAGCGAAAATGAAGACGCTGGAAGCCGCTGCGAATATCAGCGACGCGCGGCGCCAGAATTTCGATCTATCACGCTGCGGTGTTGGGATCGTCTGTGTGGGGGAACGCATGGATTCTAGAATCATTTAGACCGAGAAAGGTTACACTTTGCGATTTTCGTTACGCATCGTAGTGCAATCCAGTGACTCCGGGCGTGGCCGGCATCAGGATCGGCTCCTAGGACGCTACCGTACAATTTCTGAAAGTGCCCCATGTTCGCAGGCGCAAGTTGCGGGCGCGCGGCACTCCGTGTGACGTGGGCAAACTCCGCCGGTATGTTTAGCACGCTCAACTTGAAAGCCGCGTTAGTTGCGGGCGTCGCAACTCTGCTTCTCGTTGCATCGATTCTCGTAGGCTCGCGCAATCTCGCGAATTTCGATCCGGCGCTCATCGCCTATTTGTTCGGCTGTATATTCGCCTGCTTCGGCGTTGTATATCGTTACACGGTTTGGCTGCAGCGACCGCCGACCTGGAGATATTTCAAGAGCGCATGGCAGCTCTTTCTCTCGCGAAAAATTTTCGTCTACGGCTACGAACTGCTTCGCCATTTCATCACCGACTTCGTGGGCCAGCGTTTCATCCGCAAACGCAGTGCCACGCGCGGTTATGGACATTTGCTCATGGCGGGCGGATGCACGCTGGCGTTTGCCGTCACGTTTCCGCTGGTTTTCGGCTGGATCCATTTCGGGCTGAAGCCAGGCGGAATCGATACCTACGAGGCCTATCTCTTCGGCTTCAAAACCATCGAGTTCCCGCTTCACACCTGGATCGCCGAAGTGATTTTCAATGCGCTCAACTGGTCGTCGATTCTCGTGATCGCCGGTGTGATGATGCTCATGCGTCGTCGTCTCACCGACGCCGGGCAAATCGCCATCCAAACGTTCGAAGGTGACTGGCTGCCGCTTTTGTTGCTCCTCGCGATTTCAGTGACGGGCATCGGAATCACGCTCGATTACCGACTGATGCGCGGTGAGGCGCACCAGTTCATGGGAATCACACACGCGGTCACGGTTATATTATTTCTGGTGTGGATGCCGTTCGGAAAGTTTTACCACATCATTCAAAGACCGTCCCAACTCGGGATCGCGATATATCGTCGCGCCGGAGCGGAGGGTCCGCAGGCGATTTGTCCACACACGCATCAGCCGTTCACGTCACAGCTGCACGTCGACGATCTGAAGGTTGTCACAAAGCAACTCGGCTTTGATTACACGAGGAGCGATGGCTCGTCGCACCTCGATCTCAGTCCGCAAGGAAAACGCGCGGCGCTGGCGAAAGCGCATTTGGCTGCGCGAAAAAAATCCGGCTCGTTTTTCGGATAACATGGCGACGCTCCCCATCGCGCAGGAACGCCTCGCGGCTGAATTTGGCCCGCACAAAAACTACGCGCCACGCGAAGGATTTCCTGGACGCGACGAGCCGGATGACGTGGTGAAGACGCATTGCTGCTTTTGCGGCATGCAGTGCGGGATTCAGCTCTTGGTGAAGGACAATCGCGTGGTCGGTTTCGAGCCATGGGAAGAATTTCCCTTCAACGAAGGTCGTCTCTGCCCGAAGGGCGTTCAGCGTTATCTCCAAAACAATCACCCGGATCGCCTGCTCGCGCCGCTCGAGCGCGTCGAAGGTGTTGGCTTCCGGCCCATCGATTGGGATCGCGCGATGGAACGCACCGTTTCCGAGATTCAGCGCATCCAGGAAAAATACGGCCGGGACGCTTTCGCGATGTTGTCCGGTGTATCGCTGACGAACGAGAAAAGTTACCTCGTCGGAAAATTCGCGCGCATCGCGCTGAAGACGCGAAATCTGGATTACAATGGCCGCCTCTGCATGGTGAGCGCCGGAGCGGGAAACAAAAAGGCCTTCGGGATCGACCGCACGTCGAACAACTTTTCCGATTTGAAGCACGCCGAGGTCGTCATGATCTGCGGCACCAATGTCAGCGAAACATTCCCAACGTTGACGCACTGGATCTGGCAGGCCCGCGACAACGGCGCGAAACTCATCGTCGTCGATCCGCGCACCACGCCGATCGCGCGTCTCGCCGATTTGCATTTGCCCGTGCGACCGGGCCGTGACTCGGCGCTTTACGGCGCAATCCTTCACCAGTTGATCAAGCACGATTGGCTCGATCACGAATTCATCGCCAATCACACGTCTGGATTCGAGGAGACAGCAGCGGTGGTCAAAGACTACGACCTCGAATGGGCCGAGAACGTCACCGGGATCGCCAAAGATAAAATCATGCTCGCGGCGGAGTGGTGGGGGAAAGCCGCGACGAGTTTTCTCCTCCACGCGCGCGGCATCGAACATCATTCAAAGGGCGTCGAAAACGTCATTGCGTGCATCAACCTCGTGCTCGCGACGGGACGAATCGGAAGACCGTACTGCGGCTACGGAACGATCACGGGGCAGGGCAACGGCCAGGGCGGACGCGAACACGGGCACAAATGCGATCAACTTCCCGGAAATCGCGACATCGAGAACCCGGAGCATCGGCAGTACATCGCCAGCGTTTGGGGCATCGAAGAAAAAGATCTGCCGCACAAAGGACTAACGGCCTACGAAATCATTCAGGCCATCCACCGCGGAGAAATAAAAGGACTGATCACAATTTGCTTCAACCCGCTCGTGTCGCTACCGAACAACACGTACGTGCGGGAGGCGCTGGAAAAATTGGAGTACTACGTCGCGATCGACTTCTTCCTCAACGAAACCGCGCAGCACGCGAATCTGGTGCTCGCGAGCAGCCTGCACGAGGAAGAAGACGGAACCGTGACGACGGCCGAGGGGCGCGTCGTGCGCATTCGCCGCGCCGTGAAACCGCCTGGTAATGCCAGAACGGATACAGAAATCATTCTCGAAATCGCGCGCCGGCTCGGCGCCGGAAAATATTTTTCCTTCGAAAATTCCGAGGCGATTTTCAACGAACTGCGCGTCGCCTCGAAGGGCGGAACGGCGGACTACTACGGAATCACGTACGAAAAGATCGAGAAGAACATGGGCGTTTTCTGGCCGTGCCCAACGCTCGATCATCCGGGCACTCCGCGACTTTGGGAGGACAAGAAATTCAAGACGCCCGACGGCAAGGCACATTTCAATCCCGTGCCGCACCGCGATCCGATGGAGATCACGGATGCCGAGTACCCGGTCATTCTCACGACTGGCCGCGTGGTGTCGCAGTATCTCAGCGGGACGCAAACGCGCCGCATCGGGAAACTCGTCGATCAATATCCCGAGCCACTGTTGGAAATTCATCCGACTCTCGCGGCGAAATATGGGATCACCGATCGCCAAATCGTCGCTGTGATTTCGCGCCGCGCGCGGGCCGAATTTCCCGCGCAGATCGTCGAGACGATCCGCGAGGACACGGTGTTTGTTCCTTATCATTGGGCCGGGAAGCAATCGATCAACCAGCTCACGTCGGGCCACCTCGATCCGATTTCGAAAATTCCAGAATTCAAAGTCAGCGCCGTGAGATTGGAGCCGACAAATCGTCGCGCTCCGCTGCCGCCGCTCGAACCCAATCAAAGCAGCGGCGGCTCTCCCGCGCATCCCGCGCCTCAACTTCCGCCAACCCACGCGTTTCGCGGCTGAAGCCGCGCGACGTCATTTCCGAAAGCGGCTCGAATGAATACAACGCAGTTTAATCAAAACGAAGAATTCTTCATCGATCCGCAGCGTTGTATTGGCTGTCACGCTTGCGAGATGGCCTGCGCGGAATGCGAGACCAACGGGCAGACGCCGATGATTCACGTCGACTACGTGGATCGCGCGACGACGGTGCAGACGAGCACGCAGGTGTGCATGCATTGCGAGGATCCGACATGCGCGAAAGTTTGTCCGGCCGACGCGATCACGAAGGACGAATTCGGCGTCGTTCATTCGGCCAACACGGCTCGCTGCATCGCGTGCGCGAACTGCGTCATGGCATGCCCGTTCGGCGTGCCGAAGAAAAATCAGGAGACGCAGCTCATGATGAAATGCAATCTGTGCTACGACCGCACGAGTGCGGGGAAGCGGCCGATGTGCGCGACGGTCTGTCCGACGGGCGCTCTTTGGTACGGGACTCGCGAGAAGATGCGCCAGCTGCGGCCGAACAGCGATCCCGTGAATAATTTCCAGTTCGGAATGCAGATGGTGAAAACAAAAGTGAATTTCATGATGCCGAAAGGAGCGACCATTCTGGTGGTCGATTAGCCATGAACGAACACAGCGTCCTTCCTCCGCGTCCCGCGGCAGAAGTCGATTTTCCGATTGAGCGCGTCGAGGCGGAACACGTGACCCGGCGCGAGTTCGCGAAATTTCTTTGCGTCGTGTCTGGCGGACTTGCGTTCGGCAACGCATGGGTGGCGGTGAAAGATAAGTTGTTTCCTCCTTTTGTGATCAAAGGAGAGTTTCGCGTTTGCGGCGTCGACGAAGTGCCGATTGGCGGCACGCATCCGTTTCAGATCGAAGGAACGAAGATGCCGTTCATCCTGATTCGCACGCGCAACGACGAGTGGTACGCGTACGAGCAGAAATGCACGCACCTGGGCTGCGCTGTCTTCTATTCGCCCGAGCACGATCAGATCGAATGCCCCTGTCATAATGGCTGGTTTGAAGTGCGGACCGGCGCGGTGATCCAAGGTCCTCCGCCGCGCCCGCTGCCCAGTCTGGCGGTGATTATTCGAGATGGTTCGGTCTTCGTGGCCGAGCACGCTCACGAGGTTCGAGTGTCCTGACATGAGCACGTTCAGAAATGCGCAGCGCCAGGCGCACCCGAGCAAGACGAACACGCTGCTGGTGGGAATCATCTGCGTGCTCGTGTTGATCGTGACGATGCAGGTGTGGCTTCTCACCGCCGCGCTGACGACGTCGCTGGAAGGCGGCGAACTCAAGTGGCCTGCGTTCTGGGCGTCACTCGCGCTATTCGGTTCAGGCGCGGCATTGCTGCGCTATCTGCCCATGCCGATTCGTCTGCCCGCGCAGCCGGCGGTCGTGGAAGATTTTCCGCGCGCCGCGCTCGCATGGCGCACGCTCTCGATCAGCGCGGTCTCACTGGCGCTCTCGTTCGCGGTGTGGTTCATGTGGTCCGCGATTCCGCTTCGATTGAATCACGCGGGATTTCATCTCACGCGGCAGCAACTCTTCTGGCTGACGTCGACGCCGGTGGTTCTCGGTTCTCTCCTGCGCATTCCGTACGGCTTGCTGGTTTCCAGTTTCGGGAGTCGGCGTAGTTATTCTTTGGTTACACTGCTGTTGCTCCTGCCGTGCTTCGCCACGGGCTTTGCGGTGAGAAATCCAGACACGCCGTATTGGGTTTTGCTTGGATGCGCGGCGCTGACCGGGATCGCCGGGGCGAATTTCGCGACGTCGATGGGCGTGATCAATCTCTGGTTTCCGAAGCAGGCTCAAGGCACCGCGCTTGGCATCAATGGTCTGGGCAATCTCGGTGTCACGGTCGCGCAGTTCGTCATTCCTCTCGTTATCGGGTATGCCTGGTTCGGTTCGCGGAGTGGCTCAACAGTACCGTTAGGTGAGCCGCCGTTGCATCTGGAAAATGCGGCGTTTGTCTGGGTGCCGTTTATTCTGATCTGCGGCGCGGTGTTGTGGTTTGGCACGGAAGATTTCCCCACGCCTCGAAGGACGATCGCTTCGCAATTGGCCGTCGCGAAGAAGCGTCACACCTGGATTCTTTCGAGTTTATATTTTCTCACCTTCGGATGCTTCGTCGCGATGGGGGCGTCGCTTCCGCTGATCATCAAAGAAGTTTTCGCAACGGCTCCGGGAGGCGCGCCCAACCCTCTGCTTTATGCGCCGTGGGCGGCGGCGATCGCGACGTTGACGCGGCCACTCGGAGGATGGCTCGCGGATCGCTGGGGAGCGGGCCGAATCACTTCGATCTCGGTTACGCTGATGGCGATTGGCGGCTTCAGTCTGTCGGCCTTCCTAAGCGCGCAAGACTTCAAGGGCTTCTTTGCTCTGATTCTTCTGATCTGCGCGGCGGCTGGTCTGGGCAACGGAAGCATTTTCAAAGCGATACCGCTCGTGCTGCCGATCAATCCCGGTCCGGCGATTGGCTTCGTGAGCTGCATCGGCGCGCTCGGAGGATTTGTCCCGCCGCTGCTGCTTGGCTGGACGATCGATCATCTCGGCTCTCCCGCCTGGGCCTATACAGCGATGGCGATTTTCGCCGTTTTCTGTTTGGCGACGAACCTCTGGTACTATCAGCGGCGCGGCTCCGCGACTCATTGCTGAAAAGCGGAGCGGTCCGTTAGGCGGGGGACTTCGGTCCGCTTTGCTAGTTTTGCTCCTTACCGGGGATTTCGGATTTTAGGCGGGTGTGCATCAGCGGGGTGAAAACGTAATTTGCCAACGCGTCGTCGTTCTGTTCGTCGGAAAGCCTGTCGCCGTTGCGGACCATGATTAGTTTCAGACTCGGGATGACGAGCAGCGTTTGTCCTCCGTGACCCGCGGCCCAGAAGGCGTCGCGAGGGAGCGCAGGGACGCGGTTCTGCCCATTCGTCCACCAACCGCAATTGACCGCCCCCGGAAGATGCGAGTCCGCGGTGACGGTCTTCACGCTTTCTTCGGAGATGAGTTTTTTCCCATCCCAATCGCCCTTTCGAAGCATCAACCGTCCAATCCGGGCCGCTGCTCGTCCAGAAAACGCTCCGCCGCCCCACGTGCCCACCAAGGGGAGATTATTCACTTCAAAAGTCTGACCGTAACCGCACTCCCATTCGTCCGCCGGAATTCCGATCGGTTCTATAACGCGCTTCGCCAGCAGAGTCCGAATATCTTTTTCCGACGATTGCTGCAGCGCGACAGTTGTAGCATAGGCGAGCATCGCGATGCCTGGATTGCTATAGTGAAATTCCGCGCCTGGTTTCGACACGAGAGGCGCAACATCGCGGGAAACCGTGAAAGGATCATGCGGAGGAGGAAGCCGCTTCCAGAATTCGCCCATCCATCCGGCGCCAGGATTGCCCGAGCCTTCGGCGTCCGAGATACCGGACGTGTGCGAGCCGAGGTGCCGAAGGGTGATGGTCGACTTGCGCGGATCTTCGCGCCACTCAGGAATATATTTCGAGGCGAGGTCATCGAGCTTCAGCGATGTTCGATCAGCCGCCACGGCAAAGGCTACACCGCCGACAACGGCTTTCGCCATCGAGGCGGTATAGTGTCGTTGGTTTGGCGCGAAGCCCGGGGCGTACCACTCGTATATTATATCGTCGTCGCAGATAAGGAGGAATATCTTGGTTCTCCGCGCGGCCAGATCGTCGCGCAGCGTACCCAGTGCGGCACTACTGAAACCATGCGCCTCCGGCTTCGCCTGGGACCACTCGAAAGCCTTTGCGCAACTCGCGGAAACGGCCGCGGTGCAAACGCACAACCTGAAGAATAGAGTTACGATCGTGGCGCTCGGGAATAGGGGATTCATTATATTCATCGGGATAAAGCGACGCGCGCTGCGACGCAGGGAGGGTAGGGTGAATGCCTTCAGTTTCCGAAACCCGAGGCCGGTGCAAACCAGCTAATCTTGATATCTAAGCTGCATTCTGTGAGCGAGCGGGCCGGTGATCACGTGCTGGACTCAAAAAGGTACCAGCGACCCGAGATAGAAGCTCGGTTTCGGCGGAATTCCATCAGGCAATTAATACATGTGGCGGCGTTGATTCCAGTGGGATATGTCTGTCCCCAAGATCACCCATGAAACTTACCTCTGTACTTATCATCTGCATATTCGGTTGGTTGGCGATGTCGGCTGGCGCGCAACCTTCTTCTCCTGGGTTCAACGGCCTCGGCCTTAACCTCGGCAATCTTCCTCTGCTTTCGAACGCAAAAACCCGCTCGATCAGCCCTGAAAATCCGACTGGCGAAAAAGGCAAGGGCGGGATGGCGACGGACGGCACGGGCAAGGCCGCCTCGCGGGACTTGGGCCAAGGTTGGAAAGTATCTCCGTCGGTGAAGATCATGCCGGGGCAGACGTTCACCGTGGCGGATATCACGGGTCCGGGCGCCATTCAGCACATCTGGATGACGCCGACCGGAAACTGGCGAAACTCCATCCTCCGTTTCTATTGGGACAACGAAAGCACGCCCTCGATCGAGTCTCCGGTGGGCGATTTCTTTGGATCGGGTTGGGGCACCTACGCGCAGCTCTCGTCGCTCGCGGTCTGCGTCAATCCGGGCAGCGCGTTCAATTGCTATTGGACCATGCCGTTTCGAAAGGCTGCCAAGATCACGATGGAAAATATCGGAAGCGATCCGATGGTTCTCTACTTTCAGGTCGATTACACGCTGACCGATGTTCCGGCCGACGCGGCGTATCTCCATGCGCAATTTCGGCGCGAGAATCCCGTTTCGGAAAAGGGCATTTATACGATTTTGGACGGAGTGAAAGGCAGAGGCCAATATGTTGGCACGTATATCGCGTATGGCTCTCACAGCTCAGGTTGGTGGGGTGAAGGTGAGATCAAGTTCTTCATCGATGGTGACACGGAATTTCCCACGATCTGCGGAACTGGCACCGAGGATTATTTCTGCGGTTCATATAATTTCGAAAACAGGGCGACGCATCAGTATCAGGAGTTCACGACACCGTATTCCGGTTTGCACCAGGTGATTCGTCCGGACGGTCTTTATAAATCACAACAGCGTTTCGGCATGTATCGCTGGCATCTGACGGATCCGATCCGTTTCGAGCAGGGTCTGCGGGTGACGATACAATTGCTCGGCTGGCAGAGCGGCGGTCGCTATCTCAAATTGCGCGACGACGTCGCGTCCGTGGCGTTCTGGTATCAAACGGAGCCGCATGGCAGTTTTCCAAAACTGCCGGCGCGTGACCAATTGGATGTAAACTGAGCTTCGGCCCCCTTGGCCATGACAACCAACGAAAAACCTCTTGTGCGCGTCGGCATCATTGGCGGCGGTTTGATGGGCCGTGAAGCGGCCTCGGCCTTCGCGCGCTGGTTTGTGCTGGATAATTTTCCCGTGCGAGTGGAGCTCGTCGGTGTCTGCGATTCACAGCCCGCGGCACTTGATTGGTTTCGCCAGTTGCCCTCGGTGAAGTTGCTGACCGCTGACTGTCACGAACTGCTCGCGACGAAGGAACTCGATGTCGTTTACGTCGCGGTTCCGCATCATTTGCACGAGGCGATTTATCTCGATGTGCTGCGCGCGGGCAAAGATCTGTTCGCGGAAAAACCTTTCGGCATCGATCTCGAGGCGGCGAAGCGCATTCGCGACGAAGCCAAAAGGCTCAAGCGCTTCGTGCGCGTTTCGTCCGAGTTTCCTTTTTTGCCGGGCGCGCAACGCGTGTATCAACTCGGCCAATCGACCGACCTGGGACGAATGCTACAGGTGCGCGCGGGTTTTTTGCACTCGAGCGATTTGGATCCGCAGAAGCCGATCAATTGGAAACGACAGACGCAGTTCTGCGGGCAGATCGGCGTGATGGGAGATCTCGGCATGCACGTGGCTCATGTTCTCCTGAGGCTCGGTTGGAAGCCAATGTCGGTTTACGCGCAGTTGCAGAAAATCTACACCGTGCGGCCCGATGGAAAAGGCGGTAGTGCTTCATCGGATACATGGGACAACGCCACGCTTCACACTCGAACGATGATTCAAGATCAGATCGTGCCCATGACGCTGGAGATGAAGCGTCTCGCTCCAGGGGAAACCAACACCTGGTATCTCGAGATTCTCGGGACGGAGCGCGGCGGCCGATATTCGACGAAGGAGCCGAAAACGTATTGGAGCTACCGCCGCGAAAAAGAACAGTGGTGGAGCAAGACTGATTTGGGATTCACTTCGGTCTTCAAGACGATCACGGGCACAATATTTGAGCCGGGTTTTCCGGATGTCCTCATGCAAATGTGGGCCTCGTTTTTGGCCGAACGCGCAGGGCAATTGGGCGATCGTTTCGGCTGTGCCACGCCGGACGAAGCGGTTCTGAGCCACATGATCTGGAATGCCGCTTTGCAATCCCAAGCCGATCAGACGGTGGTGGCGTTGAAGTATGAATCCGCCTGACGTTTTTGATCATGTTTCCCGCGACTGAAAACTCCGACAGAGCTGCGCGAAGAGGACTCGTCGCGGGCGGAAATTGGGTGAGCGATCACGTCAAGATGATCGACATGTGGCCGCCTCAGGACGCGCTGGCATCGATTTCGAGCGAGACGATCAGCAACGGCGGCGGTCCGTATAATGTGTTGAAAAATCTAGCGCGGCTCGGTGCGCCGTTTCCGTTGCGAGGTGTGGGCTTGGTCGGCGAGGACGTCGACGGTCGGAGGATTCTGGATGACTGTCGTGCTCACCACATCGATACGGCGCAACTGCGCACGACGCGCGATGCGCCGACGAGTTTCACCGATGTGATGACCGTGCAGGGCACGGGGCGGCGGACTTTTTTTCATCAACGCGGGGCGAATCGCCTGCTCGACGTGGAGCATTTCGATTTCACGTCCACGCCGGCGCGCTGGTTTCATTTCGCCTACCTGCTGCTGCTTGATCGTCTCGATGCTGTGGAAGCGAACGGACTGCCGAGAATTGTTCGCGTGCTCGAGGCTGCGCGCGCGGCAGGAATGACCGTGTCGATCGACTTGGTGAGCGAGCACTCTGATCGTTTTGCCAAGATTGTTCGTCCCGCACTGGCGCATGCCGACGTGCTTTTCGCGAACGATTTCGAAGCGGAGAAACTCACGGGTTTTCCGCTTCGCGACAGCACTGGCGTGCTGCTGCGCGAGGCGACGGAAAAGGCGGCCGGTTTTCTGCTCGATGCCGGTGTGCGCGAGCGGGTCTTTCTGCATTTTCCAGAAGGTGTTTACGCGGCGTCGCGGAGCGGCGAGTCGGGCGAAAGTGCCTGGCAGGCTTCGGTGAATTTACCCGCGATTGAAATCAAGGGCGCAGTCGGCGCGGGCGACGCGCTGGCGGCGGGCGTGATCTTTGGCCTGCATGAAAATTTGCCGTTGCAACGCAGCCTCGAGCTTGGCGTGTGCGCGGCGGCGGCTTGCCTGCGCCACGAGACCTGCTCCGAAGGAATTTTGCCGAGTGAGGATTGTCTAGGACTGGGCAGGAAATTTGGTTTTCATTGTTTCGAAAAAATCCCGTGACCACTTCCTGCGCTCCTCGCGATCTCGATACGCTCGCTGAAAAATTAACGGGTGAGTTGTACCACGACTCGATGATGCGGACGCTCTATGCGACGGACGCGTCGGAGTATCAAGAGCTGCCCGCTGCGGTGGCTTTGCCGAAGACGGAAGACGATCTCCGTGAGCTGATCCATTTCGCGAACAAGCATCGGCTCGGTTTGATCCCGAGAGCGGCGGGGACGTCGCTTGCCGGTCAAGTGGTGGGTAACGGCATCGTGGTCGATATTGGCCGTCATCTGAACCAAATCGTCGCGGTCGATCTGGCGCGTCGCTGTGTGCGGGTTCAGCCCGGCGTCGTTCGCAACGAACTCAATCTTCGCCTGGCGCCAGACGGTTTGTTTTTTCCTCCGGAAACCTCCACGGCCAATCGCGCGATGATCGGCGGCATGGTGGGCAACAATTCGTGCGGGGCGAATTCCATTGTTTATGGCACGACGCGCGAACACCTCGTATCCGCGAGAGGACTACTGAGCGATGGATCGGAAGCGACATTTGGTCCGCTCACGACGGCCGAGTTCAACGCCAAATGCGACGCGCCGACGCGTTCGTTAGAGCGCGAAATATATCGCACGGTGCGCGATCTCCTGGGTGATCCGAAAAATCGCCAGCTCATCCGCGACAACTTCCCGAAGCCGAGCGTGACGCGGCGAAACACCGGCTACGCCCTCGATCGATTGATGGAGTGCATGGTCTTCGATCCGGCTTCTGCGACGCCGTTTAACCTCTGTCGATTGATCGCGGGATCGGAGGGAACGCTGTTTTTCGGAGTCGAATTCGAATTGAACGTCGAGCCGCTTCCGCCGCCGGGCGCGTTGCTCTGCGCCCATTTCAAGAACGTCGATCAGTCTCTGCGCGCGACGCTGATCGCCATGCGGCACAAACCCTCCGGGTGCGAATTGATCGATCGCCAAATCTTGGAATGCACCAAAGGAAATCTCGAGCAGTCGCGAAATCGCTTTTTTGTTCAAGGCGATCCCGGCGCGATCCTGGTCGTCGAAGTTCGGGACGCTGATCGATCAAAAATCGAGGCGACGCTGCGGACCATGGAGGCGGAAATGCGCGCCGCGAATTTGGGCTTCGCGTATCCGGTGTTGTGGGGCGACGACTGCAATCGTGTCTGGGACCTGCGCCGGGCGGGACAGGGACTAATGAACAACGTGGATGGCGATGCGAAGCCGCGGGAAAATGTGGAGGACACGGCCGTCGCGGTGGAGGATTTACCGGACTATATTGCGGAGTTCGACGCGATCATGCGGAGCTACGGCATCGAGAGCGTTTATTATGCTCATGCCGGCGCGGGCGAACTCCACACGCGGCCGCTCTTCGATCTGAAAACCGAAGCAGGGCTGAAGCTCTTTCGCGAGATCGCGACCAAAGTCGCCGCCTTGGTTAAGAAATACCGAGGCTCTCTTTCCGGCGAGCATGGCGATGGCCGCCTTCGCGGTGAATTTATCAAATTCATGGTCGGGGAGGAGTGCTACGCGATGATGCGGCAGATCAAGCAGACCTTTGATCCAAACGGTATTTTCAATCCGGCGAAGATCATCGACACGCCTCCGATGGATACATCGCTTCGCACTTCGCCGAAGGACCCGACGCCTGAATATGAAACGCTGTTCAGCTTTCGCACGGCGGGCGGGATCGTTCGCGACGCGGAGAAATGCAGCGGAGTAGGCGAGTGCCGCAAGACTCACCTCATGGGTGGAACCATGTGCCCGAGCTACATGGCGACACGTAGTGAAAAAGATACTACGCGAGCGAGGGCCAACATGCTGCGCGACGTGCTTAGCCGGCCCAGAGACAAAGCGAATCCCTGGAACAGCGCCGAAGTCGCGAGCGTGATGGACCTGTGTCTTTCGTGCAAAGCCTGCAAATCCGAATGCCCTTCCAGCGTGGACGTCGCGCGCATGAAAGCCGAGTGGCAGCAGCATCAGTACGATGTGCACGGCGTGCCGTTGCGCTCCCGAATGATTGCGAACTTTGGCCGCTCCATGCGGTTCGCGGCGCTGGCGCCAGGAGCGTATAACGCGTTGGTCGAGTCACCAGTCATCGGCGGGCTCATCAAAAAAGTCGTCGGCTTCGCGCCGAAGCGCAGCATGCCGAAACTTCATTCGACAACGTTGTCGGCCTGGCATCGCAAGAACGCTAATCCGAGGGGCCAGGGTTTTCCCAACGGCCGAGTTTATCTTTTCTGCGACGAGTTCACCAATTTCACCGATGCGGAGATCGGCATCGCTGGAGTGCGTTTGTTGAATCGGCTCGGCTACGAAGTTATCATTCCCCACCACGTCGAAAGTGGCCGGGCGCACTTATCGAAAGGACTAGTTCGCGCGGCTCGCGCTCTGGCGATCCGGAATGTCGAACTCTTAAAAGACATTGTGACGCGGGAGACGCCATTGATCGGGATCGAGCCGTCGGCTATTCTCGGTTTTCGCGACGAGTTTCCCGATTTGGTGCCGGACAAATTGGTCGACGCCGCTCGGGCGCTGGCGGGCAATGCGCTGCTTTTCGATGAATTCATCATGCGTGAAGTCGACGCCGGCCGCATCACGCGAGACGCCTTCGCGAGCAAGCCGCTGAACATCAAACTTCACGGGCATTGTCATCAGAAGGCGCTGGCCTCGCTGACTCTGACCAAGCGGATGCTCGAACTGCCCGAACAATATAATGTTTCCGTTATTCCCTCGGGATGCTGCGGGATGGCAGGCTCATTCGGGTACGAGAAAGAACACTACGCAGTTTCGCAGCAAATTGGAGAACTCGTGCTGTTTCCCGCGGTGCGCGCGTTGTCGAAGGAGACGGTGATAGCGGCTCCGGGACCAAGCTGCCGCCATCAAGTCAAGGACGCCACCGGCCGCCGTGCGTTGCATCCCGTGGAAATTCTCCACGCTGCGTTGAAGTAATACTGATCCGTCGTAGCTCAGCGAGTGGAAGATGCCCTTACTCGAACTGGATTCGTGTTTTTAGCGGGCAACAGATATCTCGTACCATGGCGTCGCGGGCGCGCCTATGGCAAAACCCCAATCACCGTCGGCCAGTGTTGCCGGCAGGGATGGCCCTAACGGGCTTCCTGCGCCATCCAGCGGAGTTACGACCACAGACTTGGCTCCGACTAGTCCGTGAAGTTTGAGGCGACCGACCACCGGTTCGATTCTCGATGGAGCGTTCCCGATTTTCTCAATAACCGTGCGGATTGAATTCCATCGCGTGCCGGTGTTTTCAACCCGCGCGCCCGTGACGAGGAGCAGGCGTTGTGAAGTCGCGATGGGGGATTCATCCATGGCAGCGAGCTGCAGCGCGCAGAACCGATTCGTAATTTCGGCGGAAAGGTGGCTCAGAGATGTCGGATGAGCCGATACAAAGCCGATGAGTGCCTGAGTACGTGGCGAGTTGACTGTCACCAATCCGTTTTCGGCAGATGTCGCCAGCCATGATAATTCTTTCGTGTCCGAAACTATAGGCATTGTTGTCGCGGCGGCCGGGGGAGGCAAAGGTTGCTGGGCGAATGAACCTATGCGTACTCGGTGACGAAGAAATGTGTCCGCGGGGAAATCGGGAGTGAAAAGCGGCCCATACGACCGCGGAAGTCGCAACGATTCGTAGACCTGCTCTGGAGTGTAATTGCGCACGACTTCTTCACGCGCAGGGGCGACGTCCCCTCGTAAAAATTGTATTGCTGCAGCAGTGAACTGGGTCCAGCGCACCGGATCACGTGAGAGATCGAATGCGTCTCCGATGTATCCTGGAGCAGCTGGATCACGCTTTGGCTCGTAAGTGTACCATATCACTGCGTCCCAATCCTGCAGGCCGGCATAGGCGGCGAGTGTTGGAATGCCTTCGCACAGCCAATCATTGGGAAAGGCGTGATTCACTTCGGAAACGGTGAATGGCTTGCCTTTGACCGCGGCCCGGCCAAGGCGCACAATGGTCGACCACACCAAATTATTTACCTGCGGTGTATTGTTGATTCCGGGCCAGGAGGGATGTTGCCAATATACATGCGCATCGACCACATCCATTTCTGTATTGGCCGACACGGAAGGGTAAAAGCTCTGGTCGCCTAGGAAGTCATTGCTGCCGAGAGTAAGGGATCCCACTTCGAGCGTATTTTTAAGAAACCGCTGCATGTCCCTGAAATAATTTCGCTCCAGTGTCGCATAGAACGATGCCTCGGCTTGAAATTGTTCTGCCGGTGCAGCGCCGAAATCTTTTGGTCGCAGCCGTGGAATGGGAGCGCCTGGTCCGAGACCGAGGCGCGAGCGTAAAATCGCGATTTTTGATTCCTCGAAAGCTCGCTGCAAATAGTCTTGGTAGAGTTGGTCGAGGAATGTCGAATAATAAGCTGGAATCGGCCGAAAGTTAGGATCGCGCACTTCGGCATCGAGCGGGCGGAGCCGGTCATTAAGCCAAGCATCGAAAAGGGAATTCTCGTTGATGACTTCAATAATCGCGATGGCTGGTTCGTGGCGGTATTCCGTGTTCGTATATGGATTGCGGTGGGTGAGTAACTGCCCGGCAAACTCTTTTGTGAGGTCGATCAGCTTGGGATCAAAAATTGTCAACGCTTTGGCCCAACCGATATGATCACTCTCCTTCACTCCGTCGCCGGGCTTGTAAGTACGACCCACCACGAGGTTCAGGTCCGTGTATATTCCTTCCCGTTTTAAGGCTGCGATCCACCAATCCAATTTGTCCATCTGAGCGGCATCCAAAGCCCGCGTGTCATTGCGGTTGGCGTCGATAATTCCGCGCGGCGCGACGAAATCGAGAAAGGTTAAGCGGACAATATTGACACCGGCGCGAGCCAGAATGCGCGCATAAAACTCGGCTTGGTCTTTATCGGGAATCTGCACAGAGCCGCGCGTCCAGTCTGTGATATTGACTCCCCAAAAGCGCTGCCGCTCGCCGTTCGGTTTGACCAGATGCCCGTTACGTACTGCAATAAATCCGTCCTTACCTGCTGGTTTTTCCAAAAGAATCGAGGCGTCGATTCGTGTATTACGCGCCGTCCGCGGCTTCAATTCGAATGGTTGTAGCTGAGTCGAAGCTGCCGCGGAGAGCGCCACTAGCACCGCAGTGAACAGCGAGAAGATATAATGTTTCATAAGCACGTGTGACAATCAGCAGTCGCGAACCCCAAAGTGACGGTGAGCGTGCGCCGCTAGCCAGTGATGACGTTGGCGGGGGGTTAACCCTTGATTGATTTCCGATATGAGCGTGGGGACGATCCCATGATGCTGTTGAAGCAGCGGCTGAAATAGTATGGATCCTTGAAGCCCACTTGCTCCGCGACTGAACTGATCGTCAATGACGTCATGTCCAGCAGTCTGCAGCTCAGCCGAATGCGCTGTCGGATGACAAAATCGATTGGAGCGTAGCCGCACTGGCGTTTGAAAAGGACAACAAAGTGAGGAACGGAAAGGCCTGCAGCTTCCGCCAACTCGGGCAATCGATAATTCCGCGCAGGTGATTCGATAATCTTTTGCCGGACATTCGCGGTGCGCTCCTCAGCGGACTTTTCCCGACCGGAGCTCTTCGTTATATCGAGCAGAGTGCAAAGGACGTTTTGCATTGCGATGCTCGCGGCCAGCAAGTGGTGAAATGAATAGCCGTTTTCCAAAACTGCGTAGACTTGGTCGAGGCCGAGAGTGGGCGTCGCTTTGGATCCGAACGAGAAACTATTGATCGAGTCGCTTCGCCAGCAGAGTTCGCTCAACCACGTTGCGGCCTCGCAGCCAGTGAAATGCGCCCAGACTATTGTCCAGGGATCGTCATCGACGCTGCCGTACGAGTGGGGCCGGTCGGCCGGAAGCCAGACCACGTCGCCTGCAGAAAGTTGTGCTGCGTGTTCTCCCGACTTTGCCCAGCCGCGGCCGTGCAAGCACACGATCATCAAATGCGTGGCGGCACCTTGTGGTCGTTCGACTCTATGCCCGCTCGCAGCTGGAAAATAACCCGCGTCCGTTACAAAAATCCCTTTCAGCAGAACATGATTGGACGTCTCTTTGCGAACGGGCGGAGGGACCACCACAAGGTGCTGGCCGACAAACCCTTCTCGGCGAACTGGGACGTGAAATGCAGGCCGGGTGGGTTCGTTGATTTCTGCGGAGACCAAGTACGCTGGCAAACCAGCAGCCGAAGCATTCATCGAAAGCGGCTTAACGAGGGGCATCGTGGCGGCGAAAACCAAGTCGGGCCTGATTCTCGCACAGAATGGCCATGCAGTAAATGGACTGAACGATGCAAACCCTGGACGATCTTATCATAAAAGCTGAATCCACGAGATTCACTTGTCGGAACATCTTGCAGTACGCGGGGAAAAGCGAGGACTTCCTCCGATACTCCAGCAGGGCGAAACGTGCGCAACGGATCGTCGGAATGTGCGGCACAAGTATTACTGCCGCCATAAGATTCTCTAGTTAGTTCCTTGGTTTGTCCATTGTTGACCAAGCGCCGGTCCAGTATGATGGCGGGCTATTGAATTGCGGCTGTTCCATGGTGAACGGCCTCACGCAAAAATATTCAAGTCCCAAGCCCCTTAGATGAAACCGGATATTTCCGTTATTACCCGCCGGCCCATCAACAATGGCGTCGCAGTTGTCGCGTTTTTAATTATGGTCGTTTTCAGCGGCACCAGCGCCGCCAAAAGCAGTTATGAAATAGACATTTCGGAGCCAGCTTCTCCGGTGACTCGCGGACATCTGGACTTGGGCGGAAAAAGCGCAAACGGGGGTGTAATCGAGGTCAACAATCGTTATATAGAACGGGACGAAAGACCGTACATCCCTGTGGTCGGTGAGTTTCACTATTCCCGTTATCCGCATCAGTACTGGTTGGAGTCGCTGAAAAAGATGAAAGCCGGCGGCGTCGACGTCGTCGCCACTTACGTGTTTTGGAACATCCACGAGCGTACCGAGGATAAATGGGATTGGTCGGGCGACCTCGATGTACGCAAGTTCATGGAGACCGCAAAGGAGGTGGGGCTTGATGTAATTCTCCGCGTCGGGCCCTTCGATCATGGCGAAATGCGAAACGGAGGTCTGCCGGATTGGCTTTATGGACAGCCTTTGGAAATACGTTCCAACGATCCACGGTACCTCAGCTATGTCGAAAAACTATATACTGAGATTGGCAGACAGATAAGGGGCCTGCTTTACAAGGATGGAGGCCCTATTTTGGGAATCCAATTGGAGAACGAGTATCAACATTCGGCCGCGCCCTGGGAGATGCGTTATGCGGGATCTCCAATGGAATTCACCACTGCGCAACGCGACCTGGAGGTTACGCACGGCGGCGTCAGCGTCAGTGAAACTGAAAATAAACATGCGGCGTACGGCGAAAGCCATATGGCGAGGCTCAAAGCGATGGCGAAAAAGGCGGGGCTGGATGCGCCGATCTATACTGCAACGGGATGGGGGAACGCGGCTATTGTGCGGCATGGATCATTGCCGGTTTCGGCGGCCTACGCCTATCCGTTTTGGGCGCCAATCACGGCCTCGCCATTCTATCTTTTCAAAGATTTACACCGCTCGCCGGATTATGCGCCGGTGAGCTATCAATCCGAAGAATATCCCTCAATCGCCGCCGAAATGGGGGCGGGGATTCAGCCCATATATAAACGACGGCCTTTTGTGCCCGAAGAAAGCATACCGCCACTGATTATCCGTGCGTTGGGGAGCGGGTCCAATGGCATCGGATATTACATGTACCATGGTGGCGCGAATCCAACTTTTGACGGAAAGTTTTTTAACGAGGACGCCTCGGGCCTTCCCAAGATCAACTACGATTATCAATCCCCGATAGGCGAATACGGCCGCACCAAGTCTCATTTTAATAGCCTGCGAATCATTCACGATTTTGTGCGGGCGTTTGGCGATAGATTGGCGCCTATGCAGACGATCCTTCCGTCGACAAACGATGGAATCACGCCGGACGATGTTGAGACTTTCCGCTTTGCCGCGCGTTCGGATGCGGGCCGGGGATTTGTTTTCTTCGTCAACTTTCAAGATCATAAGGCCAATCGTGATTTGGTTGGAATCAGTCTTCGGGTGAACGACGGCAAGAGGACGATTTCGATTCCTTCGAAAGGCACGATGACAGTGCCGGCTGGCTCCAGCGGAATCCTTCCGCTAAATTTGGATGTGAATGGAGCCCAGCTCCGATCCGCTACTGTTCAACCCCTGACAGTCCTGCGCGTCAAAGGAAAGGATCACTACCTCTTCACGACGATTCCGGGAATTGAACCGGAGTTGGTCTTTGAGAGCACTTCCGTATCGCAAAAGGAAAAATGCAGTATCTCCAATCTAGAGGACGGAGCGGTGGTCATACGGGCGAGTGGCGACGCCGCGTTTGCTTTCGATGTTGGCAACACACGAGTGGTTGTCTTGCCGTACGCGCTTGCTCTGACCGCCAACCGAGTCAGCGATGAGCAATTGGTGTTCTTTTCGGATCTTCTTTTGGGGGATGGGAAGGGTGCTTCACTGCTGACAACGAATACCACGGCAGATTTGGCATTCTATCCAAAGCAGCCGCTACCAAAGGTTGCCGGTGCAAACGTTTCGGCGAGTGGAGAGTCGGATTCTTTATTGTCTAACTATAAAGTCCGTTTTGAGGAAAGAATACCCCGCGCGTCGTTTCATGCAGTCGGCTCGAAGCGATATTTGCTCGATCTTGAAGATGCCGATTTGAATGACCTGAACGACATTTTCATGACGGTCGATTACGTCGGCGACACGGGGATGGCCTTCGTCGACGGAAAACTGATCGACGATCATTTCTATACAGGCAGGCCATGGGAAATTGGTCTCAAACGCTTCCTGCCGTTGCTCAAAGGAAAGCAGATCGTCTTTGTATTTCAGCCGCTGCAGAAGGGCGCGACCTACCTGCAAGATTTGCCGGCCTCCGCTGTGCCAAATTTCAAAGATGACCGTGACTCTGTGCTCCTGGTGAAAGGCGTGTCGTTGTCACCGGAATATCGCGCGGAGCTGTCTTGGTAGCAGCTACAGCCAAAAAGCTTATTATTTAGATCTCAATTTATGCCGTACAGCCCTGTTACCGTTCATCGTGAGCCTTTGGTGCTGCCCACCTACGAGCCTCTGCCGCCAGACAAGAATCCGATGTTCCTCGAGCGACGCGTTTATCAAGGGAGTAGCGGCAAAGTGTATCCCCTGCCGTTCTACAATCGAATCTCTGACGAGAAAAAGCCAAAGGCGTGGGATGCCGTCAGAATCGAGAACGAATTTATAGAAGTCGTGATTCTGCCTGAGCTCGGCGGACGTATTCACATAGGGCGAGATAAGACCAACGGTTACGATTTCTTTTATAATCAACATGTGATTAAGCCTGCGTTGGTCGGGCTCGCGGGCCCGTGGGCATCCGGCGGAGTGGAGTTCAATTGGCCCCAGCATCATCGGCCAGCGACATTTATGCCGGTCGACGTAGCGATCGAAGAGCACGAAGACGGGAGTAAAACGGTTTGGCTAAGCGATCATGATCCGATGAGTCGGATGAAAGGAATGCACGGTGTTTGCCTGCATTCTGGTCAGGCTAGAATTGAATTAAAAATGCGGGCGTATAATCGCACGCCTTTCGCGCAAACATTTCTTTGGTGGGCCAACGTAGCGACCCACGTTCATGAAGGTTACAAATCATTCTTTCCGCCCGACGTGAACTATGTCGCCGACCACGCCAAGCGTGCGATGAGCCGCTTTCCTCTCTGCGATGGTAGCTATTATGGGGTTGATTACGCGCGTCGCGCGCAAAACGGAGTTCCTCCACGGGAGGTGCCCGCGGAATTTATCCCGCCTCACTGCCGAACGGAGGGTCAATCAACAGATATCCCGCCGTACGAACCCAATGATTTATCATGGTACGCGAACATCCCCGTGCCGACGTCATACATGTGCATGGGTTCAAAGCAGGATTTTTCGGGCGGCTTTGATTATAAGAAGCACGCCGGCCTTATCCAGATTGCCGACCATCATATCGCCCCGGGGAAGAAACAATGGACCTGGGGCAATCATGATTTCGGTTATGCATGGGACAGGAATCTGACAGAAAGCGATGGGCCGTACGTGGAGCTTATGCTCGGTGTTTATACGGACAATCAACCGGATTTTTCATTTCTTAAGGCGGGAGAAACCAAGGATTGGAGTGTATTCTGGTATCCTATCCAGGAAATCGGCCCAGCTCAGTATGCCAATGAGCGTGCTGCTATTTCTCTCACCCAATCGGGAGCGAAGACCAGAATCGGTGTTGCCGTTTCGGAAGTCGTGGAAAAGGCCACGATCGAATTGCGTCGCGGGTCGGCAGTGAATTCCAGATGGACGCAGCTGCTGCGGCCCGATCGGCCTTTCGTGCAGACCGTCGCCGACCGAGGCGAGCTGAATGGCCTGGAGGTCGTGGTTCTGGATGCGAACGGACGAGAGATCGCGAGCTACCGCGCGGTGGAACGTATAGAATCCGACGTGCCTCCTGCGGCGGCGGAGCCTCCGGAAGCCAGGGCCGTCCCCAGCACGGACGAACTCTACACGATCGGGCTTCATCTCGCTCAATACCGCCACGCGACGCGCAGTCCGCTCGATTATTGGAAAGAAGCGCTGGAACGCGACCCAGGAGACTCACGCTGCAACAATGCTGTTGGACTCTGGCATCTTCGAAGAGGCGAACCCGCGGAGGCGGAAAATTACTTCAGAAGAGCGATCGAGCGCCTGACGTCGAGAAATCCGAATCCGAAAGATGGCGAAGCTTGTTATAACTTGGGATTGGCCCTGAGGTATCAGGGGCGCGACGATGAGGCATACGATTCGTTTTATAAGGCGATTTGGGATCAGGCGTGGCAGGCTGCGGGCTATCACGCCATTGCCGAGATCGATTGTCGAAGAAGGCGGTGGATTCGCGCGGCCGATCATCTGCGCCGCGCGCTGCGGGTGAACCAGGAAAACCTGCGAGCTCGCGATCTTCTGGCCGTGGTCTTGCAACAACTGGACCAAAAGAACGAGGCCGAGAAGTTGATACGCGAGACATTGGCAATGGATCCCTTGGACTGGTGGGCGCGTTATCTTTCCGGAGACACCTTGGCGTGTGATAATCAAACTCGCATTGACCTGGCCATCGACTGTGCGAGGGCGGGATTGTATGATAGTGCCTGTCAGTTTCTGAAGGTGCAGAGGGAGGAGCTATATACCGGGGCGACCTTGCTCGCTCTTTATCATTTGGCTTACGTCAAAACGTTGATGGGCGACGCTGGCGCGGCGGCGGAGATTTTGAAAAGCGCGGCGTCATGTTCCACCGACTATTGTTTCCCGGCCCGACTAGAGGACGAAATTGCTCTCCGCGCGGCGATCGAAGCCAACGAAAGGGAGGCCAACGCGCACTATCTCTTGGGGAATCTGCTTTATGATAAGCGCCGGTACGAAGAAGCGATTCGTTCCTGGGAGAGGGCGGTCAGTTTGTCATCCGGTAATTCGATCGCATGGCGCAATCTTGGAATCGCATATTTTAATGTTCTCAGCGACGTGCCTCGAGCCCGCGCTGCGTATGACAAGGCCTTCGCGGCCAATCCGGTTGATGCGCGATTGCTCTTTGAGAAAGATCAACTCTGGAAGCGCGTTGGCGTTGGTCCAGAAGAGAGACTTGGTTTCTTGGATAAGCATTTGGACCTGGTGCTTCAGCGAGACGACGCGTGTATTGAAATATGCGCGCTCTATAATCAACTTGGTCGGTCCGAGAATGCCTTGAAACTCCTGCGCACGCGAAAATTTCAGCCGTGGGAAGGGGGCGAGGGTCAGGCGCTTGGCCAGTTCACACGGACAAATCTGCTTCTGGCGCGAGACTCGCTTCGCAAAGGCGATGCCCAGCGTGCTCTGCTCCTCTTGCGCAGCGCCATCAGCCCGCCTCAATCCTTGGGAGAAGCCCGCCACCTGCTCGCGAATCAGAGCGATATAGCATTCTGGCTAGGCGAAACCTACGCCCGTCTGAATGATTCGCAAAACGCGCAAAATTGCTGGCGAGAAGCCGCTGACGCCAAAGGTGATTTCCAGGAAATGAGTGTGCGCGCATTTTCAGAAATGACTTATTATTCGGCGCTCGCGATGCGACGATTGGGACGAGTTGAAGAGGCGAGAGCGCTATTCCAAGAGCTGGGGCGGTATGCAGCCCGACTCCGGTCGACGCCGGCCAAGATCGACTATTTCGCCACGTCTCTGCCCACGATGCTGCTGTTTAATGATGATCTCAATATTCGCCAGGAAACCACAGCGATCTTCCTCGAAGCTCAATCAGCTATCGGCCTTGGAGAAATCGAAAAGGCGCGGCGGCTGCTGGCGGAAGTATTGAGCCGAGATCCTAATCATGCGGCCGCGGCGGATTTGTTTGAAGAAGCGAACGCGTCGGCCGAAGCCGTCTTGAAACCGGCATCATGATTGCCTCACACCGTACCGAGGCCGTGGGCGCCAGGCATATCAACCTGCGCTACGTTACCACTATCTCGCTCACTGCCGCACTGGGTGGTTTGTTGTTTGGCTACGACTGGGTGGTTATTGGCGGCGCCAAGCCATTTTACGAAAAGTATTTCGGCTTGGTGGACACAAGCCAGCAGGGCTGGGCGATGAGCTGCGCGTTGATCGGCTCTCTAATCGGCGCGATTGTTTCTGGTGCCGCAAGTGATCGGTGGGGGAGGAAGAAGCTTTTGATAGGCGCCGCTGTATTGTTTACCGTGTCGTCGCTTGGAACAGGTCTCGCCGAGAGTTTCGCGGTGTTTATCAGTTGGCGCATCGCCGGGGGCGCCGCAATTGGCCTGGCCTCCAATGTTTCTCCACTGTATATAGCTGAAATCGCGCCCGCTTCGATCCGGGGGCGACTTGTTTCGCTCAATCAATTCACCATTGTAATCGGAATATTGCTTGCACAAGTGGTGAACTGGTTGATTGCCAAACCAGTGCCTGCCGACTTCACAGCGCAGCAAATTCTAGAGTCATGGAATGGCCAGGTCGGCTGGCGCTGGATGTTTGGCATCACGGCGATCCCGTCTCTGTTGTTCCTGGTCGGCTCGCTCTTCGTCCCGGAGAGTCCGCGCTGGCTGATCAAGACTGGGAAATCGACCAGTGCGCGACAGGTGCTGGCTCGACTGTCGAATAACTCCGCGGCCGACGCCGAGGCCGCGGAAATCGAAAGAACGATCAGGAGTGACTCCGCGAAAGTCGACTGGAGCGCTCTTTTCGAGCCAAAGGTTTTGCGCGTATTGATCATCGGCATCGGTCTGGCTGTGTTTCAACAATGGTGTGGCATCAATGTGGTGTTCAACTATGCGGAGGAGATCTTTTCCGCAGCGGGTTATTCCGTATCCGATATATTGTTTAACATTGTCGTCACCGGGTCCGTGAATCTCGTCTTCACGATTTTGGCTTTATTGCTGGTCGATCGGTGGGGGCGGAGAAAACTCCTTTTGTTGGGTGCCACAGGTCTCGCCATCGTATACCTGGCCCTCGGGTATTTTTACGCCAACCATACCCAAGGACTATACGTGTTGATATTGGTCATGGCGGCCATCGCTTGCTATGCGATGACGCTGGCGCCGATCACCTGGGTGGTTATTTCGGAAATCTTTCCCAACAAAGTTCGAGGGCTCGCCATGTCGGTGGCGGTCGGATGGCTCTGGGTCGCGTGTTTCATATTAACATTCACGTTTCCAATTTTGAATGCGAAGCTTGGGGCGGCCGGCACATTCTGGCTGTATTCAGGCATATGCGTCGCGGGGCTGCTTTTCACGGCGCTGAAAGTGCCGGAAACGAAGGGCAAGACCCTGGAGGAAATCGAAAGAGAAGCGGCCTGAGCCAGTCGTGTTCCCTCCTAGAACACATCGGCCGCGCATGCGGCCCTAAAAAGTCTCGTCGAACTCCCGGCGCTTTCGGCCTCTTGGAGATGTGGGCGAGATCATAAAATCATGCTGGTTATTCCGTATTCTGTCCATGGAAGATTTAGGGCCCTGCCGCTAGAATAAGGGCGCTTTCCCTCGTAAGGCCCCTGAATTGTCTGCCCGCCCCTGCAAGAAATTCGCCACGCCGCGTACTTTCCCGACTCAGAATATCCTCTGATTCAATCTGTTTTACACCCCGTAAAACAGGCGTCGCTGCTTCCCTTAATAGCATATTTTCAGCCCCCAGCACTACCTGAACTCCATGTATAAACCTCAAATCATTGCGGCAGCCGGTCGTCTGATATTGACGATATCGGCTTCCTTGGCGCTTTTCGGCGCCGCCCGCGGACAAACCGCTGCGGTCAAGGCAGAGACTGACGACTCGAAGAACGACGAGCTGATAGAGCTCTCTCCGTTTGTCGTCGATTCCTCGAAGGACGTTGGCTATCGGGCCAACAACACGCTTGCCGGTACTCGCATCAATACGAGTCTGCGCGATCTTGCCGCGCCGGTAAGTGTGGTGACGAAGGACTTCATGAATGATATCAATGCTACCGATATCAATGATATCCTGGCATTCCAGACTGGCTCGGAGGGCACGCGTGATTTTTCCGCAACCACGGGCCAGCTCGGTCGTACGACGGATGATGCCGCGGCGAATCCGAATGGTGCGATCCGCGGCCGCGGTCTTACCTCTTTTGACCTTACCCGCGACTATTTCTATACAATCAGCGGCGGGCTGAAGAACTCGGGGGGCGTTTCGGGCATTGGGTTTGATTCATATAATCTCGATTCGGTGACGATCAGCCGTGGTCCGAATTCGATTCTCGCCGGCCTTGGTTCGCCTTCGGGTATCATCAATTACAGCCCGCAACTGGCGCAGCTGAGCCGAAACTCAAACGAGGTCAGTCTTCGTTACGGAAGCTATAATGATCAGCGAGCCACGTTGAATTCCAACGTTGTCTTGGTTAAAGACAAAGTTGCGCTGCGGTTTGCCGCCGTGGCAGCCAACGAAGGCTTCAAGCAGGAACCGGCCTTCGTTCATAATCGCCGATTGTACCTGACGAGCACGATCAAGCCGTTCGCCAAGACCATGGTGCGCGTATCGTACGAATGGGCGCACGTTACGCAACGGCGCCCAAATACGCTGACGCCGGAGGATGATATCAGCCAGTGGTTGGCCGTGGGGAAACCGACATATACGGAAGGTTCCCCTTTCAGCACCCTTCTGGCCAGCGGTCAGTCGCTGACCAACCAAGCCGCTTTGTATAATGCGGATGGCACGCTGTTTCGCGGGGTCGATGTCACCGGACAAAAGGCGTATTTTCAGCAAAACCTATCCGGTGTGGGTCTGTTCCAAGCTACGCGTTTCCATGACAACACCTATGGCAACTGGGACGAACTCAACACGAACCCCAGCTTAGTGAAGAACAAGTTCAAGACGTGGAACTTCACGCTCGATCAGGAGATAATCAAGGATTTGAACCTGAACGTGTCGTATGTCCGGGAAGACCTCGATTCGAATAGCATCAATTTATTTCGTCCCGACTATGTCACGTATCAAATCGACGTGAATGCAACGCTGCCGGGCGGCGCGCCGAATCCGCATTTCGGCGAGACGTACATGGCGTTTCGCGGACTAGATAATTTCCAGTCTTCTCGAGGCACCAATGAAGTCGGACGAGTTTCACTCACCTACAATTTGGACTTCACCAATCGAAACAAGTGGCTGGGCCACTACAACCTCGTGGCTTTCGGCGAACAACGTCACACTGAAAGCGGTTTCGTGCAGTTCAATTCGTGGAATACAGCGACAAATACGGAGACGGGCCGCATCTATTATCTCGGCGGAAAGGCAGACAATGGCTACCGTCCGACGACAGTTCCGCCAACCCCTTCGCTCGTCACGAACATTCCGTTGCTCAATGCCGATGGCACCACTGGAACGATGTCGGACATATATCAGCTCAAGTCGGACACTCGGGATCTTACTAAGCTCCGGACGACTGCGGCGGTGGCACAGGCTTACCTGTTGAAAGATATGCTGGTTTTGACAGGAGGTATCCGCCGCGACGTGAATTATGCCGCTTCCTCCATTGGGGCGAACAACCTGGCTGGCCCTTATGGCGAGTTAGCCAGGGTCGCCGCCACAACGAAGAGCTATGGTGCGGTGGCGCATCCGACCAAGTGGTTGGACGTTTTTTATAACAAGTCCGAGAACTTCGTCCCCAACGCCGGCTCCGTCGACCTGCTGAATAACACGGTTTCCAGCCCGGTCGGCAAATCAAAGGATTGGGGCGTTGCCTTTTCCAGTCCGGACGGAAAATGGAACGCGAAAGTCGGCTGGTACAAAACAGAGGCTTTGAACAGCTACTCGCCGACGGCGACATTCCCGCTGGCGCAGTGGACGCTTCCCTGGCTTGAGACAGGTTATCCGACGGGCGGAACAGGCGGTCCCTTTCAGGATCTGGCCGCGAAGCAGGGCATTGTTTATAAGCAGGGTATGGCGCCTAATCTGACAACCGGCGACTCCAAGTTAGGGGCTGCCTACACGTCAGACCAAGAGGCGAAGGGCATGGAGCTCGAGCTTACGTTTAATCCGACGAAAAACTGGCGCCTCTTCGCGACTGTCACCAAGCAGGAAGCGAAAGAAACCAACATCGCGCCGACTCTGACGGCATTTATCGAGGAACGGCTCGCCTATTGGAAGTCGACCCCCGGCCTTTGGACGGGCCAAACCACGACGAAGGGTTGGAATGGCGTGCCTGAGACGGGCGAACAACTGTTCAACAATTACGTCCTGGGCGATTATATTAGATATCAGTCGGCAGACGGGAAGCCATCGACCCAGCTTCACAAGTGGCGCGGGACGCTGGTGACAAATTATACGTTCACCGAAGGTTTCCTCGAGAACTTCAGCGCTGGCCTGGGTATGAGGTATATCGATGGCGCCGTGATCGGAAATCCGGTGATCCGGAACGATCTCGGACAAGTTGTCGCCCTCGATCTGGACCACCCGTACACCAGTTCGGCACAAGTCTCTGTGGATGTTTGGATCGGCTACCGCAGGAAGCTTACGCCCAAATATACGATAGACCTCCAACTGCGCTGCGAGGATCTCCAGAGCAGCGGTGGCTATCGTGCGATTGTGGCGAACTCCGATGGCAACCATTCGGTTTATACCATCACGCCCGAGCGAAGGTTCTATCTAACGACCAAACTGCAGTTCTAGAGCGTTTTCAGAAAATCTATAGCCGCAAAGAGGCACAAAAAGAGCAAAGAGGATTTCGGGTTTGCGATGTCGCTCGCAATGGCCGCTCCACAACGCGGTTGGAGTATTGGTTTGTAACTCCAAACCAAAAAACCAGACCGCTCCCGAGCGGCGAATGTCTGAGCCGCGTCGGCCTAACAAAAATCCTCTTTGCGTATCTCGTGAGCCTCTTTGCGGCTAAAAAATATTCGTGATCGAAACCCTGAGACGTTGCTTCGCTGTACCTTTCGCGGCCACAGTTTTGGCCTCGCGCGCTGGTTGCTGACTATTCCTGGTTTAGAACCTTTCCCGCACCTCGGCGGGAAGCAATCGACGCGCGAGGGCGTGAAGATTGGGATCCGCGAATTGAAGTTTATACGTTTTGCCCAGGATCATGAGCCGATAAAGTTCGCCCGTCGTAAGTGACCGCAGGCGCGTCTCGTTCATTTCCTTCCAGGCGCGCTCTGCTTGAGTTTGGGCGAGGTCGTTGCGGCCGCCTATAGCCAGGACCGCGGCAAGATTGATGCGACGCTGCCAGGGAAGAAATCGATCGGCCCCTGCGGAAAGGTTGCCCGCCAGAGAATCGATCGAGCGTCGGAATGCGACTTCGTCCCGCTTGGCTTTTTCCAATTCCGCGAGCGCAATATTTGCGCCGAGATCAGAAGGGAATTCCCGAAGCGCATGAGCGGCTTGCTCGGCGATTTCCACCCGATCCATCTCCAAAAAATATTCCGTGAATCGGCTGATCGCGACCGCGCGGTTGCTCTCCTCCACCACCTGCAGCACCAGGGCCGCGGGCTCCGCCTGACCGTCGATTTCCGGAAGATGAAACGGAAGCGGGCGAAGCCAGTTGAAGACAGTCAAGTGCTCCAGTTGATATATAAAGGAGCGCTTTTCGTCAGGCAATGCGAGCCGTGCGACTTCACCCAAATCGTGATCCCAGGAGGGGAGTATAATATAAGTCACGCCGCGCTCGTTCAGGATAGCTTGGGCTTCGCTCGACAGTGTGGCGTTGGCGATGCGGAAGGTGGTGCCCAAGCCTTCGCGATTTTCCCAATTTTGTGTGCCGAGTCCCCGCAAGCCGCCATAGAAGTTGAGACTCGGAGTGCGGAACGGCGGCGCCAGAACCAATGCGCGTTCCGGTCCCGTGCGGTCTGAAAGCCAATGCGCCAGCCGGCGTTCATAAAGTTCTTCCACCTCGCGAGAGGTAAACGCATCTCGTCTCAACGCGGCATATGCATGCACCACTTGGAACGCGCCGCTTATAAACGCGATTCCAGCGATGCCCAAAACCAGGCTGCGAAGGTTATTGGCGTTCGATAGAACAAGGCCGAGAATGAGCAGCACGCCCGAGGACAAAGTCCACCAGCGAAGCTGCCAAAACGACAGGGTGACGATCACGCAGATCACACCCAGCGCGAGGGCTACAGACGGAAGGATGTATCGTTCCCTGGCAGGACGAGCCAACAGCCAGACTGCAGGCACAAGGAGCAAGACGGGCAATAGGGTGCAGAGCAGGCTGAGTTTGGATGCGCCGGCCTGACCCAGCCACGTGGCGAAATTGTGCGCTACGATTCCGTCCGGTTCGTTCGTCAATTGTCTGGCGAACAAGTCGACCGGTGGGAAACTCTGTTTCCAGATCATCACGATCGGCAGAGCGGCGGCGGCGATGAGGCCAAATACTACACTGACGATGTCGCGCGCACGCGCGGGAAATTTTCTGTGACGCGCCCAGGTCTCTACGCAGGAGAGCAATTCTGCGAAGCCGACGCATGACAATGCGTAGAGGGGATGGTTCACCTCGAGCCGCAGCGCCATGTCGTTCGGATAATATTCTATGAGATATCCGAGCAGGCTCGCGACCGCCGCGCCCAGTCCCCAAAGCCTCCAAGGAATCGGTGGGAGACGGTTAGTCTGATCCAAAGCCTGGACGATTGCGGCGGCGATTCCGCCCAGCAAAAATCCCGAAAGAACAGGCAACGTCGTACCGGCGTTTATCCATAGTCCACAACCTCCCGCTATGCCGGACAGCAACCACCAGCGGTTAGTATCTCGGGCCTCGCCAAGCCCTATGACGGCGAACAGCACGCACCAAATACTCGTGATGCAGGCGAGATTCTGATCGCTGAGGACTCCCGGCAGAAAAGAGGCAGAAAATGGATAGAGGGTGACTGTTCCGAGGGCCGCGAAGATCGCGGCTTTAGCGCCCATCGCGCGCGCCACGAGTGGGACAATAGTAAGCAGAAGGAGCAGATGCAGCAAGGGATCGGCCCAAAGGGCAGATTGCTCCACGCACCAGCCAAGCGGTTTCCCAGAGAGCGCATGATGACACCAGGAAAGCGCGGCGATATACCAATGATAGGGCGAGCTGGCATGCACCTCGCGTCCTTCCGGTGCGTTTTCATAATTGATATGACGAATGCGCCATTCGCCACGCGCGAACATTTGCTGCGTTTCCTGAATCCATTGATAGGTCGGGTTGTGATGTTCCGGCACGATCAACCAGCGTTTGCCCTCTGCATAGCCGGTGGCGGAAGTCGGATCTATAATCGGTCCCTCCGCTTGACCCGCGTGAGTAACGCGCAGCACGCGGCTCATTCGCATATAGTCAACTCCGCCGAGGAACGCGGCACCGAGCACCAACGCGGCGATCCAAAATAATGTGCTTTTAGTCGGAAAGCTTGTGGACCGGGACGAACGGATCATGGGCAACGCCCCTGTGATTGAGCCGAAGCCGGAGGCAAGTAAAGGACCGTTCAGAAACTTTATTGCAGGCGGCGCTCCTTGACTTTCACAGATGGAAAATCGTCCAATTTCAGCACCCGATCATGTGTCCGCCTCAATGTAAGAAAGACCTTTTGGAGCGGCTGCTTTTTGGGCGTGTTTTCTTGCTTATTCTTGGACTAAGCCTGGCGGTTGCGGCGAGAGCAGAAACGTCAGGGCAACTGGTGGAAAAATCGCTAGCCGAGCGATCCGGACCACGAACCGCTACGATGTTCAAAGCCGTCGCCGCGCAGGATTCGGGCGTCGTTGTCGAAAATCGCTACGCCGATCCGAGAATGTGGGGAGATCGCTACAATGTGTTCATGATGGGGGCCAGCGGCACTGGCGTGGCGATCGGCGATTATGATGGGGACGGCAGGCCGGATATATTCATTGTGAGCAAGACAGACAGCTGCCACTTGTTTCGAAATCTGGGGAATTGGAAATTCGAGGATGTCACGGAGAAAGCGCGCGTCGGAGATCAGGGAGAGGCGTCGCTGATTTGGAAACAGGGCGCGGCCTTCGCGGATGTAAACAATGACGGACTTCTCGACATCTATGTTTGCCGCTTTGCCGCGCCGAATCTCCTCTATATCAATCAGGGCGACGGCACATTCCGAGAAGAGGCCGCGAAACGCGGGCTCGCCGTCAACGACTCCTCCGTCATGGGGGCGTTTTGCGATTACGACCGAGACGGATGGCTGGATGTTTTTGTGCAAACCAATCTACTCGAACCGGCGCAGCATCCCAATGGACAGCGCGATCATCTTTTTCATAACAATCGCGACGGTACGTTCACGGAAGTGACGGATCGGGCGGGAATTGCGGGCGAGGGACAGGGACATTCGGCAACTTGGTGGGACTATAATAACGACGGCTGGCCGGACCTATACGTGGCCAACGATTTCGACTCACCGGACAGGTTATATCAAAACCAGCGTGACGGAACGTTTGTCGACGTGATCGATCAGGTCGTGGCACACATGCCGTATTCATCGATGGGGTCGGACCTGGGAGATGTTAATAATGACGGGCTCATCGACTTCCTGGCCTCGGACATGGCCACGTCGAATCATATAAAGGACCAACGCACGGTGGCGGTCATGCGCAGCATTATTTCGGAAAAGACCAATGATGTGCCGCAACCGATGCGAAATTCTCTTTATCTGAATACCGGGACCGGCCGTTGCATGGAGGCGGCGCAGCTCGCCGGCTTGGCCGAGACGGATTGGACTTGGGCGCCACGCTTCGAGGATTTTGATAACGATGGCCGGCTCGATCTCGTGGTGACAAACGGCATGATTCGCGAGACGCACAATTCTGATATAAATACGCGAAAGCTCACTGCCGGGAGCTTTGCCGAGAAAGTACAGATCGAGCGAGCCTCGCCCGTTCTCAGTGAACAGCATCTTGCGTTTCGGAATCTGGGTGACCTGCGCTTCGAGGACGTAAGCGCTGCGTGGGGATTTAACCTCAAAGGGGTTAGCTTTGGCCTGGCCACAGGCGATCTGGACGGGGATGGCGATCTTGATATCGTCTACACAAACTACCAGGGGAACGTCACTCTGTTGCGCAACGATAGTGAAACCGGACATCGGGCAGTGATTGCATTGCGCGGGAAACGCTCAAATCGGTACGGCGTGGGAGCACTCGTCAAACTCGAGACTGCCGCGGGAATACAGGTGAGACAATTGGTGCTCGCACGCGGAGTTCTGTCCACGTCGGAACCCGTGTTGCATTTTGGGCTCGGTGAACAAACCCGGATTGCGAAACTTATCATTGAATGGCCCAGCGGGCAGAAACAGATATTTTCCGATCTGCCGTCGGACCGAAAATTTTTTATCACCGAGGCGGATGATCAGGACGGACCGCCCCAAGCTTCGGCCGAGATCAAACCGCTATTTAATGAAGTCGGCCAGTCGTTGCACATGGCCCTGGTCGCGCGAGAAAATCCGATCGATGAATTAATTCAGCAAAGGCTCCTCCCATTCCGGCAAAATCGGCGGGGTCCCGCTCTGGCGATCGGCGATCTTTCGGGAAGCGGGCGTGATGATATTATATTTGGTGGCACATCCGCCGACGGCGCGCGGATTATCATGAGCGGTGAGGTTGATTCCCTTTTGCTTGGTGAGTCGGCACTGAACGACGGTCCGGTGTTGATATTTGATGCGGACGGCGATGGCGCCAACGACGTGCTGATCACCAAGTCAGGCTCCGCGCTGCCTGCGGGAGCACCGCAATATCAACCGAGGTTGCTGCTCAATCAACATAACGAAGGTTTGCGTCCCGCACCGGCGGATATGCTGCCTGTTATATCAATGAGTGTTGGAGCGGCGGCGGCCGTCGACTTCGATCGCGATGGACGTCTGGACCTGTTTCTGGGAGGGCGAGTGCTCCCGGGAATGTACCCGCTTGCGCCGCGCAGCGCACTTCTGGCCAATCGTGGCGGACGGTTTGAAGATATAACCGATTCGATAGCGCCAGCGCTGCGCCAGATCGGGATGGTGACGGGGGCTATTTGGAGTGATCTCGATCAAGACGGCTGGCCCGACTTGCTGCTTACTTTGGAGTGGGGCCAGGTGCGCTGTTTTCATAATGAGCAGGGAAAGAGCTTCGTTGATTGGACGGAACGGGCGCGTTTCGCAGAGGCAGGTACGGGCTGGTGGAACAGCATCGCCGCCGCTGATTTCAACGAGGATGGCCGCATGGACTATGTGGTGGGCAATGTCGGGCTGAACACGCCCTACCATGCGACAAACGCCCAGCCTGCAGTGCTCTACCCAGGGGACTTCAATGGCGATGGGGCAATGCAGCTCGTGGAAGCGTACTTTGAAGGCGACAAGCTTTATCCCTGGCGCGCCCGGCGCGATCTTGGCGCGGCAATCCCATCCGTGCTCAAACGATTTCCGCGCAATGATGCTTATGCGCGGGCGACGCTGCAGGAGATTCTTAGCGCGCAGAGGTTGAAGGAGGCGGATCGATTGGCGGCCACGGAATTTTCTTCGGGCGTGTTTCTCAGTCAGCCGGATGGCGGGTATCGCTTCACGCCGTTATCCCGGATAGCCCAGATCGCCCCTGTTGAAGGGATTGTTGCCGGCGATTTTGATGGCGACGGTCACGCGGACATTTGCCTCGCGCAAAATTCCTACGCGCCAGTGCCCTCGGTCGGGCGATTCGACGGCGGCGTTGGTCAATTTCTTCGCGGCGATGGACACGGCGGGTTTGTCGCCGTGCCAGCGGCTGAAAGTGGTCTTGTGATTCCAGGCGATGGCCGAGCTCTCGCATCGCTCGACGTGGATTACGACGGTGCGCCGGACCTGATGGTCACGCGGAACCAACAGCCGGCCCTCGTTTTTCGTAATACGAAATCGACAGTTCGCCATTGGTTGAACGTTCGACTCGTCGGCGCGAAGGGAAATTCAAACGCGATTGGAGCGCGCCTTTCGTTCGAGCCTGCCGACGGGAGCCGACAAACGACAGAGATCTACGCTGGCTCGGGCTATTTCAGCCAGTCTCCTGCGCGTGCCACGTTTGGCTGGCCAGAGAACACTCAGCCGGCGCGCGTGCATGTCCGTTGGCCAGATGGTCGCGAAACGGTACGCACCGTTCCTCCCAGCGCCAAGCTCGTGGTCGTGCGTGCAGACGGGACCGCGCAGTAGTTGTCCAAAAAAAATAGGGCGCCGCGGAAAAACCGGCGGCGCCCGAAGTTGAGGCTGATCAACGCAGCGAAGCTGCGTCGGGGTCAGGGTGCTTTGACGAGGATGAGCCCGTTGCGCTCGTCGAGCGTGAGGGACGTGACTGTCGCGCCATTATTGGTCGCAGCATCCTGGGTTCCGCTGATGCGGTGGTACGTTTCACCCGGATACAATGTCGAGAGGTCAATGGTCTGGGTGCCGTTGCCCTTCGGATTCACAATCGCGAGGCCGTTCTGGAAACGCCGGATATAGAGGCCCTGCACGTGGGGCATGCGTTGCTTGGGATCAACCGCGGCGCCGAGCCAGCTCGTGTTCGACGTGCCCGCGAGATCGTACTCGTCGAACCAGGCGACACTGCCGTAGGTCACATGATTCGTGCTGTTGACCGGGCTGTAGCAGAAGTAGCCGTCCTCCATCAACGCCGACGCAAAAGCGTAACGGAACTTTGCGTAGTCCGTGGGGAGGCCATCGGCGCTGAAGATCACGAGATGAGGCGCGATGGTGTGATCCATCAGGCTGCGGTAGGACGTCATCATCTGATTCCAGCCATTGGCGACCGACTCTTCGGAATAGGTCTGTCCCATCGCGTGCTCCTGCAGTGCGCCTGAGAACAGGCCCGCATATTGCGATTCTCTCAGGAAGCCGTCGTTCGATCCCGACCAACCGTCGATGTTGCCCGCGATCGGCATGCCAGGGGCCAGTTGAGTGATGGCCTTGATGTGATCGACGTTACCCTGACGGTAATACGTCCGCACCGTGAGATCGTTCTGCGAGTCGGTCACTCCGTCGCGATTCCAATCCGCGTTCTTGCGGGGCCGGTAGAAGATATTGTCGACAAACCAGACGTCGAACTCCGGCACCTGCGCGAAGTAGGCGTCGTAGCTGCGCTGCGCGATCCACTGCGGAAAACGCAGTCCGGCACTGTCCGGTTGCGTGAACGCCGTGATATTGGTTTCGGGCTGCGCGCTGCTTTCGTAGGAGCGGGTGCCGTTGGCCAGATAGGCCCACCAGTCGCCGACGCCGTTGGGACCGACCTCGGAGTTGAGCTTCACGTTGATGTCGTAGTCCGCGCTGTTGGGATCGCTCGTGAGGTACTGCGATTCTTGGATCGTGTACTGACCGATCAGCATGCTCGGGTGCAGCGCCTTGATCTGTTGCACGGCGACGCGGATCGACGGATGCGCCCAGCCGCGATAAAACCCGAGGAGAATGTAATCCAGCTTGGCCAGCCTGGCCTGGTACGCCGGGTCATTGTAGGTTTTCGCGCCGTAGTTCACGCCGCCCAGTTTCGGAAATCCGACCTTGTAGTCGCCCGTGTCCCGCACGCCGACGCCGTCGAAGGTCGCCGTGCAAAGGATGTTGTGTTTTCCGCTGGTGACCGCGAGGCCAGCGAGCACGCCCGAAGCCATCGGCACGTCGACCGTGGAGGCGGATAGCCCGGCGGTGGTCCAGCTCAGGCCGTCGTTCGAGTAAGCTGCGTTGAAGGTCGTTCCCGTGCGAACGAGCCGCAGCCAGAGCGGCGCACCCAGCGAGGAGACGTCTGCCACCTGGATCGAGGAACTCGCCGTACCGGTGCGCGCCTCGAAAAACAGATGGTTGTTCGGCGTCACGCACAACAAGACGTACTTCGAGGTGTTGGCGGTGGTTTCGCGGATCATGATGCCCGACTTCGCCCATTTGAACGTGTTCTCCTGGCTGGCGACTCGGGCGACGATGGTGACGTCACCCTGGGCGGAGACGCGGGCAAAGTGAAATTGATCACCCGTATCCCCGATGTTCGCGCCGGAGCCATCGACGATAAACGTGCCGCCGGAAAAATTCGTGGAGCCTTGCGCGCCAACGTTGCCGATGTCGGAAGACGACCAGCCGGCGGGCAGAGTGTTGGACACGGTGAGGGCGACGGGCGCGGAGGTGCCAGTATTGCCCGCTCCGTCACGCGCGACGGCGGTCAGCGTGTGATTGCCGTTGGCGGCCAACGTCGTGTTCCACGTGATGCTGAAAGGGGAACTCGTGTCTTCGGCCTCGATGTTGCCGCCATCGAGTTTGAATTGAACGCCAACGAGCCCGGACCCGCCGGCATCACTCGCGTCCGCGGTCACGGTGATCGAGCCCGAGGCGGTGCCGGTTGAGGGAGACGTGAGCGTGACGGTGGGAGCAGTGGAATCGACTTGAGCGAAAGCGGCTGCCGCAGAGCAGATGAGACCGAGGGCAAACCCGCCAGCAAGGCGGCGCCCGGAAACCAAGCGTGATAGCACGGGGAGTGATTTCATAAGGGGTGGACTTTTTTAGGTGAACTCATCGCGCCTTCGTCTTTGGGGCGGGCCATGAATCCGCCGAAAAAACGAAGTGCGAACCAGGCCCGTATTATTGACCCGATCTGATTTCGGACTACCGAGCTATTGCCCAAGACCGATGGTTTTTTGCCATGCGCCCCGCGACCGAGATTATTGAACTTCACGAGGGAAGTTCGCTGCGTTGCAGCCGCTCGACGGGAGAAAGTCTCTCGACGGTCTGGCACTCCCATCCTGAGCTGGAACTCCTTCTGATCGAACGCAGTCGCGGGATGCGCTTTGTCGGTGACAGCGCCGAGCCGTTCGGAGCCGGCGACCTTGTGCTGGTTGGGCCAAATCTCCCTCACGTCTGGCTCAACAACGATTTGCCGAAGCGGCCGCGTCACGACCACGTGGCGAGTGTCCTGATTCAATTTCGGGAGAGCCTCGTCGGCAGCGGGTCGTGGAAAACACCAGAATTTTCCGGCATCGCAGGACTGCTGCAACGCAGTCGACACGGCGTGCACTTCACGGGCCCTGATGCCCGCGCCGCCGCGCGCCGCATGATCGATTTGTCGCGTTTGGTGGGCGTCGGACGCATTGCCGGGCTGATCGAATTGCTCGATTTCCTCGCGCAATCGCGTGGCCAGCGGTTGCTGTCCAGTGCGGGCTTTACGCCGAAATTGAACCCGGCGGATGACGCGCGTTTTCAAGCGGTGCGGCGCTATGTCGAAAAAAATCTCTGTCGGAGCATCCGTCAGCCGCGGGCCGCGGCGATCGCGCGTTTGAGTCCGGCGCGGTTCAGCGCGTTTTTTCGCCAGCGCATGGGCTGCACGTTCTCCGCCTATGTTAACCGCCTGCGTGTGGCGCGAGTCGCGACGCTGCTCACGGAGGAAAAAGTGAACATTTCCGAAGCGTGCTACGCGTGTGGGTTCAACAGTCTGTCGACCTTCAACACCCAGTTTCGCGCAATCAAAGGAATGAGCCCGAGCGCGTATCTCCGCCATTTTCGAGCGAACGCAGGCGCAGGGCAGGAGTGGCTCGTCCGCAAGGCGTGGATCCGCTGACCTCGTTTCAACAAACCAAACTCGATCGGCTGGTGAGCCGCAACCAAACCAATTTTCCCACGAATCACACGAAGCACACCAAATGATTAAACCATTTTCCCACGGAAGACACGGAGGGCACGGAAACGGAATGGTTTTAGTCCGTGTCTTCCGTGTATTCCGTGGGAAAAAGATTCGGTGATTTCGTGTTCTTCGTGTGATTCGTGGGGAAAATCCGTTGTTCAAAATCCTCGCGGAATTGGGGGGGGCCGTTTTCGCGGTGACGTATTTATTTGCGGCATCGCTTCCGGCGCTGCTGCTGTTCAATCGTCATCTCGATGTTCCGCTCGCGCAGAATAATCTTCGTCACGCTGATTGCGGTGTCGGTTTCCGTTGGCGGATTGCTGCTTTGGTGGCGCAGCGAAAATACGCCGCGGCTGCCGGCGATCGCGCATTACCCCGAACGTACCTCGATTTTCAACGAGCGTCTCGCCTCGGCACGCCAGGCGGCTTTGGCCAGGCCGGCGGATCCGACCGCGATTCGCGCCCTGGCTCATCTCTATCAGGCCAACCAGCTCGATGCTGAGGCTCGGGCTTGCTACACGTGGCTCGAAAAGTCCGGCGGCGGTTTGATCGCGACGGATCATCGGCTGCTGGCGGATCTGGCGCTGAGGGCGGGCGATTTGCCGGGCGCGGTGACCGCGTTGAAGAACGCGCTCGCTGCCGATCCCAGCTATCTGCCGGCGCGCGTCGTTCTGGCGGAGTGCTTGTTCAAGTCCGGCGAAACCCAGGAGGCGGCGAAGGAATACGGCGCAGTCCTCGCTCAGGCTCCGAATCAACCGCAAGCCTTGCTCGGCCTCGCGCGCGTGGCGCTGCAGGAGAAAAATGATGACGTGGCGATCGGTCACCTCGAACAATTGATCGCGACGCATCCGGAAGCCACGTCTGGAATCGCCCTGCTCGCGCAAGTCCTGACGCGACGCGGCGACATTGAGCGCGCCAGCGCGTTGACGGAGCGCAGCCGACAAAGGCCCGACCCGCTGCCCGCGGATCCTTGGCTCGATGCGTTGTGGGCTGATTGCTACGACGCCCAGCAACTGACGCTGCATTTCGAGGCGCTGGTAAACAGCGGTCAACTGGACGAAGCGTTGCCCCTCGTGAATCGCGTGGCGGAACTCGATCCCGCGAGTTGGCTGCCGGATTTTTTGCGCGGTTGGAGTTTGAGCCGCGCGCATCGCCCGAAGGACGCGTTGCTCGAATATCGGCGCGCTCTGGATAAATCGGGCGATCCCGAACGCATCCTTCCGATTTTCGTGGCGACGCTGCATGAGCTCGATCGGGCGAAAGAAGCCGAGGACGTGGTGAATCGCGCGCTGTTGGCGCGGCCCGATTCGATCAGCCTGCTCACGCTGCAAAGTGATCTGGTCGCGCGGCGCCACGGCGACGTGCGCCCGCTCCTGGTGGCGCTGTTGCAGCGTGAGCCGTATCTGTATCGAGCGAATATGGATTTGGCGCAGATCCTCCTGGCGAAGGGCGAACGGCCTGCGGCGCTGGAGTGTCTCACGCGCGTGGCGAAAGCTTATCCGCTCGATGTTCCGTCGCGCGGATTGCTGGGCGAATATTATTTGGCGGACAACCAACCTGTGCTGGCAATTCCGCCGTTGGAGCAGGCGCTGCCGCAGGCGGAGGCGGGTTCGGCGGCGCAGCAAAAACTCTCCGCCATGCTGGCGTCCGCGTACCTCCAGGCCGGAGGCCACGAACGCGAGGCCGGCAAAATCACGGATGCCGCCAAATATTTTGAAAAGGCCGCGCGCGTCAGGCCCGAAGGACTCACCGCTCTGGCCGCCTTGGTGGAAGAGGCGGCGCGGACGAAGCAGTTTCCCGTGGCGGTTGACGTCTTGCAGCGCCTCGCCTCGTTGCAGCCGAAAAATCCCACCATTCAAATCAGCCTGGGCGATTTGATATATCAAATGGGCGATAAAGCGGCGGCGCGCGCGCATTGGAACGAAGCGCTGAAGCTGGCTCCCCCCGCCGACACCGCGTTGCGTTCCGCAATCACCACGCGCCTAAGCGGAAACATCACGCCGGAGCTCTTCGAGTGAGCGGATGCCGCTAAAAAAACAGATGATACGCCCACGAATCACACGAAGAACACGAAATGACTAAATCATTTTCCCATGGAAAACACGGAGGGCACGAAGCGCACTGAGGGCACGTATACAAAAATACCTTCAGTGTCCCCCGTATATCGGATGATAAGAATATAGAATGATGAATATAGGCCTGGCCGGGCTCTGGGGTAGGGCCGGGCTTTGGGGGGGCGAGGGCGAGACCTCAGGGCGAGCCGCAACACTGGGTCCGCGTCTGGTTTTAATCATGAAAGGGTGGAAGAATGCCGGCGAGGACGCCGGCGCTCCCAGAGCCTTCTGCGCCTTGGAAAGGCGCACTCGGCGTCGAGCACCGGAAATTGCCGAGCGTCGGGTATCGGCCGAGCCTCGGCGTGTCGCCGATGTCGGCACAGCGAGCGCAATCAACACGCTTGCGACTGGGAGCGCTGGCGTCCACGCCGGCATTTTCTTTCTACAGTCCGCGCCTCGAGCGCGGACGGACTCGCACGGCGACAGTAAAAAAATGATCCGCTTTGCGTTTTTGCGCATCTTTGCGGCTATAGGTTTTTACCGAATCACCCCGAATGAAACGCTTCGTGCTCCCCATTTTCTTTGCCTTGCTGATCGTAGCAGGACTCGCGTGGTTTGTCCGGCATCGAGGCTCGAGCGGCGCGTCCACGAATAAATTATCGTTGAACGAAACGTCATTCGTTCCGCGCGCAATCGGCCGGCCCATCGAAGGACAACCGCGAATCACAGATCTGACGATCGCGGATCTAGACGGCGACGGTTGGAAGGACGTCATCGCCTGCGATGGACGGCTCAACCAAATCGTGTGGTTGCGACAGACAAGCCGCGGCGTGTTCGCGGAACAGGACATCGGCGGCCCCGTGGCCGGGCCGGCTCACGTCGAGGTCGTGGATTTCGACGGCGACGGGCACCTCGACGTGCTCGTCGCTTCGATGGGGGTGATCATGCCGAGCAATGCGAAGTCCGGCGCCGTGGTCGTTTTGCTGAACGATGGGACAAATCATTTCACCAACCGCGTTCTGCTGGAAAACGTCGCGCGCGTGACCTTCGTGAGCGCGGCGGATTTCAACGGCGATGGCCGGCTCGATCTGGTCGTCGGCCAATTCGGCTACATCGAAGGAGAAATTCGCTGGATGGAGAACAAGGGTGACTGGAAATTCGAGAGCCATTCGCTCCTCGATTTACCCGGTACGATTCACGCGCCGGCCGCGGATTTTTCGGGGAGTGGGCACCCAGACATCGCGGCGCTCGTGTCACAAGATTCTGAAGAAGTCCATTTGTTCACTAACGACGGCAAAGGAAATTTCCGCGATCGCATCCTGTGGGGCTCGACCAACAAGGACTATGGCAGCAGCGGGCTGTCGGTCGCGGACCTCAACCAGGATGGGCGCCCCGACCTTCTCTACACGAATGGCGATGGCTTCGACTACGCCACACCGGGTTCTCGGCCTTGGCACGGCGTGCAGTGGCTCGAAAATCTGGGCGGCGGCAAATTTGCGTTTCATCGCATCGGCGACTTTCCCGGTTGTTACAGCCCGCTGGCTGTCGATCTCGACAAAGACGGCGACCTCGATGTCGTGACCTGCAGCGGCTTCAACGACTGGTCGTCGCCGGCCGCGGTGTCGCTGATGGTTTTTGAAAATCGCGGCGGCGGTACGTTTGTCCCGCGAGCCCTGGCCCACGCGCCCACCCACCTGATCGTGGTCAAAGCGGCCGATCTCTACAACGATGGTGAACTGGAACTCGTGACCGGGAGTTTCGTTTTCTATCCGCCCTATGATAGAGCAGCGCGCATCACCTTGTGGCAGCGCGGCAAATGACGGTTCACCTCGCCGAGGAAATAACTCCCCATGATCTTCCGAAAACCGACGACTCGCATCCTCATCCTCGCCGTCGCTTTCATTTCGTCCTTCGGCGCCAGAGCCGCGGAACCGACAGACACTGTGAACGCGCAGAACACCATCGCCGTACCCGACCCGCTTGCGAATTTACGCCCAAAGCACCCGCGATTGTTCGCGAACAACGCCGACTGGGATGAATTGAAAGGCCGCATTTCCGCCGACAAGCGACTGGCCGACGTAAACGCCGTCATCATCGCCGATGCGCGTGTGTGTCTTCGGCTGCGTCCGCTCGAGCGACACCTTATCGGCCGGCGCATGCTGGCGGTTTCGCGCGCACTGGTGCCGCGCATCCTCTCGCTTTCATATGCCTGGCGCGTCACGGGCGAGACCGAATTTGCCCGGCGCGCCGAGACCGAGATGCTCGCGGCGGCGGCATTTACGGATTGGAATCCGAGCCATTTTCTGGACGTCGCCGAGGCGGTGGCCGCTCTCGGGATCGGCTACGATTGGTGCTACGACGCACTCAGCCCCGAAAGCCGTGCGACGATTCGCCGTGCCCTCGTGGAAAAAGCGTTTCGGCCAGCCTTCGATCCGGCGGTGAACAACTGGATCCATACGACGAACAATTGGAATCAAGTTTGCCTCGGCGGGTTGACCGTCGCGGCGCTCGCAATCGGTGACGAAGAGCCGGTCATCGCGCGCGAAATTCTCAACCTGGCTCACGCCAACATCCACAACGGATTGGCGCCTTATGAGCCCGATGGCGTTTACCCGGAGGGCCCCTCGTATTGGGCTTACGGGACGAGCTATCAGGTGCTGATGATCGCCGCACTCGAGTCCGCGCTCGGCACGGATTGGGATTTGCCGCGCAGCCCGGGCTTCCTCGCGAGCGCGAGTTTTGTCGTGCAAGCGACCGGTGCGACTGGGCGTCTCTATAATTTTTCCGACGGCGTCGAGCGCGCAGGACACGAGCCAGCGCTCTATTGGTTCGCGGAAAAACTGCACGACCCAGGTCTGCTCATGTTCAATCTTCGATTGCTCGAGACCAGCGAACTCAAGCGAGACTTTGAATCGAGAAATCGCTTCTTTCCATTCACGGCGCTCTGGTGGCCGGCGCATTTGCCCGAAAATCCCGTGCCGTCGCTTCCGCTGCGTTGGACCGGTCGCGGCAAAAATCCCATCGCGGTGTTTCGCGGAGGATGGACCGACCCTGATGCGATCTATCTCGCGCTGAAGGGCGGCTCCGCGGGTCTGAATCACGCGCACATGGATGCCGGTTCGTTTGTTTTCGAACTCGATAATGTTCGCTGGGCGATCGACCTCGGTTTGCAGGATTACGAGTCGATCGAATCAAAAGGCATCGATCTTTGGAGCCGGACGCAGAACTCGCAGCGGTGGCGTGTGTATCGGCTAAACAACTACAGCCACAGCACGCTGACGATCGACGGCCAGCTCCATCGCGTCGACGGCGCCGCGACGATCATGCGCTTTTCCGCGAAGGATCCGCAGCCTTTTGCGGTGGTTGATCTGAGTCCGGTTTTCCAGGGCCAGGCCGTGGTGGTGCATCGCGGTTTCAAGCTGCTCGATGCGCGCACTGTTCTGATTCAGGACGAACTCCGCGGTCTCAAACCCGGCGCGGTCGTGCACTGGCAATTTCCCACCCGAGCGAAGGTCGCGGTGAAAGGAAACACCGCCAGCCTGCGTGAATCGGGACGCATGCTTCAGGTAAATCTGGTGAGCGACATCGAGAGTGCGGCTGGTCCGAGCCGCATGCCGGTGTTCACGTCGGCCCCGGCAAATCCACCGGTCGACAACTTCAACGCGCCGAATCCCGGCGTGACGCTAGTCGGCCTGGATTTCACCGCCCCAGAAAACGGCACGCTGCGCTACGGCGTGATTTTCTCGGACGAAGCCCAGCCTGACGCCGAGAATAAATTGACGCCGTTGGAGAGCTGGGCTGGGGCGTATCGGTAAATTGCAGCCACGAAAAAAGCGCAGCGCGGCGGAGCCTCAGGGCTTCGATCACGGGTATTTTTTTAGCCGCAAAGAGGCGCAAAAAAACGCAAAGAGGATTCTGAGTCGGCGATATCGCTGGAAAATTCCGCTCCAAAACTCGGGTGGAGTATTGGTTTGTAATTCCAAACCAAAATACCAGCCCGCTCTCGAGCGACGAATGTCTGAGCCGCCTCAGCCAAACAAAAATCCTCTTTGCGTTTTTTTGCGCCTCTTTGCGGCTAAAAAAAAATCTCCGTAGCCAATGTTTGCGGCTTTGGTTGTGGCTATAGGTATTGTCTCACTTTAAAGGGGCTAACGACCCACATGCCGCCGGCGCCAGAGCATGTAGATGGTGGGATAGAGGAGCAGCTCGAGGACGGCTGAGGTGATCACGCCTCCGATCATGGGCGCGGCGATGCGTTTCATCACATCGGCTCCGGCCTGAGTCGTGGGCGACCACATGATCGGGAGCAGTCCGAACAAGATGGCGCAGACCGTCATGATTTTGGGCCGGATGCGCTGCACGGCGCCTTCGATAATCGCATCGTGAAGATCGGCCACGTTTCGGAGCCGACCCGCCGCCTGAAATTTTTCCCAGGCGTGATCGAGATAGAGCAACATCACCACTCCGGTTTCTGCATCGAGTCCGGCGAGCGCGATCAAGCCGACCCAGACAGCGACGCTGAGATTGTAATCGAGAATATATAAAAACCAAAAAGCGCCGACCAAAGAAAACGGCACCGCCAGCAGCACGATCGCCGTCCGCGCCACCGATCGCGTGTTCAATTGAATCAGAAGAAAAATGATCAACAGCGTGAACGGCACCACGACAGCGAGCCGTTTCTCGGCGCTCTTGAGGTACTCGAATTGGCCGGCCCACTGAATATAATAACCGGGCGGAAACGTGACGCGTTCCGTCACACGCGCCGCGGCGGCGCGCACATAGCCGTCGATATCCTTCGCCGTCACGTCGACGAAGACGAAGCCAACGAGCTGTCCGTTTTCATTGCGGATCGACGGGGGGCCGGTCCGGAACGAAATATCCGCCACCGCGGAAATCGGCACTTGCGCGCCGGTCGGTGTCGGCACGAGCACGCGTTTCAGCGCGTCCAAATCTTCACGATAGTCGCGCGCATAACGCACATTGATCGGGTAACGTTCCCGGCCTTCGATCGTCGTGCCGATGGTCTTTCCACCGATCGCACTTTCGATCACATCGTTCACGTCACCGACGGTCAGCCCGTAGCGCGCGGCTTCTTCGCGCTTCACGGCAAAATCCAAAAAATATCCGCCGGTCGTGCGCTCCGCGAAAACGCTCCGCGTGTCGGGAAAATCCGTCAGCGCCTTCTCGATTTGCACGCCGAGCTTTTGAATGGTGCTCAGATCGGGGCCGAAAATCTTTATGCCGAGGACCGAGCGAAAACCGGTGGTCAACATTTCGGTGCGCGTCTGGATCGGCATCCAGAAGATGTTGGCCATGCCCGGCGTCTTCAGTTTCGCGTTCATCTCCGCGACGATTTTTTCCCACGTCATCCCGGCGCGCCATTGCTCGTGGGGTTTCAAGGTCACGACGGTTTCGAACATCGAAAGCGGCGCGGGATCGGTGGGCGTTTCCGCTTGTCCTGCCTTGCCGAAGACGCGGTCGACCTCGGGGATTTCGCGCAGCAATCGATCCTGCAACTGGAGGACACGTGTCGCTTCACCGATCGCCATGCCCGGAACGGCGGTGGGCATGAAAAGAATCGTGCCTTCGTTCAACGGCGGCATGAACTCGCTGCCGAGTTTGCTGAAGGGAAAGATCGTCGCCGCGAGAATGATCAGCGCGGCGCCGATCGTCAGCCAGCGAAAGCGCAGGACAAAATGGACCACCGGCCGATAAATCCAAATGAGGAACCGGTTCACCGGATTGCGGATTTCCGGGGTGATTTTTCCGCGGATGAGCAGCACCATCAACACCGGCACCAGCGTCACGCCGAGCAGCGACGCGAAAAACATCGCGAATGTTTTCGTGAACGCGAGCGGCTTGAAGAGCCGGCCTTCCTGGCCGGTGAGCGAAAAAACCGGCACGAAGCTGACGGTGATCACGAGCAGCGAAAAGAAGAGCGGACGTCCCACGCTCTGCGCCGCCGCGATGATGACTTCGATGCGCTCCGCGTTGGTCGGATCACGTCCTTTTTCCTCGCGGAAATGTTCGAGGAACTTGTGCGCGTTCTCGACCATGATGATCGCGGCGTCGACCATCGCGCCGATGGCGATCGCGATGCCGCCGAGCGACATGATGTTCGACGTCAAGCCGAGCCAGTACATCGGCAGGAAGGAAAGCACGATCGCGATTGGCAGCGTGATGATGGCCACCAGTGCCGAGCGAATGTGCCAAAGAAACAGCATGCACACCAAGGCGACGACGATGCTCTCCTCGATCAGTTTTTCGCGCAGCGTGCCGATCGAATCGCGGATCAGCGTGCTGCGATCATAGGTCGGCACGATCTTCACGCCGGCGGGCAACGAGGGCTCGATCTCCTTTAATTTCTGTTTGATGCCGTCGATCACGTTCAGCGCGTTCTCGCCATAGCGCATCACGACGATGCCGCCGACGACTTCGCCCTTGCCGTCGAGTTCGGCCACGCCGCGCCGCAGGTCCGGGCCGAGATGCACCGTGCCGACATTTTTCACGAGCACCGGCGTGCCGTTTTCGACTTTGAGCGGGATGTTTTCGATGTCGCCGATCGACTTGATATAACCTCGTCCGCGGACGTAGTACTCGGTCGAAGCGACCTCGAAAATTTTTCCGCCGACGTCGTTGTTCGACGTGCGGATCTTGGCCACGACTTCGGCCAGTGGGATGCCGTGCGCGAGCAGTTTGTTTGGATCGAGATCGACCTGATATTGCCGGACGAAGCCGCCGACGGGCGCGACCTCGGCGACGCCTTTGACTGATTCCAAGGCGTAGCGGAGATGCCAGTCCTGAAAACTTCGCAGGTCCGCCAAACTGTTTTTCCCGGACTCGTCGACGAGTGCGTATTCGTAGACCCAACCTACGCCGGTCGCGTCGGGACCGATGACGGGATTGACGCCTTCCGGGAGGGAGCCACGGACGGAGTTGAGATATTCGATCACGCGAGAACGCGCCCAATAAATATCGGTGCCGTCCTCGAAGATCACGTAGACGAAACTCTTTCCGAACATCGATTCGCCGCGGACGAATTTCACTTTCGGAGCGGCGATGAAGCGCGTGGAAATCGGATAGGTGATCTGATCTTCCACGACGTCGGGCGAGCGGCCCTCCCAATCGGCGTACACGATGACCTGCACATCGCTGAGGTCCGGGATCGCGTCGAGCGCCGTGTGTCGCAGCGCCCAGATCCCGCTGGCGACGGCGATGACCGCGAGAATGAAAATGAGAAACGCGTTGCGCGCGCTCGTCGCGATGAGGCGCTCGATCAACGTCGCGGGTTTTGCCGCAGGTTGCGGCGCGGCTGAATCCGAGGAGTGCGATGGCTGCGAAGGGGATTCCATGGATCGCGTTTACCAGGGCTTGAGCGCGCCTTGCACTTTGGCTTCGGCGTCGACCAGGAAATTTGCGCTGCTCACGACGCGTTCGCCTTCGGCCAAACCTTTTTCCACGGCGTAGCGCTCGCCGAATTTTCGGCCGAGCTCGACGAAACGCGGCTCGAGTTTTCCGCTTCCCTTGTCGACGAAGACGACATTGTGCTCGCCGGTGGGCAGCACGGCGCCGACGGGAACGACGAGGCCTTCACCGGCATCGACGGTCAGTTCGACGTTCACGTACATTTCGGGTCGCAGCTTCAATTCCGGATTCGGCACGTCGATGCGCACGCGAGCGGTTCGTTTCGTCGCGTCGAGGAAGGGATCGACCAACGCAATCTTACCGGAAAGTTTTTCGCCGGGATAGGTGCTGCTCGTGATCGAGACGTTCTGGCCGGTTTTCACGAACGGTAGTTCTTCCTGATAAATTTCCGCCCACACCCAGACGACGGAGAGATCGGCGATGTCGACGAGATGATCGCCGGGCATGACGCGTGAACCTTGATTCGTCATCAGTTCGAGCACGACGCCGTCGAACGGAGAACTGAGCGTGAGCGTGTCGACGGCCTGACGAGTTTTCTCGAGTTCCGCGAGTTGCGCGTCGCTCAAATTCCAGAGCGAAAGCCGCCGCCGCGCCGCGCTGACGAGACGTTCGGCGCTGGCGATGTTTTCTTCGACTCCGGACTTGCGCGCCTCATCGCGAATCCGAAAGGCGTCGATCAACTCGCGCTGCGTCGCGAGCAGATCGGGACTGTAGAGCGTGAGCAGCGGGTCGCCGCGTTTCACCGCTTCGCCTCGCGAGCCGACGGATAACTGCTGCACGTAACCTTCGACGCGGCTCACGTAATCCCAATGCCTGAGCTTGTCCGCGGCCACGGTGCCGAGCGCGCGAAGCGTGATTTGCAGAGGGGCTCGCTCGACTGTTGCGTAGGTCACGCCGATCAATTGTTGGCGATCGAGCGGAATGGTGAATTGCGTGGGCGCCGCGGACGATGTTGACGCGTTCTCCGTCGCTGTGGAGGCGCTGGCTTTCTTCACCGGCACCAAATCCATCGAGCAGATCGGGCATTTGTCGTGCGGTTTATGCGAACGCACCGACGGATGCATCGTGCACGTGTAGTAATCGACGTCGGCTGGCATCGCTTCCGTTTTCCCGCGATCGCAACCGGCGAGTGCGAAGATCAAGCCGCACAGAAATAGAATGGATGAGAGGACTTTCATGGCGTTGCTTGCAGATCGAAGCTGCCGATCAGCGGAATGAGTTCAGCGCGTGCGAGCAGGTATTCCGCGAGGTGGTGATAGTACATGCTCTCGGTTTCCTGGACGGTGCGTTGGGCCGAGATCGCTTCGAGCAACGTCGCGCGATCGGCTTCGTAATTCGTGCGGAGCGCCTCGACACTCTCGCGAGCGAGAGGCAGGAGCCGGTCCTGAAACAATTCCACGTGATGCTGAAACGTCTCGAGCCGCTGCCAGGCATTGCGGACCAGCGCGGCGGTCTCGTTTTCCAGCGCGCGGTGATCGTGTTGCTCCGCTTCCGCGATGTGTTTCGCCTCGCGTATCGCGGCGCGGTACTTGGAGCGATTGGCCCAGGGAAGGCTGATGAAAACGCCTGTGTCGTATTCGCGAAGATTGTAGAGCGCGGTGCCGTTGAACTGGCGCGCTTCGATGCGAATTTCCGGATCGGGGAGCGGTTCACGCTCGGCCAGCGCCACGCGCGCTTGGGCCGCGGCGATGCGGCTCTCGGCCGCCGCGAGTTCCGGGCGTTGAGCGGAGGCTCGGGCCTGGAGATTTTCCAACGTGACGTGGAGGCGAGAGAAGGGCGGCAGGCTGGCGTGACCGAGCGGCGTTTGCGGAGGCCGGTTGAGCAACGTGTTCAGCGCAGTCTGCGCTTCGCTGTAATCGCGCAATTGATCGACGCGGGCTTCGGCGAGTTGCGCGAGTTCGGTTTCCGCCATCAGCACGTCGGCTTGGCGCTGCCGGCCCGATTCGTATTTGGCCCGGGTGACTTCGACGAGTTGACGCAGCAAGGATTGGCTGCGGCTGTTCACGCCGAGTTGGGCTTCCGCTTCGGCGAGTTTGACGTACGCGGCCCGTGCGCGGGCTTCGAGATCGAGTTCGACTTGTCGCACGGCAGCCTCGGCTCCGGCGATTTCCATCGAAGCGACTTTTTTTCGGCGGGAAATTTTTCCCGTGAGCGGCAGGGTTTGGGAAATAGACCATTCCGCGTCGCTGTAGGAGAGCAGGCGACGATTGGAGCGCTCGATGTCCACACCGACCCGCGGGTCGTCCCACGCCGCGGCCTGAGGCAAACGTTCTTTCGCCGCCTCGACGCGAGTGCGCGCGGCCTGCGCCTGCGGGTTGGCCGAGCGAACTTCCGCGACGATCGACTCGATATTAAGCGCGTCGGAGGCGAAGACCGGATCGCCCATTCCCGCATGCGGCTGCGCCCGCGCCGAAACCGCTGCAAGCAAGAGCAAACCAAGAAAGACGAAGGAAGAAGTAAGAAGTAAGAATGCAGAATGATGAATGCCCGGAGGACGGCCGTTGAGGGTAGGGCGAGACCTCGGGAAGACGAAGGAAGAAGGAAGAAGTAAGAATGCAGAATGATGAATGCCCGGAGGACGGCCCCCGAGAGTAGGGCGAGACATCAGGGCGAGCCGCAACGCTGGATCTGCGTCTGGCTCTAACCGTGAACGAATGACCTCCGAGGTAGGGCGAGCCGTCCCAGGCGAGCCGCAATCGTTTGACCCAACCTCCAGACTGAGCCACGCGGTGAGCGGCCGCGTTTCCGAACGCGGCTGCGGGGTATTCGGAGCGCAGGCGTCTCGCCTGCATTCGGGGACCGTGCAGGCGGGACGCCTGCGCTCCTCGAACCGGCGCAGCCGCGTTTGGAAACGCGGCCGCGCCTCTTTGCGGCTACAATTTAGTTCAATCTGCTCGAGCAGGACTGTATTCATTTCGACCATACGCGGGCGTGCCGGGCAGGCTCGCTCCTTTTCTGTTAACCCGCGTGCTAGAAAATCCCTTGAACTATTTTCGAGGGTTTTTCGGGCGGTCGGGGTATAGTAGTTAAAAATGAAGACTCCCTCCGATCCTCTCGAAACCGCGCTGGCGGACTGGCGGCTGGAACCGACTCGCAATCCGCGCTTTCGCTCCGGCGTGTGGGCGCGCATCGAGGCTGCTCGTTCGGGCGAAACTTGGTCGCGCTACATGCGGACGCACGCGGCGTCGGTTGCCCTGGCGTTTATCTGCGCGCTCACGGTCGGCATTTTTTCCGGCCGCATGCGAGCGCGAGCCGAGGTGGCGGCGGAAAACGGCAAGATCGTCGCGCAATATGTGCGCTCGCTTGACGCGCGGACGATGCACCGGCCTTGAACATGAACATGACCATGACGGCGTCTCATCGCTCCTTCCTGCTCACGGTCGTCGCCGCCCTGGCGGCGTGCGTCGCCTCGTTCTGTGTTTCCTATGCGATGAACGATCAGCCCGCGGTGCGCCGCGCCGCGCGTGAAGGTGATGCGATGAACTGGCTGCGCGCGGAATTTCAACTCACCCCGTCACAGTTCGAGGCGATCAAGAAACTCCACGAAAACTACAACAGCGTTTGCGCGGCTCACTGCGTCGCGATCAACGAGGCGAAAGCCCGCGCGGCCTCGGCCGAGGAAATCGCGCAGCTGGAAAAAACCTGCGTTGACTCGATGACCGACCATTTTCGCCGGGTCGCGGCGCTCATGCCGCGCGGCGAAGGCGAGCGGTATCTGGCCATGGTTTTGCCGCGCGTCAGCCACTACGAACACAAGGCCGGGCCAACTCTCCGCGGGACTCCTTGACCACGGAGGGACATTTCACCTCGGGCTTGGCTGAATCGTCGGATGACCATGCGCTGATGGCTCGCGTGCAAGCCGGCGACGAAGCGTCGTTCGGCGAGCTGATGCATCGATGGGAGCTGCCGGTCAAACGACTGCTCGGGCGCTTGTTGTTGAACACCGGCGAAGCCGAGGATTTGGCGCAGGAAACCTTTGTCCGCGTCTGGCAAAACCGCGCTCGTTATCGTGCGGGTGCGGCGTTTCGTCCGTGGCTTTTCGCCATCGCGGTGAACCTCGCGCGCAATCGTCTCCGCTGGTGGCGGCGCCGTCCCACGATTGCGCTCGACGCATGGCTCGAGAGCACACCCGTGCATGCGAATGTCGCCGAGCCGCAGCAGGCCGCGCGTGTTCTGGAAATCGGCGAACGCGCCGCCGCGGTGCGCGACGCGATAGCGCGCCTGCCCGCGGCGTTGCGAGAGGCGATCGTGCTGTTCATCTACGACGAACTTTCCCACGTCGAAATCGCGGAAGTCGTCGGCGCCACCCCGAAAGCCGTCGAGACGCGCATCGCGCGAGCAAAGGAAAAGCTCCGCACTGAGTTGAAGACGCTTTGATTTTTTTTTAGCCGCAAAAAGGCGTAGCGCGGCGACGCCGCAACCAACGACTACGCACGCGGCGCGCTAAGGAAGAAGTAAGAATGCAGAATGATGAATGTAGGCCTGGCCAGCCTCAGTGGGGTAGGGCGAGCGGTCCCTCGCGAGCCGCTTTGACGTGTGGCTCAACCCAGAGGTTAGGCCGTACGGTTGCGGCTCGCGAGAGACCG
>DASTWZ010000021.1:0-111704 GCA_035765635.1 Opitutaceae bacterium
CACGGTGAGTTTTTTAGCCGCAAAAAGGCTCAAGATACGCAAAGAGGATTTTTGTTAGGCCGACGCGGCTCAGAGATTCCTGGCTCGGGAGCGGTCTGGTTTTTTGGTTTGGAGTTACAAACCAATACCCCAACCGAATTATGGAGGAGCGGTTACGAGCGACGTCGCAAATCCGGAATCCTCTTTGCTCTTTTTGAGCCTTTTTGCGGCTATGGTTTTTTTTGAAATCGCTCTAACGGGAGCGCCGGGCTGAGGAGCGCAGTCGCCCGCGCTCCTCCTTCAGCCTCGGCCTTCACTCAGCCTTCGCCGTCCCCAGCGGTTCGATCCACACATTCCGAAAAGCGATCGCCGCATTTTCCACTTGGAGCGCGATTCGGCCTTCGGTGCTCGGCGCATCGGTGAGTTCGTTCTGCACCACGCCGTTGATCGTGACGGTCAACACATGCCCGTCGCAGGTGATGTCACAGCTGTTCCATTCGCCGACGGGCTTTTCGTTTGCCGACTTTTTCTTCGTCAGGGTCTTCGAGCCGTCGGAAAATTTCAGATCACCTTGCGCCAGGAGATCGCCCGCCGATCCGGTTTTCAGATTGATCTGATAACTGTGCGGCCAAAACGCATCATGCTCGTCCTCCGCGACGAAGATGCCGCTGTTTCCCAACTTCTCGAGATAGGTCCATTCCACGTGCAGGCGGTAGCTCGAGTAGGATTTTTCCGTGCGCAAATAACCGAGCAATCCAGCGGGGAAACGCCACTCGTTGCCGCGGACTTGCCAGAGTTCGCCACTCGCTTCGGCGTTTGGCTTCACCAGGAAAGTCCAGCCCACCGGGCCGGCTGACGTCGTCAACAAGACGCGACCTGAATCCTTCGACTGGGCTCCTTCTGTCGTTGGCGCGGTCGAGGACGGCGCGGCTTTTTCGGCCGCGCTGGCGGACGTGAAACTGCCGCCAAGCGCGGCAGCGAAAATCATCAAAGCATGAGCAAATCCGAGTGGTGCGGGGCGGCGTGTTTTCATGGGCAAAGAAGCAGGAAGCTAGAGCAGCGCGGCGAAGCCGCAATCAAAGAGAAAACCACAGACCCGTCGCCCACGAATCACACGAATCACGCGAAATGACCGAACCATTTTCCCACGGAATTCACGGAAGGCACGGAACAAAACCCTCCGTTTCCGTGCCGTCCGTGTATTCCGTGGGAAAATCGAATTCTGATTTCGTGGCCTTCGTGTGATTCGTGGGCAAAAGAGTTTGGTTGCGGCGCAGTCGCGCCTCAGGCGCGATCCGAAAGTGCAGCGACGAGAAAAATCGCAATCATCGCGGCCGCGCAGAGCAGCCGAAGGCCCGTCGAGATCACAAATCCCGTCGCGGTGCCGAGGCCGGCGCGGAGCGATTGCTTGCTCGTTTTCTTCGCGAAGAATTTTTCCGCGAGAATCGCCCCGCCGATCGTTCCGACCAGCAAGGCGGGAAACGAAATGAACATCCCGACGAGCGCGCCGCCGCTCGCGCCGGCCATGCCCCAACGCGTTCCGCCGAAAAGTTTCGTGCCGAGCAGAACGCCGCCGATATCGACGACCAGCGACACGAACCAGACCACGGCGACGACGCCGATGATCGTCCACGAAACGCTCTCGGGAATGATCAATTTGTGGATGATCGCCGCGGCGATAATCAGCGTCGTTCCAGGCAGAATCGGCACCACGACGCCAACCAACCCGATCAACATCAAGCAACTCGTCAGACACCACGTCAGCACCGCGACCATGCCGACAAGACACCACGACCGCACCAGAAGTTGCGAGAACGGAGTTGGGCCGCAGTTGCGTGGTTTTTCCCACGAATCACACGAAGGACACGAAAAGCCACAGAAGTTTTCCCACGGAAAGCACGGAAAACACGGAATAGAATTCAGAATCCGAAGCCACGCATTCCTCACTCATCCTTCTCCATTCTTCATTTTTCTTAGTTTCCGTGCGCTCCGTGTTTTCCGTGGGAAAATTGGTTTTTGGTTTTCGTGTCCTTCGTGTGATTCGTGGGAAAAATAATTTCGGCGGATCTACGATTTGCGTTTCAAAGTGAGGCGGGGACGGTGTGCGGCCGGTGGATAAACTGCCGGCGAAATCTTCACGATGAATTTGGATCTTTCGGGAAAAACCGCACTCGTCACCGGCTCGACTGCCGGCATCGGCCGCGCCATCGCGACCGAACTCGCCCAACTCGGAGCGCAGGTCATCATCAACGGCCGCACGGACACTCGGGTAAACGAGGCGATTGCCGCCATTAAAAAAGATTCGCCGAAAGCGAACCTGCGAGGCATCGCCGCTGATCTCGGCACGGCCGCGGGTTGCGCGGCCTTGATCAAGGCGCTGCCCGCGGTCGATATACTCGTAAATAATCTCGGCATATTCGAACCGAAGCCGTTCGAGGAAATTCCCGACGAGGATTGGCTACGTTTCTTCGAGGTGAACGTGATGTCCGGCGTGCGACTCAGCCGCGCCTATCTCGCCGGAATGCGCGCGAAGAACTGGGGCCGGATTGTCTTCATCTCGAGCGAGAGCGCCGTCCAGATTCCAACGGAAATGATCCACTACGGCATGACGAAGACGGCGCAAGTGGCAGTCGCGCGCGGTCTCGCGGAGACGACGCTCCGCACCGGAGTCACGGTGAACTCCATTCTCGTCGGACCCACCGCCTCCGAGGGCGTGCAGGAATTCGTGGGCTCGTTGGCCGAGCAGCGCGGCATTTCCTCCGAGGCGTTCGAGGCGGAATTTTTCAAGACCGCGCGCCCGACTTCATTGCTGCAGCGCTTCATCGTGCCACCCGAAATTGGCGCGATGGTCGCGTTCGTCTGCAGCCCCGCCGCCAGCGCCATCAACGGCGCCGCCCTTCGGGCCGACGGTGGCGTGGTCCGCACCGCGTTTTAAGCAGCGCCGGAATTACCAAATCGATCGCGGTTCGGCACCGTGCCCGCAACGGAGCGCCGGCCTCCGGGCCGGCCAACCTAATTTATCGCGGCGCAGCCGCGGACTCATTCAGTCGCGCCAAGATCGCAGATCAACCTCTCACCGAATCGAGCGCGGAGCCGGCCTGAGATGCGGATTCTGTGCCGGCGCGGGAGCGTGCGTCGGCGGTGGTGGCGGCGTGTGCGGAACCGACCGCGGCAGCGCCGAGGGACGAGGGCGGTCGGGCAAATGCGGCGTCTGACGATCGCCACCTCCGTGATAACGCGGCCCGCTCCACCCCGGCGGACGGTGGTCTCCATGGCCACGATCGTGACCGTGGCCATGATCATGCCCGTGGTCGTGGTCGTGATCGTGACCCACATGGCGCCAGCGCCGGCCTTCCACATAATGGCCTCCGTAGAACCACGGGTCCCCGTAGTAATCCGGTCCATAATAAATCGGATCGTAATAACCCACGCCGACGCTTCCGCCGCCTCCTGCACCGACGCAACCAGCGCTCAGCGCCAGCACGGCTGCCATTCCCGAGCCCAAAATCCATTGTCCGATTTTTTTGATTTTCATGGCGCCTCCTTCAGTTGCTTTGCCGCCTCGGCTTCCAACAAACCAACCAGTCCGCCCTGTGGATCGACGATCACGGCCACTCTTCCGCCATGCGTCGAATTGCGCGGCTCGACCACCACGCTGCCGCCGAGCTGCGTCGCCTTCTTTGTCACGTCGTCGACGTCGTGCACGCAGAAGAAGATCAACCAATCTGGTTTGTCGTCTTCCCACGGCGGCGAGGGCGCGATACCAGCCCGTGCGATTTCGCCCGTGGCCAGCAGGAGGTGTTGCCCATCGTCATGGTCGGTATCGACGACACTCTGGCAGCCGAAAATTTTTTCGTAAAAGGGCGCGGCGTTCTTCGGCGTCGCCGTGAAAAGCTGCGCCCAGACCAGATCGCCCGGCTGCGGTTGGTAATCCGGAATATCTCCCGACGAGGAGCGGATCAGCCCCAGCACCGCACCCTGCGCGTCCGTCACAATGGCCTGGTCCCCGCGGTCAGGCACGGTGCGCGCTTTGGCCACGACGGTCCCGCCCGCGCTCACCACTGCGGTCAAGGTCGAGGCGAGATCGTTTGTCGCGGCATAGCCGATCCAGCGCGCCGGAGCCGTGCCTTTTCTCTGCGCGCTGCGCTGCACGACGCTCGCGATGGTTTCAGCGCCGTTTTTCAGCAGGTAAACGCGCCGGTCGTTTTTCGCCGCCACCTCGGTGGACGTCCAACCGAACGCTCCTGTGTAGAATTCGGCGGCCTTCGCGGCGTCATCCGCAAAAAGATCCGCCCATTGGAATTTTCCCGGATGGGATTCGGTTGAAGCAGGAATGTTCAAGGCCGGCATGTCGTCGGCTCGCGCGCTCGAGCCGAAGCCGAGCGCAAGTGCGGCGATCAGCGGCAACAGCCGCGCGGAGAAGAACGCCAAACGGCGCGGCGCAACGTGACAAAAAGCTTTTCGACGAAAGGTGCTTCGCGACGACGTGCTCATGCAGGGCTAGTCGCACGCGGCGCAACTATGATCCGCCGGCCGGGTGCGGAGATTTCCTCAAACCGACTGCGGGATTCGCCTTGAGGCCCTGCGACGGCGCGCCGGCACATCGAAGCCGTGCTGCACCAGCGTTTGCCGAGAGACCGTCGAGCCCGCCGGATGAATGCCGACGCGCTCGACCAAGTTGTACAATTCGATCGCGGGAATGTGACGAAAGCCCGGTTGAACGCCCAAGAAAACAGCAGGTGCGGTCATGACAGAAAAACGGTGAAACGACGCGGAGTAGACGGCCGCACAACGCGGCCGCGCTAAAGTTGACGCCCCAATAAAACCGCAAAACCCCCGCTTCGAAAATGGGCCGTTCGGCCAGCACCTTTTGCAACCAAGCCGCAATGCGGCTGATCATTGTTCTAGCCGAAACGTTTGAAACGGCTGCCGCCTCGCGCATTGGTGCAACCCACCCCTCTTATCGACCCTATGAAACGCTTCTTCTTACTCATGGCTTGCCTTGGAATGGTAACCTCCCTCCACGCCGGTGGCGGCGATTTTCGTTTTCCTGTTCGCGCCACGGTTGAACAGGGAGTGATCGAGGGGAGCTACGACACGAAGACGGGATTGCAGAGCTATCTTGGCGTGCCGTTCGCCCGGCCACCGATCGGGGAACTGCGCTGGAAAGCTCCTCAGCCGCTCGAAAAATGGTCGGGTGTTCGGCCCGCAAAAAAATTCGGTCCGCGCGCGATGCAGGCTCCGATCTACAGCGACATGACTTTCGAGTCCGACGGCATCAGCGAAGATTGTCTTTACCTGAACGTCTGGACGCCGGCGAAACGCGACACCGCCGGCCTGCCCGTGCTGGTCTATTTCTACGGCGGCGGCTTTGTCGCGGGCGATGGCTCGGAGCCGCGCTACAACGGCGCGAGCATGGCGGCCAAAGGCATCGTCGCCGTCACGGCGAACTATCGCCTCAATGTTTTCGGTTTCCTCGCCCATCCCGATCTCACCGCTGAATCGCCGCACCACGCCTCCGGCAACTATGGTCTTCTCGATCAGCAGGCAGTCCTCGCCTGGGTCCAAAAAAACATCGCTGCATTCGGCGGTGATCCGAAGAAGGTCACGATCGCCGGCGAATCCGCCGGATCGATTTCCGTGAGCTACCAGATGGCGTCACCGCTTTCGAAAAATCTCTTCGCCCGCGCGATCGGCGAAAGTGGCTCCGGCATCAAACCGACGCTCTCTCCCGTGCCACTCGCGGAAGCCGAGCGCATCGGCAAGGAATTCCTCGACAAAGCCGGGGTGCATTCCATCGCCGACGCGAAGCGGCTCGATGCGCGCGCGATCTACGAGATTTACAACGAGTCGAAGCGCTTCGGTTTCCCGCCCGTGATCGATGGTTATTTCCTGAAAAAGACTCTGCCCGAAACGTTCGCCGCGCGAGAACAGGCCCAAGTGCCGCTGCTCGTCGGCTGGAATTCCGCGGAGATTTCCGGCAGCGGCTTCATGCACGACAAGCCGTATCAGGAACCCGAATACATCGCGCAGGTTAAGGAAACGTATCCGCAGCACGCGGATGAACTCTTGAAACTCTATCCGCACGGTTCGACGGAGGAAATTGCACGCTCCGCCACGGCCTTGGCCTCCGACCGCTTCATCGTGTACAGCACGTATCGTTGGTTCGATCTGCAGCGGAAAAACAGCGATCAGCCCGTTTATCGTTATCTCTACAGCAAGCTGCGCCCGCCGATGCGCGACGCCAGGCTCGCGGCCAATCCTTCCGGCGGCGGCGTGATCGCGAAACCGGCCAGCCTTCCAGCGCCTAAGGCCCTCGGCGCGCCGCATGCGTGCGAAATCGAATACTGTATGGGCAACCTCCCTCTCGTGCACGACTACGCGTGGACTGAGGACGACTATAAAGTCTCACGCACGATGCAGAGCTACTTCGCCAATTTCATCAAAACCGGAAACCCCAACGGCGAAGGTCTGCCTGATTGGCCCGCGGCCGCCGCCAACGATCCCACCCCACCCGTCATGGTGATCGACACCGAATCGTCTTTGCAGAAAGCCGAAACCGATTCCCGCTACGCCGTCCTGGAAAAAGCCCTGGCCGAGCCGGAGAAGTAAATCGGCGCCGCAAAGAAAGGCGGCTGGCGACGGAGATTTTTTAGCCGCAAAGAGGCGCAAAAACGCAAAGAGGATTTTGGGTCGGCGACGTCGCTAGAAATTTTGGGTCCACAACGCGGTTGGAGTATTGGTTTGTAACTTCAAACCAAAATACCAGACCGCTCCCGAGCTACGAATGTCTGAGCCGCGGCGGCCTAACAAAAATCCTCTTTGCGACTTTTGTGCCTTCTTGCGGCTAAAAAAAATCTCCCGGGCCGGCCGCTGCCTTTTTGTGGCCACGATTTGCGCAGCGGTCATGCTGGCGGGCATGACGCATCTGCTTCGGTTTCTCGCTCTCCTCGCGTTTTGTGGCTCATTTTGTCGGTTAGGGACGGCGGCCCAAAACGCGCCGCGGCCCGATGCGGTCGTCGCCCTCGACGGCTCCGGTCAGTACAAATCGCTGCAGGATGCCATCAGTAGTGCTCCAATGAATACGGATCCAGCGGCGCCGCGCTGGGTCATCCTCGTGAAGCCGGGAGTTTATCACGAACGCATTTACGTCCAGCGCGAGCGCGGCCACATGCGCATCATCGGCGGCGACGCCGATGCGGCAAAAACCGTCATCGCCTTCGATCTGAACGCGAATCTCCCCGGACCAGACGGCAAACCGATCGGCACTTTTCGCACGCCGACCCTCCAGATCGACGGCGATGGCATGATTTGGGAAAACATTACCATCGCCAATACCGCCGGCCCGGTCGGCCAAGCTCTCGCGCTGCGGGCCGATGGCGATGAACTGATTTTCCGCCGCTGCCGTTTCCTCGGCTGGCAGGACACGCTGCTGCTCAATCACGGGCGGCAATATTTCGAGGACTGTTACATCGAGGGCCACGTCGATTTCATCTTTGGCGGGGCCACCGCTTTTTTCTCGCGGTGCCACATTCATTGCCTGCGAAACGGCTACATCACCGCGCCTTCGACGCCGAAAGGCACCGCCTACGGCTTCGTTTTCGCCGACTGCAAAATCACCGGGGCGGACGACGCGAAAACCTATCTCGGCCGACCGTGGCGTGAGTTCGCCAAATCCGTTTTCATCAGAACCGAAATGTCCGCCACCGTCCGACCTGAAGGATGGAATAACTGGAATAAACCAAACGCCGAAAAGACCGCCTTCTTCGCGGAATTCGAAAACCGGGGACCTGGAGCAAGTCGCGACAAACGCGCGGCATGGAGCAAACTGCTGACTCCCGCAGAGGCGGCGGAGCTCACGCCTGAGCGGGTGCTCGGTGGAATGAAACTCGAGCCATAAGGGGTGCGGTCACTTCCCGTCGGGCGTGGGCGGAGCGCACGCGTCGGAGATTTTCCGAAGAGCGGAGGATCGTGTGCCCAGTGTGAACCTTCGACGAGGCGCGTTGACACACCCCATGTCGCTGCGTTGCGACGACGTTCCTCCTCCCTCCAACAGCCAAATTTTTTAGCCATGAAAATTGAGAGCTCGGCCTTTGCCGAAGGCGATTTCATCCCGGCCCGTTATTCGGCCTACGGCGAAAACATGAGTCCGCCGCTTCATTTTCGCGACGTGCCGTTTGGCACCCGCAGCCTTGCCTTGGTTCTCGACGATCCTGACACATCGCACGGGCTGTTCACCCATTGGATTGTCTTCAACCTCGATCCGATGACTGAAGGCCTGAAACAAGGCTGCCGGGTTTCGGCGTCCCGCGAAGGAAACAACGATCGCAAGACGATCGGCTATTTCGGTCCCCGTCCACCGGACGGCGAACATCGTTATTTCTTCCATCTCTATGCGCTCAACAAATCGCTCGATTTGCCCAATGGCATTTCCCGCGCCCGATTCGACGAAGCCATCCGCGGCTACGTGATCGAGGAAGCGAAGCTCATGGGACGCTTCGCCACACCCGCCGAGGTGAAGGCGTAATTGCCGTTGAACGACCCGTTCGGATTTAGCCGCAAGGAGGCGCAAAAAAACGCAAAGAGGATTATGCGTCGGCGATATCGCTGGAAATTTCCGGTCCACAACGCGGTTGGGGTATTGGTTTGTAGCTTCAAACCAAAATACCAGACCGCTCCCGAGCGGCGAATGTCTGAGCCGCTTCGGCCTAACAAAAATCCTCTTTGCGTATCTTGAGCCTTTTTGGGGCTAAAAAAAACCCGTGGCAAAACCCTGCGCTTTTGATTGCGGCTTCGCCGCGCTATGCCTCTTTGCGGCGAAAGGCTTTCGCCTCAGTTCGCGGTCATAGCCCTGCGCTGCGAGCGCACCGCAAAAGCCAGCAGCGCGATCGCCACCGCGGCGAACACGCAGTTGCCCACCAGGTCGACCGTTCCTTTCGCGCCGATGACCGGCTCCTGCGGAAAGGCCGTGCAGGCATAGGTCATCATCGCGCCGCCAGCCGCGGCAAGCGTGTGCAGTGGCGTCCAGTTGGCGCGGCTCGACCAGGCGCCGAGCAACGCGATTCCCAGCACGAAGAGCACTCCGTAAACCGCGACGATCGCCCAGCCGTGAATCGCGGCGTGCGCGCTCATGAACGCCAGGCCCAGCGCAAACGTGAGCACGCCGACAAGCACTGGCTTCGGAGCGAAACCGGTGCGTAGCAGGGCGTTCTTCTTCCAGCGAAACGCAGCCGCGACGAAAAGGACCACGAGCACGGCGACCCCGATCAACTGCATCGGCGATGCGACAAAGGGATCCTGATGGTGCGTGCCGAAATGAATCATGAATGCCCCGGCGAGGAAAAGCAGCGTCGCGACGCCCAGGCCGATTTTTCCGAGCCAGGGCGTTTTCCTACGTTCAGCGAACAATGCCTCGGTCACTGCGATCGGCACGGAAATGCTCCAGACCGTGTGCAACGTGAGCACGAACGGCGTCCACCATCCGCCAATGCCGAGAGACGGCACATAGGCTTCAGCCAGCAAATGAAACCCGAGATAGTTCGGATTGAAGAGCGTCTGAATCACGATGCCCTCCTCCACCAAACCGTACGCCAGCGCGAGCAGCACGATCGTGGGCCAGCCGCGTCCATGACGGCGCGCAAACTCGCGAATCAAAATCGCGCCGCCGCCGTACAGCGGACCCATGAACAAAATTCCCGCCATCGCGCTGATGGAAATATTTCCCAGCAAAAACTCCGCGACAAACGGTGACATGAAAAACAACACGAACGCCGGCGCCACCCGGCGGAAGCCACGAGGCGCGGTCGCGCCCATTTCGTTGGAGGTCGGTGTCATAACGTTAGCTATCTTTCCCACGAATCACACGAAGGACACGAAATCCAGATACCATTTTCCCACGGAATACACGGACGGCACGGAAAGAGATGGTTTTATTCCGTGGTTTCCGTGTATTCCTTGGGAAAAATCAGGAAATTGATTTCGTGTGTTTCTTGGTGATTCGTGGAAAATTTTCCACTCTCACACTTGTTCACTGCGGCACGAGATGGACGATCTCGCCGGGGCGGTCGCGGTACTCCACCGCGATGTAGATCAGGCCATCCGGGCCTGTAACCAAATCACGGATACGGCCAAGATTCTGGATCAGTGTTTCGTCGCGCTCAATGGTGTCATTCTTCAACGCGAGGCGATGCAGTTGCTGGACCGCCAGCGAGCCGACCAACAGATCGTGTTTCCACGCGGGATACTTTTCACTCGTCGAAAACATCAGCGGACACACCGCGAGCGACGGCGTCCAGTGATAAACAGGACTCACCATTCCCGATTTGGCAGTGAGGTTGGTGATTTTCTCACCGGTTTCTTCGGCGCCAAAAGTGACGACAGGCCAGCCATAATTTCCGCCGCGACGGATGATGTTCAACTCGTCGCCGCCCCGCGGTCCATGCTCCGTCGACCACAGTTCGCCGGTCAGCGGGTCCAGCGCGAGCCCCTGAGGATTGCGGTGACCATAACTCCAAACCGAAGGGCACGCCTGTGCGCGATTCACGAAAGGATTGTCCGCTGGGATTTTTCCGTCGGGTTCGACGCGATGAATTTTTCCGCACGGGTTCGACAGATCCTGCGCGGCCGCGCGATTGCCGCGTTCGCCGACGGTGAAAAACAATTTTCCGCCCACAAACAAAAGGCGGCAGCCATAGTGCTCACTGCCGCGATAATAAAATTTCGGGTCGGCCTGCCACACGACCTGTTGATTCGTCCAAGCATCGTTGCGAATACGGCCGCGCACGATCTTCGTCATCGACGTGCCAGGGATCTTTCCCGGATCTGCGTACGACAGATAAATCCAACCGTTTTTCGAAAACTTCGGATCGAGCGCAATGGAGAGCAATCCTCCGTCCTGCATCGACCAAACCTTCGGCAAGCCGTGGATCGGCGCGGAATTTTGTCCGCTCGCCACATCGACAATTCGGAGGCGTCCCGCCCGCTCCGCGACGAGGATTTTCGCTTCGGATAAAAACACGAGAGACCACGGCACTTCGTAGCCCGTGCTCACCACCTCGACCTTGAAGGTCTGCTTCTCGGTTCGGAAAACGGCGCCACCCGCGTTTCCGTCGTGAATGCCTTCCTGCGCCTGATCTTGGGCCACCGTGGCAGCCGCGTGTATCCTTTCCACCAATACAGCCGCAGCCTCGACCGTCATGACATTGCCGAACGCCGGCATCCCGAGCTCCGGCCGTCCGCGAAGAATGATTTCCGCCGCCTGTGAATCGCTTTGCGCGATCCTCCATTTGCCTCCCGCGATTGCCGGTGCGCGGCCGCCAGAAAATCCGACGCCGTGGCAGGAGATACAATTCGCCTCGGGTAACGAGAGGTTGCTGTCGACCGCTTGTCCCCGAACTGCAGGCCTCGCGCCACAAGCGGCCGCGACTAGCGCTATCCATGAAAGTATTCGTCGGGGAAAGACGGCGGAGTAAAACCTCATGCGTTTGACTTGGCGTCGTTGGGGTTCATTCGAGCGACAGAGCGACGGACCGCGTAGAGCACCCACCAGGCAATCGACACGGAACAAGTTTCAACAGCCAGACGTTTGATCTGACGAACGACCAGCCCAAAAGACAGAAGCCGGCCAAAGGCGAAGGCTGAAGGCTGAAGGCTGAAAGCTGAAGGCTGACGGGCTGACGGGCTGAAGGCTGAAATCGGAAGCTCTAGGCCCGGGAGGCAAACGGGCAGGCGGGCTCAGCCTGTCGGAAAACGCGTGGCGCGACAGCAGAGCTGCAAGGGAATGCCGAAGGGGTCGCGGAGCATGATCAAACGCGAGCCGTCGGCCACGACGCCGTCGCTTTCGACGCGCGCTCCCGCGGCAACAAGTCGCGCCAAATCCGAACTCGGATCCTCTGACACCAGCGCCCAATGAAAGACCAGCGGATGCTGCTTCGAAAAATCCGTCACCGCAGCGGCTGGATTCGAATACACCTCGAGAAAAACCCGCCCCGTACTGTCGCCGAGAAATGCGGTGAAGGGCGACTCGGTTTGCTGTTTCAACACCTTCAATCCGAGGTTCTCGACATACCAGGCCGTAGCCGCTGGCGCATCCGTGACGTTAAGCGCGAAGTGTTCGAAGATCATCCGCAACCCGCTACGGCAGCCAGCGCACAGGTCAACGTTTCAGGTGTCGGACAGGAACGCTGGAGCGCTAGGAAACGGCAAGCCGGCCAACGGGGCGTTAACGGATTCCCGACGGAGCCTTAACGGAGCTTTCCTTCCTCGCCATAAAACTCGAGGTTCGAAATCGCCCATTCGGTCCAGCCGATTTTGTCGACGAGATTGATGCGCACGAATTTCGCGCGCTTCGGATTCGCGATGTGGATTTGCGTGGTCGTCTCGCCGTGGCCCGAGGCAACGGGCGCGGTCCAGGTTTTACCGTCATCCGAGAGCTGAACGTCATAAGTATTTGGATACGCTTTTTCCGTGCCGGCAGAATCCATCACGATCGTCTTCACGACGCTCGGTTCGGGCAGCTCGACAATAACCCACATTCCGATGAACGGGCTTTTCGGCGCGAGATAAGCCGTCTCGGGCAGATCATCGATCGCGCCCGGCAGCGTGTCGGCCGCATGACTCGCGCTGAGTTTCCACTCGGCCCGATGCATGAAACGATCGCGTGGGATTTTCAGCACCGGATACTTATTCTCGATCTCCGGCATCGTCCAAAAATTCGGGCGAGCCTGCCGGCGCGCGGCGGCGATATCGCCCGCTGTGATGGCGTTGCCGCGATTGCCAAAACTATTGCGCGCATAGGTGAGCACGTCGGCCAATTGTTGATCCGAATAACTCGCCATCGGCACCATCGGCGCCCCGTAGTCCACGCCGTCGACTTTGCCTTCCAGTCCGTGCAGCACGATGTCCATCGCGGCCTGGGCCGACTCCAGCAAACGCGGCGAGTGGCTCAAAGGCGGCGCGATCGTCCGGCCAGGTCCGCTGGGCGTGCCCTTGCCGTCCTCACCATGGCAAGAGAAGCAGAGCGAGTTGAAGAAAGTCCGTCCGTCGCGATACGACTTGAGACCGCCCGCGCCGAGGAGCGGCAGCAGAAACGGGTCTTCCTTTGTGTCCACCCAAAGCTGTTCGTTGATCGCATAAACGCTGGCGAATTTCGATTTCTCCGCGGTCGTCTTTGCCAGCTCGCGTGCGTCGGGAATCTCCGCGCGTTTCAACGAGGCCATCGCTTGAATCACAACGCTCGGATCCGGATCGGCGAGCAATGCTTTCACGGCGGGCAAGAGTTCCAGCACGCCCGCCGATGCAGCCGGTTTGATGAACGGTTCGCTGAGCCGAATACCCGCTTTGCGAATCTCGATTTCCCGATCGCGGAGCGCTTCGCCGACCAGCGCTGGAGTGATCGCGTCCAGGCCCTCGAGCGTCCAGAGCGCTTGAATTCGCGCTTTCAAATTCGGCGAATGCGCAGCGAGTTCACGCAGTTGCGGCGCGACCGATTTGTCACCGCGCAGAATGATTAACTTCTGAGCTGAGTCACGCCACCAGCCGTTCGGATGCGAGAGATGTTGCACCAGTTGCGCCGTCGTCTCGTTCAACATGTGCGGCTGCGGACCCGGATTGAAATCCTTGTGCACGAGGCGATAGATGCGGCCGCGTCCGATTTCCTTCGCGAGATCGTATTTCAAGATTTGCTCGCGCAGATACGAGTGCTCGCGGGTCCAATTGCTTTCCTGAACGATGCCCCGGTACATATCGACGATGTACAACGTGCCGTCGGGCGGGGTGACCATGTTTACCGGTCGAAACAAACGATCTTTCGTGCGGATAAACTCCGAACCTGGATAGGCATTTTCCAGATGCGTGACGCCGTCGCGCACGGACACCTTCGCGCGACGAACGAGGTGCCCCGCCGGTTCGGCAAAGAGGAGGTCGCCGCGCAAATCTTCCGGCAGTCGATCGCCGCGGAAAATATCCTGGCCACAGGTCGCGGTGAAATGGGAAAGCGTGCCGTCCGCGCGAAGTTGAAACGTGCCGCCTTGTATATCCGGAGTCGGGCCAAGCGGCCATACCGCAGTGAAATCCTTGCCGAGTTCCCCGTCGATGGAGAACCGGCCGTACAGGATGTGTTGCTGGAAGTGCACCGGCCCGAGCTCCAGGCCGGCGTTGACGAACCAGACCTTGCCGAAGTCGTCCTGGGTGACGCCCCATTGCCCCTGGTTCTCCGGTATCGACTCCTTGGATACACGGCCGTCGGTGAAGCGCAGGCGGTAGTCGTTGTAGGTCGAGTAGAGCCCGTTGTCCAAAGCCCAGATCAGGCCGTTCGGCTGGTGCTCGAGATTTCCTCCGCGCGGGCCGCCTTGAAACCAAAGCTTCTTTTCGTCCGCGACGCCGTCGCCGTCCGTGTCGCGATAGCAGTAGAGATCGAGCGTGTTGGTTTCGCCGATGATCACGCGGTCGTCGAGCGTGAGCAACGTGCGCGGCAGCAGCAGGTGATCGGCGTAGATCGTGTGCTTGTCGTACACACCGTCGCCATCGGTGTCCTCATGGCGCGACACGCGGCTGCGCGGCTCCATTTCGCCCTTGCCGTCGACGTCGAGCATGTAGGTCAACATTTCCGCGACGTACATGCGGCCGTTGCCGTCGAACGCGATCATCACGGGCTCGGCAATCTCCGGCTCGGACAACACCACCTGCAAACTGTAGCCCGGAGGCAGCTCGAACTGCTTCACCGCCTCCGCTGGCGAGACGCCGATGCTGTTCGCTTTTTCGATGAGCACGCGAGCGATCTCCTTTTCCGAGTCCGCTGGCTTAGACGGCGTGGTTGCCGGGCTCGACTGCGTCGACGATGGGGCGGCCGCGGGCGCGGGCGGCGACGCGGGCGATGACGTCGGCGTCGATGCTGACGGAGTCGGCGACACTTGCGTCGTCGGCGCTCGAGGCGCGCGGCTCGTGCAAGAGGCAGCGACCAGCAGGCAAGAGATCAGAAAAGCGAGGCGAGTGACGAGCAGTGATCGAGAGTGCAAGGCAATGAGCGGAATTGGGTTCAGGGCGAAAGCGCGGTGGTAGAGCGCGAAAGACCGGCAGGACAGCACGACAAAAAGTCGAGGGCGCAAAAATGCATTCGTTCTAGCAGATGACTGCAAGCAGCAGCGCGGCACATACGGCCTGTGCGCGGCGACGAATTTTCAGTGCGCGGATGCGGTTAACCGAACGTGTAACCTCTGCCCTGCGCGCTGCATCAAAAACCATGTTCAACCCACAACCTAGATAAAATATGAAAACATTCGGTACGTTTTTGTTGCTCAGTCTGGCTTCCGCTTCGTTCGCCTTCGCGGCGCCAAAAGTCGACGACGCGCAGATCGCGGCGATCGTCGTCGCCGCAAATCAGGTCGATATCGACGCGGGAAAATTCGCCGCTGACAAAACCAAGAACCACGAGGTCGAAGCGTTCGCCAAGACGATGGTGACCGATCACACCGCGGTGAACAAAAGCGCGGGCGATCTCGTCGCGAAATTGAAAGTGACGCCTGAGGAAAATGACACGAGCCGATCGCTGAAGGCGGGCGGCGAAGCGAACATCGAGAAACTGAAAAGCCTGAGCGGAAGCGCCTTTGACAAAGCCTATGTCGATCACGAAGTCGCATACCACGAGCAGGTCATCGACGCCCTGGACAAGGTGCTGATCCCCAATGCAAGCAACGCGGAATTGAAAGCACTGCTGGTGCAGGTCCGGCCCGCGTTTGTCGCGCATTTGGAGCACGCGAAACACCTGCAGAGCTCGCTGCATTGAGTGAACCACAACAAGGCCATGCGCATTTTCACCTTGGGTGCAGCGGGTATCGTCGGCGCGATTTTCGCGTTAGCGATGCCTCAGCTCGGCGCGGCGGCCGGCGCTGCTGAAGATGCGAGTCATGCGGCGGCGCCTTCAGACGCTCGGCTGCACATCGTGAAGATCCAAGGCATGGCCTACGTGCCCGCCCGCATCGAGATTTCCCTGGGCGATTCCGTCGTCTTCGAGAATCACGACATCGTGCCTCACACGGTGACGTCGCAGAAGCCGGGCGAATTCGACTCTGGTTCGATTGCGCCAGGGAAATCGTGGCGATTCACGCCATCATCGCTCGGCGCGGCCGCTTTTCGCTGCACCTTCCATCCCGTCATGGAAGGTCAGCTCACCATCGCGTCAAAGCGAGCGGCAGCGGCTGAGAATCCCGACGGCGGCGCCCGCTGAGCAGGGCAAACAGCAGCCTAGGGGCTTGACCCTAGCCGTTTAGGGAATAGACCTTCGCCAAAAGACTTCCATTTGCAAGAAAGCCGAGCGAGGATTTCCGCATCGAATCCAGCTCACCTATGCAAGCGCACCCCATCCTCTACACTTTGGCCATCATCGCCGGATTGTTCTACATTTCTGGCGCTTACTTGATGATTCAGATGCGCAAGGCGCGTCATGGCTACGAGGACGAGGCCGGCTTCCATTTCAGCGACCCGATCGAGGATATCATGGTCGAGGCCGACGAAGTTCGGCCCGCTTGGTTTACGGACGCGGTGGCTGCTCGTTTTGCCGGTCAGCGCGCTCAGATTTTCGCCGGCACGCCTGCCTGATTGGCGGTTTGCGCCTGCTTGATCAGCAGGTCGGCGATCAAAAGGCATTCCAGGCCAAACGGCACGTAACCGGAATAGCCCAGTAGTGGCAGACCAAACCATTTTCCCACGGAATACACGGAAGGCACGGAAAGTTAGAGCGGTTTCAAAAAACCTATCGCCGCAAAGAGGCGCAAAAAGCGCAAAGAGGATTTCGAGTTTGTGACGTCGCTCGCAATGGCCGCTCCACAACGCGGTTGGTGTATTGGTTTGTAACTCGAAATCAAAAGAGCAGACCGCTGCCGGGCTAAGAACTTCTGAGCCGCGTCGGCATAATAAATATCCTCTTTGCGCTTTTTGTGCCTTCTTGCGGCTGAAAAATATCCCGTCGGTGCGGCTGGCTCAACCTTCCTCGCGCTCCGCGCAACACGAGCCTCGCTCCGTGTAGCATTGCAGGCAGAGCGCGGCGCCGTCCCATTCGTAAGCGCCCGCCGCGCCGCATGACTCACAACGGAGGTTAGGATTCAATTTCACCTCGGTATTCGACGAAACGCAGCGCGGGGCCGGCGCATCAGCGGCCGCGAGATCGACCACGCGCGCCGGCGGCTCCAATTGCTCGACGACGGCTCGAGCGAGATTGTACCAGCGGGCCGTTCCATCGAGCACATGGCTGTCGGCGGTCGCGATGACTTCAGCCGCATCGCGCAGCGTTTTGTCGGGATTGTTCACCAGCTCAACGTTCCAATTCCAACCTTCGCGCTGCGCAAGCTCCTCGATGATCGTCTTGAGACGCCCGCTGTTCGAAACGGGTCGGTCAAGCCACCAGGTCCAGCCTGAGGAACCGACACGTCTGAACTCGCGGCCGAGACGTTCGAGCGCGGGCAGCGTCTCGTCGACGGTTCGATACGTGCCATGCACACTCGCAATGTCGCGATACGTTCCGTCCACCGCGCCGAGGACGATGCCTCCACCCAAGGCGACTTCAGTCGTGAGCAACACATTGTAGCCGTCGATCCACAGCTTGATTCCTGCGAGCCTGTCGGCGTCCACGCGGCGCATTTGTCGAAGTCGCGCCGCCGATGAAGCGCATGCGCAGCGCTCGACCGCCAGGCGTTGACGTGCCGCGAGCTGGTGCCGATTGCCCACGAGTTGAAGTGCAGAGCGTGTGCTGTAGCCGCGCTCCAGCAGCCATGACAGGTCGGCGACGGCCGCGAGCAAATTTTGGCATTCGGAGGGCGCAAAAAGACGCGCGTCTTCCGAATGAGGTCCACGATGCGTGCGCGTGTCCGGCATTCGCGAAAATACCCGAATTTCCGGATTCGGCGAATGCGCGCTTCAGCCTCGCGCGCCGACACTCACTTCGACTTGGGCTCGATCACGATCGCTTCGCCGATCTCGACGTGGCCCTTCTTCACTTTGGCAGTCTCGACGACCATTCCCTTCAACGAAGTGCCGAAGTAATTCGCGCCCACCTGCCCCATGCGCTCGATCGCCGTCCCGAAATTCACACCCGGCGAACGAATGCTCAGCTTCGAAATCCAGACGCGGCGCAACTTTTTGGTTTCCCCCAGCACCTTCGCATCGAACGCCATGATGACGACAAAGTATCGATCCTCCTCGAGCATCGATTGCAGCATCTGTCCGCGCGTGCTGGTGAACGGCCGATCTTTCTCAGCGCGCAAATCGTCAGTGATGCCGAGGATTATCGCGTCGTTGTCCGTGGAAAATTTGTCGCGTGTGGCATTCACGCGGCGAAGCGTGAGGTCCCATTCCAGATTTTCGCGAAAGGCCAGGTCCGGGTCGTTGATCATGTTGGCCATGTCGTCGTTCTGCAGCCACGGCCCGGTAATGCCGTCGTTCACCGTGTTGATATGTTTCAGATCCGCGGTCGTCTCCACCGGGCCGAGATGGCGCCGCGGCGAAGTCACGCCCCAATGAACGATGAGCAGCAAGTCGGCGCTCTTCAGATCCTTCGCGGGGAAAAACGACTGCTGGGCCAAATCGACCGCGAGTTTCCTGGCGAGGGTTTCAAACTTACATTTGTCGAGGCTCGGATCAACGGTGAACCCCGGGGTGAACTTTCCCTCGAAGAAAACGTAGGACTGCGGCGTGATTTTACCGTCCTTGGAGCGAGCTTCGAGATAAGCACTGTCCGCATTGGCAAACACGGCAACGTGCTTGTCAGCTCGCGCGAGCGACACGCTCAGAGCCCAGAGCAAGGCCAGGCAAAATATCCGACCGCCGCGATTCAGGGGTAGTTTTCGCATGCGAAAGCAGGCAAGACTTGGTTGCGATGGTGAACGGTTGCGCTCCCTTCGCAATCGCGTTCGAGCGCGGCGCAGGTTGACCGTCCGACACGAAGGCGCTGCCCTGCGCCAAACCAGCGTCCACCGATTCTCTCGCGTTCGCCGGCTCCTCGCCACACGATGGGGCGCATGACCCCGATAATCATGCTTCGACGCGTTGCGCTGCTTACGTGCTTTCTCTGCGCCGCGGCTTTTCTCAGCGCGGCCGATTCAGCCAGTGAACCTGTTGTCGTTCCAGTTTGGCCAGGCGTGCCCCCCGGCTCCGAGGGGCAATCGACGCCCGAGACCGTTCGACTCTTCGAGAATCGCGAGCACGTCGTCTCGAACGTCCATCGCCCGTCTCTCACTCTCTTTCTGCCAAAAACGCCAAACGCGACTCACGCCGCCGTGCTCGTCATCCCCGGCGGCGGGCACCGCGAGATTTGGATGGACCACGAAGGCTACAATATCGCGCGAGCCCTGAATGCGAAGGGCTATGCGGCGTTTATCTTGAAGTATCGTTTGGCCCGTCAGGAAGGTTCGACCTACACCGTCGAGCAGCACGCGCTGGCCGACGCGACGCGGGCTATGCGTTTGATTCGGAGCCGCGCCAAGGAATGGGGCGTCGACCCCTCGCGCCTCGGCGTGATGGGATTTTCCGCGGGCGGTGAGCTCGCGGCGCTGACCGCGAGCCGTTGGACGCTGGGCGACGCGAAGGCCAGTGACGCGATCGAGCGTGAGTCATCGCGCCCGACGTTTCAGGCGCTCATCTATCCCGGCAACGCCACGGCGATCAGGCCTGCGAAAGACGCGCCGCCCGCGTTTCTCATCTGCGGAGAAAAGGACCGCGTGGAAATTTCCCGCGAGTTGCCCAACGTGTACACGCGCTTTCGCGAAGCCAACGTCTCAGCCGAACTTCACATCCTCGCCGGTGTCGGCCACGGTTTCGGTCTGCGCCCAAAGAGCCAAGGCTCCGAAGCACACTGGATCGAAGCATTGCTCGACTGGCTGGACCGAACCACGAGTTGACGTATTCGCCGCGCGTTGCGGCGATACAGGCCGAACGGCGTATTCGCCGGAGCACTACGCGACGGCGTACTCGGGCCAACGGAAAGCCCGATTGCGCGTGTCAGTCTCCCGCCCCTAGCCGACCGGCTAATTGGCTGGACTTGGATTTTTGCTATGATCGGCCGCAGCTCAACTTGGCCGTTAGGTAGATCACCCGGACGGCGCACCCACATCACATCACATTACCCACACACCACATCACACATCATGAAAAAAATCGTCCTCTGCTTCATCGCCGCTCTCGCTCTTGGCCTCTCCGCCGCACGCGCTCAAATCACCGTCACGGTCCAAAGCCACTTGGTGGACCTTGAGGGCAACGCCATCCCCGACGGCCCGATGGTCTTGAGTCTCTACACGCTGAACGGCGCGCCGGAAGACACCTTTGGCGACGGCTCCAGCCTGCTTTGGGAAAATGCCAGCCTCACGCTGCACATCGGTGAAAGTTTCACCTATCACTCCGATGCCATCGAGGCCGGTTTCTCCACCACACCTGGGGGCAGCGGATTCCTCGCGCTCGGCCTGGATAACACGCTCTTTCAAGAATACCTTCTGAGCCCCGATACGTCCGTGATGAGCGGCGGCCTTCTCCAGAACAGCCTCGAGCTTTCGGTTTTCGATACGGCTTACGGCTTCTATGTGGGCGACGAAATCTTCGCCTGGGAAATCGACAACTATTTCATCGATGGCTCAATCCCGAGCGTCCCCGCCTCGGCCGTGCCAGAGCCCTCCACCTACGGCCTGATCGGCGCAGCTGTCCTCTGCCTTGGCGTCGCCCTCCGCCGTCGCTTCAAGCGCTGAACGCGCAGTCACGCCAACGACCTGCCGGCGTGCGTCCGGCAAATGGTATTCAGCGTCCCGCGACGCGGGACAGATTCAGCGAAAGCCAGCCGCGAGGCTGGCGCTCCATTGGAACATCGACACAGCAGAGAATCTCCCTTCATGCCCGCTCCCGCTTCATTCATCGTCCGCCCAGCGAAGTTCCTTCGCGCCTTTTCCCGCGTCGCCATCCTTGCCGCCTCCTTTTCCGCGGCGAGTTTCACCGCGACGGCCGCGGATGCCCAACGCTTCGCCGCGGTTAAAGAGTGGGACGGCACGTTCACCTCGCAGGCCGGCAGCGCGGGAGAACGCGTCGGGACGTATTCAACTCTTAACTACAACAGTCACATCACCGTTTCGGGACATTTTCATTTGAACGCGTTTTATGACCCGAACAACGGCAACAAGCTGAGCTGGCGCGGCACAGGCGAGGCCGTCGTTCGCGTGAATGGTCAACGTGTCGATCGGGAAAAAGAGCAGGTCACGACGGACACGTTTTCCGGCGATTACACCGACACGATTCAAGTGGCGCTCGACTCCGTCGATTTCGCAAAGGGCACGTATCAAATGATGGTGATCATCGACCGCTGGCAGTTTCAGCCGCACCGCGGCAAGGCCATCACCCACCTCTCGGTGCGCACGAATCGCTATGGCTCGTATCGCAACGACTCCATGGACAACGGCCATGCCTGGAACAACGACGCCGGGGCAGGCTTCGGCCGTCCCAGCAAATTTCCGGAAAAGGGCCTCGTCCTGACCGACACGCTTTTGAGCAACAACAATGACTTTCTCAGCGAGGACGGGAGCCATTGGGTAACGACTTGGTCGATCCACCCCGCCGGACCGGAATTCGAAGAGCCGTTGAAAGCCAATGCGGGCGGACCCTACGTCGTCGAACGAGGCGGCACGCTCAATCTCGACGGGCTGCTCAGCACCGGGCGCATCAAAACGTATTCGTGGAGCTTCGAGCCGGTGAACACGAAGAGCGCGATTCCTTTCAACACAGGAGCAGCGAAGGAAGGTCGCCGCGTTCCGCTCGTCGCACTCGAAAAAGTGAAGGCCACGCTGACTGTTTCTGACGGGCAAAAAGAGGACAAGGACTCGGTGATCATCGAGGTCAAAGCGCGCGATTACCACACGCCCTTCGTGCACCGAACCCAGGAAAAAATTCACCCGAATTCCATTCGCCCGCGCCTCGTGAAAGGCCACGACACCGAGTTCGTCGGCGGAGAAAATGTCTGCGCGCTCGACGACTATTCCGCGAAGGACAGCGTGCATCGCCTGCACCCAGGCTCCGCCTCAGGCTCCTGGGAAGATCGCGGCTACACCTTGAAAAAAGTCGAGGACGCGGGTGGGCCGTTCGATGGCGTTTGGTACGTGAGCACGTATCTCATGCGCATCGAACGCGAGGTGCTGATGAACAAATACATTCTTCCCGGCGGCCCTCCGCCCGTCAGCACGACCACGCCCTTCTACGAGACGAATCAAAAACTTGGGAACGACGTCGAAGCGTACGTCGCCGCAGCGCGCCGCCATGAGCTGCACCACAGCGAACTCATTCAGGAGTCCCTGAAGAAAAACGATCCCGGACCAAAGATCGAAGCGCTCGCCTACAAGGACAAAGCCGAGATCAAACAGCGCATCGACGAGCAGATTCAGAAGTCAGAGGACGTGATCGACAAAGACTCGGCCGATCCGCTCGCGAAAAAATTCTTCACCGGGAAAATCGCCTTCCCGAACGACGCGACCGACGAATACGAGTCGTTCATCATGACGATCTAGAGCGGCAGCCGCGTTTCCGAACGCGGCTGCGCCGGTTCGTGGAGCGCAGGCGTCTCGCCTGCATTGTCGCCGAATGCAGGCGGGACGCCTGCGCTCCAAATACCCCGCGACCGCGTTTGGAAACGCAGCCGCTCATTCGCGACATACTTTTGCGGGTCAAAAAATTAGTCGCGGACTTTCAACGTAGTCGTCGCGTCCGCGATGTCCTTCGCCGAGAAGCGCAGTTGGACGTCGCCCACGGCTGTGGCTTGGATGTAAGCGACGAGACGTCCATGGTAGGTCGACTGCACCGAATCCGTGTAGTCCGAGACATCCCGATTGTTGCTCGCCTCCAGCCCGAGCAACCGCGCGGGACCGGTGATCGCGCAGGTCACGTCACGATCCGCCGTGAGCACCGGAACTCCATGCTGATCGGTCAACTGTAGTGCGATCATGGATACGCCGCCGTCTCGAGCGATTTCATGCTCTTCCGTGGTGAGCTGAAACGCGACCGGCGCCGCAGCCGATCGCAATGTCGCGCGGCCGATCTCGTTCCCCTGCGCGTCGAGTGCGATTGCGGTCAATTCGCCGGGCTCGAACGGCAGCTCCCAATCGAGCGCACCGTCTTCTTTGTCGTATGATTTGTCCTCACCGACGCGCTTGCCGTTGAGCATGAGCCGGACGCTCGCCGCGTTCGTGTAGCAAACCGCGCGCACCGCCTCGCCCGCTGCGTAATTCCAAATTGGCCATGCGCCCATCGGCCGGCGCTCATGGGTCGGCGCTGCGTCGGTGCCGAGGTAAATCACGGGCTTGTTCGACCACAGCGCTTCGCGGAAACGGCCCTGCGGTTTCACCGCGCCGGTCAAATCCAGCAGCCCGGAAGTGGAACCGCGCGCCGGCCAGGGTCGCGCTTCGCCGAGATAATCGATGCCCGTCCAGAGAAACTGGCCGAAGATGAAAGCGTTGTCCTGCACCGCGCGCCACGCCTTCAGACTATGGCCGTTCTCACTGCCGTAAATCACGCGCTTGGGATACTTCTCATGATCCATCGCGTAGCGATCCTCGGTGTAGTTGTAGCCGACGATGTCGAGCGCGCCCGGGTATTCCGTTTCATTCGACATGACGACGCCAGCCAGCGCTGCGGTGACCGGACGCGAGGTGTCCATTTTTCTCACATCCGCCGCGAGACGTTTCGCGATGACGCCGAGCCGCTTTGCATCCGGATGGTCGGGTTTGTAGCCCGGCAGCATCGGCTGATTGATGCGGGCGCGATCGAGCACGGGATGCGAATACGGATCGTTCGGGTAATCGATTTCATTGCCGATGCTCCACGCGAAGATCGAAGGATGATTGCGGTCGCGGCGCACCATATCGGTTAGGTCTCGGTCGCTCCATGCTTCGAAAAAGTCGGTCGCGCCCTCGAAACCCGGCTCGCCAACATTCCAGCCGCGAAGCCACTTGCGCTTGGGAAACTCCCATTCGTCGAACGCCTCGTCCATCACCAGCAAACCGAGTTCGTCGCAAAGATCGTAGACGATCGGCGCCTGCGGATTGTGACTCAAACGCACCGCGTTGCAGCCTATGCTCTTCAAGGTCTGCAGACGTTTTTTCCAGACGATCGCCGGGACCGCCGCGCCAAGCACGCCAGCGTCGTGATGGATGCAGACGCCCTTCACTTTCGTCGCGATGCCGTTGAGGGAAAAGCCTGTGTTCGGATCAAAGGCCAGGGCGCGAACCCCGGTGCGCGTGACCGTTTGATCCAGTTGCTGGTCTCCTTGGGATACCGTGGTCCTGAGCTGATAAAGGTAGGGATCGTCGAGGCTCCACAAATGCGGCGCGTTGAGTTTAACGGCTGCAGTTGAGCCACGTGTTTCGGCGGCAGGCACGGTGATTTTTGCGGAGACGGTGGCCACGACTGTTCCGTCGGCTGCGAGCAACTCGTGGACGATGTCGAGCGTCGCCTCCTGTTTCGTGTCGTTCTGAATTTGGGCGACGATGCTGAGTTGGGCGGACTTCGCACTCGCATCGATTTCGTGTGCCTGGACAAAGACGCTCCAAGGCGCGAGATGCACGGCGTTCGCGCGGACGAGATAGACGTCGCGATAAATTCCCGAGCCCGTGTACCAACGGGAATCCGCGGAACGACTGTGATCGACGCGAACGGCGAGCACGTTGTCCTGATCGAATTTCACATACGGCGTCGCATCGTAATAGAACGAAACGTAGCCGTTGGGCCGCTGGCCGAGAAGGTGTCCGTTCAAGTAAACCGTGCTGCGGTTATAGACGCCCTCGAAGTAGAGGTAGACCTTCTCTCCGTCTGGGCGCGACGGGATGGAAATCTTCTTCCGATACCAACCAATCCCGCCTGGCAGATAACCCGTACAGCTCGCGAGCTCCGGACTCAGCGGCAGCTTCACGCTCCAGTCGTGAGGCAGATCGATCTGCTGCCACTCGTGATCATCAAATTTCGGTTCCTGCGCTCCCGGTTTCTCACCAAGCGTGAAAAGCCAATCGCGGTTGATCGACTCCGCGGTGCCGAAGGATAAGGGGGCGTCGGTTTGGAGAGGTCCGGTGGCTCGGGCGGGGACGGCTTGCGCGGTGGCCTGCATGCACAAAGCCAAGCTGAGACACAGGAGGAAACGGGTGGGGTATTTCATGGAACGGGAAGGGACGGCGCAGAGATATCGCCGTTTCGAAGTTGAGGAGGCGGTTGCAGCCGCAGCAACGCGGCAGCTCTTGCGGAGACAAACCACAAGGTACGCCGCCGCAAACGGCGAAGGCCATCACCTGAAAGAGTGAAAATGCGGTTCCGGCGGAGAGCGTGCGGCCTCGGCAGGAAAGTGCGCGACGTCAGCGGAGGAGTGCGCGGCTGACGCCGCAATAAAAGAAAATGCCGGCGTGGACGCCAGCGCTCCCAGAGGCCGACATCGGCGAGACGCCGACGCTCGGCCAATACCCAATGCTCGGCTAATCCCGGCACTGGGAGAATACCGGACGCTCGGCCCGCCGAGTGCGCCTTTCCAAGGCGCAGGAGGCTCTGGGAGCGCTGGCGTCCACGCCGGCATTTTCCTTCTCTACAGTCCGCGCCACAAAGCGCGGACGGACTCGATCGCGGACCACCAGCAAACCTCTCGCCGCCACAAATTATTCCCAATGGCCGCCGCCTCTGACGACGAAGCGAGCCCGCGACTCGTGCCGCCATAAAAAGTGAGCGGCGCGAACGCGGCGGCCCGCCGCTGGGGGCGGGCCGCCTGTTGCGAACGACCGGACCGGACGGTCTTCAGTTCGGGATTTCGGGCTCGACGAGGTGGGCGAGTTGATTGAGCGACTCCTGCCAGCCGAGATAGCATGCTTCAGCCGGAATGACCGCCGGCACGCCTTCTTGGACAATGTTCACTTCGGTGCCGACCAGAACTTTCTTCAGCGAGACGGTTACCTGCATTTCGCCGGGCAGATTCGGATCATCGAACTTGTCCGTGTAACGAATGCGCTCGTTCGGGACCAACTCGACATATTTTCCACCAAACGAGTGGCCACTGTCATTCGTGAAATTAGTGAACGACATCTTGAACGTGCCGCCAACTTTTCCCTCAAAGTGGTGGACCGTGCAGGTGAAGCCATAAGGCGGAAGCCATTTGCTCATGGCAGGTCCGTTGAGGAACGCTTTGTAGACCTTCTCGGGCGTCGTGCGAAGAACGCGGTGGAGACGAATCGTATTGGTGGCTGTGGGAGTAGACATGACGTGTTTTCCTTTCGATGACTAAGCGGGTTAAGTTGGGTTGTAAGCTGGCTGTTCAACTAATCAACGAACGAGACGGCGCAATTTCGACATGCGAGAACAGCGCGGTCTTCACAGCACAGGAATCTCACCAAATCCGGACGCTGTTTCCCTCGGAGCGTACCAGGCAGAGACGGGATCACGAATTACACGAAAGACACGAAACACGACGTGCGACGCACGAAGCACGACGCACCGAAAAGCCCTTCGACCCTTACCGAACTTTTTTCCCCGCGGAATACAGGAAAATACGGAAAACGCGGAAATTTTTTGAGGTTCAGATCAACGCGCGTTGCCAACGCGTGCTTGGCGCGTTTGTTGGCGGCGCATGCAGTACACGACTTTGGGAAATACAGGACTGGTGGTTTCGCGCTTCGCATTTGGCGCGATGACCTTCACGGCGGGAAACAAGAGCATCGGCTCGGTCTTCAAGGTGGAAAAGAATCTGGCGGACGAACTCGTCGGCCACGCTTTGGATGCAGGTATCAACTTTTTCGATACGGCAGACGGTTATGCGGGCGGCGAATCCGAGTCTCTCCTAGGCCAGGCGTTGCGCAGCCGGCGTAACGACGTGGTCATCGCGACCAAGGTTGGCTTCCGCACGGGTCCTGCGCTGACGCAGGCTGGTCTTTCACGCCGGCACATCCTGTGGTCGGTCGACCAGAGTTTGAAACGGCTCGGGACCGACTGGATCGATGTCTACATCGCGCACCGCGAGGACCCTTTCACGCCTCTCGAGGAAACGCTCTCGGCCCTCGATGCCGTCGTGCGCGCAGGAAAAGTGCGCTATCTGGGCTTTTCAAATTGGTCGGCTTGGAAAGTGTCTGCCGCGCTCGAACTGCAACGCGCGAACCGCTGGGCGCCGTTCACGCACGGCCAAATGAATTACTCGCTGCTCGGCCGCGATGTGGAACGCGACGTCATTCCAATGCTGCGCAATTACGGCCTGGGAATGACCGTTTGGAGTCCGCTCGCTTCCGGTTTTCTCAGCGGCAAATACACGCCCGAAAGTCTCTCGAATCCCGACAATCGCTTCTCGGGCTTCGATATTCTGCCCTTCGACAAGGCTCACGGCTTCGCGCTGGTCGATCGTCTGCGGAAGATGGCGACAAAACGACAGGCGAGCGTGGCGCAAGTCGCCCTCGCGTGGTTGCTGGCGCAGGAAAGTGTGAGCAGCGTGATCCTCGGCGCCTCGAAGCTGCATCAACTCCAAGACAATCTCGGCGCAATCAAGCTGGAGCTCAGTCTAGACGAGTTGGCCGAACTCGACCAGGCCACTCCGCTCGCAGCGGTCTACCCGAACTGGTTCACCGACCGAATCGCGGTGGATGAGCCTCTGGTGCAGGCGCTGGACCGCTAAGAGCGTCCGGTAGAATAACGTCCTGGATGAGCCACGCCGAACGCGGCTCGCGAGGGACCGCTCGCCTTACGGATCGCACAAGTCCGCGAGGCTTTTGAACAACGGATTCCCCACGAATCACACGAAGCACACGAATTCAGAAACTTTCCCCACGGAATACAGGGAAGACGCGGAAGGCATTTTTGATTTCCGTGCCCTCCGTGTGTTTCGTGGGAAATAGGTTCGGGTTGTTTCGTGTGCTTCGTGTGATTCGTGGGAAAATAAGTTCGGTTGCGGCTTCGCCGCGCTATGTCCTTTCGCGCGAAACACTCGCCAACTGGTCGTTGCGAACAGGCGCGTCCACGCGGCGCGCGCGGCGTTGGCGTTGGCGCGCGGCGGCTCGCGCCGCGGCCGCGTCGAGCCAGCGAATCGGCGCGATCGGATGGGGCGGCGCGAAATGCACCGGCGACGTCGACTCGCCGTCGGCAAAAAGCGTCTGCGGAATGATGCAGGTGCCGAACACCCAGTCCGCTACGGGCAAACCGAAAAATCCCGAGATCGATTCGTTGCAATCGATCACAGCGTGATGACGAAGGTGAAACGCATACACCGGCCGCCAGAATCGCCCAAACCGAGGATGCTGAATCAAGGGCTCCCACGTCTCAAAGGGCCAGTGATTGATCGCGTGAAAAATCTCGTACAGCGCCAGCGACGAGGCGAGCGCCAGATAACCGCCGAAAAACCAGGGAAAAGAGGGAAAAAGCAGACTGAGCCCCGCCAAAATCGGCGTGATCAGCGCCGCGAAAATCGCGAGCGAGTACCAGGGAAAAAAAGACGCCTCACCCTGCTCGGGCTCGATGATCGGAAATTTATTTTCGATGAAAAGGATTCCATGGCCGTCGCTTGTTCGCTTTCGCGTGATTCGAGTCAGCGCGTGATGACGCGTGTGCTGCCGATACAGACGGCTCAGCCACGGAACCGCGGGCGTGTGGAGAACGTACCGATGGAAAAAGTACTCGATGAATCCGTTGAACAGACTGCCCGCCACGAACACGGCGATGTACTTCCAGAAAGAAGCGCCGATTTGCGCGGTCCAAATTTCTGGAAAGAAAAACCAGAGAATCCCAGAAATTCCGGCGAGCGTGACGACGACAGTTAAGATAAAGAGCGGCAGCGAAAAACGCTCGTGCTCGTGATGATGATGAGGAGTGTTATGATGAGAGCCGGATTCGGACATGAAGAATAGCTAGCTGGCGTTGTCGATGAGATGAGTTGGACCCGAGCGAAATCAGGCCTCTGGAGTTGGCGCAAAAAAAGGGCGGAGCGCACGGAGCACTTCGCCCGGATTGAGGAAAACCGAATCGGTTAATAGCGTCGGTTGCCGCGCTCTTGGAAGGCGCCTGCACGCCGGTTCGGACTGGTGAAGGTCCGCCCGCCAGCTGTGGTGCCTCCGAAGCCGGCCTCCTTCGGACGCGCTTCGTTGACCGTGAGTGCGCGGCCATCGAGTTCGACGCCGTTCATTTTTTCCGCCGCCAACTTGCTCTCTTCATCCGTGCTGAACGTGATGAAGGCGAAGCCTCGTGGGCGACCGGTTTCACGGTCGTTCGGGACGTGAATGTCCGTGACCATGCCGAATTTTTCGAAGGCCGAGCGGAGTTCCGCCTGGCTTGTATTGAAGGACAAATTTCCAACGTAGAGTTTGGAATTCATAGGTGATGTTCGCATCGCGCCTGTTGGCAGTCCGTTCCCGTTATCGGGTTTCGAATCATCATCTGAACACCAAGCTCACTTGAGGACTCACCAGCCACTGTCAGCTAACGTAATTAACGAGGAAGCAGGATCAGTGCGCCGCGCGCCAATAGCAAGGGTTGATCCAATATTCTTTCGCGAGCGGTGCGTTCGTTCGATGGCGCAGCCTACAGCGCCACGGTTCGAGCGTCGTTTCAGCGCAGCGTTCCGCCGGGCGACTGAACTCTGCGCTTCAGGTCAGGTCAGGCTTATATATTCAGCCGCCATGCGCTTTTTGTGGATTCTCGTCGTCGCCCTTCTTCTACCGATCGCTCTTCAGGCACGCGGAGAACTTCATTCACCGAAGTCGCCGCAAGCCAAGCACGCGAGACCCGCGATCAAATACACGGCAAAGGTTCGCGCGGTGACGTCCAAACTGAAGGTCAGGCGCGGGCATTGGAAAATGATCATCTGTCACCACAGCGCGATTCGTCGGGGCAATGCCTCAACCTACGACAAGGAACATCGCCGCCGCGGGATGGAGAATGGACTCGCTTACCACTTCGTGATCGGGAACGGCGTCGACTCCAAAGATGGCGAGATCGAAATCGGTCCGCGCTGGATCAAGCAGCTCCAGGGCGGTCACGTGCGCTCCGACGAAATCAACGAAAAGGCGATCGGCATCTGCCTCGTGGGAAATTTTCAAAAGACCCGGCCAACGAAAAAGCAGATCGCTGCATTGACCGAACTCATCTCCTATTTGCGCAACGAGGTCGTCGGAAAGAACGTGAAGGTGATGACTCATCGCGAGGCTGATCCCGGTCACACCGCGTGCCCGGGAAAATATTTCCCGACAAAGAGTCTGCATCGTTTGTTCGGCTGATGTTGTTCGGGTGACGGTGTTCGGCTGAAAGGCAGACGGCGCTTGGGGAAGCGTTCCGCGAGACCGACTCAGGCCTCGAGCACTGATTCGTCCTTCATCGCGTCGGCGAGTTTTTGGATGAGGCGCACGAGTTCGTCGAACTCTCGCTGGTCCCACGACCGGAAAACCGCGCGGCCGATTCGCTCGCGCGCGGCGTCGACCATGTCCGTCGCCGCTTTTCCTTTCGGCGTGATCGCGGCGTGCCGCAAACGCGCGTCGGTCGCGCTTCGCTGACGTTTCACCAAGCCGAGTTCTTCGAGCTTCGCGACCTGGCGGCTCACTGTTGTGTAGTCGCGCCCGGTGCCGTCGGCCAATTCGACGACGCCAATGGGCCCGAAACGCTCGATGCCCACCAGCAAGGGAAACAGCGCCCGGTCGAGGGGAATCCCTGCTTCCTTGATCAGCGCTTCGTCGCGCTGCGGCTTGTTCATGACCCTGACGATATCGATCAAAGCCCGATGCAGCGCGCGGAGCTGGCTGCGGATATGTGTATTTTGCACCTTATTTCTTGACGGCATCGAATGGAGGAGTTGTGTGCGTATTACACATATCTTCCGCCAAACCGAAAAGGAAAATCACAATGAAAGCCGCTATTGTCAGGAATGCCGGGGAGAAGCCCGCCTACGGAGATTTCGCCGAGCCACTCCCCGGCCCGGGCGAACTTCGCATCAACGTCACCGCCGCCGCGATCAGCCATGTGGTCAAGGGCCGCGCCGCCGGCGCGCATTACAGTTTATCGAACCAGTTTCCCTTCGTCGTCGGCATCGACGGGGTCGGCCGTCTCGATGATGGAACCCGCGTTTATTTCATCCTGCCCAAAGAACCGTTTGGCAGCATGGCCGAAAGAGCCGTGGTCCCCTCGGCTCAATGCATCGTCCTGCCGGACGGCCTGGAGGACGTCGTGGCGGCCGCCATCGCCAACCCGGGCATGTCCTCGTGGGCCGCCTACACCGAACGCGCGCGGCTCAAAGCCGGCGAAACCGTGCTGGTCAATGGCGCCACCGGAATCTCCGGCCGCCTCGCTGTGCAAATCGCCAAGCACCTCGGCGCCAGGAAGGTCATCGCCACTGGGCGCAACCCAAGCTCGCTGCAATCGCTCAAAGCGCTCGGCGCCGATGTCACGATTTCACTCGAGGAAAACGACGCCGCCTTGGAAGACCGCTTCAAGCAACAGTTCGCCGAGGGCGTGGACGTCATCATCGATTATCTGTGGGGCAAAAGCGCGGAGTGTCTGCTCGTAGCGGGGGCCAAGGCCAGCGCCGACGCCGTGCCCATACGCTTCGTTCAACTGGGTTCGGTGAGCGGCTCGAATATTACGTTGCCGAGCGCCGTGCTGCGTTCGTCGCCGATTGAATTGATGGGCAGCGGCATCGGCAGCGTCTCGGTCGAAGGTCTTCTCACCGCCACTCGAAATCTCCTGCACGCGACCGTGCCGAACGGTTTCAAGATCGCCACGAAATCGATGCCGCTCTCGGACGTCGCGCAGGCCTGGGCCAACGAGGATCTCGCAAAGCGCGTCGTCCTCACCGTGGAGGATCGCCATGCCTAAGCCTAATCGACTTCGCCTCCGCACTTGGGCGACGCCCGTCACCATCGGCGCGTTCATTTTGATGTCGGTCACGGGAATCCTGATGATTTTCGATTGGGAACACGGCCTGGTTACGGTCACGCACCAGTGGTTCTCTTGGATTTTTGTCGTAGGAGTCTGCGCTCACATCGCGATCAATGTTCGCTCATTCAAGAACCACCTCAGCTCCGGTTGGGGCCGAGCCAGCATGGTGGCGTTCGTGCTTGTGCTCGGCGCATCGTTTTTCTCCTGGGGTCTGATCACCGGCCCACAATTGAAAGACACGATCGAGCAGTCTCTGGTCGACGCTCCGATCTCGGCGCTCGCCGGAGTGGCACATGTTTCTCCCGAGGATTTGATCAACAAATTCAAGGCCGGCGGAATCAACGCCACCGGAGAGAAATCGATTCGTGAACTCTCTGAAGAATTCGGCGTGAGCGAGAACCGCCTGCTCGCAATCGTGTTCCTGCCGGAGTGAGCGCGGCTGAGCCGCAACCAAACCCATTTTCCCACGAATCACACGAAGCACACGAAACGACCCAAACCCTATTTCCCTCGGAATACACGGAAGGCACGGAAACTTAAAATGCCTCCGCGCCTTTCCGTGTATTCCGTGTATTCCGTGGGAAAATTTTCGAAATGCGTGCGATTCGTTTCCTCAAACGGTAAGAATTCGATCGAGGCGCGTTTTGTGCGCGACCTTCTTTCGCTTTTGTTTTCGGCCGTTAAGCTTCGTTCGTAGCACCCCGCCCCATGAAGACCTCGCTGTGTCGTCTCTTCCTCGCGATCGCCATTCTTCCTTTTGCCCACGCGTTATCAGCCGCGACGTACAATGTTCGCGACTTCGGCGCGACCGGCGATGGCGCGACGAAGGACACCCATTCGTTTCAAAAAGCGCTCGACGTTTGCGCCGTGAACGGCGGCGGCGAGGTGCAGGTGCCGGCGGGCCGCTATCTGATCGGCAGCGTGCAGCTCGGGCAGCGCACGATTCTTCGTCTGGACAAGGACGCGGTCATCCTGGGCAGCTCCGATCCCAATGATTACCCGATGATCGACGTGCGTTGGGAAGGCCGCTGGCAGCCGGGTCGTCGCGCGCTGATCTACGCGGCGAATGTCGATCACACCGGCATCATCGGCCCGGGCCGCATCGAAGGAAACCCCACCGTGGCCGCGCCGCAGAACCCGCGCGGGGTCGTGGTCCTCGAGCCGATCAACTGCAACGACGTTCACTGGGAAGGCTTCACCGTCACACAGGGCGGAAATTGGGCAACGCATCCGACCTTCTGCACGAACGTCGTGATCAAAGACGTGACCATCACGGGCCGGCGCGACGGCATCGACATCGATTCGTGCCGCGACGTGCTGATCGAAGGTTGTAACATCGATACGGGTGACGACTCGATCAGCCTCAAATCCGGCCGTGGACTCAACGGCGCGCGGCTCGGCAAACCGACGGAAAACGTCGTGATCAAAAATTGCACGCTGCGCTGCCGCGTGTTCGCGACGATCGGCATCGGCAGCGAAACTTCGGGCGGCGTGCGCAATGTTCGTATTGAAGATTGCAAGCTCACCGCCAACACGAGCGCCATCTACATCAAGTCACGCATCGGACGCGCGGGCGTGACGGAGAACATCACCGGCGAAAATCTCGAAATTTCCGGCGGCGGTTTCCTCACGATCAATCTCACCACCGCGGGCAATCGAAACACCGCGGACGATCCCGTGGAAGGTCTCGTCGGTTATCCGATCGCACGCGACCTGACGTTTCACCGTATCCGCCTTTCCAATACAGCCTTCGTGGTCAACGCGACCAACATCGCGCCGGAGCGTCCCGTCGAACGACTTTCGCTCAGCGATGTTTCCGGCACCTCGAAAAAAGGCATGACGCTGGTCAACGTGCACGACGCCATCGTGCGCGGCGTGAAAATCGACGGTGTCGAAGGACCACTGTTCGCGACCGCAGGCACGACAGGCGACGGTTTGGAAAGCGCCGTTCCCTACGTCGCCGCTGCATCGGCCGCCTCGTCGCGCTAGACTTTGCCAAAATGCGTCTCCTCCGACTGACCTCCTGCGTCTGCGCGGTCCTGCTGTCGCTAGGATTCATGGCGCCGGCGCTGGCGCAGGATTCGCTCGAGCAAGGTTTCAAGACTCCGCCGGATTCCGCCAAGCCGCGCACCTGGTGGCATTGGACGATGAGCAACGTCACGAAGGACGGGATCACGAAAGATCTCGAATGGATGAAACGCGTTGGCATCGGCGGTTTCATGTTGGCGGACGTCAACGTCGGGCGCGGCCAAAGCGTCGAACCAAAAATTCCGTACGGCACGCCCGAGTGGTTCGACGCGGTGCGGCACGCGGCCGGCGAGGCCGATCGGCTCGGGTTGGAAATGGCGATCTTCAGCTCGCCGGGTTGGAGCGAGACGGGCGGTCCCTGGGTGAAGCCGGAAGAGGCGATGAAGAAACTCGTCTGGAGCGAAATACCCGTCGAAGGCCCGCAGCGATTCAGCGGCAAACTTCCGCAACCAGCGTCGAACAACGGTCAGATCCGAAACACCGGCGCAACGTACTACGCCGGCAGCGGCGGTGATCCAACTTACTACGGGGACAGTGCGGTGCTGGCGTATCGGAGCCCGGACGACGAACGCGATGCGGCGGCGGCAAAGCCGATCGTGACCACGAACAATGGCCCCGTCGACGGCACGCCGTTGCTCGACGATCAACTCAACACGCTGCTCACGATTCCTGCGCCGGCCGATGGCGGCCCGGCCTGGGTTCAATTCGAATTTCCCGAACCGTTCGCCGCGCGCGCAATCACGCTCGGGGGCCGCGGCGGAAGCGCGAACGGCATTCCGGTCGGACGCGTGCTGGCGAGCGATGACGGCATCACGTTTCGCACGCTCGTGACGTTGCCCGGTTCGCAACTTTACCGCCAAAGCATGGTGCGCACGTATGCGTTTCCGCCGACCCGGGCGAAATTCTATCGCATCGAGATGACCGGCGCTCCGCTCGGACCGGCCGCCACGATGAGCCAGGCCGCGGCGTATCCGGCAAAGCAATACATCTTGAGCGAGGCGGTTCTGCACAGCGGCGCTCGTGTGCATCGCTGGGAAGAAAAAGCGGGATTCAGTTTCTTGTTTGAATACGAAAGTGTCCCCACGCCCGGTGTGCCGTCGGCGGAAACAATCAAAGCGCAGGACGTCGTCGACCTCACGAGCCGCATGAAACCCGACGGTTCCATCGAGTGGGACGCGCCGCCGGGAAAGTGGACGATACTGCGATTGGGATACTCGTTGACGGGCGCGAAAAATCGTCCGGCGACCGCAGCGGGTTCAGGCTTTGAAGCCGACAAGCTTAGCCGCGAGCACATGGAGGCTTACATCCGCGGTTACTTCGATCCGTTGCAAAAAGCGCTCGGTCCGTTGTTCGGGCGGAGTCTGCGCTACGTGATGATGGACAGTTGGGAAGCGGGTACGAACAACTGGACGGATCGCATGTTGCCGGAGTTCGTTCGCCGTCGCGGTTACGATCCGCGGCCGTACCTGCCGGCGCTGACCGGACGCATCGTCGAAAGCGCCGACGTGAGCGATCGTTTCCTGTGGGATTTTAGGCGAACGCTCGCGGACATGTGGGCCGACCAGCACTACGGCACGATGGCGGAGGAGCTGCGAAAACGCGGTCTCGGGATTTACGCGGAAGCGTCGGGCGTGTCGCTCGAAATGCCGGAGGACACGTTGCTCAACAAAAGCAAAGTCGAGATTCCGATGGGCGAATTCTGGGTGCGCGATCTTCATCCGCGGCTGATGTATTTCCAGGACGTGCGCGGCGCGGCGTCGGCGGCGCATGTTTACGGCAAGCACATCGTGGCGGCGGAGTCGTTTACCGGCGGTGGATTCGAGGCTCCGTTCACGTTGAAAAAAGTGGCCGACTACTGGTTCGCCCAGGGCGTCAACCGCATCGTCTTTCACACGTCGGCCCACCAGCCGCTGGATACGAAGCCGGGAAACATGATGGTCGGCACGCATCTTCACCGAAACATCACCTGGGCGGAGGAAGCGGCGCCGTTCGTGACGTACTTGGCGCGAAACTCGTTCATGCTGCAGCAGGGGAAACCGGTCGCGGATCTCTGCTATTTGTTGAATGAAGGCGCGCCCTCGACGCCTCCCATCTGGGGCGCCGGCACGCTGCCGGTGCCGCCCGCGGGATATGACTACGATTTCATCAACGCGGATGTGTTGCTCAATCGCCTTGGCCTCGACCAGAACGGCAGACTCACACTGCCTGACGGCTCATCGTCGGGCTATCGCGTGCTCGTGCTGCCGCAAACTCATGCGATGCGGCCGGAGCTCGTTCGCAAGCTGCGCGACCTGGTCCTCGGCGGCGCGATCGTCGTCGGACCAAAGCCGACCCACTCGCCCAGTCTCATGCATTATCCGAAGGCGGACGAAAAAGTGCGCGCGCTCGCCGAGGAAATTTGGGGCGATCTCGATGGCGTGAGCCGGACGATTCGCCACGTGGGCAAGGGCGTCGTGATCTGGGGTTGGCCGCTCGACCGTGTGATGGAGATGCAGGGCATCGAAAAAGATTTCGAGTCGAGCCGCGCGCTCGACACCGACCTCGCCTGGGCGCACCGGCGGAACGACGACGCCGACATCTACTACGTCGCGAATCTCGGCGAGCGCGCGCAAAACTTCGAGATGCGCTGTCGTGTGGCGGGACGCGAGGCGGAGGCGTTTCGACCGATGACGGGGACGATTGAGCCGTTGAGCTATCGGATCGACGACGACCGCACCACGGTCGAGATTCCGATGGAGGGACACGAGGCGGCGTTTATTGTTTTCCGCCGCACCGCGTCGGAGACTTCGCGCAGCATCCCGGCGCTCACGACTGAAACGCTCGAGACGATCGACGGCCCGTGGAAAATCAATTTTCCCGCCGGACTCGGCGCGCCGGCATCGGCCGAGTTTTCCGAGCTGCACTCCTGGACGCTCGAGCCCGACGACGGTTTGAAATATTTTTCCGGAACTGCGGTTTACACGAAAACGTTCGAGGTGAAATCGGAATGGCTGAAACCGGGCGCAGGCGCGCAAATCCTGCTCGACCTCGGCCGCGTGGGAGACGTCGCGAACGTTTCCGTGAATGATCGTGAAATCGACGTCGTTTGGGCGCCGCCCTATCGTGTCGATGTGAGCCACGCTCTTCGGCCGGGCGAGAATCGCCTCACGATTCGCGTGACGAACGAGTGGACGAACCGAATCGCGGGCGATCGTGCGTTGCCGGCGGAAAAACAAGTGCTGCATCTTCCGCCCGCCACCGGACCGGCGGCGAGACTCGTGGAGGCGTCCGCGAACGCCTTGCCGGAATCCGGACTGCTCGGCCCGGTCAAACTGGTTCGAGAATCCCGCCAGTAAAACGGGGCCGATTTTTTTTGCCCACGAATCACACGAAGAGCACGAAAGCGAATTTAGGAATTCCCCCACTCGCAGCGAACACGCGGAAACATCGAATTCTTCGAACCCACCGTATTCAGTTTCTTATTACGCCCAATCCCGTCTCGAGCTTTCAACTGCCATGAAAATCTCGCCTTGCTTCCTCGTTCTTGCCGCGACCTTTGCTGTTTCCAGTTTTGGACAAATCATCGATACGCCGGACGGCGTCGTGGCCGGAATTCCCGCGAATTACACGGAGGCGAAAACGGGCGCCTACACCCTGCCCGACCCGTTGCGTTTCGCGAACGGCGAGGCGGTGAAAGACGCCGAAGTATGGGCAACGCGCCGCCGTCCGGAGATCTTCCGCATGCTCGAGGAGAATCAGTTTGGCCGCGCCCCTGGTCGGCCGGAGAAGATGACCTTCGACGTCTTCGACAAAGGCACGCCGACGTTTGACGGGCAGGCGCTCCGCAAGCAGGTCACGATCTATTTTTCCGACGATCGCACGAAAAACTACGTCGATGTCCTTCTCTATTTGCCGGCGCAGGCTGAAGGCCCTGCGCCGGTTTTGCTGATGTTCGGATGGTCGGCCAACAATCTCGCGGTGAACGATCCCGGAGTGAAACCCGGCCGCGCTTGGGATCCGAAGTCGAAGACGCGAGTGGAAGCGAAAGAAGGTATGCGACGCATTGGACGCACGCTGGATGTGGCGCAATTCGTTCAGCGCGGTTTCGCCGTGGCGACGTTCAACTACTCGGACATCGATCCCGACGCGCCGGATGCGATCGCTCAAGGCGTGCGCTCGTTGTATTTGAAATCTGGAGACACGACGTTTCCTGCCGATGAGTGGGGTTCGATCGCCGCGTGGAGTTGGGGCGCGAGCCGGATCATCGACTATCTGGAGACGGACCCGCAGATCGACGCGAAGCGCATCGCGATCACCGGAGCATCCCGGCTGGGCAAAACCGCCTTGTGGACGGCGGCGTGCGACCAGCGGATCGCCTGCGTGATCGCCAGCGTTTCCGGCGAGGGCGGCGCGGCGTTGAGTCGTCGCAACTATGGTGAAACCGTGGCGCATCTCGTGGCGCCGACGCGTTACGCGTATCAGTTTGCTGGAAACTATCAGAAGTGGGCCAACCGCGCGAACGAAGCGCCGTTCGATTCTCATTTTCTCCTCGCGCTGATCGCGCCGCGACCGCTTCTGCTGCAGACGGGAAACACCGACAAATGGTCAGATCCTTACGGCGAGTTCTTGGCCGCGAAAGCCGCGACATCGGTGTACGAACTCCTCGGAAAAAAGGGCATCGAAGAATATTCGCTCCCCGCACCTGGCAAACCGCTCCTGAACACCGTCGGCTATTTGATGCACGAAGGCGGCCACGGCGTGATGCCTGCCGACTGGCCGGTGTTTCTTGATTTCCTGGAGAAATATTTGAAGTGATCGCGCGTGTGAGAACGCGCGGGGCGCGGCGCAGCTGCTGACTGGACAGCGCGGGAAAAGCAAAAAAGCAGCTCGCGTTTGCGAGCTGCTAAAGATGCCGGCGTGGACGCCAGCGCTCCCAGAGCCTCTGCGCCTTGAAAAGGCGCACTCGGCGGCCGAGCGTCGGCCAGTCGCCGAGTGCAGGGATCGGCCGAGCGTCGGCGTCTCGCCGATGTCGGCCTCTGGGAGCGCTGGCGTCCTCGCCGGCATTCTTTCCTAATGTCCGCGCCCGCAAGGCGCGGACGGACTCGATCGCCACAAATCCGCCCGTAACGTCGCCGCTTCCTACTTCCGCGCCTGGTTCAACGCCGCGAGCTGGGCCTGGCATTCGGCGATGATGCGATATTGTTGATTAATCTCCAACATCTCGCGCTCAGTCAGCCGCTTCTTGGGCAAATTGCGATCGAGATAGAAAAGCTTGAGCATCGAATTGAACTCCAGCCCAGGCCCCTCGAACGCCACGCCAGGATTCAACTTCGACGTCACGTACTGGAATTGTGAATACGACGACTCCTGCGTCTTGCGAACATCGACGTGCGCAAAATCAGGCCGCATCGCGCCTTCGTGAAACCAGTAATCGCCATACGAGGTGACGCGCATGCCGGGTTTTATCGGAATCGCTTCGACGGGTTGATTGACGATGTTCTGAACAATCTCGATCGCCCGGCGCAGACGGCGCTCCACCGTGGACGCAGCAACCTTGTCTTGAGCCGCTGTGGCGCCAGTGGAACTCGGCGCCGCCGACGAGGCAGAGTCCGAAGTCGCCGTGCCATTCGATGAGGCAGCCGCGGAATGAGCGCCACTGGAGGACGCTACGGGCGAGATCGAAACGACCACGTCCGATTTCAATTTCACCGTCATATCCGGGTAAGTGAGGACACGCGTCTCGCCAGCGGTCATCTGACTTTTCGGCGGACCTTTCTCAGCGAGAACTTGCTCGAGCGTGTCCCCGACCTTGGCGCAATACGCGGTGTTCGAACTCAAGAGAGCCGCGGCAAACGCGGTCGACGCAGTAAACAAAATCCCGCGGAAAAATTTCTTCATTGGATGCGTCGTGCCCACGTTTCGAAGAAGTCATTCAGTATGAGAAATTCGGTTCAACCCTACAGTTGGGATGAACCCAGTCGCCGGGCCAGTTTAGAAAATATTTTATATTCAATGCGCCCTTACGCTTCGCTCATGGTGAAGGAAGAAGGAACAACATTGAATGAATGCCTGAACCTTTCGAGGCAGCGCAAAACGTCGGGCAAAGCGCCCTTGCTGGGCCGCGCCCATGTGACTCATCGCCTCCGTTAGGCTTACGGCTTGCAACGGAGCGCCGGCCTCCGGCCGGCCAGCCGACAAATCCGTCCCGCTTCGCGGGACACTAGAAAAATTAGCCGACCGGAGGCCGGCGCTCCGTTGCGTTGTCGAGCCCTACGCTGCCTAACGCCACGCAGCGATATCTTGGTGCTTAAAGACCTCCGTCGCTCGGCGCTCGTCATTTGACCGACCGAACTCCGCGGAACAACGTACCCACATGAGCAAGCTCAAGAAGGCTGCGGTCGGGGACAAACCTGCGCTCCCGAAGAAACCGGCCATTGCCATCAAACGCGCTTACGATGCGCCTGCGGCTTCGGCTTCGGATGGGAAGCGATTCCTCGCAGAGCGACTTTGGCCGCGCGGAATCAAGAAAGAGGCGTTGAAGCTGGATGGTTGGCTGCGCGATGTCGCGCCGAGCACCGCGCTGCGCAAATGGTTCGGCCATGACCCGGCTCGTTGGGAAGAATTTCAGCGCCGCTATCGCGCCGAACTCGATGCCAATCCCGAAGCCTGGCAGCCCATCCTCGACGCCGCGAAAGCCGGCCCGGTGACGCTGCTCTTCAGCTCGCGCGATACGGAACACAACAACGTCGTCGCGCTCCGCGACTATCTGTTGTCAAAACGCGAGCGCCGCAAAAACTCGCGGTCTTCCCTATGAATAAACATCACGGCCTGCCCCGTCTTCTCGCCTGCCTCACCTTCCCCATTTTGCTGACTGTCGCCGTCGCGCAAACCTCGGCGCCAGCGACCAAATCCGCTCAGCCGGCCACACCGTCCACGCCGCCGGCCAAGGTCGACGCCAGTGCGCCGATTCAGAAACAAAACAACGCGCGCTTCCTCGAGCTGCACGAATCATTCCTGCAACGCGCGAAATCGGGCCCGATCGACCTGCTTTTCCTCGGCGATTCCATCACCGAAGGCTGGAAAAAAGCGCCGCATATCTGGGAGCACTATTACGGGAAATTGCAGCCGGCGAACTTCGGCATCGGCGGCGATCAGACCCAGCACGTCATCTGGCGCATAGAGAACGGCGAACTCGACGGCATCCACCCGAAGGTGGTCGTGCTCATGCTGGGCACCAACAACACCGCGTCGCACACGGCCGAAGAAATCGCCGCGGCGGACAAGAAGATCGTCGAGCTGATCCGCGCCAAGATCCCGTCGACCAAGGTGCTCGTGCTCGCGGTATTTCCACGCGGCGCCCGCAAGAACAAGGAAGGCGTCATCACCCCTGAAGCGATCGCCGAGGCCAGCCGCCGCATGGCAGTAATCGACGCCCTCAACCCAATGCTCGCAAAACTCGATGACGGCGTGAACGTGCGCTTCCTCAATATCAACGAGCGCTTTCTCGGTCAGGACGGAAAGATTCCCTTCCCCATCATGCCTGATCAACTCCACCCGACGGCCGCCGGTTACCAACTCTGGGCCGAAGCGATGCAGCCCTTGCTGGATGAAATGCTGAACCCTCCGGCCGCGAAGCAATCTTCGGCCACGGACACTCCCTCGACGAAAGCACCGGCCGCAGCTTCCGCTCACTAAGCCGTTTCAACAAAACGTCACGTCATGGGATTGCAGGGGAATCGTAGGCCGAGCTCGCCTATTTCCCTGCAATTCCACCGTCTCAATTTCCGTTCGCCTTCGGCAGCTCGATCCAAAACGTGCTGCCTTCTCCCAGGGCCGATTGGAGGCCGGTCGTGCCACCCATGCGTTCGGCGGCCTTCTTCACGATCGCGAGCCCGATGCCAGTGCCCTCGAATGCCGGCTGAAGCCGGTGGAAAATTTCGAAAATCTTGGCGTGGGCCTGAGGCGCGATGCCGATGCCATTGTCTTTGAAATACACCCTGACGTGACCGTCGCGCACGTCCGCCCAAATCCGCACGTGCGGCGTGACGCCAGGCGCGACGAATTTGACCGCGTTATCGAGCAGATTGGAAACGCACGGCGTGAGCGCGGCCTCGTTGCCGATGACGGGAGGAAACTCTCCTTCGAGTTCGATCACCGCCGCGGGAGTTTGAAAGGTCGGATATGTGTCAACGATTCCGCGGATCAAGGCCGCGACATCGATCGGCGTGAGCGGCAGATCGGCGCGCATCATCCGGCTGTAACTCAGGCCATCCTGAATCAGTCGATCCATGCGTTGAGCTCCATTGCTGATTCGACGCACGTAGTCGGACGCTTTTGCACTGATCGGTCCGCATTCCTCGACGAGCAGCTGCGCGAACCCCTGCATCGCTCGCAATGGAGCGCGCATGTCGTGCACGATGCTGTAGGAAAATGCCTCCAGGTCGCCGACGATTTCATTCAATCGCGCAGTGCGCTGCTGCACGAGTGACTCCAAGTGCACCGCGCGACTTCTCAGCTGCTCGTGCGCTTCGTTCAGCGCGTGTTCGGTGCGCTTCCGTTCCGTGATGTCGACAATCGAGCCGACCCATCCAACGACCTGCCCGGCATCGTCCGTCTCGGGCGTGTAGATGCAATGGAGGTGGCGCGGACCGTTGCTTTTTTGGAGATCGACCTGGCATTCGAATTCTTCCCGGTTGCCCCGCAGGACGTTTTCCATGTGCGGCAGGACGGCTTTAAGTTCATTTTCCGGCACGCACTCTTCGATCCGCTTTCCTGCGATATTCTCGAGCGACAAATTGCGCATTTCCGCATACGCGCGGCTCACGAAGCGGAAGCGCAAATCGCGAGTGCACCGCGTGAGCAAGAAAGGCGTGCGATTGATGATCGCGGCCAGTTCCGCTTCCCGCTCGCGCAAGATTGCGTGCGCCTTGCGCTCCGGCGTCGCATCGCGAAACACCAGGACCACGCCAAAGAGCGGCTTGCCCGGTTCGCAGATCGGCGCGGCGCTGTCGTCGATCGGCGTCTCCGTACCGTCGGGCCTGATGAGCACCGTGTGGTTTGCCAGTCCCACCACGCCGCCCACGCGCAGCACTTTCGTGACCGGATTCTCGACCTCGAGCCGGGTCTCTTCGTTGACAATGTGGAAAACTTCCGGGAGTGGCCGACCGACCGCCGCCGGATTCTTCCAACCCGTCAATCGTTCCGCCTCGGCATTGAGAAAAGTCACGTTGCCCTGCGCATCGGTCACGGCCACGCCGTCGCCAATGCACGCCAGCGTCGTGGCGAGAAGTTCCTTTTCACGCACCAATGCCTCGCGCGCCGCGACGAGGTCGCTGATGTCGTGAATGATTTTCGACGCGCCGATGAATTCGCCATCATCGGATCTGATGGGCGAAACGCTGAGCGCGACCGGGATTTGCCTTCCGTCTTTTGCGACGCGCTTCGTCTCGAGACGTTCGACGATTTGACCGTTCCGCAGGCGATCGAGGATGAAATTCTCCTCCTGCAGACGCTCAGGCGGAATCAACATCGTCACGGACTTGCCGACGATTTCGTCTTCGGTATAGCCGAAGAGCCTCTGCGCGCTGGCATTCCAAGTCTGGATTATGCCGTTCAGATCCTTGGTGATCATCACATCTCCGGAATTTTCGACGATCGCGGCGAGCCGTGCCTTCGCCGCCAGCGCCTTGCGCTCCTTCGTGGCATCGCGAAAAACCAACACGACGCCCGAGACCGAGCCATCAGCCTGGCGAATCGACGCCGCGCTGTCGTCGATCGCCGTTTCCGATCCGTCCTTCGCCACGAGCAACGTGTGATTGGCGAGACCGACGACCCTGCCGCTGCGCAGTACTTTCTCCACCGGACTTTCCGTCGGCTTGCGAGTTCGCTCGCTGATGATGTGAAACACCTCCGGCAAACGCCGGCCCTTGGCTTCGCCCTCCGTCCAGCCGGTCAAGCGACTGGCTTCGGGGTTGATAAACGTGATGCACCCAATCGCGTCCGTCGCGATCACGCCATCGCCGATGCTGGAGAGCGTGACCGCCAGCGCGCTCTGATCGCGTTGTCTCAACGCCGCCTCGCGCGCGAGCCGCGAACGAGCCGCGTGCATGGTTTCGATCGCGGCGACAATTATTCCGGAGGAGAAAACAAACGTGATCAACGCGAGCACGCTCGTGCCCGACAGCGCGCTCAGCGAGTGGACGGGCTCCATGAAAAACCAATCGGCGGCGAACGCGGACAAAACGAGACTCACGATCGCAGGCTTCAGGCGTCCAAACCACGCCACGACCGCGACGGCCGGAAAAAACGTGATAAAGGGAAGATTCGTCGGCCCCATCTGGGGCGTGACAACCGTGCGAACCGCGATTGCGATGGCCACTGCGCCTAGAGCGAGGCCGTAGCGGGCCCAAACGGAAGGGGGAGTTGGGTTAGCGTTATCGGGCAACATGCAGTTTGTTGCCGTTTGGACCATAATCCCGGCCAATGTATCTGGCTCAGGCCACTTAGTAAGCCGTGGAGAGTTTCACCATTTGCGGTACGGAGGTCGACACCACGTCCGCCTGATTCACTTCGGGCGCGCCCCTCGGAGACAATCTGACGCGGCGATCTTACGAGCGACTTCACGCCGACAAAATCGTTGGGCTGCGGCCGGCCACCGCAGTTCACGCGTGATCGGACGAGTTCGTATTATCCCCCGTCCCGATCAACATTTTCATGTCTTGGTGGAACAACGCGGTTGCCATGACTCAAGCGAGTCATCCCAAGCCCATGAAAACCTTGCTCTTCTTTGTCGTCTGCCTCGCCACCGCTGCCGGAATTTCCACCACCGGATTTGCCGCGGACGCGACAAAATCTCCGCCCAACATCGTTTTCATTTTTTCCGACGATCACGCCTGGCAGGCGATCAGCGCTTACGGCGATGCACGCAAACTGAACGAAACGCCGAATATCGATCGCATCGCAAAAAACGGAATGCGCTTCGACCGCTGTCTCGTGCCGAATCCTCTATGCGGCCCGAGTCGCGCGTGCGTGCTCACCGGCACCTACAACCACATCAATGGCTTCGTGAACAACTCGAACTGCGCCTTCGACGGCTCGCAGGTCACGTTTCCGAAGCTGCTGCAGCGCGCCGGCTATCAGACAGCCATCATCGGCAAATGGCACTTGGAGACCGACCCCACCGGTTTCGATTTCTGGCAGATCCTTCCCGGCCAGGGCATCTACTACAACCCGCCGATGATTCGAAATGGCGAGAAGGTTCAGACCGAAGGGTATGTCACCGACATCATCACGGACTTGTCACTCGACTGGCTGAAAAATCGGGACCGCAAGAAACCCTTTCTCCTCATGATGCATCACAAGGCGCCACACCGCTGGTGGGAGCCTGCATTGCGCGATCTCGATGCGGACCACGGCCGCCATTACGACGAGCCGCCGACACTCTTCGATGATTACAGCGGACGCGGACCCGCCGTGCACGACCAGGACATGACGATCGCACACACCCTGACCGACCGCGATCTGAAGTTGATCCCGATGGTCGATCTGACGCCGGAGGAGCGGAAACGCTGGGACGAATATTATGGGCCGCGGAACGCGGAGTTCAGAAAGCAAAACCTGAAGGGCGACGATCTCGTACGCTGGAAATACCAACGCTACCTGCACGACTATCTCGCCTGCATCCGAGCGGTGGACGACAGCGTCGGGCGAGTGCTCGACTATCTCGACGCCGCAGGTTTGGCCGAAAACACCATCGTGGTGTACGCCTCCGACCAAGGCTTCTTCATGGGCGAACACGGCTGGTTCGATAAGCGATGGATTTTCGAGGAGTCGATGAAGACGCCGTTTGTCGTTCGCTGGCCGGCGGTGATCAAGCCGGGGAGCGTCAACACGCAGATCGTCTCGAATATCGATTTCGCAGAAACCTTCCTCGACGCTGCCGGCGTCGCCGTGCCCTCCGAGATGCAAGGACGAAGCCTGCTGCCGCTCTTCAAGGACGAGCACACGGATTGGCGCACGTCGTTTTATTTTCAGTATTTCGAGTATCCCGAGCCGCATCGTGTGCGCCCGCACTTCGGCGTCGTGACGGATCGCTACAAGCTGGTGCACTACTTCGGCCCGGGCGGCGACGATTACACGGAGCTGTACGATCGCGTGAGCGATCCGCGCGAAATGAAAGACGTGGCCAAGGAAGCGAAGTACGCCGATACCAAGGCGGATCTGGAAAAAGAACTCACGCGGCTGCGCAAAGAGCTGAAGGTACCGGATGAGGTGCCCGCTTATTGGTTCGGCGGTAAACGACCGGAATCGGGAAAACTTTAAGCGCGTTTTAAAAAAGGTGTGGCCGAAAAAAAGGCGCAGTGCTGCGGCCGCGTTTCCAAACGCGGCTGTTCCCCTCTGCCATCCAGGCAGTTTTACTAAACCGCTCGAAGCGTTCGTCGAAGACGCGGAAGCGTAACGACACGCGCAGCAAAAATTCATTCGTCTTCTTCAGTCGGAAGCTCGTGCTCAAGGCATGAACTTCCGACCTCCGGTTCTCCTGGCCCTTGCTGCACTTGCGATTCCCGCCGCGCTGTCGGCGGCAAATCCTGCGCCCGTTGCTTCATCCGCGGCTGCGTCTGCGGCTGCGTCTGATTTGCCGGCGTTCCCCGGAGCCGAAGGTTTCGGGGCAAACACGCCGGGCGGGCGCGGCGGCAAAGTCATTTTCGTGACGAACCTCGAGGACTCCGGTCCGGGCAGCCTTCGCGACGCGTGCGAGGCCGACGGACCGCGCATCGTCGTGTTTCGCGTCAGCGGGACGATCGCGTTGAAGTCAGATATCACCGTCAAAAAACCGTTTCTCACCATCGCCGGCCAAACCGCGCCGGGAGACGGAATTTGTCTGCGAGATGCCACGTTTGGCATCGCGACGCACGACGTGGTGGTTCGCTATTTGCGCAGCCGGCTCGGTGACGTGACGAGTCGGCAAGCGGACGCCTTCGACGTGCTCCACGGTTCGCGCAATGTCGTGCTCGACCATATTTCCGCGACGTGGTCGATCGACGAAGCGCTGTCTCTCTCCGGCAACAATCAATACATCACCGTTCAATGGTGCCTGATCGGCGAGTCGCTCCGCCAGAGCAAGCACGCCAAAGGCGCGCACGGCTACGGTTCGCTGGCTCGTGCGAATGGGCCGATCACGTTTCACCACAATCTCTGGATCCATAACGATTCGCGGAATCCGCGCATGGGGGACAACTACGGACGCGGGCCGGGTTTCCCGACCTTCGATGTGCGAAACAACGTGATCTACGATTACGGCACGACCGCGACCGGGCTGACGCAGGGCAATCTGAAGATCAACTACGTCGCGAACTACATTCGCCCGGGCCCGAGCAGCAAAGCGAAGACCCCGATCACGATCGGCAACAAGCCGCTCGACTCGGACATCGTGTTTTATATCCGCGACAACGTCGTCGATGGCAGCGAGGAGTTCACCAAGGACAACGGTAAGTTCGTGAGCGCCTACGAAATCGACGGCAAGCGACAGGTCCGCCTCGCCGATCAGCCTTTCGACGCGCCCAAGGTCACCACGGTGCCCGCGACCGAGGCCGTCGACCTGGTGCTCGCAAGTGTCGGCGCCTCGCGGCCAACACGCGACGCGGTCGATGCCCGCCTCGTGAATCACGCGCGGACGCGCACAGGAAAGATGATCAATTCGCAGACCGAAGTCGGCGGCTGGCCGGAGTTGAAATCAGCCACGCCCCCGAAGGACTCGGACAACGACGGCATGGCGGACAGCTTCGAAACTCGGCATGATCTCGACTCGAGTGATGCGAGCGACGCCGCGAAACTCGCCCCGAGCGGCTACACCTGGATCGAGGAATATCTCAACAGTCTGGTGAAGTAATTCCGGGCTCGCGACCGCGATAAATAGCAGGCCCGAACAGCGAATTTTTTTAGCCGCAAAAAGGCGCAAAAAGCGCAAAGAGGATTTCGGGTTTGCGACGTCGCTCGCAATGGCCGTTCCACAACGCGGTTGGGCTATTGGTTTGTAACTCCAAACCCAAAAACCAGACCGCTCCCGAGCCAGGAATCTCTGAGCCGCGTCGGCCTAACAAAAATCCTCTTTGTGTATCCTGAGCCCCTTTGCGGCTAAAAACTCACCATGGCAAAACCCTGCGCCTTTGCCCCGCGATGCCTTTCGCGGCTACAGTTTAATTTTATACGCTTTAGCGGAGCGCCGGCCTCCCGGGCGGCCAACCTTTTATCGCGGCGCTAGCCGCGGACTCGCTTCGTCGCGAGAAGCGGCATCCTTGCCGATCGAGTCCGTCCGCGCCTTGTGGCGCGGACTATAGAAAGAAAATGCCGGCGTGGACGCCAGCGCTCCCAGTCGCAAGCGTGCTTTCCTCTCGTTTTTGTTTGCGCTGCCAGCGCCTCCTGCCGCTTGGAACGGCGCACTCGGCCGTCCGAGCGCCGGCGTCTCGCCGATGTCGAGGTATTGGCCGAGCGGCGGCGTTATCGCCGACGTCGGCCACTGGGAGCGCTGGCGTCCTCGCCGGCATTCATCTCGATGCCGGCTCAATCGTTAAAACATCGCTGACAAGGGGTCATGCCTTACCACTCACCTTCACGCAGGCAGAGGTAAATGGTAAAGCATGACCCCTTAATCGCCGCTTCCCCCGCCCAGACTGCCAAGCTTCCAGTTGATGAGGTTTTGGCGCGGCATTCGGGTTGAAGGGATGCTGCAGTGAGAGGAGTTATAGCGGAATGCATCGCCTTCTTCTCGCCCTTGCTCTCATTTTTCCGCTCCGCGCGCTCGCGGACTCGCCGATGTTTCGCGGAGACGCGGCGCACACCGGCGTCTACGCGCCGCCGGCAAAACCGATTGCGGGAAAAATCGCCTGGTCCTACGAGCCCATCACCTGGGAACAGTATCAAGCGCTCGAGGACATGGACGGCACGTTCATCTGGCCGACCACGCCCGCGGTCGTGGAAGGACGCATCTATTTTTGCGCAGGTCCGTTTTTCATCTGCCTCGATGAGGCCGGGAAACCGGTTTACCGTGTGCGTCTCGCCGGATGCAGCCTCGCGAGTCCGGCGATTGCCGACGGTCTCGCGTTTGTCCCTTCGGATGCCGGGGTCCTCGCCGCGCTCGACGTTAAAAACGGCGATGTGCGTTGGACCGCGCGGATCGGCGGCGCATCCCAGCTTCGTCAGATCGATAACTGGGATGTCTATCAATCCTCGCCGACCGTGGCCGGGGGCGTGGTTTACATCGGTGGGGTGGACGGGCGCATTTACGCGATCGAGGCGCGCGATGGCGCGGTGAAATGGAGTTTTGCCACGGGCCGCGTCGTGCGCGCGACGCCGGCCGTCGCCGATGGACGCGTCTTCTGCGGCAGCTTTGATGGAAACGTCTACGCGCTGGACGCTGCGACTGGGAAACAGCTTTGGGCCGTGAACACGAAAACCCCTGGCGTGCCTTGGAACGCGGTGCAGGGATCGTGCGCCGTCGTCGATGGCCGCGTTTACGTGGGAAGCCGCAGCGCGCATTTTTATGCGATCGATGCCGCGGACGGAAAAATTCTTTGGCGCCACGACGCCAAGGGCGGCTGGGTGCCGAGTTCGCCCGCCGTGCGCGATGGCGTCGCGTATGTCGGCCAATCCGATGGAAACAAAGTGACCGCGCTCTCGGCCGATGGACATGTCCAATGGTCGTTCGACTCGCCGAACGAGACCTTCGCCTCGCCCGCGCTCGCCGGGGATGTCCTGTATGTGGCCGGTAACGACAACTACAACATGCGCGGCAAAGGCAGCCTCAGCGCCGTCGACATCAAGACCGGCAAATCCCTCTGGAATCTCGAACTCCCGGCCAGCGTCTGGTCATCCCCCGTCGTCGTCGGCGACACCATCTATCTCGGCTGCGCCGACGGAAAACTATACGCCATCAAATAGGCCGCGCGGCATCGCGCGCGCCGATATTTCTCATCCCGAAAAGAAAGGAGTCGCTTTCGGCGGAAGTTGCGCCCGAGGACCGACGAGGATTGCACGATTGGACAACCCCATGTCCCTGCTGCCCGACTCCGCGATTCAGATCCTGGAAGACGAGTGCGTCCTATCGGGCTCCATGATCTGGCCAATGATCGAAGCGTATTACGGCTCCTCTGGCCCTAAAGCATGGCACGAGACCCCTTATTACCCAACGAGCAACGCGTTCATCGGCGATCTTGGAGCGAGAAAGAGACCTCGCCGCCGCTCTGATCGAATACCGCAAAGCCGCGGAATTTGACCCTGCGCCGGATATCTGCCGCGCTGCGATCGAGCGCCTCTCCTCTGATTAAGGGGTCATGCGCCCTGTGACAGGACGGCTTTCTCGCTGCGCTCGAAATCGACCCGGGTCCGCGGGAGGGATTCAGGGTAGTTCGTCTGGAGAAAATCGAGCAGTTGTTCGCGAATGGCGCAGCGCAGGTCGAAAGCCTTGGACGCATCGGCCGCGCTGGCCAGTGCTCGCAGTTGTATCGTGTGCTCAGTCACGTCGGTGACCTGCAAACCCACCGCAGAGCCGTCCCACTCCGGCAGTTTCTTCACGATGCGCAGCAATTCGGCGCGCACCTCGCCGACCGGAATAGTATAATCACAATAAAAGAAAACCGTGCCGAGGAGATTGGCCGAGGCCCGCGTCCAGTTTTGGAAGGGATTATCTATAAAATATTGAATGGGCACAACCAGGCGCCGCAGGTCCCAGATGCGCACCACGACGTAGGTAAGGGAAATTTCCTCAATCCTACCCCACTCGTTTTCCACGATCACGACATCGTTGAGCCGAATGGGCTGGGTCAGGGCGATCTGCATTCCGGCAAAAAGATTAGAGATCGTCCGCTGCGCCGCGAAGCCGACAATGATTCCCAGCACCCCGGCTGAGGCGAGAATGCTCGTGCCGAGTTGACGGACGGGTCCGAAAACCATCAACGCAGACGCTATGGTAAAGATGGCGATCACGAACAGCAGCGTTTTCCGCATCACCTGCACCTGGGTATGAACGGATCGGGCGCGGAGGTTGTTGGCGACCTTGACGTCGAAGTTTTCCAAAATGTTTTTTTCGACCAGCAGGACACCATGTGAAAGCACCCACCCGATCGAACAGACGAGGAGCAGGCTACCGGCGGTGCTGAGAAAGGCTTCATACCGCGGAGGAAGGCCGACCAGCGGAAGCGCCATGATGATCGCGAGGACCGGAAGGATGATTCGAGCTGTCCGAATGATCAATGTCGCGAGCAGATCGTCGATCGAACTGCGCGTGCGCCGCGTCCAGCGCGTGACCCCGTGTTCGACCAATCGCGTGAACTCCACGAACAACCAGAGCAGAGCGATGAAGACCCCGATGTTGACCAGCTTGTCCACCACGACTTGCAGCGGGTGCGGCTGGCCTTCCGCACCCAGCCGAAGAAGAATGGGTGCGATTGCGAAAAACAGACCGTAGGTCCACAGAAGAAGATAAAGCGGCCGGGCCATGGCGTGCAGAATCAGCGGACGCCACTTAACGTCGGTTTCGTTTTTTTCCGGCGGATGCGCATGCCGGCGAAGCACCTGCTTTATACAATAAATCAACGCCGCCATCAGGCTCGTCGTTACGAGCGGGGCGATCAGATCCATGCCCGTAACCCGAGCGAAAAGAACCGTGTCCAATTTCGCCGCAAAACCTGGAGAAATCCTTTCGACCAGATGAGCCACTCCATCGCGCAACGACTCCGCGAGGCTGACAATGTACTGCTTGCCACTTAGAGCGGCGGCCCAATCGGTTTTGGGAGAGGCAGGCGGCGGAGTTTGAGCAAGGACGAGATACGCGGAATTCATCATGATTCTAGAGGGCAAAAGTCCTCGTCATCGGGATGAGTTTCCGACGCAAAACCTGACAAAATCCTGACAATAAAAAGGGCATGCCTTACCGTCGTCCTGCATTAAGGTAAATGGTAAGGCATGACCCCTCTTTACCATTCCGCGGCAAACTTGCGAAGCTTGCACGGGCGATTACGATGACGCGTTCGTCCAGGTAACAAACATTCCCATTCTTTATGGCTAATCCCACTCCGACCGAGAAGACGTCCACACCTCCGGCGCCAAGCACTTTGGCGGCGGCCTATCTGCAGCCTTCCGCAAGCGCGGCGGGCGCGGTGAGCTATCGCGCTCCGGATCTGCGCAAGCATCCGCCCCGGAGTCCACGCACTCGGCTAGGTGGTTTCGCGCAACTGCCGCGGATGATCGACAAAGCCCGAGCTGTCGCAGCGGGCACCGCAGGAGACTATCACTACAATTGCCCGTTCGATCAGCAAATCCTCGGCTTCACCGGCATCTCCGCCGACGCATTCATGGCCGAGATTAAAGCCGGTCGCACCGACTCCGAGCTGCTCGCGTTCATTCGCTCTCACCTCAATCCGAAACGCAGCGCGTCGGAAATCGAAAGTTGGTCGCGATGGTTCGAGACGTGGACGCCGAGCCTCCCGGAGAAACGCGAGTTCTTCAACAGCGTGCACCGTCAAAACGCGGCGCACCGCGATGATATTTCCACTTGGTGCGATTGGGTGGAGCTGGATGACTTCGTGACCTTCGGCGGCCAACCCTAGGCCGCGACGGCAGACGGTGGTTGCCCCAAATTCTCGCCGTTCATTCCGCCGAAGCATCATCGTTCTGATCGGCGCGTTGATCGCGTCACTCGGATCGACGGCTTCGGGTTTCGCTCAGGACGCCTTGGGGCAAGGTTTCAAGGCGCCCCCTGATTCCGCCAAGCCGCGAGTACGAATAAGGGGTCATGCCTTACCATTCAACATCGCACAAGGGATATTGAATGGTAAAGCATGACCCCTTTTCCTGCGTGGCAACGTGACTCCCGCCGGCCTATTACGGTCTCACCTGAAGCGTTGACCTGTGAAAAAGGTTCGCGTGTTTCAAACCGTGAAAACCCGGCGCGACTTTATGAAAACCGCAGCGGCTGCGGGCCTGCTGGCGACCAGCTCATTCGCAAGAGCCGAAACAAAAGCACCCGCAGCATCGGCGCTGACGATTTCGGCCGGACACGATCTGACTCGCGCGCAATGGTGCGAAATCGCGCAACGACTTTCTTCCCCGCTGCTCCCCGCCTTGGCGGCGCGCGAGCTGAAAAAACGCATGCCGGTCGAGGCGCATCCACTCTCGCACGATCGACCGGAATACACCCATCTCGAAGCGCTGGGCAGATTGCTCACCGGCATCGCGCCATGGCTGGAATTGGGAGGAGACGATTCGCCGGAAGGCAAGAGCCGGGCCGAACTGGCAGCACTCGCACGCGAAGGGATCGATGCGGCGACGGATCCGAAATCTCCGGATTTCTTGAATTTTTCTCACGGGAAACAGCCTCTGGTGGACGCCGCGTTTTTGGCGCAGGCCATGCGGCGCGCGCCGACCGCGCTCTGGGCCAAATTGGATGCGCGTGTTCAGAAAAACGTCATCGCCGCTCTTTCTTCGTCCCGGGTGATCACTCCCTTCGAGAGCAACTGGAAGCTCTTCGCTTCGACTGTTGAAGTGTTCCTCCACGGCGTAGGAGAGCGCCGCGACGACGCGCGCTTGTTCGAAGGGCTACGCAAGCACCGCGCCTGGTATCTCGGTGATGGAGTCTATGGCGATGGCTCGGAATTTCATTGGGACTACTACAACGCCTTTGTCATTCAGCCCATGCTGCTCGAAGCGCTTGAAAGCGTGGCCGGCGAGGCGGCGGAGTGGCAGGAATTCCTGCAACACGAGCGCGCACGCTTTGGCCGATACGCTGATCTGCAGGAGCGATTGATCGCGCCGGACGGCTCCTACCCCGCTATCGGACGGTCGATCGCATATCGTTGCGGAGCATTTCAAGCACTTGCGATGGCGGCGTGGCGCGGACTGCTGCCGGCGCGGTTGACCGCAGGGCAGGCCCGCGTTGCGCTAAGCCGAGTCATCGCTCGCACCCTCGGCAGCCATGGAACTTTCGATCAGCAAGGCTGGCTCAAAATCGGACTGGCAGGCAGTCAGCCCGAGCTGGGTGAGTCTTATATTTCCACGGGCAGCCTCTATCTCTGCAGCGCCGCCCTGCTTCCCCTGGGCCTCGCGCCGTCAGCACCGTTCTGGAGCGCCCCCGCCGCGCCCACCTCATGGGAACAACTCTGGTCCGGCAAAAACCTACCCGCCGACCACGCGCTGAAGGAATAGGTCTCGAAGCACGCCCATCATAACCTTAAGCTTGACGCTCAGGCGGTGCGGCAAAATGCGAGGGAGCCGCCAGACCTCAAGCTGTAGCCGCGAAAGGCATAGCAGGGCAAAGGCGCAGGGTTTGCCACGGTGAGTTTTTTAGCCGCAAAAAGGCTCAAGATACGCAAAGAGGATTTTTGTTAGGCCGACGCGGCTCAGAGATTCCTGGCTCGGGAGCGGTCTGGTTTTTGGGTTTGGAGTTACAAACCAATACCCTAACCGCGTTGTGGAGGAGCCGCTGCTAGCGACATTGCAAATCCGAAATCCTCTTTGCTCTTTTTGAGCCTTTTTGCGGCTACAATTTTTTTGAAATCGCTGTAGCGGCGCGTGAGTCCAGATATTTCCAATTCTGCTTTTTCCCTTCGCTCAGCCACTCGATCGTGGTCTGCAGGCGCTTTTCCCGGGTCTCGGGGCGCTTTGCGTCGGTGATCCACATGATATATTCGCGGCGATGACTCGGCGCGAAATTATCAAATGTCGCCGACGCTTTTTTGTTTTTACCCAACGCAGTCTTCAAATCCGCCGGAACTGGCAGCTCCTTGCCCGGCTTGGCCGCGCGTTTGATTTTCGAAGCCGGTGAATTCCGCTGTTCCACGGCGCTGCGCACACATGCGAGGAGCACGTCGTCTTTTGGCAAATCGGCGAGGGACGTTATCCTGCCGAACTGCCCCATGCCTGAACCGGCAGTATTGGTTTTCTCCAGCCGTTGGCCGACATCGATGTCGCGCCAGAAAAACAGCGAACAGTGCGCCTTGAAGGCGGCGAATCCACAGAGCAATCCTTTGTAATCGAAAAACGGACTGCCCCATTTGATGGTCTCGACGATTTCCGGGCAGCCTTGGTGAATGATTTTCCTCAGATGCTTCAGGATAGGCCGGGCGAACTCCGGCGCCTCCGCAATATACGAATCAATCCGCGCGTCTTTTTTAGGCATAGGGAGTGGATTGAAGACGCAGCCTATCGTCCGCCGCCGCCGCGGCAAGAACGCCTATCTGCTGCGTGCCGGGGCGTGACGGGGGCGTAAATGTCGGTCGAGAGGAGAATTCCCCATGCCCGCTTTCTAGGCTGACCTAGTTTTAAACCGGGACAGTTGACCCACGTGTGCAGCCTACGCGCCTTGAGATCGGCCAGGAACGACGTTTGTTCGTCCGTTCTAGTTAAGAAAATTCGTCATATGACCCGCAGTTCGAAATTAATTTCCACGGGTGTCCCTGGTCTTGATTCCATTTTGAAAGGCGGTTTGCCCGCGAACCGTTTGTACCTTCTCAAAGGAGAACCGGGGGTGGGCAAAACGACCCTGGCACTCCAGTTTCTGCTGGAGGGCGTCCGCTGCAAGGAATCGAGTCTCTATATTACGCTTTCGGAAACGCGCGCAGAAATCGACGACGTGGCGCAATCTCACGGCTGGTCCATGGACAATATTGGCGTGCTCGAACTCTCTGCTCTCGAGCACCAACTCGCGGAAGCGGCCCGAAACACTGTTTTCCATTCTGCCGAACTGGAATTGAACCAGACCACCAACCTTTTGCTGGAAAAGATCGAACAGTATAAACCGCTGCGCCTCGTCATCGACTCGTTGTCGGAGTTGCGCCTCCTGTCCGACACCGCGCTCCGCTACCGCCGGCAAATGTTGTCGCTGAAACAATATTTCAGTGGAAAGGAGATGACCGTCATTCTGCTGGACGATCATTCCGTCGATGGTGGCGACATGCATGTGCAAAGCATCGCGCATGGCGTCTTAACGATGGAGCAAACGGAGCTCGATTATGGCACCGAGAAGCGCCGAATCCGCGTCAACAAATTGCGCGGGGTAAACTTCGTTGGCGGTTATCACGACGCAACCATGGTGGTCGGCGGCGTTCGCGTATTTCCGCGACTCGTGGCGAGCGATTACTCCGGCAACTTCGCGGCGGGACAGGTGACCAGCAATTTGGCCGAACTCGATGCGTTGCTTGGCGGCGGCTTGGATCGCGGGACCAGCACGCTGTTTCTTGGGCCGGCCGGCACTGGAAAATCAAGCATCGCGTTGCACTACGCGATCGCCGGTGCGCTTCGGGGCGAACGTGCCGAGCTATACCTTTTCGAAGAAAGCCGACGCACGCTCATGGCGCGGGCCAATTCGATCGGGCTGAACCTCGATCCTTTTTTCGAGAGCGGAATGCTGCACGTTCACTCGATCGAACCGACCGCGCTCCCTCCCGGTGAATTCATCAACCGTGTGCGGGACAATGTGCTGATTGATGGAGCTCGGATGATCGTGATCGATAGTCTCAACGGCTACTTGCAGGCGATGCCAGACGCGAAGTTCCTCAACATCCAACTGCACGAGCTCCTTTCATTTTTAAATCTAAACGGAGTGTTGACCCTCATGACCATGGCGCAGCACGGCATCGTCGGACAAATGTACGCTCCGGTGGATCTGACCTACCTGGCGGACACCGTGCTTCTGCTGCGTTACTTCGAACACAAGGGTTCGATCAAGAAAGCGATCTCGGTGGTGAAGAAGAGAATCGGACAACATGAATCGACCATCCGCGAATTCCAGATTACAGGATCTGGCCTGCGCGTCGGCCAACCGCTCAACGATTTTCAAGGCATTCTCACCGGTGTCCCTGTTTTCAGTGGGACTTCGAAGCAAATCCTCGACGCCACTGATTTATGAAGCGGCAACGCGTTTTGGTGCTGGCCCCGACCGGCGCGGACGGGATCAACATCCAGGCCGTGTTGTCCGAGGCGCGAATCGAGTCCGAAATCGCGCGCTCGACGGAACAGCTTATCGACGCCGTCAAAACCGGTTACGGCGCTCTTCTACTCACCGAAGAAGCCATCACACCGGCGGTGCTGCCCGATCTTCCGGATTCGCTGGCACGTCAACCGACCTGGTCGAGCATCCCGGTGTTGTTGCTCACGAGCGGAGGAAACATGACGCAATGTGGCGAGGAGGCGGAACGCGTGTTGGGCTCGCGCGCTGCATTGACGCTGATCGAGCGACCGCTGCGCAAGGTGACCCTGATCTCCAGTGTGCGGTCGGCGCTGCACGGCCGCGCCCGGCAATTCGAAATCCGCGATCTTCTCAGCGAACGTGAAACGCTGCTCGCGTCGCTGGAGGAGCGGGTCGCGGAACGCACGATCCGGCTTCAGCAGGTCATCGAGGAACTCGAAGCATTTTCCTACAGCGTATCGCACGACTTGCGCGCGCCCCTTCGGGCGTTGACCGGCTACTCCGAGGCGCTTTTGGCAGATTGTCAGGAAACCATGGACACCAGGGCGATTCACTACGCCCAGCGCATTTCGAAAGCGTCGAACAGTCTCGATCGACTGACGCGCGATCTGCTGATTTACACCCGCGTGGCGCGGCAGGGCATCACCCTCGAACGCGTCGATTTGGATGCCGCTCTGCAAGAGGTGCTCAATCACTATCCCACGATCACGGAGTGGCAGCAGTGCATCCATATCCTGCCGCCTCTGGGCTTTGTCGTGGCGCACTCGCCGTCTGTCGTGCAGTGTTTTTCCAACTTGCTGGAGAACGGCATCAAGTTCGCGAAGCCCGGGCAACCGCCGAGAATCCGGGTTTACTCCAGATTGGAAGGAACGCGGCGGAGAATATTTTTCGAGGATGACGGCATTGGCATCGCGCCCGAGAATCACACGAAAGCGTTTGGGATGTTCGAGCGCCTCGGGGGTGGCGAAACCAAGGGCACGGGCATCGGCTTGGCCATTGTGAAGAAAGCCGTCGAACGCATGGGCGCCGTCATTGGACTGACCTCCGCCGTGAATAAAGGCTCTTGTTTCTGGATCGAATTCGATGATGCCGGCGAGGAGACGACGACGGGCGAGGAGATGAAGACGTTGGCTGAAGCGACAACGACGAAGGGGCAGCAAGAAGGCGCCTAGCGTGACCTTTTGTTCTGACTCAAAAAATCCCGCCCCAAGTTTTTATGAGCACCGCGCACCCCACCCCGCAGAATTCCCTCTCGCGCCGCCAATTCGTCTCGCGCGTCGCAATCGGCACGGCCGCCTTGGCGTGGCCGTTAATTGTTCCCTCGCGGTTGCGCGGCGCGGCCGCACCCAGCAATCGCCTGCGGCTTGGCCAGATTGGTTGCGGTCGGATTGCGCGGGTCCACGACATGCCCGCGATCATCAAAGCCAACCTCGGCGACTACGTCGCGGTCTGCGATCTCGACGGAAAACGCGTCCAGGACGCGCTGGCTCTGCTCAAGGAATTGACGGCCTCGCAGTCCTCACCCGCTCCGGACGCGCGCGGCTATCGTGACTACCGCGAACTCCTCGCCCGACCTGACATCGATGCTGTCGTGATCAGTACGCCCGATCACTGGCACGCCGAGCTCGCAGTGGCGGCGATTCTCGCGGGAAAAGACGTGTACCTGCAGAAGCCGATGACAATGACCTTTGCGGAAAGCGTCATCCTCCGCGATGTCGTCGCGAAGAGCGGGCGCGTCTTTCAGCTCGGAAGTCAGCAACGCTCCACCGAGCAATTTCGCCTCGCTTGCGAGCTCGTGCGCAGCGGGAGAGTCGGTCGACTGCAGCGCGTCGAGATCGGCTTGCCCGTCGATCCGACTGCTCCCGATCAGCCCGAGCAGCCTGTGCCGAAGCAGTTCGACTACGAGCGATGGCTCGGCCCGACGGCCGACGTTTATTATACGGAACAACGCGTGCATCCCCAAAACGACTACAGCCGGCCCGGATGGCTGCGAAACGACGCCTATTGCCTCGGCATGATCACGGGTTGGGGAGCGCATCACTTCGATATCGCCCACTGGGGCATGGACGTGGAGATGAGCGGTCCGCTCAAAATCGAGGGCACCGCGGAATTTCCCAAGAACAAGATCTGGAATGTGCACGGCGCCTATCGCGTGGAGTTGACCTACCCTCGCGACATCAGGCTCACCGTCTCGGACAAATTCGAGAACGGGATAAAATTCATCGGCGATGAAGGCTGGATCTTCGTCTCCCGGGGCGAGGCCAAATCCACTCCCAGCGATCCCAGTCCTGCCGTGGCCTCGAAGAAACTCGACGCAAGCGATGCCCGACTCCTCGATCCCGCCGGACTCACGGTGCAGCTTCCTCGAAGCGCCGAGCACCACTTGAATTTCCTGCAGTGCGTCCGCTCAAATCAGACGCCGATGTCCCCCGCCCCCATCGCCCAACGCAGCAACGCCGCGTGCATCGTGAGCTGGATCGCGATGAAGCTACAGCGCCCCTTGCGCTGGGATCCCGTGGCCGAGCGTTTTGAAAACGATGATGAGGCAAACCGCATGCTCACCCGACCCGAGCGAGCACCCTACGGCGCGCACCATCTGCTTCAGAAAACCTGACCTGCCCGCCGCGCCAGCCGAATACTCGTAAATTTCAACCGGAGTCAGACCAGCTTATAAACTGGCCTGTCGCCTTCGCGGCGGTGGGACTCCACTCTGTCCGCTCCTTTCGCGAAATCATGAACCTTAAACTTTTGGTTTTGATTTCCAGCTTCTCCGGGGTGGTTTCCACCTCTCCCGTTTTTGGTGTAGAGTTCAACTTCAACGTCGTACAGGGCCAGACCCGCGACAGCAGTTTCCTCGAGTCGAATCCCGGCTTTGGCGAGGTTTCGGGTTCGACGGGCACATCGCAGGCACACTCCAGCGCTTATCTCAATCTTCAGCCTGGCGCGCTCATCCAAGCTGCCAGCCTTGGCGCCAGTCGATCCGATGGCACGGTCGGTTCGATCACCACGTCGAGCACGGCGGGTTACCGCGAGCACCTCATCATCGATGCCGCAGGACTCGATGGAATGACCGGCGTGATCAACGCCGACATTGCTATAAATGAAAGACTCTCAGGCAGCGGTGGTGATGGGACCGGCGGCGGCGGCACGACGTTTATCGACCTTCAGCTCGGCGACGACACGCGCAGCTTTTCGTATATTGGGTCTTCAAACCACGTGCCCCCGGATCCGTTCGAATTCACTCAGACAAATTCGACGACGAAACTGATCCATCTTTCCACAACGTTCGTTTTTGGAGATGAGTTTTGGTTAGGCCTTAATAGTGAAACTGAGATTTCCGGCACGGATCTATTTCACGATTTTGACGGGCCCGTACATTACAACGTCTCCAGCAACATCGCTCTATATTGGGCCGGCATTAGTTCTGTCATGTCGCCCGATGGAACCGTGTTGGACGACTTCACTATAACTTCGGAGACAGGTCACGACTACACGGTTTCTTCAAACCCTGTTGATACCCGGCCCGTCCCGGAGGCTGGTACTGCGAGTGCAATTGCTCTCGGAATCATCGCAACTGCGATCGCCGTTCGAAAATTACGACGCCCGCGTCTGCAGTCGTCTCTCTCCTGAAGATATTCTTAGAGCGTCTTCAAAAAACCTATAGCCGCAAAGAGGCACAAAAAGAGCAAAGAGGATTTCGAGTTTGCGACGTCGCTCGCAATGGTCGCTCCACAACGCGGTTGGGGTATTGGTTTGTAACTCCAAACCAAAATACCAGACCGCTCCCGAGCGTCGAATGTCTGAGCCGCGTCGGCCTAACAAAAATCCTCTTTGCACTGCCGTCCTGTTGAATCGCACAATTCCGCGAGGATTTTTTTGCAAATGGATGCGGGCTCCGAGGCAGGGCGTACCGAGCCGAAGGTGACATCAGACACGGTTCCTCGCGAGCCGCAACCGTATCGCCTAACCTCCGAGTTGAGCTATACGTTAAAGCGGCTCGCGAGGGACCGCTCGCCCTACCCACTGAGGCTGGCCATGCCTTCATTCTTCATTCTGCATTCTTACTCCTTCCTTAGCGCGCCGCGAAGGGTTTGACCCCCTTGCCCCGTTCTTGCTTCGCCTTCCGCGAGCGCAGAGCGCTTCAGCCGGAAAGTTCTCCAGTCGCGAGCCATTGGGCGCACTCGGGACCGAGTTCTTCGAGTGCGCGTTTCTCGTACGAGTTCACTTCTTCCGCACTGAGAACATCCCTCCATCGGCCATTCACGCCTTTGTTGATGAAAACCTGAGCTCCGGCATCCCAGAACGCTCCGCCCAGTGGCACGCTCTTGGTCGCGTTTCTCTTCATCCAGTCGAACGAACAGTGCTCGACGATCTTGTCCCAACGGCTCTCGTCGATCTCGATGTCGAGAAAGGCCGCGATGCGTCTCATCTCGCGCGTCATGTCGCGCTTCAGATTCGCGAAGTGAACCAGCGTCACGTTCGGTAGCTTGCGGATCGCCCACCAGCTCCGCACGTTTTCCCAGAACGGCCAGAAGGGATGACCGTCGCGGGCGAGCCAGTCCCGGAAGTACTCGCGAATGTCCGCGGGAGGTTTCTCGATCGGAGGGCCGACGCGGCCCGGGGTGTCGTTCAGCGCGCTGTACCACGTCTCGTTCGCGTTCGCGTGATGGTTGTACATGCTGAAGACCACGTCCCGTCCGTCGCGTCCGAGATAGATATACTTCGCCTTCGGCGAGAAGACGAGGGCGTCAACTGGAAGATGGGTCTTGAGGAATCGCCGGTGCGTCTGCGCTTCGACCATCGGCAGTTTGACGTCCTTTGGCGGCACGCGCAGGTCGAGCCAGGGCGACATCTCCGCCACCTCGATGTCCGGATCACCACCGAACAGCATCTGAGCGATGATCTGTTGCATCCAGGTCGTTCCAGACTTCGCGTACGTGCTGACGATGATGTCGTCATCGCGAAACCGAAAATCATTCCAGATGGTCGAATCGAAATGGTGGTTATGAAACTCGCGCGTCTTCCTCGGAAATGCAGGGGTCGTGGTCATGGCAGCGGCAGCGATTCAGCTATGGTTTCCGATCACGGCGCAGCGTCGGTCGCCGGCAGGCTGCGAAGATAAGCGACGACGGCCTCGGCGTCATCGCGGTTCATGCGATAAGGTGGCATCGGCGGCAGCGCGGCGGGACGACCATTCGGCCGCTCTCCCGTCATGAGGAAATGAGCCAACTGCTCCTCCGAAAAACCTTCGGGCAACCCGGCCAGAGGCGGCGCGAACGTCGCCCACGGCATCTTGACCACCGGCTTAAAGGGAATCTGCGCGCCGGTGAGATGGCGGCCGGCAACAGGTTCCCCACGCTCGTTGTGCGGCGAATGACAGTCCGTGCACAGGCCGAGTTGAGTGACGAGATAACGTCCGCGTTCCACGCGCATCGCCGCGACGGGCTGCGCCTGATCGGTTCCTTGTGGGACGTCCGCGGCAAAAGCCGGCGTGGAAATCGCCAGCAGCACCGCCGAGCAGGCGCAAGCGAAAGCTCGGCAGGACGCTGTTCCAAGAAGGAAAGTACCGGTGGAAACACGGTGAAATGGGAGAGATTCAATCGTCTGCATGATGCCCTTGTTTCTTTGAAAATCCCGGCTGGCGCGGAACGGTTCGCCATGAAGTCTCAAACGGCGGACCGACTCGAGAAATGGCAGTTCCATGCCCTGACTCATGCGCGCCGAGGGAAAGGGGCTGCCCGCTCTTTTCCTCCTGCACTCCCCGTGACTCATCGCAGAGGTTAGGCACCGCGAAATGGTAAGGCCTGTGCGGCTGGATTTTTTGCCGTTAGGTGGCGCATCACCATCCTTGCGCAACAATGCGCGCAGGGGATGTCTGTGCGTGCGTTATTGTGCGGGAATACCGTTTCGCGCGCTTGCGGTTGGCGAGCGTCCGACCCCCCTCATGAATCGCTTTCTCTCCCCCCGGAATCGCGCTGCGCGTCCTGCTCTTTCGTGATGCGCTACGGCTGCATATCCCACGTCTTCGTCCTCGCGATCACCGCGCTAAGCGTCTTCGGCTTGGCTCGCGCTGATCAGGGTGCGCTGGCTGGCCACCGCTATCGCGTGATCGTCTCGACCGACATCGGCGGGACGGACTTCGACGACTTTCAATCGCTCGTCCATCTCCTGCTCTACGCCGATGTGCTGGACATCGAAGGATTGATTTCCTCGCCCTACGGCGCGGGCCGAAAGGAAGACATTTTCAAAGTTTTGGACCGATACGAAAAAGACTATGCAAATCTCCGCACGTATTCGGACCGCTATCCGGCGCCAAACGCGTTGCGTGCGCTAAGCAAGCAGGGCGAAACCGAGACTGCTCCCTACGCGGGAGTGCGTCGAACCACGGAAGGCTCTGACTGGATTGTACACTGCGCGCGACGCGACGACTCACGTCCACTCTACGTGTTGATTTGGGGCGGCATCGAGGATCTCGCGCAGGCGCTCCACGATGCGCCGGATATTCTGCCGCGGCTGCGGGTTTATTATATCGGCGGTCCCAATAAAAAATGGAGTCCCGACGCCTATCATTACATCGCGACCCACTTTCCGAAGCTTTGGATTATTGAATCGAACTCCAGCTACTACGGCTGGTTTGTCGGCGGCGAACAAAACGGCGACTTCGGCGCCGACCGCTTCGCCGAAGCTCATGCGGCGGGCCGCGGCGCGCTCGGCGAATTTTTTGCGCACGGCATCAGCTTCGAGGGGAAAACGCGTTCATCGCTGAAAATGGGCGACACGCCGAGTGTGGCGTGGTTGTTGCGCGGCGAGCCCTCGATGCCTTTTCAGCCAGGCTGGGGCGGCCAATACATCCGGGCCTGGCGGCGTCCGTACGCCACCTTCGATCGCCTCACGACGAAAGCCGACGAGATTGAGGAGTGTAGTATTCTCGAACTCGCGTTGCCGATCGGTTCGAGCGTTCCGGCCGGCGCGCATGCCGAGATGGTCGTCGAAAACCAAACGCTGATCGGCCAACTCGACGGCGCTGGCGCGATCCGTTTTCGGTTCTGCCCGAAAGAAGCCCGCGTTTATCACTACGCGTTTCGCGGCAACATCCCCGCGCTCGAGGGCCGCAGTGGCGACATCACCGTGAAGGTGGCCACGATTGAAACGGCGCTCACGCCGGATCCAGAACGTCCGGATTGGTGGACAGACGACCCCTCGCCTTCCCTGGCGGAGGGACCGCGCCTCGGCGCGCGCACAATCAATCAATGGCGGAGGCAGTTTCTCACCGATTTCGCCGCACGCCTGGAACGCTGCCGCACACCGGCGCCGTCAACACATTGAAGCCGTCATGCGCGCGAAAATTTTGACGACGAAGACCAGTTCGATGTTAGGGCCAGACCTTAGGATCCGCTCAGAACTCGGCGATCAAGCAAATGGAACGACGTCCGCCTTGGTGTTAGGATTCACGCACCCCCTCGAGAGCGGCGCGCGACTGGCCCGCTCTGATTTTACCCAACCCCCCGTATGAACAATACTACCCCATGTAGAATGTGGCGGGCCGGCCGACGTGCCGGCACCGCTTTGTTACTGGCTCCCGCTCTGGCCGTCTCGGCCTTTGCCCAAGCCGCAGCCCCGCGAAACAACGCGGACTCTGCTGTGCCGCAAAAATCAATCCCGGTGGAAGACGCTCCACCCTCGAGCGAGTCCAACAAGGATATCATCCAGCTTTCGCCCTTTGAAGTCGTGGCCGACACCAAAGGCTATTTTCAGGCGAACGCGATGTCCGGCACCCGCCTCAATTCGAAGATCGAAGATCTCGGTCAGCCGATCACCGTCATGACGAAGGAGCAGATGACCGACTTCGCCATGTTGGATGTGAACGACGTGTTCGATCACATGGCGAGCACCGAGGGCACCAACTCCTATTCCCAGTTCGAAACCGACCGCACAGGCGCCGTCGTCGACCAAGTCAGCCTCAATCCGAATAACGCCAACCGCATCCGCGGCATCGGTAACGCCAACATCGCCTTCAATAACATCGCGATGACGGGACGCGTGCCGGTCGATCCGCTTTGGATGGATTCGCTCGAACTCAGCCGCGGTCCAAACGCCAACATCTTTGGCTTGGGCAACGCATCGGGCACAGTCAACCAAGTGGCTGCAACCGCCAACTTGTCCCGCGATTTCACGCGCGTGGAATTGCGTGGCGACAGCTATGGCGGCTGGCGCACCTCCCTTGATTTCAATCGGAGACTCGGCAAAAAGCTCGCGCTCCGCGCCAGCTATGCCAACCAGCACACCGGCTTCGTCCGCAAACCTTCCGGCGAAGACGCACGCCGACTCAGCGTTCAGGTCAAAGCTCAGCCGTTCAAGAACACCACGATTTCGGCGTCATGGTACAACTTCAGGGACTCATCCAATCGGCCCAATTTCACCACGCCGCGCGATTACTACACGGATTGGATCAAGGCCGGGAAACCCGCGTGGAATCCCATCACCGGCCTGGTGACCCTGGCCAACGGCGACGTTTACGGCAAAGGTGATGTTCTCGGCTCAACCACGCCGTATACGGCCGTTCCAAAATTCTTCGGCGGCGTAGAAAATCGCTCGGTCTTCAGGATCGGAGCTCCCGGTGAAGCGCCCTATTGGGCCTTGCCGCGGTACACCAGCGGCGCGACGGCGACGACTGATCCTTTCCCGCTTCAGACCGGCGTTGGCCTGCTCAACACAAGTCCGTCCGACACCTACACCGCGACGCAGCAGCCGCTCTATAATTCCGTCGCGCGACCGATCTCCGACCAATCGATCTACGATTGGACCGACATCAACGTAGCGGGTAACGGCAAAGCCTGGGACAATGTTAACATCTACATGGCCCAGCTCGACCAAGTGATCGTGAACACGGCGAGACAAACGCTGGCCGCTCAAGCGACCTTCCTGCGTGAAGACGCCAAGCGTCTGGAAAACCAACCCATGGGCGTGGCGAGCGTGAACAGCAATGTCGGCCAGCTACAAGTCGACGTGAACCAGTTCAATCTGGACGGCACGCCGAATCCTTATTTTGGCCGACCCTACTTGCGGAGTAATGAACCGTTCCTGCGCGACAAGCCGTTGCTTTGGGACACGGGCCGCGTGCAGGCCGCGTACCGTTTCGATTTCTCGCACGATAACGGTTGGACCAAGTGGTTCGGCGTTCAGCAGCTCCTCGGCTACTACGAATACAAGGATCAGCAGAATCGCCAGTATGCCTACCGGCATTCCGCGCTCGGTCTCGACAAGGCGTGGGAGCAAAAATATGCCGCTCTGAACACGCCGTTGGGCAACCGCACCACCGCGAACGTCGATCCCAAATATCCCGTTGCTCCCGGCAACTACGCTCGAATCAACGAGCAATACTACGTCGGCAGCACCGTCGGTGGCGGCATCGAATACGCGCCGAATCTTTTCCCGGAAGGCGCCAGCGTGCCGTACGTCTGGGGACCATCGGCGAGCAACATGTTCCAGGACGTCTCAGCAATCGGTTGGACGCCCAGCCCTGACGGCGGCGGCGGCGTCATCAACCTGGAAGAAATCGTCAAGACGAAGGGTGCTGTGCTCCAGAGCAGCCTCCTCGAGAGCCGCCTCGTCACAACCTTCGGCCTGCGTGAAGACAAAGTTTTCGATCACAACGCTCCTCCGGCCCAGCTCACTTCGGACCTCCGCGGATATGATTTCGAAGCCTCGAATCAGTGGCTGCCGGGCTGGCGGGACGCCTCAGGAAAAACGAAGTCGGTGTCCGTGGTGGCTCGTCCCTTCAAGGACCTACGGTTCCTCCAGACCCGTGCACAGACCGGAAATGCCGTTACCTCATTCCTGGCCGAAGCAGCCTCGAGCCTGAGCCTGACCTTCAACAAATCGGACAACTTCATCGCCCAAGGTCCGGCCTACGACCTGTTCCTCAAGCGGCTGCCGAATCAAACCGGCAAGAGCACGGACCTGGGTTTCTGGATCACGCTGTTCAACGACAAACTCAGCATCCGCTACAATCATTTCGACACCAAGCAACTCAACTTGCGCAACGGCGACATCACGACGATGGCGCAACGCATCTTGCGCTATGAGGGTTTCGTTGCGAACGACGCGTGGAATTTGCGCACGCAAGTGACGGGCTGGCTGGGCGGCACTGCGACCGATGAACAAATTGCCGCGGCGATCCAGATGCCGATCGAGCAGTACAAGGGACTGCAGAGCATCGCCGCCAACAGCACGTACGCGGCGGTCATGGATATGCAATCGAAGGGCCATGAAGTTGAAATCAACTACAACCCCACTCGCTTCTGGACGGTCAGCGCGTCGGTCGTGCAGACGGAGGCGATCAACACTGCGGTTGGCTCGGCGGTCGATGATTACATCGCGGCGCGTATGCCGATCTGGACTACGCTGGAAGACCCGCGTTTCACCGCAGCCGATGATCCCACGCACACGATTCCGACGGGACCGACGGGCCACCTGCTCTGGTGGAATATCATGGGAGCGACGTTCAACACCGCCGCGGGCTATAACACGACGAACTCAGCCGCGACCAACTTCGCTGGAAACGTCGATGCTCCGATGTCGGTTTTCCGCGCGTTGATCGGTCGCCCGCGTCCGCAGGTCCGCAAATACTCCGCCAAGTTCGACACGAAGTTCAGTCTCGCGGGCATTACGGATCATCGCATTTGGAAAGACATCAGCATCGGTGGTTCGCTGCGCTACGCCAGCCGTTCATCGATCGGGTTCTACGGTCTAGGATACGATCCTTCGAAGGATCTGACCCTTCCGGCAAATAAGATCCTGCAACTGGATTCGACGCGTCCGATTTATTCACCCTCGGAGACCTACATCGATCTCTTCGTGGCGTATCGAATGAAGCTCTATCGCGACAAAATCCGCGCCAACTTCCAGCTCAACGTGAAGAACGTTACTGAGAATGGCGGAGGTCTGCAGGCAACAAGTGCGTTCCTGGATGGCACGCCGTCGACCTATCGTATCGTCGATCCGCGACAGTTCGTTTTGTCGGCGTCGTTTGAATTGTAAGGGGTAAGTTCGGGGTCCATTCGTGTCGCCGCCATTCGCGCTGTGGGAGCGTGAGTGGCGGCGACAATTTTTATATTTTTCGTTTTACGTCCGGCGCCCCTCGCCCCAACGAGAACGGCAGCCGTCGAAGTGTCCGGCATCGATGAAGCGCGCGCCCCGCTCAACCCCGGCCAGAGTGAACCCTCCACAAGCGAAGGGCTCGCCCGCGCGGCCGCATGGCGCGGTGTTTCCGCTGATTTTGTTGGTGACGCTCGTGGCGTACTTTCCGGCGTTAGGGGGCGGAATGCTGTGGGACGATGCGGGGCACGTCACACCACCCGGTCTGCAATCGTGGAGCGGCCTGTGGCGTATCTGGTTCGAAGTGGGGGCGACCCAGCAATATTATCCCCTGCTCCACTCGGCTGTGTGGGTTGAGCATCGAATTTGGGGTGATGCCACGACCGGTTATCATCTGATCAACGTGATCTGGCACGCCACCTCAGCGTTCCTCCTGCTCGGGATCCTGCGACGCTTGGCAATTCCCGGCGCGATGCTGGCGGCTTTCGTCTTCGCCTTGCATCCCATCGGTGTCGAATCGGTCGCGTGGATTTCGGAGCAGAAGAACACGCTTTCCACGGTGTTTTATCTGCTGGCGATGCTGATGTGGCTGCGCTTCGACACGGAGCGGCGACCCAGGCACTACGTGTTCGCCACGCTTTTTTTCGCGGCGGCATTGTTGTCCAAGACGGTTACCGCCACGCTGCCTGGCGCCCTGCTGGTGATTGCCTGGTGGCGGCGCGAACGCTTGTCGTGGCGAAGCGATGTGATGCCGCTGCTGCCCTGGATGGGCTTGGGCATCGCTGCGGGGCTAGGAACTGCCTGGTTTGAAAACCACATCATCGGCGCGAAAGGCGATGAATTCGTCCTCACCGCTGTCGAACGCGGATTGCTCGCCGGTCGCGTCGTCTGGTTTTATTTCGGACACGTGGTCTGGCCTGTCGGGCTCGCGTTTTTCTATCCGCACTGGACGATCGACGCCGGCGTCGCGTGGCAATGGTTGTTTCCCGCCGCCGCGCTGATCGTGCTGGGCTTTTGTGTGTGGTGGAGTCGGCGGAATCGCGGACCTCTCGCAGCGGCCCTGTTCTTCGGAGGCACGCTGCTGCCCGTGCTCGGTTTCGTGAACGTTTACCCGTTCATTTTTTCGTACGTCGCCGACCACTTTCAGTATCTGGCGAATCTCGGAATGATCTCGTTTTTGGCGGCGGCGGGGACTCGCGGGTTTGCCTTTTTAAAGTGGCCCCGGTGGAGCGGTTCGATAATCGCCGCGGGAATTCTGGTGCTGCTCGGCGTTCTTACCTGGCGTCAGTGCGGCATGTACAGCAACGAGATCTCGCTGTACGAAGGCACGCTGTCGCGCACGCCCACGAGTTGGGTCGCACATCTCAATCTCGGCACCGCACTGGACGACGCGGGCCGGCCGGAAGAGAGCCTGCCGCACCTCCGCCGGGCGCTGGAGCTGAAACCGCATTATCCGGAGACGCTCAACAGCCTTGGCAACGTACTCAATCACCTCGGGCAACCGGCGGAAGCGCGGACGTTCCTCGAAGAGGCGGTCCGAATCCAACCTCGCTTCGCCGCGGCCTACAACACCCTCGGCGCCTCGTTGATGGCGGTCGGCCGAGCGGAGGAAGGCGTCGCAACATTCCGGCGCGCCGTGGAGATCCAGCCGAGCTTGACGCAAGCTCGCATCAATCTCGGTTGGGCACTGGCGAACACGGGACACGCCGCGGAAGCGCTGGAACAACTCGAAAAAGCCAGACAGCAGGAACCCGACAACGCCGACGTCGAAATCAAGACCGCCCTGACCCACGCGTTATCCGGCCAACTCACGGAAGCCGCCTCGCACGCGCGCCGCGCCGTGGAGCTGCAGCCCGACAACCCAGACCTGCACCACGCCTTTGGGCGCATCCTCCTGCTGCAAGGCCGTAAAACCGAAGCCGCCCAGCAATTCGAAGAAGCCCTGACCCTCAACCCCGCCCACCCCGGCGCCCGCGAAGGCCTGGACCTGATCCAGCAGCAGCCGGCGCGCTGAAGCGTGCAGTCTCGTGTTTTAGCTTCTCAACAGCGACAGCGTCGCGAGCTTCGCTGTAATATCGCGCTTCAAAAAGTTTATCCAAGTTTCCGGAAGCCTCGGTTTTCCACTGCGGGTGCTCTTGGAAAAAATATTCACGTCAGTCGTCGTGTAGAGAAGCGTGAGTCGGGAGGACCACTTATCTTGATCGAGTGCGATGACGACTTTTCCGGTCTCGTGCGTTTGAATCGTCCAGCCTCGACCAATCGCCGCCTCCAAAATGCATTTCTCGACATCCTTCGCCGTGATCCCAGCCGGCACCACAATCGAGCCTGCTGCGGTTCCATAGTCTGGGGCATCCGCGGCACGCAATTCAGCGCCGATTGCGAGCAGCCAAGTCAATGAAAGGAAATAGAAAAGCCGGTAAGTTCTTGTCATAAAGAGTGGCCTTGAATGCAGCCGGGCGTCCGCTCGCGCTCAAGGCAAAAGTCGTTGTCCTTAGTTTTTTATATATTATATCAAAACGCATCTTTCGAAAGATACAGCGCATGCTCTCGAATGTCTTTGGGCCAGCGGGAGGTGGCCTCTCTAAAAGATTTCCGATCGCCGCGATATAGAACACGGGACGCCTCTTCGTATCCTGTAAGATTTCCGGCCATGGCGGAGATAAAGCGCCCCGTGGCCTGCACCGCCTGCTGCTTGCGCGCCTTCTCGGGCTCACGTTTGCGCGCCTCATCGATAAGTCGCCGCAACGCCGCCGAGGCGCCGTTCTCCTGTTGTTCGAGCCAGTCCCAATGTCGCGGCAGGAGCGTCACTTCCCGCGCGGTAACGCCGAGTTTTGGGCGACCTGGGCCTTTGGCTGCAGGTTTCTCGCGCGCTCTCGTCAAAATTTCTTCGAGCGTTCCCCGAAGATCGAAATCAACTTGAGCGCCCGTCTCGTCGTCGAAAACGAGAAAAGGCGTGCCGCGATCCCGCGCGAAACACTCCTTCATTTTTGACAATACTTCTTCGAGCGCGCCCGACGCAATGAGACGGTTAGCCACGAAAACCGTGTAAGTCTTTTTCGATTCCATTCACCGGGTTTTTACCCGGGTGTTATTCCATGTCAATTCATCCGGGTAAAAATACTTGCAGGCTGAAGCAAAACGCGATCGCTGAAGAGCACTGACCTTCCAAAAATTCGCCCCCGACCTCCGGAGCAGACCGTTTTGGTCTAATCGTATTCACATAAAGGCCTCCACTTCGCGCGACATTGCAGCCAAACTGAGCTCATGACTTTTCCACAAAAGCTCGGCCTCGCCCTACTCCTTTTCACATCAGCATCGCTAGCGTCGGCCGCGGCTCCGCCGCCGACACTTTTCGACTCACACGTTCATTTATGGAAAGGCGAAGAGTCATTGGGAGTTTACCGGCAGCAGCTCAAGGAGGCGCATCTCGAAGTTGCGGGAATTGGCGCGATGTGGTTCGGCGGTCCCAATCAGGCGCTCGCCGGCGATCCCGCGGCGATTCAGGCCGGCAACGACAGCATCATCGCGTTGGCGGCAAAGCATCCCGAGGTCATGCCAATCGCAACCGTGCATCCGTATGATGGCGCAGCTGCGGTGAAAGAACTGGAGCGCGTGGCAGCCAAGGGCATCAAGGTGCTGAAACTTCACCCTCACACGCAGAAGTTCGACGCCGAAGATCCGCGCGTGCTGACGTTGGTCCAGCGCGCCGGCGAGCTCGGTGTGATCACGTTGATGGACAACGCGAGCATCGTGCCCGACGACTGCGAGAAGTTGTTCAACCTCGCGCTCAAGGCGCCCAAAACCAAATTCATCTTCGCACACCTTGGCGCGATGAACTTCCGCTTTTGGAATATCATTAAAGCGGCCCGAACTGCCCAAGGTCTTTTCGGCGAGAATATATACTTTGATATTTCCGCGACCGTCGCAATCGTCGCCGACTCTCCAATCCAGGCAGAATTCGTCTGGACCATGCGCAACGTCGGAATCGATCACCTGCTGCTAGGCTCCGATTACCCGCAATACACCCTCGCGCAAAATGTAAATGCGCTGAGCCACCTCGGCTTGAAAGAAAGTGAGCTAGCGAAGATCCGCTACGAAAACGCGCGCAAGCTCTTCGGACTTAAGTGAATCTTAGCCCTGCCTATGGCTATATGTAGTCACTCGCACCCTCGAAGGATGCGAGCGACTTTCGTTTCCTGCTACTCCGTCAATTCGCGAAGGTCGATTCCTCAATCCGACCAATGCTCTTGAATATATTGGCGGGCGTCGGGCTGGTGATCTTTATCCTCGGCGAGGACTTTTCCTGAAGGGTCGTAGATCACGAGATGCGGAATCGAATGCAGATTATACTGCTTCGCCACCGGCGACTTCCAATCGATCCCACGCACATTCGGGCGATTAATATCAACAACCACGAGCGCCACATCATCTCGCTGAGCATGGATTCGCTCGAGTTCCGGTTTCAGCGCTCGGCAGGGCGGACAATAGTCACTGTAGAAATCGAAAACCGTGTACTTTCCGGGCACAGCGAGTTCAGAGATCGTGACTTCCGCCCCGTGGGAAACCCGCAAGGGCTCCTTACCCTTGGCATTGTCATTCGCCAGCAAACACGACGCCGCAGCGCACCATACAAATCCGACCGCAAGTTGGTTTAATTGAGATTTCATATTCTATACTCGTGACGTTGGTTTAATTGTCCATTCAGCGACTTATCGAACGCGAACGAGACAAGCTACGCACGGAAAGCAGCGCGCTGCCAATCAACAAAGAAAAAGGCGTCAGTCCTCCCTGAGCGCATCGAGAGGATCGATATGCGCAGCGCGGCGCGATGGCAGGTACACCGCCACAAGCACGATCATCGACATGATCACCGCGGCCAGCGCGAGCACGCCGCCGTGAAGAGAACCGACATCGAATAATATATTCTGGATCGAGCGTCCCACGCCCCAGGCGGCGAACGCTCCCAGCGCCAGGCCGACGGCGAGTAGCGTCGCGCCGAGTCTCAAAAACTGATTCCGCACTTGTCCTGGCTGCGCCCCCAGCGCCATGCGCACGCCGATTTCGCGACGGCGTTGATTCACCGCATAGGCTAAAACGCCGTACGTGCCGACCGCGGCGAGAAGCAACGCCACCGCGGAAAAAATCCCGGCCAGGATCGCCGGCGAGCGGCGCGCCACCAAACTATCCGAAACGCGTTTTCCCATCGGCTTCAAATCGTCGAGCGGCAGATCCGGATCGAGAGACAAAACCGTCTTCTGCAAACTCGTGCCGAGCGCGCTAGGGTCGAGCGGAGTGCGTACCACCACCGAAAAGCTGTTACTCGCATAATTTTGATACGGAAAATAAATCGCGCCGATGGGCGATCGATCGGCGAGGTCACCTTGCTTAACATTGCCAACCACGCCGACGATCGTGACCGCTTCGTCAGGTTTGAACACGGGCCCATTTACCAGCCGCCGACCCAGCGCACTCTTCCCTGGCCAGTAACGTTGAGCCACCGATCGGTCGACGACGCACACGCGCTCGGTCCGGTGATTGTCCGCATCGTCGAGAAGCCGTCCCTCGATCAGCGGAATGCCCAAAACCTGCCAATAGTCGCCCGCGACCCCACTCGTGTAGTGCGTGCGAATGGACTCCCCGGGCCCGAGTTTCACATCTTCCACCGCCGTGGCGTTGTCATTCGATTGTCCCGAAAATGGCAGACTCGTCAGCACACCGACCGAGCTCACCCCGGGCTGCGCGCGGAGCGCGGCGAGCAATCGATCCATAAATGCCGCGCGGGCTTTTTCATCCGGATAATTTTTCCACGGTAGGTTGATTCTGCCGGTCAGCACATGCTCGCTGCGAAAGCCCGGCGACGTCGCCATCAGTTTCTTCAAACTCAAGCCGAGCATTCCCGCACCGACCAGAAGCGCGAATACGAGACCGACCTGAGCCACGATAAATCCGTGCCGGAGTCGTTGCGCCGCGCGGTTGGACGTTCCCCCGCGCGATTCTGTCTGCAACGTCGGAGCCAGGCGCCCATGGAGATGAAACCCGATCACAGGGAAAGCCAGCGCAAGCCCGACGCAGAGCGCGCCGATGATCGAGACCACCGCCACGCGTCCGTCAAAAACGATGGATGCCCCCAGCGGCAGTTTGTCCGTGCCGAGCACTTGAAGCAGACGCAACCCCACCGCGCCAAGCGCGAGACCGAGCAATCCGCCCGCCAGCGCGAGAAGTGACGTTTCGAGCACGACCTCGCGAATCACATGGCGGCGGCTGGCCCCGAGCGCTTGGCGAACGGCCAGCTCCTTCGCGCGTCCACTCGCGCGAATGAGCATGAGGTTGACCACGTTCACGCCGCCGATCAGCAGCAGCGCCAGCACGCCTCCTTGCAAGGCCAGCAGCATCGGCCGCACCTCGCGCACGTAGTCGCGATGGAGCAAGTGAACCTCGGTGTGGTAGCGCGCGCCTTTTAGGAGTTCGGAGTACGGATCGTCCGCGATCTGCTGCCGATTGAGAGCGTCGATCTGCGCCTGCGCCTCGCTCACCGTGGCCCCGGGCGCGAGCCGCGCTATCATATTAAAATTGTTCGAATGACGCTGCTGGATTTTCCGCTCATCCTCATTCGAGGCGGCGGGAATAAAAAATTTCGCGTTCCCCGCGAGATAGCGAAACCCCGGCGGTAGCAGTCCAATCACCGTGACCGGCAAACCGTCCACGCGAAACGTGCGACCGAGCACCTGCGGATCCGCTTGAAACTGCGTGCGCCAAAATTCGTCGGTCAACACCGCCACGCCGCTGCCGCTATAAAACATTTCCGCATCGTTGAACGTCCGCCCCTTCGCGAGCGGAACACCGAGTGTCGCAAAAAATTCCGGCGAAACCCGATCTCGCGGCACGCGCTGCGGAGCGCCTTCGTCGCCGATAATCGCGCTGCCGCTCTGGATGATCGCCGTCGAGGCAAACGCTTTGATCGCGACGCGCCGGTCGTAGTAGTTGGGCAGCGAGGCGCCCGAGCGCTCGACTCCTGCGCCCGGGTAGGAGTTGGACACGTTGACCAATTGTTCCGGATGAGGGTACGGCAGAGACCGCACCAGAATAGCGTCGACCACCGCGAAGATCGTCACATTGGCCGCAATACAAAGCCCAAGCGTGAGCAACACCGTGGCGGTGAACATCCGTTCACGACCAAGCCGACGAAGGGATTGACGAAGATCGGCGAAGCGAAAAAGCGATTGCACAATCCACTAACCCAGATCTGCGAAAAAAGTTACAAACCGGCACGCGCCGAGCCCTTTCGGCGCGTGCCGGCTTCGCCTCAGATTGACAGATGCTATAGAGTCACCGCGTGAAGCGCCCCAACCCACCACGTCGTTCTCGAATGAGGCTACTCGCGTTGTCGGCCCTCGTTCCGGTCGGCCTGACCCTCATCTACGCGACACAGGTCCGGCTCAGCGGCAAGTCCTGGAGCGAGGCGCTGAGTCGGGAAATCGTTTTCTGCGGCTCGTGGTGGTTGATCGGCGTCCTCGTTTTCTGGCTGTGCACTTGGCTGCATCGCGAACCGTCTTCCCGCGTGCGCGTGGTCTTCGGGCTGATGGCCGGAGCGATTGGAGTCATGCTCCTGCAACCAGCTCTTCTGCTCGTCTGCGAAGTCGTGGCCGGACAGATGCACCTGCCCAGCACGGGACAGCCGCTCGAACTTCCCGCGGCGGCCAAAGCGTGGCCAACGACGTTTCTGAACCTTTTCGGTTTCAATCTCCTCATTTACGGCGGCGTTGTGGTCGCGTGGTACGCGGTGACTTATTATCGCGATCTGCAGGAGCGGCGCGTGGAGGCGGCGGAGATGCGGGGATTGCTGCAGCAGGCGCAACTGCAGGCGCTGCGCAGCCAGCTTAATCCTCACTTTCTTTTCAATACGCTCCATTCGATCGCCGAGCTCGTGCACGAAGATCCGCGGCTTGCCGAACAAATGCTGCTCCGACTCTCCGAGCTGTTGCGCAAAGCCCTGCATTCCTCGGGCGCGCAAGAGGTCCAGCTCGCCGAAGAACTCGATTTCGTGAAAAGTTACCTGGAGATCGAACAGCTTCGACTGGGGGAGCGACTCAGCGTGACCTGGGATATCGCGCCGGATTCGTTAACCGCGCGGGTGCCCAGCCTGCTGCTCCAGCCGCTGATCGAAAACGCCATCCAACACGGCATCGCCGCTTCGGCCCAGCCTGGACGGCTCTTGATTCGCGCGCGTCGCGACGGCGATTTTTTCGAACTTCAAGTTCACGACAATGGCGCCGGGCTGGCGGCGAACGGCTCGGCCGGGCGAAGCGGTATTGGTTTGGCGAATACAACGGATCGCCTCGAGCGACTCTACGGCGAGCGCCAGCGTTTGGAGTTGATCAACGATCACGGCCTGCGCGTGACTGTGCGCCTGCCATTTTCCCCCATGCCGCAGAAAGGAGCCGATGCCGTCTGAATCGCCGCGCAGGCGGGTCGTTCTTGCGGATGACGAGCCGCTTCCTCGTCGGCGGCTGCGCCGTCTTTTGCAAGCCGCACCGAACGTCGAAATCGTCGAGGAATGCGCCGACGGCGCCGCAGCGCTGGCGGCGATTCGCCAACACGAGCCCGACATCGTTTTCCTTGATGTGCAGATGCCGGGAATGAACGGCTTCGACGTGCTGCGCGCGCTCGACCCCGAGCGCCTCCCAGTCGTGATTTTCGTGACCGCCTTCGACGAATTCGCGCTCGCTGCGTTCGAAGCCCAGGCGGTCGACTACCTGCTCAAGCCCTTTGGAGAAGACCGCGTGCGGCAGGCGCTCGACCGAGCCCAGGTTTTTCTCCGGGGCGCGGCCGCACAGAAGAAATTGCGGGATCAATTTGCGCGCCTGGTCAACGCGACCACCGCGCCTGTCTCGAACCCGCTGCTCTTCGTGAAACGCGAGGATCGTGTCCTCGTCCTGCAACCGCGGGAGGTGGACTGGATCGAGGCTTTTGGCGACTACGTGAAAGTGCACGTTGGCGCAGAGTCGCATCTCATGCGCTCCACCATTTCCGAAATGGAACGGCGGCTCAGGCCGGAGGGATTCGCCCGCGTCCATCGATCCCGCTTGGTCAACGTCAATCACATCAAGGAACTTCGTGCGCTCTCGCGCGGCGTCTCGATCGTGCTGCTCAAGAACGGCACGCAGCTCGAGGCTAGTTTCCCCTTGCTCAAGGCCATGCAGGAACAGCTCGACATCCCGAGCTGACGCGCAGCTTCGTCGTATTTTTTCCAGCTTCGTCCGTCTGTCCGCAGGCTTCATCGCATTCCGGTTTCATGGCAGCGCGCGGCAGTCGAGTGTCGCGACCTCGACCCATGAAGCTCATGAAGAAAATCCTTTCGCTGCCGGCCCTGCTCGTTGTCGCGACGTTCGGGCTCGCGTCTTTGTTCGCCGACGAAACAAACCCGTCCAATCCGCCCGAGGTGGCGTACCCCGAGGGTTATCGTGACTGGCACTTCGTCTCGAGCGTGGTTCTGCCGCGCAAGGAAGACTCCGCCAACTCCGCCGCGACCGGCTCGAAACCTGCCCTAACGTCTGGATTGATCCACAATGTTTACGCCAATGAAAAGGCGCGGGAGGGCCTTCGCACCGGACATTTCGCGGAAGGCTCGGTGCTGATTGCCGATTGGTTCGTGCTCGAGGCCGCCGGTCCGGTACTGGTTCAGGGACCGCGCAAATCGATCAACGTCATGGTGCGCGACGCGCGTTATACGTCGACCGGCGGCTGGGGATTCGAGGACTTCGACAAGGATAGCCGCACCATTCGCAACGTCGGCCAAACCGCCGTGAAATCCTGCTTCGAATGCCACCGCCGCGCAGAGGATCGCGAATATGTATTTAGCTCACTGAAGCCCTGACGAAATACCCGGCCAAATAATAAATTATATTGAATTTAACTCCGATGAACGAAACCCAATCCGTCAGTTCGATAATAACTCATTCTCCACAAACCTGGACGAAAGCATTTTGGAAACCGGTGCTGGTTTACACGGCGATTGCTGGAACCTTAGACATCACTGCAGCGCATCTCCACGTGTGGGCGGTGACCGGAAAGTTTCCGACCTCGATGCTCAAGGCCATTGCCGGCGGAGCGATCGGGGGACAGCGCGCAATGGAAGGAGGCGCCGGAATGATGGCCCTCGGCCTCTTCTTCCATTACTTCATCTCCTTCGCCTTCACCTTGCTGTTCTTTCTGCTTTATCCGCGGATCGCGCTTCTACGAAAGAACCTATACGCCATCGCCCCCGCCTACGCGCTTTTCACGTGGGCGGTAATGACCTATATCGTACTTCCGCTCAGCCGTCTGCCTTGGCGCGCGCCGAACTTCGCGAATAAACACGTCTATATTGGTTGGATTATACTCACCGCCATTTTCGCCCTACCCATCGTCTTCGGAGCGAGACGTCACTACGCGAAAAAATATGCGGACTAAGTCGGAGCCTAATTCAACCCGTTGAAGTTCGCCGGCACGTGGTTAAACTCCAACTATCATGAAGAAACTCTCCCTTCTTTTAAGCTCCCTGCTTTTCGCCGCCGCGATGAAAGCGGCCCCTGTCCCGAACGTAACGCCGAGCGAAGCAGCGAAGCTCGTCGCCGAAGGTAAAGCGGTCCTCGTCGATGTGCGCGAACCCAAGGAATGGAAAGACACCGGTGTTGCCACACCAGCCACCCTTCTTGCCAAGAGCGACTTCGACGGCGCTCAGGCGTCTTGGAAGCCGTTTCTCGAGACGCATCGGGACAAGACCCTGATCCTCTACTGTCGGTCGGGAAAGCGCTCCGGCGCCGTCGCGAAGGAGCTTGCCGAAAAAGGCTACAACGTGGCAAACGCAGGAGGCTTCGAGGCGTGGAAATCGGCCGGTCTTCCCACCCGAGCCGCTGAGGAACCCGCGCCGGCGGCCAGCGCGGCCTCAAACAAACTATAGCCGCAAAGAGGCGCAAAAAGCGCAAAGAGGATTTCGGAGTTGCGACGTCCGGGCTGCGCCTCCGACGACACTGCATTCTCGAACGAGCGTTCGGTCAACTCGCTGCATTTTCGAGTCACCTTTTTGGGTCGTCGTTCGTCTCGCTCTGCAACCATGTTCAAATACCTCATTCTCCTGTATGCCCTCGTGCTTGCACCGATAGCCTCGCTTTACGCGGAGCCGTCCGCCACCGGGGCGAACGCTGCCGAGCCGCCGCTTACGTGGATTGATCCCGATACGGGACATCGCGTCCACCGCCTCACCCGTGAACCCGGCTCGGCGAGTTTATATTTCAACGAAAACGGCTACACGCCGGACGGGAAAAGAATGATCTATACGACTCCAGAGGGTATTTCGCTGCTGGATCTCGAAAGCCATCAGACGCGCTCCGTCGTAAAAGGAAAAGTGCGCGTCATCATGATGGGGCACAAAACGCCCACTGTTTATTATATCAAACCGGAGGAGAACGCGCTTTATGCAACGCAGGTCGATACCGACCAGACGCGCAAGATCGCGGTCCTGCCAAAGCGCGGAGGAATTGCCGCGATCAATGCGGACGAAACATTCGCTGCCGGCACTTATATAGAAGGTGACGGAGCTGACTACGGAGGAAAACGTGAAGGCCAGAGTCATCCTCTCGATCAGCCGAAGAACAAAGGACAAATGATGGAGGAGCGACTGGCGGCGCGCCTTCCGTTGGTATTATTCACCGTTGATCTCAGCACCGGTAAAGTGAATCCGATCCTGCATAGCACGGACTGGGTGAATCACCTTCTCTTTTCACCCACCGATCCAAAGCTTTTGATGTATTGCCATGAAGGCCCTTGGCAAAAGGTGGACCGTCTCTGGACAATTCATACCGACGGTTCTGCAAACACGCTCCTGCACCAGCGCACGATGGCGATGGAGATTGCGGGGCACGAGTTCTGGAGCGCTGACGGAAAAACGGTCTGGTACGATCTTCAGATGCCAAAGGGGCAGGTATTCTTCGTCGCTGGCCGCAACCTCGAGACAGGAGAACGCACCTGGTACCATCTCGAGCGCAACGAGTGGTCCATCCATTTTAATGTGAGCCGTGACGGCACGTTGTTTTGCGGAGACGGCGGCGATCCTGGTCAGGTTGCAAAGGCTCCGGACGGGCAATGGATATATCTTTTTCGGCCCGAGCTCATCCGCAGCGCAGGAGCGATCACCGACGGCCTGATTCGTCCCGGCATATTCCGCGCCGAGCGCCTGGTGAATATGTCAAAACATAATTATAAACTGGAGCCCAACGTGAGTTTCACACCAGACGCCAAACTCGTGATCTTCCGCTCAAATATGTTCGGCGCGACCTACGTCTTCGGCGTCGAAGTCGCGAAGGCAACGGAAGCGGAAAGCCCGCGGTGATCTCATAAAACCGCGCTTTGCGATTGTTCTCTGAGACTCCCCGCTCCGCCTTGATCCAGCCGTTGTGCTCGAGGCGGTAGAGCGCGGGGTACAATGAGCGCTGCTCTACTTCTACTTGCAGCACATCATCTGATGTCTGCGGGAACTGATCCTAAGTGTTACCGGAACGGCTCTGTGGACAGGCTCTTGATTTGTCCGGAGAACCAGGGATACACGAGCGACCCTCCAACGGGACTAGTGCCGAGATAACCCGCGGCAGTAAATCCCTCGATCGCGCCCACAGGAACGTCGACAACGGTTTCACCATTGCAGCGAAGCACAATTTTTCCGCGGAGCTCCGCCTGACGCGCAGGGGGCACGTTACGCCATTCGCTGCTTCCGACCGGAGGCAGGAGGGGGCCGAGATCGCAGGCGAGGTGGAGAGGTTTGCCGTTTATTTCGATGGCCGGACTTTCCCATGCGCCGATTCCCCAGATCTCCGCGCCTACCTTAACCTTCCCATTCGGTTGCGTCCGCATGAAGACGAACACCGACTTTCCGGTCGCGCCGAATACGGCGATCGGTTCGGGTTTCCCATCGCCGTGGGTGAGCGGCTGGAGATCGACCACCAGGGTTTCCGCGCCGAGCGTCAAGCGACGCGGATGCAGGGTTCCCAACAGAGGGAATTCCGCCGTTCGAACGACGTGAGAAATTTTTCCCGAGAACTGCGAGAGAGCATAGTCGGCCTGCACTGCATTCACGCCGGCGTAAACCTGTTCCGGGCGAACCTGCTTCGGCACAATGGTATGTTCGAACACGCGTCGGTGATCGAATTCCACCACTAAACATGGGTGTTCCTTATCAATGCTCAGCGCAGGACCGGCCAGCTTCGAGTTGGGATCAGCGTGCGCCTCAGAAAGCATGCTACTGGAAAATAACATCACTTCGTGATCCTGGTTGAGATCAATGCTCATGGGCTCGCTCTCGAACACCGAATAATCCCAACTGAAAAAACCAAAGGTAATGACTTTGTCGTCCAGGAAATGCACGAAGAAGACTTCTCCTCCGCTCCGAGCGCCGACCGAGAGCAAGGGTTCGAGAAAGGTCCTGCGTCCTGCGACGAACCGCACCGTCATCGTTACCGCCCCGTACCGTTCGCCGGAAATCCGTTCGTCCGGGAGCACCGGCATCCTGACCAAGCGCATGCGCTGATCGATCGCGCGCCTAGCCTGTCGGTCTTCCGGGGTCTTCGCTTCGAAAAGATAAGGAACGTAGTTATAGAAATGCGGCGCGACTAAAAGCGTTTCGAGCGGCTTCGCTTTCAACACTTCCGGTTCGAAGAGGTAGTGGAGCACATTGACGTAGCGGAAATAAGAATCAGCCACGGGCGTCTCCTTCGCCTCCAGCTTCTTCAGCAGCTTGTCGCCGCGCACGATGAATTGCGCCGGGAATTCCTGAGCAAGCGGAGTTCCGAGATTCCAGACGGCGCAGCCTATGCAGATCAGCACGATGAATGTCAGCGACCCGTTCACGCGCCTTCCGCCGCGCAAGAATTCTTCCACCGTAAAACTGAAGACAAGGCAGAGGAAAGGCGTGAGCTGACGTATCAACCGGTCGTGAATGGCGAACTTGTGGAGTATGTCCGCCATAAGAAAAAACGAAGCTTGCACCGCCAACACGCCGAAGAGAGCGATGCACAAGGGAAACCATCGAGAAAACACTCTTTCGCGACCGCCCCCCAAACCACGGATTGCCGCTGCAGCAAGAACGCCCGCGACCAAAAAAAGCAGCAGATGATCGCAATACCAGAGATACTCCCAGGGCGCGCGCAAACCTCGAAAATCGCCTACAACAATGGAGCCGGAGAGGCCCTTCGCCCCCTTCACGAGCGTACCCGCGCCCCAGGTGAAATCGATCACCACCGGGATCGCGATGGCCAAGGCGAGTCCGAGCAGTCCCGTGACGACCGCGATAGAAGCGTCCACGAGAGACCGACGGTCAGGCCGGACCCATTTGCTCAAAACTGCCACGACCAGCACGAGGCCGCCCAGCGTCCAGTAGCCGTAGTAGATAACGAACCCCGTTCCCGCACAGAACCCTGCCAGCGTGGAGCGCCACCAGGTCGCTCGCGGATGCAAGCCCAGGTAGAGCGATAATAACATGAACGCCAGCGAAGCATCGTACGGCAATACGTGCCGGCTGAAATAAAAGAGCGAGCCCGTCGATGCGGCGAAGATCAGCGCAAGAAATTCGGCGCGCGCCGAACCGGTCAACCGTCGCGCAATTCTGCCGATCAGCCACAGAACAAGGACGGAAAATGCGGCGAAGAAATAAGCCGGCGTCGCACCGCTCCACCCCGCGCCTTTTTCCAGTAACGCGGGAATAATTCCTAGAAGTTTGTACCCCACGTGATCCCCCGCCCCCAACACGATCTCGATCCCCTGCTTCACTCCACCCTGCAGAATCTGCAATGCGGCAAGCTGAGACATATGGTATCGGTTCTCATCCAGCTGCGTGAACTGGCCGCCGTTACTTACGAGTAAACCGCGGAGCGCAGCGGAAACCAACAAGACACCCCAGCTTGCCCACCGGAAAAGCGATCCATTTTCCTTCGGGATTTGAGACGACGACGCCGTTCGCATACGCAGGTGTTTAGGACCACGAATCGACAGAGGGGCAACCTGTTATCTTCGCCGCGCCGGAGGACAGAGGGGTTGAAAAAGGGGTCACGTCGCAGCACGCAGCAACACGCGTAACCGACTTTGATTTCCGTAAACATTCAACCAGCGAGAAATGCTTCGTCGGATTGCACGCGGATATCCGAAATTCTGCCGTGCCTCCTTTCCGAAGAGATGACCGCGTCTGTTGCATGCTGCGACGTGACCCCTTGGCGCTTCCCGCCCAATATTGAATTTCGGAAAGAATACTTAGGGGTTAACCGGGGCTCCTGGCTTGAACAAGGGCGACGGCACATGCGCTTCCTCCATGTCTGCGCGGAGACGGGCGACGATTTCAGGATGTTGCGCTGCGATGTCGTGCTGCTCGCCCAAATCCTTGCTGAGATCATAAAGTTCGATCTTGCCGGTCAGCATCGGGCTGCGGACCGCTTTCCAGTGGCCGCGACGCACCGCCTGGGCAGATGCGCCTTCGTAGAATTCCCAGTATAGATAGTCGTGCTTCTTCTGCGCTGATTCGTGGCCGGTGAGCGTTGGCACCAAGCTGATACTATCAGTCCCTGGCGGCGTTGGCCGGCCGGCGAGCTCTGCGAACGTGGCCATGAAATCTCCAAAATATCCGATATGATCCGAGGTGCGACCGGCAGGAGCATGACCCGGCCACCGCACAATGAGCGGCACGCGGATGCCGCCTTCATAAACGTCGCGTTTGACGCCCCGCAATGGCCCGGAGGAATTGAAGAATTCGGGAACGTTGCCGCCCTCGCGATGCGGTCCGTTATCCGACGCGAACAAGATGATCGTGTTGTCGGCCAGCCCGAGCGTTTCGATTTCGTTCACCAATCGCCCAACTTGAGAATCGAGAAGCGTGACCATGGCGGCATAGCCCTTCGAGGGAGTAGGCCATTTCTCTTTTGCATAAGGGCCATAGTCGGGCACCTCCATTCCATCTGGTTTTTCTTCGCCGTTGGCGTGCGGAAGGGTCGCTGCGAAATACAGAAAAAACGGTTCGCTCCGGTGATCGCGCACGAAATTTTCCGCTTCGTTGGCAATGAGATCGGCACTGTAATCAACCTTCACCGTGGCGACTCCCTGCCCATAGGGGCCGGGGTTCGGAACGACGTTCCGCAGCAGCACGCGCTCCTCATTGCGCACGAGAAAGGCAGGATAATAATTATGGGCCATGGTCTGATCCACGTAGCCGTAGAAAAAATCGAAGCCCTGGCGGGTGGGCGCGCCCACCGATTTTTCGGCGCCGAGTCCCCATTTGCCGACCAGCCCGGTGGCGTAGCCCGCGGATTTCAGCACCCGCGCAATGGTCACTTCGTCAGCGTGCAGGTTGACCTTGGCATTGCCGCGCACCGTCGTGTGACCGGTGTGCTGCCCGGTCATCAAGACGCTGCGCGACGGCGCGCAAACCGGCGCGCCGGCATAGAACTGCGTGAAGCGGATCCCCTGCGCAGCGAGGCGATCGAGATTGGGCGTCTGGATGCGCGTCTGACCGTAACAACCGAGATCTCCGTAGCCGAGATCGTCGGCCAGAATGAAAATAATATTGGGTGGATTCCTAGACGCTGCGGCGATCTTCGAGGGCGCTTGGGCCAATAGTGAAGACAGACCCGTCAGCAGCGAGGCCAGCAGGACGCCAAAGGTTTTGCCCAGCCATGCGCGCGAGCCGCTCAGTCGAAGGAAGGTCGAGGTGGAGAATAACATAAGAAGCAGGCTAAACGTTTAAGGATGAGCAGTGACGGCTGCGGGCGAGGCGGCTTTCCCTTTTGCGACAAGGCGGAAGACGCGAAAATTTTTCACCTTGAGGTGATTGGTCACGGTGCGAAACGCGAACCATCCATCGGTGTACGGTTGCGGATCGTCGTAGGCAAAAAGCCGGCGCCCATCGCGATAGTATTCGATGGCTGAACCGGCAGCGATAAGTTGGATGGTTTGGAAAACATTCGGCGTAATTAAAAATTCCGGAGCACTCAGATCGTGCTCCGGCAAAAGCGGTCGATTTCCTTTTTCTCCAACGTAGCGGCGAAACCGCGTGGTCGTGTTCGAGTTTCCGCCGAGTCCGACATAATAGCACCGGAGCTGATCGTAGTCGGAAAACCTGCCGCTGCGCGCGATGCCAAAAAAATCACCGGGGCTGCGCGCGTCGCGCGCCATCCAAAAACAATTCAAGTCACTCACACGATCATTGCGCCCTCCCGCGCTGACGACGACCGCTTCAAAGGAAATCAATATTGGCCCACGGAGCGGCGAAACCAGCCACACGGAGCAACCACCTGGCACATCGATCTCGAGCAAGCCATCGTGTGCAGTGACGTTGCCGCCATTCTCCAACTCCTCTCGCCACAAACCCAAGCCCGCGGTGAAATCGTCGCGGACCAAGAGTTCGCCAACTGTGAATCGAGGATCGGGCGAAGCTGTCGACGTTGAATCCGAACGATTTTCTTCGGCGAAAACCGCCGGTGCGCTCGCCAGTGCTGCAAAAAATAAGACTGAAGAAAGAATAGATCGGAGCATGGGGCGGGCTAAAGTTTAGCACGATATCTAGAAACGTCATCTTGATGCCTGCGATCCCACTCGCGCGAATCTTTGCGAAGGCGAGTGACTAATCGCGGAGCCAATCGGCTTTCGTCGGTGGACTTTTGATCTTACGCAACCTAACAAGCGCTCTCCGGCAAAGAACATCGTGGTCAAATCAGAAAAATTAGCGTCTTGGATAATGCCAGCGGCAGTCCTGGGCCTCGTCTTGTTTTGTTACTGGCCCGCGATTCACGGAGCGTTCCTATGGGACGATCCCGCGCATCCGGGCAGTCCTGTCCTGAGTTCGCCGCACGCACTCACCCGCATTTGGACGGAAATGCGGGCAACCCAACAATATTATCCGGTTCTATTCAGCGCTCTTTGGGTTGAGCACAGTCTGTGGGGTGCGAACACGTTCGGATATCATATTGTCAATATCGTGCTGCACGCAGCGTCGTGTTGTCTGCTTGCCTTGCTGCTGCGTCGCTTGCTGCCGGAGGCAAAGCCGTTTGGCGTGGAATGGCTGGCAGCCTTGATATTGGCCGTACACCCCGTGTGCGTCGAAAGCGTGGCCTGGATGAGCGAACAGAAAAACACGCTGTCGCTGTGCTTTTATCTTTTATCCGCGACGGTATATTTGCGCTTTATAGAACGCCGAACGTTCGGGACGTATATATTGGCTTTCGCTTTGTTCTTGCTCGCGCTGGGAAGCAAGACGGTCACGGCGACACTTCCAGCGGCGATCTTGGTGGTGCTCTGGTGGAAGCATGGAAAAATCTCTTTTTTCCGGGACGTCCTCCCGCTCGTTCCCTGGTTTACGGCGGCGACTGCGATGGGCTTGTTCACCGCGTGGTTCGAGCGCACATGGATCGGGGCGCACGATATAGAAGTAAACCTGTCCTTCGCGGAGCGCGTGCTGCTTTCAGGCCGCATCTTCTGGTTCTACTTTGGAAAGCTAGTGTGGCCGACGAATCTGAGCTTCTTTTATCGCCACTGGGATGTGCCGGCAGAGAGTTCACGGTGGTACATTTATATTATCTGCGCCATCGCAGTCACCGCTGCGCTTTGGCTTTTGCGAAATCGCAACCGCGGGCTCCTCGCCGCGTGGCTGCTGTATGCCGGGTCGCTCTTCCCCGCTCTGGGCTTTTTCGATGTTTTCCCGTTTCGGTTTTCCTATGTGGCGGATCACTTTCAGTACCTTGCCATGCTTGGCCCGATCGGCGGCGTGGTCGGAGGCTTGGCTGTTTATATCAACGACAAAGCAAAGCTATACAAACTCGGCGCGGCTATCCTGGCTGGTTTCGTGATTTTGATATTAGTTCCACTCTGCCGGTGGCAAAGCGCGTTATACGTCAATGACGAGACGCTCTTCCGCGACACCATTGCCAAGGTTCCTTCCTCGTGGATGGCGCACCACATCCTCGCGACAAATTTGGCGAAGAAACCTGCCTCGCATGATGAAGCGATCGCTGAATTTCGGCGCGTGATAGAATTAAAGCCCGATAATCCGGACAGTCATCTTGGCCTCGGCACGGAATTGTGGCGCATGCCCGATCAAAGAGCTCAGGCGCTCGAAGAATATCGCAAGGCCATTGAGCTTCGTCCCAACTACGCCGAGGCGCACAACAATCTCGGCGTCGCTCTAGCCGGCCAACCCAATACGCGCGCGGAGGCGATCAGCCACTTCCGCGCCGCGCTTCAGACGAAACCAGGGTTCGCCGAGGCTCACGCAAATCTAGCTGACGCGCTTGCCCAATCGCCCGCCACCTTTCCGGAAGCGATTGCGCATTATACAGAGGCCCTGCGCCTAAATCCCCGCCTCGCCTGGGTCCATTGTCACCTCGCCCATCGGCTCTCCCGCATTCCAGGGAAAGCGAATGAGGCTCTTGAACATTATAATCGGGCTCTCGCGATCGAACCCGACTACGTCGACGCGCACAACGGCCTTGCCTTTATCTATATAATGACGGGGCGGCCAGCCGATGCGCGTCGCGAATGGGAGACGATTTTGCGAATCGACCCCAGCCGATTGGACATCAAACGAAACCTTCAACGCCTCGATCAGGAATTCTCGCAGCGACCGCGGCTCTAGAGCGTATAAAATTAGAGTGTAGCCGCGAAAGGCACGGCGAGGCAAAGCCTCAGGATTTCGATCACTACTATTTTTTGCCGCAAAGAGGCTCAAAATACACAAAAAGGATATTTATTAGGCCGACGCGGCTCAGACATTCGTCGCTCGGGAGGGGTCTGGTATTTTGGTTTGGAGTTACAAACCAATACCCCAACCGCGTTGTGGAGGAGCCGTTGCTAGCGACGTCGCAAATCCGAAATCCTCTTTGCTCTTTTTGAGCCTTTTTGCGGCTATAGTTTTTTTGAAATCGCTCTAGGCCTACTCCGCGGACGTTGTGCCCAGAAATTTATTTACCTCGAGCCAGTGAATGAACACGGGGAACCAGCCGTTGCTGGTCCTATCCGGGTAGCCCAGACCGAAGCCATGGCCGCCATTCTGGTACAGATGAAATTCCACGGGACGGTGTGCATCGTACCAAGACTTGATCAGCCCGAACTCGCCGCGGAACAGGAAGTCGTCGCTCGCGATTGCAGCGAACATCGGCGGCGCGTCCTTGGGCACGTCCACGGCATTGAGGCCGCCGTAGATCGGTCCGATGAAGGCCAGCTTCATGATTTTGGAATGGAGCGTGGCATGCATCGTCAGCCCGGCCCCGGCGGAAAATCCGATCATGCCAAGACGCTGCGGATCGACGTGCCATTCCTTGGCCCGCTGCAAAATCAAGGCGTAGGCCGCTTCTGCGTCTTGAAGCTGGTTGGTCAAATCCCAGCTCGGCGGACGCGGCGAAGCGTTTCCTTTGGCATCCGCGGGCGCAAAATTCCGGGCCATGGCCGTCTTGAAATCCTCCAGCGACTCGGGCGTGGGGTTCAGGCGATATTTTAAAACGAACGCCGCGATGCCGCGCTCGTTCAAAGCCTTCGCGACTTTCCAGCCCTCGTTGTTCATCGAGAGCCACCGAAGTCCACCGCCGGGCGCAACAATCACGGCGGCACCATTGGCCTGCGCCGGGTCCGGTAGAAACGGAGTAAGTGTGGCCGTGGAAACGTTCCGGGCCATCGGTTCACCCCACTGGCGGAAATAGCTTTCTTTCGCGGGCTGATCCTTCACGCCGCCCGTGCCCAGCGGGATCGCGTTGGGTTCGGCCGGCGCTTCGAGCGGATAGATCGTGCCATCCTGCGCCAAGGCTGTTCCAGCGAGTGCAAGCAAAGCGCCAAAAACGGCGAACCAGGTTTTCCTAAGAAACGAAGAGTTCAGTGACATTTTTTCTATGAGGTTTGGGGTGCTGTGCGCGTTCACTCAGCTGCGGAACGCCTGTGATGAGCGCGGCAACGATAGCGCGACGCCGGCATCAACCTGCTTTACTCCGGAAAATTCGCGCGCTCCTCCTCACTCCAATTATAGAGTAGCCACGGTTGCCGGCGAACTCGCCACATCCGATCAATTCAATTCCTGCCGCCGATTGGCTCAACCTCTTCCCCTTGGCTTCCTTTCGCTCGTCAGGCTCAAATCGCCTTTCTTTGAGCGATCGGTTTCCCCGCCACCTTTTCCTTCGGGTCCGACTTCTGCCTCTTCTTCCGGTCCACTTTCTTTATAGGAGCCACTTTCTTTACCGACGCCGGCTTCTTTACCGTCTGCGGATAAATCGTCCGGCCGCGATTTAGCATGTCGATGAATGACTTTAACCTCTTCGCCCGAGTCTCGGGCTTAAGCGCACTTTGCAAACGGAAGAGGAACGCGAAACGGTTTTGTCCGTTGAGTCCTGCAAACATTGCTTTCGCCTTCGGATTAGCTTCGAGAGCGGCGGCGAAGTCCTCCGGCATCGCGATGCTCTTGCGACCGCCGTACGCGTTTTCCCACCGGCCATTGGCCTTGGCGCGTTCGACCTCGAGCAATCCGGCGGGACGCATTTTCCCGCTCGCGATGAGCGCCACGGCACGATCGCGGTTGATCATCGACCAGATGCTCTGCGGTTTTCGTGGCGCGAAGCGTTGAAGATAATAATCCGGCCCGTCACCCCGACGAAGGGCGTCAATCCAGCCAAAACATAGCGCGAGTTCTAACGCGTCCAAATACGCCACGCAGGTCTTGCCGGTACCGACTTTGGCAAAACGTACCCACACTCCCTGCGACGATTGATGATGCATTTCGAGCCACTGCTCCCACTCTGCGGCGGTTTCAAAAAAGAGAGTCTCGTCGGTCATAATCAGACGCTGGAGTTAAGCGCCGCCCTGAGTGGATACTAAAAAAGCGCTTCTTGGAAATGTCGCGGGCGAGTACAATGTGCAAAGTCCTACCCGTTCCAAAGCCGAAACGTTCACAAGTCGTGTCTCCCCCTGAATACGACACCAATATTCTAACCTCTTTTATGAGCCACGCCTCGCGACAATTCTCAGCGCAGCAACGTTTGGTTTTGCCGTTGCTGCTCGCAGCACGCCCGGAAAGTTTCCGTTCGTTGTCGATGAAAAGGTGAAGACCGGACTCGTGACTTTTCCACAGCTGGAGCTGTCGAGCGAAGCGGTTTGGGCTGTCGTTGGCGGAGGACCAGGCCCTTATCTCTTCACCTCGAAACGCGATGAGGGCGGATCATAAAAAAGCGACGAGCTAGAGCAATGGCTGCAAGCGCTCCGGCGGCCACTACTCCATATGATGTTGGCTCCGGGACGGGAGAACTTAACGGCGTCACGGTAAGGCCCTCGAGCGTAGCAGAGATGTATGTAGTCGTGCGATACCCTGAGTTCGGAAGCAGCTCATAGGCGTAAAAGTTGAGACTGCGGCCGGAAAAATCAGTCCACTTGGACACGTCTACAAAGAGGCCTCAATGGAATTGCTAACAGTTCCAATGTTTACTCTTGAACCCAAAGCCTCTTTTATCCTGAACATGTCGTCGCATCCGAGTGAAATCAGCAGAGTGAGATACCCGATGTGCAAGGAGGGCCAGCTGGATTAGCGCTAGCAGAATTCGAAATTTAACGGGCTTATTTGGATCGGATGATGCGGCAGGTCTCGCGAGCCGACATCTTTCCCAAAGCTCAAGATTCATTATCAAACAACCGTTGCAACTCTATGATGCCGGAGCCACCCCCGCTCAGTCCGTCGTATAAGGACAGGAAGACTGGCCTGATCGTTTTTGGCATATTACAAATTTTGCTGGGCGCGTTTTTCGCCCTGGCGTTGCTTGCGATAATCGCGGGCCATCTCATCGCGGCGCACCGTCCAGAAACGGCCGCGCAAACAGACCCGCGGGCCGTCCTACCGTCGATCGCCATGATGGTGTTTTTCATGATCGCGTGCGTCTGGCTCGGCGTCGGTGCAATCAACACGCGTCGTTGGGCACGAGCGATCAACCTCTGCATATCGGCGATGGGACTGATTTTTGGAATGTTCACAGTGGTCTCGCTCTTTTGGACACTGCCTGGGGTGGATGCGATGCTCAGCCACAACGCACAACAAACGGGCCAGCAGCTCCCTGCGACCGCTGTGACATTCGTCAAGGCCGCGATGATCGGGACGACTGTGTTGTTCTACATTGTGATTCCAGGCGCAGCCTTTCTCTTTTACCGCAGTGAGCACGTCCGCTTGACTTGCGAGGCGCGCGACCCGGTGGTGAGATGGACTGACCGATGCCCGGTGCCCGTCCTCGCAATCGTGCTGCTCCAGTGCGCAGGAGTCGGCTCGATGCTGCTCTTCACTCCGGTCTATGGTTGGGTTTTCCCATTCTTTGGCCTGCTCCTGCAAGGGCCTGCGGCAATGATATTATATTTGGGCGCCGCGGTGTTCATGCTCGCAACAGCCTGGGGATTTTATCGTCTGCGACTCACAGCTCTCTGGGCTTATATTGCCGTGATATTAATTTTCGACGCGAGCGGGGTCGTTACTTTTTCCGGCGGCAAGCTCATGTTATATTATCGAGCGATCGGGCTTCCGGAGGCACAACTGCAGCAACTCAATCAAATGCCGATGTTGCATTCTTCGGCTATCGTTTGGTTAGGGGCATTTGGAGCGCTGCTCTATCTGGGTTATTTGCTTTGGTTGAAAAAATATTTCATCGAGCAGGGCTCGGCGGAAAGTTCTTCCATAATCCGCTGAGAAGCGCCAAGGGGTTTGCTGCGCCGTGCCCCCTTCAGCTCGGCTGTAGGCTGTAGTCTCTTCAGCTCGGCGCGTTGGGCCGTGGGCCGCGAAGGGCGCACGCTTACCTGTCACCACAGTTCAGAAGAATGGCTGCAGGAGAAGCGGCGCTAAGTTAGCAAAGATCGCTTATTGCGGGCGCGTTTCGCTGAGCCAACGCTCGCACAGTTCGCGAGCAGCTTCTGGCCATGCAGGATACGTGAAACCAAAGTTCGATTGAATCAAACGAGTTGGAACAACTCTGCGGCTCTTTAAAATCAGCTCTGTTTCCGTGCGCATACAATACGCGGCAATGGGTAACAGCCAGGCTGGACCCGCCAGAGCGAACTTTTTACCCCAAGCACGACAAAGCGTCTCCATGAAATCCTGATTGGGAAGCGGATTGGGAGCAGCCAGATTCACAGGACCGCTCAGCTCAGAATGCGTAATTAACCAGAGAACGGCGGCGATGAAGTCATTTTCGTGGATCCAGGAGACAAATTGGCGTCCGCTCCCGGCTCGGCCTCCCACACCGAGGCGAACAAGGTGAAGCAACATATCAAAGATGCCGCCGCGATCGGGACTGAGGATCAGAGCCGAGCGCATGAGGACAACGCGAGTGTTTGGCAGGCTTGCGGCAGTGGCCGCCGCTTCCCAGCGCTTTGCGACTTCTATGCTGAAGCGCCAGCTCTCGGGAACGTCGAGTTCGCGACCACCGATTTCTCCTTCGAGTTCGTCATTTGCGCGATCGAAGCGATGCGAATAAATCGTAGCCGTGCTGGCCTGAAGCCAGACCTTGGGCGGCGTCACCGATTTTTGGAGTGCGCGGAGAAGAACGGCCGTTGTGTCGACGCGCGATTCCAAGATTTCGCGGCGGTTTCTTTTAGTATAGCGACAATTGACACTACGACCGCACAAGTTGATCAGCACATCTGTTTCATCCAGGCAAGCGGTCCAAGACCCGAGGGTCTTTCCATCCCAATGCACTGTTTCGCAACCAGGTTGGGCAGTCTGGTTGCGGCAGAGCAACGTGACCGAGTCTCCTCGCGCTTCGAAGGCCCGACGAAGAATTGCACCAACCTGACCTGTGCCACCCGCAATCAGTATATTCATGGGATTAGCGTTTCGCTAAAACGCGCGGTCCAATCACGGGCTCGGAGTCAATGCCGGAGGCATTCCCGTCCCTGCGGCACGAGTTCCCTTCCGACGCATTTTGTCGAAATTGAACATATTGAAAAAATGCATTCCGCCCAAGACAACGAGGACCAGCCCCAACTTCGTGCTCAAAAACTCGAAGCTCTCCTGCAAGGTGCTCGGCTTCGCTCCGTATTTTAACGCAAGGGCGATATACCCGATGTTGATTAGATAGAATCCGACGACGAGCAGGTGGTTAACCGAATCGGCCATCGTCTCATTGCCGTGGAACGCCTGGACCAAAAAAATCCGACCGTTCCGGTGCAATGTGCCGGCGACCCAAATCGTCAGGACAACGCTTACTGGGAGATAGATAGCATAGCAGATTACGACAGTATTCATAATTTTTCCTTTCTAGCTTTGGTTGCAGACATTTCTGTCGTGACAGAAATAAACAGTGAAAAAAAGGGTCAGCCACCCGCGAGCCGGAAAACCGCGTCGCCCATTTGTGCGAAACGTTTCATGGCCTTGGGCGAAAGGCCCGAAGCGCGTTCTCCCCAGCTATTCGCGAGTTCGAAAAATTCGAGCATCTCCATCAGTCGGTCTCGGGCCGTCTCGTCTTCGGAGGTCGGTTTCTTAACCGAGGCAGCGGTTTCCACACACTCCCGCAACACATGAAGCGTTGGGTCGGCTTCCCGACGTTTTCGTTCCTGAAGAATCAATCGAAAGGTGGCCCAAACATCGGGAAGAGCCTCAAAATGCTCGCGGCGATCTCCGATCAGATGAATGTTGCGCACAATGCCCCAGCTTTGCAGGTCGCGAAGGCTCGAACTCACGTTCGAACGGGCGATCGACAGCGTCTCCGCAATTTCCTCGGCGGGCATCGGTCGCCCGGCAATGTAGAGCACAGCATGAATCTGCGCGACCGATCGGTTAATGCCCCACTTCGTCCCCATCTCTCCCCAATGGAGAACAAACTTCTGCATAACCGGCGTGAGCTTCATATTTCTGTAATGACAGAAATGACGATTCATGCAAGAATTTTTGCCTGCGTCGAATAAGGGGTCGAGTCTCAGCACGTTGCAAAACGCGTAACCGACTTTGATTTCGCGTATATTCAGCCCGCGAGAGATGCTTCGACTGATTGCACGGGAATTTCAGAACCCAACCGTGCCGCCTTTCCGAAGAGATGACCGCTTCTGTTACATGCTGCGCCGTGAACCCCTTAGCGCTTACGCAACCGCTCAAGTCTGCGGCGCGTCGCTCATGTAGTAGAGTCCCCAACCGTGACCGTCAGGGTCGACAAAGCTGTGTGAATACATGAAGCCGAGGTCCTCTGGTTTGTCGTACGTCGAACCTCCCGCCGCCAAGGCCCTCGCGACAAGATCGTCGACGACTTGGCGGCTTTCGCACTGCAGGTTGATCAGGAGTTCCACGGCCTTCGATGTATCGCATATTGCCTTGGGCGTGAATTCGCGGAATTTCGAATGAGTCGCCAGCACGACGGAAATTGTGTCGCTGATGACAATCATGGCTCCCTCGTCGCCGGTAACCTGCGGATTTTCGGAAAAGCCCAGGGCTTTGAAAAACTTCTTCGACTTCGCCAAGTCCGCGACCGGGATGTTAAGACATATTTGTTTGATCATGGTAGGTACTATCAGTCGAACGGCGGATATCATTTTCGACAGAGCTTCGTGTTTCGTCTGACTATTATGGGGCCTACCCCCTGATTGCTTCTCTAATGCGGGGGTACTCAGGTTTTTGCCTGCGGTAACAAAGTAGCTTGTCCGATGCCGTTGGCACCGGGTTTCAACTACGATTTTCTGGTGACCCCACTGCTCATGAAACGAAAGTTTGCATTTTTTTGCGCAATCATCCTCTCCAGTACCGGACTGACTTCCAGTCTCTCGGCACAATTTGTCACGCTCACTCCCTTGTCATTCGGCTCCAACCATGCCGCCTTTCCGAAGAGATGACCGTTTCTGTTGCATGCTGCGACGTGACCCCTTCTGCCCACGTATTATTAAACATTAGGCTCCCATTCGGCCGGCTTTAGTTCATTGCGCTGGCTGCTTGACTTACGGTTACTGTCGTAAGACGGCAAGCCATGGTGATAAAGCTATCGACGAAGGGGCAGATCGTTCTGCCCAAGCAAGCTCGAATGCATCTTCATCTCAGACCTGGCACTAAGCTGGTCTGCCGTGTGGAAGGAGAATCGATCGTTCTTACGCCCGAGCATCCGCCGATCGAGCGACCAAGGCTCGTACGAGACTCGATTACCGGCCTCATGGTTAGCAAATCTGCAGCTAGCGTTAAGGTCACAAGCGACGATGTCAGAGCGGCCCTTTTGGACTTCCCGTGAGATACTTGCTCGACGTGAACGTCTTGGTGGCGTTAGCCAACACTGGGCATACGTTGCATGCTCAGGCTAGGTCTTGGTACGCTTCCATTAGCGGAGTCGCCGCTGGTCTTCACACTTGCTCGATTACTGAGTTAGGTTTTGTCCGTGTGGCGGTTGCCACCGGACTCCATCCCGACGTGATTTCAGCAAAAACAGCTCTTGAGGCACTCAAATCGTCGTCCCGAGTTCGTTTTGAGCTAGTGTCCGATGATCTATGGGCGTCTAGCTTGCCGTCGTTCGTAAAGACTCCACAGAAGGCTACCGACGGTCACCTTTTGGGCCTGGCGAAGCATCATGCCATGAAGCTGGTCACCTTGGATAAAGGCATTCCCGGCGCGCAGTACATTGGTTCATGAGGCCTAACTGTCGAGTCGCTAGAACCAACGCCCAAAGCCGTCACGCATCCTGCTGACGCAGGCTGCGCGCCGGCTTAAGGCGTGGCTCATCATTAAACGTTAGACGAGGGTTTGTTGATTGATCATAGCGCTCCCGCGCTCTTCCTTGGACGCAAATGACACCGAAACGCACACTTTACTTTGCCGCGTCACTCTTCCTCAGCGTCATCGCGCCGGCATTTGCCGGCAGTCAGGAAAAAGCAGACATTCCAGCGGCGGCTTCTAACGCCTGGAATGCGCCGGACGCGATCAATCCTATCCTTCCGGGCTACTTTGCGGATCCCTCATTTTTGGAAGACAACGGCGCATTCTATATCTATGCGACGATCGATCCCTGGGGCGGAGACGAATTGGCCTGCTGGAAATCAACCGATTTGAAATCGTGGACGTTTCATCGGCTGAACTGGCCGACGAAGCAGGCCTGCACCAGTCCGACTTCACGCGGCGCCAAGGTCTGGGCGCCATCCGTCATCAAAAAGGCTGACGGCAAGTTCTATATGTACGTCTCCGTCGGCAGCGAAGTCTGGGTCGGTCACGCCGAAACGCCGCTCGGTCCGTGGCACGATGCGCACGGAGGCACTCCCCTGATTCCCGGCGATTTTCGCCCGGGCTATCACATGATCGATGCAGAATGTTTTATCGATAAGGACGGGATCGCGTATCTTTACTGGGGCTCGGGTTGGGATTGGAAGAACGGCCGCTGTTTCGCGGTAAAGCTCGGAGCGGACATGGCTTCGTTTGCGGGCGACGCTGTCGACGTTACGCCAAAGGACGGCCACTATTTCGAGGGCCCTTATCTTATTCGGCGAGGCGATGTGTACATGCTGATGTACTCCGACGGCATAACGATGAAAGACACCTACCGTGTGTACTACGCCACGGGAAAAGCACCGCTCGGGCCATTTGTAGAAGCGACATCGACTGACAACCCCATTCTGGAATCAGATCGCTCGCAGAACATCATCAGCCCGGGGCACCACGCCGTTTTTGAACACGATGGCAAATCGTATATATTATATCATCGCCATCGGTTGCCCTACGTCGTGGATACGGCTTTCCGCCAGATCTGCGTCGACGAACTCCGAGTTACAAATGATGGGACGATCAAAAAGGTGACGCCCTCCCACTTCGGCCCCGCGACGCTCAAGCTAGGCCGGCCCAGCGGATTGCCGATTGTGCACAGCGAGGCATCGAGTGAGCTCGATTCTCTTCATAGTGCCAGCCGTGCCTTCGACGACAACTACGCGACTCGCTGGTCGCCTGCTGCGAACGATTCGGCTCCGACGCTTACGGTTGATCTCGGATCCGTGCAGCAGGGCTTCCGCTCCGAGCTGCGACCCGAGTACGCGTGGAAGGATTACCACATCGCGATCGAAACCTCAGCCGACGGCAAGGCGTGGACCACCGTCGCCGCCGACACCGAGCCGGTTTCAGGCTCGCCTATTGTTCAATACGTGACTCATCCCACGCGTTATGTGCGTCTCCGCTTCGCCTCGGCAAAAGAAGCGCCGAGCCTCATCGAGTGGACGTTTTTCCCCGGCAAATAATGGGCCCTGAATTTTCTACCAATGGAGGTTGCTGCGCCGTGCTCCCTTCAGCTCGGCTGTAGTCTCTTCAGATTTTCGAAGCCAACCAAGTGGAGAGCATCCCGGCAGTGCTGAATCTGCCAGGATTGGTCTTAAGGGCAGCAAAACTCAAAGTTTTTTGTACGGTTTTTTGTCAGAGCGGGTGATACGATGTGACGCATGCCAACTGACTCCGAATTGCTTCGCGTGTACGCGGAAACGAGATCCGAAGAAGCATTCAAAGAATTGGTCCTGCGACATCACCGTATGGTCTATTTCGCAGCCCTAAGGAGATTAAATGGAGATGCGCACCGAGCGCAGGAGGTGGCTCAAGATGTTTTCGCCGATCTCGCTCGAAAGTCGGCAAGTCTTGCAGCCCGCCCAGTAATTAATGGCTGGCTGTATGTGAGTGCCTGCTATGGAGCCGCCAAAGTCGCTCGAGCCGCTCAACGAAAGCGCGCGGCAGAGGAAAAGGCCGCAGCAGAGCAGCTTTCAGCTTTATCAAACGGAGATATTGCAAGCGCAGACCTCTCCTTGGTCCTGGATGATATCCTTCTGAAACTGAACCCAGCCGATCGAGAGGCGGTCCTGCTTCGATACTTTCAAGGACTCACTTTTTCAGAGATGGCGGGTAAGCTAAAACTTTCTGAAGACGGAGCCAGACTGCGACTGAACCGCGCCATTGAGAGAATGCGTTCATTGCTCACCAAACGTGGCTTGACCTCGAGTGCCGCGGCGCTTTCGGGAGTCTTGGCAAGCCACGCGCAAATTTCTGCTCCGGTTAATTTGGCCAGCGCGGTCGCCGCTGGCGCGTTGGAGCAAATCGCCGGGGCAAATCTCAGCGCCATTTATATATTCACCATGACTAAATCGACAGTCACTCTCGCATGCGCGGCCGTGCTCATCGGCACTATTCCCGCTGTTTATTATTTACGGAACAATTTGTCTGAAGGCAGGAGTTCATCAGTCATCGGCCAAAGCACGGCCGTGCCGCACGACTCGTCCGCGCGTCGCGATGGTACACGCTCCACCCCGCCTCGTGCGTCAGTTCCAGCATCGTCTTCAGCGGCAGCAGCAACCGCGTCAACCGCGCCCCTTAACGCCTCCGAGCAACCTGCCCCGGCCTCGGCCGACCCAAGGCCGCGCTGATGTCCGATCTGAGTCGCGGTGTGTTTAAAGTCGAAGCTCTGGCCGACCTCGGGTGCGTGACGCCACGAACGGCCGTCGAGAGTTTTCTTTGGGCGATTGCCCACGGCACAAACGACGACATCGCAGCCATGCTCGGACTGACGGAGAATCAAAAACGATTGCTCAACGAAACCCTCGCCGAACTTCCACCGGAAACGCGAGCGCAATACCCCGACCCCGAACACCTCGTCGCGCTATATGGAGCGCGAGAAGGCACTATAATTCCTGCCTCCGGCACTGTGCAAATCACTTCCGAAACCATTGCTGCAAGCAATGAAGTTCAGATACGCGCCCACATCACGACCGGCGCCGAACAATATAAGGACTCGGGTCTCGTGCCCAATAATACGTCCAGTTTCAACGTACGCAACGGACCGACGGGCTGGAAAATCATCGTGCCCGACTACGCCATCGAACAGATCATCCCACGCATCATTCCCAAGCCTCAGGTGGGAGGCTGATCGTCTTCCCTGCCGCGAGAAAGTTTTTTTGAGGCCTGCTCTCTTTTACCTGGCGAGCAGTCAAAAAGGGTCAGGCCTGCAGAATCGGCGCGACCGCCAGAAAACCGCGCTTCAACAACTCATCGTTTATATCGATGGCGGCGTGTGCGCCTTCGGCTGCTGCGGAAATTGCCATGTGCAGTCCTCCCTGGACATTGCCAGCGACGAAGAGACCCGTAACGCCGATAGCTCTAAATCCTGTGCAGCGCACAGCGCCGGATTCATCAAACGTGCAGCCGAGCCGTTCCGGTAGTGTCGAACGTTGAGAACAGCCCGAATAGAAAAATAACGCGTCGCATCGAAGCCGCGTCTGATCGGCAAAGCTGATGGCCTGCAAACGTTCACTCCCTTCCAGTGAAGCGATCTGGTGGTCTTCATGGCGCACTTCCGCCTCTGCGAGCAGCGCCAGCTCCTCGTCGGACCACTCGACAGGCCCGTCTGTACAAAGATGAACGTCGGCGCTCCAGGTGCGCAATTCGACCGCCAAATCGAGGGCGCCGCGTCCCCGTCCGTAGCAAACGAGAGCTCCGTTGCGATGCTCCCATCCATCGCAAAATGGACAGTGATAAACGCCCCGCCCATAGAACCGCCGAAATCCGGTCTTGTCCGGAATTTCATCACAACGTCCCGTCGCCAATAGAAGAAGGCGCCCAGCTTGGGGTTCACCGTTCTCCACTTGCACGCTGAAATAATCAATCTCCTGCCGGACGGAGATGACCCGAGTCTCGCGTATTTCCACCTCGGGATAGCGAGCGATTTCGGACCGCCCGAGCCGCCGCAGTTCAGAAGGTGGCGTGCCGTCTCGCGTGAGTATCCGTGCAGGGCCGGTGAGGCTGCATTGCGGGGGTGCCCGTCATCAAGGACCAGTGTCCTGCGTTGGCATCGGCCCAAAACCAGAGCGGCGCTGAGACCAGCCGGACCTGCACCAATGATAACGACATCATGCACAGAGCTAGCTTATCAATGCGCCGCCCTCCGTTGATCGGTGTAATACCGGCCAGCATCGTCGAGCAATGTCCTAGCGGAAACCTAGCCTGCTTTGTCAGGCCACACGGAATAACCCGACGAAACACCGTGCCGGCGTTGTATCTGAGTCGGCTGCGTCCCGCATTTTTAACTTTTTTCTTGCGCTTATTCAGATACTGTGAAAGTATCTGTTAATGGCTTCTGTGAACACGCAATTTTCGATCGCCGTCCATGTGCTGGCCGCACTTGCGCATTACGAAAGCAGTTTCACGTCGGAGGTGCTGGCAGGCAGCGTGAACGCGAACCCCGTTTTCGTTAAAAGAATTCTGGTCAAACTCTCCAAGGCAAAGCTGGTCAAAACCACCGTGGGGAAATCCGGCGGCTATGATCTGGCCAGAAGCCCAAAGAGCATTTCCCTCCTGGACATTTACTCTGCGGTCAGCGCTCCCAGTGTTTTTGCCATCCACGCCTATGCCAAAAGCAGGGGGTGTGTGGTGAGTTGTAACATCAAGGAAGTAATGGGCGACGTTCTGACCAACACACAGAAAGCGGTCGAAAGTGAACTGAAGCAGACGTCTCTGGCCGATGCGGTTTCAAAAATCAGGAAGCGGGCTAGCTAACTTTTTTATAGGGTTAACGGATACTATTATCGTAACTAAACAACGAATAACGGAGAACGGATATGAAAATTGGATTTATTGGAGCAGGAGATGTGGCGCAGACCTATGCCAGGCATTTTGTCCGGCATGGACACGAGGTGGTTCTCAGCAACAGCAGGGGACCGGACTCGTTGGCCGAACTTGTTCGCGATATCGGCCCGAATGCCAAAGCGGGCACCGTGAACGAGGCGGCAGCGCAAGATATCGTAATTCTGGCGGTGCGCTGGGAACAAGCAGAGCAAGCCCTTGCCGAGGTTTCTGACTGGAGCGGGCGCATCCTCGTCGATGCGACGAATCGCACTTCGGAGCCGGACACCAACGGCAAGACCGCGAGCGAGCTCATCGCAAGTTACGCGGCCGGCGCTCGCGTGGTCAAAGCACTCAATACGCTCGTGGTGGATTGGATTCAGGACGCTTCTGACAAGAAGCCCAAATGGGTCCTGTTCCTTTCGGGCGACGATACCGACGCAAAAGGGAAAGTGGCCGGCGCGCTCGAGGAAGCCGGCTTTGTCCCGGTGGACCTTGGCGGACTGATCGATGGCGGAAGACTCCAGGAGTTTGGAGGTCCGCTAAGTGGCCTCCATCTGGATCTAATCCGGCGCCTGGAATTTTGAAGCAGTTAACAATCAGAAAAAGAGAAGACACATGAGTAATAACAACGGACAAAAATTGGCGGGGAAAATCGCGGTCATCACAGGCGGCAACAGCGGGATCGGCTTGGCCACTGCCAAGCGCTTCGTGGACGAAGGCGCGCACGTCGTGATCACTGGACGACGCGAGAAAGACCTGAAAGAAGCTGCGGCGTTTATCGGGAGAAATGTCACGACGGTCGCGGGCGACGTGTCGCGCATGGAAGATCTGGATCGGCTCTATGCTGTCGTTAAAGAAAAGCACGGCCAGATCGACATTCTCTTTGCGAACGCAGGCGGAGGAACCGTGGCACCGCTGGCACTGGCAACCGAATCCCATTTCGACAAGATTTTCGACGTCAACGTAAAGGGGGTATTCTTTACCGTGCAAAAGGCCCTTCCCCTTTTCAAAGATGGCGGTTCGATCATCCTCACCTCGTCGAACGCAAACGTGCTGGGGGTGCCAGCCTTTACCGCCTACGCCGCGAGCAAGGCAGCGGTGCGCAGCTTCGCCCGCGGCTGGACGATGGAACTGAAGGATCGCAAGATTCGTGTGAATTCGATGAGTCCTGGCCCGATCGAAACTCCGGCTCTGGAGAAGGCAGGCCTCACCGCTGAACAGGCGGAACAGGCCGCCGCTCAGTTCGCCTCGCAAGTTCCGCTCGGCCGAAGAGGCAAGCCCGAGGAAATCGCTGCCGTCGCCGTGTTTCTTGCCTCCGATGAAAGTTCCTACATCACCGGCGTAGATCTCGCCGTCGATGGAGGCATGGCGCAGGTATAGGAGTTATACGAAAGGCGCCAATCCAACCAAAACAAAGCGCCAGTTCTAACGTGGAGAAATTCGCCGAGCATCCCTTGTCCGGAATGCACAACCTGCCGACTTACCTCTCTTCAGAATTCAATAACTGGAGGCCTGACCTTTCTTGCCGCCTCCCGCCCACGCGTCACGCGTCCGCCAGTCTCTCGTCTTTTCTGCCAGTAAACGCTGCGCCGGCGGAGTCGGCGCTGATGCAGACCAACGCGAGCCACTGATCGAGTCGGAGTTTTTCGCCGAGGAAGACGAGTCCGGCGAGCGCCGCCACGGCGGGCTCCAAGCTCATGAGGATGCCGAAGGTCCGACTCGAAACAACCCGCAGGGCGTTCGCTTCGAGCGTGTACGGCACCGCACTGGAGAGAAGAGCGACCGCCAATCCTGCGAAAAAATGAGACGGCGTCAGTCGCGCGACCAGTCCGTCGCTTAGCGAAAACGGAACGACCAAAAGCGAAGCGAAGAGCATTCCGGCCGCGACGCCGTGCTCTCCGTTAATTACTTTCGACATTCGGCCGCCGAGAAGAATGTACGCGCCCCAAAATGCGCCGGCGAGCAGAGCCAGCGCCACGCCGACAGGATCGAGCGAACTTACGTCAGTCCTCCACGGCGCGATCAGGGCAATGCCAATGCCCGCAAGGATCACCCACAGAAAATCCGAGGCCCGTCGTGATCCCAACACCGCCACCGTCAGCGGTCCGACGAACTCCAGAGTCACCGCCAGCCCGAGCGGGATCCGCCCGAGCGCCAGGTAAAACGTCAGGTTCATCGCGCCGAGAACCAGGCCATACGGAATCACCGCCAACCATTGCGCGCGTGTGAACTTGGCCAGCGGTGGACGAAACGCGGCGAGCAGCATGGCTGCGGAAAGCACGATACGCAGCCCCGCCGTGCTCGCCGGCCCCAGCGCGGGGAAAAGCTCCTTCGCGAAGGCAGCTCCTCCTTGCACGCTGACCACGCCCAGGATCACTGCCGGGATCGGCGGGATGCGGTTTAAACGAGAAGTGGAGGGCACCCCGCTATCTCAGCCGAATTCTCGATCAATGTGACACTCAGAAATTCCGCGAGGCGTCGTCGCCGCGCTTCTGACTGCAGTCGCCTCCGCCAACCGCATGTCAGCGGCGAAGGTGACCTTCCGCAGCGGGGACGGGTCGCGCTGCGTCAGGCAGCAGCAGCGGCAGCGGTAGTGGTAGTGGCGGCAACGTTGACCTCAATCTGCCGGAGTTTGCTTCTGTATAGCACTCAGAACGGCACCTCGATCGTCACCGTCATGGTCGCACCGGGCGCCGAAAAATGACGCAGAGCAAAACCGCTCGGTGTGCCGTCGCCCCACTTCAGCATCGCGTGCTGCGGGTTGGCATCGTCCGACAATAAGTCGTATCCAGTTTCTGGATCGCTGCCGTCCCAAAGCGCTTTGTCGTCAAAAATACCCGGGCCCGAAACGGGCCGAATCATTCTGATGCCGCGCCGTCCCCATTCGTTTGGCGCGACGTCATTCCACTTCATCGGGTCGACCCCGGGCGGTGGCGGCAGCGTGCCGTAAAGGCTTTGGTTTTCCATGATGTGCCACACGGCGATGCCGACATCGCTCATCGGCTGATCGTACGAGGTACCGCGCCAGCGATTCTCCACGATGAAATATTCATCCGTGCTCCGCGCGGGATTCATCAGGATGAGCACCTTGTAGTGCGTCTCCACGTCCGATAGTGAGTACACGCCCGACTCGAGCACGACCTGCGGACGCAGCCACCCGCACTTCAATTTGTGAAATGGATCGAGGTGCGTGCCTTGGTACGTGCCGTCCATCAACGAATACATTCCCGCCGCGAATGGCTGGGGAAACGTGAAGTACATGTCCGCACCGTGCAGGAGGAGATGGTTCAACTCGTGCGCGGCGACACCCAGGTTCGGCGGGTTTCCGATGTACGCCTCGGCGATCGTGCCGAAGGTGACGCCGCCGACCACGAGCGGTTGCGATTGCGGGAATTCGCGGCCGACGACCGTGCGATTCGTGCCGAACGGACTGTTTTGCGGAATGATGATGAGCAGCGCCAATTCGTCGGGCCGGAGATTGCCATCGGCCGGATGCGCGTCGAACGGAGCGAAGTTGAAATCCTGCCCCGCCCTCCGAATGGCTTCCGCCCACTTCTCGACATGACCGTGAATCCATCCGTCGCCGTTCGTGTCGCCCGTGTCGGTCGGTCCCCAGTAGTGCTCCGCTGGATACAATGCGTCGTACCAACCCAGGACGCCGGCCTTCTCGATCGTGAAGTAGCCGTTGCTGGCTTGGAGGTAGTAATCGCGCACGCTCATTTGCGGGCCGAAGAGCACGGACTCGACGGAGGCAGGCGTGGGCGCGGGATCGGTCGCGCGATGCGGATCCCAGAGGATCGCGAGAACCTTGCGCCGCACATTGCGCACGCGCTCGAGTTCCTTGTACGGCCCGCCCACCGCATCCGTGAGATCGCGCGGCTGAGCGTCCATCCAGACCACGAGGAGCGAGCCCTTCTCGTCGGGCGCCGCGAAATGTTCGACCTTGCTGCGGCCGTTGGGCGTGATCCATGTCACCGGGTCCGCCGAGAAGCGTCGATCGCCGATCGCCTTTGAAACATTGAGCGACTGCCAATCGCGCGAAGGCTTCCACCAGTTGAGGATGAGCGAGCCATCGGGAGAGCGCGTAGCCAGCAGCTCGGCCTGTTCTTCTCCGCTGGGTAGTTGGTAAGGCGAAGCCGCGCCCCCGGTTGAATCGCCGGTGAAACGCGTGGTGTTGACCACCTGCCAGTTCGTCGCCGGCGTCCACCAAAACACCTGCAGCGTGTCATCCGGCGCGCGGGCGGCGAGATGCTCGACGTTTCCGGCCAGCCAACTTGTAGGAGTTCCTTGGATACGCTGTCCCGTCAGCGCGGTGACGTCGATCGCCTGCCAGTCATGGGCTGGCGACCACCAGAACACGATCAGTGATCCGTGACTGTCCGCCGCGGCCAGGTGCTCAACCAGCATCGGGCCGTTGGGCGTCACCCAGCTGGCCACGCCTGAGGCGATCGAGCGACGCGTTTTCTGGGTGACGTTGACGACCTGCCAGTCGTGCTGGGGCGACCACCAGAAGACCAGCAGATCGCCGTTGGGCGCCTGTCCGGCCGGGTGCTCGACGTTGAAAGGGCCATTGGGCGTCTGCCAGCTCGTGACCGTATTCGCGATTTTCTGGCCTGTTTTTTGGGAAACGTTGACGACCTGCCAGTCGTGTTGCGGCGACCACCAGAATACGAGGAGATCACCCGTCGGCGAGCGTCCCGCGAGATGTTCGACGAGTACGCTGCCATTGTGCGTCTGCCAACTGGTGAGTGGCCCGGCGATCTTGGCGCCGGTCTTCGCGGTGACGTTGACGACCTGCCAGTTGTGCTGGGGCGACCAGTAGAAAACGAGGCACTCATCGCGCGGGCTGCGTCCGGCCAGATGTTCGACGTTGTACGGACCATTGGGCGTCTGCCAAGCGGTCAACTCTCCGACGACCCGTTGGCGAGTGAGGGCAGTGACATCGATGAATCGGGGAAACATAGTACCCGTTCCTTCCCAAATCGAGGCGCCCTGTTTCTCCGAAGAGGTGACTGCTTTTGTTGCAAGCTGCGACGTGACCCCTTCAGCATTTCCTCGTGGAGAGCCAACAGACCGGCCTGCGGCGCCTATGGAGAAACGATCAGTGACGCACTCTCGATTTCCACCGATGGGTCTTCATCGGTCGCAACGCGATTCGATGTCGGCGCCAGACTGAACTGGATTCGCTCGACGCTCTCGATGTTGAGACGGTCCGCTTTTCCTCCGCGGTTGCTCGGCGGAGACATCCAATAGTTCCAACGTCCGGGATAGCCGAGCGGAAGCATGGCGGCCTTATCGATCGCCAATTCCTTCAAGGGAACGGTGTAGTCTTTGAGCTTTTCGTCGGGCTTCAGGGTGGTCGACCAACCTGTCCCATCAGCTTCGACCAATCTTACCACAACGGGCTGAGCCTTGCCGTGGGCCCGGAGGCGAACTCTGAGGCCGCTGAAGCTCCGCGCCTCGCTGCCCAACGCGCTAATCCGTTCCGTCACGAGGTTCTGCGCTGTATAATCATCGATATTCGCGTCCTTGCTGAACGGCAGGAACAGTTGCAAGCGCGGCGGGTGGTCGGCTTCGCCCGCAATCTTATAAATCCCGTGGCGAATATCGTCTCCGATCCGTGTGAACGACAGTTTGGGCGTATCCGCTTCGGCGTTGAAAAGAGGCAGGGGTTCGCCGCGGCCGTGGAGTTTCACCGGTCGGAATGCAGCGGGATCCTGTGGCACCCGGGTCGAACGTCCGCCTTCTGAAACGTACAACGCGTATTCGTAGGCGCCGGGCTTCTCCAATTCGTCCGGCCAATCCGCCGAATATCGATACGCCTCAGCCGCTTTCAAACTTACGCGAGTGACGGGCGTTTCCCCCTGCCTGCGGATTTCAACGTGGACCGAATCGACTTTGCCTGAAGTCACGACGTTTGCCGCGAGGATTTGACGGCGATTGGAATATATATCCTCCGGCGTTGTTGGAACGATATCAATAAAGTCGGTGGCGAGCTTTGGAATGTAATATTCGCGCAATCCCACTCCATGCACTGAATCCGGAAGTTTGGTGAGATCTAAGCGCGGCTCCTTCGTCAACAGATAGACTCCCGCATTGATATTAAAACGGCTGTCCTGCGCCGTGACCTGCTCCACCGTTTTATCCAAGCGGGCTATGGAAAAGGTCGAACCGAGATCTGGTAGTCGAATTGTGATTGGCCAGGCATGCTCCACCAATCGAATACTCGGCTTGTCCGTCTTCATCGTCCTCGCAAACGGATCCGCAATCTCGACGGCGTCCGGGTAGATTTCCAACCGCCAGACCCCATCTGCGATCTTGTCCAAAAAATATGCGCCCAATCCTGAGTATTTCACGACCGGCGAGCTACCATAGCCGGCGATCCGGGTTAGTTTGGCAGGGTTGGAGGGAGCGGTGCTTGTCGAATTGGAATAGAGAAACGTATCATCGGTCACCATTTCGCTGAGATCCTGTTCGTAGCTGATATGGAACGGACCGAAGCGCGTATTTTCCGGATAACCCCCGAAGCGCTTGAATCGAGGAACGCGGCGCGTAACTTCTGCCGCGATCATGGCACTGAGCGCCTTCCGCGGCGATGCGACCAAATTCAGGAAATGAGTTTGCCAGCCCAGATTGTAGGGTGCCGTGCCGAGCATGTCGTATGAAAACATGCTCATGAATTGCGCGCCCGTTTCGCGGAAGGCCCGCGCCATGACCGGGTACATGAAGCCGGAGCTCATGTCCGCAGAATCGAATTCGTACACGAGCCTAGGGCGCCCCTCGAGCACGGGATCGAACATGGGTCCAAAGTGATCGACCGTCCGGAGAAAATTGGCCTTCAGCTCGTGACCCGAATTCAAGCCCGTCGGATACCAGGCATAGGTGTAGCCTTCGGCCTTGGACGCGTTGATCGCGGGAGCAATCGCGAAATCCTGACTCAGATTATAGAACAGAACCTTCTCGCACCCCGTGCCCTTCACCGCCTCGGCCAGCGCATTGATATAATGAACCGAGGCCTCGAAATTTTCGGGGTGGTGCGTCGGCTCATTGATCAGTTCCACAAAGACGATGCCCGGCTCATCCTTGAGTGCGCGGTGGGTGTACGGATTGATATGCGTGAAGAGCTGCTTCAGATAATTCTGCTGCGCCTTGATCGGGGCCTCGTCCAATCGGAGCCTGTCCTTTTTGTAGTATTTCGAAAACCCCTGGATCTCGTCTGAATCGTGCCCGTCCGGCCAGATCGAGCTGTAGGTCGTGATCGGCGTGAATAGTATGCTGATATTCCGGCGGGTGGCCTCCGCGATGACGTAGTCGAGCAAGTCGAGGTGATCGTTCGCGATCAAGTTTCCCGCGTTGTCGGAATTCTCCCAATCGCCCCAGAAGCAGAGCCGGACGCCGGTACAGCCCATCCGGACGAAGTGCGCCATGTCCTCTTCGACCAGCTTCTTCCGATCGAGCCCGAGATAGCCCGGAGCGCGGTAGTCGCACGCGGAAGGCAGGGAGTAATTGGCGCCAAAAAGCGCGACCTCCGAATTGTCATTCGACCAGCGCAGCACGCCATGATCGACATAAACGCGCTCCTTGGCGGAAACCGGGGAAAGCAGCGCGGCGAAAACGAAGAACGAGATGAGAGAACGGGGCAACATGAACATCCGGGTTAAAGCCGCCCGAAGTCTATCGCCTCCGCAGCTTCAAAACAATGGACGATCCACGGATAGACCTGAATAATCGTTCAACGCCCCGGCGATGCGCTGCGGCCACGCTCGTCGCTCCCTCGGCAGAGTTCGCAATATCTCCACGCGTTTTGTCATACTGGGCGGGACTCGCTCGACCTCGGGCGGTTGCTTGGCTGGTGGACTCGTTCGGATAGCGGGTTTCTGAAGTGAGATTGTTAATACTATAAACCTCTGTCGCGGGTTTGGCGGCGGCGGTGGTGTGCATTGGACGCTATCAATCTCTGTGAAAACTCTTCTTCTCATCGCGGCGTTTCTTTTCTGCGGCCTATTTGCCTCGGCTGCGAATTTTCATCCTATCGTGGTTTCCGATCTCACGGCTGTGCCTGCGCCGCGGTTGACCGACAGTCAGGGTAACACCTATTCGTTTTCATTCAGTGATATCATCCGCACCTCACCTCAAGGCGCCCAGGAAACGATATATACTTCGCTTGGCATCGTTAGGTATCCTAGCGGAATCGGCAGCTATCATTTCACGAGCATCGCCGTCGGCGCAGACGACACGCTGTATATTGTCGCCTCGGCGACGTATACGTCGACGTCCGTCGGCGCAGTGCTCATCGTGGGCAAACCTAAGGAAGGCTACGCATCGCTCGATTTTAGAATTATCAATTTCAAGGACGTCCCCCAGTCCGAGGTCGGCGTTGACGACTATGGCAATGTTTACGCCATCGCTCCCGATGGATCTATATTGAAGGTCAATCCTCCGACTCAGAATTCGGTAGGTTCATACACCGAGATCGTTCCGAGTTATATATTCCAGGCGCCTGATGGCAGCCGAGTGCTGCCGCACAATCTGCAGGTGTCGCACGATGGACGCATTTTCGTGCAAGGCTATCTGCCGCCGTACTCCCAAGTCCGTTGGTTAGAAATTGCTCCGGGACCGGCCGCGCCGACGATCACACAGCAGCCACAGTCTGTCGCACTTTCGTACGGCGAAAGCGCCACGCTGGCCGTCGAAGCCTATTCAGACATCCCAGTAAGCTATCAATGGCTGCTTTTTCAGCAGCCGATTCCTGGCGCGACAAACCGCACTTTGGTGACGTCGCAAACGGGAGCCTATCGCGTACTCGTGACCAATGCGGCGGGACAGACTGCCAGCGAGAACGCGTTTGTGCGGCAAGCTGGGTTGATCAACGTTTCCTCCCGCGCGGCGGTCGGCGGCGGTGACGACTTGGCGATCGCAGGATTTATTATTAGCGGCGACAGCGGTTCGCCCCGGCGCGTGCTCGTCCGGGCGGTGGGTCCAGGGCTGAGCGATTTCGGAATAAAGGGCTTTTTGCAGAAACCGGAGTTGGCGGTTTACGACGGGCAGGGAAAACTTATCGAGTCGAACACCGGCTGGGCGAATGCGGAATATATTTCGGCGGCGACGGCCGAAGCTCACGCGTTCCCGTTCAAAACCGACAGCGTGACCGGGACGGGGTCAGACCCTAGAGGCTGTCCGGAAAGTGGTATTTTGATATAGAGCTGGATTATCCGCCAAGTTTTTTGAGTGTGATCATCATACAGCCAAGTAGCGTAAAGCCGAGGAATATGGGAAGGTGTTTTTCCCATCGAACCAGAAGTCTGCGATGATAACCAAGCCAGGCGAAGGTTCGTTCGACGATCCATCTGTGGCGATAGCGGCGCAAAGCACGGCCGTCCTGGGTTTGGTTTTCGGGGAGACGATTTTGGCTGTGCGGCGCGATCATTTCAATGCCGAGCTCGGCCAGCAACGCGTCCAAGGGATCGGAGTCGTAAGCTTTGTCGCCGATCAATCTTTCAGGCTGAGATTTTTCTTCAAACAATTGAAGGGTTTGTTGGACCATTTGCGGCTCTCCCAGGCCCGCCGATGCGACACTGGCACCAAGTGGAATACCTTGACCATCAACAGCAATCTGAATCTTTGTGCCCTTGCCCTTGCGCGTCAGTCCAACTCCATCACCTGCTCCTTTAGCAGGCGCAAAGGTGGCATCAATGAAGGCCTGGTCGATCTGCAACTCGCCACGCTCAAGCAACACGCGAATCAAGCCGGCGAGCAACCTGCGGAAAGCGTCACGCTGACACCATCGACTCAAATAGTCATGCACGGTCGACTTCGGCGGAAAGCTCTTGGGTAAGAACCTCCACTGCATTCCCGTGTGCAGCATAAACAAGATCGCCTCGAAGACTTTTCGACCATCCGCACGAGGCCGCCCAAACCGACTCGTACGCTTAATTATCAAATACGGCTCAATCAGAGCCCATTGCTCATCCGTAAGAAACATATCATACAGAATAGATCGATTATATTATGTTCCGACTTTTCGGACAGTCTCTAATGTCTGTGATCTTCGCCAGCAGCATTTTGGCCTGCTTCCGTTTTCCGGAGCGGCACTCGCTGACATAACGACTGACGCCATCGGGATCACCCATATTTAATTGATGGGCCAGCCACGGGTTCTTTGCCGTTGTATGCGCCTTGAGATGGGCGGCGATCGCGACCTTCCAGTCGGCAGACTTTTTATCGACGGCTACATCGTGAGTGTTTCGTCCCAGTTGCACGAGAGCTCTCTCGAGCAACACCTCCCATCCGATCTCCTTGGCTTCGGTACGAGTTCGGCATCCGGTCGAAATCGCCGAAGTTGCTTCGTTTATGATGCGTGCGGCCTCGCGCCTAAATTCCGGAGATCCGATGGCCCATCCCTTTGAGAGGTCGTCAAATTGAAGACGTTTTATTTCTTCGTCTGATTCCGCGAGCCAGCTCAAATACTTATGATATAACTCCCAGTCCGCCGAATTGTCCTTCAACTCGCCCGCACCCGCGAGACAAGCAGTGGGATTGAGACATGATGCGCGCTCTTCTTTTCTAAAATATACATAACTGGAATACGGGTACAGATCGAGCTGGTCGGTAGAGACAATGCCCGCGCGAACAGGATTCAGATGGATATAGTGAGCCACGTTCGCGAGGTCGCGTTCGGTTTCTACGACGATGGCTTTAAAGCGCCCCTGGAAGACATGTCCCGATTCACGCCGAAATCGATTAAACCGAGTGGCAAAGGTGCTTTGCAGCCAGTGCATACCGGCCGAGAGGTTTCCCTCCGGCGTTTGCAGCGCCAGGTGGTAGTGATTTCACATGATCACAAACGCGCTCAGGACCCATCCTGCCCGACGGCAGGCTTCGAACACGCAATCGATAAACGCGCGTTTAACTCCATCATCGTGGAATATCGGAATCCGATAGTTTCCACGACTTATGACATGATACAACGCCCCTCCAAATTCGACCCGCACCCTCCTCGCCATTTATTCAGGTGAATTAGGAGAATAATGGCGTCAATGTTTTATGCAGGTCGAAAAGTTGGGCGAACACAGACATTAGGGTCTGGGCTTGCCCCGATTCTTCGGACACGGGTCGTGGGGGTGATTAGTTGTTTAGTTTGGATTCAAACTGAGCCGGGCTGATGTAGCCCAGGCTCGAGTGGAGTCTGGTTCGATTATAGAAGGTTTCGATATAGCTGAAGAT